>NZ_LZFV01000001.1:0-1157386 GCF_001675935.1 Shewanella sp. UCD-FRSSP16_17
ATAACCGCTGAAAGCATCTAAGCGGGAAGCGAGTCCTAAGATGAGTCATCCCTAGGAATTTAATTCCTCTAAAGAGCCGTTCGAGACTAGGACGTTGATAGGCAGGGTGTGTAAGCGTTGTGAGGCGTTGAGCTAACCTGTACTAATGACTCGTGAGGCTTAACCATACAACCCAGATGAGTTTTACCAGAAATGAGTCCAATCATTTCTTGGCACTGCCTACATCCATGTAGGTGTATCTGAGTTGATGGTAACTAGATTTATTACTTACTGTTGAAGGTAAGACTTAGTGAAGAATATAAAGCGCTTAATAAAGTAGAAAACTCAAACAGCTTTCCGAATTTAGTTAATTGCGATAAGCGATTAACACCGAATTTGCTTGGTGACAATAGCATTGTGGTACCACCTGATCCCATCCCGAACTCAGTAGTGAAACGCAATCGCGCCGATGATAGTGTGGGGTCTCCCCATGTGAAAGTAGGTCATTGCCAAGCGCCTAATTTCTCTTTTAAGAGAGCCGAGAAAGCCCTGACTTAATAGTCAGGGCTTTTTTCGTACATAGAGCTAGTCAAAATTTAGTACAGCGAAAGACAGTGTGGACGATATGCCCATGTGAAAGTAGGTCATTGCCAAGCGCCTAATTTCTCTTTTAAGAGAGTCGAGAAAGCCCTGACTTAATAGTCAGGGCTTTTTCCGTACATAGCTAGTCAAAATTTAGTACAGCGAAAGACAGTGTGGACGATATGCCCATGTGAAAGAAGGTCATTGCCAAGTGCCTAATTTCTCTTAATTGAGAGCAGATAGCCCGTTACTCACGTAACGGGCTTTTTTGTGTCTGATTGTTAAGTGGATTGAGTGTAGCGAAAGACAGAGTGGACGATATGCCTATGAGAAAGTCGCTCATCGCTAAGTGCCTAATTTCTCTTTTAAGAGAGTCGTGAAAGCCCTGACTTAATAAGTCAGGGCTTTTTTGTATCTGATTGTTAAGTGAGTTGAGTGTAGCGAAAAACAGTGTGGACGATATGCCCATGTACAAATAGACCATCGTTAAGTGCATAAGTTTTCTTAATCATAAGTGACATAAACATGATTATTAACGCTATTTGCTGATTAGTAAGATGAATTAAAATCTGTGCTTAAGGTATGATCATGAATATTTGGGATAAATTCATTACATTCATCACAAGATTGGGTCGCTTTATTATTTATAACACGTTCGTTTAGGTATTTTTTGCTCATACCTCCGCAGCACAAAAGTGTAAATAGATAGGTAGTTGTAAGTTTTGTGCTGCACTTTTGTTGCGCGCGTTTTGTTTTGTTTGGGCACAATAATGATCTGGTTAGCATATACTGAATTAGGTTATTCAAATTTTGAATTTGGGGTTATATACTTTGCGAATTGATGACTACCACTTGGTAGGGATTAGCTAATATAATGCATAAATTAACAGAAGCTGCAGTGAATCGCTGGCAGCAAACTATCGATCTAGCAGCCAAAGCATTACATTCATCTGTATATGTCGTTTCTGTTGATGAACAAAGCCTATTAATCACATCTGAACATCAGATTGAATTACCTTGTGATTCAGTTTCTGAGTTTACCCATTTAGTGGTTAAAGAATGCAAAAGTCTTATCAAAGATTTTAATACTTCAACGTCACCGTTTAACGTAATCCATTCCGATTTTTGTTACCAAGACAAACATTATAAGCTCAATAGCCTCCCTGTACATTTTGGAAATGACAAAGAGGGTCAAGTCATTTCTTTTATATGCTCAGTGTGTCAGTTAACCCATGATTCACAACAAGTTGAAGTGACTTTGCTTATGGCTGCCCAAAGTTTGTCGTTTCAATGTGAATTTGATGAAAATGTCCATTTAAACGGGATTAATTTACAGAACTTTATTAACGCTTTTGAAGAACATATCTGGATTAAGGACCTCTCTGGTCAATATGCTGTTTGTAATCAAAGTGTGGATATAGCTTGGAATAAATCACATTCTGAAATTATTGGCCAATATGATCACGATTTATTTGATTCTGATACGGCTGACTCCTTTGTTCAAGGTGATAGGCAAGCTGAAATAGAAGGAAAGCCTGTTGTTGTCGGAGAATGCGAACGGATTGATGAAAATAACAAGCGACATTGGTTAGAAACCACAAAAGCGCCGCTCTATGACAGCCAAGATAAGCTGGTCGGTATTATTGGTATTACGCGTAACATAGCTCGACATAAAGAAACCCAAACGCAACTGTTATTAGCTGAAAGTGTATTTGAAAACACTGTTGAAGGCGTCTTAGTCACAGATCGCGACGGCAATATCACTGAGGTGAATGCAGCATTCAGTAAAATAACTGGCTATGAGCGTAGTGAAGCATTGGGTCAAAACCCAAGAATTTTAAACTCTGGCAAACACGATTCACTATTTTTTTCAAAAATGTGGAATACCTTACTTGTAAAAGGTAAGTGGCATGGTGAAATTTGGAACCGACGTAAGTCAGGCGAAATCTTCCCTCAGTCAGTCACCATTAATGCGATTTACAGCCAAGAAGATAAAATTAATTACTTTGTCGCAGTGTTTGCTGACATTTCGACTCAAAAGCGTAATGAAGAAAAACTCGCTAATCTTTCTTATTACGATACTTTGACGCAATTACCTAACCGGTTATTGTTTAGGTCAATTCTACAAAAGCGGGTTGAAAAAGCATTACATCAGCAAACACAATTAGCGGTCGTATTTTTTGATATTGATTTCTTTAAGCATATCAATGACAGCTTAGGGCATGACGTCGGGGATAAATTATTAATCGAAGTAGGCGAAAGGTTATCTCAACTTAGTGGTGAGCATTGTATTGTGGCTCGACTTAGTAGTGATGAGTTTGTGCTTCTACTGACTGATATTCATCAACATGAATTGATTTTACGTAAGATTAATAAATTAAAATCTATGATCGAACAACCTTTCAAGTTCGATGATAGGCCACTTATTAGAGTTACGCTAAGTATGGGCGTGTCAGTATTCCCAAATGACACATTAAACTTTGAACAGCTATTACAAAATACAGATACAGCGTTACACATTGCTAAACAAAATGGACGTAACAATGTCACTTTTTATGATTCAACTATGACGCTCAATTCTGTTGAACATTTAAAAATTCAAAGTGCGCTGCACGAAGCTATTCAAGAGAATCAATTTCATCTTGTTTATCAGCCAAAACTATCTCTGCTTGATAGTAAGCTTGTCGGTTTAGAATCATTGATCCGTTGGCAACACCCAGAGCATGGTGTCATTTCACCTGCTGAGTTTATCCCGATAGCTGAGAAAACTGGATTAATTCATCAAATCGGTTTAATGGTATTAACGATGGCTTGTAAGCAAGGTAAAACCTGGCTTGAAGCAGGTTATCAATTTGGTCATTTAGCGGTAAATGTAGCGAGTTTGCAGTTTCAACGTTCAAGTTTTATTGACGATGTTGAAAAGGTGCTTGCTGACACTGGCTTTCCTGCTAATCGACTTGAACTAGAAATCACAGAAAGTTGTATGATGTATGAGCCTGAGAAAGTCATCAACGATCTAAAGCGATTAGGAAATATGGGGATTCAGTTATCTGTTGATGACTTTGGAACCGGATATTCATCATTAAGTTATTTAAAAAAATTGCCGATCAATGTACTAAAGATTGATCAATCATTTGTTGCGGATATTCCTGATGACAGTAACAATACTGCGATTGCTAAAGCGATAGTTGCGATGGGGCATGCATTAAAACTGACCGTTATCGCTGAAGGTGTGGAAACGAAAGAACAAGCTGCTTTCTTGTTAGAAAATGGATGCGACCAAGCACAAGGTTACTTTTTCAGTAAGCCACAATTACCAGCAACTCTGACCCCAATACTGCCCCAAATGTAATGGTGTCTTTCATCGGCGTCATCTTCGCATTATTAGCCACTAATACTATGCTGTCATTCTATTATTCTGACCTCTTTTTAGTCAGTTAGGCATGAACAAATCTGAGTCTAGCTGACTAATCTGCCTTAAAATATCAACAAAAACCGTGGCCAAGTCTTGATATGATAAGTTACTTACATGTGGCTTTAATCCTTCTATAGACATTCTAAGACCACTTTGTTGAGCAATATTTAGTAAAGTAAGCATTTCTGAGATTGATGTTTGCTCAACCTCAGAAAGCGAGTTAACCGCAGCATGAATATGATCATCTATTATATCTAGTATGTGTAATTGATGTGCTAGCCGCCTATGGTTATCAGTTTTATTCCATTGGTTGACTTTAACATTCCTGCCAGATAAACAGACTTCAAATTGCATGTTAACCTCTATTTCCTTTAGAGCGGCCACGTTGTGGATGATTATCAGGCACTGCAACCAATTCATCATCCATTAGCTGGCACGTTGCTTCCACTTCATCTCCGTCTGGGGTTGTAATGGTGACGACATCGGCTTCATTTTTGTCCTCACAGATGTCATACGCTTCTTGTGGCGGTTTACGCATTTGACGTTCAGCAGCTTCAGTCATCAAGCCGGATGAGAAGCACAAAACCAGACTCAATACGGTAAAGCTTTTAAGTGTTTTAATCATTTGAGTTCCTTATTGCCTTAAATTGATAAGCACAGTAACAATCAAGTATGTAGAAAATGTGCAGATTTTATGGAGTTTTAAAGGTTTGGTAGTGGGATTTGTGTAAGCTATATATACTGTTGAACTGTTTCCTAATTTATCCGTAAATTTATCAAGTTATGTGCTTGATTCAAAATGTAGATGCAATCATTTAGGGTAATTTTATAGAGCTTGTTGGGTTTGGTTTCATGAAGATATCTCAAAAACTTTTTTTAGCATTCATTGGGCTGACCAGTATTGTTCTTATCGCAACCTTATCACTTGCGAGGTGGAGTTTTGATCAAGGCTTTGTTAATTACATTCATTCCTTAGAAGAAGAGCGATTACATACATTATCCAATTCTTTTTCTTCTTTATATGGTCAATCAGGCCAAAGTTGGGATAACGTCTCTGTACAACAATTAAATACCTTGTTAAGAGTGTTTTCTGCAGACCCATTAAAGTTAGTTACCAATGGTGACAGGAAATTACCTCCTAGACCTCTTTTCGTTGATGCTATCAAAGGCGTTGATTCGGGTCCTGAAGAAAGAGTAAGGCGTGGGCCACCACCGCATTTACGAGATGCTAGAAAAGCAGGACCGCCCAGAAGACTAGGCCCACCAACATCAATATATAATCCAGCGGGTGAGCGTTTAGCTGGTGATGCATTTGACGATATTGATGGCAGCATCAGCATGCCTGTTTTATATAACGATGAGGTCGTTGCCACGTTATACAGTAACCCTATTTTTGAAGTAAATAGTATTTCGGCTAAGGCGTTTGCGAAGCAACAATTATGGACCAGCATTTGGATAGGTCTACTTTGTTTATCGTTAGCCATTATTATTTCATGGCTATTGGCACGGGTGTTACTTATGCCTGTAAGAGAAGTTGTAAAAGGGATATCTCATTTATCTAAGGGGAATTACTCAGAACGCTTTAATTTAGACCGTCAAGACGAACTGGGGCTGCTAATGAATGATATTGATCACCTTGCTGTGACTTTAGAAAATACACGCAGTGCTAAAAATCGTTGGTTTGCCGATATCTCACATGAACTGCGAACGCCATTGAGTATTCTTTGTGGTGAAATCGACGCTATAAAAGCTGGCATCCGGCCTTTTAATCAACAGCAACTGACTTCACTAGAGCAGGAAGTGATGCGAATTAAGCATTTGGTTGACGACTTATATCAGCTTTCTTTATCTGATGTTGGCGGCTTAAAGTATCAGTTTGAGTCTCTTAATATTACCCAATGTATTAATGAAACATTACTATCACTAGAAGATAAGATCAGTGAAAAAGACATCGCAGTGAGTTTTACCGCTGATGAGCCCATTTTTATCACTGGTGATGCGATGAGGCTTCGGCAATTGTTAGCCAATGTGATTTTAAACTCAGTTGCCTACACTGATAGCCCAGGGCGCCTATCTATAGACCTCATCACTGAGAAAGAACGTCTATTGATTGTATTTAATGACACAAAACCGTCTGTCGATGCATCAGAGTGCGAACTTTTATTTGACCCTCTACATCGGCAAGATAGCTCACGAGTTAGGCGAAATAATGGTGCAGGTCTAGGTTTAACGATTAGCAGAAATATTGTTGAGGCTCATGACGGGCTGATTAGCGCAAGACCATCTAATTTAGGTGGCCTATGTATTGAAATTGTTCTACCTTTGCAAAAAGAGTCATAAAAAATAATGAGTACAGATTACCCTAATATGAAAGTGTTAATTGTTGAAGATGAACAAAAAATTGCGCAAGTACTCGTTGATTTCCTTGAGTTAGAAGGCTTCGAGACTCAGGTGTTAAATGATGGGCTTCGCGCTGTCGAAACCATTAAAAGTGGCAATATTGATTTTGTTATTTTAGATCTCATGTTGCCTCATAAAGATGGTTTAACGATCTGCAAAGAAGTACGCCAATTCTCATCTATTCCTTTATTAATGCTCACGGCAAGAGTAGATGAAATTGATCGCCTTATCGGATTAGAGGTTGGCGCTGACGATTATGTATGTAAGCCGTTTTCAGCCAGAGAAGTCGTTGCCAGAGTCAAAACTATTTTACGTCGGATAGATGTTGAACCTAAAATTAGTGAAGATGAAATTGCTTATAAACATATTTTAATCAATATCCAGCGCTTTAAGTGTTTTGTTTCGAGTGTCGAAGTGGAGTTAACCCCTGTCGAGTTTCGACTACTGCAAACCATGTTAAAACGTCCTGGGGTGGTTCATAGCCGTGATAGTTTAATGCAAGTTTGTTATGTCGATGACCGCGTAGTGAGTTCTCGTACCATTGATAGCCACATTAAAAACCTAAGAGCCAAACTAACAATGCACCAAACTCAAATTGACTTACTTCATTCAATTTATGGTGTGGGTTACAAAATAGAATAAGCCCCTTTGAAAACAATTTCATATTCTCAGCTTGTTTACTCGCTCCTAGCGCTTGTTTTGTTTAGAATAGCCAACAATATTTATTATTCCCTTTAGCCATTGCTATATTGGGATACGTTGACTGAGGCGGACTGTTTTTCTGCCTAGGAGCTTTAATGCAATTGTTTGTAAAAGATTTAACCGTTATTGATTTC
The DNA here is from genome assembly GCF_001675935.1 of Shewanella sp. UCD-FRSSP16_17. Lineage (NCBI taxonomy): Bacteria > Pseudomonadati > Pseudomonadota > Gammaproteobacteria > Alteromonadales > Shewanellaceae > Shewanella > Shewanella sp. UCD-FRSSP16_17. The sequence continues at coordinate 7,213 of NZ_LZFV01000001.1, forward strand.
TCTTATTTGTGTCCAATTCGCGGCATGGTGGGAGAAAGCTGGATTGTCGATGTATTGCTTGATGGCGGTCTGGATGAGCAGAATATGGTTTTGGACTTTTCAAAAGTTAAAAAAACCATTAAAAATACCATCGATGATGTCGCAGACCACCGACTATTAATTCCTACAGCATGCAGTGAAGTGAGATGGCAGCAAAAGGGTGACAGAGTTTGGATGGATTTTTCAAGCCAACAAGGTGACATTCATCTTGCGTGTCCGTCACAAGCATTTGCACTTGTGCCTACCGAAGTGATTGACTTTGAAAGTGTTAATTCATTCTTAATCAAAGCGCTACGTGAAGCTTTACCTGATAATGTTGAAGGTATTAGCTTAACGCTTCGTAATGAAGTGTTAGATACGCCTTACTACCATTACAGTCACGGTCTTAGAAAGCACGACGGCAATTGCCAGCGTATCGCCCACGGACATCGTAGTCCAATTACTGTATTTGAAAACGGTATTGCAGCACCTAAATGGGATCAATATTGGGCCGATAGATGGCAAGATATATATTTAGGAAGTGAAGAAGATATTGTTGATGTCAGCACTCTGTCTTTATCAAAGCAAGCTAAAGTGAATGATGCAACTCATTACGGCTTTCACTATCAAGCCCCCCAAGGTGACTTTCAGCTTGCGATGCCTAAATCTTGCTGTGACATCATTCCCCATGACACCACAGTAGAGTTATTGGCACAATTTTTAGCAGAGTCTATGTCAAAACAGTCTCCTGAGTCAGAATTTAAAGTGATTGCCTTTGAAGGTATTGGCAAAGGTGCCATTGCTGTTAAGTAGCATGTTTTACAAAGCTTAATAGAGTCAAGATGCTCTATTAAGCTTTATACATTTTTCAAATCAACATCCCCTGATTAGTTCTTTTTAGCCTTACAAGAATCCTTTTATTCTCTTTTTAATCTATCTTTTATCTATAAAGAGTGCTGTCTTGAATGGGTTAACTTTCGCTTATGATTAACAGTTTGAATCTATTAGTTTAAAACCATACTATTGTATAAATTGGCTGAAAAGATGCCTATTCGTTAATTCTTTAACGACCTGAATCTAAATAGAATACATATACATTAGGAATGCATCGTACATGTCTGACAATAAATGTAAAAAGTTTTGTGTGCTTTCACTGCTGAGTGCTAGTTTTATCGCTTTTACCGCTCATGCTCAAATCCAGCTTCAAGGACAATTTGAACAAGGTGCACTGATCCGAGGCGCTGTTCCTGAAGGTAGCGTTGTAAAACTTAATGGCGAAGCGATTCAAGTGACGCCTCAAGGTAAGTTTGCGTTTGGATTTGAACGAGATGCCGCTAAAGAGCAAATGCTCGAAGTGGTATATCCGGACGGATTAACTGAATTAAAACCAATGACGGTCAAAGCAAAAGAATACAAAATTGATCGCGTCACTGGCATCAGTAAAAAAATAATGAAGCCGAATCCAGCTGCACAAGAACGCGCTGCTAAAGATGCGAAACTAACCCGCACGGCAAGAAATACATTTAGTGAACAAACGGCGTTCATGCAGGATTTTATCTGGCCTGTTACAGGACGTATATCAGGGGTTTATGGAAGTCAGCGCGTATACAACGGTAAACCAGGCAATCCGCATTACGGTGTGGATGTGGCAAGACCTGCAGGAACCGTTGTTGTTTCACCTGCCGATGGCGTGATTACTTTAGCTGAACCTGACATGTTTTATTCAGGCGGCACGCTTATTATTGATCATGGTTATGGTATTAATTCTACATTTCTGCATTTAAGTAAGTTGTATGCCAAAGTCGGTGATGTAGTGAAACAAGGGCAAAATTTAGCTGAAATTGGTGCAACAGGACGCGCTACTGGCCCACACCTTGATTGGCGTATTAATTGGTATCAAATGCGTTTAGATCCTGTCACCGTTGTGCCACCGATGTCAGCAGTATTAGCTGCTGAGAAAGCTATAAAAGAATAATATTATCGATACTGATATTAATATTAATATAGATAATAAGTTTAGCTATTTATCATAGGGTGATGTAAGGAGATGATTATGAAGAAATTATTGCTCGCCCTAATAATACCGATTTATTTGTTATCTGGTATCAGCTTAGCATCTGAAAAAGCGAAAATGAGTGTAACTTATTTGCCTGCAAGTAAAGCTGATTTACGTTATCAAGATATAATAAAAAGAAGTGAAATTAACCAGTTAGTACAAGCATTGGCTGAAACCTACTTCACTTTTAACAATCCTCTGCTGATTAAGTATGGGAGCCAAGATGGCCCTTTATATGACCCCAACACTCACACCATTCATATCCCGTACTCATTTATCGTCGATTCAATAGACTATTTTAGTCAAAATGCTTATAAGGCCGAGCTTGCTGACTCAGCGGAGCAAGCCGCAGTCGATGCGTTATTACATACGCTACTTCATGAGATTGCTCATGCTTATATTGCTGATAATGGTATTCCAATATTGGGCAAAGAAGAGGATGCTGCAGATAACTTTGCCGCTATTATCATGCTTAATTATATTGATGCTGGCGATGATGCCTTACTCAATGCAGCAGATTTGTTTGCTTTAGAATCAGAGCACCGCCCTGATTTTTATGAGCTAGGTGAGTATATCGATGAGCATAGTTTTGATTTACAAAGGTACTTTTCAAGCCTGTGTTTAGTCTATGGCTCTGAACCAGAAAAGTATCCGGCATTACTGAATGAAATTGAAAAGGATTATCGAGTTGATAGAAAGTCGTTTTGTATTGAACACTTTCAAGTCATAACAAAAAACTGGCAAGGTTACTTTGCTCACTAAATAAACCTATCCTATTAAATACATGTTAAACATTAGCCACTGGGTCAGGCTAACAAGTTTGTGGCTAGTGTTTTTGTATGACTAATGGCGAATAAAGTAAGACCTTATTGCTCACTAGCAATAATAGTTTCAATGCTATGAGGGTGAACTTTAATACAAATACCGTCTTTCTTAAAAGCAATCGTAGGGTTTGCTAATCGCTCATTATCGCCTTGAGGTGAGCTTAACTTCACTTTGATATCAGTTTTTCCTTCAATAATAGCCGTTATTGACGGGACTTTTCTTGATAAATCCGAGATGAGTGCTTCACAAGTGGTTGCTGTAGTGGGCAAGACAAGCTCAATGTGCTCCCAGCCTTCTTGAGGGTAAACCTTATCTGAAGGAAAGGGCAGCTCGACACATGGCACGCTAGCACCATTTAATTGCATTGGTGTATGTAATTTTATGATTAGGATAGGACGACCGTTAATCATATTGTTTGAGATCACTTGACCAGCTTGTTCAAATGCGTCAACAAGTAATTCAGCTTTCTCCTTGCTATTAACTCTCAGGGCGCAATGATCGCACTTTAGAGCTAAGTCTGCTAAACCTAATTGATGTAGGAAGTGAGTGATACGCTGGTTAAATTCAGGCCAGCTTTGCTGTAACTGAGCATAATTCATTAGGGATCCTGAAGGTGTTTTTATGGTTATAAGGTGGAAAAACGATGCACTGGCTAAGGCCAAATTTCAATGGGAGTTCCTTCTTCGATAACTCGCCACAATTCGTCCATCTCTTTATTCGTTACAGCAATACAGCCGTTGGTCCAATTAAACTGTTGCGCTTGCTCAGGTGTTAAAGGTGAGTTGGGGTTTTGGCCATGGATCATGATCATGCCACCAGGACTGACCCCTAAGGCACTTGCTCGCAGGCGATCTTCTTCATTTGGGTAAGAGATATGGATAGATTTATAAAAAGCACTATCAGACTTTTTATAATCTAACGTGTATCTTCCTTGAGGCGTTCGTTGGTCGCCTTCTTTAAGCTTATGTCCTTGAGGGGTATCGCCCATGGCAATGCGGTAGGTTTTTAGCTTTTGACCCTGATGGTAAATCGACATACTTGATTCAGATTTATTCACCACGACGAGGTCTACTTTTGCTTTAATAAGTTGATCGACTGAAGCATTGACGAAAGTAGGCGTGATAATGGCGAGCAAAAAGAGGTATTTAACCAAGTACATGAAGTCTCCAAAAGCAGTTTTTTCGATATGTTTATTATTAATAGTGTTAACATGAGGTTAATTCGTTAAGCAATCTAGCAGAAGCATCAATAATTGTCATAATGAATTTATTATTTACAAAGATAATACCGTATTTTTCATATTATGCGGTACTTAATTAATGGTCATTTTTGAGTGAACTATGACGTCAGAAGAAAAGCAAGACACGCCATTAAAACGGCATATACGTTCTGTCATATTTGGCACGGAAACTAAGCTAGGTCGATGGTTTGATATCGGACTCATCATTTGTATTTTATTCAGTGTATTACTGATAATTTTAGATACCATCGACAGTTATCATCAACAATATGGCCAAGCAATTTACTATGCTGAGTGGGCGTTTACTTGGCTATTTACGATTGAATACTTGTTGCGGCTTTATGGCTCAATCAACCGCTGGGCTTATATGCGTAGTTTTTACGGTATTGTCGACTTACTGTCGATTTTACCGAGTTTTTTAGCATTGATATTCCCAGGGGCAAACGTCTCATTAGCGTTCAGGATATTAAGGCTATTTAGGGTATTTAGAGTATTAAAATTATTGCGCTACCTCAGTGAAGGAAACTTGCTACTAAAAGCGATGATTCAGTCTCGCAGGAAAGTGTTTATTTTCTTCTTTTCAGTGAGCTTGATCATAATGGCATTAAGCGTCGTAATGTATGTGGTTGAAGGACCTGGAAATGGGTTTACTTCAATTCCAAAATCGATGTATTGGACCATAGTGACTATCACAACCGTTGGTTATGGCGATATCACGCCACAGACTAATTTAGGTCAGGCGATTGCTTCACTTACCATGCTAATTGGTTATTCAATTATTGCGATTCCTACAGGAATATTAACCGCTGAAATATCACATGAAATGGTTGCTGAGCGAGATTTAAGAAAGTGCAGCAATTGTGGTACTCGTGGTCATAATTTACAGGCTTTATTTTGTCATCACTGTGGTAGTGAATTAGAGCAACATCAATCAGAAGGGAAATCATGACCGAAGCTAAGTTTGTTCAAGGGTCGATTTTAAAGCACATTTTAGTCATGAGCTCAACGGCGGCAGTGGGAATTTCAGCGCTGTTTGTGGTCGATTTATTAGATATCTTTTTCTTAAGTTTATTAGGCGAAGTGGAGTTAGCTGCTGCGGTTGGCTATGCAGGCGCTATTTCATTTTTTACGACATCAATCGGCATAGGGTTGTCGATAGCACTGGGTGCACTGGTATCGAGAGCCGTTGGTGCTAAGAACATGGTTCTGGCTAAAAGGATGCTATTAAACAGTGCCGTTGTCTCGTTAATCACCAGTGTATTTGTTGCCATTACGGTATTTATTTTTATTCCTGAGTTACTTGCATTGGTAGGAGCTACTGGCGAAACCGCTGTACTTGCTGAGAGTTATCTTCGCATTTTAGTTCCTTCTTTACCTTTTATTTGTTTAGCGATGGCGCTTGGTGGGGCACTAAGAGCAATCGGTGATGCTAAGCTCTCTATGATGTCTACACTTGCAGGTGGTGGGGTTAACTTAGTCCTTGATCCTATTTTCATCTTTGCATTAAGTATGGGAATTGAAGGGGCAGCTGTAGCGTCAGTATTTGCTCGTATTGCGGTATTTGTTATTTCTGCTCGCGGCATTGTAGTTAAACATAAAATGTTGGGTAAATTTAATCGCCAACATTTTGTGGAAGATATTCGAACTATTTTTGCCATTGCTTTACCTGCAATGCTAACCAATGTGGCGACACCGATAGGTAATGCGGTAGTAACTAAAGCCATTGCTGACTTCGGTGATAGTTATGTAGCTGGTTGGGCTGTGTTAGGACGATTAATCCCTGTGTGTTTTGGGATGATTTTTGCTCTTAGTGGCGCAGTGGGGCCAATTATCGGTCAAAACTATGGCGCACTTGAGTTTGGCCGAGTCAGAGAAAGCTTAACAAAAGCCATTCAATTTTGTGTGGTATTTGTATTAGGTGTGTCGATTATTTTATTTGCCCTTAAACATCAAATTGTGTCGGCATTTGATATGCAAGGAGAGGCTGAGGAACTGATTTTATTCTTTTGTAATTATATCGCTATCTTCTTTATATTTAATGGCATTTTATTTGTTGCTAATGCTTCATTTAACAATTTGGGCAAAGCGAAATACTCAACTTTCTTTAATGTAGGTAAAGCTACTATAGGTACAATTCCATTTGTGTATTTTGGCGCCCAAATTGGTGGGGTGTATGGCGTACTGATTGGACAGGCGGTTGGCTCTATTTTATTTGGTATCGGTGGGGTTTGGGTTGGTTATCGACTCATTGATAAAATTACCAATAAAGAGCATGAACAGAAACTGCATCAACAAGCCCAACAAACTGAAGACAGTGAAATAGAACTGGAAATGAGTCCTAGCTCTTCACCGCAATCGTCATCTTATGTGCATTTAGCCCAGTTAAATGAAGAGCCTTTGTGTGAAGAGATTATTCGAGATGGTGACTTAGAAAACCCTTTATCATCAAAAGATAAGTAACTTATATTTCAAAATAAGGCCTGTTAAATAATAAAGCCCAGAAACTATGACGTTTCTGGGCTTTATTTTTATCTAATTAGATAACAAATACTGCGGTTATTTTTCTTCAGCTTGGGCTTGTTCAGGCGAGGCTTCAGCTTGTGCCGCTTCAGCTAATTTCTGCTGCTCTTCTAATTCCATTTGAGCGCGAACGGCTTTCGAGATATACCCCACTTTTGGATTTTTTTGTGGGTTATCTTTAACGATTTTATTTTGCTTCGCTTTAGCCCGCTTAGCGGTCTTTTTGATCATTTGCTGTTTTCTGTTCATGGGACTTGCTAACTCGCTTAATGGTGCCGGTGGCACTTTACTGTCTAACTCACAACTACAAGAGTGCCTCATAGTTGCTTTAAATGATTAAGCCAAGTTTAGCTCAAACTGGCTGCAGGATATAGTTAAACTACTTATATAATCTATTGTGGGCGAATAAAGCAGTGTTGAATCAGTTAATGCCGCTTTTAATTAAGCAATAGGATACTTAGCTATAGATTAATGGGTGTTTGAAGTTAAGGCGTTAATTAAAAGTTGCGGCTGAATTTTTCAATATCTTCAGCAGTTGCGCCGTCATTGCATTCGCCACGGATTTCTCCACGGCCTTCACTCACACTTCGGTTAAGGATCATGTAACCTTCTTTACAGTAACCAGTCATGTCGATGGTTTTTTGTAAACCGACTTCAACTTGTTGACCCCAAAGCTCTAATCGTTCTGCACGCTGTTCTTGCTCAATGGCATAACTTCGTGCGTTTTGGCGGCGGCGATCGATTCTTTGTTGGTGGGGGAGTGGGTCTTCAATGCCACGGTCACTTGCCGTTGCAACTTTTGCTTTGTAAGTAAAAAGCTTAATACCTTCTCCTTTTATGGAAGTGCTAAATTTATCTTTGAATTGTCCTGCATAAGCTTCAGGCTCCAAAGGGGCAGAAGTACATGCAGTTAATAAAACAATACTGATTGCAATAGCAAAAATCTTTAGCACCTGAATATCCCTTTACCTATTTCTAAAATCAACTGTGTCTATTAAAAACGAAATTTATTTTTATTGATAGTTATTTATAACGAATTGAGCACTTCGGTATTGGTGAGAAGAGTGTCAATTAACAAGGTGTTATCCCGCCTGTAAAGAAGCTTTATCGCAGCCTACAAAAGTAAACTGCGACCATAGGCTTTACTGACGTTTTGACTATGCATATTGCTTTTCTAGGTAAGCAATAATGTCATTGGATTCATACATCCACTGAGTTTTTCCATCTTTGTCTATTTTTAAGCAAGGCACTTTTAGTTGGCCACCTTGCTCAATGAGCTGCTGCTTATTGGCATCTTGTTTGGCATCGACAATCGCTATTTCTAAACCTTGTCTGCGAATCGCACGGCGTACTTTGACGCAAAATGGACATGCCGCGTATTGGTAAAGGGCTAAACCTTTTGTTTGCTCATCGATTTTTGCTTGCTCTGCAACTGGGCGCTGACGTTTTTTACCTGGAAATATAAAGTTAGCTAATAAGATAATACGACCGAGGATCCAACGAATAACAAACATACTGCTTCCTTTTTAAACTGGATGAATCAATTTAATTATATTTGTGGATGAATGCAGCATATAAAAGTGCACTTACATTCAAATTTAGCGACAGTTTACGTGATGTTATTCACAGATAATAGTCACTTGTGAGCCTTAACGTGTTTATCCTTGCAGGTTAAGGCTCAATTGCATTACTAGGATTAGGTGTTCGGCAATGTTAATTAGCATCTAAAGTCAGTATTGCCTGTGCTTCTGATTCTTCCATATGTACCCGGCTTTCAAGAATGAACACTCTACTTGGGTCAATCAGTGCTTGCTCAACCAAATAGGTTTTAACCGCTTTAGCACGTTGCTGGGCAAGTTGACCCAGTGCTGTTTCAGTAACGTTTTGTTGATTCAGTGTTAAGTTATACAGTGCGATATGCCATCTTGTTGCTAGTTCTTCTGCTGTAATTTCTGGTGCTTCAGCTTGTATTTGTTGTTTGACGAGTTGTGGATCTTGTTGAGTTTCATTTTGATATAGGTTCATTAATGCTGTCACTAACTCACCTTGAGTTGGAAATTGACTCGCAGATAAATTGGCTGGTAGTTCACTTATATCGAGCTTGGCGAGTGCAGCTAGCTTGCTGTGCAGTTGTTGTTGCTGAAGCGCATGTTGGTCGTTAACTAAATCTACGCTGCCTTTAATGTTTAACATCAATAATGGGCGGTCATTCAGTGCACTTGCTAGTTTACTAAGCGTCGATTGTTGATTGGTATCAATGATGGCCTGACCATATTCAAAACTCACTTTATCCATTTTTTCATCACTATCAACAAGGCCAGCAAGTAACGAAAATGGCGCAGTAATCGCTTTAGTTATCACATTGGTAATGGCTGTCATGATGATGCTGCCAAAACTAAAGCTTGGAGAATCCAAGTCGCCATCTACATTGACACCTAAATCAATCACCCCGTGCCTGTCTTGTAATAAAGCAATAGCAAGGGTGATTGGCAGTGAGGTCGCGAGTGAACTATTACTTGGCTTACCTAGCTGTAACTGATCAACAACTAAATGATTGCTACCCACTAATTGATTGTTTTCAAGCTTGTAGTTAAGAGCCAGTGAGAGTTGGCCTTTATCAATATAGTATCCAGCATAGGTTCCTGAATAAGGATTGATTGAGGTTAATTCTACTTTGTTAAAAGCAAGATTAAGATCAAGATACGGGTTAGCGAGTAACGGGTTAATATCCCCTTTTAAAGTGACAGGCGCATACTTATCAATTTTACCTTCAAGATTCACTGATGCTCTTGTTTGTGGATTGGTTGAAATTTGGGTGATTTCGCCTGTTAGCTGCTCTATACCCGAAGCAAAATTAGGTGTAAGTGAGTTATCCGCAAAGAAAGCAGAGCTCTCTTTTAATCCGATACGGTTAATGCTAATAGCGAAAGCTGGCTCAGTTGAGCCTGTTGAACTGAGTTCGACATCAATAGGCGCTTCTTTTGACGCATTGTCTGATTGGTCAATATCTTCAACCCCCTTACTGGCTGGCTGTACGATTAAGTCTGCAATATTAGTACTTCTGTCTTCAGCAATGACTAAGCGACTAAATAACTGGTTAAATTGGATTTCATCGATTAATAATGATCTTGCTAAATTATCGAATGTAAGCTGGTTTATCTTCATTGCATCCCAGTTGAGTAAGGGCTGCTTTAATACGTTATCTTTTATTTTTAAATCTAATACCGATGCTTGCCCTTTAAAAATGAGCTTTTGCTGATTGTTGGCACTGACGTGGCCCTTTGTATTAAATAATCCATCCTCTAAGGTGATATTCATAAAAGGAGCAATGTAAGGTTGTAGCTTGGTAAGATCCATATTCTGGTAATCAATATCAGCTTCAATGCTCATCAAGTTTGCATCGAGCTGGCCTTGTGAGGCGAACTGGCTTTGATCGTTAATCGATAAATCAAGTTGATAGTCAATCGGCACAGATAAATCTGATTTGATAACACCTGTTGATAAATTGATATTGGATATCTTCCAGAAATTACTTGTTTTGTTTGCCACACTTTCTGTGAGTTCAAACTGGTAATCATTAAGTTTGAATTGATGCAGCGTGACCAGCCATTGTTGCGCGCTGTTGTTATTGTCATGGCTCTTGAGATTATTGGCCGTAGCTTGGTTATCCGGTGCGTTATCTTTACTTTGTGTATTAACTGCTTGCTGCTGTTTAGGAGTGAACAACTCAACTAAGTTTATTCGTTTAGGCGCAACCGTTAACCAAAAGTCAGCATTGTTGGTTGTTAATAATGGGATATCGATGAGTTTGTCTTTAGAAGAAGCACTAAGACCTTCTAATGCTAATAAACTTATGGTTGCGACATTACGTTCAGTATCTTTTGTGACGATATTATCAAGTGCAATATCAGTATTAGTGAGCTCAATATTAACGGGTAATTCTGATGAGTCGACATTTGTCTCAAGTTGAGAGACCACAGGTTCAGAAATGGCAAAATCAGYTGAAACATTCAAGTTTGCTGACGTTAATGACACATCAAACATACTGTCAATGAATGACCAATATTGCGGCAAAGTAATTTGAGTCAATGTAACCTGACCATTGGCTAATATAGGCGACAATTGAAATTGAGTGTTTAACGCTAAAACGCCTTTTTTATCATCAGTGATAGACAGGCTAATTTTATTTGCATCGACTGAATTAGCCAGTAAGGCATCGGTTTTAATCAATTGACCGTTAATTGTGATATTAGGGTAGGTAAGGCTTGATTGTGTTACCTTATCGTCAAAGTTAACACGCGCTTTGTTTAACTCAAATTGGTTAAGGTGAAGTGCTATCGGCGTTGCTTGATTGTCACTTTCTGTTGGTTCCGAACTGTTGTTATTAGCCGCTAAAGTATCAAGAATATCGGAAAAGTTAAATTGATTTGAAGGGGTATTTAGGCGAGTGACTGCCCACTGGCTTCCTTCAATAGTGAGATAATCTAAGGTAACGTTAAGATTAAATAACGACTGCCAAAAGAGAAAATCAACCGATAGCGTTTCGATAGAAATGAAGTCAGTTGTGCTGTCTTTCTCCGCGATAGAAAAACCATGTAAGCTGGCTTCAAAAGTAAATGGGTTGATTTTAATATCTTCAAGGCTTACTTGTCTGCCAAGTTGTTCCTCAAGAATTTTTGGAAGCTGTTTTGAGGCTATAAACGGAACCAGTAAGCCTAAAGTCAAAATGAATAATAAGTAAATAAATGAAATTGTTATCGCGGCCTTTTGGTAACGAGGGCGATTTGAATAGGCGAGCTTCATTTTAGTCAACAACGACATCATAGTACGACTGCTTCTTTTGGTTTTAGACAGTGAATATTTTGACATTTTATCTAATTTATCGTTCAGTTACTTGCTTGTTTAAATATTTTTACAAAAAAGATTCACTTTTGTTTTTAAATGGACAAAAGTAGTATTTCAATTTAAGCTAATGTATTAATGAGATTTTTATTTTAAAATTGAGCTGACTGTTCTGCTATAACAGTAGAATGAACTCTCATCTGACTTATTTCGCAATTGAGCTGTATCATTCAGTAGCGATAAAGGATGGCAAGTGAACAGCAACAACATTTTCAAGGACGAAACAATGCAAATCCGCCTGGCTTCAGAGTTTGATACCGATGTATTGGTCAATTTATTTGATGAATACCGTCAAAGTATGGGGTTTAAATCTGAACCAAAAAATTGTCGAAATTTTGTGAGAACTCGTCTACAAGAAAATGATTCGATGATATTTTTGGCTTGGGAACAAGAGCATTGCCTTGGCTTCATCCAACTTTACCCGTCTTATTCTTCTTTATTGCTAAAACCTGTTTGGTACTTTGACGATGTTTATGTTGATTCAGCCAGACGTGGCGAAGGCATTGCCGCTAAACTCATTGCTAAGGCCAAGTTATTAGCTGATGGTACTGAGGTTATTTTGGTTAAACGAACTAAAGTGCTCGATAACGAACTCGAGAAAAACTTAACTAACATGACCGAGACGGAAGGGATGTACTTATACCATTCCGATATGTAAGTGAGCGTTGATTTAATTAGCTTGTAAACTAGCATCTAGCCTTTGGAAATTGATAAAATGCCAAAGGTTTTTTTATGTCTGAGGGTTTTAGGTTGAATAAGAGTTTAGTCACTAACATCATTGCTGCATTATTTGTATTGGTAGGTTATGTTGCCGCTTTACCTATAGTGTTCACTATAGGGTTATTTGCGTTATCTGGTGCGATAACAAATTGGTTAGCTGTGCATATGCTTTTTGAAAAAGTCCCTGGTTTGTATGGTTCTGGTGTGATCCCTTCACGGTTTGAGGAGTTTAAAGCAGGCATTAAGCATTTAATGATGTCGCAATTTTTTACTCAAGAAAATATTGACCGCCTTTTAACAGAGAACAGTGCATCAGCCATTGATTTAACGCCAGTGATCGACAAAGTTGATCTTGAACCGTCATTTGATGCGTTAGTTAATACGGTAGAAAACTCTTCATTTGGCGGAATGCTGTCGATGTTCGGTGGTACTGAAGCCCTAATACCTTTAAAAGAGCCTTTTATTGAAAAGATGAAAGCGTCGTTAACTGAACTAACACAGAGTGAAGAGTTCAATCAGATTTTAGTTAATGAACTTGAACAGCCCAACGTGATGGCTGATCTGCAAGCTAAAGTATCTAACATTGTCGATCAACGTTTGGATGAGTTAACTCCAACAATGGTTAAAGATATTGTTCAAGAAATGATACGTAAACATTTGGGCTGGCTAGTGGTGTGGGGCGGTGTTTTTGGCGGTGTCATCGGGGCAATTGCAGCAGTGCTTCAGGCCTAATAACAATTCGTTATTTAACACGCTAACAGCCTCTGTTAAGTGTGTATTTGGCGCTATTTAAATGCTTCAAATATTACCTCAGCCACCTTTATTAAGGTGGCTTTTTATTCCATTATTTTCATCAATCCGGACAGTAAGTTTAGTTGAGTTATTCGACATCCGTTGATAAATCCACTATTTTGGATAATCAGAATCAACTTTTTCGACATCTTATCGCTTAATTTGGGCTGGATGACCATTTCGCCAATAACTAAGGGAATGCTTATGTCAAATCATCATAAAGTCAATTACTTAGAAATACCGGTTAACGACCTTACTAAAACAAAAACGTTTTTTTCTGACGCTTTTGGTTGGCACTTTAAAGATTATGGCCCTGAATACAGCTGCTTTTTGGACGTTGGCATTGATGGTGGTTTCTATTTGTCATCAACTCACTTTAACCTTGAAAAAGGTTGTCCGTTAATCGTGCTTTATAGTCAATGCCTTGAAACCAGTGAACGTAAAATTTTGGCTGCTGGTGGATTGATTACTAAAGCTGTATTTAGCTTTCCTGGTGGGAAAAGGTTTCATTTTAGTGATAATAATGGCAACGAATATGCCGTTTGGTCAGAGTAAAATGGCCAACTTAAAGACTAATAACATTGCTGAAAATCAACAAAATACGATCGTTAATTCACCTTGTATTGGCAATTGCTGTTTAGATGAGCAAGATGTGTGTTTGGGTTGTCACCGAAGGTTAGATGAAATATTGGGGTGGCATAAAATGACCGACAACCAAAAAAGAGAGCTTATACAGGCACTATCTCAACGATTAGCGTCGCCTAAATGAATTGTCTTCTAGGCGAATGATTACCTTCTGAAGTGGTTAATTGATAAACCCACCGATCCATTACAAACATATGTGAGGGCAAACTAAGTAGCAGTTGAGACGACGGAGTGATTGCTCTATCTCATTATTTCAAAATATTGTTATTGCTCAGTCTCTGTTTTAAATAAGCTGAACCCGCGAGCCTGATAATTTTTTAAGGCGCTAGGATGGTCTAAAGAGCACGTATGTACCCATACTCGCTTAGTATTTGGTAGTGCCCAAGCTTGCTTTATAGCCTCACTAAGTAAGTAGCCGCCCATTCCCTTACCGATAAACCTTACTCCTAGTCCAAAGTACATTATTTCAACTTGGCCGTTGGATTGTTGTTGCAGCTCAAAATAGCCTGCAGGTGAACCTTCAAAGTAAGCAACGTACAAATGTAAGTGAGGATCTTCGCTATAGCTTTTCCATTGTTGCTCTGACCAGCCCAGTTTGTCGGTCCACTCCCACGCTTCCCCAACAAACTGATATAGAAACCGATTGAATTCAAACTGGGGAAGCTTGGCTTTAGTGACAATTAAACCTTTAGCATCTGATTTTGCGTTTAATTGACTTGCATGGGTCATTTCTAAATGAAAAATTGTCACATCAGACATGGAAAACCTTTAAAAATAGCTGGAGCAGTGATTATAAGATTGCAGACATCAACTTACTGGTTCTAAAGGCGAATTATCTTTAATCATGACCAAAACTGCAATATAAATTAGTGCTAAAGGTGGAAAGAATGCGAGTAAGAAGCCAATCGCTGTGGCTAACTTAGGTGAAGAGGTTTTTTTACTCCCTAATTTATAACTGCTCCATGTAATAAAAATGGTAAATGGCACCCAAAGCACCATGAGTAATTGTCCAATAAAAGCGGCATTAATTGACATTATTTAATCCTTTAAATATTGAGTTTATAAGTAACTGTTAAACTAGCATTGAAAATATAGCATAAAAACAAACATAAAAAAGCCATCGACAGTCGATGGCTTTTTATTAATAGGTTATTTATAACAACTAATAAGCACTGTCATGGACGTTTTTAACAGCACGACCTGAAGGGTCATTAATGCCTTGTAAACTCTCATCCCAAAGTAATGCTTCAGGTGTAGAGCAAGCGACCGTTTTCCCGCCCGGTACTGTTTCTGCTGCTGACTCTAATGGGAAGAACTCTTCAAAGAAGCAACGATAGTAATAGGCTTCTTTTGATTCTGGCGTATTGTACGGGAATCTAAATTTAGCGTTGGCTAATTGTAAATCATCCACTTGCTCTGCAGCGATGTCTTTAAGGCCATCAATCCAAGAGTAACCAACACCATCACTGAATTGCTCTTTTTGACGCCAAACGACTTCATGTGGCAATGCATGTTCGAATGCTTCACGTAAAATGTTTTTCTCAATACGACCTTCTTTTGACATTTTAGCCTCAGGATTGATACGCATAGCGACATCCATAAACTCTTTGTCTAAAAATGGAACACGTGCTTCTAGTCCCCAGGCCGCCATGGCTTTGTTTGCTCGTAAACAATCAAATAGGTGTAATTTATCGAGTTTACGTACTAACTCTTCGTGGAATGCTTGTGCATTAGGTGCTTTATGGAAATATAAGTAACCGCCAAATAATTCATCAGCGCCTTCGCCTGAAAGCACCATTTTAATGCCCATCGCTTTAATTTTACGGGCCATTAAGTACATTGGTGTCGCTGCACGAATAGTCGTAACGTCATAGGTTTCAAGGTGATAAATAACTTCTTTAATCGCATCTAACCCTTCTTGGAAGGTGAAATGGATTTCGTGGTGAATTGTGCCAATTGCATCGGCCACTTTTTGAGCTGCGATTAAATCTGGTGCGCCTTCTAAACCAACAGCAAATGAATGTAGCTGTGGCCACCATGCATCAGTTTCGCTGTCATTTTCAATACGACGTTTAGCAAAGGTTTGTGTAATTGCCGAAATAACTGATGAATCTAACCCGCCTGATAACAATACGCCATAAGGTACATCTGACATTAATTGACGTTTAACCGCAGCTTCTAAAGCATCTCGCAATTCTTCTTTACTCGCGGCATTGTCTTTTACTGCTTCAAAATCTTGCCAATCACGTTGGTAGTATTGGGTTAATCCTGCGTCTTTAGAATAGTGGTAATGGCCTGGTGTAAACTCTTCTACTGTTTTACATACCGGCATTAACGCTTTCATTTCTGATGCGATGTAATAGTTACCTAGACTGTCACGACCAGAATAAAGCGGGATAATGCCCATATGATCACGGCCAACTAGAAATGCATCTTGTGCTTTATCGTAGAGCACAAACGCAAAAATGCCGTTTAGTTTATCTAAAAAATCGACGCCGTATTCTTGATATAAAGCTAAAATCACTTCACAGTCTGAGTTTGTTTTATAACGGTATTTTTCGCCTAGCTCTTCTTTTAGCTGTTTATGGTTATAAATCTCACCATTTACTGCCAGTACAATGTTGTCATCTTCACTAATTAGCGGTTGTGCGCCGTGGTCTACGTCAACAATCGCCAAACGTTCATGTGCCAAAATTGCTTTATCGTCAGCATAAACACCTGACCAGTCGGGTCCACGGTGGCGCAGTAGCTTAGACATTTCTAAAGCCACTTGACGCAATTCTTTTGCGTCTGATTGAATATCTAATATTGAAAAAATTGAACACATAATTTGGCTCCAGAATCGCTATATCTACACTTAATAATCTTTATCTGGAAATTACTTTGACAGTATTTTTCTCAAGGTTCAACTGTATTTTTTGAATAATCGTCAATGTTATTGGGTTTTCAGTTGGTTAAATCTGTTTTTGTTGGCCTTGTTTTTGAGGTTTATCTATTTTTTTGTTGCTACCATTGATGAATATTTATTTTGACTGGGTAGATAGCCCAAGAATTTTAAGATTGTGGAATCGAAAGTGATTAAATTTTTCAGGTATTTTAATAGGGAGATCTTGAGGTAGTTTTATACAAAAAATCCCTTGAGGTATACAAACTCAAGGGATATTGATTAAAGATACAGTTAAAACGACTTATATTGTTAAAGGCCAATGCTATTAACTCATTGCAGGATTAACTCAATGTACGATTAGCTCAATACGTTATTAATTCCTGCAAAATTAGCAAGGTTAGTCCTTTGCTGGTCTAAGCGAATTAAATTCCGAACCTTGATAATAGCCTGGCCAATCATCGTTATTGGCTAAAGATTTCGCTGATTCAAAATACACGGCTAAATCTTGTAAAGCGCCAGAAAGGTCCCAGTCTTCATGATAATGATCGCAAACACTGTGATAGCATCCTTTCATTTTTTGTTGCATCGCTTTTTTATACTCTGCAGTCTCGTCATCTAGCGGAATACTACCGCCACCAGCAAATACCGCTGGTACCCCTAATTTTGCAAAGCTGAAATGATCTGAGCGGAAAAACCCGCCTGATGCAGGGTTACGTTCGCGAGTAGCGTGACGGTTTTGTTTATTTGCTACATCAATTAAATAGCGCTCAAGTTCTGACTGGCCTTTGCCAACAATGGTGTAATCTTGCGTCTTGCCATAAACATTAGTGCTATCAAGGTTGAATACAGCAACGGTTTTATCAATCGGGTAGATTGGATTTGCAGCATAGTAACGCGATCCCAACAGCCCTTGTTCTTCACCTGTTGTTGCTATAAAAGTTAATGAACGTTTCACGCCTTGGCCATTTTTGGCTTGTGCAGCAAATTGACGTGCTATTTCCATTATCCCAGCTGTTCCCGAGGCATTATCTAATGCACCGTTATAGATGTTATCGCCATCTTTGCTTGGGTCTATACCAATGTGATCCCAGTGAGCAGTAAATAGAATGTGTTCATCACTTGCTTCAGTCCCCTCAAGAGTTGCAACCACATTATAGCTGTCTGCGTATTCAGCCTTGCTGGTAAATTGAATATCTGCGGTTTGATTTAACTCAAGATGAATCGCGCTATCTGCAGCACGTGCCATTAATGGTTCCAATTCAAATCCTGCTTTTTTGAACAAGGCATTAGCGCTTTCCATTGTCATCCAACCTTCAACAGCAACGCGTTTATCTTGCTCTGCTTGATTTAAGACAAGATCTTGTTGTGCACCAGTCCAGCTGTTTTCAACAACAGACCAAGGATAAGATGCAGGAGCCGTATCATGGATAATGATTGCACCTAATGCACCTTGACGGCTGGCTTCTTCAAACTTATAACTCCAGCGGCCGTAATACGTCATTGCTTTGCCGTTGAATTTATCTGACTCTGGGTGAGCAAAACCTGGATCGTTAACCAAAATGACCGCTATCTTGCCTTTCATATCAAGGTTTTCATAATCATTCCATTGATACTCTGGCGCATTAACTCCGTAGCCAACAAACACCAAAGGCGCATCTTTAATGTTAACCCCACCTTTATCGTGACGGCTTCCCAGTACAATATCTTGGCGATAATGCATATCAATGCCCGCCAAGCTGATAGCTTGGTCTTCACTTGCGGTATAACTCACCATAGGAACCGGTTGTAAAAAGCTGCCTTGATAAGCGCCTGTTAAACCCATTTCAGTAAATGCTGCAGATAGGTAATCAAGGGTGAGTTTTTCTCCTTTTGTTGTCGGGGCGCGGCCTTCAAACTCATCTGATGATAAGGTCTTGATATCGTTTCTAAAACGAGATTCATCAAACGTTACTTTTGTATCTGTAGATACCGCTGAGGTGTTTTTTTCCGTTTGGCTCGGAGCAGTAGGGGCATTTTGTGGGCTACAAGCCGTGATGAGTGCTAACGCACAAAATGGCAGCAATTGCTTCATAGGTTGTCCTATTGTTATTTTTAGTCTTAATCCGAGTTAAAACCGCTCAATGTAGTAGAAATGCGGTTTTACTATGCAGGCATAATGAATCAAGCCTATATTGCATTCAATAGAGAAGGCTTGAAATTATGTTACCTAATGTTAATCAGAGAAATATTCAGTTATTTAAACTGTTAAATAACTTTTTTGCTGATGTAAATATGGGATTATGCTAGTTAGCCTCAGAGATCTTGATACCTAAGAGGCTAATTTTAGCTGAGTGGATGATTTGAGTAGATAAATGGCGTTTTTGTCGGAAATTAAACGACGTCAATATCGCCAGCACATTTAAACACATGATTAGGTCTAAACGGTTCTTTGTCGATATCTGCCATTTGGCTGACACCACTGGTGACTAGAATCGTTTCAAGACCCGCTTGAAAACCTGCCAATATATCGGTGCGCATGTTGTCGCCAATAATGACGGTATTTTCTGAGTGACCTTTGATGTGGTTTAACGCCGAACGTATAATCCATGAGCTTGGTTTGCCTACATAAAATGGCTTTTTACCGGTAATCCGTTCAATCGGTGAGCATAAAGCGCCACAAGCAGGGCTGTATGCTGGACCATGAGTGTCGGGGTTTGTAGCAATAAAGCGAGCACCATCAGCGATAAAACGGGACGCTTTGTGGATCATGTCCCAGTTAAATGAGCGAGTCTCACCAACAATCACAAAGTCAGGGTTAATATCAGTAATCGTAAAGCCAGCGTTGTAAAGCTCGTGAGTCAGGGCGCCTTCACCAATAACGTATGCTTTACTGCCTTTTTGGTGTTTTAAAAAGTCCGCCGTTGCCATTGCAGAAGTGTAAAAGCTACTTTCAGGAACATTAATGCCAGCAGCGCCAAGGCGGTTTTGTAAATCTTTTCCTGTTTGAACAGGGTAGTTGGTAAGAATAACCAGTGGATTGCCTTGCTCGAGCACTCTGTGGATAAATTTATCACTTCCGGGGATCAGTTTATTGTCGTGCAGTAAAACGCCATCGATATCGCAGATAATATTTTTCATTGATTACTCTTTATTGATGAATGCTTTCATCATATAAAGGCATTTTTATGTAAAAAACAATCAATATGCTCGTGATTTAACCAAAAACAGGGTAATTAATTTTACGGTATTATAATTGCTGGCTATTTGGTGTTGATTTGTCTCTTTACAGGCTGATTGCCGCTAAAAATGGGTGATAACTTATGTAACTCCTAAAGAGAGTATTTATACTTATTTTGTTCGCTTCAAAGGTCGTTAACATTTACCATCCTTGGCATAATAATTAGAACTCGGGTTCAGAAATAGTATGAAACTGTGACATCAAATAAATGATCATTATTTATGCCAGTTATTATTTGGTCAACATATTTTATTTCAGCATTATTTTCAGTGTAAGTATGGGAAACTTCCAGCCACCATTTTCCAATTTCATCCATAGAAGTGCCAAAGCCCGTTTTTATCTTAAAAGTGTTAACGTCAGCTGATGTACTTTGTGTATTTGACGATAATTTAACCTGCTGAAATTGAGGTTGCAGCAGTATATAGCTTGAATCGTTGATGGCATAACTTGCAAATAAGTTAGTCTGGAATCCTTTAACATCACTTTGTTGACCAGTGCTCCCCTTAGCTTTACCGATGACATAAGCAACGTTAGGGTATACTGATAATGAGTCGGTTAGTGAATATTTGCTAATTACCCCCAATGCTAGAGTGTCTGATCCAATTGCTTCTGTGTCCATTTTCCAAGACTTCATGTAATCAACGCTGTAACCAATTTGCTCAGTGGACATGAAGTTAGCATCGAACACTTGAAAATATCGAACTCGGGTATCTTGAGCTAAACGATTATTCTCATGGGTGGTCGCTGATTTGTGTTCAACTAAGCTCAAGAAGCCATTTCCAGCAGAATATTGACCCGCAACCCCACCCATTAAAGTTATTTCTTTGTTATTGTTCAATGATCCACTCACAAACGAATTAACTTGAGTTAAATCACTGGGTGAAACCTTTTCTTTAGTGGGCAGCTCTGTGGCTGCAATACACCCAGTAAACAGGGAAGCGATTGATAAGGTAATCAATGTATTTTTCATGGTATTCTCTCTAAATTTTATTGTAAATTAAATGTTTATCGTAAGGTGCGCCTAGAGCGCCGATATGGCTTACAAGGGGTTTTATACGTTGTGGTTATAGTAGTACGATGGGGTTTACTAGGCTTTTGAGGAATGTTTAGTGAAATCTAGAGATAAAAAAGGCTACCAAGTTGGTAGCCTTTAGTTTGAGGATAAATTAATTGCTTTCACCAACAATAACGACGTCACCGTTTTCATCTAAATAAGCACCAATAGGTTGCTCAGTTAATGCTTCGATGATGGCTGGAATTGTTTTGTAGAAAATTGAAATCGCCATTCTTGGTGTTTCTGAGATTGGATAGCCACCATTCATTGCAATCACAGTATCAGTATCAAAATCCATTGCGAGAACTTGTCCATGAATACCTACCATCGCTAAGATTTTGTGTTCGCCGATATTAAGAACTCGGAACTGATCTTTATACCATCCGTCAGCCAACGCACTTTCTTTGCTTAACTTCCAAGCTGCACGAACTTCATCATTACCACTCATTAAACTATCAATAAATGCTTTAGGTAAAACTTGTTCACCATTATAGTTTTTACCATCATTGATAATCATCTTGCCAATTCGTGCTAAATCTTTTGTTGATGCATTCATACCGCCTGAAGCCATTGCATCACCAGCATGTCCAGCCATCAAATAAACATCGTTTTTAGCACCTACTTTTTGCCACAGTCTTTCTAAGTTACTGGCAAGGTTTTCACCAGTCGCTACCTCAACAACTTTACCGAGGACTTCTGTGTTGACACACTGGTAAGTGTATTTTTCACCCATAGAACCTTTAAATTTAGTTACTAACTGAAAGTAATCATTAATGCCATTTGGATAAGTTTTTACACCTTCAAGAGAATTATAACTTTGCGCCGTTGTCATTCTTGGGTCCCATGAAAAGTGAGGCGGTGTATTGATGACGACTGAAGTTCTCATATCTGAAACTTCTTGAACTGTTGCAGTTTCCCAAGCTGTGCCTTTTAGTTCAGGTAGATATTCGATAACCCGTTTTGACATATTCAATTGACCATTCGCAACAGCAATTTGAGCCGCCATCGAAGTGAATGACTTTGTAACTGACATATCAAGGTGGGTCGTATTTTCATTCATATTGTTCCAGTAGTGTTCGTGTGCTAGTTGACCATTTTTAAGCACTACCATTGAGTGATTTTTAACGCGATCACGTAAAAATGTATTGAGGCTAATTTGTCCATCAACATCATCYACAAATATGTTGTCGAAGTTCATCTGACCCGTACCTAAATCTTCATGGTTGCCCTGAGTGTTCAATTTATAAGAGTGAGTAAACTTATATGCATTAGTGAAAGTAGATGCTGCATTTTCACCTTGATCCCAATTCTCAATCGTAATCGCATGGTGAGCGGCATTATCAACAAATGCTTCGTCACGGCTTTGAAATTCTGCCGCATTAACATTCAGAGCCACAAGCATTGGTAAAGCCATAAGTGTTTTTGTCATAGTAACCTCAGTAGTAAACCGTCTTTGGCAATGTCATCAAACTTAGTTAAGTTTTCTGAAACTTGCTTCAAAGGATGATGTTGGTAGTCAATATTTCGTCTTGGGTTCATATTGCCAATTTGCTTGTTACTAAGCATCACTGTTAGCTATAGTGATTATTAAAATGAAGTGAGTAGTGAAATGAAGTAATAAATGAAAGGAAGTGATAAAAGCTTAAATGTTTTAAACGTCAGCTAACGCTCACCAATAAATTGAATTGGTATTTTGATATTTGGTTCGACATTCAAGTTTTATTGCGCTGTATAACGTTTCATTCTACTGAACAAGAAAAAGGCGACTTAATACGTCGCCACTTTAGGATAAGTTTATAGATGAATAGGGTTTTGTTTGAGTGTTAATTTATCGGGTTGATTTCCACTCTAGCCATTCTTTGATCTCGGATGGATTACCATGTTCTTTGAAAAACTTTATGCACGATTGCGGTGCTCTAGTCCCAATATTACTTTCGCACCACATATTGAGTTTGTAATGTGAAGTAAAGCCATCAACCCATGCAGCATAAACTTTATCTAGCTGTGCGTAAAACCCGAAATCAATTCTACCTTTCTCAGCTAACCAAGGGTATTTGATGACCTTAACCTTAGTTGTATCAATGACACTGTTTGCCATCTTAATCAAAATTTCTGAAAGTACTTCTGAGCCAATGTCTTGGATGGACAAGGTTTCTATTGAATGGATATCAGCGCCCACCAAGTGAATAACACGATTAGACAAAATCGTCGTATCAATGGTCTGAACCATCTCATACCCTAAGTTGTCTAGCAAACGGTATAAAGACAAGTTCCACTCTTGTTCGGTGAAATCACCATTTTTAATTGCTCGTTGTAATTCTTTATTACGTTCTGACTGGATGACGAGGTGTTTTTGTAAAGCTGGATATTGTTTTAGGGCTTGATGAGGGACTTGTGCAATTAACTCTAGTAGTTTCGTTTGATCTGTTATTAGGCTTGCAAACTCTAATTTAGCTGAATCATCCATATTATTAGCTCATATAAAAGTTGGTTAATTAAAGGATTGCTGTAAATTGATATTACCTGAGTAATACAGGCTTGGCGATAAATACGCATTCTTTAATAAAAACAATCTACTTAAAACAGTACAGGAGCTAAATTTCCTCTACGTTAACAGGTAATGTGTAATAAAAGTCATTACTTTTTGGGATGTAAGATATCTGACTTCAGTGATAGGTGTTAAAGACATTAAAAGGTATAACTGATTTTTATGCCCTGGGCATCTTTGCCCATTAACACCGGTGCAATGGTCAAGTTAGGGTCTCGATATCGACTTGTCACAAAATAACTCACTGTATAGGCTAAACACGCACCAGCAATGACGTCAGTGTTCCAGTGTTTATTCGCTTTGACTCTTGAATAGGCTACTCCAGTCGCTGCAATGTATGCGGGTAAGCCGTATTTAAATCCATATCTGTGATCCAAAAAAGCAGCGCCACTGAAGGCGGCCGATGTATGACCACTTGGAAAACTACGTTTACCACCACAAGGGCGAGTAACATCAGTAACATATTTAGTTGCTTCAGTGATTGCTTGTGTATAAACAACCGTTTTACCTAATTGCCACATTCCTTCAGTATCATCTTTCATCCAGGCAACGAAAAAGCCTGTTAGTGGAATAGCAACTTGAGCAACATCACCATAAGTGCGTAAATCACTATGGATGCTTTCTGCATTTGCGTTAACAGAAAATAAAAGTGGTAAAGCTAATAGTAGTTTTTTCATCATTACCTCAAGAAGGATTTGCCGTCCTTGGCAAGAGAGAACTTAGAATGTTGCGGTAATACCTACACGAATAGCTTCGTCATTAAGGCCGCTATATAGCTTTTTACCTGTGTATTGAACATATGGCTTAACAATATCGAAGCCATTGAATGTTGCTCGAACTTCAGAGGACCAATCAGAAGATTTAGCACCGATGCCTTTGTAAAGGTTTGCCAAATCTTTGTTCTTTTCACTTTCGTGAATAGCAGTTGCTTTTAGTGAAACCAATTCAAAGTTATAACCAACTGTTAAATCAGTTCGAGCAATTTTGCTTTGAGATGACAATTCAAACTGGTCAACTACATTTGAGCCACCATCCATTGTTTCAACGATTTGAACTTTGAAACCTGTGTTTTCTTGTGCATATTCCATGCGGTAGCGAGCACTTGCAAATAAGCCGAAATCAAAGCTATAACCAGCTTCAAGTCCAAACATTGCTACATCTGAGCCTTCACCCATAGTATCGAAAGTTTGATAACCAGTGACTTCACGTGTCCCATTACCACCTGGAATTACATCATCAATAGTGAATGTTCCATCACGTTCTGCATGGAAGTTGTCTGATTTGTTGAACAGATATTTAGCGCTTGGAGTGAGGTAGAAACCGTCAGTGATAAAGAACTGATGCTCAAGACCAAGTTCAAATGATTTATCAGTTTTTGCTTCAATCGACAATCCAGTTCCAAAATCAAATTGATGACCTAATTTAAGGCTTTGAACGTGGTTCTTTGAGTCAGCATGTTCTGAATATACATCAACTGTTGTTGAAGCTATTGCAGAACCAGCAAATAAAGAGGCGATTGATAAAGCGATTACAGATGTTTTCATTGTATTTCTCTCTCGAGTTAGTGAGGGCTTGGCCCATGAGTTGTTTAATGTTATTTAGCTTCGACGTTGAATGCGTAGCCGTAAGAGCCGTTGTGGTAGTACTCCTCAGGGTTACTTAGCTGAACATCGATGCTTTTTGTGTTTGCATATTCCATTGCAGCTTCTTTAGCGTTTGTTTCAGTAATACCACTGGTAAGGTAAGCAAAAGGAGACCAGCTTGAATCCATCACCAACACTCGGTTGTCGTCGCTTTTTGAAGCGTGGATTTTGATTTCAAGACCATTTGAAGCCTTAAAATTTTCGGTATGCGTCATATCAAAATTCAATGAAGTTTTAACGTGACCATATGTACTAGAAATAGGAGCCAGTACATCAGCTTGAATTGTTGGCGCTACTGTTAGGGTTAAGGTGAATGCGATAGTCGCTATTAATTTTTTCATGATGTTTCCTTAGTAAGTTAAAGTCGGTATTGATAAGGAGTTTTCCACTTGGATTGATTTTTTCTACCAGTAGGTGGTGACTCGATGTGGGTATGTTATTAAACGAAGGTTCACTAAGCTTTACTGGCGTTTATAGTGAGCATTAGTGATGTATTTACGCTGTAGTTACTAAATTGCAGACATAAAAAAAGCTACCGAAGTAGCCTAGATTGAGTGAGTGTTTTTGAGGGAGGTTATTGCTTGTAACTATTTACGCTGTTTGTATAAGTTTTAGGTTGAAGTAGTTCCTTAGTTAGAAAAACAGGCATATTAATTAGTCCGCATTTGAGGCGGATTTCAATCTTTTGTTTAACATCAGCGGTTTATTGTCTTTTAGGTGTGCTAAGTATTCAACCATAAAGTCATTGTAAGCAGTAAAATCATCAGCAAACCAATGCTTGATTAAGAACCGTTTAATCGTTTCTTGCGAGCCACTTATTTCTACATGAGTCGGTTTAAATGTAACGGTAAGCTTGTAGATAAAATGAACATGGCCGTAGCGAATGACATCTTCTTCAGTGAGCACAGCTTCTGTTCTTATTTTCATTAAATGTTCCTGTAAATTCCATAGAAAGGTAATCGTTTAAGGATTTTTTGTTTTGTCGTTTGCTTTTATTAAGCCTTATGGTTGAAATATGGGAGGTGTGTATAAATTGCGGCTTGAACTCTATACACATTAGTTACTTCATTACCAATGAGACAATATTAAGGTGACTTGGCGTTACTAGTAATTAAAAAGACATTTAGTAATGGTTAACTCAGTATTAAATTCCTAAAATAGCGAGTTATCGAAGTGCGAGTTATGACTATGCGATTGATAACCTTTACCAAGAGTGTAGTGCTTTGAGTATTGGATAACACTGAAATCTGATCGCTACTATAGTTTTGTAGGTTAGCTGTCTTGATAGTGCTTTAATGATGCTTGTAGATACGTTACCGATTAAAACAAACAAAGAGGCTAAAAAGCCTCTTTGGAAGATGTCATTGATTCATGCATGATTGGTTAGGGTTAAATTATGGTTAACACTCAACGATATTGACTGCTAAGCCACCTTTGGCCGTTTCTTTGTACTTACTACGCATATCTTTACCGGTGTCCATCATTGTTTTTATCACTTTATCAAGTGTGACCTTATGGTTACCGTCGCCACGCAATGCCATACGAGAGGCGTTAATTGCCTTTACTGCGCCCATTGCATTACGTTCAATACACGGTACTTGGACTAATCCGCCAACAGGATCGCATGTTAATCCAAGATTATGCTCCATACCGATTTCTGCCGCATTCTCTACATGCTCTACAGTGCCGCCCATAATTTCTGTTAGTGCTGCAGCTGCCATTGAACAAGCGACGCCCACTTCGCCTTGACAACCCACTTCAGCACCAGAAATAGAAGCATTTTTCTTATACAAAATACCGATAGCAGCGGCAGTCAATAAGTAGCGGCAACATACATCAATGTCCACTTCTTGCACAAAGGTGTGATAGTAGCAAAGCACTGCTGGAATGATGCCAGCTGCGCCATTAGTCGGAGCGGTGACGACGCGATCGCCTGCAGCGTTTTGTTCATTGACTGATAACGCAAATAAATCGACCCAATCCATTGCTGTTAATGGATCCATATTATTACGGCCTTCGGCTTGTAAGCGGCGATATAAAGCTGGTGCACGTCGACGAAGTTTAAGGCCACCAGGTAGCATGCCTTCTTTTTGATAACCACGTTCGATGCAGTTTTTCATCGTTTGCCAAATGTCCCATAAGCCCTGTTTTACCTCTTCTTCAGAAGCAATACTCAGTTCATTGGCCATCATTAATGACGAAATACTTAAACCATTTTCACAACACACATCAAGAAGTTGCGTGGCTGAATCAAAATCATAAGGGGCTGATTTTATGGGTGTTGCAGGTGAGGCATTTGTTTGGGTGATTTCATCTTCATCTAGAATAAAACCGCCACCGACAGAATAATAAGTACGTTCATAGATACAACTGCCTTCGCTATATGCATATAGCGTCATTGCGTTGGCGTGAGCAGGTAAACTTTTACGACGATGATAAGTAATCCCGTGATCACGGGTAAATTTGACTGTTCGTCCATCTGCAATCGTTAGGGTTTGATTGGCTGATACTTGCTCTAAAATAGCGTCGATGGTGTCAGTATCAACGGTATCAGGATCTTCGCCCATTAATCCAAGAATGACCGCTTTACCTGTACCATGACCTTTACCCGTTTGGCCTAAAGAGCCAAATAATTCTGAGCGTAATTCATCGGTTTGCGCAAGTATATTTTGTGCAGCTAAGTGCTGCATAAATAACTTACCAGCCTTCATTGGACCGACAGTATGGGAGCTTGATGGTCCAATACCGATTTTAAACATGTCAAATACACTAATCATTGTTATCAACCTTTAATTCAGTCGTTTTTTATTATAGTCGTTTATTATATTCGTCGTGTTGTGTGAGATAGATTTGCCAGCATAATAGCCTGCGCCAATGTGTCACTATATGCAGATAACAAAACAAGTAATAGGCGGGTTGTTTTCGTTATTAACTGTTTCTCTATAGGAGATTTCTCTGCATAATAGTCGCCACTAAACATGTTTAGATTAATGGCTTAAACATAATCTAGGTTCAAATCACGATAGTTATTTTACTGAGTATCCCATACTTTTTACGAGTTCGTTCATTAGATTTTTTTATGCGACTTACTTCACATTAGTTGAGGTTATTGCAAGGGGGAACTCAAGGGTGACTATTCATAAATATGAACAATTATGAGGTTGTACTGCCAATATAAACAGGAGCTCTCGTGAGTTATTTAATGATGGATTTAGCTGGCCATAGCGTTAGCGAAGAAGAGGCGAGCTTACTCTCGCATCCACAAGTTGGCGGAATTATTTTATTTACCCGCAATTTTTCTAATAAAACACAATTGATTGACTTAATTAAATCTGTTCGGCAAATACGTCCTGAATTATTGATTGCTGTTGATCATGAAGGTGGCCGAGTACAACGGTTTAGAGAGGGCTTTTCACTTATTCCTGCCATGGGGGATATATTACCCGCAGCCGCTGGAGACATAACACTTGCGCAAAGCTGGAGTAAAGAACTGGGCTTTTTGATGGCAGTTGAATTACTTGCTTGTGACATTGATTTAAGTTTTGCTCCAGTGCTAGATGTAAACGGCATTAGTGATGTGATTGGTAAACGCAGTTTTAGTGCCGAACCTAGTCAAGTGAGCGCGCTGGCTGAATCGTTTATTGAAGGAATGAATGAAGCAGGGATGGCCGCAGTAGGAAAACATTTTCCTGGTCACGGCAGTGTTAAAGCGGATACCCATGTTGCTATGGCAGAAGACAATCGAAGCCAAGCACAAATATTTGAACATGATATGGTCCCTTTTAAGCAACTTATGGGTAAAAAATTACTCAATGGGGTGATGCCAGCGCATGTGGTTTATAGTCAGTTAGACCCCAATCCTGCTGGTTTTTCTTCTTTTTGGCTGCAAAAGGTATTAAGACAAGAGCTTGAATTTGATGGAGTGATATTCTCTGACGACTTAGGCATGAAAGGGGCTTCTTTTGCGGGAGATTATCTCGGTAGGGCTAAAGCGGCTTTAACAGCGGGTTGTGACATGATTTTAGTGTGTAATGACCCCGAAGGTGTTAACACGCTTTTAGCTAATTTTGAATGGCCGCAAACACCACCAAGTGTTAATGCGACCAAGCTTAAAGCAAATAAGGAACAAGTCATGAGCGCCTTAGGTTGTGAGGAGCGTTGGCAAAAAGCCCAGCAACTTGCCAATCAAATAACACACTCACAAGCGTAAACTGGCCAATAAAAAACCGAATGACATAAACAGATTTGTTCATGTGCATTCGGTTTAGTGATGCTAATGCTAACGGAATCGTTTGCTCTACACCTGACCAGACTAAATTAGTTTCAGTTAGTGAAAGGCTTACTTTAATGATTCATGGCTTGCATTGCCTTCAGTCATCAATGCCGGAGTATCATCACTAAGTGGTTGAGTACTTTCCTCAAGCGAGTCTTCCATCACTAGATCTTCTGGCTTAGTGGTTGTCGGTTGTTCCATTTTTCTAATTTGCATCACAATCCCCATTTTAGGGTGGTCAAAGTAGTGGATTTCACCTGATCTTACTCGTCTGTTTTGCACCATAGGAATAGATTGCAAAAATGGACTTAATACTTTTTCATTTTCCACTTGAGTGCTGTATTGATAGTAATCATTTTGCACCACTTCTTTTTGGATGGGTTTACGAAGCGCAAGTTGTGTTTCGATAAATAAATAATGACTTAAGTAAATATTGATATTGCCATCAAGCTCCCACACTGGAGTCGTTTTGGGTTCATCAATAAAGCTGCCAAATGATGAACTGAAGTCAAAAGTTGAAAACTCATCTTCTTGCTGTTCTGTGACTGGGTTGCCAGCGTATTCAAACTGTTCTGAAAAGTCTTTACCTGCGTAGATGCGAATCGGTTTGGCACGGTTGCGGGACTGCATATCTTGTTGCCATGTCATATGCAATAAACTACGCACGTCTCGTTCACGCTTTACAGCGCTGATTATCTCGGCAAATTGGCTCTGGGACTCAGCTAATAAAATTGGCCCTTCACCTAAATAGGCGACTTGAGGCTCATCGGCAGCAATAGAAAAAGGCACCTGACTTGGGAAGGTGGTTTTATTGGCACTGACCAATGGATCTTGGCAATCAACTTCGCCACTTGTCCAGTCTGTTGATGTGCAGCCTGATAAGCCTAATGCAACGCCAGTGATGTCGTTACTGATAATAGGGGTAATTAAGTCGACATTTTTGCGATTAGGCGCAACTGCGGCATTTTCTTGCCATTGTTCTAGGCTGTTAGATTGTCTTTCAAACACGAAAACTTCGACTTCAAACCAAGACTTGGCTTGAACACTTACTGACGAACTTATCGCTGTGATAGCGGCAATTGATATAACAAGGTTACGCAGCACTAGTGGGTTTCTCCAATACGGTGTTGAGCTAATTGTTCTAGTAACGTCTTCACTAAGTCTAGACGTTGTTTGCTGGTTTCAGCAGGGATAGTGAACTTTAACTTATTTGAGCCTTCCATTCGATAAATTTGTGGCTGGCTTTGTAATAAACCAATGATGAACATAGGATCTATTTTATGGTCGTCATTAAACTCTATGCTACCACCTTTGGCATGCATCTCAATCTTACTGGCGCCTAACGCTGTTGCTTGGTGTTTGTATAAGGTTAGTTCCATTAAGTTGCGAGTAGGATCTGGCAGTAGACCAAATCTATCAATGAATTCAACTTTGAGTTCATCTAGCATTTTTTCAGTTTCGCAATTGGCAATACGTTTATATAAAGACAAACGCATATTAACGTCTGACACATAGTCATCAGGGAGTAGGGCTGGAATACGTAATTCAATCTCACATTGTGAATTTAGCATGTAAGCAAGCGACGGCTCTTTGCCTTCTTTTAATGCTTTCACTGCTGATTCCAGCATTTCCATATATAGACTAAAACCAATTTTAGAAATATGGCCGCTTTGCTCGTCACCTAAGAGCTCGCCCGCACCACGAATTTCTAAATCTTGTGTGGCTAACATAAAGCCTGCGCCTAAATCTTCTAAGGCATCAATTGCGGCGAGTCGTTTACGAGCATCTGCGCTCATTAATTTTGGATGTGGCGTCATTAAATAGGCATAAGCTTGGTGATGCGAGCGACCCACACGTCCCCGTAATTGGTGCAATTGTGCAAGCCCAAATTTATCAGCACGATCGATAATGATTGTGTTGGCGCTAGGTACATCGATACCGGTCTCAATAATCGTTGTACATACTAATACGTTAAATCGTTGGTGGTAAAACTCTGACATGACTTTCTCAAGTTCACGTTCTCGCATTTGACCATGAGCGGTAACGACGCGAGATTCAGGTAATAATTCGCGAATGTCTTGGGCACATTTTTCAATGGTTTCGACATTATTGTGCAAGAAGTAAACTTGGCCACCACGCAGTATTTCCCGCAGTATAGCTTCACGTACCGTTGCAATATCGTACTCACGAACAAAGGTTTTTACAGCTAAGCGTTTTGCTGGTGGAGTTGCGATAATAGATAAATCTCGCATCCCCGACATTGCCATATTTAAGGTTCGTGGGATTGGGGTTGCTGTTAATGTCAGGATATCAACATTTGCCCGTAGTGCTTTGATTTTTTCTTTTTGGCGGACACCAAATCGATGCTCTTCATCAATGACAAGTAAGCCTAAATTGTCAAAGTTGGCTTCAGCTTGGAGTAATTTATGGGTACCAATAACAATATCGACTTTGCCTTCAGACAATTGTTTAAGCACCTCATTTTGCTCTTTTACAGAGCGAAAACGTGACATGACTTCAATGACGACAGGCCAGTCTGCAAACCGATCTTTAAAGTTTTCATAATGCTGCTGAGCAAGCAGGGTGGTTGGTACTAATACTACCACTTGTTTGCCTGCATTGACCGCGACAAAAGCCGCTCGCATAGCAACTTCAGTTTTACCAAAACCGACATCACCACAAACCAGTCTATCCATGGCCATTGGCGCTTGCATATCGTCAAGCACAGCTTCGATTGCGGTTTCTTGATCGACAGTTTCTTCAAAAGGAAAACCTTGAGAAAATTGGGCATATTCTTCAGCTTCAATTTTCATTGCATCGCCAGGTCTGGCTTRTCTTCGGGCGTAAACATCGAGTAATTCTGCGGCAACATCACGAATTTTCTCAATGGCTTTTTTCTTGGCTTTAGCCCACGTTTCGTTACCTAGTTTATTTAAGGTTGGGCTTTCATCGGCACCCACGCTGTAACGACTAATTAGGTGCAGTGAAGATACTGGAACATATAACTTATCGCCGCCAGTATATTCAAGCTGTAAGTACTCAGCGACTAAACCACCAGTATCAAGTGTGACTAAGCCTTGATATAGCGCAACACCGTGTTCAAGGTGAACGATAGGTTCACCGACTTTTAATTCAGCTAAATTTTTGACTAATACATCAGAGCTGACTTGCTTTTGTTTTTCTCTACGTCGTTGCTGAGAAATCCGTTGTCCGAATAATTCAGTTTCACAAATAACGCTGATATCACCTTTAGGCGTATCGTGAATAACACAGCCTCGTGATAGCGGCGAGACAATTAACCCAATAGGAGCTTTTGCCTTGATGTAGTCATCTAAATGATTGAACAACTTAGGCTTAATATCGATTTTGCCTAGCAACTCAATTAATGCTTCACGTCGACCTTCTGATTCAGCACAGAACACCAATTGTTGATGTGTTTGACTATATTCTTGCAGACTGATTAATGGCTGCTTGAGCTTGTGATTGGCATTGATATCAGGCAACGCAGACACACTAGCGTGTTGCGCTTTGTTATTTTCATCACTAGGAAGAGCAAATTGCGAGCGCTGATAGCGCTTGAATTGTGCAAATAACTCATCGATGAGCAGATACAGTTCTTGTGGTGCGAGTAAGGGGCGTAAAGGATCAACTCTACGGTCTTCATAGCGGCTGTTGATTTCACTTAAATGGTGCTGACTTGCTTGTTCAATATCACCCAGTGTAATGAGCTGAGTGTTCTCTGGAATATAATCAAATAGATTGGCTGTTTCATCAAAAAACAGTGGTAGGTAATTCTCAATACCCGCAGGCATAAGGTTTCTACTCACGAGCTGGTAAACCGACTCTGCTTCTTTTGAGATGACCTCAAATCGACGACGGTAACGCTGCCTAAAGCCTTCAATTCCGGCATTGTCAGTAGGAAACTCTTTTGCTGGCAGCATTCTTACTGCGTCTATTTCTTGCTGAGAACGCTGGGTTTCAGCATCAAAGTAACGAATTGACTCGACTTCATCGTCAAATAATTCAATTCTTAATGGTTGATCTGACCCCGTCGGAAAAATGTCTAGAATAGAACCACGAATCGCAAATTCGCCGTGCTCGTATACTTGGTCAACAATGTAATAACCCGTATCTGTTAAATGTTGTCTTACTTGTTGGAGACTATAAGTGTCGCCTTTTTTCAGCAACATGACATTTGCAGTTAAAAATGATTTAGGCGGCAGTTTAACCATGAGCGTGTTAACTGGCACAATAATAACATTGTGTTGTGTTTGGCTCATTTGCGCTAAGGTTTCTAACCGTTGAGAAATCAAATCTTGGTGCGGTGAAAAACTGTCGTAAGGCAAGGTTTCTCTGTCAGGAAACAAGCAGACATTGACGTCGTAATGAGACAATAAGTAACCGAGTTCAACTTCAAGTTGTAGCGCTGCTGGCGTATCACTTGTGACAATCAGAGTTGTGCCAGAATGTTGCTGAATTAAACTCGACAGGGTAATGGCTTGAGATACGCCCCCTAGTGTTGCTAATGTCTGAAATTGTTGGCCTTTTTTTACACTAGGCGGTGTTAAAACGCTAAAATTCTTCATTGAATTATTAAGTTTACTTCTGTCAATGTGTGATGTTCCAGCCGATACTAATAAGGGACTCAATAGTAAAAGTATTGGTAACGGATATGAATAAAAGCAAGCATCCTCATTGCCTTTATTATTGGCTTACTATTATAAGCTAGCCAATAACAAGTTGCAGGCAAATATTATTAGTCAGAGGCTTGTTGGCGACTTTGTTTTCGCATTTTCAACATTTTTTGCTGCACATTTAAACTGGCTTTGACGAGTTGCTCTACATCAGAGTCGAGTATCTGGCTAAATTCGAATGTCACAAGGTAGCCGTTTTCGGTGCTTTGGCACTGACTGACTTGGCATAAACATAATATCGCAACGAGTTCACTGCTGATGTAAATCGAAGATTTAAAGTAATCGCCAATGGTGAGGGGATCAGGGCTGACGATGCTTATACCGCTGCCACCAAATTGGGTACCTTGATAACGCTCACCCGATTGCACTTCTTTTTCTAAAACATGCTGTAACACTAAATCGACTTTACGTGACTGTAATTTTAAAAAATCGACCACAGCTTTTGCTTCATTATCTAATTGACGTAGCTGCAATAAGCAATTGGCTTCAAGTTCTTTGACTTCTGACAGCAGCTTAAGCCCGACAGACTGCATTGAGCGAAGATCCTCTTCTGTTGGGATAGCGTTAGATTCAGGCCAAGTTTCCAAATAAACATTGAATTGATGAGGCACAGTAAAATATGCGTTAGATTCAGTGAACAAGGTTTGCCTCTTTATTTATCAAACTAATACCCCTATTATCATGCCCATCTTTATCATTTAGCAAGTTTTAGCCTGCTTACGTAAATAAACGGCTGTTTTTCATGCATAATAGACTCACTAAGCCGTTATATTTACTTTCTACACTCGGGGTGCCGTTTCCTTTATGAACTTTCGGTTTTCATTATTCATTGGCTATCGCTATTGGCGAACCAGAAAAGCGAATGCGTTCGCATCCTTCATTACCTTTTTTGCCGTATCAGGTATCTTTTTAGGTGTTGCTGCACTGATTATTGTTAGCTCAGTGATGAATGGGTTAGAAGGTCAACTTAAACAGCGTATTTTAGGTGCAGTTCCGCAATTAACTTTAGTTTCAGAAGCTGGGTTTAATGATTGGCAAGGTGATACCAGTATTATTGTTCAGCAAAATGGTATCCATGGCATTGCCCCATCAGTAACCACCCAGGCGATGGTGCAATCCAATCAAAATATCAGTGCTGTTCAAGTGTATGGGGTTTTTCCTGAATATGAACAGGACTTATCTGCAATTATCGCAAATACCTATTCAAGTGCGTTTGAGCAATTACAGGCTGGCAGTTATAACATTGTTTTAGGCAGTGAATTAGCCCGTAAACTGTCTATTAATATTGGTGATAAAGTCAGATTATTAAGCGGTGATGGAGTGGTTTACTCTCCGTTAGGACCGGTACCTAGTCAGCGTAAATTTACCGTGGCTGGCGTATTTGAAATGGGATCACAAGTTGATGCCGCACTTGCGTATGTTCATTACCAAGATGCAAGGCGATTAATGCGAATTAACCCTAAAGAGATTAACGAGCTAAGAGTGTATTTAGCTGATCCGTTTTCTGCACCGCAAGTGGGTGAGAAAATCACTGCAGTTCTCGCTCAACAAGGCATATCCATTACCACTCGTGATTGGCGTGAAGGGTTCGGACACTTGTTTGCAGCCGTTAAAATGGAAAAGAACATGATGTCGCTGATGTTATCGCTAATTGTTGCTGTTGCAGCATTTAACATTGTGTCAGCGCTAGTGATGATGGTGATAGACAAAACGACCGATGTCGCAGTGTTAAAAACACAAGGTTTAACTACTCAAGCAGTGATGAACATTTTTATCGTTCAAGGCTCACTGAATGCCATTATTGGCCTCGCACTTGGTGCAATTGTGGGTGTAATGATTACGTTGAATTTAAATATTATTTTAAATGTGCTGGGCATATCAGTTTTAGGCGCAGGGCAAATGCTACCTGTTGAGGTATCACTAAGCCAAATTAGTATCATTGTGGTGGGCACGCTAGCAATGACATTAATTGCCACAATTTATCCAGCATTAACCGCTGCGCGGGTTCAGCCTGCCACTGCTTTGAGATATGAATAATGAATGATAAAACCTCAGTGATCCTGCAAGTAAGCCAAGTTTGTAAACAGTTTCATGACGGTGAAACGACAACAAAAGTGCTGTCAAATGTCGATTTGAGTGTTTACAAAGGTGAGCAACTGGCAATTGTGGGGAGTTCTGGCTCTGGTAAAAGTACCTTGCTGCATATTATGGGGACTTTAGATATTCCAACATCGGGTGAAGTGACACTGGATGGTGAGAATTTGTATACCCTATCTGCATCAAGACAAGCTGAAATTCGCAATCAGGATTTAGGCTTTATTTATCAGTTTCATCATTTATTACCTGAATTTTCAGCGATTGAAAATGTGGCGATGCCAGCCTTCATTCAAGGTCGTGATAAAAAACAAACGTTACAAGAAGCGCAGGCATTACTTGAAAGAGTAGGGCTAGGTCATCGACTTCAACATATACCCGCACAACTATCTGGTGGCGAGCGCCAGCGTGTAGCCATTGCTAGAGCATTAATCAACAAACCTAAGCTTGTTTTGGCTGATGAGCCTACAGGTAACCTTGATGCAAGCAGTGGCGATAGTGTATATGAGCTTATTCGTGAACTTGCCCATCAACTTGGCACAGCGTTTGTTGTCGTAACCCATGATTATAAATTAGCGGCGAAAATGGATCGCCAGCTAACAATGAAAGATGGAGTACTACAAGACATGGCTGATATTTCGGTTCAATCAACAGCAGCGGACAAACATTAATGAAGTCTTTATTACCGCTAACGATAGGTTGGCGATTTTATCGCGCTAGACAATCGAATGGTTTTATTGGATTTATTTCTTTTGCCTCTACAGCTGGTATTGCCCTTGGTGTGGCTGTATTAATTCTGGTTCTTTCTGCAATGAATGGCTTTGAAAGAGAATTAGAACAACGTTTGTTAGGTGTGGTGTCCCATGGTGAATTGTTAAGCGTTAATGAGCCGCTACATGATTGGCAAGCGATTGCTGAAACAGCCACACACATGCCAGATATTGTTGCTACAGCGCCATTTATCAGAATGCAGGGATTAGTGCAAAAACCGGGTGGTTTCCAAGGAATTGTGCTTAACGGTATTGAGCCTAAATATGAGCAGTCAGTTTCAACTCTTGCTGAATTTATGCCAGAAGAAACATGGAATACCTTATCAGTAGCTGAAAATAATATCGTTTTAGGTCGTTCGTTACTCGATAAATTGGGTTTAGATATTGGCGATACCTTATCCATGTATACGCCTGATATGAGCCAATCAAATACATTGTCGGCAGCAAAGAGTCATCGCTTTATTGTTGCGGGAGTTTATGATGTTGGTGGCGAAATAGAGTCAACACAGGCTTATGTTTCAATGGCATATTTAGCTAACATTCTTAAACTGCCAGCCAATTCAGCAACAGGGCTTAGGATCACGGTTAATAATGTATTTAGTGCGCCACGCATTACTCGAGATTTAGGCTATGCCCAAAGTCAGTACTTACATTTAAATAATTGGACTCGCTCACAAGGGCATTTGTATCAAGATATTCAACTTGTGAGAATGGTAATGTATTTGGTGCTGGCTTTGGTGATTGCTGTGGCTTGTTTTAATATTGTGTCTACGCTTGTGATGGCTGTCAGGGACAAAAGCTCTGAAATTGCTATTTTGATGACCATGGGCCTAAAACGACCAGCAATAATGTCAATATTCATTATGCAAGGTGGGTTGAATGGCTTTTTAGGCTGCACTATCGGCGCAGTAATTGGGGTGTTGTTAGCAACGAACCTGAGTGCTATCGCCAGTGCAATAGAGCAAACTTTAGGAATACAGTTACTCGCTTCTGATATTTATTTTATTGACTTTTTACCTTCTCAATTACAACAGGAAGATGTCATAGTTGTTGTGGCAATGGGGTTAGTCATGAGTTTATTAGCGACAATTTACCCCGCTTATAAAGCAACAAAAATAGCACCTGCTACAGCTTTAGCTGGCCGATAAAGGCAAAATAAACGCGCTGAGGCGCGTTTATTTTGTAGCCTCGCTATTCAAATCGACTTTTAACAGCATCCCAAATACCTAAAGAGGTGTCAGGAAATAGGTCTATACCTAACCAAGACTTCAATAGATATAAAAGTAATAAGCCGAATAAGGTACTCATCAAAATAAACCCTCCGATGGTGGCAAACATCWTCAACATCGACATATTCTTTTCTCGACGGGTGTAAGCACGCTTGTTTTTACCCAGTAAAAAAACGTAATAAAATCGCCATTTGATAAAGGGAAATTTAAAGGTTCCTCGACTATCTAAAAAATGGCCTCCCCAAGTATTAGGGCCTAAGGCCATTTTTATTGCATTGAGCTGTTCATCAGTAAAGGTTTCTGCAATATTTGAAGGACTGCGCTTGAGCACTTTTTCGATAAGAGGATCTTGTCTGATAGACTTGCTGGAAGACGTGTCGGGAGTATTAGCCATATTAGGTCCATAATTCCTACTATCAAATGACTTAGTAAAAGATGACTAAGTGTCTAAATTAAACCTAGCATATATTTGTTGAGTTACTGAAATTATTCATGAAAATGAAGATAAATGACGAATAAAACAATAAAGGATTAGTTGATGAGTAATTGCATAATAAGTCATGAATTGAATGGCGATGCTGCCAACATTATTCAGTTTTGGTTTACTGATATTGACTCGGGTTTATGGTTTACAAAAGACAAGGAATTTGATGCGACGATTAAGCAACAATTTAATCATTTTCACCGTCAAGCTAACGCCGGAGAGTTATTCCATTGGCGTAATACTGCGTTAGGTCGTTTAGCAGAAATCATTGTATTAGATCAATTCTCAAGAAACCTTTATCGAGATTCAGCCAAAGCGTTTGCTTCTGACTCACTGGCTTTAGTATTGGCGCAAGAAGCTATTCATTGTGGTGACGATAAACGGCTCAAGCAGACAGAGCGAAGTTTTCTGTATATGCCTTTCATGCACAGCGAATCACTATCGATTCACCAGCAAGCATTAACGCTATTTAAACAAGATGGCTTGGAGTCTAATTATCAATTTGAACTAAAACACCTAGCGATTATCGAAAGGTTTGGACGATACCCTCATAGAAACATGCTGTTAGGCCGTGAATCTACAGAAGAAGAACTGAGGTTTTTACAGCAACGGGGTAGCGGTTTTTAAAGCGGCTTTCCATGTGGAGACAAATTGGTTAAAGGAAAACTTTGATCATTAATCAAGGATAATTACCTTTGTTATACATCTGTATATATTTGTGTGTGATTGGCGGCGGTTGTACAGGTGTATAGTTAGTGTCGCAACTATTATTCCCCGGTGATATTAAATGAGCGAGTTATTAAATAAACATGGTTTCTCGCGAGTGTAGCCACGACATTAACCTAATAATGCAGAAGGAATTGCAACCCTCTCAAACCTCGCGTTTTCGAGAATTGCTTCTTCTTGATGTGGTAAGCTGTTGAAATTATTGTCTTTTATGGTGGCGCTACTTACATGGCCACCCAAAATAATTCTCGGTTAACTCAATTCTCGTTTTTATCCTTAGTTAAGCTGATTGATTTAGATAATGGTGGCTGTTAAGTTATTAAAATTATTAATAAATAGAGCTGATAGTGATCAAGTTTTGGTAAAGTACCTAAGGGGGTTTATCGGAATTCTTGCTAATACGCTGTTATTTGTTTCAAAGCTATGGAGTTGAATAGTATGGATGTAGCTCAATTAATAGGCGTTGGTGGTGCTGTTGTCGCAATGATTTATGGCCTGTATATTATTAACCAGCGTATTACAGCTAAAAATCAAGGTTTTGGCCCAAATACCTTAAAGATTGTAGGTGTGGTTTTATTCATCCCAACAATTCTAATTTTAGCTCTTGTTACTAGTTTTCAGTCAGAAACATTAGCTGCATTACTTGGTACTGTTGCTGGGTATGTTTTATCAAATAATAGTAAAAATGACGGTACTGACTAAAATACATAACAAGCATTTAATGGGCCTTATGTGATTCTTAGAAAAGGAGTTCTTATGAATAAACTATTGATACTTTCATTGACTATTTTGTTTTCCGGTTCGTTATTAGCTAATGACTCAAAAATAGATCTCGATGCGTTTGCGAAGTTGTACTTTGATAAAATGGTCGCCACGCAAAGTCCGACAGCTACAAAAAAAGAATTAGAAGAATATTTAGCATTATTAACCGACGATGTTGGTCACTCGCATTTGCCTTGGGTTACTGATGATTCTCGCTTACCGTCTGGTAAAAGTGATATGCGTAAAGGGATGACATTCTATTTAGGTGCTCATACTGAGTACAAAGCTGAATTATTAGACGTATTTGCTTTCAATCAATCAGCCATTGCCATTAGATATAAAGACTATGCTAAAGGTATTCACCCTCAAAGTAATCAGCCTATTGAGTACTCTCAAACAATGATGGAAGTACTAGAAATTGAGGATGGAAAAGTGGCTGTCATTCGTAAATATCACGAATAAATTCACATTAAAGGCGCTCAAGAACGGCCAAATACAGTTAGCCTTGTATGTTCCTTGCTTATTTCCTCAAACAATTTTTTTGCACGCTTGGCGTGGCGTTATGCGTAAGGAGTATCATGCAATTAGAGTCACCACATATTCCATTAGGGATTAGTTTAGATGAAGGTTTAAACATACTTGAGTCATTTTCTTCTGAAATAGAAAAGTGTACCGATAAAGAAGGTGAATTTTATAAAATCGTCTTTGATAATTGGGAATGTGGTTTCTATGAGAGAAACGGTATCGTAACTTCAACTTGGTATAACGATTCGGCAGGTAGAGAAACTGAAGAAGGCATTAATTCAAAGGTCAATCGCTATTTAAATCGTTACGGTGAAATTAATGACTGGGAAGCTGGAATTAATAACGGTTGGATTCAGTTTTTCATAAATCATACATCAGGTGTAAATATGGCTTATGGCTTACATAAAGATGTTATTCGCTTTAACAGCATTAGATAGTTCAACACGTTAGTCATATATCTGAACATCTATCTGAGCATCTATCTGAAGTAGTGCAGCAGTTATCATTGTCACCAGGCTATAAATGTTCTAGAAAGTTGGGCTGACTTAGTTAATGTGAGTGCTGATAAGATGGTAGACGCCTAATTAAGCCAAGTTGTAATAGTGGTTATTGATGTATTTTCAATGTTAAATTCAGTGATTAAGTCTGCTGTTGGATGAATCTGGGTAGTGTTCATGCCGGTAAAGCTTACACAGAAAAGACAGCGACTTGTGATACATCGTTTATCCAAGGCGCTATACTTTTTTGCGTAACTCTTATAAATCGACTGACTATAAATCGACTAACTATAAATCGATTAGCAATAAATCGATCAGAGATAAACAGGTTGATTAGTCATTGTGCTGTTCGAAACGAAGCAAGGCTAAATCATCATTACCGTCTAAAACGTGCTTAACAAACGGGTTATTGAAAACAACCTCACTCTTACCTGCGTGTAGTGTAATAGGTGAGTCATTTTTAATTTCTTCAAGGTAAATATCATTGAGCATATGGCTGTAATATTTAATAAAACTTGGAATAACTAACATTAAGTCAGATGACAATGTCTGGATGAATTTAAAGATATTCATTTTAATGTTTTTATCGATAGCGACCACACTGGCTAACTTAATTAAACCATTTTGTGCTGCGCAAAAGGCCAAATGCCCGATGATTGAATTATTGTAGTAAAAGCAGACTACTTTTAGTCTTTTACAGTCAATGTGTTCGATGGTTTCATTAAAGTCATATCCACTTTGAGACGCATGTGCGTTATAGATTAATGCTTTCTCATCTTCAGTCATTTCATCAAACCAAAACTCTTTGATTTGATTGATATTATAATTATAAATATTCGGTTTTTCATTAATAGCAGTTTTGTGCTTACGTGCCTTGATAACCACTTTCAATTCATGTTCGTCATATTGATAACATTGGTTGAAGAAGTTGGCTAAACCGACTCTGCGATTTAGCGAAGGCAAGATAGTGCCTTTTTCCCATAGACTGACCATTGACTGATTGATGTTTTTAAATAAGCTATGGTTAGTCGCTAAATCATCGGCAAGTGATTGCTGAGATAAGCGGTATGACTTTCTATAATTCCTTAAGGCGACGGCAAAGTCTTCTTTGCTGAAAATTTCTTCTTTACTTTGAGCGGACACTCTCTCTCCCTTGATACATATGTGAGCTGATGTGCGTAATACACTAGGCGGTGTAAATGCTAGTTAACATTTGTGATGAGGGCTACTTATAATGGCTATTAGGTATGCTAATATGGATTAAGTTTTACACTTTCAAAAACCTGCATGTATAGAAAATATCCAGAACAAATTAACTTAAATTATTTAAGAATTTTTAACGAGTTATATATCACTCGTAGTACAACTTTGGCTGCAGCAAAACTCGGAATATCTCAATCAGCAGTGAGCCAGGTTTTATCTAAATTACGTCTTGCTACTGATGACCCTTTATTCATCAAAGGCCAAAATCATTTAGTGCCAACCGTCAGAGCGACGACAATTGGCGAGGGTTTGGCGAATGAATTGATACAATTAGATAAACGTTTTTACCCTCAGGATTTTTTAAGTCATGGAGATTTCGATGGTGAGATTAATTTTGCCATTGGTAGTCCTCTGATTGATGTTATTGCTAAAAATCTTGTTGAAATAGTGATTGAGGTATTACCCAAAGCAAAAATCAATTTTACTCATTGGGGAGATCATACCCTTGATCAAGTCATTAATGGCGATGTTCACATTGGGCTTAATTTATTTCCAATTAATGCGCCAAAAGAAATTAGACAAATACCATTGATTGAAAGCCAGCCTATTTTTATCAGTCGGACTCCTAATGCGTGGATTGAAGAGGGGATGGAGTTGAGTGGTTTTGAAAAGCACGACTTTGCAGGGATAATTTTTTCAGATATCAATCGTATGCAACCAGCACTGGAAAATAACGATCTCACTGAGGGATTCAAGTTTAAGTTTAGATCAGAGTCTCACTCGATATTGGCGCAGTTTTTACAGTCAGATAATTCTATTGTTATTGCGGATAAACTTTCTGCACTTTACTATCCCGGACACTATTTTTACGAGGTTCCCGATAAAGTCGCTAATTTATTACCATCACGTTTAAGTTATGCATTGTATTATTTGCAGGCAAATCAGCAACATCAAATATATTCGGGCTCAAAAGATCTAGTGAAATCATTAATTGCAGG
Source organism: Shewanella sp. UCD-FRSSP16_17 (assembly GCF_001675935.1). Taxonomy (NCBI): domain Bacteria; kingdom Pseudomonadati; phylum Pseudomonadota; class Gammaproteobacteria; order Alteromonadales; family Shewanellaceae; genus Shewanella; species Shewanella sp. UCD-FRSSP16_17. The sequence goes on from NZ_LZFV01000001.1 coordinate 50,535, forward strand.
ATTACTTTCATCAGTTGAACTTATTGCCAATCGTAATTTACACTCTGACTCTACTATCACCTAGTTTATAGAGCCCTTGTTTAATAAACATAGGCTCTATTTGGGCTGGATGATTGGGGCTGATGATATTAAAGCTTAACCATTAACTTGCCTTGGTTTTCGCCTTTAAAAAATAAATTTAATCCTTCAATTGATGATTCTAGCCCATTGAGTACATGTGAGCGATGCTTCACTTTCCCTTGCAGTACATAAGGAGTGAGCTTTTCTAATAAGCTAGGGATTTCGCCAAAATGATCTGGCATGGTAAAACCTTGCACTGTTATACGTCTTTTTAGAATATTCATCCAGCTTGGTCCTAGCGCAGGTGTCTGTTTACTGTAATCAGCAATCAGACCACAAACCATGACGCGGCCATGAGGGTTCATTCTGTCTACTATCAGGCTTTGAATTGGACCTGCAGTATTTTCAAAAAATAAGTCGATACCTTGGGGAGCTAATCTGTCGAGCTCCTCTTCTAAATTTGCTGTTTTGTAGTTTATGGCTGAATCAAATCCCAGCTCATCAACAATCCAATTGGCTTTTTCATCACTACCAACAACACCAATGACGTGAAGTCCATCAGCTTTAGCAAGTTGGCCAACAATAGAACCGACAGAGCCCGCAGCGCCTGTTACTATTATTGTTTCACCTTTTTTAGGTTTACCTACATTAAATAACCCTTGCGTGGCGGTTAACCCAGGCAGAGCAAACACAGATAGAATGGTTTCATCAGGTAAAGGGGCATCCACTTTATTTAGGCCTTTGCCATTACTGCAGAAATACTCTTGCCAGCCCATCATTCCCATGACTCGATCGCCGACCTTAAAATCAGGGTGATGACTTTCAACGACTTCTCCTATACCACTACTGCGCATGACTTCACCTAGATTTACTGGTGGTATGTAGCTGTCCGTATCAGGTTGCATCCAGCCAAACATAGCGGGATCCAGTGACATATAGTTTTGCTTTACGAGAATTTCACCCGGGTTAACCTTTGGCATTGGTAAGGATACGATTTCAAAAATATCTTGAGTAATTGGTCCGCCTTGTGGTCGTTTGACTAAGTTAATTGCAGTAAATGTACTCATTTTGCTTCCTTCAATGAGATCGATAATTAGGTATCGGTGTGAATAAGATAAACAGTATTATTACTTTGATTATTGATAAGATATAGTGGGATAATTGTCTTTCTTTATTGCTTTTATGACAATAATGGGTGGGGTATGGATCAATTAAGAGCGCTTAAATATTTTATCAAAGTGGTAGAAACTGGCAGTTTTACTCACGCAGCCAAAAGCTTTTCGGTACCTGCTTCTTCATTATCAAGGCGAGTGGCAGATCTTGAGACAAGCTTAGGTGCGACGTTATTGAAACGGTCAACTAGAGCCGTATCATTGACTGAGATTGGTGCTGAATACTATCAACAAGTATCACAACTATTGCTACAGCTTGAACAAAGCAATGAAGCGGTAAGAACGTATCAAACAGAGCCAATGGGAAAGCTGAGAATAAGCGCCATGGTTGGTATCGGCAGAGAAGTACTTATTCCGCTTTTAGATGAGTTTTCTCGCTTATACCCAAAAGTCATTTTAGATATAGAGCTTAGTGATGAATTGTCCTCGGTTGGTCGTGATGATGTGGACATTGCTATTAGAGGTGGTTATGCCCCAAATGATCGCGTTATGGCGATTAGATTAATGGACAATCAATTTATCCCTGCTGCAACTCAGCAATACCTCGACACAATGGGAACGCCAACACATCCATCAGAGCTGCAAGATCATAAAGGTTTATATTATCGCTCACCAAATGGTCGTGTACCTTGGCTGAGTAAAATAAATGGTCAGTGGCAAGACGTATCAGCACCAGCAGCAGCGATTAGCAATGTGGGGGAGTGGCTAATTGCAAAGGCAAAACAACACCAAGGTATTTTGATGATGCCACGCTGGGTTTTATCGCCGTTTTTAGCCAGTAATGAATTAACTGAGTTACACTTTGAGCCACCATTGTCTGCCACTCAAAGTGATGATTTTGGCGTATATTTGATTTATCAAAAACACCGCTACCATGTGCCAAAAGTCAAAGCCGCAGTGGATTTTTTAGTGGCGAGAATTAAACATGCTTAACCTATTAATCAATCACAAAAGGTAAGGTATTAGGAATGAAGACAACCAATAAGCCCGTTCAAGTACCGCAATTGAATACACAACGATTAACAATACGGGCTTTTCAATCTGATGATTTAGCTAATTTTGCAGCTTATCGAGCGGATCCCATCATTGCTCAATACCAAAGCTGGAATGATTACACTGAAGAAGATGCCCTGCGTTTTTTTTCTAATATGGATTACCAAATGTTCGGTGTTGCAGGCCTTTGGTTTCAATTGGCCTTGATTGAAAAAGACTCGCAACAGTTAATTGGTGATATCGCACTACATTTTGTTGATGAGCAGCAGGTTGAAGTCGGTTTTACCTTAGCAAGAACGGCACAAAAAAAAGGTTACGCAACTGAAGCCATGAAATCAGTGATTGATTATTTATTTTCTGTACTGAAAAAACATAGAATTACCGCAACAACTGATGCTGAAAATAGTGCGTCAATGACACTATTGATGCGGCTCGGCTTTAGAAAAGAAGGGCATTTTATACAAAACATATTTTTCAAAGGAAAATGGGGGGATGAATGCGCCTTTGCACTATTGTATAAAGAGCACCTTTCCTATGAGTCTGCTTGAAGTATATAAAGGAGAGTGGTGATGTCTTGCAATGACTGTGAAGAGTCCATTTTTAAGCAAAAGATAGGTCGTTGCCGAGCGTGTATGATGCAACTTACTGTATTGAGTCTTATCTGTTGGCCGTTGTGGTGGTGGAATTATGCTGATAACCCGACGTTGGTTGAATCGATTGCGCTACTGTTTTTCTGCATTGCATTTTCTGGACTGTTAAGTTTGCACTTAGTGGTACTGATTTATCGAAAATTATCAGCAGCTGAATAAATATGTGCAGCTAACTCTCACGTATTATCATTTCAATCGCACTGGCTTAAAGTCGATTTGAGAAAGTAAAAAGCCAGCTTAAATGCTGGCTTTTCATTCAATATCACGGTTTAGGTTAGCTTCTTTTTTTCCACTTAAATAGTATCGAATATTTCCATAGACTTTTAATCACAAAGAAGCTGATTAACGCAAAAATTGCCCCCAAAATAACACAACCTAATAAAAATGGTGGACCGATTGTTCCGATTGAACTTTCAACCCATTGCCAACTGGCTTCAAATGCGAAGTCAGTCGTATCCATCCCGAGGATATTTGCACCTAATAGGTAGGCAGCATAAAACATAAACGGCATGGTAATCGGGTTAGTTAACCAAACTAGCGCAACGGCGAGGGGAATATTAACTTTGAAATAAATGGCCATACCTGCAGCAATAACCATTTGAAAAGGTAAAGGCAGCCAAGCAACAAAAAGGCCAATAGCAAATGATCCAGGCGCTGATTTTCGATTCAACGTCCATAAATTGGGATCATTTAATAAGCTGCCAAATATACGTAAATACTTATGATTACGTATTGTTTCAGGCTTCGGCATAAATTTTTGTAATAATTTTTTTGGCATATACGCGATTACTGTCTTTAATTAATCAATGATAAATCGATTCATTTATGGTTTTTGCGCCAGTATGCTTTTTAGCAATTTGCTGCCAAGCCTACTTCCTATATGGATGGCGTCTATCACTTTGATAATAGTGTTAGTAACTTTTAAAAAGTGGTCGTTCATCAGTGGAACACTTTTTGGAGTGTTGCTAGTTTCTATTTGTTTTAATTCACTATTTTCTTCACAAGAATCAAATATCCCTGTCAAAAAACAATTTAAGGCAGAGATAGTATCACTAGTTAGCGTAAACAGCGACTGGATAAGTTTCGATATTCGGCTGCTTTCTGAACAAAGTCGCTTTTATGACCACTACTATAGACTCATTTGGCAGCAACCGCCTGAATTAAAAGTCGGTCAAACTTGGCTGTTAAATGCCAGACTTAAACCGATTACCAGCCCGCTTAATCAAGGTGGTTTTAATCAACAAAAGTACCTATTAAGCCGTCATATCGTCGCAAAAGGCACGGTGAAGCAAGGGGAGTTAGTCGCCTATTTTGCGCCTTTTAGGCAAACAATCATAGATAACCTAACACCTGTATTAAGGAGCTTAGACAATAGCGCTGTTATGCAGGCGTTACTATTTGGCGACAAATCATTATTATCCAATCAGCAATGGCAGCAGTTACGTCAAACAGGAACTGGGCATTTGGTGGCTATTTCTGGCTTGCATTTATCCGTTGTTTTTGGACTTTTTCTATTATTATCGCGTGGGATGCTGTTTACATGTTGGCCGCATTCTAGTCGCAGGAATCTGCTTTTATCTATGCTCATAGCAACTGTGTTTGCTTTGGGTTATGGCTATTTAGCTGGTTTTGCCATTTCAACACAACGTGCCTTGGTGATGTTGCTTGCACTTGTGGTCCTCACCATGGTCAATCAATATGCTTCAACATGGCAGCGACTCATTTGGGCGTTATTTGCTGTTTTATTAATTGATCCTTTCGCGAGTTTAAGTGCTGGTTTCTGGCTGTCTTTTAGTGCGCTGGCCATTATTTTATTAACCATTGACTATACCTCGCTTCAACAACAAACCGCGCTTTCACAAGAAAGTGATAGCACTGATTGTATAGATAGTGTTGACTCTAATAGGGAACAACTAAGCCTTTATCAGCGTTTTGTTCAAGATCACCAAACCAGGTTTAGACGTTTAATCAGTCAATGTAAGGCTTTTTGTGTTGTATTTTGGGCAGTGCAATGGCGGTTGGCATTAGCTTTAGGTTTGGTGCAAGCGGTATTGTTTGGCATTTTCTCATTTCACAGTATTTGGGTTAATTTCCTTATGGTGCCTTGGTTTAGCTTTGTGGTTATTCCATTAAGCATTATCGCTTTGGTGCTCAATTTACTGTTGATGATAATGCCCATACCACAAAACTGGTCGTACATACTTGGCGAAACTGTAATGCAATTAGCTGATTTGTCACTTAGCCCTTTTCAGTGGTTAATTGGCTTTAGTGACGCCTGGCCACTCGCTTTAGTGAGGTTGCCAGATAATCTCATCTTGAGTGTGGCTTTCTTCATAATGGGACTATTTTTAATAAAATGGTCAGTGGATAAAACATGGCGAGTCGTATCAAGTTTATTGTGTATTCCCTTTGTCATGTTGACAGTGCAGCATTGGACTTTACATCACATTGATCCATTTCAGCACGCCGATAATGAGCCAATCATTACAGATTCAACGCTAAAGCCGATTCATTGGCAAGCGCATGTTATTGATGTAGCTCAAGGCATGTCGGTACTACTGCAGCAGGGGAATCGTGGCGTACTTTATGATACAGGCGCCGCGTATGGGGAGAGTTTTTCTTATGCAGAGCGAGCTATTGTCCCTATGTTACAAGCAAAAGGGGTTACTCAATTAGATTACGTCATTGTGAGCCATAATGATAATGACCACGCTGGAGGGTTAAATGTCATAACCAAACATTACCCAGAGGTGATTGTCATAGCAGAGCAAGCCGTTATCGATAAAAGTATTAATTTAAGCTCTGAGCTGGCTACTGAAGCACCAGCACATATGCTTTGCGAAAATAACCAAATAAAGTGGCTTAACTTAACCATTGAGATGCATATTAATACACTTGAAAGTAATGATAATAACCGCTCCTGTGTTGCTTATATTATTGATACTCAACGGCGGCTATTTTTGGCTGGAGATATTGAAAAAGAAACTGAGTATGAATTCCTTAAGCGAGACGTATTAGCCCCCGTTGATGTGTTACTTGCACCGCATCATGGGAGTCGAACATCGTCTACACTAGACTTTATCGATGCAGTGTCACCAAAGCATGTTATTTTTACCGCAGGCTACGCGAATCAATATGGATTTCCTAAAGAAGATATTCAAAATCGTTACAAACTTAAAGGAGCTAAAACACTTGTTAGCGGTGACTCGGGTCAGATTAGTATAGATTTTGAACCATCAAACTATGCTATTCGTGAATATCGTTCAGATATTGCGCCATTTTGGTATAACAGCCTGTTTAGATTTGGTGAGAAAGTTAAAGCAGAGTAGAATAACCCTTTGTTTGCTATTCAAGTGTTAACGTAATCAATGACAACAACTAATAACGAAATGTCGAGTAATAACGAAATGTCGAGCGTATTTAAACGCCTTCTTACTTATCTCATTCCGATGAAAGGAATGTTTTTGTTAGCAATCTTAGGTCTGTTAACTTACGGCTTAGTCGACGCCGCTTTTATTGCGTTCATTAAACCTTTTATCGATGAAGGCTTTAGTCAAACGCCTAATGTGGTTGGTGGCGTAGAAGTTCCGACCCACGGCGGGTTTAATGCCAACAAAGACATTATGTTAATGGCGCCACTTGTGGTCATTGGTATGTTTACACTTCGGGGGATTGCGAATTTCGTATCGACCTATTGTGTATCCTACATGAGTGCTAAGTTAATCATGGATATGCGTCAGCAAGTGTTTGAACATTATTTACGCTTACCTGTCAGTTATATTGACCGAGAAAACAGTGGTAATTTAATTTCTCGAGTTACATTCGATACTGAACAAATCGCCCGAGCATCCGGCAGTGCACTTATTTCTATAGTACGTGACTCGATTACAGTCATTGCAATGTTAGCCATCATGTTCTTTTATTCTTGGAAACTATCCCTGTGCATATTAGTGATTGGCCCATTAATGGGGATAGTTATAAGCCTTGTCAGTAAACGCTTTCGCAAGGTTTCTAAGCAAATCCAATCAGCTATGGGTGGGGTCACAGCGACAACAGAACAAATGATCAAAGGCCACAAAAATGTATTGGCGTTTGGTGGTCAAAAAACGGAAGTTAATCGTTTTTTCAAGGTGAATGATTCTAACCGTCATCAAAATATGAAGTTAGCTGTCGCCCAAGCAATCAGTCAGCCAGTGATTATGATTATCGGTTCATTTGCTCTTGCGTTTGTACTGTATGCCGCAACATTTCCTGGATTAAAAGAAGAACTGACCGCGGGTACTTTTGCCGCTATTTTAGGCGCTATGATGGCAATGCTGCAGCCAATTAAAAACTTAACGCGAGTGAATGCTGAGTTTCAGCGTGGTATTGCAGCGTGTACAACCGTGTTTGAGCTACTTGATACCGCCCCTGAATCTGATACGGGTGAATATGAAGTGGCGCGAGTTAAAGGTAACTTGAAATTCAATAACGTGACATTCAGTTATCCAGACACTGAAAAGCCAGCGTTAACCAATATTGACTTTGAAGTAAAACAAGGCAAAACCATTGCTTTGGTTGGCCGAAGTGGATCAGGTAAGTCGACCATTGCCAGCTTAATGACGCGTTTTTACACTGGTGTATCTGAAGGTGATATTACCTTAGATGATGTCAGTATTTATGATTACAAATTGAAGTCTTTGCGTAATCAAGTCGCCTTAGTATCACAACAGGTGACCTTATTTAACGATACTATCGCGAATAACATTGCATATGCCTACCCAGGTGAAGTGACTCGAGAGCAAATTGTTAAAGCCGCTGAACTTGCTTATGCAATGGAGTTTATCGAAACTCTACCAGAAGGCTTAGACACCGAAGTCGGTGAGAATGGCGTTTTGCTATCAGGTGGACAGCGTCAAAGGATTGCCATTGCTCGTGCTATGTTACGTGATGCGCCTGTCCTTATTTTAGATGAAGCAACCTCGGCTTTAGATACTGAATCTGAAAAAGCCATTCAACATGGGTTAGATAACTTACGTCACAACCGCACATCCATTGTTATTGCACATCGACTTTCAACGATTGAATCTGCAGATGAAATTCTTGTTATCGACCAAGGTAAAGTTGTCGAGCGCGGTGCGCATGCTGAGCTAGTTGAGCAAGAAGGCGTTTACGCTAACTTGTATAAAATGCAATTTGGTAATTAAATGCAGGCGTTAGYTAACAAAATTTGGTATCAAGGTCATCCGGCAAAATGGTTGCTTATGCCATTGAGCTGGTTATTTGGGCTTATTACTTGGTTGCGTCGCCTTGGGTTTTCACTCGGGATAAAACAAGCTAAAACTTTACCTGTGCCTGTGATTGTCGTGGGTAATATCACAGCTGGTGGCAGTGGCAAAACGCCTACCGTTATCTACTTAATTGATTTACTTCGCCAGCATGGCTATAAGCCTGGGGTAATAAGCCGCGGATACGGGGTTAAAATTAATGGCGTGAAAGCCGTTAATTTAACCGATAAAGCGGTAGATGTGGGTGATGAGCCAGCCATGATTGTGGCGCGTACAAACGTTCCCATGGTGGTTGGCGCTAAGCGTATTGACGCGGCGCAGAAGTTGTTATCTGATTTTGATGTTGATGTGATTATTAGTGATGATGGCTTACAGCATTATGCCTTAGCCAGAGATATCGAACTTGCGATTGTAGATGGGCAAAGACGATACGGTAATGAATGCTTAATTCCGGCAGGGCCATTACGAGAAGGCATTTGGCGATTAAACACTATTGATTGGGTGATCAACAATGGTGGTGCAGCGCAAAATGATGAAGTGGCAATGCAATTAGTACCGTGTTCATTAACAAGGGTAGACTCTGCAGCGTCTTCTAATACCTCATCTTGGCAATCTGAACCCGCAGTGGCTATGGCGGGGATTGGTAATCCGCAACGTTTTTTCGATAGTCTTAGCGCGTTAGGGTACGACATTGTTCAAACTCATGAGTTTGAAGACCATCAGGCATTTGATAAACAGGTATCAGCGCAACTCTCTGAAGAGCATCCATTGATAATGACAGAGAAAGATGCGGTTAAATGTCGCGATTTTGCACAACAAAACTGGTGGTATCTGCCAGTAAATGCGAAGCTTAATAAAAGTTTTGATCAAGCATTTTTGAATAGACTAGAACAAGTCGTCAAAGTTAAACAAGGAAACCTCCATGGCGTTCGATAAAAAATTACTTGAGATTGTGGCTTGCCCAGTATGTAAAGGTAAGTTGGAATTTGATAAAGAAGCAGATCAATTGATTTGTAAAGCTGACAAGCTCGCTTATCCAATTACTGAAGGCATTCCTGTTTTGCTTGAAAACCGAGCATTACCGCTAGAGTCTTAAAAAATCATTATTAAAAAAGCGCCTTTAAGGCGCTTTTTTTTGATTTAAATCCCATGCTACATATCAATTCGTTGGTTAACTATTGTGCACTTGTTGTTATTAGTATGTAGGTACTGATTATAGAGTGATTGCACTATTTATGCGCTGACGTAAAAGTCAGCCAGTTCACCTCGAAAAATTTGAAGTCTATGTCTTATAGCTTAGATACTGAATACTTAATTCGGTATGGCGGACAAAAAATGACTCAAATGCATTCTTTTCAGGACAAAGTCGCACAAATGCTTATTTTAAATGAAGGTGTGCGTATCAGTCATTTTGAATATCAAGGTAAGCGCTATTGGCTTAAACAAGTTGAAAAGCTTTCTGGAGCGATGCGCTTTTTAAAATCTGATTCAGCCGAAGCCTTATACAAAGAAACTCAAGTTTTGAAACTTTTACAAAACGATGGTGCTCCAGTTCCCAAGGTACATGCAAGTGGCGATGGATATCTCGTTGTTGAAGATGCAGGGCGCACGGTTAGGGATTGGCTTGAAAGTGATGATATAGCCAGTGATGAATTACAGCGTATTTTGAATGATACCAGCAAAGGTTTAGCTCATTTGCATTTGATGGATCATGCACATGGAAGACCGGCTTTACGCGACATAAGTTGGGATGCCGGTGAAGTTAAATTTATCGATTTTGAGGCCAATCAGCAAAAGGGCACCTTGTTGAACCAACAAATTCGAGATGTATTAGTTTATGTGCATAGCCTATACCGCTACATAAATGATAAAGAAAAGATTTCGGCTGCGATAACGGCTTATCGCCAAGCTGGTGGTGAGGTTATTTGGCAACAAGCCAAGCAATTTTTACAGTCTTGGCAATGGTTATACTATTTTGCAAAACCGTTTCAAGGTATAGGTGGTAAAGATTTAAAACCAGTGTATTGGGTGCTATGGCACTTTAGGTACCATTAAATAAAAAGCCGCTTGTCACTGCTACGCTGACAAGCGGCTTTTTTTAGAATGAATCGCTTTATTCAAATAAGTAGATGATTAGCGAGGTTTTAAGTCTTTATATAAGGTATCGATCCACTTTTTCTCCGTGATAAAACCCCAGCTCCAATCTTTCCATTTCTCAGGTACGCCACTTGCTTGTACTTGCGCTAGTGTTTTACCTTCAGTGAGCTCTTTTTCCATCCATAGAATATTTTCATCAAGCATATGTTTGAACTTTAATAAATCATCCTGAGTGGCCAGCGAACCATGACCTGGGATTATCTGTGTCTGTTTGTCTATTAATGACAGAACCTTTGAAACATTGTCACGATAACCAATAACAGAGCCACCACCATTTAAATCAACGTAAGGGAAGCGGTCTTTAAAAAATAAATCCCCCATGTGTATAACGTTATCATTTTTCCAAAACACTACACTGTCGCCATCAGTATGTCCTGACCCCATATGCTTCAGAGTTAACGTGTCATTGTTAAAATGAATGGCAACATCCTCGGAATAAGTCACAATGGGCAGGGCTGCTTTTGGGGTATCTTGCTTGGCACTGAGTCTTTTCAGTACATTGTGATGAGCAAATATGATCCCTTGTTCACCAAAGTGGGCATTACCGCCAGTATGATCGCCGTGATAATGGGTATTAATGACGTACTTAGGTTGTCCTGGTTGAATTTTATTTAATGATTGACTGATTTTATCTGCGAGTGGTGCAAATTGATCATCGATAATTAATATGCCATCTGCACCAGCTGATACACCGATATTACCGCCAGAGCCGATAAACATATAGGTTGTGGGTGTGAGTTGTTGTGAGGTGATTTGAACATCTTTAAAGCGGTCATCATCAGCATAAACTGCAGTGCTAATTAATGATAGTGCGAGTAATTTACTGAACAATCTTAGTTTCATCTGTTGTGTCCTGGTTTAATATTCACGCCTTTGGCTAGATTAACTAGCACAAAGGCATGAGGCATCCATATTACACAGTCCAAGGTAACAGCTTTTTCGCTCTCTTGTCAGCTAAACCTAATTTAACTGATGATTGATAACGAATTCGATATAGCGCTTGGTAACAAAGAGGCACTAAATACAAACTGGTGACGGTAGAAAAACTTAACCCGCCAATAATGGCAATGGCCATAGGTGAGTATGGTGGCCCACCGCCGCCGATTTGAGTATCTCCCATGGCTAAAGGAACAAGCCCTAGCACAGTGGTCGCGACTGTCATCAATACTGGACGTAATCGTGTAACACAGATGGCAATAATGGTGTCTGATAAGTCAGATAATTTGGGCGTCATTTGGTTTATTTGATCCACCAATACAATGCCGTTATTAACTACGATGCCCATTAAGATAAGGATCCCAATCATTGCCATAACTGACATTGGCGTACCTGAAATCCACAGTGCCCAAAAAACACCTGTGATTGAAAACAAGATTGAGCTGATAATAGCTGTTGGTAATAACAGGGATTCAAATAAAGCGGCCATGACGATATAAATCATGGCTAGCGCTAATATCATATTGACGGCCATAATCGACTGGTCTTCATCTTGTCGTTGGAACCCACCACGTAAACTGTAGCCATAACCATACGGGAAATTAATGGTTTCCATGACTTGTTCAATTTGCTTTTGAGCCTCTTCTGTAGTGATGTCATTGACATTCGCGCCAATGGATAGGGCTGTTTGGCGATTGTAATGTCTAATCGTATCAAAACGAGGTTGAATATTGATTTCAGCTAAGTTATCGAGGTTATACACTCGCTGACCTTGGCGAATAATAGGCAGTTGTTTTAACTTTTCTAAAGAGTGTTGCCAACTTTTATCATAGGCTAATTCGATACGTAACTCGCCATTAGGATCGTGTCTGAATGAACGCAGTGGTGAGCCTCGAAGTGCCATTGAAATATGAGAGGCTATTTCATTGAGGTTTAAGTCAAGCCTAGCAGCCATTTCACGGTCAATTTTTACCACAACCTCTTGTTGCGCTGCATTCACTTCAGAGCGCACGTCTTCTAAGCCGTCAATCGCACTCAGCAATGGTACAACTTGCTGACTAATCTTGATAAGTTCAGACGTTGAACGACCCGTTAATGTAATGCGTAATCCTGAGTTTTCATTTCCCCAACCAAATTGTGGTGAAGCGGCGGCATATTTAGGGAATCCTTCTCGGATTTGCGCTTTTAACTCAGACATCGGGGTTTCGATATCTTTTAATAGCAAGATGGTGGTTTGAATGCTATCAGCTGAGTAATAGCTATATACAGAGTCGATTTGAAAGGCGTCTTTATTGGCATAAAGATAGTCTTCCATTTGATTGATCATCGCTTCAGTGACTTTGAGGTTATGTCTGCCTTCAAGTTGGTAATTAATATATAAACGGTCATTACCTTCACCATCTGATTGGTCCTGTTGCACCAAGCTCAATGGCAATGCTGTTGAGGCTAATAGGAACACGGCTAACACCCCAGAGGCCTTCGAATGCGTTAAAATCCAAGTTAAGCTTGTTTGATAAAACTGACGTAACTTAGACTCTTTTTCCTCGGTATCAATTTCGAAATGTAATTTGGTCAATAATAATGGGATTAATGTCTTTGCCACTAACAGTGATGCGGCAAGAGAAATACAGATTGAAATCGCTACATGTTCAAGGAAAATGGTCAGCTCAACTTTAACACCCACAATATTAGGTAAAAAGACAATGGCAGTGGTCAGCGTGCCAGCAAGTACTGCTAAAGCCACTTTTTCAACACCAGTTAACACGGCATTTTCATTGGCTTTTTGACAGCGTGCTAAGGTATCTTGCTGACCTGTAATACCACTACGTTGCTTTTCTTGCAGTACGCTTTCGGTTACAACAACCGCATTATCAATCAGCATACCCACTGCCAGTAATAACCCCATCATCGATAAGATATTCAAGCTATAACCCAGTAAGTACATACCAGCTAACGTCATACAAATTGAAATAGGTACTGACGACACCACCACTAATGTCATTTTTAAGTTACGTAAAAATAAGTACAGTACGCCGAATGATAGAAAAGCGCCCATCAATCCTGATAGCAGCAAATCTTTAAGTGAAGACTTAACACCATAGGCCTGATCTTCCATGACAAATAACTTGATGCCTTGAAATTGTCTGTCTTGTTTAGTTTGTTCAATGACCTTTAATACTCGCTCTGACACATGCACTAAATTTGCCCCAGATTCTTTAAACACATCTAAACCAACAGCATATTTTTGGTCTAAATGTCGACCCTCAAACGCCTCAGGAAGCGTAAAGGTCACTGACGCTATGTCACCTAGGCTGGTTGTGGTATTGAGTTTAACTGCTTTGATATCTTCAATAGATAAAAATTCACCTTTTGGAGATACTTGAAAAACACGGTCATTGTGACGGATGGTACCAGCACTTATGACAAAGTTTTCCATTTGTAGTCGTTGGCGAAGCTGTGCAGGGTTGATACCTGAAGCTGCTAACTTATCGGCATCGAGCCTAATTTCTATTTGCTTTTGATCAACGCCATACAAAGTGACTTTTGATACGCCTTCAATACGCTCTAAGGGTTTGCGAAGTTGCTTATCTAGCAAGTCGAATGCATTGGATAACTCGCGCTCACTTGATATACGAATAGTGAGCACTGGCATATCAGCAGTAGAGAATTGCTGAATGAGCACTCGTTCAACATCTCTGGGTAATAAATGCCTTACCGAGTCGATTTTTTCGCGTGCTTCTAGGCTTTTGGTGGCGACATCTTGCCCCCATTTCATATTGAGCTGAATATTCGCTCCGTCTTGAGATGAATTTGAGCGTACCTCTTCAATACCACTCATTGTTGCTAACGACTCTTCTAGAACACTGGTGATATCTCGTTCAACCTCAGCAGGCGTTGACCCTTTATAAGGCACGTTTACCTGAATTTGTGGAATATCAATACCTGGAAACATTTCCAATGGCAGTAGCCTGCTAGAGGCCATGCCGAATAATAATATTGCCAGAAAAAACATGCTGGTGGTTACGGGGCGCTTAATGGCTAATCGAGTAATGCTAAAGCTCTGTTTATTTTGATTAATTTTAATGTTATCCATTATAACTGCCCCTCTGATGCTAAGGTCGGCGCCACTTCCGTTTGCGTTACTTGATAACGTTTTTTATCAAATATGCCGTAAAGGGCTGGGATAACTAACAGCGTTAACATGGTCGACATTGATAAACCAAAAATAACAGTAATTGCCATAGGTGCACGTATTTCACTACCATCACCTAAACCAATTGCCATTGGTAACAAGCCCAGTGTTGTGGTTAAGGTTGTCATCATAATAGGGCGTAATCGTGATTTAGCTGCGGTGTTAATCGCTTCATCTTTATCATGACCTTCTTTTCGAAGTTGATTGATTCTATCGACCAAAACAATCGCATTGTTAACAACAATACCTGCGAGCATTATTAGGCCGATAAAGACAACCACACTTAAGTGAGTGCCTGTTATAAACAGACCGATAACACTGCCACCAACAGCCATGGGCACAGCAATTAGGATTAGTAATGGATGCAGTAAAGACTCGAACTGACTTGCCATGACCAAATAAACTAAAAAGATAGCTAATACCAAGGCAATTTTTAATGAATCAAACGAGTGCTCCATTTCTTCGTTTTGTCCGCCGAAGCGTGCTTGAATGGAAGACGGAAATTGCTGTTGATTAAGTATTTGTTGGGCTTCTTTTACTGCTTCACTTAAATCGCCATAACTGAGGTTTGCCGATACGATTGCGACACGTTGTTGGCTAACACGGTTAATGGCTGATGGGCCCACTTGCAATGAGACATCAGCTACAGCACTTAATGGAATCGGGTATTGACTATTAGGGTTAATAATCAGCGAATTGACATCTTCAATGTGATTTCTTTCATCTAGTTCGCTTCGCACTAAAATATCAACTTTACGGTCACGAACTGTGTATTGGCTTGCTATAGTCCCGCCTACACGCTGAGCAATTCTGCTGGCAACAGTAGGTGCGTCCATATCAAGGGCTGCTAAACGGGCATGATCAAAGCGAATACTGATTTCAGGTTGTCCATCACGTAGACTCGTATTGATATCGCTAAATCTTGTTGATTGTGACAAGGCAGAAACCAGTTGGTCACCACTTTGCTTTAACTGGGCTAAATCATACCCAGAGAGTTCAATTTCAAGCGGTGTTTTAAAGCTAAACAATTCAGGATGTTCAATTTTTGCATCTAAGGCTGGAATACGCTTGGCGGTTTCACGTAACGTATTAGCCACTATTGTAAATGCGTCAGGATTGGCTAGTACAACTTGTAATCGTCCCCAATTTTCTCCACCTCTAGCGGTATCAGAAGTCATTAATCCACCACTACCTGCTTGGCTGAAAGTGTGTTTCACATTGTCACTATCGCTAATGGAAAATGCCAATTGCTCTAGCACAGCATCAGTTTTTTGAACGGCAGTACCTGGTGGAAGTAAAATTTCGACATAAAACTCCCCTTGGTTCATTGGAGGAATAAGCTCCACACCTAATCTTGGGAATAAGCTACCAGCCCCCACGGTTAACATGAGTGCAATAACCACAGTCACCATTTTATGGCTCATTGCTTGACGTAATACACGATGATATATCGCCTCAATGAATCGATAAAATAGATTAAAACCTGCGCTTAACGGACGCATGAACAAGCTGAAAAACCAAGACGTAAAGCGGGTTAGTATGATGACAAGATTAAGCAATAAGGTCGGTAGATAACTGAGTATAAGTTTAAAAGGAAAACCTAAAATAGCCTTGGTGTAATAGGCGAACTTTGCTTTTTTACTCGTTGGTTTTTCAATCGGAGTAGTGGTTTGCTCTACAGGTAGTTGAGTAAAACCTTGTCTAGAAGCAAGCATTGGAATCGCTGTGAGAGCGACAAATAATGAAGCCAGTAAGGCGAAGGTCACTGTGAGCGCTTGGTCAGAAAATAACGCCCCAGCAATACCATCAACAAACACAAGCGGGACAAATACGGCGAGGGTGGTCAGTGTTGAAGCAAATATAGCACCAGCCACTTCTTTACTGCCAGTAACAGCAGCATCTAATCTAGCCATGCCTTTTGATTTATAGCGGTCAATATTTTCAAGTACCACGATAGCATTATCAACTAACAAGCCTATGGCTAATGCGATCCCGCCAAGCGACATTATGTTCAAGCTAATCTCTGCAAAGTACATCATGTTGAAAGTGGCGATAACAGAGAATGGGATTGAAATTGAAATGATAAGTGTGGCTATGATGTCTCTTAAAAATAAATAAATGACTAGCATTGCAAGCAAACTACCAAATAGGGCAGCTGTGGTGACTTCACTCACTGCGCTTTGGATAAACTCTGATTGGTTATAAATGACTTTTAGTTGATTATCTGCCGATTCTTGATTGATATTAGCAAGCTCTGCTTGCACCTTTTTAGCAACAGAAACGGTATTAGCATCACCTTCTTTATAAATCGCCAGTTCTATAGACTCGACATCGCCGATACGGGTGACATCACTGCGTTCTTTATAGCTGTCGACAATATCAGCCACTTCCGATAATCGAATTAATGTTTGGCCTTCACGGTAGATGATGACGTTTCGTAATTCATCTAGGCTATTAAATTGATTGAGGGTGCGTACAAGATATTCTTTATCTCCTTGTATCACTTTACCTGCTGATAAATTTATATTTTCTTGATTAATACGGCGCTTAATATCGTCAGCATTTAAGTTTAACTGCTGTAATTTTTGCTGGTTAAGTAAAATATGCACTTCTTGCTCTAATCCGCCAGATAACCTAACTGCAGCCACACCAGATAGTGCTTCAAGGCGACGTTTTAGTTCTTCTTCAGCAAAAGTGCGTGTGGTTTTTAATTCAGATTCAGTTGCGTCAGGAACCGATAACGCCAAACGCATGATGGGATCCAAATTAGGGTTAAATCGCAGTAAAAGCGGCTTATTAATATCTAGAGGTAACTCAATAGTATCGATTTTTTCACGTACTTCGAGGCTTGCCATATCCATATTCGTGCCCCACTCGAATTCCAGGACAACATCGGACATTCCAGAGCGAGAAATTGAACTGATTTTCCGCAAACCTTTTACGACTCCAACCGCTTCTTCAATGGGTTTAGATATAAGCTGTTCAACTTCAACTGGCGCAGCGCCATCGTAGGCAGTACGTACCGTCACACTTGGATAGCTTAGGTCGGGTAGTAACTTAACCGCAAGTCGAGTAAAGCCCACCATGCCAAACAGCATAATGGCAAGCATAAACATCCACACAGTAACCGGGCGTTTAACCGAAGTATTAATCAATGACATAGTGACTTCCTTATTGCGCTGCTAGGCTGTTTTTGGCATAAGAAAGGGGCGTGATCACTTCGACCAAAGATTGATCCTTCAGGTTTTGCTGACCACGAATGACGATTTGTTCACCTTGTTCAACACCTGAAAGGATTTCAACTTTATCTTTTTCTCGATAGCCCAGTTTGACTTCTCGACGGGTCGCGGTGTTATCTTCGATAACATACAAGGCTTGAGTATCATCTTGATTAATAACCGCGTTGAAAGGAACGGTAACAACGTTTTTATGAGTGTCATATTTTAATTCTACTCGGGTAAACATACCGGCTTTTAGTTTGGCATCGCTATTATCGATAGCAATGGTGACTTTAAATGTACCGCTTTGGGCATCCACAATCGGGCTGATACGCAATACGTTAGCGATGATTTCTTGGTTGTTGATGCTTTGATTAGCATATTGATTTGTTACTTTAGCTTCTTGCCCTAAACGTAAGCTCACTAGTTGTTGCTCAGGTAAGTGAACGATGCCATGAAGCTCGTCTTGGTTAACAATATAAAATAACTCTTCAAATTCTTTCGCCATGTTGCCTTTTTTAACGTGGCGTTTAGCGACTACACCATTAATTGGAGAAACTATCTGACTTTCAATAACATGCAGTTTAGCTAGATCACGCTGCGCAATAGCGGCTTGTAAATTGAATTCTAACTTCGCCATGACATCTTGACTGACAAATTCTTTATTCTTCATCTGCTTTAGTCGATTTAACTCTTGCTCAATGATTTGAACTTCAGCTTGAGAGCGTTTGTAATCGTAGCGCTGACGTTTTGCGTCAATGGTGGCTAAAGCCTGACCTTTGGTTACTCTATCGCCTTCCTCGACTTCAATTGTTTCAATGAGACCTGCAATGCGGGTGACGACATGAGCTTCTTCTGGCGCTTCTAATGTTGCAGTTGTGCTATAAAACGAAGATACATCTCCTTGAGTAACTGGTGATACTTCAACAGGAATGGCGTACTTCTCTTCCTCTTTTTCTATTTCAGATTCTCCACCGCAAGCTGTTAACGTTAATGTTGCAAGGCAAAGTAGTGAGATTGTCATTTTTTTCATGCTGATTAACCTATCCATGGGGTACCTGCTAATTTATTTTGTAATCGGTTTGTTGCTAATACTTATTTAACCTTGAATAAGCAGAAGTTGTGCCAATATAGTTAATTTGTTTTTAAACAAAGGTTTAAGTGTTTTTTTATACTTTAGGTTAGCAAAGGTGAATATTAAGATGTGGTGAAAATGTTTATTTTTTGGTGTTAATGGTTAATAGTGGCAGTGAGCACTTCTGACACTCAACGAAAAAGCCGATGGCTCAGTCAAGGAATAGGAAAATGGTTAAGATCATACAAGCAACAATCGATAACCTTTTACAAATCTCACCGCTTTTTGATGCCTATAGACAGTTTTATGGCCAGGAAGAAAATTTGGATTTAAGCCATAAATTTATCAAGGAAAGGTTAGTCGAAGCTGATTCAATCATTTTTATTTCGATGAATGAGCAAAATACGTTGGTTGGCTTTGCTCAGTTGTATCCGTCATTTTCATCAGTTGCGATGAAAAGAACATGGATTTTAAACGATTTATATGTAGAACACGCTTTTAGACAACAAGGTGTAGCTACAGCTTTACTGCATCAGGTTGACGTTTTCGCTAAATTTACTCATGCGGACAGTATTAAATTATCGACAGAGTTGAGTAATGGCGCGGCTAAAGCATTATACGAGAGGGAAGGATACCGACAACTCAACCAGTTTGATCACTATATTAAACGTGTTGATTAACCCATTACGCTTATTTAACAACATCTACGCCAATATAATAGAGGATTAGATCCTTCAATTGGGATTAACGTCTATTGCACCTGCCTTTTACCATAAGCCTAAATTTACAGAGGGCGAAAGGCCAGTTAGATATGAAAGAGTTATTATTTGGTGTTGTAGGCAATATGGGGCCGGAAGCTGACATTCTATTTCAGGATATTGTTTTTAAGGAAGAAGTCGCGCATGGTGCGATGAAGGATCAAGACCATATGGGAATGGTTGTCATTAAGAATCCAGATATACCTGATCGCTCTGAAGCTATCAATGAGGGAGGAGAAGATCCCGTTCCTGAGATGCTTGAATCAGTAAAATTTCTTGAAAAAAATAAAGTCAATTTTGCAGTGATGACATGCAATACAGCGCATTATTTTAGAAAAAGGCTACAAGAACAAACAGATGTTTATTTACTCGACATGTTGAAAGCAACCACAGAGCAAATTCATAGCGATAACCCTGCAGCAATCGTTGGCATACTTTGTACCAATGGTACTTACAATTCGGGTATCTACGATGATTATCTAACAATGGCAAATTTACCGTTTATTAAGCCGTCATTAGAAATTCAAGAACGATATGTACATAGCGCAATATATGGTGCCAAAACTGGTGAGAAATCCTCATGTGGTCAGGATATAAGAGAACCGTTTGGTATTAAATCTGGTGAATTTGCAAGTAATGCAAAATTATTGATTAAGGCGATTGAAACGTTAGAAGTTCAAGGTGTTGATACCGTTATTTTGGGCTGTACTGAGTTACCTTTAGTTCGCTCTATTTTAGAGAACCACTTTTCATCAATTGATTTTATTGATCCAATGGAGGCGGTTGCAAGCAAAGTTGTGCAAGTTTATGAGTTGGCAAAGTCACTTTATTTCAGCGGTGAAGCCAGAGACTTTTGTGAAAAAATAAATATTGGAGACATTCACTCTATTGAAGATATCGCGCATTATATTGTTTATAGGCAAAATAAAAACAGGGTGCTTGCTGAGGCTTGAAACTTAGCATCTGTTTGTGATTTTTAAATATACTCGCGACCAACGCAAGCTTATCTTTCTAGGTTATCAATGATACAAGTCAGGCTGTGTTATTAGGACTGATTAATTGATGGTTTTTTGTAATATATTAATGCAATTTGGTTTTTTAATAAGTAAATTTTAACTTAATCTAAAGTGGAAGGTAACTTAAAATGAAAAAACCACTTGAATTAAAACTAACCTAAATTAAAAATGACATAAAATGAAACCTTAAAGTATGATTTTTAAAGTCTACTGATTAAATTATTATCACTAAGTATTATATAAATACAGGTAAGCCGAAACTCGGTATACCTGTATTTATATCGTGATGCTCATGCTAGTAGGATAGGTGCTAGTTCGAAAAATAATAGAACTATTTCCATCGATACTATAAAGATTTTTCTGTAATAGCAAAATTAACACGACGTATTTTTGAGCGCTCTGAAGTCGTCAATTTAACGCCTTTGTCTTCGATAATGTGTGCACTAGACTGAAGCTGCTTTGGTGAGGCGCCTAATAGTACTAAGTGTTCAACTAAGCCATCAGCGCGTTTTTTAGCTAACGCCTTGTTGTATTCAATTGTACCTTTATCGTCGGTATACCCTTGAATATCAACAGACTTATCAGGGTTTCTAGATAGGTAAGTGACAATACAAGACATATTACTGTCTAAGCTACTGTAAGGTTTTGCACTGTTGACTTCAAAGTAAACCGGTCTAAAACCAACAAGCTCTTCATTATCATTTTCTAAAGCGTATTCCATGCACGCAGGAGAAAGCGAAACGACTTTAGGTGGTTCAGGTTGAACTTCTGGGGTTGATTTACATCCAGATGCTGCAAGTAAGATCAAAAGAGGTACTGATAATTTAGAATATGCCATATCTACTTCTATTATTTAGTCCGTTAAAAAAGTATTCGTAAATTACCCATTATGGAATGCTTGGTCAATAGAAATAGATGGTTTTTTAATGAATGTTTTATAAGTTTAATTAAATTTATATCCTAATTAATTATATTTTAATTAAATACATACCAAAGGGTGTGAGATATTTGCTCTATTTTTATATTTACAATGATAAATGGTTTTTAATATTGTTTTTTTTAAATTGATGCTGCAACATATTGGGGTAAATTAAATAGAGTAGTGCATTAGTTTACATACTTAAGGATAATATAAAGGGATTTACCTGTACTTATGGATAAGAGTCAAACCCCCGAACATATGGTTGATGACAAGACTTTGGTCGCTGGCATTAATAACGGTTCAAATAGCAAAAATAATACGAATTTAATCGGTAAATGTTTTAAAAAGCGTTACTTAATAGAATCTAAAATTGGTCATGGCGGTATGAGTGATATCTACCGTGCAAAAGATCTATATTTAGAATCATTAAATGTCGCAGAACCGTTTGTCGCTATTAAAGTACTGTTATCACAATTTACTGACATTCCAGAAGCGCAACAGGTGTTAATTAAAGAGTCTGTGCAAACACAACAGCTCTCGCATCCCAATATTATTCGTGTATACGACGTTGATACTGACGATGGTTACCATTTTATGGTCATGGAATGGCTAGATGGTGAATCTTTAGATCAAGTGGTTAAACGTTCTAAGCCGCTTGGACTTAACTTTAAAGGTTCAATGAAGATTATTGAGCAGATTGGTTCGGCATTAACTTATGCCCATAAACAAGGAATTGTGCATACCGATCTGAAACCATCGAATATTTTCTTAACCCGTCAAGGCAATATCAAGGTATTTGATTTTGGCGTGGCTAAATCATTCCAACATGAAAAAGACCATTATGCATTAGAACAAGTTGATCAAGACTCGCCACTGACAGGTTACACACCAGCCTATGCCAGCTATGAGCAGCTGATGGGTGAAGAAGCTTGTGCCGCCGATGATATTTATGCCTTTTCTTGCATTACCTATGAACTGTTAACCAGCAAACACCCTTACAAACGAGTTGCGGCAAATGAAGTCGATTTGGCCAAAGCATCGTTGAGTAAACCAAGTCATATTAGCTTACGTTTATGGCCTACACTCAAAAAAGGTCTTGCTATTAAGAAGGCGCAAAGAGCTGACTCTATCGCGACGATTATTGAAAAGTTTGAGAGTAAAGCCTGGCCGCTACCTACTGCGATTGCTGCGGCAGTGGCACTGATTGTTGTGGGAGTACAAGTCCAACAACATCATCAGCTGCAACTTGCGAATTTAGAGCAAAAAGTATCAATGACTGATCAAGTGCAAAATGAAACTCAGTCATACGAATACATTCCAGCTTCCGCATTATTAGAGCGCCTAGCTGAAATACCTGAAGATAAAGTGCTAATTCGTAATGGTTTATTAAGAAAACACCAAACTGAAGTATTAGATATTGTTGAAAAGCGAATTGCTTCAGTTCCGAAAAGCAGTAACGGTTTATATCAAGACTATGGCCGAATTTCATTAATCATTGAAGCCACTGAGCGCTATTACCCTGACTCAATACGCTTATTAAAAATGAAAAACCAAGCAGAACGTAGCAAGCAGTCGGTGATAGATGCGTTATCTGAGCGATTAGCTTTACTGTTAAGTCAGTCAAGATACGATGAAACAGGCGGAAATAATATAAAAGCGATTGTTGAAGACTTAGCCTTTATCGAGCCTAAGTTCACTTATGTGCCATCAGAAGAAGATTTTACACTTTATGCAACAGCTTTTGATGTAGCGCTTAAAACCCACGATGTCACTCAAATAAAGGCACTAATCACAACGGGTGAGGTTATTTTTTCACAGCAAGCTGAAGCACAACCTTTACTGACTTATGGCGCTGAAATGAAGGTGGCGGTTGAACAACTCACTGCATACAACAATGCTGTCCAAAGCGGTAAAAATGCGCAATATCCTTACCAAGATGCAGAGGTCTATTACAGAAACACCTTTGAAGAGCTGACTGTCAGATTAGATGCCATTGATAATCCAAAAGACCTGCGAGCATTTGACGATGAAGTCAGAGTGCTAGCTGAGAGTGTACCGGAAGATTTTGAACCCTTATTGACTTTGGATAAACGTTTAGCAGGTTCTTACCTAAGACAAGCCAATATTTATTTAGAGAAACAATATTTAAAAACTGCCCGTGAATTATTTGCTCGTGGTAATGAGATGTATGAACGTCTAAACGGTGTTGAGAGGCTGTAAACCGCATTGCAAAGAGTGGGCAAATAACCAGTAAGATGATGAAATCACCTTATTTAACTGCATATCAATTTAAGGATTGATATGCATTACGCTTTTAAATGTGTTGAGTCACTGTTTGCGCATAAGTTGTTTAAAGGAATGTATTTAAAATGGAATTAACGCTTGAGATAGTGAGCTTTCATCGGTTATCACCTGAGCAAGTCACATCTAAGGATGTAATCAGTTCGCTTACAATAGGTCGAGCTGATACTAATGATTGGCATTTACCTGATCCAGAAAAGGTGGTGTCGGGTACACATGCTCGTATTACGAAACGTTCTGACGGCTTTTATATTGAAGATTTATCAACGAATGGCTTATATATAAACCGTTCAGTTGAAGCGTTAGGATCTACAAAGCCTCATAAGATTGAGCATGATGATCTACTCACCTTAGGTGATTATGAAGTGTCAGCAAAGATGACAAATGGTATTAGTACTGGGGCTGCTTCTAGCACTCAATCAGCTGCAAGTGTTAGTGCCGACCCGTTTCAGGCTAACCAAGTGCTTGACAGTAATCCGTTTGAAAACGAATTTGAACAACAAATTGCTGGTTTTGACGCACAAAGTTTGTTGAATCAAGCGCCGAGTCAGTCTCAACCGCTACCTGATGTCAACGGTGACTTACAAGATCATTTTCAGCCTCCTGGGATGGCAATTCCAGAAGAGTGGGGCCAAGATTTCTTTAATGAGTCTGCGCCAGTGGCAGAGCCACAAGTTAGTATGCCAGTTAGTCAACCTGTTACGAATCAAGCTGCGCCGCAACCCGCTCACCAACAGCCGCAATCAATGCCGCCACAACAATTAGCAAGTATGGCAAGTCAGCAGCAAGTGACTAACCCACATGCGGCGCAATCAACAGCTCAACAAGCAACTCGATCAGAACCTCAACCACAAGTGAGCAATCAGGTACAAGCTGCTTCATCATTAAGCCAAGCTTTTTTTAAAGGTTTTGGTATTGATGAGCAAGAGTACAGCAAAGTACTCACTGAAGAATTAATGTTCGAGCTTGGTCAAAGCATGCAACTCATGCTCACTGGCTTAATGGACTCTTTGCGTCAACGCTCGAAGTTGAAAACAGAATTCAGAATTAACCAAACGACATTTCAGCAAAGAGAAAATAATCCGCTCAAGTTTTCAGCCAGTCTTGATGATGTTTTTCAAAATTTGTATTTGCGTAAAAGTGCGAGTTTTCTGTCATCTCAACAGGCCATTATTGAAGCATTTAACGATGGGCGTAAACATGACATTGCACTTACCGCTGGGACATTTGGTGCTTTAAGAGGCTTGTTAAATCAGCTCGATCCCGATCTTGTTGAGCAAAAAAGTCAAAGCCAATCATTTGCTGAAATGTTAGTGCCAGGCCAAAAGCAATTTAAACAATGGAAAGTCTACAAAAGTTTACATGAAGATTTACAGGCTGAGTTTGCTAACACAAACACCTCAGCATTATCTGATGACTTTGTAGAAGCTTACGACAATAAAATCAAATCATTATAATTTTAAGGGATTAAGCGATGAAACTAAAATTAGGATTGTATCAAGCTTTACTAGCCTCAGTATTGTTGATAAATACGGGCTGTAAAACCATTAATGCCGTGGTACCTGCTTATACCGATATCACGTTTAGTGCGAGCGCAGATATTAACCCTGATATCAATAAGCGTCCGTCGCCTGTGGTAGTAAAAATATTCGAACTTTCTTCCCGTACCATCTTTGATAATCAGGATTTTTTCACTCTTTACGAGTCTGCTGAATCGGTATTAGGACCTGACTTAATTCGAAAAGATGAGCTTGAATTGCAACCTTCTGAAATTCACGAGTATCCAATGAGCTTAGGTCAAAACACACGATACGTAGGGGTGATTGTGGCTTATCGCGATATCGATGCTTCTCGCTGGCGCTCAGTTGTTGAGGTTGACCCTACTGGATATGACAGTGTCACAGTCAATATAGAAAAAATAGCAGTTTATAACTCTGAGCAGTAAAGATTTTATTTAAATTGAAATAACGGATATTTCAACAACGATAACAAGTATTGGAAATAATAAGGAAGTTATGAGCGATTTTAGCCCAATAGCATGGACTGAAGGGATGTTTTTACGCCCTCAGCATATGCAACAACAAGAACGTTTTTTACAGTATCAGCAAACTCAAATAGCGAATAAAGCTAACCCATTTGCATGGGGAGTGACCCAATACGAAATTAATTATAGCTTGTTGCCACTAGGTCAGTTTGGTTTAGATAGAATTGAGTGTGTATTTCAAGATCAAACCTTAGTATTAATGCCTGAGCAAAGTCCGCTTCCTAATGCGTTATCGATACCAGCAGGGACAATCGATCAACTGATTTATTTAGTGCTTCCTGTAGCGAAAAGTAACGGCCTTAATATTTCGTCATCTGAACAAAATCAAATCACTCGCTACTTGTACGAAGATCATAATATTGTTGATACCAGTGTGGGTTCTGATGCAATGGAAGTGTTGCAAGTCGCAAAATTTGATTGCCGCTTAAAGCTGCAAAGTGAAGACCGTTCAGGCTATGTATCTATCGCCATCGCTCGAGTTATTGATGTTTCTGAAGAAGGGGCAATTAGGCTTGATAAAAAGTTTATTCCAGCTTGTACCGGCATAGAGCATATTAAAGCCTTGCTTAATGTCACTTCAGAAGTGACGGGAATGATAAACCAACGTGCAGAAGCTATTGCTGGCAGATTGAGTCAAGCTCAAGGATCTTCAAGCTCAATTGCTGACTTTTTAATGCTACAACTATTGAATAAATACCAACCTTTATTTGAGCATTATAGCGTCATCAATCATATCCATCCTGAAGTGTTATTTAGAACTCTAGTGAGTTTTGCAGGTGAGCTATCGACGTTTAGCAGCCAAGATAAAAGACCACCGAAATTGCCTACTTATCAGCATGATAATTTGACCTATGTATTCGGTAATATCATGGTCATTGTTAACCACGGATTAAGCACTGTCCTTGAGCAAACAGCAACAGAATTGGTACTCGAAAAAACCAAATTTGGCGTGTACTTCTCAACCATTGCCGATAAGAGTTTACTTGATAGCGCAGAGTTCATCTTAGCGGTGAAAGCGAATGTACCAAATGATGATTTACGTCAGCGTTTGCCGTCACAAATTAAAATTGGCTCGGTAGAAACGATTCGAGAACTGGTAAATAACCAGCTGGCCGGTATCGGAATCACGAACCTACCTGTTGCCCCGCGACAAGTGCCATATCATGCTGGCTATCATTATTTCCAATTAGATAAGAACAATAGCCATTGGATCAAACTTAAATCCAGTGGTGGTGTTGCGATGCATATTTCTGGCGCTTATCCGGATTTACAACTTGAGCTTTGGGCTGTAAGCGTTTAACAACCACAATATTAAGGATAATTTTTGTGAACGATAAAACCATTGTTAAACCACGTCCAGGGAAAGGCGCGGGGATGGCAATCCAAAAACCTAAAGTTAGTGATGATAATCAGAAAACATTAATACAAGAACAAAGCGTTGATAACAGAACGCAAAGTGCTGTATTAAGCTTGGCACAAAATCCGATTGTTGATTATGCAGGCACGTTACTATCTATTTGTACTCAATTACGCACGAGTACTCAGCATGATGACGTAAATACCTTACGTGTGCATTGTGTTGAGTTGATTAAACATTATGAACAACAACTTCGTAATGCTGATATTGCTGCCGAAGACATAAAGTCAGCGCGCTATTGCTTGTGCTGTTTTATTGATGAAGTGGTTTTGAATACAGCATGGGGCGGCCAAAGTTACTGGGCTTCTGAGAGTTTACTGTCGACTTTTCATAATGAAACACTCGGGGGTGAATATTTTTATACGCTACTTGATGCGTCTTTATTACAACCTGCTGAGAAATGTAACTTACTGGAATTGATGTATTTATGTTTAACGCTTGGTTTTGTCGGGAAAATGCGTATTGAGCCTCAAGGCGACCAGAAACTGGAAGCGTTAAGAGAGCGAACTTACCTTGCTATCCAATCTTGTAAAGGCGACTTCCATCGGGAGTTATCACCTGACTGGCGAAATAATATTGTGCCAAATTTATCATTTCAACAGCCTTTCCCTTTATGGGTGATTGGTGCGTTGTTTGGGGTGATTATTTTATTCGTCTACATGGGATTTAACTACAGTATTAATAGCTATTCGTCACAGGCATATAAGCAATTAACATCTATCGTACCATGGGAAAAAACCGTTGCTGCACAGCAACAATTAAGCCGTGAAGAAGCCCTTTTACTACAGCAGTTATTGCAGACAGAAATTAGTATGCAACTACTTGAAGTAGAGCAATTAAGTGACAGAGTTCGGATCAGAATTGGTGCTGGTGAATTATTCGCATCGGGTAACACTCAGCCAAGATCAGATTTTGAAGCGATTTTAGCTAAGATCGCTAGGACACTTGAAGGAACCAAAGGGAAAATCTTGATCACTGGCCATACTGATGACGAACCGATTTTTACGTCTAAATACCCATCAAATTGGCATCTCTCACTTGCTAGAGCCACATCGATTGGCAATGTGTTAGCGCATAACGCGTCATTGAGTGGTCGGTTATGGCCTGAAGGAAGGGGAGAGTCTGAGCCTCGTTTTGCTAATGATAGCGAGCTTAATCGTGCTTTAAATCGTCGAATTGAAATTGACTTATTGTTTTAGAGTGACAAAAGGAATTGTATAAATGTCTTTAAAATCAGTCGGCAAGGGAATTGTCGAAACACTTAAATCTAAATGGGTTATTACCATTTTAGGCTTTGTGTGTTTAGCACTACTTATTTGGTTTGGTGGCCCATTAGTCGCTATTGCAGGTTATGAGCCATTAGCGTCTGCAGCAGTTCGTGTCATTGTACTTTTGGTCATTGTCATGGTCTGGGGTGGCGTTCATTTTTCACGACAAATTAAAAGTAAAAAACAAAGTGAAGAAATGGCTGATAGCTTGATTAATGGTGAAGAAGGCGCTGCGGTTAACGGAGACGAGCTAGTAAAAAGTGAGATAACGCTGCTGCAAAACAAAATGACCCAAGCGTTAGATATTTTAAAGCAAACTAAATTAACCAAAAACAAAAGTATTTATGAGCTTCCTTGGTACATCATGATTGGGCCACCAGGAAGTGGTAAAACGACTGCAATTCAGCATTCAGGATTGGAATACCCGTTAAAAGATAAAATGGGTGTCGACATGATTGAAGGTGTTGGCGGTACACGTCATTGTGATTGGTGGTTTACTAACAAAGCGGTACTTATTGATACCGCAGGACGCTATACCACCCAAGATAGTCATGTTAAACAAGACTCACGTGCATGGCAGGGCTTTTTGGGGTTATTGAAGAAATACCGACCAGTAAGGCCAATCAATGGCGTCATTATTAGCATGGGAATGTCGGAGTTACTTAATCAAACTAAAACTGAACGTAATCTACACGCACGAGCGATTAAGCAGCGTTTGCAGGAATTACAAAACCAGTTAGGCATGACATTTCCTGTTTATGTGTTGTTATCTAAATCTGATTTAGTTGCAGGATTTAACGAATTTTTTGATGATTTAACCAAAGAAGATTGCGAACAAATTTGGGGCGTGACTTTTCCATTAAATACCGAAGATGATGAAACTGACATCGTTAGTACTTTCAATAAAGAGTTTCATCATTTGTTATTGAACTTAAATGCTCGCTTAAATAGTCGCCTTAAAAATGAGCGTGATCTTGAGCGCCGAGCAGTAATTTATGAGTTCCCAAAACAACTACGATTACTTCAAAGTTCGGCAGATGATTTCTTAAAGGAAATATTTGCTCCGAATGCTTACGAAGAAGCCCCTCTTTTGCGTGGCGTATACTTAACCAGTGCGACCCAAGAAGGCACGCCGATTGACCATCTTTCAACTCACTTATCCAGCGGTATTAAAAGTAAAACTAAAAGCAATAATAGTAATAAGCAGCGTAGTTACTTTATTAAACGACTTTTGGAAGATGTCATTTTTCCTGAGAAGAATTTAGCCTCTACAAACCGCAAACATACTAACCAAAACAGAATGCTGCGTAAGGTTTCGGTGGGTGCAGCCGCAGTGGTCACTTTATTTACGAGTTATATTTGGTGGCAAAGTTATGATTGGAACCATGAGCTTATCGATAATACTTTTACTGAACTTGCTCAGTATGAGGATATTACTCATGGTGGTCTGAATGCGAACACTGATGTCATCACCTTAACTAAAGGTTTGACACTGATTCGTGATTTACCTGTGGGGTTTGGATCAGAAAAACCTGAGGATGCACAAACGTTTGGTTTGTACCAAGGGGATAAGTTAAAGCAACCTGCTTCAGCTGCATATGAGCGAGCATTAGAAGCGCATTTATTGCCGTTTATGTTAGATGTGTTAAGCGAAGAAATGGATGCTAACGGTCAGCACCTTAATTATTTATATGAAACCTTAAAAACATATCTCATGTTGTATCTACCGGAGCATTTTGATGAAAGCAATATCAAAATTTGGTTCTCTGCTTATATTGATCGCAACATTACTGGGAATGTTAATGCCGAAATCAGAGAGCAGCTAAACCAACATATTGAGACACTTTTAACGTTAGGGATCCGTGGAAATCAATACGATGACATGGTTGTTGATGGCGCTCGAGCTAATTTAACTATGTTGCCGCTGGTGGAGCGAGCTTATCAGAGATTGAAGAGCGACTTCTCTCAAAGCAGTATTCCTGATTTTAAACTAGTGGATATTCTTAGTTTAGACAGTCTTGATGGCTTAACATTTATGAGTGGTAGACCGTTTAATGACGGTATTCCAGGCTTGTATACTTTTAATGGGTTCCACGGAATTTTCAATATTGAAAAAACCAAAATTATTAAAAACCTGACTGCTGACAGCTGGGTATATGGAGATGACTTAGCTAATTTAGATGAGCAGGCTAAAAAACGTCTAACAGCTGAATTAGAGCGTAAGTATATTCGTGACTATATATTTTATTGGGAAGACTTTTTAAGTGATATTTCTGTAAAACCATACTCAAGTCTTGAAGTGGCTGAGCGTGTGACAGCGGCGTTATCAAGTCCTGATCAACCCATAAAAACCATCATTGCCGCGGCGCAAAAAAATGTGCAGCTAACCAAACTTCCTATGGAGTCTAATAATTTAAAGGCTGCATCTGAAGTGGCTGCCAATGTCACTGATGTTGCCTTTCGTTCTAAAAAAGCGCAGTTAAATCGGTTGCTACCTGATACCGCAATTGAGTTAAATGTCGACTTGCCTGGTAAAGAAGTGGAAGTTGCCTTTAGTGAGTTGATTAAAATTAACTTAGTAGAAGTCGATCAAATTCAAACTACTCTGCGCGCATTGAATCGAAATTACAGCAAGTTACTTCTTCAATCGGATGGCAGAGTTGTGAACCAGGCTGTAGAAGAAAACTTTGCTCAGATGGGAATGACATTGTCAGAGCAATTGATGGATTTACCATACCCAGTCAAAAATTGGTTAAATGATGTTGCTTATCAAACTAGATCATTTGCTAAAACTAACCAAAGTCAGCGATTTAATGGCATTTGGCGCTCAGAGGTCTTAGCTGAGTTTAATCGTGCGATATCAGGTCGTTACCCGTTCAACCGTCGTGCAAAAGAAGATGTGAGACTAAAAGACTTTAGCAAGTTCTTTGGCTATGGCGGCACCTTAGATCAGTTTTGGGACCAATATCTGGCAGCGCATGTTGATACCAGTAAAAAGCCATGGCGCTTTAAACGTAACATTGGTATTAGCTATGACGTGTTAGAAATGTACCAACGAGCTGAAATCATTAAAGAGGCATTCTTTGAACCGGGAACTAAATTCCCCAAAATTAACTTCTCTCTTGAGCCACAACTACTGGACAGTAGTGTCAGCCTATTCTTATTAGAATTGGATGAACAACAACTTAAATACCGCCATGGACCAACACGTAAAGAGTTATTTTTCTGGCCAGGTCGAGGCGCCAATAATGAAACTCGCATTGCGTTTTCACCGCCTAATGGTGGCCGTTCAATCAATAAGAAGTACGAAGGAGAATGGTCATTCTTCCGCTTACTCGATGAGTTGAGTAAAAAACGTCCGCAAACAAAGAAAGACGGCAAGTTAATGATCAACCTCAGTGGATATAACGCTGAATTGAAACTGATTGCTAACAGCGTAAACAATCCATTTTGGATGGCTAATATGGAGACTTTCTCATGTCCGTCGAATCTTTAATGCGATTAGGTTATTGCGGTAAAGTCCCCTCAAAGGGTGACTTTTTACAAGAAAATCTAGATATAGACTTTTTTAAAAACTGGAATGAGTGGTTACAAGCAGTCATTGCAGTGAGTAAAGAGCAAAGCGGCAATGAATGGCTGGATTATTATCTCACAAGCCCTGTTTGGCATTTTTCTTTGTCAGCTGGAGTATGCTGCGAGCAAGCAGTAGTGGGGACACTTATTCCGAGCGTGGATAATGTTGGGCGTCATTATCCTTTTACTTTAGCAGGCTTTCATCAGCAAGCTGCGGTATGTGGTTGGCATGAAAACGAATGGTCGACACAATTTGAAGCACAGATTTTGCAGGTACTTGAAGATGATATCAATCTTGAGACTTGGTTGAATGATGTCTCTGGGCAACAGTACACGATTCCGGTTGCTGCTCTGTGTTCATCTCAAAGTGAATCTAGTGACATTACAAAAAAAGCTTGGGTTATTCAGGGAAGTAATGCTCCTAATATATTGTCACTACTTGATCAGCAATACCGTAAACAGTTTGAACGATACAGTATTTGGTGGACAGAAGGTTCATCAGAGGTTGAAGCATGCATGATTATCACAGAAGGGCTGCCTCAAATTAGCCAGTTTGTCTCTATGTTAAGCGGGCAATGGATACAAAGAGGTTGGAATACAGCCGCCTTAGTGAAGGAGCAAAATACGTGCACTTAAGTCAAGCTTTAACCCACAGAGGCACAGTACGAGAAATTAATGAAGACGCTATGTTAGAACTTCCGCATATCGGTGTATGGGTTGTTGCTGATGGGATGGGAGGTCATGCTGCTGGTGATGTGGCGAGCCAATTAGTTATCGACAATATTCAACAGGCTGTTGATGGATTATCTCCTGAGCTAATCAGTGTTGATATTTTAAAGCTCGCATTACAAAACAGTAATACCCAGCTTCAGCAAATGAGCCAAACTGATTTTGAAGGTAAAGTCGCCGGTAGTACAGTTGTAGTGTTGTGGTTATATCAAGGCGATTATCACCTGCTTTGGGTCGGCGACAGTAGGATTTATCTGTTAAGACAACAGAAAATGACAATGATTACCAAAGATCACAGTCAAGTGAATGACATGGTTGATGAAGGTTTGTTGGCCGCTGAAGATGCAGAGTCACATCCATTAGCAAATGTAATCACACGTGCTGTGGGAGTCGATAGTCAATTAGATATTGATTATCGGACGGGTAAAGTGGTTGAAGGCGATACGTTTTTACTTTGTAGTGATGGCCTAAATAAAGAACTTAGTGACACTGAAATCGAAGCCACAATTAACTCTGGTAATATTATTGATTCTGGACTGGCCTTATTACATGCATCGTTAGTTCGAAATGCGCGTGATAATGTCACTTGTATTTTAGTAAAAAACACTCAAGTTACGTCGGGTTTATCTTCAAAAGACATAAGTGAGTCAAATGATGACTTTGATAAAACCATTCCTGTATTTATTTAAAGAATAAATCGGAAGTTTTCTTGTTGATGAATTAACAAAAGTGTAAATGTTACATGGTAATTATTATATTAATAGTTAATAAGTATGTTATTTAAAATAAATCTATACTTAATGATTATTGCGTATTAGATGTTTTTTACATTATAAAGTATTAACTAATATGTGATCTGATATATAACATCAAAAAGTATTATTTTTAGTATTAATTTTAAATATACACTATTAAGTATTAGTGTTTTATTAGTTTTGTGTAGAAGCACAATTTGTTATCGAATATTGATAATAATATATTCAAGGATTGAATAAAGTTGAGCCAATTAAATAATCTATCGATTGAAGAATTAATTGAACCTATTACAGATGAAGCTGTAACGGGAGAAGATCCGCGTTCTGATATCAGTCCAACATCTACCTATTACTTACTTAAAGATGTAAGAAGCACAGCACGGGCGAATGAACGAAAAGCGTTAATAGACGAAGAAGATGTGCTTTCTGTTGCTATTGAGTGGCGCCCAATCTTTGAGCAAGTGCCAGATATCACTAGAGATAAAGCCAAAGATCTCGAGTACATCGCTTGGTTTATTGAAGCTGCATGCCGTTTACATGGATTTAAGGGATTAAGTTTTGGTTTTACCTTGGCCGCTGAATTAATTGAGCGCTATTGGGAAAACTTATATCCAATACCTGACCCAGACGATCTTGAAGAACGAATTGCGCCATTAATTGGTTTAAACGGTGTTGAAAGCGAAGGTTCATTAATTCAACCAATCAAAACCATTCCCATCACAGAAGGGGCCTTCGCCTATTCAACTTGGCAATATGAGCAAGCATTAGAGGTCGATAGGCTAGATAGCGACAAACAAGAAAAACGTTTCGATGCGGGTGCTATATCACTTGAAGAAGTTGAGTTAAGTATTAAGGAAACATCAGATAGCTTTTTTATTGAACTTGATGCTGATGTCAATGCTGCAATCGCTGCATTTTCAAGGTTGTCGGAAGTCATGGATACTGCGATGGGAGGTTTACCACAACCGACTAGCTATATTCGAAAAGCATTAGAAGCCTGTGCGCTTCAAATTCATACGATAACCGAACCTATTTTAGCTAAGAGCCAAACGTCTTCAATATCTACGGAAGTTGAAGTAGAAACTGATGACGAACTAACGGTGCAAAGTAGCTCGACTGGGATTGAGCAACAGCTAAATTCTCGCGCTCAAGCTATTGATAATTTGGAGAAAATCGCAGAATTTTTTAAGAATACTGAGCCACATTCACCGATGTCCTATGCCATAGAGCAAGTCATTAGGTGGAGTGATCTGAGTTTACCTGAGTTGTTACAAGAATTAATCCAAGATGGAGAAGCGAGGAATGGCTTCTTTAAATTATCTGGAATAAAAACTGAAGAATAATCTGTAATCGATTACTCACAATTTTATTGAAAGGAGTTCAAATGAGTGTACATGATAGATTAAAGCGAGTGAGAAAACCCCGCGTCCACATTACCTATGATGTAGAAACAGAAGGCACAGTTGTAAAAAAAGAGCTGCCTTTTGTGATTGGTATTACAGGTGACTTTACCGGCCATAACACTGAAGATTTAAAACCATTAAAAGACCGTCGTTTTGTACAAATCGACCGTGATAACTTTAATGACGTGCTAAAGCGCATGAGCCCTAAGTTAAATATTTCTGTGAAAAATACGTTAGCTGACGATGATTCTGAAATGAATGTCGATTTAGAGTTCAAAAGCATGGAAGACTTTGAACCTGCAGCGATCGTCAATCAAGTTGAGCCTTTGAAAAAGTTAATGGAAACACGTAACAAATTGCGTGATCTGATGACTAAAGTAGACCGCTCAGAGAATCTTGAGAATATTTTAGAAGACGTATTAAACAATACCACTAGCTTAGACAAACTAGCCGGTGAACTAAATCTTAAAGGAGCTGAATGATGAGCACGGATGCCGCTACATTAGAGCCTGTAAACGAAGAAACACTGAGTGTGTCGATTCTTGACCAAGCGATAGATGCTACGAAACAAACTGATTCAACACGTGCTGAAGAGCTTATTCGCTCTTTGACTGAAGAAGCGTTGAAAGGGACAGTTCAGTGGGATAAAAACTTAACTGTGACGTTTAACAAAGCGATTGATAGTTTGGATGAAGTTATTTCGAAACAGCTTGCAGCGATTATGCATAATGATGAGCTGCAAAAATTAGAAGGAAGCTGGCGTGGTCTTCATCACACAGTTAAGAACTCTGAAACCAACGCGACATTAAAAATCCGTGTAATGAGCTTATCTAAAAAAGAGCTTCATAAGGATTTAAGTAAGGCTGTTGAGTTTGATCAAAGCCAAATGTTCAAGAAAATATATGAGTCTGAGTTCGGAACGCCAGGTGGCGAACCTTATGGTTGTTTAGTCGGCGATTATGAATTTACTAATCATCCATCAGATATTGAAACCTTATCTTTAATGTCTAATGTGGCTGCTGCTGGCTTCTGCCCATTTATTTCTGCTTCTGGTTCATCGTTATTTGGATTTGATGACTGGACAGAATTAAGTAAACCACGTGATCTTGAAAAAGTATTCGAATCATTAGAGTACACACAGTGGCGTTCATTCCGTGACAGTGATGATTCACGCTTTGTGACCTTGACTATGCCACGAGTACTTGCGCGTTTACCTTACGGTAGTGCAACTAAACCAGTAGAAGAGTTCTGTTACGAAGAGTTTGAAATGGATGCGGCAAGTGGCCGTTCTAAAGTTGCAGCTCATGATGATTATTGCTGGATGAACGCAGCATATGTTATGGCAACCAATATGGGTCAAGCATTTAGCCAGTATGGTTTCTGTACTGCGATTCGTGGTGCAGAAGGTGGGGGTAAAGTTGAAGGTCTACCTGCTCATGTCTTTACCAGTGATGATGGCGACCCAGACTTAATGTGTCCAACTGAAATCGGTATTACAGACCGCCGAGAAGCAGAGTTAAGTAAACTTGGTTTCTTACCATTATGTCATTACAAGCATACTGATTATGCCGTATTTTTTGGTGCACAAACCTGTCAAAAACCACAAATCTTTTCTAGTCACGATGCAACGGCTAATGCTGCAATTTCATCTCGACTACCTTACTTAATGGCAACGTCTCGCTTTGCACATTACTTAAAAGTAATGGCTCGTGACAAGATTGGTAGCTTTATGGAAGCCGATGACGTTGAAGCATGGTTAAACCGTTGGATCCTTTCTTTTGTCAATGCATCAGAAGGTGGCGGACAAGATATTCGTGCCAAATATCCATTAGCTGACGCAAAAGTGGAAGTGAAGGAAATCCCAGGTCAACCGGGCTCTTATAATGCTGTAGCTTGGTTACGTCCTTGGTTGCAAATGGAAGAGTTAACTGCATCACTACGTCTAGTGGCGAAAATTCCTAAAGTAGGATAATCACTGACAGTGACCCTCATTTGTTTTCAAGGATAGAAACAAACGATGACGCAAGAAACCATTTCATTTGTTACAAGTGAAATTTTCAATGATGACGCAGGCTTTAAACAGCCTGTGTCTTCAACACCACAAAAGCTGAAAAATAAACATCTTGTTGAACGATTCCTTCGTGAATCAGACTCAACACGATCGTTATTATTGTGGCTTGAAAACTCGCGTCATTCTTTAACTCAGTTTGACAAGCACTCAGTGCTACCTCTTTTATTAAAAGCGGTAGATCTTATCGATAAGCAGCTCGAACAACAAATCAATAGCATTATTCACAACACAGCTTTTCAGTCATTAGAGGCGAGTTGGCGTGGCGTGTTTTATCTTGTAGAGCAGCAAGAGTTACATGATAAAGATCAGAAAGTTAAAGTAAAAATTCTCGATTGTTGTTGGCAGACGTTATCTAAAGATATCAATCGGGCTATTGAATTTGACCAAAGCGAATTTTTCAAACTCATTTATAACAATGAATATGACATGTCTGGTGGCGAACCCTTTGGCACGCTCATTGGTGATTATCAACTTAGCCATAAATCTAGGCCAGGTGTTGCGACTAATGATATAGATGTACTAAAAGACATATCTCGCACCGCTGCAGCAGCTTTTGCTCCTTTCATTACATCGGCATGCCCAACATTATTTGGTGTTGATGACTTCTCTGATTTGTCGGCTCACATGAATATTGAAAAAATATTCGAGCAAACTGAATATGTAAAGTGGAACTCACTTCGTGAAATGGATGATTCGAGGTTTATTGGACTCACCATGCCGCACATACTGATGCGATCGCCATATTTAATTGACGGGACGCGCAGTGAAGGCTTCAAGTTTAAAGAATCAATAAAGCACCCAAAGACTGATCATTTATGGGGAAATGCCGCTTACGCCTTTGGTGGCGTATTAATCCGCTCATTTAGTGATTCAGGCTGGTTTGGCCATATTCGAGGCTTAGAGCCTGGTAGTCGTAAAAAAGGGCTAGTGTGTGACTTAGCTGTTAGCCAGTATGAAACTGACTTATACCGCAAGCGTAAGAAACCGTCAGTGGATTTACTTGTCAGTGATAGAGCTGAAAAGTCATTTTCTGACCAAGGTTTTATTCCATTATCTCCCGTTTCAGGCTGCGAACACTTAGTGTTTTACAGCAATGCATCAGCCCAGAAACCCATAAAGTACGAACGTTTGGAAGACACCATCAATGCCAAACTATCAACCATGCTTCAATATACGCTTTGCGTATCTCGGTTTGCACATTACATCAAAGTGATAGGTCGAGAAAAAATCGGTTCATTGAGCTCTGCAGAGGCTTGTGAGCGAGATATACAACTATGGCTTCATAATTACACGACTGCATCCGATGTGTCTTCTGACGATGTTAGAAGCAAATATCCCTTAAGAAATGCCCAAGTACAAGTGAAGGAAATGCGCGGAAAACCAGGGCATTTTTACTCAATTATTCAATTACAACCCCATTTTCAATTAGATCAGATGGTTTCTAGCATTAAGTTAGTGACTGAGCTGACCTCAAGGAATTAATTAAAAGGTATCACATGAAAAAAATACAACAGATGCTGCAAAGTGGTCAGCTACAAGAGTCAATTAAATATGTAGAAGCTCAGTTAAGAGAAGACCCAATGAATGTTGATTTAAAAAGTGCATTCATTGAACTGCTTTGCATTAACGGTGAACTTGAGCGTGCTGACAAGCAGCTTAATCTTCTTGTGCAAAAACATCCTGATTTCTTAATCGGTGCTTCAAACTTACGTCAATTAATTCGTGCAGAGCAAAGTAGACAGGATTATATGCAAGGCAACTCAGTACCTAAACTGTTCGCTGACTCTGATGATCACGTTGAAGCGCTAATGAAGTTACGTTTAGCGTTAACTGATGCCCAAAAAGGCAATGATACTGCCAATGAAGTGGCTCAGTGTAGTCAAGGATTAGAAGCTCAACGCCCTCAAGTGAGTTTGTTATTAGACGATCAAGTTAATGAAGAGATAAGAGATTTGGATGACACCTTAGGTGGCTTTATAGAAATCTTCGGAACTGATGGCTATTACTATTTAGCGCAACTTTCAGAAATTGAATATATCAATTTCCAACCGGTTTCATCATTGGTTGAAACCGTCTGGAGACGTGTTGATCTAGCGATTAAAAACGGCCCAAGTGGCGAAGCACATATCCCACTTGTTTACGGTAATAGCGAAACCGATGCGCAAAAATTAGGTCGTGAAACGGATTGGCAAGAAGTCGCCACAGACGTTATGACAGGTAAAGGATTAAAAATGTGGTTTGCAGATGACAATGCACTGCCTTTGAATCAAGTGACTAAAATCCACACTCCCGTTTTACAGTAGGAAGTCATTTTGAGCCAAAACCAGCAACCTATTATGGCATCAGTACTTGATCGTTTAATCGATGATGCGCCAGATGAGCAAGATGTCAAAGATAGCCATAGAGGCCTTAATTTACGTCAGTTAAGAACCAATGTTCGTCGTGATTTAGAAAATCTGCTTAATGCAAAGTTACAGTGGCAAACTTGGCCAGAACATTTAAGCGAACTGGATCATTCTTTAATGAACTATGGTTTACGTGATTTTTCTTCTATGCCTGTTGCAAGCCTCGATGGGCGCCAACTTCTGTGTAAACAGGTTGCTGACACGATTAAACGGTTTGAGCCTCGATTTCTTGAAGTCATGGTTGAAACGGTAGATAACGAGCAACCATTAGATCGGGTATTAAGGTTAAAGATTAATGCACTTTTATATGCGGATCCTGAACCTGAATTTATTACATTTGACTCAGAAGTTGAACCAGTTCATCTGGCGATGATTGTGAATGAGGGGGCGTTGTGAACCAAGAATTATTAGAATATTACAACCGAGAGTTAGCATTTATTAGGCATATGGGCTCGGAGTTTGCGGAGCAATACCCAAAGGTCGCTGGTCGATTAAGGTTAAGTGATGAACATGTCGAAGATCCACATGTGTCACGACTTATCGAAGCTTTTTCGCTACTAACAGCGCAAGTAAGGCAGAAGTTAGATGACAGTTTCCCTGAATTGACAGAAGCGTTATTAGGTCAATTGTATCCTGATTATCAAGCACCAATTCCTTCAATGTCAGTGATAAAAGTCACCACAGAAAACTTGTCGACAACAGGAGTACAGTTACCTAAAAATACTAAGGTTGATACTCAAGTTGATGGTATGAAGCCATGTCATTTTCAAACATGTTACGACATGAAACTGTGGCCAATTGAAGTGCAAAAAGTGCAATTTCAAAATGCTCCATTCAATGCGCCAGAACCTCAATGGCCAGAACGGGCTAAAGCCATTATCAAACTGGATATAGCATGTGAGTTTGAAGAAATTAGCATGCCGAGTTTAGGTGTTAACAGACTGAGATTTTTCTTGAATGGTCAGGACCATCAAACTTTCCAGTTATACCAATTACTGTTTCAACATAGCTTAGGCTTTGCCTTAGTGAATGAAGACCAAACTGTGTGTCATTTCTTAACTCAGCGGCATTTAAAGTCGGTGGGATTTGAAGATGATCAGCAAGTCATACCATACAGCCAACGCAGTAGCGCTGGATACCGTATGTTACTTGAAAACTTCATTTTTCCTGAAAAGTTTTTATTTTTTGATATTGATGATATTGAAGGAAAGTGGCAAGGGATCAACGATAAGTTTTCGCTTTATATCTATTTAAAAGAAGGCTCGCAAGACCTTGAAAAACAAGTTACAGCGAATCACTTTTTGCTCGGGTGTACTCCAGTCATAAATTTATTTGAGCAAAAACTTGAGCCTGTCAGTATCGATGCATCTCAATATGAATATAAACTGGCAGCGCGTTATGCCGATGCAGAAGTTGCAGAGATAATCGGTGTTAAACAAGTTATTGCCTATGATCCTAAAGATAATCAAGTTGAGGTTACACCGTTTTACGGTGAATCCCACCCACAGTATTTAGGCCATGACAACTTATTTTGGCACTTAAGGCGAGAGTCATCGAGTTGGTCTGGAGGGTATGCAGAGCAAGGGACTGAATCCTATTTATCGCTGGTGGATCATAATTTTAAAGGCTTTAAAGCCGAAGAAGATTATGGCGCTTGGATACTGAGTATTAATGCTTTATGCAGTAACAGAAATCTACCCGCTCACCTGCCATTTGGCACCGATGAACCTAAAATGTTTGTGCCAGAACGTGCTGATATTATCAAACACGTCAAATGCCTTTTAGCACCAACTATGCCGGTGAGAGCTGCATTAAGCGATGCTTCTCGTTGGCAATTGGTCAGCCATTTATCTATAGACAGTTTTAGTGGCCCTGATGCGCTGACGCATTTAAAAGAAACGTTAAAACTGTATGACTTCAAATGCTCACCAGAGAATAAAAACTTGATTGAAAACATCTATCAAGTATCAGTGTCCCCCGATACTGCTCGGGTCAATCAAAATGGACGAATCAGTTTTTGCAGTGGTAGCCATATTGAAATTACGTTCATCAAAGATCATTACTCAGGTAGTGGCGTGTTCTTTTTTTGCAGCATTTTAGACCATTTCTTTGCCCAGTTTTCTGTTGTAAATAGTTTTACGCGTTTAAGCATGAGGTTTAAAGATCAAGATGCCATCACGCATACGTGGCCAGCTCGATCTGGAAATAGGCCATTACTATGACAATGAGCGCAGAAGTAGACTTTGATGAGTTAATCAATCAGTCGGCGAACATGAGTGCACCTGCAAAACAGTTACAAGCGATTGCTGATTCACCGACAGAGCATGACTTTTATCAGGCTGTATATCAATTTCAGCAGCAATTACTTCAAGGAAAAGAGCAAGGTCACAAAGTAGGCCATGATGCCATTCCATCAGAAGAGTTATTGCGGTTTAAGTCTGATCAACATTTGGGTTTTCCTGGGCAAGCAATCAGTAAAGTGAATTTAACCCAAGCAAGTGCTGCTAAAAAAATTGCTGCAGAAATGCATGTCTCCTTTATGGGGTTAACTGGCCCAAGTGGTGTGCTACCTCAACATTATACAGAGCTATTACTTGAACGATTGCGCTTAAAAGACACAGGTATGCGGGATTTTTATGATTTATTTAATCACCGCATCATCTCGTTATTTTATCGAGCATGGGAAAAGTATCGATTCTCTGTTAACTATCAACCGCTTCAAGATAGTTCGCCAGATAGTGTGTCAGCTTTCAATAATCAAAAAGACAGTTTTACGCATGTGCTCAGCCTGCTTAGCGGTAAAAAGTCGTTGAACTGTTACTACGGTGGTTTTTTGAATAGAAAAACGCCGAGTGCTGAATCACTTAGAATCATGCTGAAAGACTTTACTGGTTGTGAAGTCGAAATAGCGTCATTTCAAGGTCGTTGGCAGCAGCTTTCAGCCAATGAACAAACCAAGTTACCTTCCAGAGCAATGCCAGAAGGTCAGTACGCGCGTTTAGGTGTAGATGCGAGTATTGGCAGTCGAGTTTGGGATATTAATTCCAGTATTAGTATTCAACTCACACCTAAAGACGGTCAAACCGTTAGTGCATTCATGCCTGGTGAGAAGTGTTATCAGCCGTTAAAAGATCTCGTATCAAGCTATTTAGGCCAAACGGCGAAATTTAAAATTTATCTCGATGTAAAACAACAAGATGCTCCAAAAGCTCAGCTTTCAAAAGCGGCCGTGCCGTTAGGGTTAGGTTGTGGTTTATTAAGCCGAACCGAACATGGACAACAAACAAAACGCTTAATGATTTAATTAATAAAGGATTATCAATATGTCAGCGATGACTTTAAGTAAGTTAGTAGGGAAACTTAATCCAACATGTCGCCAGTCTTTAGAGTCTGCGGCCAGTGTGTGTCACAGCCGAAGTCAATTTACGGTAGAAATTGAACATTGGTTACTTGCGCTGTTAGAGGCTGAGTCAGGTGATTTAGATATCATTATGGCCAGTTTTTCAATCCAAAAAGACCAATTAATTCATGAAGTAAGGCAAGGCCTAGAGAAATTTAAAACAGGTAATAGCGCAGCGCCAAGTTTATCGCCGCATATTGTTAGTCTACTGAGACAAACTTGGTTAAATACCAGTATTGAATTTAATGATAATGAAATCAGAACTGCTTATTTGATTTTCACATTATTGACCGATGACTCGTTAAACTCGTTAGTTTCTCGTTCAGCGAAACAGCTGTTCAAAATCGATTCAGCGCAATTAAAGCATGCATGGCCACAACTTGAGAGACAATCTACTGAGCATAAAGTATCAAGTAGTGATATTGAAGAGACTCAGGCAATGGAAAATGCACCCAGTAAAACACCGAGTTTAGATCAGTTTACCCAAAATTTAACGCAGCAAGCTGAAGCAGGAAAAATTGATCCTATTCTAGGTAGAGATAACGAAATTCGTCAAATGATCGATATTTTAACCCGTCGTCGCCAAAATAACCCAATTTTAACTGGTGAAGCTGGTGTGGGTAAGACAGCGGTAGTTGAAGGGCTAGCGTTAAAAATAGCCCAAAAAGAAGTGCCATTAGCGTTACAAAATGTCCGTATTCATACTTTGGATTTAGCCCTGCTACAGGCCGGAGCGGGTGTTAAAGGTGAATTTGAAAATCGCTTAAAAGCACTGATTAACGAGGTTAAAAACTCGGTTAAACCCATAATTCTATTTATCGATGAAGCGCATACCATGATCGGTAGTGGAGGGCAGGCAGGCCAAAATGATGCTGCAAATCTTTTAAAACCAGCATTAGCTCGTGGTGAACTTCGTACAATTGCTGCTACAACATGGGCTGAATATAAGAAGTTTTTTGAAAAAGATGCAGCGTTAACTCGACGTTTTCAGGTGGTTAAAATTGAAGAGCCTGAACCAGAACAGGCTATTGCAATGATGCGAGGTTTGCTACCTGTTATGGAAAGTCACCATAAGATCTTAGTGTCAGATCAGGCGCTTTGTGCAGCTGTTAATTTATCACATCGTTACATTACCGGCAGGCAGCTACCAGATAAGGCGGTAAGTTTGCTGGACACGGCATGTGCGCGCGTTGCAATGAGTCAGGCTTCAACACCAGGCAGTGTTGAATCATTACAAAGACAAATTCAGCAACTTGAGACGCAAATTGATATTTTAACCCGTGAGCAGAAAACGGGTACCGATCATAA
This sequence comes from Shewanella sp. UCD-FRSSP16_17, assembly GCF_001675935.1. Taxonomy (NCBI): domain Bacteria; kingdom Pseudomonadati; phylum Pseudomonadota; class Gammaproteobacteria; order Alteromonadales; family Shewanellaceae; genus Shewanella; species Shewanella sp. UCD-FRSSP16_17. The sequence goes on from NZ_LZFV01000001.1 coordinate 94,626, forward strand.
GAAAGTCATTAGCGAGTTAAATAAAGAGCAAAAAACGTTAGAGAAAGCACTTAAGCCTTTAATGAAGCAATGGGAAACCGAACTTAAAACAGTGGAAACCATTGCAGAATTAGTGACCAAAATCCAAAAGGGAGAGGAAGATTCTGTTCAGTTAGTTGCCGAACTCACGACGCTAAAACAACAATTAGCAAGCAACAAACAACCTATGGTGCATTGGCAAGTTGATGAGCAACTGGTTGCAGAAGTGATTTCTGACTGGACCGGGATCCCTGCTGGTAAAATGCAGGATGATGAAATTACCAATGTGCTCAATCTAAAGGACATTATGGCTAAACGAGTTATTGGTCAGGATCATGCCTTAGACTTGATTGCTAAAACAGTGCAAACGTCGCGAGCGCAGTTAGGTGATGAGAAACGCCCAATAGGGGTGTTCTTATTGACGGGCCCAAGTGGTGTAGGTAAAACAGAAACGGCATTAACTTTGGCAGAGCATGTTTATGGTAGTGAAGATAACGTGACTGTGATCAACATGTCTGAATTTAAAGAAGAACATAAAGTTTCTTTACTATTAGGTTCACCTCCTGGTTATGTGGGTTATGGCGAAGGTGGCGTGCTAACAGAGGCTGTTCGTCGTAAGCCTTATAGCGTTATTTTATTGGATGAAATGGAAAAAGCGCACCCTGGTGTACAGGATATTTTCTATCAAGTATTCGATAAAGGCATGATTAAAGATGGTGAAGGGCGAGACATTGATTTTAAAAATACAATTATCATCATGACTTCTAATGCTGGGACAGATACAACGATGTCTTTATTTGAAGATGAGCAAACGGCGCCTTCAATCAATGGTTTAAGAAAGGCTTTACAAGATGACTTGCTGACTTACTTTAAACCCGCATTTTTAGGACGAACCAATGTGGTTCCATATATTCCATTAACTCAAGACATGTTGAGTGAAATTACTAAATTACAGTTAGCGAGAGTTGGTCATCGTCTTGCGGGTCATTATCAGGCGAAATTTAGTTTTACCGATGACGTTGTAAGTAAGATCGTTTCGATGTGCCAAGATGCAGGTTCTGGAGCCAGAAATGTTCACAATATTTTACAAAACTCAATGTTACCTGAACTCTCAGTACAAATATTACAGAATATGGCGACCAATAAAAAAATAAATAATGTCAAAGTTAATGTAAGTAAGGAAGAATTTACCTATAAAGTATAAATTTAATTTTTTTAAAGTAAGAGATGACTTACAAAATATAATTATTAGGTATTAGTTAGCCAGTGTTAATAATAACAAATGATAAGGGTTTATATAAATCTTTATTGTGGCAGGTTCTTATAGGTGTCTGAATTAATATCTTTTAATTATTTTTGTAAATTATTAACTCTTGTTTTGTAAGGTCGATTGATTTAAAAAAAACCTTTGTTATAATCTTTTGGCTTTAAAAATATATATCTACTTTTATCAATGAATAATACTTTTGGGTGTTATTTGTTAGTAAGTGCATTTTTAATAAATTGAAATATTAAGTTTGTTATTAAACTTATATAAAACTGTCCATTAATGGATGACAATCACGCAAAAGGAGCATTAATAATGCAAGCGAACACGTATTTAGATTATGAAGGTATTAAAGGCGAAACTACTGCTGAAGAATTCAAAGACATGATTACTGTGTTATCAGTAGACTGGAATGTTAGCCGTGAAATTACTTCTTTTACTGGTACTGCAAAAGACCGTGAAGCGAGCTCTACACGTTTAGGTGATGTAACTATCACTAAATTACAAGATAATGCCTCTACTGATCTTTTCAAAGAAGCAACTATCGGTAAAGGTAAAAAAGCTATTTTCCATGTGACCAAGCAAGGTGACAAAATTGAAGAAATCATGCAAATCGAATTAACTGATGCAATGATCTCTAGCTACAGTGTTTCAGTTCATGGCGATCGTCCAGTAGAAACTATCACTATCAGTTACACTGAAATGATGATGGCAGTAACGCCTACTGATGATAAAAACAACATTACTGCAGCGCTACGTTACGGCTACAGCGGTGTTAAAGGTCAACAAATGTAATCCATTTGCGATCTTAATCTTGAGGGAACGTCAGTTTCCTCAAGATCTTAATTCTTAATGACTGAGGCAAGGAATGCTAAAGGCGACTCAAAAAAATAATATAATCAGTATCAGCACCCCATTAGGTAAAGACACGCTATACCTAACGCATCTTACTGCCACAGAAGCCATTTCTCAGTTATTTTCTATCAATGTGTCCATGTTTACCGTTGGGACACAAATTAGTTTAGATAGCCTTGTGGGCAAAAATGTTTGCATCACTTTGCGCAACGCAGAAAGTGATGGAGCTGCTCGATATTTTCATGGTGTAGTCAGTCACTTAGAATCCGCTGGCATGCGAACGGCTGCTTCAGATGTATCCCAAGATTATATTGATTATCAAGCTGTTATCGTGCCTAGAATGGCATTGATGAAAAAGCGCAGTAACTGCAGAATTTTTCAAAACATGTCAGTAATCGATATTATTAGTGACTTGTTTGGTCAACATAAAGTTGCCTTTCAAAATAAAACCACGCGCACATACCCCAAATACGAATATTGTGTTCAGTACCTTGAATCTGATTTAGATTTTGTATGCCGTTTATTACAGCAAGAAGGTATTTTCTTCTTTTTTGAACACAGCGTGAGTGCACATACCTTAGTACTTGCCGATGATATTACAGCTTATAAACCTTGTGCAGAAGAGAAAGTACGTTGTTTTTCTGGTCATTTAGCAGAGTCACACGTTGCTCATTGGCAAGGCGGTATGAGTATGGTGAGTGGCGGCTTTATGCAAAAGGGTTATGATTACGAACAACCCAAATTATATCCGTCAGGCAGCCATGCCAATGCCAGTTTACCTGATCAAAGTACACTTGAAGTTTACGACTACCTTGGCGAATCAGAGTTAAATAAACGTGCTCAGCCATTTGCTAATAATCAACTAGAAGCATTACAAAAAGACATGAATAAATGCAGTGGTCAAGGCGACTGCCGCAGCTTTAGTGTAGGTAAATTTTTTAGTTTTAAGGATCACGAAAACAGCAGTTATAAAGGTAAGAGTTTTCTCATTACTGCCCTCAGGACATCTGCAACACAGCCTAACCAATCTGGCGCTGGTCAATCCGCTTCAATTGGTGTTTATCAAAATGATTTTGAATGTGTGCCTAAATCAACTCCGTATCGGCCAACACTTCAAATCAATAAACCGCTTATCAATGGAGTGCAAACAGCTGTCGTTACTGGAGAATCTGGTGATGAACAGCATATTGATAAATTTGGCCGAGTTAAGGTGCAATTTCATTGGGATAGAGATGGTGAATTTAATAGTAAAAGCTCATGCTGGATCCGAGTTGCCCAAAGCTGGGCTGGTAATAAATGGGGCGCTTTCTTCTTCCCAAGAGTAGGTCAAGAAGTTTTAGTTGAGTTTATTAATGGCGATCCTGATCAACCAATAATCAGTGGCGCAGTTTATAACGCGGATCTAATGCCACCCTATGCTTTACCGGCTAAAAAAACGCAGTCAGGGATTAAATCGCATAGCACTAAAGAGGGCGGCGCAGATAATTTTAATGAATTACGCTTTGATGATGAAAAAGGTAAAGAGCTGCTATTTTTACAAGCAGAAAAAGACCATCAATTAAATGTTAAGAACGATCAGAAAGATACTATCGGCAATGATAGATTTTTAGATATTGTTAATAATGACAGTGGCAAAATTGGTAATGATAGAACCACTGAAGTGGTCAATAACGATACACTCAAAGTCGGTAAAGACCGTAGCGATGATATTGGCAGTAACGACACGCTCAAAGTGGGCAAAGCGCTTAATATCGAAGCAGGGAAAGAAGTCGTGATTAAAACGGGTAGTGCCTCGATTAAAATGAGCAGTGATGGCTCGATATCAATAGAAGGTACCAACATTCAAATTAAAGGTACTAATGTGAAATTAAACGGTACCAGTATTGCGTTGAAAGCAGCGCAAATTAAGTTGAATTAACAATGCAAATTTCAAGTTATCCTGGCGTTGGATTAATGGGTGCGTTTTGTCGTGGCCACGAGTTGATTTGCCAATTTGGTTATCGGTATTTGATTTGCAAACCCGTTGATAAACCTCAAGACCCACTATTGGATATACCTGATAAGACCTATGTAACTAGTACAACCTATGGTGAACAATTCTTAACTAATCGTCATATGTGGCGTAATCATCAGGATGTAATTAGCCATATTTACAACTATTTGATGAATGACGAGTATGCATCAGGAAGGGGTGAGCAAATAAAATTAATCAAAGAAATAGCGGTAGCCTTAATGCAACAAGACTTGCTCATTATACCGTTAGAAAGTGATTAATACCCTGCCGATAGCGCCAATGTAAGACTAACAATTCAAGGAAGATTTTATGGGAATGCCCGCAGCTACACTGACATCTATGCATGTATGCCCAAAAACTAACCCAGGCCCAGTCCCACATGTAGGCGGACCTGTCATTATGGGCTCAGGAAACGTGCTTATTGGTTCTATGCCAGCTGCTCGTAAAGGTGACAAGTTAATTTGTGTTGGCCCACCAGATACAATCAACGCAGGTTCAAGTTCGGTACTGATTAATGGAAAACCCGCAGCGAGACTCGGAGACAGTACTGCCCATGGAGGTAAGATTGTAGTAGGAAACCCTACTGTAATGATTGGATAGTATGAGCAAGGATTGCGTTGAATGAACTTGATTGAGAATTTTGAACTTCTCTTAGCACAACGACAAATATTAATGTCGTCGTTTCAGTGTGCCCCTAAAAATGTTGAAGATAACACCCGATCTTTATTAGTCACACTCAATATGATCCAGCAGCAAGCTCACGAAGAACATAATAGCGAAGCATTTCTCTGTGCTAATAGCGTCGTTGAAATAGTGACAGCGTTTGAAAATGATGTGTATTTCAGTACGGAAAATCAGTTGGTTGTTTTGCAACTACTGTTGCAAATTCATCTCAAACAAAGAACTCACGACCAAGCAAAAGTATTTGAATTATTATTAAATAACAATCAAATAGATTTAAATAAATACATCCCTAGTTTAGCACTAGTGGCTTGCCAGTTTGGTGTTGAAGGTTTGCAGTTTTCGATGGTTGGTAAAACGCCTGAGCAAATTAACCAATATATTTTGTTTTGTATCTACCGAGGTAAACGACTAAAAAGTATTGCAGGTATTGCCTCACTAAATCTTACGCCGTTGAATGCACTATATGCAGAAATGTTGTTGGAAGAAATTTCTGAGCCATTAGCGCTATATAGCCGTTTTGTTGAAAATGAATATTGCCATAGCCCTTTGTTTGAAATATTTGTGACCTCTCTAGATGAGCAGGTTTTAACTCAAATTTTCAATTTAATGAGTCGTGATGAAAACCTCAATGATAGAGTGATTCAGCTTATGGGTTTTTCAGGTTTTGGTAAATTTGTGCCATTTTTAGCAAAAGCAATGCAGCACCCCGCTAAGACATTAATTGCTTTTGATGCTTTAAGAACGCTTTTAGGCCCTGGACTTGACTCGTCAATTCCTTACCAAAGACAGTTTGAAGAAAACGCACAAAGACGGACTGAATTTCTACAATTTTATAGCGCTAAGTTACTTAATCGCTGGCAATTATATGCGCCAGATACACCTGGAGTTCGCCTACTCAATGGCGTGGAAGTTAGCCTAGAAACGGTCGATAAAATACTGCTTAAATCGAGCCCTGTTCATCAAAGAGTGGCTAAATTACATCAGCTTAGATTAACCGGTGAAGTGCGAACTTCGTCAATGACTATAAAGTTGGCCTCATGATTATTAATGTACAAGAATCAGAGTTAATCGTAGGTCAATGCGATAATCAAATGCAGTTGATTAATTTACCTTATACAGAAGGGCTCAATTTCAATCTGCAATTACCTAACGGAACTCAATTAGTCTCAGGTATGCGCAGTGATCTCAGTGCGAAATGTAAATTAACACGCATTATCGAACTGCTAAGTAAGCTGCCTATAACTGATGCCAGCGCATGGGCGCCATATCAACACAATCCTGTTTTTTGGTTGTTACCTAATTTAGCACCTGAAATGTTAACTCAGTGGGTAAACGCATTACATCAAGCTTTTCCTCATTGTTTTGAACACCCAAATGGGCGCATTTTTCCTATGGGGAGTGCATCTTTACCTATTGCGTTTGAGGCGGCTAAGACGATGGGAAGCCGTGTTGACTCGATTGTCTTTATCGCAGTGGATAGTTTGTATTTTGATATGCCTGAACTTTATCGAACTGGTCAATTGATTAATGCAGATATTGATGAAGGCATTAGGCCTTCTGAGGCCGCGATATTGACTAAGGTTCAAGTTTCCACTGCAGAAAAAACATCACTAGGGCTACATGTGACTGATGTATTTCAAGACGCTGCTACCCAGGTTCAATTAACACAATCAATTAAGCGTTTATTTACTCAGCTTACAGAGCAAGATGAACCAAGTTTACTAAAACAATTATATTTCCCCGGTGATAATCAAACCATCCAAGATAGCTGGCTTAATGCCTATGAGCAGCTCGCGGGAAAAATAGATCAAGATACCCAAATTACTCAAACTAATTATTACACTGGGAATATTGGCGCCGCAGCGGGATTATATAATTTATTACACGTATTTAATCGCTATAAAGAACAAGCTTTGTCAGGAGTAAGCGTTCAGTTAGAGGTTTCTGAGCAACGTTATCTTGGCCTGTTAAGGTATGAGTGGCTAGGTTGCAGCGGTGAAGCAAATGGCTAATCAGAATCAAATGCAGCCTGTATGGCTGACAACGCATTTAGCTGTTTTTAACATTAGTCTCATGGATAGAGAAGGCGTTAGTACCAATGACGGTCAGTAATTTTTATTTTAATGGTTTCAATCGGCATATCGTTGTTGTTCCGAGCAGTGCATCAACACCTTCTGGTTTCCAGTTACAAACCTTTAGCCAAGCTAATGAAATTGAGCAGTTGGTCAATGAAATAAGTCCACATTTGGTACGTGATAGAAATGCCTTAATGCAAGGGCGCGCATTAGTATTGCAAGCGGGCTTGAATGCTTCGTTAAATCGAAAACAAATCGTCACCAAATTAAATGAAGCAATTTCACGTAACCTATTACGTGTTTATGTTGAAACCCCTAAAGCAAATATTCAAACTTCTACCGAAACGGCCTCACTCGGAAACAGCTCAAGTAAATCTAAAGCGCCTGTTTCAAGTAAAGGTAAGCAGACTGCTCAATCAACTGAGTCAGGCACTATTGCTAATTCGACTCCAACTGAAGTACCAATTGATCAACAAGAATGCCGCAGTGATCCAGTGTCTATGTTATCTGGCGAGGAAATTTTACCGTTAACTGATTTTGAAATTAATGGCCTAATGCCGTTAACTTGGCGACGTTTATATCGCTCTAGTAAAGTTGAACGCAATGTTGGGCTTGGTTTTGGTTGGCGACATAACTTTAGCTTACAACTCAATCACCAATATCAAGCTCCTCCCAAAGTGGGGCCGAAAAAGCCAGGTAAATACTGGTTTGAGCTCACTGATGAAGAAGGCCGAGTACATGTTTTTGATGAAGTTAAACGCGGCCAAACCAGTATTCAAAGCACGACAGGTTGGTCGCTAGTTCATCAAGCTGATGGTCGACAGGTATTATTAAAACCAGATGACAGTCATTGGGCGTTTAAAAAGCGTCAAATTGACAATCAAGATGTGTGGTTACTAGAAACGATTAGTAATCACCAAGGCCAATATTTTCAGCTGAACTATGATAAGCAAGGCAAGCTTAATCAAATAACCACAGGGCCTAAACGCGGTGTACTTCTTAGTTATAACGCCCAAGGTAACTTACTAAAAGTTGCTTCTTATATACTTGACGAGAAAGGTAATAAGCAGCAACACCCTGAACTCCTTGCAAGCTATCAATATGATGACCACCAAGCCTTAATTGCAGCAACTGACATGAATGGTCTAGTAGAACGATACAGCTATCATAAACCTAGCCAAACTCAGGGAGCTAAAGCTTCAACCCGAAGTAATCACAAAACAACTTATTTATTAAAAGCCAGAACTCGAGCTTCAGGATTTAGCCACCACTTTTTATGGGATGCTGAGGACGTAAACGCTAAATGCATAGAGCAGTGGGGTGATAATGAGATCTATCACTACCATTTTTCTTATGATTCACATCCAAGTGGCATGCGAAGTCATTGTGTTGATTCTCTCGGAAATAAAGAAACATTCGTTCATAATTCTCAAGGTTTACTGATTGAACATCATAATGCTAATGGTGCGGTGACACGGCATCAATATGACAGTGTTGGGCGCAAAATAGCGACCATTGATGCAAACAATAATCAAACCCAATTCATATACAATACCTCAGGACAAATTGAAGCCATTATTCATGCTGATGGTGGTGTCACACAATTTGAATATAACCGTTTAGGTCAGTGTATTCTGACGCAAGATCCGATTGGCCGAACGTTTACAAAGCAGTTTGATGCAACAGGGCGCATTTTATCTGAAAGTCATTTTGATGGTCGTCAGCGGTATTTTCGATACAATGATTTTGGACAAGTAACTCAAAAGACAGAGCTTGATGGTGTTATACATCGATATCATTGGGATAGAGATGGCGAATTATTAGCAACACAAATTGGCGATGCTTTAACTCGCTATAGCCATGATCGCTTAGGACGAGTAAATGCAACAATTAACCCGAAAGGTTTAGTTACTGAGTACATTCGCGACCCCAATGGGCAAATAATTGAAGAAAAAGCATACCCTCAGGATAAGCCTGAACAGGCAATTATCACCCAATATCAGTTTGATCAAGCAGGTAGAAAAATTAGTCAAAAATTGTTGGCTGATGAAGCAGTTGTTGATGAAAACGCATCTGATTTAAATAATGCAAATCAGAGCGATATTGAAACGCTGCTTAGCTATGATGGATTAGCTCAACCGTGTCAACAAACTTTTGCAGATGGTAGTTGGCTTAAATTCTTCTATGATAAAGAGCGTAATTTAAACAAAATTGGGCGAAGTGATGGTGCTCAATATCGAATTGAATACACCCCGACAGAACAGCCCCAAAAATTAATCGGATTTGATGGTCGCGAGCAGGTTTACCAATATGATGCCAATGATAAGTTAGTGGCAGTAAACGACAGTGACATTCGTTTTATTGAATTAAAGCGTGATGCACTAGGTCGTATTATTCAACAAAGCAGTCATGTAAAACTTGATGCTAATGTTCATTCTGCTACGTTAAACACTCAAAATTTTTACCAATATGATGCCATTGGCAATATCACTCGCGCGCATAATCAGCATCGCACGCTAGAGCAAAAATATGACACTAAGGGTAGAGTCACTCAGGTCAATCAAGGTGCATGGCACTTATCTTATCAGTACGATGCTAAAGGTAATCGAAGTGGCTTAACCTTACCTGATGGAAGCCAAGTAAATTATCAATATAATCGTAATGGCCTATTAGCGGATATTGGTGTTGTACTAACTGATAATCAGCAAACTATCGATATTGCTCAATATCAATATACAGATGCTGGCTTATTAGAGCACACAAGATTAGGTAATCAACTCGAATTAACCCACACGTATGATGCTTATTCAAGGCTTACTGAACAGCAGTGGCAACACGCTAAGTTTGCAGAAAGTGAAAGCGAGAGCGCAAGTGAAAGCGAGAGCGCAGCAACAACTGTGTCAAGTTCACCGCTATTTGAACATCGACGCTATCATTATGATAATCAGCACCAGCTTAAAGCATCTGAAAGTCAATTAAACCGCAATGGCCTGCAGGATGAGAATAAGCCAAATGTCGATTTAACCCAATTTGAATACAATAAAATTAGCCAATTGATTAGCCATTCGCGAGAGAGTGAAGCAAAAGTATTAAGCGCGAATGGTAAGAGCGGTATTGCCTCTAACGCCAGTGCAGTAAAACATCATCACAAAGAACAGTATCATTGGGATGCATTTGGCAACCCGACTCAACATATTCGTCAACATGACGCTCAGGTATTAACCACTGAACAAAATCGTCCAGATAAATCCATTCAAGATGTGGTCGTTAACAATGACCGATTAATGAGCATGGCAGGAGTGGATTATCGTTACGATGCAAGCGGTAATCAGTTAAGCCAAATTGGTATTGGTAACAAGCAACAGCGCGGTTTTAATGGCTTAAACCAGCTGATTCAAATCAATGTAAACGGCGCACTCACGCAGTATGAATACGATGCATTAGGCAGGCGCAGTGCCAAAATTACAGAGCAAGGTCGGACTGAATTTATATGGGATAACAATCAGTTAATTGGCGAATGCTTTCATGGTGAATTTACCTGGTATATCTACCAGCCTGATACTTTTACACCCGTTGCCTTAATTAAAGCCGGAGAGATTTATTATTATCATTTAGATCAACTCGATACACCTATCTATGTAACAGATGCTAGTACGAATGTGGTGTGGCGTAATCAATTAGATGTGTTTGGTAAAGCCTCTGATGATGTTGTGGAAAGTAAAGCTGAAAGAGTTGATGAGTACGAGCATTTAATAACTAATCCTATTCGTTTCCAAGGCCAATATTTTGATGATGAGTCAGGTTTACATTACAACCACTATAGATATTACAGTCCCGAGCAAGCTCGGTTTATTCATCAAGACCCAATTGGGTTAGTTGGCGGTTTCAACCATTATCAATATGCGCCTAATCACGTTAATTGGGTTGATCCATTTGGGCTACTTTGTAAAGAAGGTCGAGAAAAGTTATCGGCCATGCTGAATACATTAGTTGGTAATGGTATTGATAAACAAACAAAAGAGAAGATACTACAAAGTGCCATTGACAGCGCAGCTATCACAGACCCTGAGGCCAAATTAAAAATACAAAAGCCTGATGGGGTGAATAAATTAAATTATGCCTACACACTTGAGTCAATGGATGAAATTAATGACACCATAACAGTGCAACGAAATATTGGTGGACAAATAAAAGAAATGGATTTGACCATCGAAGAGTTCGCTGGCATGCATGAATTTGATGGTAAAGTGGTCGATGAAGAATGGGCTACCAAAGGCATAATTAAACAAAATAATGCAAGGCCATTATTTTTAGCGAAAAAGAAACAAGGTTCCGAGGCGATACATATCCTCACAGAGAAAGAGAAGGAAGCATTAGCATCTCATCTAGATGAACGTGATGAGGCGATAGCGCTGCGTGGCGAATACGGCACAAAAGCATACAATCAACAGATTTCCCCTATTAATAAAAGCACAGAAATTATTGGTGAAAAAGCTGCAGATATGGCCGTTAAAGCGCAATATCCAGGTTATGAACGGATTCACCCTGAAAGCTTAGACAGGCCCAGCCCCGGAGCGGGGAGTTTTGATATGGTCTATCAGAATGCCAACGGCGATGTCATTATTGTCGAAGCAAAAGGCGGTAATAGTCCGTTAGGAAAAAAACGGATTGGAAAAGTAGATTATCAACAAGGCACGGCGAAATATGCACAAGCGATAACAATGGAAATGGGGGAACGAGATAAAGGCAGTACAGATAAAATATCGGCAAAGGCAATTGAAAAAGCATTCGATAGAAAGAAAAATAAAGTTCAATACTTACATGTAGAGACATCGATTAATAAAACTGCGCGTGGTTCATCCGTTAGTGAAGTGAGAATTTCTGAGTTTGATATTAGCAATTAATAAAAGGTTAAAAAATGAAAGTAGCAAGAGCTTATCAGCCTGATTTTGAAAAAAACCCTTTGGATGACTGGCTAGAATTTCCACGAGAAGAAATTGAAGAAACCCCAGACTATTTTGGTGATTATCGTGATAATTTAATAAGCTGCGCCGATAAGAGGATTAGACTTGCCCGCTGGCTCACATGGGAAGAGCAAACCCCAGAGGTTACAAAAGAATCGGCCACAGGCTTGCGGTATGCTGCTAAAATGTATGCCAGCTTTTTGAAATTAGGAATAAATCCAGAGCAAGAGCAGACATTGACTATCTACGACTTACCCACAGTCACCTGGAATGGTAAAGGAATGCTGGCACAGGGGTATTTGGCGCCACAAGAATGGTTTGATGCATATTTTTTATCCGTGATTACTCGTGATACCGAAAGCATGAATAGTTTGGCGGATTTTCCTATCGAAACCATGAAACAAAGTGCAACACAAGCTGACCCCGTTATGTATAGTTTGGTTGAAGTGTTTCAGGCGTACCACCATGGGCGTGCTGACTACCCGAGTGTGTTAGGCCGTGCGATGAAGGAGCTTGTTGACGATGGTGATGACTGGTCGTTAGATATTGGCATGGGTTATTTAGAAACCTTTGCAGCACTCACCACGAATATGGATATAGATTTTAACGAGGTACTAGCCAAAAACCTAACACTCCAAGAAAAATATCACATCAGAGAATCGGGGCCAGACCGTGCACCAGTGAAGTCATTTCTTTCATTACAACTACTTGGTATGGCATGTATGTGGCACGACCGAGGGAATCAAGTCACCGTTGAGGCTGACGCACTACCGCGCTTTTTAGTTGAAGGAACGTATTTTTAATTTAGTATTTCAAATTAAGTCTTAATTTGCTTTTGCGTATATTGCAATTCTAATGAATATGACTGGCTTTTTGAAAGTTAATATTTGACAGGGATGGAGATAATGTTCGGTTTGGTAAAAAATTTTGACGTACATATGTGCTCAGAAGTGAAAGGTGTTGTGTTATTGGATGGAAAACCAGTAACGGGTGCAGTTATTAATCGTAGCCTAGAGTTCGCTTATAAAGTCGAAAAAGAAGATTTAACTAAAACTGATACAGATGGTCGATTTTATCTACCAGCTATTAATATCAATTCAAAAATTCCAGGTGATATGTTTTCACAAGAAACGACGTCTCAGTATATAACTGTGACTTATAAAGATGAAACCTATGTACTTTGGAGCATTAATTTAAGAGGAATCACTGAACTAGTTGAGTATAAATCAAAGTTAGCTAGTTTAAATTGTGATCTTTTATCTTCAAAGGTTCATTTTACTATTCCTAATTTGAAGAATCGTAATTTGGATTTTAGTGGTTCGGGGATTTGTCGCTGGGAAAAAGATTTTGAAATTTATGAAGTAGACGATGGAATTGATTACTTCGAAAACTTTTAACAATAAATACAAAGGATTGTAATGAACACTTTATCTCCTACTTTAGCTGTGGAACTGGCTGAATTTGCTTATAAAAGCCTAAAAAGCAATAAAAACGGTGTCACAGATACCAGCATGTTAATTAATAGAAATTTTGCTTTTAGTAGTAGCAATTCAAAATTGGTCGGTATAAGTGGCACTGTGGCAGAACATGTTTTAAATCACTCCAGTGGGTTTGGTTTTTTTGGGTTAGGTAAAAAAGGAGGTCAGTTTGCTGGTGATGTTGTAATTGCTTTCAGAGGTACTGCTGGGCTTGCTGATACTTTGACCGACCTGCATTGTGGGGTTACGGTTGGGCCAAACTATAAAGCTGTACATGCTGGCTTTAATCGCACTTTTGAGTCTATAAAACCTCAGTTAGCAACTTTAATGGCAAAAGCTGGCAATCGTCCCGTTCATTGTGTCGGTCATAGTTTAGGTGGAGCTTTGGCTACATTGGCAGCGAATTGGATAAGATCGCAATACAAAGTCAATGTGAATTTGTATACTTTTGGTGCACCAAGAGTGGGTTTTGGTCCCTTTGCCTTGCAAACAGAAACAGAATTAAATGGTATATATCGAGCTGTGCACAGAAGCGATCCCGTTCCGATGGTACCTGTTTGGCCCTTTGTGCATGCGGGTAATGAATACCGCCTTAGTTCCTGTGTTTCTTTCAATGCTTCTTCTCATAAAATGGCTGGGAATGCACCTGGTTACCTCAATACGGCAGCTAAGTATTCGAGCTATAAAGAAATGCAACTTGGTTCAATTCAGAATCTAGCAATAGTGCGTCTACAATATGATAAGAGACATTTAGCAAGTTTTAATACGCATTGGTCAGACAAAATTGGGGACGCTTTACTTACTTTATTGCGTGAAAGTGGAAAGATATCAAGTATTCTAGCGCAAGCAGCGGTTGGGGGGGCATTAACATTATACGATGCTCTTGCGAGAGGGGTTGTTGAAATATCAAAAATGACGACTGAGTATGCAGCTGATGCTAAAGGGTTATTGGGACATATTTTAAATTTCGTCGGCAAACCCAGTGTCAAGGTAGTTGATATTACATATAAGTTTGTAAAAGATCTATTGATGCTGATGTTAGACAAGTTAAACACACTAGTTCGCGCTGCTATACCAGCTGTAAGTGTCTATATGTAATTCTTCATTATTCGCTGATGCAAGCTTATGCTTTGTATTATTTTGCTCTAGATCATGCATTTAGTTACTGTTTTACTATTGATGATTCAACAATGAATTAAATTCATCTAAATTATTTTCGCACTATAGCTGAGCAAGCATGTTTTACTATGGTGCGAAATTTACAACCTGGTTTATCCTTCTTTTTTACAAATAGCTGTTATTGACCTTTAAAAGCACAATTACTTCGCCGTTTTTCCTTAGCTATAGTGTCTAGTTATAATTTACTTTGTATACTTATAACTTTTTTGCATAAAAATGTTGCTTTGCAAGCATATTAAATTACTTTTCACGGTTTTAGTGCATGGTTTGATTGTGTGGGAATGGAGTGAGAGTCATACTATATGGCCTAATTGACTTTATAACCTTGCGAGGTCTACTTTCTCTTAAACGGCCAAATACCTCAATGAATAATTATGTGTTTTTGTATGGTTATCTTAGTTTCTTTTTAAGTATCGGACTGTTATTGCTAGTGGCGCAGGCAAGGGCAATTAATTCACACGCTATTATCGTGCTTATTTTAGTTAGTGATAGGTGTTTGTTTGAAGAATTGTGGGCTATTGAGAGTGTACGGTGGCATAAAGTCTAATCAATATTTACTAGTTAAATCTTCTCATTCAGGTTTGCATGAATTTCAGGCAATAAAAAAGCGCCTTATAGGCGCTTTAGAAGTTAATTTAATACGAATTAACGCTTATCTAAACTAACAAAATCACGGTCTTCTGAGCCAGTGTATAACTGACGTGGACGACTGATCTTATGACCTGGTTGGTCAAGCATTTCTTTCCAATGAGCAATCCAWCCAACTGTACGAGATAGTGCGAATAGCACTGTAAACATACTTGTTGGGATACCAATTGCTTTCATGATGATGCCTGAGTAGAAATCAACATTTGGATAAAGCTTCTTAGAAACGAAATACTCGTCTTCAAGTGCGATACGCTCAAGTTCCATTGCTACGTCAAGTAGTGGATCTTTAACGTTTAATTCAGCTAAAACTTCATGACAAGTTTCACGCATAACTTTCGCACGAGGGTCGAAGTTTTTATATACACGATGGCCAAAGCCCATAAGACGGAAAGGATCCGCTTTGTCTTTTGCACGTGCAATAAATTCTGGAATGCGGTCTACACTGCCAATTTCTTCAAGCATGTTTAAGCAAGCTTCGTTAGCACCACCATGAGCTGGACCCCATAATGAAGCGATACCTGCCGCGATACATGCAAATGGGTTAGCACCTGATGAACCTGCTAAACGTACTGTAGACGTAGAGGCGTTTTGCTCGTGATCCGCATGTAAAACAAAGATTCTGTCCATTGCTTTTTCAACAACTGGATTGACTTTGTATTCTTCACATGGGACAGCGAACATCATCGATAAGAAGTTACCTGCGTAACTTAAATCGTTGCGTGGATAGACGAAAGGTTGGCCAATTGAATACTTGTAGCACATTGCTGCAATCGTTGGCATTTTAGAAACTAGGCGGAAAGCCGCAATTTCACGATGTTTTTCATCATTTACATCAAGAGAATCTTGGTAGAACGCAGATAATGCACCAGTAACGCCACAAAGCATTGCCATTGGATGTGCATCACGACGGAAGCCTCTAAAGAAAGAAGCTAATTGTTCATTAACCATTGTGTGGTTTTTTACCATTGCAACAAACTCTTCGTATTGAGTTTTGCTTGGTAATTCACCGTAAAGCAGTAAGTAACAAACGTCTAAATAGTTAGATTCAGTCGCTAGCTCATAAATTGGATAGCCACGGTGTGTTAGTACACCTTTTTCGCCATCAATGTATGTAATTGCAGACTCGCAAGAGGCTGTTGCTAGAAAACCAGGATCGAAGGTGAAATGACCTGTCTTTCCTAATTTACTGATATCGATTACATCAAAACCAGCAGTTCCCTGCTTAATTGGTAAATCGATTGAATCATTCCCCGGTAACTCTAATTTGGCTATATTGTCAGCCATACCCCGTTCTCCTTACTTCATTCTTTTCTGTGAGTGCGGCATGTTAAGCGGACATTACTTTACAGTGAATCGTGATCACATTTCAATTTAAATAAGCGTTTAAATTTATTAGACCATGGTATAAACCTTGCTAGACGCCTTGCCAGCTGTGGTTTGTTTGCAAAAAAAATGCAAAAAAACAAATTTTGCATAGTGTGATGTTTGTATTTGACAATGGGCTTGAGTATACTTGCCTGCGTCCACAAAGGGCGACAGACATCACATTTTTGAAAACATTTTTTACCTAGCTAAATTAGTGGTTTCTCAAATAGTTAAGTGTTTGATAGTAGTCTGTTATGTTTCAACATTTTGTTTACATATGTGTGTTGGTGTTGCAAATAGAAGCAAAGCAAGATGAATAATAAAAATAATGCTCAATGGAGCTGAGTGAGCAGAACGTGAAAAAGCAAAGACCTGTCCATATAGACCTACAGACCATTCGCTTTCCTGCAACAGCGATTGCGTCAATTCTTCACCGTATTTCCGGTGTTATCATGCTGTTTGCTGTCGGTATTCTTATTTGGATGCTAAATGAATCTTTAGCATCTCCTGAGAGTTTCGCTGGCCTACAATCTCTTTTTGATAACTTGCTCGTTAAGTTTGTTATCTGGGGAATTCTTACTGCGTTGGGTTACCACTTAATCGTTGGCTTACGTCATCTGATTATGGATACCGGTCGTTGGGAAGAGTTAGCCTCAGGCTTAGCTTCAGCAAAAATCGCCTTTGTACTTTCAGCGGCGTTTTCAATCATTGTGGGGATTTGGGTATGGTAACTAATGCAGCAAGCCTTGGACGCAGTGGTGTTCATGACTTTATTTTAATTCGTGCTAGTGCCGTAATTTTAACCTGTTATACCATTTTTATGGTGGGTTTTATTGCGTGTAGCGCCCCATTAACTTACGAAATCTGGCATGGCTTATTTAGCACTTTGCCGATGAAAGTATTCACTCTGCTAGCGTTAGTCGCTGTGCTTATTCATTCGTGGATTGGTATTTGGCAAGTGCTAACTGATTACGTTAAAAATGTATCAGTACGTGGATTACTTCAGTTCGTATTTGTCGTAGCGGCTTTTTGTTATCTAGCTGCAGGCATCATTATAGTGTGGGGTGTTTAAGTGGCTATTCCAGTTCGCGAATTTGACGCAGTAGTGATCGGCGCTGGTGGCGCTGGCATGCGAGCGGCTTTACAAATTTCTAAAGAAGGTAAGAGCTGTGCGCTTTTATCTAAAGTATTCCCAACACGTTCTCATACGGTTTCTGCGCAAGGTGGTATCACTGTTGCGTTAGGTAACGCCCATGAAGATCACTGGGAACAGCACATGTACGATACCGTGAAAGGTTCTGATTTTATCGGCGACCAAGAAGCGATTGAGTTTATGTGTAAGACAGGTCCAGAGGCGGTTATCGAGCTTGAGCAAATGGGTCTTCCATTCTCACGTTTCGAAAACGGCACTATTTACCAGCGTCCATTTGGTGGCCAATCAAAGAACTTTGGTGGTGAACAAGCGGCACGTACTGCAGCGGCAGCTGACCGTACTGGTCATGCTTTGCTTCATTGCTTATACCAACAAAACGTTAAACACAAAACTGAAGTGTTTTCTGAATGGTATGCATTAGATTTAGTTAAAAACGATGACGGCGCAATTGTGGGTTGTACTGCAATTGAAATCGAAACTGGCGAGATTGTTTACTTTAAGTCGAAGGCAACAATTTTAGCAACGGGTGGTGCAGGGCGTATTTACGCTTCTACTACTAATGCTCACATTAACACTGGTGACGGTGTTGGTATGGCAATGCGTGCTGGTGTTCAGATGCAAGACATGGAAATGTGGCAATTCCACCCAACGGGTATTGCTGGCGCAGGTGTACTTGTAACTGAAGGTTGTCGTGGTGAAGGTGGTTATCTTTTAAATAAAGATGGCGAACGCTTCATGGAGCGTTACGCTCCAAACGCAAAAGATTTGGCTTCTCGTGACGTCGTTGCTCGTTCAATGATGACTGAGATCCGTGAAGGTCGTGGATTAGATGGTCCATTAGGCCCGCACTGTTTACTTAAACTTGATCACTTAGGTAAAGAAACATTAGAAGCGCGTCTTCCTGGTGTTTGTGAACTTTCTCGTACGTTTGCGCATATTGATCCAGCAGATGGCCCAATCCCTGTATTGCCAACATGTCACTACATGATGGGTGGTCTACCCGCTAAAGTTAGTGGCCAAGTTGTTCGCCAGAACGAAGATGGTTCAGAGCAAGATATCGTAGGCTTATTTGCAGTGGGTGAGATTGCTTGTGTATCAGTACATGGTGCAAACCGCTTAGGTGGTAACTCACTGCTTGATTTAGTGGTATTTGGTCGTGCTGCAGGTCAGCATTTAGGTAAAGCGTTAGACGAGACTGCTGATCCTAAAGCACCTTCAGAAGAGCAAATTGCTGCTTCACTTGATCGTCTTAATCGCTGGGAAAGCAATAAAGAAGGTGAAGATCCTGCAGTAATCCGTAAAGACTTACAGTTATGTATGCAGCTTAACTTCTCTGTATTTAGAAGTGGCGATGCAATGGCTGAAGGCCTTAAAGAGCTTAAGAAGATCCGTGAACGTTTAGCTAACGCCAAGTTATCTGATAATTCTTCAGAATTTAATACTCAACGTATTGAGTGTTTAGAGTTAGATAACTTAATGGCTACAGCGATTGCAACTGCTTATGCTGCTAACTTCCGTACAGAAAGCCGTGGTGCGCATTCTCGTGAAGATTTCTTAGACCGTGATGACGATAATTGGTTATGTCACAGTGTCTTTGATCCTGTCACTGAACAAATGACTAAGCGTGAAGTCAACATGGAGCCTAAGCTTCGTGATGCATTCCCGCCTATCAAGCGTACTTACTAGGAGAAGCCACGATGAAATTGGAATTTGCAGTTTATCGCTACAATCCTGATGTAGATACTAAGCCTTATATGAAAGATTACAGCTTAGAAGTGGAAGAAGGTACCGATATGATGGTACTGGATGCACTGATGAAGCTGAAAGAGTCAGACCCTGAGTTATCATTTAGACGCTCATGCCGTGAAGGTGTTTGTGGTAGTGATGGCGTGAACATGAATGGTAAAAATGGTCTAGCGTGTATTACGCCTGTTTCAACATTTAAGGGTAAGAAAATTGAAATCCGTCCTTTACCAGGCATGCCTGTAGTGCGTGATTTAATTGTTGACCTGACTCAGTTCTACACTCAATACGAAAAAATTAAGCCGTTTCTTATCAATGATGAGAAAACGCCGGCTCGTGAACATTTACAATCACCTGAAGAGCGCGCTCATTTAGATGGTTTGTACGAATGTATCATGTGTGCTTGTTGTTCTACTGCTTGTCCATCGTTCTGGTGGAACCCGGATAAATTTATCGGTCCAAGTGGTTTATTGCATGCTTACCGCTTCTTGATTGATAGTCGTGATACGGCAACTGAAGAACGTCTAGCTGGTTTAGATGATGCTTACAGTGTGTTCCGTTGTCATGGCATCATGAACTGTGTTGATGTTTGTCCTAAAGGATTAAACCCAACTAAAGCAATTGGCCATATTAAGTCAATGCTATTGAAGCGAGCAGTATAAATGCACAGTTTAGAGCTAGGTTTACAGTTTAATTAGCTCTCATTGAGAGTCATCTTCATCTTTGGAGATGACTCTATTGTGTGTATTAGGAAGTCCTTTGTATTTAACTGATTAAAATTATATAGTTAGATACGATTCGATTGCGGTGCAATAGGTATCGTAATTATGATTATGTCGAAGCACGTGTATCAAGTTTTGTAAGGAAAAGTAATGCACCAAGGCATCATGAAAGCTTGGCTCGAATCGTCACATTTAAGTGGCTCTAATTCGACCTACGTAGAAGAGATGTATGAAGCCTATCAAGAAGATCCAAGTTCAGTTTCTGAAGACTGGCAAGTTGTTTTTGATAATCTCCCTGCGGTAAATGGTACTTCTCAAGATATACCTGAAACTGCACACTCTAAAGTACGTGATTATTTCCGCAGTTTAGCATTAGAAGGTCGAGCCAAAGGCGCCAGCCGTGTAACCGACCCTGAATTAGATGCTAAACAAGTTAAAGTTCTCCAGTTAATCAATGCTCACCGTTTTCGTGGTCACCAAAATGCCAATCTCGATCCATTAGGGTTATGGCAGCGTGAGTCAGTATCTGAATTAGACCCAGCGTTTCATGGTCTAGATGCTGAAGATATGCAACGTGAATTCAATACAGGTTCGTTTGCATACGGTAGCGACACATTGAAATTAGCCGACATCGTTAAAGCACTTAAGAGCACTTACTGTGGCTCAATCGGTGCTGAGTACATGCATATTACTGATACGGATGAAAAGCGTTGGATTCAACAACGTCTTGAACCATCTTTAGGTAAAGCTAATTACGACATCAGCACCAAAAAACGTATCTTAGAAGGCCTAAATGCTGCTGAAGGTATGGAAAAATACCTTGGCGCAAAATTTCCAGGCGCAAAACGTTTTTCTCTTGAAGGTGGCGATGCATTAGTACCAATGATGCGCGAAATTTTATACCGCGCAGGTGAAGCTGGAACGAAAGAAATCGTAGTTGGTATGGCTCACCGTGGTCGTTTAAACGTACTTGTAAATGTACTGGGTAAACGTCCTGCAGAATTATTTGATGAATTCGCTGGTAAACACGATGAAGTTCAAGGCTCTGGTGACGTTAAGTATCACCAAGGTTTCTCATCAGATTTTGAAACACCAGGTGGTAATGTTCATTTAGCCTTAGCGTTTAACCCATCTCACCTTGAGATTGTTAATCCTGTTGTTATTGGCTCTGTTCGTGCTCGTCAAGACAGACGTGGTTGTAAAGATGGCTTACAAGTTATGCCAATTACTATCCATGGTGATTCAGCAATAACAGGCCAAGGTATTGTTCAAGAGACATTCAATATGTCTCAAGCTCGTGGCTTTAAGGTTGGCGGTTCGATTCGTATCGTTATTAACAACCAAGTTGGCTTTACCACTTCTAACCATGAAGATGTGCGTTCGACAGAGTACTGTACTGACATCGCTAAAATGGTGCAGGCACCCATTTTCCACGTTAATGCTGACGATCCAGAGGCTGTTGCCTTTATTTCTCAGTTAGCCGTTGATTACCGTAACGAATTTAAACGTGACGTTGTTATCGATTTAGTTTGTTACCGTCGACATGGACACAACGAAGCTGATGAGCCAAGTGCAACGCAGCCGTTGATGTATGCAAAAATCAAAAAACATCCTACGCCACGTAAGATTTATGCCGATCGATTAATTGAAGAAAGCAGTATTTCAGCGGATGATGTAACTGGTTTAGTTAATACGTACCGTGACTCATTAGATGCCGGTGATTGTGTTGTTAAAGAATGGCGACCAATGACATTACATACTGTTGACTGGACGCCATACCTTAACCGTGAGTGGGACGAAAGCTACCAAGCGTCAATGGAACTTGAGCGTTTAAATAATTTAGCGCAAAAGATCGTTGATATCCCTGAAAGCCACAAATTACAGTCTCGTGTCGCTAAGATTTACAAAGACCGCGTATCTATGGCCGATGGTGAAAAACCAGTTGATTGGGGTTTTGCTGAAACCTTGGCTTATGCGTCAATCTTGGAAGATAAAAAACGTGTTCGTATTACAGGTCAAGATTCTGGCCGTGGTACTTTCTTCCATCGTCATGCGGTTCTTCATAATCAAAATGACGGTACCACTTATTTGCCATTACGTAATGTGGCTGATGAGCAAGGTGAAATTGATATTACTGACTCAGTATTATCAGAAGCATCAGTACTGGCATTTGAATACGGTTACGCAACAGCTGAGCCAGGCGGTCTGACTATTTGGGAAGCACAGTTTGGTGACTTTGTTAACTGTGCCCAAGTGGTCATCGATCAGTTCTTATCATCTGGTGAGCAAAAGTGGGGTCGTTTATGTGGTCTAACTATGTTGCTACCTCATGGTTATGAAGGCCAAGGTCCTGAGCATTCATCTGCACGTCTAGAACGTTTCTTACAACTTTGTGCAAACCATAATATGCAAGTGTGTGTTCCTTCTACGCCTGCACAGGTTTATCACATGTTGCGTCGTCAAGTTGTACGTCCTATGCGTCGTCCACTTGTTGTTATGTCGCCTAAATCATTATTGCGTCACCCATTAGCTGTTTCAACTTTAGATGAATTAGCTAACGGAAGTTTCCAAAGTGTCATTGGTGAACTTGATGCATTAGATGCAAGCAAAGTAGAACGCGTTGTCTTCTGTAGCGGTAAAGTGTATTTCGAGTTACTCGACAAGCGTCGTAAGCAAGAAATTACCAATATTGCTATTTTACGTGTGGAACAACTGTACCCGTTCCCACAAGAAGAAATGCAAGCAGCACTCGCTGATTATCAGCATGTTAAAGATTTTGTATGGTGTCAGGAAGAACCTCAGAACCAAGGTGCTTGGTATTGTAGCCAACATCATTTCTGGGCAGCGATTCCAGCTGGAGCTCAATTAACTTATGCGGGCCGTGAAGCATCTGCTGCACCAGCTTGCGGTTATCCAGCGCTTCATGCTCGCCAGCAAGAAGAATTAATCAATAGCGCATTAAAACTGTCGTAATAAAATTTATAAAAAGGAAAGCTTTCCATGAGTATCGAAATTAAGGTACCCGTTTTGCCAGAATCAGTTGCTGATGCAACTATCGCGACATGGCATGTGCAGCCTGGAGAACAGGTTTCTCGTGACCAAAATCTAGTTGATATTGAAACTGATAAAGTCGTACTTGAAGTTGTTGCGCCAGAAGATGGTTCTATTAGCGAATTATTATTCCAAGAGGGCGATACTGTCCTTGGCGAACAAGTTATTGCTAACTTTGTTGCTGGTGCAGTTTCTGGTCAAGAAGTGACTAAAGCTGAAGCGGAAGCAGCATCTCCTGCTGTTGAATCTGATGAATCAAACGATGCACTAAGCCCATCAGTGCGCCGTCTAATTGCTGAGCATAATGTTGATGCTAGCCAATTGAAAGGTTCTGGTGTTGGCGGACGTATTACTAAAGAAGACGTTGAAGCATTTGTTAAGTCTACTCCAGCAGCGAAACCAGCAGCTGCATCAGCACCTGTTGCGCCGCTTGAAGGTCGCAGTCAAAAACGTGTACCTATGACACGTTTACGTAAAACAATTGCTAACCGTCTGCTTGAAGCGAAAAATTCAACGGCAATGCTAACAACGTTTAACGAAGTTAACATGCAGCCAATTATGGACATTCGTAAGCAATATCAAGAAATCTTTGAAAAGCGCCACGGAATCCGTTTAGGTTTTATGTCTTTCTATGTGAAGGCTGTAACTGAAGCGCTGAAACGTTTCCCAGAAGTCAATGCTTCTATCGATGGTGACGAAATTGTTTACCACAACTACTTTGATGTGAGCATTGCAGTATCAACTCCACGTGGTTTGGTTACACCAGTATTACGTGACACTGACACAATGAGCCTTGCTGAAATTGAGAAGAACGTCCGCGAATTAGCGATTAAAGGCCGTGATGGTAAATTATCAGTAGATGATATGACCGGCGGTAACTTTACTGTAACTAATGGCGGTGTATTTGGCTCATTAATGTCAACACCTATTCTAAACCTTCCACAAAGTGCAATCTTAGGCATGCATGCTATTAAAGATCGCCCAATGGCAGTGAACGGTGAGGTTGTTATTCAACCTATGATGTACCTAGCACTATCTTACGACCATCGTATTGTTGATGGGCGTGAGTCAGTTGGATTCTTGGTTGCTATTAAAGACTTCCTTGAAGACCCAACTCGTCTATTGCTTGACCTTTAAGAGTCAACTAGACAATACCCTCGTAGCTGGCTCATAAGAGCCAGTAGGATTTTTTAAGAAGTATATGGATAGATCATCATGAATTTGCATGAGTATCAGGCAAAATCCTTATTTGCCGAATATGGTTTACCAGTTTCTGAAGGCTTCGCTTGCGATACAGCCCAAGAAGCGGTAGAAGCTGCTGGTCACATTGGCGGTGATATGTGGGTTGTTAAGTGTCAAGTACACGCTGGCGGCCGTGGTAAAGCAGGTGGCGTTAAAGTTACCGGCGATAAAGAAGAAATCAGAGCATTTGCTGAAAACTGGTTAGGTAAGAACTTAGTCACTTATCAAACTGACGAAAAAGGTCAGCCAGTTGCTAAAATCTTAGTAGAAAGCTGTACTGATATCGCAAACGAATTATACCTTGGTGCTGTAGTTGACCGTGCAACACGTCGTGTTGTTTTCATGGCATCAACTGAAGGTGGTGTTGAGATTGAAACTGTTGCTGAAGAAACGCCTGAGTTAATTCACAAAGCAATCATCGATCCACTAGCGGGCCCACAACCATACCAAGCACGTGATCTTGGCTTCAAGTTAGGTTTAAACCCAACTCAAATGAAGCAGTTCACTAAAGTGTTCATGGGCTTAGCTAAAATGTTCGAAGACCATGATTTCGCTTTACTTGAAATCAACCCACTTGTTATCACTGACGAAGGCAACATTCACTGTCTTGATGGCAAAATTGGTATCGATGGTAATGCTTTATTCCGTCAACCAAAAATCCGTGAAATGCACGATCCATCACAAGATGATGCTCGTGAAGCACACGCAGCTAAGTTTGAACTTAACTACGTTGCACTAGACGGTAATGTTGGTTGTATGGTTAACGGTGCAGGCCTAGCAATGGGTACTATGGATATCGTAAACCTACACGGCGGCAAGCCAGCTAACTTCTTAGACGTGGGCGGTGGAGCAACCAAAGAACGTGTTGCTGAAGCATTTAAAATCATTCTTTCTGATTCAAATGTTAAAGCCGTTCTAGTGAACATCTTTGGTGGTATCGTTCGTTGTGACATGATCGCAGAAGGTATTATCGGCGCTGTTAAAGAAGTGGGTGTTGAAGTACCAGTTGTTGTTCGTCTTGAAGGTACTAACGCTGAATTAGGTCGTGAAGTTTTAGCTAACTCAGATCTTGATATCATTGCAGCTACCAGTTTAACTGACGCAGCTGAGCAAGTTGTTAAAGCTGCGGAGGGCAAATAATGTCTGTATTAATTAACAAAGATACTAAAGTTATCTGTCAAGGTTTCACTGGCGGTCAAGGTACTTTCCATTCTGAGCAAGCAATTGCTTACGGTACTAAAATGGTTGGCGGTGTTTCTCCAGGAAAAGGCGGTCAAGTTCATTTAGGTCTGCCAGTCTTTAACACTGTTAAAGATGCTGTTGCTGAAACAGGCGCGACTGCTACTGTAATCTATGTACCAGCTCCTTTCTGTAAAGATGCTATCTTTGAAGCAATTGACGGTGGCATCGAGCTAATCGTTTGTATCACAGAAGGTATCCCTACGTTAGATATGCTTCAAGTTAAAGTTAAGCTTGAAGAAACTGGCGTTCGCATGATCGGTCCTAACTGTCCAGGTGTTATCACTCCTGGTGAATGTAAGATTGGTATCATGCCTGGTCATATCCACAAGCCTGGTAAAGTCGGGATTGTTTCACGCTCTGGTACATTAACGTACGAAGCGGTTAAGCAAACTACTGACGAAGGTTTCGGCCAATCAACTTGTGTTGGTATTGGTGGTGACCCAATTCCTGGTACTAACTTCATTGACGTATTGGAAATGTTCCAAAACGATCCACAAACTGAAGCAATTGTAATGATTGGTGAAATTGGTGGTACTGCTGAAGAAGAAGCGGCTGAATACATTAAAGCTAACGTTACTAAACCTGTTGTGTCTTACATTGCTGGTGTTACAGCACCAGAAGGTAAGCGTATGGGGCATGCTGGCGCAA
This sequence comes from Shewanella sp. UCD-FRSSP16_17, assembly GCF_001675935.1. Lineage (NCBI taxonomy): Bacteria > Pseudomonadati > Pseudomonadota > Gammaproteobacteria > Alteromonadales > Shewanellaceae > Shewanella > Shewanella sp. UCD-FRSSP16_17. The sequence goes on from NZ_LZFV01000001.1 coordinate 120,974, forward strand.
TTATCGCTGGTGGTAAAGGTACTGCAGAAGATAAATTTGCTGCACTAGAAGCTGCTGGCGTAAGCACAGTTCGCTCTTTAGCTGATATCGGTAAAGCGTTACGTACTAAAACTGGCTGGTAAATACTAGCAAGTGATATAAAAGGCGCTTCGGCGCCTTTTTTGTTGGGCAACAAACGGTTGATGATGAAATATTATTCATTTTATCATGTGGTTATTGATAAATAGTCAAATCTTGATAAGGTTATTTTACTAAAGTTAAACATGTAGTTAGCCCACAACAATTCAGAATAATAAAGGTTAAGGATAATCGTGTCTCATATAACGCCCGTGATCCCCGCTGTGATTGCAGAAACAGATCGTCTACTCATTCGTCCATTTAATCAGCACGATATAGAAGCTATTTTATTAATGAATAGTAACCCTGATGTGCTGACTTACATCCCACAATCGCCCTTAAAAAGCCTATTAGAGGCTGAACAAGTTTTCAAAGAGGTGATACAAGCAGACTATAACGATAAAGGTTTTGGACGCTGGGCGGTGTACCATAAAGAAGATAAAAAAGTGATTGGTTTTTGTGGGCCTAAATACATTCCCGAATACGATAAAGTGGAACTGGGATATCGCTTTCTTCCAGAATATTGGGGGCAGGGAATTGGTACAGAAGCAGCAAAAGCGGTAATGGATACCCTTAAGCCAATGTTTGATATTGATGAAGTTATTGCGCTCATCTTACATGGAAACGTAGGCTCCGAAAAAGTTGCAGTAAACAATGGCATGTCGTTGTATGAACAAAACATATACAAAGGCCATAAGGTACAGGTGTATCAAAGAATGCTATAAATTATCAACCTATCTGATTGCAATTTAATTTATACTTCGTTAGTTTATAGTCTTCTAAGTAAAGGTAGATATTGTTATTTCTATCTTTGCCTTAGAAGTATCCCCCAAAAACTCTAAGGAAAGAGTCGATCGCAACATTGCGATTTAGGAATAAAGATATGGATATTATCTTTTATGGCTCTTTCTTGTTATTTAAACAAGGAACAAATATGATTCAAAAAGGTTTATATTTAGCCATTCTCACCGCATTTTCTTCTTCTTTATCTACATTAGTGATGGCAGATGATGATTACCAACATGACGGCACAGTGACATATTTTGATCAAACAGAATCAAGTTCAGACGGAACCTTTAAACTCGATTACCGCTATTATTTCTCGTCGATAAATGACAATAAAATCCCTTATTTGCTATCAGGCTATCTTGGTCAGGTGTCAAATATAGGCGGGTTTTACTCAGGAATTGGGAATGATTTTGACCAATACAATATTTCTGGTGAATATGTGTTTGATTCAAAATGGTTTATCAAAGCACAATATTCTAATTTTGAAGCCGACTCTAGTTTCGAAAATGATAATTATGGTGCAACGCTTGGGTACTATTTCAATCCATCTAGTTCTTTTTATATTGAGTATATTCGTAGTTCAGGGGGCTATGATATCAGTGAATCATCATCTTTTAGAAAGTCTGATACTGAGCAAGATAGTATTACTTTAGGTGCTGATACTTACGTTCAATTTGATTGGACTGAAGGTTTGTATTTAAGTGGTCGATATACTTACAGTGATTACACCGTAGATTCAGTGTTTAACGACCCTGACATTAGTGATAGTGGTGGTTCCTATAGCGATAGTAATTCTACCGCTTTAGTGGAAGCGGATTGGTATGTCACTAATTCTTGGTCTGTAGGTGCTTCATATTTTTATGATTTTGATGAAAGTGAGTATGACAGCTGGTTATTAAGCACCGATTATTATTTACCTATAACTGACACAATGGCAGCGGTGTTTACCGCAGCAAAAGAGCTGGATTCTGATATTGATGGTTTCTCTTATAGTATTGGAGTGAATGGTCGATTTTAGTCGAGTCATTTTAGCGATAAAAAAAGCCAGCTTAATGCTGGCTTTTTATTTGTTAAAGTCAATTAACTAAAACAATAAATACTATTCGTCTGCATGATCACAGGTATCATTTGTGCAGTGACCATAGAGATATAAACTATGGTGCGTCAGTTTGATATTGTGGCGCATAGCGATTTCGTCCTGACGACGCTCAATAACTTCATCAGAGAACTCAATAACTTTGTCACATGTTAAACAAACAAGGTGATCATGATGTTTTTGAGTCGACATTTCAAAAACTGCTTTGCCGCTTTCAAAATGATGACGGTTTAAAATACCTGCATCGTCAAATTGGTTTAATACACGGTAGACAGTTGCTAAGCCAATTTCTTCACCAACATCGAGCAATTTTTTGTATAAATCTTCAGCACTGATATGTTGATTTTCAGGGGCTTGCATTAATTCTAGGATTTTAACTCGTGGCAGTGTAATTTTTAAACCTGCTTTTTTGAGTGCTTGATTTCCATCTGTCATTGCTAATCTCTTGATTGCAGAACCTAAAGGTTCATCCGTGGATAGTTAAGTTTATTATATGTGTTGAAATCAGAAACTGGAACCTTTGTTGAAGGTTAATCGACAATATAACTAGATTTTTCTGTTATCTACTAAATAAGCAGCTCATTTTAGTTAAAAAATACACAATAGTCTTACTTATACTAAGGGATTATTGTGAGTTTGCAGCATTTATATCACTATAGGGTTAGTATTTTACTCATGATTAGCAATATAAAATTTACAGTGATCTTTTGCTAAGCTAGTGATTGAGTTGCTTCATATTATAACAATAAGGAAATCAATATGTATCGGCAGATTGTAGTCTTAACTGGCGCAGGAATTTCAGCTGAGTCGGGGATAAAAACCTTCCGAGATCAAGATGGGTTGTGGGAGCAGCATCATATTGAAGATGTCGCCACACCAGAAGGCTATGCTCGAGATATTGATTTAGTGGAACGCTTTTATAATAGCCGTTGGGATAACCTTAACAGTGATGAAATTACGGTCAATCCAGCCCATGTTGCTTTAGCAAAACTTGAAGCGGAGTTTTCTGGCAAGCTACTTGTTATTACACAAAATGTGGATGATTTGCATGAGCGTGCTGGTTCTAAACGTTTATTACATATGCATGGAGAATTAAACAAAGGTCGTTGCCCTCAATCGCAGCAAACGTTCGTGTTACGCGAACCATTTAGTGAAGATAATTGCTGCACCTGTTGTATTCCAGCTAAACGCTTACGTCCTCACATCGTATGGTTTGGTGAAATGCCTTTTGGCATGGACAGAATCCATGATGCACTGGACAATTGTGACTTATTCATTGCAATAGGTACTTCTGGTACTGTCTATCCTGCAGCAGGTTTTGTCGATAGTGCTAATCATCATGGTGCACAAACCGTTGAGGTTAATCTGGCGAAGCCAGATCGACACAGTCAGTTTCAATATCACTTGACTGGAAAAGCAGGGGATATTGTGCCGCAATTAGTAGAAACTATTTTAGCAGGCGAAGTTGTAGGTAACCCATCATTCAATGAACAATTAGCCAATGCTTTATCGGCTTAAGTATTTAGACGTATGTCACTTTCGAAATAAGAATTAATGAATCAAACCAATATAAAGTTAGCCATTATCATGCGAGGTTTACCTGGTAGTGGTAAGTCATACTGGGTGAATGAATTTTTAACAAACCAGGGTATTGATACCGCATTACATGTAAAACAATATGGATATTTTTCAACGGATAAATACTTTGAGAAAGAAGGTCAGTATCTATTTAATCCTAAGTTATTAAGCCAATATCATCAGGCTAATTTAACGGCATTTATCAATGCGTTGGCAAGCAATGAACCATTAGTCATATGTGATAATACCAATGTGGCAAAATGGGAATATATGGCTTACGAGGCTGCTGCTAAAGCCCTAGGATATCAAGTTCGTGTCGTAGTTATCGGTGATCCTAAAGATAGTCAGCACCAAGCTTTGTGTGCTCAAAGAAATACACATAAAGTGCCACTGAACCATATCAAAACAATGGCGAGGTTGTTTGAACTTGATTAAGTTTTAATGAGAAAAAAGGCGCATTATGCGCCTTTTTAGTTAGCAGAAGTAATTAACTTTACAGGTAATTAGGTTAATAAACTGATTCTTATTTAGTTAGATACAGGCGTTTGCAAATCAATATTGTAAATTGCAAACCCAAACTCATCAGTTAAGTCAGTTCGTTTTGTCATTGGGCGCACTTGATAGTCTTCAACAAACTTATCGGCGATTGCACTGTCTTGAGTTTCAAAGCGAATATCAAGTGTAGTAGCAGTGTCGATAGTAACAAAGTCCCAATTATTATCCGCACTTGGGTCAACTTCGCCATGAGTCTCTGATTCTTCAGAAATATATTGAGCTAACGCCTCGCGGTTAGTATCTGGTAGCTCCATTACAACAAATTCAGCTCCCGTACCAGCAAATTTACCACCAAATGCTCGGTAGTTATTCGAAGCAATAATAAATTCTTTACTTGCTAGTTCATCCCCTGTAAATGTCATGCCATCAGCGTCTGTATAGCTTAAATCAACAATACGACTTGCATCAGCATTGACTACTGCGCAATCACCGTCAAATTTATTAGGCTGAGTCACATCTATCTTATAGTTAACGCCGTCGATAACATCATAGTTATATGTTCTATGAGTATCCCAGTTAATTAAGTTTTGAGCGGCAGTAGAAGTAGGATCAATTTGATTAAATTGATTCGCACTGCACTCAAGCCAATCTTTAACTTCAGCGCCTGTTACTTTAACTGCGACCATGGTATTTGGATAAAGATAAAGATCTGCGGCATTCTTATAAGTTAAATCCCCAGCAGGGACTTGCACATAACTGTCAGCATCAGATGTTGTACTGTGACGCCCACCGGCTTTAAACGGTGCAGATGCTGATAAAACTGGAATGCCTTTTAGAGCATCAACCTTTGAGGCTGCTTCAGCTACAGCGTCAATTTGGGCATTTGATACGATTTGCACGGTTGGATCATCTTGAACAAGCGAGAGGAAGCTGTACATGTCGGTAGATGATTTACCGATTGGCGCATTCACATAATCAAGGGTGGCGTTATGTTCAATTTCAACCATAGCGTGTATATCTGCATCAGGCTCAACAGCGAATTCTTCTGTGGTATCAGTCGCTTTTATAAAAATTGGCCGAGCATCAGATTGGCTGTTGACTACAGTCCAAGCACCATCTTCTTGGGTTAGCGTTAAATCGACTACACCTAAATTATCTCCCCAGCGGCCAGGCATGACCGCTGCAACACCATTAATGGTACCTTTGTCTAAATCAACATTTTCAACGTCAGCAAACTGAGAGCTTGGAAATACAGAGTGACTGTGGCCAAACATGATGGCAWCAATACCCTCAACAGTGGTTAATGCCCACGTTGCATTTTCTGCATTCATGTCACTTGGGTTTTCTGATGAGCCAATACCTGAATGTGGAATCGCGATAATAACGTCTGCTCCAGCGGCCTTCATTTGAGGTACGTAACGCTCTGCTGATTCAACGATGCCGCGTGCAATGACTTTGCCGTCAAGGTTTTGTTTGTCCCAAATTTTGATTTGTGGCGGAACGAATCCAATGTAACCAATTTGAATCGTATGCTCGTCACCATTTTTATCAACGACAAGTTGATCTTTAATGATGAAGGGGTCAAACAATGGTTCACCTGCTTTAACGTCTCTGAAGCAATCATCAACTTCACAATAGACGTTGGCACTGATATAAGGAAAGTTTGATTCTGCTGTGGCCTGATCTAAAAAATCTAAACCGTAGTTAAATTCATGATTACCTATGTTACCCACTTCATAATTTAAAGTATTCATTGCTTTATAAGCTGGGTGAGTATCGGCTAATTGGTTAGTCGATTTAAATTCATGAGCAATATAATCGCCCATAGGGCTGCCTTGAAGTAAATCACCATTATCGACTAACACACTATTACTGACTTCAGTACGTGCTTCATGAATTAGTGCTGCAGTGCGGGCTAAACCGATAGTTTTATCGGTTTGACCACTATAGTAATTATAATCCATGATATTGGCATGGATATCGCTGGTTTCCATGATACGCAAATCAACTTCAATGGTTTTAACATCGTCATCTGATGAGCTACAACCAGTAATACCTAATGCACCCGCAATAACAACTGCTAAAAGCTTTTTGTTCAACATAATAGTCTCTCTTTTAAACGCTTTTTTCTGACCCCGGAGCTTATTATTCTTTTGCTCCATATTGTTGTGAGCAATTTACAGAGATGAAATGTAAATTAATCAATAAAGATTGTATTCAAAATAAATCACTGTGTTGTGATCTAGGAACGATAATGTAAAGATAAGTTATTTAAGCTGCGATTGTGTTAACGGTTGAAGTTTGTGGTAGCTATTTAGCATTTTTTTAGTGTTTTAAACTTGAGTGTTCACTTAATTACCTTGCTAATCGCAATTGGTGTTAAATAAGAGGGCGTGTTTGAGTGATGAAGTAATGGAAAAGGGTTGATGACAATGCTCCTGATGTATAGGAGCATTGTCGTTAGCCTGTGGGTTTATCTTGGAAATTTTATTATCGCGCCTTGTTTAAATACTACTTAGGCACTCAAAAGTCGTTCGTATGAATATTGACATTAAACTATTGATTAAGCAGATTTTTATAGTTTTTAGCCAAAATGTCATCAAGTATTGTTGACATATTATTGACGCATTAATTTAAGTCGATACTTAAGTCGATACTATAAATCGCGAAACCAGAAATTATATTATCAGCTTCAAGTTTGGTCATAGGTCGCTGCTGGTTCTGTTTTATAAATGTATCTGCTAAAGGGGAGTCTTGAGTTTCAAAGCGAATATCAAGCTTAGTGCTTGATTCAATTGTTTTGAATTGCCAGTTGTTATTAGCGCTAGGATCCACTTCACCATTGAGCTCTGATAATTGTGTAATGTATTGAGTTAAGGCTTCTCTGTTAGTATCTGGTAGTTCCATCGCGATATAATCAGCGCCAGTGCCGGCAAACTTATTACCAAATGCGCGGAAGTTATTGGTCGCGACAAGAAAGCTTTTATTTGCAAACTCTTCGCCTTTAAAAATAGTGCCAAAATCATCTGTGTAACTTAACTCAACAATTCGATTTGCATCAGCATTGACCATAGCGCAATCACCATCAAATTTATTAGGTTGAGTCACATCAATTTTGTAGTTAACGCCATCAATGACATCAAAGTTATATGTTCGATGAGTTTCCCAATTAATTAAACTTTGGCTTGCTGCGGAATTTGGATCAATTTGATTGAACTGATTTGCACTACACTCTAACCAATCTTTAACTTGTTTACCTGTTACTTTTACCGCAACTAGGGTATTGGGATAAAGGTATAAGTCGGCAGCATTTTTGTATGACAATTCTCCCGCTGCTACTTGTACATAACTGTCAGCATCAGAACTTGTACGATGACGCCCGCCCGCTTTAAATGGCGCAGCTGCGGATAAAACAGGAAGGTGTTTTAATGTATCAATTTTTGCTGCGGCTCTAGTGACTGCATCTATTTGAGCATTCGACACAATTTGCACAGTAGGATCATCTTGAACAAGCGAGAGGAAGCTATACATATCCGCAGATGATTTGCCTATTGGGGCATTAACATAGTCGAGTGTGGCTTGATGGTCTGGAGCAACCTTTGTATGGATTTCTTTGTCTGGATTGACAGAGAACCCTGCTACTTTATCGGTCTCTTTTATAAAAATAGGGCGAGCCTGTGACAAGCTGTTGGATACTCGCCATTTACCTTCCTCTTGGCGTAATGTTAAATCGATAATACCTAAATTATCTCCCCAACGGCCTGGCATCACAGCGGCGACACCATTAATCGTGCCTGTTTCAATATTGACGTTAGCGACATCAGAAAACTGTGCACTTGGGAAAACAGAGTGGCTGTGACCAAACATGATGGCATCAATGCCTGCAACCGTGGTTAATGCCCAAGTGGCGTTTTCAGCATTCATGTCACCTGGGTTTTCTGATGAGCCAATGCCTGAGTGTGGAATCGCGATAATGACGTCTGCGCCTTGAGCTTTCATTTTAGGTACGTAACGCTCTGCTGATTCAACAATGCCTTTTGCGATAACTTTGCCGTCTAAATTTTGTTTATCCCATACTTTAATTTGTGGTGGTACAAAACCTATGTAGCCTATTTTGATGGTGTGCTTAGCGCCCTGATTATCTATAGCTTCTTGTTCTGTAATGATATAAGGCTTAAATAAAGGTTCACCAGCTTTGACGTCTCTAAAGCAATTATCAATCTCACAATAAACATTGGCGCTTATGTATGGAAAGTTGGCTGCTGCTGTTGCTTGATCTAAAAAGTCTAAACCATAGTTAAACTCATGATTACCAATATTACCCACAGCATAGTCGAGAGTATTCATGGCTTTATAAGCTGGGTGAGTATCGATTAGTTGATTATTTGCTTGGAAAGTATGCGCAATATAATCCCCCATAGGGCTGCCTTGGAGTAAGTCACCGTTATCGACTAACACACTGTTTTTAACTTCAAGGCGTGCTTGTTTTATCAAGGAAGCGGTTCTTGCTAAGCCAATGGTGTTATCGACTCGGCTCGTATAATAATTGTAATCCATGATATTGGCATGGAGATCACTGGTTTCCATGATTCGCAATTCGACTTCTACAGCTGATTTAATTTCATCAGATGAGTTGCATCCACCCAGCGTTAGTGAACTGGCGATAACAATGGCTAAACAGGTTTTATTTAACATAGTTTTTCTCTTACTTGACCCCAGAGCATGCTTTTAGTGCTCTTATTATGTTGATTAATCACATTTTTGTATTCTTTTTAATCGCTAGGAATTATATACAAAGTTAATTACAGAATGATAATTTAGCCAAAATAAAATTAACTATGTCGATTGAACGTACAAACGTCTATTTCATTAGGTTATTACTCTTATTTTTAAAGCATTTCAGGATTTAATGTTGCAGGCAGGGTTAAAAGAAAAATAATTAAGACAATAAAAAAGGCGCCGAAGCGCCTTTTAAAGGTTGAGATAAATTACTTATCTTCTAATAAACCACGGCTTCTTAACAATGGCTCAATACCCGCATCTTTACCACGGAATTGACGGTAAAGTTGCATAGGATCGGCGCTACCACCTTTAGACAGAATATTATCTCTGAAGGCTTGTGCCGTTGCTGGGTCGAAAATACCATTTTCTTTAAACGCTTCAAATGCATCTGCGCCTAAGATATCTGACCAAAGGTAACTGTAGTAACCCGCTGAGTAGCCACCCGCGAAAATGTGCGAGAAATACGTACTACGGTAACGTGGAGCAATTTCTTTAATCAGCCCCATATTGGCTAATGATTCAGCTTCAAATTTTGCTGCATCACGTACAGTGTTATCAGTTAATGTGTGCCAATCTAAATCCAGTTTTGTTGCTGCCATATATTCAACTGTCGCAAAACCTTGGTTAAATTTACTTGCTGCTTGGATTTTTTTGACTAATTCTTGCGGGATAACTTCGCCTGTTTGATAGTGCTTAGCAAATTGCGCTAATACTTCAGGTTGGGTCATCCAGTTTTCCATGACTTGTGATGGGAATTCAACATAGTCACGTGGTACTGATGTACCAGCTTGTGAGCGATATTCTACGTCAGACAAAATCCCGTGTAGTGCATGGCCGAACTCGTGGAATAAGGTGCTTGCTTCGTCAAACGTTAGCAGTGCTGGCTCATCACCCGTTGGGCGAGGGTAGTTCAGTACGTTTACAATGATAGGCTTTGATTCAACGCCATTCATGTTGTATTGCTGGCGGTATGAGTTCATCCAGGCGCCACCACGTTTACTGTCACGTACGTAGTAATCACCCATAAATACAGCTAAGAATGAACCATCTTTATCATAGACTTCCCATGTTCTAACATCTGGGTGATATTTTGGTAAATCAGTACGTTCTTTCACTGTGATGCCAAATAGACGGTTGGCTGTATAAAATACGCCATCTAAGGTTGCTTCAAGCGAGAAGTATGGACGTGTTTGTTGTTCATTGAAACTGTATTTAGCAACACGGATTTGATCTGAGTAATACCACCAATCCCACGCTTCTAATTTGAAGTCGCCACCTTGTGAGTCAATGAGCTTTTGCATTTCGACAACTTCAGCATTTGCTTGAGCAAGTGCTGCTGGCCAAACTTTGTCTAATAATCCATATACATTTTCAGGTGTTTTAGCTGTGCGCTCTTCTAGTACAAAATCAGCGTGGGTTTTGTACCCCATTAATTCAGCTTTTTCTGCACGTAATGAAGCAATTTTCGCTAAGGTTTTTTTGTTGTCATTCGCGTTGTCGTTATTAGCGCGTTCGATATAACCTTTAAATATTGTTTCACGCAGCTCACGGTTTTCTGCATAGGTTAAAAATGGTGTGATAGAAGGGCGTTGCGTTGTGAAAACCCATTTACCATCATGGCCACGTTTAGTGGCTGTCGCAGCAGCACTATCAATAATATCTTGTGGTAAACCTGCTAAATCAGCTTTGTTATCAATAATTAGCTCAAAAGCATTGGTTTCAGCTAATAAGTTATCGCCAAACTCAAGATTAAGCTTACCAATTTGCTCATTTAGTGAACGTAATGTGGCTTTGTCTTCAGCTGATAAGTTAGCACCGCCACGGGTAAAACGTTTGTAGGTGTCTTCAAGCAATTTAGCTTTAGCTGTATTGAGGTTTAAGCTGTCTTTTTGTAAATAAACGGCTTTAACACGCTTAAACAACTCATCATTTAATAAAATGTCATCGCTTGCTGCTGATAGCATTGGTGACACTTCTTTTGAAATTTCTTGAATCGCTGGGTTTGTATGCGCGCCAGTAAGGTTATAGAAAACACTAGCAACTTTTGTTACTAATTCACCTGAGAACTCCATTGCTTCGATGGTATTTTCAAATGTTGGTTTTTCTGGATTCGCAACAATAGCGGCTATTTCAGCTTTTTGAGCGGCGATACCTGCTTTAAAGCCCGGTAAGTAATGTTCATCTTTTATTTTATCGAAATCAGGGATTTCCATAAAAGTACCGTATGGTTTAAAGAATGGGTTGTTAGCATTTTGCTCGATGATATTGCTAGCCACGACATTTGGTGCTTGTGTCGTGTTGGTTTGTACATTGTCATTGGCACAAGCACTTAACATGACTGTGAGTGCCATAGCTGAAACAAGCGGTTTGAGGGTTAGTCCCTTCATAGTTATTTCCCTGTTTGCATAAGAATGGTTAAAAATGAGCTTTTAATCGAATGGTCGGTTTAAGCTTCTGTTTATCATTATTACATTATGATTTGTGACTAGTTTATCAAGTTTTGGTCGTAATCTTGTTTTAGTTTGTAACAAAAAATAAAGGGACCTGATGTTTATCAGATCCCTCTAGCATTTCAATTGAAGGGGGGAGTATGAAATGCTTAAAACACAATCACTAAAACTTAATTTAAGACTATGATGTTATGTCGTTTTTATGGCTTTAAAATCACTTTTACGCTGCCATCGACATCAGCTTCATCAATGTAGCCAATCGCATTAGGGTTTGAAGCTACTGCTGACTTCATCGCCGCGGCATCATTTACTGTTGCTGGTGGGTTTCCTTTACCAGTAAATACCTGCTTTGACCAGAATGCTTTCAGTTGTGAATCGGATTTGCCTGTGACAGCACCATGAAACTCTGAACGTGTTGCATTACCTTCAGCAAGTTCATAAACCACTGCAGATTTCGAGCCTTTACCTAAAAATAATTTTTTAGCATCTGATGCGCTAATATCTGCCGCTCCAGGTGCACCAATGACGACAACCGCTGCTTGAGCTGACATAACTGAACACACGCTAAGCGCTAAAATAGATAGGATTTTTTTCATTTTATCGCTCCTTAAAATACAACGTCGAACTGAACTGTGTACACTGTAGTGTCATCAAACTCTTGGGCTATGTTGGTATCAAAACCGCCAGAGGTGTCACCGAAGTCAGTGGCATGGGTTACGTCAAACTTAAGGGCTAAGTTATCCATAGCATCCCAACGAACACCTGCACTGTATGCTGTGCGCTCGCCGTTAAAAATTGCAGCGTGAACAGGATTAGTTCTTACGTCATTATCTTTAGTTTCGTAATAAGATGCAGTCACATAAGGTGTAAATGCATTGATACGGTAACCTAAAGTGACATAACCTGCGTCAGAATCTGGGTACTCTTCATCAGTTTCGATACGAGTCCATTCAGCAATTGCTAAGAAAGAGCCGTTGTCATAGCTTCCGCCTAGACCTACGAATGTACCTGTAGCATCATTAATGTCTAGAATATCAACAGTTACGTCAATAGAAATTGGTAAACCTGTTGAAGGGTCTGTTCCACCGTCTACTGACATTTGTCGTGTGACTGTGCCATCAAGAGTTGCTTGACCGTAAACCGCCCGCAAAGTCCATGTTAAATCAGTCCAGTTAACATTGGCGCCGAAAATATTTCCGATATCAATACCTGAGTCTTCAGACTGACCACCAAAAGCTTGAATTGTTAATGTTGAGTCATCAAACTCAATATCATAACTTGCATCACCGCCGGTGTAAGATGTGAAAGGAACCGCATCATAAACTTCTGAAGGTGGACGTACGAATGGCTGTGCGTAACCCACGTCTAAGTAATCAGAGTACATAAATAAAGGTACACGAAGTTTACCAGCACGAGCCTGAAGGCCATTTTCAAAACGGTGTGAGATATAAGCCCACTCAGCTTCTACTTCCCAATCATTGCTGCCTTTCATCATAAGCTGCATTACGGCTTGAGTTTGATCTGTAATGGCAAAGGTGCCTTGAAGACCAAACTTACTGCCGTCATCGAAGTTAGCAGAGGTAGTCGCACCTGCATAACCAGTGTTATTGTCAGAGCTGATATATGCACCAGTCATGAAGCCATTGAAGCTAAAACGTTCTGTTAAGCTTGCATTTTGGCTTGCTTGAAGTGATTGCACTTGTTGTTCAAGCTTGGCAATTTTCTCTTCACTTGTTTCTTCAGCTGCGACATAGGCAGGAAGCATTGCAACAGAAATAGCTAAGGGTAGCGCTTTCAAGTTGAATTTCATGGTGTAACTCCTGTTCATCTTTATCATTACTCAAGATAAATCTCGTTTATCTTAAAATATTATTATTGTTAGACTTTAAATTGACCTGTTATGTTTTGAAGCTGTTTACTAACACCTTCAATGTCATAACTGATCCCGCCCATTTCATCCGTGGTCATTTTTACTTTAGCGGCATTGGTTTCAATATCAGCGACATACTGCTGGATAAGCTCTGAAGTGTTATGTTGTTCTTCAGTGGCGGCAGCAATCTGTTCGTTAACGACGGTAATCGCACTCACTTTATTGGTGATACTGATTAATGCATCTCCGGCTAATGAAGTGGTTTTGACACCTTCTTCAGCGGTTTCAATTCCACGTTGCATTGCATCAACTGCTTGAGTTGAAGTAGAGCGAAGCTCTTGCAATACTTGTTGAATTTCTTGCGTTGACGCTTGTGTTCGAGAAGCAAGGGTTCTTACTTCATCGGCCACTACGGCAAAGCCTCTTCCTTGTTCACCTGCTCGAGCAGCTTCAATTGCTGCATTCAAGGCAAGTAAATTGGTTTGATCTGCAATACCACGAATGGTATCGAGAATATCGTTGACGTTACTGGTGAACGCCTCAAGTTGATTCACTACAACAGCAGTCGTTTGTACTTCTTCTGCTAATTTATTAATGGTAGTGATAGCTTGAGACACAACCTCTTGACCTTGTTTAGCTTCATCATTTGCATTGTCAGCTTCAGATGCAGCATTAGCGGCATACTCAGCAATATGTGCAACACTGATGAACATTTCACGCATGGCATTAGAGATTTGTTCAACGGACTCATTTTGCTCGATAACGGTGTTTTCACTATTTTTACAGCTTTCTAATAACGTATGAGATACTGCACTTAAACTGTCTGTAGTTTGTTTAGTGTCAGCAATTGAGATTTGTAATTTCGATACAAATTGGTTGAACCAATGTACGAGCGTCGCGATTTCATCTTTACCGTTATATTCAATCCGAGAACGAAGATCGCCTTCACCTTCTGATATATTCTGTAATGAATGGGTGACGTCCTGAATGGTGACTATGATTGAGCGATTCACTAGTACGCCAACGATCACCAAAAATAGTGAAGCGATAATACCGATAATCAACATCAATGATGCCGCATTATCTGAACTTGCTAAGGTCGTGCTAATACTTGTTGTGAAAGCATCTGAGTAATCTTGTTGTTTTTTAGCAAAAACCGCTGTTAGGGATTCAAATCGCTTGGCATTTTCTGAAGCCTGGTTTGTGATCTTGTTAAAGTCGACATCATCTTTTAAAAATTCAGCAACTAAGGTTTTGGCATTGTCATGATAAGTGGCCAAGTCGCGTTGCATATTATTGGCATCATTAGCTTCATGAGGTAATAAACCCTTAATAGTATTTAGATTACTATTAATTTGTTTAACCATATTTTCAGCAGTGATCAATGATTCTTCTTCACCGGTTGTTACTGCAGATTGAATATTTTGATTTAATTGCAATAACAAGCCATCGTTAATCGTGGCTAAATTTAATACTGGGTAAAGTTGTGATTGAAGTCCATTTAAACGTTCAGCATTTTGTTGCACGCTTTGATTGTTAATTACAAGTGAAATAACAAACGAAGAAATTGCAACGACTGTTAATAAAGCGATCCGGTGCTTTATTTTTAAGCTGTTTAACTTCATCAAGTTGAATCCTGCTGTTTTTTAATATTATTGAGTTATTTTTAGCGCATCATAATATGAATTTCATGCTAAAAAAATAGTCTATTTCAGTTAATTGATGTAACCATATGGGCATAAATAGTTATATCTATCGATATCAGCTAGTTAAGCTTACCGCCTGTATGAAATAAATTTTATTTGATAAAAATTTTAACATTTCAGGCATTAATTAAATTCTTTCTTTCTTGTTTTAATTGCCAGTATTTTGTCCTTGTCAAAATATTGGCGGGCTAAATATCGCTTACAACCTGTGTTGTTAATTAAACGCATCCGCAATTGGGTGTTTGTTAATTTTAATTAATAACCATATAACAGGTCTGTTCCTGCAATAACAATATCGGCATAAAGATAAAAAACTTTAATTGAAATAAATTTGGAATAACAAAAATCGATTCTTGATGTTGCTGTTTTGTTATTTGTGCGGGTTGTAATGATAGCTATTCTTATTTAGGGGAGGGGATCTAAACAATAAAAATGAGCAAGTGAGCAGGTTTATTTTGGAAAGGGAGTGAGTGTTTATTTTATCTTGTTTAAATTTAAGCTGTATCTACTCATCGCTTTTCGATACAGCACATTGTTATTATTTACGTTATTACTAATAACCTAGGGTTTCAGAACCTGCACGTCTAGGATCTGATGCTCCATAAACGCCTTTTTCAGTCACCACTATTGATTGGGTACTGCCCATGGCACTGCTGGACTTGATCGTATGGCCTTTAGCTTCAAGCAGTGAAATTGTATCTTTGTTTAAACTGGTTTCTACACCAATATAATCAGGAAGCCATTGATGATGGATTCTTGGCGCAGCAGTCGCTTCTGCGACATTAAGCTTATGATCAATCACGTTCATAATGAGTTGTAATGTCGTCGTGATAATTCTTGAGCCGCCTGGGCTACCTGTCACTAAGAAAGGTTTGCCTTCTTTCATCACAATGGTTGGGCTCATTGAACTCAATGGTCGCTTGTTTCCTTGAACCGAATTAGCTTCGCCGCCAATTAAACCAAAGGCGTTTGGCGTACCTGGCTTTGCAGAAAAATCGTCCATTTCATTATTGAGTAAAATCCCAGTGCCGTCTGCAACTAGTCCAGAACCATAACTAAAGTTCAACGTGTAGGTATTCGACACTGCATTTCCCCATTTATCAACAACAGAGTAATGAGTGGTTTGGTTACTCTCATAGGGAGCTATATTACCTGGCTTTATCTCAGCACTTGGAGTGGCTTTGTTGTAAGCTATTTTTTTGACCAATGAGTCAGCGTATTTTTGATCCGTCAACCCCTTCAAAGGGACAGGGTTAAAATCAGGATCACCTAAATACTCACTTCTATCGGCATATGCATGTTTCATACTTTCTACCATTAAGTGCAATGTTTGAGCCGTATTGTGGCCTAATTCATTGATAGGGTAGTTCTCAAGCATGTTCAGCATTTGAATGATATGAATTCCGCCAGAGGAAGGAGGTGGCATGGAGACAATCTCGTAACCACGATATTCTCCGCGAATTGGCTTACGTTCAACAACTTGATAGTTTTTTAAATCTTCCAAGGTCATAATACCGTTGGCTTGCTTAATTGAGGCAACGATTTTTTCTGCAGTTTCACCTTCATAAAACCCTTTACTGCCGTGAGTTGCAATTAAAGACAGTGAATGTGCGAGATCGGTTTGTACTAAGGTATCGTTTACTGCAAAGCTGTCACCGTTCTTTTTATAGAAGATTTTGGCTGAACTGGGCCATTGAGAAATTCGGCGTTTAAGTCCATCCAGGGAGTTAGCAAGATCTGGATTAACACTAATACCTTCTTTTGCTAACTTTATGGCTGGCGCAATCACCTCACTTAACTTCATAGTGCCATACTTTTCGAGCGCTAACTCAAAACCCATGACTGTTCCTGGGACACCGACAGCAAGACCATGTTCACGGCTTAATTTAGGGTTTGGCTTACCTTTTTCATCTAGAAATATATCTTTGTGCGCTTTTGAAGGCGCGGTTTCTCGATAATCGATAGCAATTGTTTTATTCGTTTCAGCGAGGTGGACTAACATAAAGCCGCCTCCGCCAATATTGCCAGCACGAGGAAGGGTGACTGCAAGAGCAAAACCTACAGCAACTGCGGCATCTACAGCATTACCACCTTGTTTCAAAATATCTACGCCAATTCGTGTGGCTAATGACTCTTGGCTGGCGACCATGCCGTGCTCAGCCCAAATTGGTTGTGCTGTTGCAGCGCGACTGTAAATTGACTGTTCGTTGGCAGCTTGTACAGAACTTGCGGATAGTGAAGTAAAACCAAGTAGTAACGCAATAGAAGTAGAAACAACGATAGGCTTTATCTGAGAAAAAACGCTCATTTTCAGTCCTTTGTAAGTATAATCATATGTTGCAATGTGCCATAAGTATGATCTAATACACAATATCTAAAACGGTATTCTGAGGAAATATGTCTGAAACTGGCTTAATTAGTGATTCATTAGCAGAGGACTCAGCACTGACAGCTCTTGATGATATTCACATTAGCTTTTACTATTCAGTTGAAGCTATTGGTAGGCAAGATTGGCTGCTGATGTTTCGTGATGATAACCCTTTTACTCAGTTTGATTACTTATTGGCTCTTGAGCAAAGTCAATGTGTTTGCCCACTTACGGGTTGGACACCAAAACATATTGTGGTTCAGGCAGGCGATAAGGTAGTGGCTATTTTACCATGCTATGAGAAGACCCATTCGTGGGGAGAGTATGTGTTTGATTGGGCTTGGGCTGAAGCATATGAGAGAAATGGATTACAATACTATCCAAAATTAGTCGCGGCTATACCGTTTACTCCTGTAACAGGGCAGCGTTTCGGGATAATGGAAGGGGCTAGTAAATCAGTTAGACATTATCTTATAAGCTGTATTCTCAACTTCCTTAATCGCAGTATAGAACAGGATTTTTCGTCTTGGCACTGTTTGTTCTTACCTAAAGATGATTTTAACTTTGCCAGTCAACAGTCTATTGCAAGGCTTGCTACACAGTTTCATTGGGGTAACCGAGGTTATCAGAATTTCGATGATTATCTTAGGCAGTTAGTCTCACGTAAGCGTAAAACCATTGTTAAAGAACGTCGTATGGTTTCTGAGTATCATTTTGAATTTATTACAGGCGAACAAGCATCTTCAGCTCAGTGGGAACACTTTATTGAGTGTTATCAGCAAACCTATTTAAAACGATCTGGTCATACAGGTTATTTATCCAGCGATTTTTTTGAGCAGCTAGCAGACACTATGGGTAATCAAATTCGCTTACTTATCATTTCTGATCCGCAGCAAACAATGGTGGCTTCGGCGTTATATTTTGTTTCTAAAACTCATTTATACGGGCGTTATTGGGGCTGCTTACAGGAGGTTGACGGTCTGCATTTTGAAGCCTGTTATTATCAAGGGATAGAGTATGCCATCAAACATGGATTAACGACGTTTGATGCTGGGGCACAAGGGGAGCATAAGGTTGCTAGAGGTTTTGAGCCTATAGAAACCTATTCGAATCACAATGTCGCACATGCCGAGTTTAGTCATGCTATTAATCACTATTGCCAGCAAGAACAAGTTCACATTAAGCAGTACATGACGCAAATGAGCGCAAAACTTCCGTATAAACAAAATTCAGAATAGCATGACAACGACTTAGAGGAGCTAAATCATCTTTATTTAACAATCGGCAATTGAATTAGGTACTCTGTTAACTGATATTCTGGATAGAACTAAATATAAATTGTGCTAAAGTTTACATGTCGTTAACTTATTTGTTACCCCCATGAACTTAAAATCAATTATTAATCTGGGCACGAATCAACAGTCATTTTCATCAGCTAACCGAATAAGAACTATGAATATCATAGGGTTAATTACGGCTGCTATCTCATTTTTATATTCGCTTAACTATATTTTGTTTCTTGATAATCCTTCTGTTGGCTTTATCAACCTTGGATTTACGTTTGCGTACTTCGTCACTAATGTACTTACCGCCAAACAGCAGCCTAAAATCGCTAAAATTTGGTTTTTTAGCGTGTTGATGCTGCATCTACTTGTGTGTACCAATGTTTATGTAACTAATGCGAGTGGTTTTCACCTGTATTACTTCCTTGTGCCAACTGGGGCTTTTTTGTTATTTGAATTAAGAGAGCGACTTGAGCAGGTGACATTAAGTACACTGGCAATGGTGTTATTTTTCTATTGCGAAAATACCGTAAACGAAGCACCATTAATTGAACTATCTGCTCAAGTTAACCATATGCTTTATCAATCAGTGGTATTTTTTACGATGCTGGAAGTGATTGTTGTCTTATATATTTTTGCTAAACAGATTGATAAAAACGAAAAGCAACTGACATTGCAAGCAAGTACAGACTCTTTGACACGATTGGCAAATCGACACTCCTTTTTTACCGAGGGTAAATCATTGCTCGATCAAGCTGTGGCGCATCAACTCCCATTCACTTTGGTGCTAATCGACTTAGACTTGTTTAAGACGATTAACGATAAACACGGTCACCTAGTTGGCGATAAGTGTTTAATTGAAGTGACTAAAACGATTAAAGCCTTGTGCCGTGAACAAGATTTATGTGCGCGGATTGGCGGGGAAGAATTTGTTATTGCTATGCCAAATACCCATTTGCATGATGCTAATAAAGTGGCCGAGCGAATGCGTGAACACATTGCTGAGTGTAAAATTCCGTTAACCGATTCTCAAAACCTCCAGTGCACAGCGAGCTTTGGTATCGCTGAAAAAACAGCATCTGCGAAAGAGCTTAAAGACTTACTTATGAGAGCGGATAAAGCCCTGTATATGGCGAAAGAAAACGGCAGAAACTGTGTTAAACCGTATTACGACAAAGCGGCGTAATCAAAAACATTATCGGCTTATTTTTATCTATACTTCTTTCGTTTAGCGATATTCAGTGTATTTAACGTTTAACCAAGTGCTAGCCAAAAACCGACGCAAATCATTAAACTGCCGGCAATACGGTTCATCAGTTTAATGTTATCGCCCCGAGATAAAAACATTCTTAAACTCTTACCGCCACTGGCATAAGCGAGCATTGATACGCTTTCTGTCAGCATAATAATCGCAAGTAGCCAAAACAACTGAGGTGCGACAGCTTTATCAACACTGATGAAGGGAGGTAAAAGTGAAATCATAAATGCCCAACCTTTGGGATTGGCAATTGCTGTGACAAACCCTTGGGAAATTAGCGCAATATTACTAATCGATTTGTCTGTTTGCTGCCCCTCAATAATGGCCATTTTGCCTTTCGAACGCCACATATTAACACCTATATACGCAAGATAAGCGCCGCCAAGCCATTTTAAAATGGCAAAGGCATCTGGGTAATTGAGCATGACGCTGGCAACGCCCATAACCGCAGCAATAGCAACTAAAGCAACACCCACTAATTCACCTGCCATCATCCACAGCGTTCTTCTAACACCAATACTCATGCCGAGTGTCATTGCTAATGTCATACACATTCCTGGCGTAATAGAAACAAAAAAGAATGTTGGAATAAATACAGCAAGTATTGCTAAATCAGGCATGGGCTAGAGTTCTTAAATCAATTCTTATATGAGAAGAGCAAGAGTGTAAGGCTTTACAGCTTTTGTGCAAACAAAAAAGTGAATACGTGCCTTCGAGGTGCTAAATAATGATTGGTAACAAAAAGCCTTTCTTAATATCGAAACTAAGAAAGGCTAATTCAGTGTAATTTCAATTAACGTGCAGCAAAATGATCTGTCTAGCTTGGGTCTACAACGATATGCTCAAGCTCAATTGCGGCAACAGCTTGTAGTGTATCCATAGTGGCATTAGCTAAACTGATTTTACCGGCAGATGATTCTATTAATACCACTCGATTAATATCGCTGTAGTCTCTGTTGTGGCGAATTAAGTTTGATAACGCCATTTGCATTGGCATCATTGACGGATTAAATGCCGCGTTTTCTGCGTACCGGCCGCAGTATGTTTTACCGTCTTTTGTTTCAATAACTACCGCTGCGTAGTTTTGCGTATAGGGGGCATAACTTAAACCTGCTTGGTCGACAGCTTCGATGATCATTGGGTCATCTGACTGTAAACTAAATTCGATATGACTTTTTGATAACAGTGGCTTAGTGACTTGTAGGTCTTTTGGCCCAAATGCATATGGTAGATAGTGTGCTAATTGCTGTGGCTGCTGACCAGGTAAGTGGATGTTAATATCGATACCGCTGACTAATTCATTGATGAACTGACGACAATGGCCACAAGGACTGAAGTTGACGACGATATCAATAATTTTTTGTTCGCCGTTTAGCCAGGCGTGGCTGATTGCACTTTGTTCGGCATGTACCGTGTGAAATAGCGCTTCAGAAGATAATTCAAAATTAGCCCCCATGTATATGTCGCCGCTTTCAGCTTTAGCGATTGCACCAACATAAAACTCGCTGATACTTGGTTTGGCAAGTGCTGCAGCGATTGGCAGTAAACTTAATAGAAGTTCTTCTTCTGTCATTTTACTGACATTGACAAGTTCCGTCAGTTGATTCGCATCGATGTGCCCACAAAAATCATCATTAAGTAATGGGATAAGCGCTGTTGCCAGTGGTTTGGGCAGTTGGGTGATGCTATCAATGAAACGATTTTGCATGACCAATTCCTTTTATTAATACAATAAGTACAAAGTAAGTTAATGATAAAAGCTTAAAGAGATTGCAGATATAAACATAGGGCTTTTAATAACTTTTGTTTGTGTTCATTCTCGCTGGTTTCTTCTAATAAGTTTTCGAGGTTTATCACATAATCAGCATCAGAAAGGCGTTGCTGACAGAACTCTCGCCATTGCATTGATTCATCATGGCTCAATGTTTCAGGGTAATTACGGGCTCGATAACGAAACAACATTTGACTGAGCCTAGGATCGTCAAAGTCGAGATTAAGAGCGGCGAGGTTTTCGGCTTTGGTATTGCGGATCATTTCCATTTTGGCTTTATCGGCGTGACTAAAAAAGCCTCCGCTATAGAGCATTAAATCAGGATCGGTTACTGCAGGGTGATCATTTACATCAAAAACCGCTTGCATTTTATCGCGAAGCTCAGGGTGCTGTTTGAATAATTTATATTGGCTGCGGGCAAAATCCATATCAAATTGATGCCTTTGTGCTACGGCTTCTGATAGTAGTTTAGGAGTACCAATAAACGGACATTTGTTTAAATGTATTTGCTTTAGTGGAATTGGCTGCTCATCTGGGGCTAATTCACTTCGAGGTGTATACATACGTTCGACGATTTCTGCCACAGTTAAGTCAATGAGCGGGCTTAAATCCATTGCCAAATTAATGCAAATCATCGCGTTCTTGTTCGTTGGATGAGGTGCTACAGGCGCAATTAAAGTGACGCAACCATTGGCAGCGCTAATCTTTGAACTCACATGAACAAGCGGCTGCATGAAGTCGCCTTGGATTAATTCTGCGACTTTTTTCTTATTTCGAAGCTCAAAATAGTAATCGTATAATTTAGGCTGCTTTTCTTTGATGAGTTTTGCAATAGCAATCGTTGCATAGACATCGCTCATAGCATCATGAGCTTGTTCATGGCTCAACCCATTAGCTTGGGTTAAATGCTCCAATTTAAAACTAGGTGAACCATCTTCTTTAAGCGGCCAATTAATCCCTTCTGGACGGAATGCATAACAGGCTCTAACTAAATCGATAATGTCCCAGCGTGAGTTACCGTTTTGCCACTCACGTGCATAAGGGTCAATAAAATTGCGATAAAAACCATAACGGCTGACTTCATCATCAAATCGTAATGAGTTATACCCAACAACACAGGTATTTGGTTGAGTGAAAATGGCATTAATGCGCCCCATAAACTCAGTTTCAACCATGCCTTTTTGATTCGCAAGCTGTGGCGTTATCCCTGTCACTAAAATGGCTTCTGGGGCAGGTAAGTAGTCTGTTGATTGCTTGCAATAAAAGTTTTCTGGCTCGCCAATGATATTAAGATCTAAATCAGTTCGAATGCCTGCAAATTGCGAAGGACGGTCTTTTGCTGGACTCACCCCAAATGTTTCATAATCGTGCCAAAAAAGGGTAGGTTGAAAAGCGCTTGCCATAATATAGAGTTATCCTATTTTTCGATTGCAAATATCTTAACACTGTTAATTACTAATGTTTACAGGGGGCGTTAGTGATTGAACGCTTTTTAAGTAGGTGACGTAAGTCAGTTTGATGGTTACAATTTATATAACGTCATCGGAGTCTATATGTACAACCATCTATTCAGCCAACCAATACAATATGAAATAAAGCCAAATCAATCTATTTTGGTCTCTTTGGCTGATGATGTCAGTGATTTTGTGTTGCTTCCTGCGCTGAGTCAGCCTTTGGCAGAAATTATTATTAGTGAGTTACCCTCTCATACAAATGAGCAGGGAGCTAGCATCATTCTCACTTGCCAGCCTTTTTTTACTGTCAATCGTGTTGAAAGCTTGGATGACAAAGATACTCATGGCCAAGACAGACTTGATAAAGAGCAACTTGACCAAGGGAAAGTTAATAAAGCGAGTGAGGCAACAACGTCAGCAGGTTATTCGCTAAATTCTGTTCCTGGCACAAGCCCCAGCTCTGGCACTATTTATCATCAATGTGACGTCAGTAAACATCTCGGTAAAGTAACAAGATCATTAGGTCAAGGTTGCCGCTTGTATGCCAGAGTCGGTATAGCGCCACGAATATCTGCCGCCATGCTAAGAAAAGGCGTTACATTAACGTTTTCTTTTATTCACTCTGCTCTAGGTGTCGTCATTGAATATGAACAATCGGTGTGTGAAGCGATTACACTAGAGAAAGATTTACGCCTTAATCAAGAACCCAAAGAATTGATCATGGCTAAAGCGATTTTAGCGAGAAACTTTGATTATGAAGAACCTCCAGCAACTATCGCTTTGAATATTAGTGAAATTGAACAAGTACGTGCTGATATTAGCCACTATTTATCTGAAGAAAGAAATAAAGTTCACGCCATTATCGCAGCGCAATTGTTAAAGCTTGATAATCTACTTAATCATAAACAACAATGGCTGTTACGAACGTATAGTCAATCACAGCAGCGAACTAATTACGCATCAGCAGCAAATGAATTGTCCAAAGATGTTGAAGATTTACAACGTAAATTAGAGTGCTTTGCGTTACTTGCTCCTGCAGATGTGAGTTTGATGGTTGATAAGTTAACCGAAGATAACTGACTTTTGGGTGCTCATTGCGTACCATTGTCATTTTTAGTGTCATGTTAAACGTTGCTCTTGTTGAGTAACCGTTATTTCAATTCCTTGTTGAGTAAAAAATGCAATATATTTGTCCTTTGTGCCGCACGGTGCTTACCCTAAATGCCAAATCATGGTCTTGTGAAAACCGTCATCAATTTGATTGTGCAAAAGAAGGTTATGTTAATTTATTGCCTGTGCAGAAAAAGAACTCAAAAGACCCTGGCGACAATAAAACGATGATGTTTGCCCGTCGTGAGTTTTTAAATAAAGGCTACTACCAAAAACTAAGTGATAGGGTAAATGAGCTTGCGACTGAATACGCAGCTAATGCTGAAAATATATTAGATATAGGTTGTGGAGAAGGGTACTACAGTCATCGGCTATTTGAAGCCATGGCGCAGACAAGGGAAGTAGATTGTGTACTGCAAGGGCTGGATATTTCTAAGTCTGCAATTAAGTATGCCGCCAAACGCTACCCTGATTTACATTTTTGTGTAGCCAGTGCCTATGAAATGCCTTTTGAAGACGGGTTATTTGATTTAGCGATGAGAATTTATGCGCCTTCTAAACTGGATGAGTTACAAAGGGCGATCAAACAAGATGGCGTACTAATTACTGTATCTCCTGGTCCTATGCACCATTTCGCGATGAAAAAAATCATTTATAGTGAGCCTAAACCACATGAAGCCTCAAAGGCAGAGCTTGAAGGTTTTACTTGTCTGCATAACGAAAGGCTTTGCTATCAATTGGATTTATCTGACCCTGTTGATATTGAACATTTTTTAAACATGACCCCTTATGCTTGGAAGTTGACGCAAGAACAAAAGACCCAAATTGCAGATCAAGGACTTAGCTGTGAGTTAGACTTTAGTATTGAAATTCATCAACGTAATTGATTTGTCATTTAAATTTGCTATTTTACTTTTTGAATCTGATATTTAGTTGGAAACAGCTATCGAATTCATGAATTTTGGGCATGGTAATAACTAATTGAATTAAAATGCTGATGTTAGTTGACATACCCGCAAAAAGGTTCATAATCTATCGGGCTTGAAGGTTGGGCTTAGTTTATGTGTTTCAATACGACCAGTTTCGTCCTGTGAACATAAGTAAAACCGGCATTTTCAGCTCTACCGCCGTTAAGGCTTTAATTTATATATACAGGATTTATATCATGTCTCAAGTTACTGGTGTTGTTAAGTGGTTCAACTCTGACAAAGGTTTCGGATTTATCGAGCAAGAGTCTGGCCCAGACGTATTCGTTCACTTCCGTGCTATCAACTCAGACGGTTTCAAAACTCTTGACGAAGGTCAAAAAGTTCAGTTCACTGTTACTCAAGGTCAAAAAGGCCCACAAGCTGAGAACGTAACTGTAGTTTAATTATTCCTAGCTTCGGCTAGTATAATTAAATAAAACTGTAGTCTATGACTGCAGTTTTTTTTTGCCTGAAAAAGTATAACGGGTCATCTTCATCGCGCTTTTTGTCGCTAGACCTTTTATTAATTTATCGATGGCTTTATCGATGACTTTAAAAGCATTGTTATAAATTCCTTAATACTCTTCCTATCCGTCTTTAGCAGCATTGATATAACACAGGCTATCGCATTCTATAATACGCCGTTCATCATTGTTTATGAGTCTATGTGGCCTTGTATGGCTAGTATTTAAGTTTGCTAACGCCTTTAGTCATGTTACTTGGCTAACACCGCCAAAAGCTGAGCTTATGATGCATATTTTGTTGTTGATTGTTGATTGTTGTACTGTCGTCATTGTCAGTTCAGTTATTAGTCGCGTGTCAGAAGTAGTGTTTCGGCCGTTATTAGTGTTTTGCCAATGTTGACGTGAAGGTGACATAAAAAAGCCCAGTAGAGATTACCAGGCTTTTTAAATATGAATAGTCATAAACAGTAATTGTGCTTATTGGCTCTAAAAACAACAAGCTGACTAGTTAATTTAACTTGAGAATAAGGTTTCCTCTAAGCTTCTTCCTTTCATCATGGCCTTATATTGCCAGTTGTTGTCAACAAATAGAGCCAAAAGTGACATTTCTAGGCGTAAACTCGTATCAATATGATGCTCAATGATAAGTTGCTCATCATTATTCATTTTGACATTAAGAATATTGGGTAACGCTCTGACCTTATCAGCCAGTTGCTCAATGTCAGCGTTTAGCATCGTAAGGGTTAAGAAGGCGGTTTCTGCATCCGCTTTCATAGAAACCGATTGTTGAAGCTCTCCTTGTTCGAGGTACAACACTTGATCACATAATTTTTCAAGTTCTTCAAGGTTATGAGAACTGATGACAAAGGTCGTCTTAGGTGATAAATCCTTAACGATTTGGCGGATTTTTTTGGCATTAGCGGGATCTAAACCAGCAGTAGGCTCATCCAGTAAAACTAACTTCGGGGAGCCAATTAATGCTTGGGCGATTGACACACGCTTACTCATACCATGGCTTAAGCTTTTTGGTAGCATTAAAGCGGCAGATGACAAATCAACAAGCTCTAAGACTCTCAACGCTTCTTGCTTAGCTTTTTGATTGTTAAAACCCTGCAGCTTCCCGAAAAAGGTTAACTGCGAGATAACAGTAAAATTGGGGTCTAATGCGGCATCTTGGGGTAAAGCTGATACCAGGTTTTGTAACTGCGGGCTACCCGGTTTTTCACCTAAAATCGTTATCTTGCCTTCAGATGGGTGAATGTAACCACAAAGTAAGCTAAATAGCGTTGTTTTACCCGCACCATTCGGGCCGACTAGCGCAATTGGTGCTCCGGTGTCTAAGGACAAGTTAATCTTGTTTAGCGCCGTTTTTGTGCCGTATTGTTTGCTGACACCTTCACATGTAATTAGCTTCATAATGCACTCCGTTGCATGTAAATACGCCCAGCGATAAGAATTGCGACAGCTTGAATAAGAGGTATTGGTGCGTACATTAATGATTGCAATCCTTGAGTATCAATCATGAGAGATAGCTGAGAGCCTGGGAGTGCCCAGCTTAAGAAAGACAGGGCTGGTAATTGGCTATTAATAATTGCGATCAGAATAAAGCTGACAAGGCCTAAAATAATAGCGTAGATACTAGCTTGTCTTGCGCTACTGGCATACCAAGACAAAACGGCCATTACGGCTGTATAGGGTAGCAGAGCAATAAAGACATTGATGAATACTGACACTGCGCTGACTAAAGCGTCCATAAATAAGTCTGTATCACGGCTGAGAACCAATACTATCGTCGCTAGAATGGTAAGTAATAGCAAACAGCTTTGGATTAGCATTTGTCCAAGAAAACGGCCAAAGAAGATACTGTCACGACTGACACGTAAACTTAAAAAACGGAATGAGCCACGCTGCTTATCTGAGCTGAATTGATCGGCACTAATGAAAATACTGAACATTGGAAAGACATATAAGGCAATACACCAAAACACAGCAAACTCAGCGACTTTCCAACTAAATAATTGATTAAGTGCATCTGGGCCATAAATATGTTGCACCAGTTCTTTAAAACCAGGCTCTAGCATATAAACTGAGGCGCTTTGAACTGGATATAATAATATTATCGTCCAAAGTAATGAAAAAGCGATAAGCGCTGCAATACCTTTGGTATTGGTAAATCGTTTGCTAACTTCATAACTGGCAATTAGCCAGGTTTGACGCAAAGACGATGAACTGGGTGTTGAGTCCATTTACACATTTCCTTGAGAAAGAGATAAAAGAAAAGCCATCATACGCTATGGCTCATGCTTTAGAGATTAATTATTGTTAAGCCAATGTTACTTTGTACTTTTTACTCATTAGCTTAATCAAGTAGTTGTTCAAGTTCGGATAAGCGCTTTGTCAAATCGGCGACCTGTTCTTCTAAAGTGGTTACTCGCTCTTGCAGTATTTGGTTCGTAGACGTTTTTGCTGCTGGCGCTGTATTGACTTCAAATTGCGTTGTCCCTTGTTCTAGATAATGCTTATCAGAGAAGAGTTGAGCATAGCGGCTATCTCGGCGATTGGCTTCACGAGGAAGTTGCACAACTAAAGGTTCATCTCGTGAGGCTAAAGAGTGAAGGGCGCTTTCAACTTGTTGTGGGCTCTCAAAATCAAATAGTCGATTACAGCGTGTTTTGAGCTCCCCTGGCGTTTGTGGGCCACGTAGCAATAACACGATGATGACGGCTAGTTGTTCTGCAGAAAACTGTAAGTCGCTAAATTCAGTATTACAAAAGCGATGCTTATATTTAACGACTCTACTGCCAAAGCCTGTTTGTTCACTGATAAGACGTTTTTTAGTGAGGCTATCGATGATGTCTTGAGTTTCTCGCTCTGACAAGCTCATCACTGGTTCACGGCTGCTTTTTTGGTTGCATGCCATAGTTAAACTATTGATTGAAAGCGGGTACTGTTCTGGGGTAGTAATTTCTTTTTCTAATAAACAGCCGATGACTCGGGCTTCTTGATTGCTAAGTTCCATAAATTACTCCAAATAAAAAGCATGGTTTGTTATAACAGAACCATGCTTTTTATCAAATAATTCAGCAGTATTGTAGACTATTTGAGCAATCTGATGCCATCATCCTCGATACTGATTTGGCCCGCTTTAAATAAACCGCCGATACTGCGCTTGAATGCTTTTTTACTCATCGCCATCTGATCATAAATGATTGCTGAATCGGTTTTGTCATTGAGCGGTAAAAAACCACCTGCGCGATGCAATTTATTAATAATCGTTTCAGCATTTCTATCAAGGTTTTGCTTATCAGCTTTTTGTAAAATTAAATCAACTTTGCCATCAGCACGTACTTGTTTGATATAACCTTTGATAGATTGACCAAAACTTAGACGTTGGAATACTTCATTTTGAAATAACACGCCCCAATGAGCGTTATTAATGATGGCTTTGAAACCTAAATCGGTGGTGCCACCAATAATAAGGTCGACTTGTTGACCTACGGTGTATTCAGCCGGGGTTTTATCTAAAAACTTATCCACTTTAGATGACGCCATAATACGTTCATCAACATGATTGGCATGGACATACACTAAATAAGATTTACCTTCTTCTATGCTACGGTGCTGTTCACCAAAAGGCAGAAGTAAATCTTTTTCTAGTCCCCAATCCAAAAAGGCACCATAAGGTCCTGTTGCAATTGCTTCTAGGTAAGCAAATTCGCCTACTTGAGCATAAGGTTTCTGGGTTGTTGCAATAACAATGTCTTCAGAATCTAGATACAGAAAGACATCTACCATGTCGCCGACTTGACAGTCTTTAGGCACAAATTTGTTTGGTAGTAATACTTGTCCTAACTCTTGGGCATTAACATATACACCAAAACTAACTTGCTTAACGACTTCTAAAGAATAACGCTTTCCGATTTGTATCATTGTTGACTCTATTTGACTTAAAGATAATGTAAAAACACGCTAATTATATACTCAATATGCAAGGCATGTAACTTGGGTTAGCCAACTAAACAAATATAATCAGTAACAGGCGTGCAATTCGTTAAATAAATGCAGTTGTTCATAAAGAAAAAAGATTGCGAAATGACTGGTTTTTAACAAAAAAAACATATGTCAAAGCGATGATAGAAATATTGAATTAAATTTATACTAAAATAGGTTTTTCTTACTTGCATTATACTGGTTTGCAGGGTTTAATTGCGCCGCTTTTTTGTTTGAGCTCAATGAGTGTTTTAGAGTTTGAAAAAGTCGGGTTTAGCTTGACGGATTAACTGTTATGGCTACCAAAGAATCGAAGCTCATGGATAGAGACTCAATCACCATCGTGGTTGAATTGAGTCGACATTGTTATTTTTACTTAAATCTACGTTGTTAATGTCTGGATATTAGCGACAACGTTGGACAATATACATGCTAAACAAATCAAATATTTATTACGAAACATTACATCCGGCTTATGGCCAATACTTTGAAGTTGAACACGTTCTTTTTGAACAGAAAACGGAACAGTGGCATTTAAGTATTTTTGAAAATAAACACTTTGGCCGTGTAATGGCGTTAAACGGTGCAATTCAGACTACCGAAAAAGACGAATTTGTTTACCATGAAATGATGACTCATGTGCCTATTATTGCTCATGGTGATGCTAAAAAGGTGTTGATTATTGGTGGCGGCGATGGTGGTATGCTGCGCCAAGTACTGAAGCATAAACACGTTGAGCAGGTTACTATGGTAGAAATCGATGCTAACGTAGTCGAAATGTGTAAAACCTATTTCCCACAACATTCTCAGGGCGCATTTGATGACGATCGAGTATCGTTAGTGATTGATGATGGAATGCATTTTATCGAGCAATGTCAGCAGCAATTTGATGTAATTATTTCAGATTGCACCGATCCTATTGGCCCTGGCGAAGTATTATTTAGCTCTGCATTTTATGAAAACTGTAAAAGATGCCTCACTGAAAAAGGGATTTTTGTCGCTCAAAATGGGGTTGCATTTATGCAACCAGAAGAATTACAAGACACAGTAAGGCGGTTAAGTCCTTATGTAAAAGATTGCTGGTTTTACAATGCTGCCGTACCTACTTATATTGGTGGCACAATGGCGTTTGCTTGGGCAACTGATGATGTATCGGCCAGAGAACTTGACTTGACTAGCCTCAAGCAACGTTTTGAAAAGGCGAATATTAGCACTCAGTATTATACGCCAGCTCTACACATGGCGAGCTTTGCTTTGCCCGCTTTTGTTGAAACTGCAGTGAAGTCCGCACAGTCGGTAACTGCATAATCTGCTTGAATAGACGGAATGGATAATATGAAAGATTGGTCTATCGAAAATGCTCGTGCAAGTTATAACGTGACACATTGGAGTCAACAGTATTTTGGTATTGATGATAGTGGCGAGGTGACAGTAACCCCTGATCCGAATAAACCAGAATGCACTATCGGATTAAATGAGCTGGCTAAAGATATGGTTAAAGCAGGGGTTGCTTTACCGGTTTTAGTGCGTTTCCCACAAATTTTACATCGCAGAGTTGAAAACTTATGTGATGCCTTTAATGCGGCGATTCAAAAATACGAGTATCAAAATGATTACTTGTTAGTGTATCCGATTAAAGTAAACCAACAGCAAACCGTTGTTGAAGAGATTTTGGCTAGCCAAAAGTCAAAGGAAGTGCCACAACTAGGGCTGGAAGCAGGTAGTAAGCCTGAGTTAATGGCCGTACTTGCTATGGCGCAAAAAGCCAGCTCAGTTATCGTTTGTAACGGTTACAAAGATAAAGAGTATGTGCGTTTAGCACTCATCGGTGAAAAGCTTGGCCATAAAGTTTACATCGTCATCGAGAAAATCTCTGAGCTTAAGTTGATTCTTGAAGAATCTAAAAATTTGGGAGTGACGCCAAGACTGGGTATCCGCACTAGACTTGCTTTTCAAGGCAAAGGTAAGTGGCAAGCCAGCGGTGGAGAAAAATCAAAGTTTGGTTTATCTGCAGCGCAAGTGCTTAAGGTGCTTAATGAATTAGAAGAGCTCAATATGATGAGTTCGCTGCAATTAATTCATTTCCACTTGGGTTCGCAAATCGCCAATATTCGAGATATTCGCCAAGGTGTAAGTGAAGCTGGCCGCTTTTACTGTGAGTTGCGTAAAATGGGCGCACTTATCGATACCTTTGATGTGGGCGGCGGCTTAGCTGTAGATTATGACGGTACTCGAAGTCAAAGTAATAACTCGATGAATTATGGTTTGACTGAATACGCCAATAATATCGTCAATGTGTTAACTGATATTTGTAATGAATATGAGCAGCCAATGCCACGTATTATTTCTGAGTCAGGTCGTCACTTAACAGCGCATCACGCGGTGTTAATCACTGACGTTATTGGCACTGAATCATACAAGCCTGAGGACATTCAACCGCCTGAGGAAGATGCGCCGCAGCTACTTCATAATATGTGGATGTCTTGGACTGATATGAGTGAGCGTCCTGATAATCGGGCTATTATTGAGATTTATCATGATACTCAAAGCGATATTGCTGAAGCGCACTCGTTATTTTCTGTCGGGCAACTGACATTAATGCAACGTGCTTGGGCTGAGCAAACTAACTTGCGTGTTTGTCATGCTCTTAAGAGTTTGTTGAGTAATAATAACCGTTATCACAGACCCATTATTGATGAGTTGAATGAAAAGTTAGCGGATAAGTTCTTTGTAAACTTCTCTTTATTTCAATCTATTCCCGATGCATGGGGGATTGATCAAGTATTCCCTGTTTTGCCATTGAGCGGACTTGATAAGCCACCAGAAAGACGGGCTGTGATGTTAGATATTACCTGTGACTCGGATGGTATTGTTGATCAATATGTAGACGGTCAAGGTATTGAGACTACGTTACCTGTTCCTGCTTGGACACCTGAAAGCCCTTATTTGATCGGCTTTTTCATGGTTGGTGCTTATCAAGAGATTTTAGGTGATATGCACAATTTATTTGGTGATACCAACTCTGCTGTCGTTAGGGTTGAAGAAAGCGGTATTCCAAATATTGAGTCAGTTCTTGCTGGTGATACCGTTGCTGATGTACTTCGCTATGTGAACTTAGACGCCGTTGCGTTTATGCGAACTTATGAAGAATTGGTCAATCAGCATATTGCTGAGGATGAAAGAACATCAATACTAGAAGAGTTACAGTTAGGTCTTAAAGGTTATACCTATTTAGAAGATTTTTCGTAATACGAGTACCCGCAGAGCCGATAAAATGGCTCTGCTTTTGTAGGTTTTAATATGTTTTTTGAAGGTTCAGAGAAAAAGATTGAAGTCATTATTGCTGACTCATCTTTGAATATACGTGAATTTGGACAAGCATTCTGGGCTGATATTGTCGCCTGCGCTAATGCAGAAATTCTGTCATCGATCAGTAATGAAGACTGCGATGCTTATTTACTCAGCGAGTCTAGTTTATTTGTCTGGCAAGACCGTTTTGTAATGTTAACCTGCGGCACTACAACACTGGCTGATGCTGTGATGTCATTCATCGAACATGTTGGTGAAGAGTCTATTGCATTTGCCAGTTACCAACGTAAAAATGAATATTTGTCTCACTTACAATCAAGCTCTTTTCAAGATGACTTGAAAAAAATACGCAAAACAATTGCAGGAAATGCATATCGAATTGGCCACTTAGATTCACATCACCACTATATGTTCAGTACAAAGCGGCCATTTATTGCACCTGATTCAGACGTAACCAATGAATTACTCATGTACCACATTAACGGTAAGGCTGCGGATTATTTACGTGGCGTAAACCAAAGTAAACAAGGTATACGGGATTTATTAGCGTTATCTGAACTGTTTCCTGATTTCGCTGTTGATGACTTTTTATTTGAGCCATTTGGTTATTCAATTAACGGCATTAAAGGCAATGAATATTTTACTATTCATATCACACCTCAAGAGAAAAGCTCTTATGTGAGCCTTGAAACCAATGTTAATTTGGCCAATCACAGTGTCGATATTTATGCGCGTTTACTGTCAATTTTGAACCCTGGCAGTTGGGATGTGATYGGGTTTAATTCACCTAAGAATACCCAAGGATTTCCTGCTCACCTTTGTTTAGGCAGTTGCTCTTTGGCAACCGAACAAGGTTACAACATTGATTTCAGTCATTATCAGCAACTTTGTCATGAAGTACTGATCCCAGAATATTTGTAGTTATTGGCTTATTGCCTTTACGGAGAGTTATATGAGCACTTTTGCTGAAAAAGCAGATTATTCACTGTATTCCAATGCATTTGGATATTTACGTCAGCCATTAAATTTTAAACCAACAGAAACCGATGCGGATGTTGTTGTCATCGGTCTACCTTTTGATATGGCAACGACAGGCCGCTCTGGCGGGCGTATGGGACCTGAAGCCATTCGCCGTGCATCTGTTAACCTGGCTTGGGAGGAGACTCGCTGGCCTTGGGATTTTTCTATTAGCGAAACCATTAATGTCGTTGATGCGGGTGACTTAGTTTTTGATTGTGGCGATCAAGAAGATTTCACGACTCGTCTAGAAGCATTTGCAACGCGCATTTTAGAGAGTGACAAAGCCTTGCTAAGTTTTGGTGGTGACCATTTTGTGACATTGCCTTTGCTACGTGCTCATCACAAAAAGTACGGAAAAATGGCATTGCTGCATTTTGATGCTCATACCGATACATATAGCCAAGGTAGTAAGTATGATCATGGCACCATGTTTTATCATGCGCCTAATGAAGGCTTGATTGCGCCTGAAAACTCAATTCAAGTGGGGATCAGAACCGAGTACAACAAAGCGGAGCACTTGTTTGATGTTATTGATGCAGCACAAGCGAATGAGTTAACTGCAGATCAAATCGTCGCGCAAATTAAACAGCGGGTAGGTGATATGCCTTTGTATGTCACATTTGATATTGACTGTTTAGACCCTGCTTATGCGCCAGGTACTGGTACGCCAGTGTGTGGTGGCCTTACAAGTGATAAAGCAATGAAAATCATTCGTGGATTACGTGGCATGAACATTGTCGGAATGGACGTAGTCGAAGTTGCTCCAGCATATGATTCTGCTGATATTACCGCGCTAGCAGGCGCAACACTGGGACTAGAAATGCTGCACGTATGGGCAGAAGGTAAAGGTTTGGTGAAAAAGTAGCACCAAGGTTTATAGCTAGATTAAAGCCAGCGATTATTGCTGGCTTTTTTATATTTTAGAGGTTGAACCTTATTTAGCGTCGTTATGCAGGCGCCGTGTTATGGCTATATTCAGAGTGAAGCCTTTTGAAATGACTCGAATCGTCGAGCTTAATGGTTCCTTGAATTTATCCAGTATGGAATGATCATATATCAGTATCTTTGAGTATAATGATGAGAATAAAAGAGGGATATTAATGAATGATTTAACTGATATCCGCCGAGAGTATACTCAAGGTGGATTACGCCGCAAAGACTTACCTGAAAACCCACTTGTGTTATTTGAAAAGTGGATTGAGCAGGCTAAACATGCTGAGTTAACAGATCCCACTGCGATGTGTGTTGCGACAGTGGATGCTGATGGTCAACCCTTTCAGCGCATTGTGTTATTAAAAAAATTTGATAATGATGGTTTTGTATTTTTCACCAACCTTGAAAGCCGAAAAGCCACCCATTTAGCGAATAATGCAAAAACCAGCTTATTGTTCCCATGGCATCCTCTAGAGCGCCAAGTGGCTATTACCGGAGAAGCTGAGCCATTATCGATGATGGAAGTGACTAAGTACTTTATGACAAGGCCAAAAGATAGCCAAGTTGCTGCATGGGTATCAAATCAATCAAGTAAAATTAGTGCACGCCAAGCATTAGAAACCAAATTTAACGAAATGAAAGCCAAGTTTGCAAAAGGCGATGTGCCAC
This sequence comes from Shewanella sp. UCD-FRSSP16_17, assembly GCF_001675935.1. Lineage (NCBI taxonomy): Bacteria > Pseudomonadati > Pseudomonadota > Gammaproteobacteria > Alteromonadales > Shewanellaceae > Shewanella > Shewanella sp. UCD-FRSSP16_17. The sequence continues at coordinate 156,454 of NZ_LZFV01000001.1, forward strand.
TTCCCAAGTTTTGGGGAGGCTATAGAGTTAAGCCGCAAAGTATCGAGTTTTGGCAAGGCGGTGAAAAACGCTTACATGATCGATTTATATATCAAAAGTTACCATCCGGTTGGAATATCGATAGATTAGCGCCTTAATTTTCTTAGGGAAGCCAGATTAATGAGCCAGACTTTACTTTAAAGAAGAAAAAATGAGCCATAAAATATGGGTTGATGCAGATGCATGCCCAAACCCAGTAAAAGACATGTTATTTAGAGCGGCAGACCGTAAAACGATTCCTCTCGTACTTGTTGCTAATCAGTTAATTCGAGTACCTGCTTCACCTAATATTTCTGTTGTTAGAGTGAGCTCTGGCTTTGATGAAGCAGACAACTACATTGTTGAGCAGCTTAACGCGGGTGATTTGGTGATCACTGGTGATATTCCTTTGGCTGCAGATGCGATAGACAAAGGCGCTGTCGTGTTTAATCCAAGAGGTGATATATACACTATTGACAATATAAAACAAAGATTAACTATGCGAGACTTTATGGAAGAGCTTCGCAGCAGTGGTGTCCATACAACGGGACCAAATAGCTTTTCTCAGGCAGATAAACATGCATTTGCACAGGCGTTAGATAAATGGCTGAGCCGTTTATAAGTTCAGAAAATAATAGCTTGGCTGATTCCAGCCGAGTTAATAAATTTTAATCTATAATTTAACTGTTTTTATTCACAAAAGGGATTAATGATGAAAAAATGGCTAACAGCGTTACCAGTGGCATTAGTGTCAACAGCGCTATTATCTGCATCGGCGTTCGCCGCTGACTGGCAGGTCAAGCAAGGACACTCAAAGGTCAGTTTTATTTCTGTTAAAAAAGGCGATATTGCAGAAGTACATGACTTTAAACAGGTCAGTGGCAGCTTAACCCCTGAAGGATCATTCAATTTAACGATTGAATTAGTCAGTGTAGATACAGGGATTGAAATACGTGATGAAAGAATGCAAACCATGTTATTCGAAGTGGCTAAATACCCACAAGTGAAATTAAATTCAGTGATTAACCCGAAATTGCTGGCAGATTTGAGTGTCGGCTCAACGTTAATGACACAAATTGATGGCACAATTGATTTGCATGGTAAAACCCGCCGAATGTCGTTTGATGTATTGGTGGCAAAGCTTTCTGATACCAAAATGGTAGTAAGCAGTTTAGCGCCAGTCATTGTACAGGCGAATGATTTCGATTTAGTAGAAGGGGTTAACAAATTACGTGAAATAGCTGGATTAAGCAGTATAAGCTTAGCTGTTCCCGTATCGTTTGTACTCACTCTGTCTCAATAATTATACAATGTGGCTTATAGTTAACAGCTTAAGCCACGTTAATAGGGCATTTAATGGTCACTGATAAAGACGGCTATATTCACTTAATTCAATATTTAACAGAACACCTTGGTTTATTTGAAGCTTCAGAAGATACCAGCATCAATAATCAAACGGTGATGGAATTATTTGAAGATCAACTCTCTGCACAAATCATCATGGTTTGTGGTCAAAACCCTAATTTATCTTTCGCGCAACGTAATAAAGTGATTCGAGAAATCGACGCTATTGTCTATGATCTTGAAGAAATTTTAGCAAGTGTAGCTAGCCATAATGCCACGCCAGAGCAATCAGTTTTTATTACAGAGTTTTCTGGTTTAATCAAAAACCTTTTTGATAAAGAAATCGAACAAATTTTACGATAAACCCGCTCCTTGTTTTTAAAAGTCATAATTAGGAATCCAAATGCTTAAATCTGTCATTGCCGCACTATTAATAGGTGGAGTTTCTTTTTCAAGTTTTGCTGTAGACAAACAAGTCTTAGGACAAACTGAGATGATGTCAGTTAGTGCTGATGGCATTGTGTTTGAGGCAAGAATGGATACCGGTGCAGTGAACTCATCATTACATGCATTAGATATTTCTGTTGCTGGTGGCAGCGCAACTAAAATGAAAGATAATGTGGGTAAAGACGTTACTTTCACTACGTTTAATGAAAAAGGCGAGAAGCAAGTTGTTACTGCTGAAATTGTTGGTACATCTACGGTAAGTAACTCTCAAGGTACAGAAACACGTTATGCAGTAAAGTTACCGATTAAGTTTGGTGATAACACGCGTAAAGTTAAGGTTAATTTACGAGATAGAACAACCATGGATTACAAACTACTTATTGGTCGTAATTGGCTTAAAGGAAAGTATGTGGTTGATGTTTCAGAAAAAAAATTTATCGGTCCAACAGCGGGCATTAGCATTGTTGAGTCTGGTTTGATGTTTGATACTCGTATTGATACTGGTGCGGTAGAGAATTCACTTCATGCAACAAACTTAAGAATTAAAGATGAAGATAAAGAAAACATGGAAAACAATGTCGGTAAAGATGTGACATTTACAACCATGAATGAGAAAAATGAAACAGTAGACGTTACTGCAAGAATTCATAGCACGTCACTTATTCGTAATGCTCAGGGTAGTGAAATTAGATATATGGTGACGTTAACCATTGGTGAACCAGGTCAAGAATTCAAAGTCGATGTTAACTTAAGGGACCGAAGCAAAATGACCTACAAATTACTTATTGGTCGCAATTGGCTTCAGGGGCATTACATTGTTGATGTGGACATGTAGTTAATTCAGTTTTGATAGTTATATATTAAAAATGGTACAAAAAAACCTGCATAATGCAGGTTTTTTGTGTAAGGCGATTAGTTACCCGAAATTGTTCCGCCACCACCGCCAGAACCGCCACCTAATCCTAGTGCACCTGGTGTTGGGGCTGCGCCCAGTGCAAATGCACCCGCTGCAGTTTGAGTTTCTTCGATAACCTCAGAAACGATAGAAGGGTCAATGCCATTGGCTAGCGCGATAGCTAGAATTTCATCTGGATCCATTCCACTATCAAGGGCTGCAGCTAGGACACTTTTAACGATTGCCATATCGCTATCAGCAGCAATTAAAGCAAAACCAAGTATGTCGGCACTATCAGCAGGATTATTTTGCATTTGAGCCAGAGCGTACTGCGCAGGGGAATTGCCTTCAGCAGAGGCAGTGACCAAACCAGCAGTGAATTCTTCTTGGTTCACTTCTGCATATGCTCCAGATATACATAGTGAAGATATAGCTAATGCTAATAATTTTTGCTTTAACATTATCGTTCCTCGATAAATAGATTAATTAAAGTCTGCTAAGTCTAGCATGGTTGCAGTATTGATTGTTAGTCCATCAATATGATTAAAATTCTTCACAGCGAATAAACCGTTGCCTTGAAGGCCATCAATATTCATGTGTAAACAGTGCTGTGATACTTGTTCTGTTTCGATTTGTGGTGCAATAACATCGATTCCAATGCCGTGACAAATCTGTGTCACCGTTTGAATGAAAAATTGCGTATCTGCCTGCTCTATGTCTCGGATATAGCTGCCATCTAATTTGACAAAATCGATGTCCATATTCTTTATATATTGGAAAGAGGTCAAACTAGAGCCAAATCTTTCGATCGTAATCCCAATACCAGCACTTTTCGCCTGAGAGATAAATTGCTTCGTGGAATTTAGCGATACCATAGCTGCTGTTTCATTAAATTCAAATAAAATTGGCGGTAAGCGGTGTTGCAATTGGCGATATAAAGTAAATAACCATTGATGAAAGTTAGCATCATGGAGGGCTGTATTACTGATGTTGATGGCAACAGTAGTTTGCTTAATTTGTTGTAGTTTGAGAAAAATAAAGCTTACAACAGCACGCTCTAAGTTATCGAGTAATCCAAGGCGTTCTGCCATGGCAAAAACATCAACAGTGGGAAGCTCTTTACCGTTATGCTTAAAGCGAACAAAAGACTCAACATATAAAATATTATTATCTTTATCGACTACAGGTTGCATAGTGAGATCAAATAATTTTTCCAATGGGATGCATTTAATACTGAAATCAGCACTACTCGCATCTGCTATTTCATTTTGATAATAGTCAGTGAACTCAGAAATAATATTGACCCATTCGGAGCGCGAACGTGCTTCGTTGGGAGTCGCAATATTGGTCGTCATCGGAGAAGCTAAGTAATTGTCGTGTGTGAGTAATGTATCTAAACGCTTTGTAACGTCGGTAAAAGAATCTGTTAACGACACTTTAGTAATAACTTGGTTAGCAAAACCCTCTTCGAAACGAGAGGAATTGGCAATGTTGAAGGCATCTAGCATATTTTGGCTAAATTCATTTGCTATCTCTTCAGTGACATAAGCCAGAATTGCAAATTCAGAACCTGAAATTCGATATACATCGATACCTTCTATATTATGACTTAGAGATAAAAGCAGCTCCGATCCTTCACTAATATAGCTATCACCGCTGCCATAGCCCTCATTACTATTAATTGATTGGAGTGAGGGCATTGATACTAAACTGACAAAAAAACGATCCCCTTGTATCTGGGCTTCAGCTTGTAACGAATCAAATCTTTTTAGCAGTGCTCTGCGGTTAGGGAGATGAGTTAACGAATCAACATATACTTCTTGTGATAGCTGTTCTGCAAGTGCTGTTTGTTCAGAAAAGGAACGCTGAATATTGGCAACCATGGTATTCATAGCATTGACAACAGTACGTAACTCAGTTGTAAAAGGCTTCGAAGGGTTAAAATTAAATTGTTTTTGAGTCACTTCTTTTGCTTGCTTTTCAATAGAAAGCAGCGGGATAAGCACCGATTTTAAGATGAAGTATGAAAAGATTAGGGCAATGAATAACTGTAAAAGTGTCGATTTTAATGCGCTGATACTATGATCATAAAGTGCTGTGTAGGATGTCCCTGCATTAGATTGTACTTTTAATATTCCAGCTAATCGCCAACCGTCACTCACTTCACTTTGCATGATAGGAGGTTGTAATGTGAACCAGTTCATAAACCATTGTGGTACTCGGTGAGCTAACGTTGGGTTCGTTCGCTCAAATAGAATATTGTCATCAAAATCAGTGAATCGGATAAATTGATAGTAACCTGAATCGAAAATGGCATTAGTCATTATCTCTGCTGTCACTAAGCCTTCTTCATCCATGTATGGTGAAATAGATAACCCTAGATTATGCGCAGCCCCTTGTGCGTGAGAGGCCAGCTGATCATTCAGATAATCTTGCATGTTTGATACATTATTATATAAAGACGCGCTCAAGGTAAAAATACATAAACTTGAAACCAAGATATAAAGTTGTGCTCTGAGTGAAAGTCCATTTGAAAAATTCAAGTTATACCTCTTAATCGCCTTGTTCTATTCGTTTGAGTAACTCGGTCCAATTTTTATTACCGGTACTAGTCGGTTTAGCATTTCCAAGTCCTTGAGCCTTTGCTAGCCATAGACCTTGGCCATTAAATGAATATATCGGCTTCAGATCAGTTCTTTTATTGGCTGGTAAAATTTTAGTTTTAAGGTTATCTAATACTAATGGCATGTCTCTCAAGTTTTCGAAATAGACTAAAACCATATGGGGCTCGTTTATCGTTAATGCTCTAACGTACATTAAACGCAGTTTGGACTCATCAACCCCCATTGCCTTTAAAGTAAAAAATTTAAAAATGGCATAATCTTCACAGTCCCCACCTCGGGTACCTAAAGACTCGATAGGTGTTGCCCAGTAATCACTTTTACCCCAGTGATCAATATCTAAGCGATACCTTATCTTTCTATTAGCAAATTGATTTACCAGATTGAGACGGCTAAAGTCATCTAAATTTTCACCATCTTCAATCAATTGTTGCCAGTCTTTAAAATCTTGAACACTGTTAATGCCATAACGGTTTTCAATGTCTTGATAAAAATTGTCGGTAAAAAAGTAATCGGCAACCGTAGCCATGCAAGTCAAACTAATAAGACTTACAACACTAAGCGCTTTGATTTTCAACTGAATAAAATGCCTAAGTTGATTTATATTGCGACTAATTAGCAAATTTTCGATTGTCCACTTTTATCATTGATGGCGTAACTGAGTGAATGTCTAAACAATCATAACGTAACGGCATTAGAATAAAAACCATACTTATAGTAATTGAATCAATATATTACACAGCCACGCCAAGTGTGTCTGGTTGTTTTATTGAGCTAGTTCTCGTTATTTTAAACTTTAGTATTGGATACAAATATTTCTGTTTTATTGCTATCTCATCAAAATAACCCATCAGAATTCATAGAATTAACAACAAGGTGTTTACCTTGTTGTTAAGTCAGTCAGCTACATTAGACCCGCGTTCTCTGTCACTTTTTCCTCTGATTGAGGTGAATTTATCATCTGAATGTTAAATTAAACCTCTCCTTAGTAGCTATTTTTATGTAATTAAATAACGTAAAAGAAATTTTTTATCACAAGAAATTAACTAATGTTGCTCATTGTTGTACCTTGTGTTTGGCGAAAAATTGACGGAGTTATGTGCAAAAGTCATCGGGCATGATACCAACTTTTGGGATTTAATAAGCAATAATAATAATTTTTTTGTTCAATCCCATAATTTCGCGAGTTGGCATAAGTATTGATTGCATAAACGTTTACAGGGTTTTGAGTAATAGAACGTTTTTTGATCTTACTTATATTGTTGAAAAGAAATGTATTTTATTTTTTTTGAAACGGGTGCTGAAAATGTTGGTGCTTTGGTGCTTCATTGTAGTGCAATTTAATCTAGTCGTAATAAACAAAAAATATAATCGTTTTGAGCTAAACAGGATTAATTGGCAAAAAAATAAAAATAACCTTTCACCTGCGTCAAAAACTTGACTATAATGATCGCTTTTTTGAAGCCAAGAAAGTAAATGATAGCTAAGTCGTTAAAATATAACGGTATGCGACAAAGTGTTACATCAAGATCTTTTTTAGTGTTTCTTTGTTGATGTTTTGTTGTGATTTAGCGTTGGTTTTCAGAGTTTATCGCCATGCTTAGTAACGATTAACTAAGTGGAATTTTCGATATCAAGAAGATTGTTCTTAAGTAGCATAACCAAAATTTGGAACTCCTAGCGCACTGGAAGCTATAAATTCAGGGGCGGTAGCGTGGCCAAATAACCTTGCAAGGTGTGTAAAATGACGGCGGCCATTACAATCAATTCTAGATTTCAAAGTAACATTGGCTGTCTAAGAGGGTTAGCATGTTTTTTGTTGGTCTTGTATCACGTCATTGGATCAACACCAGAGTATGGTTTAAAAATTGAAAACGGTTTCTTAAGAGAACTGAATGATATTTTTATCTATGTAAGAATGCCGCTTTTTGGTTTGTTGGCTGGTTTTGTTTATGGATTAAGGCCTGTTTCGGCAAATTATCATAACTTTGTCATTAAAAAGGCAAGAAGGCTTTTACTGCCCATGTTGTCGGTCGGTACGTTATTTGCGATTACTCAATGGTTAATTCCTGGTAATAATAGTGAAGAAAACCTGTTCCTTATCCATATTTTACCTGTAGGGCATTACTGGTTCATTGAGTCGTTATTTCTCATTTTTTTGTTTGTAGTGTTAATTGAAAAGCTATTCTTTTCTATCAGTAATAATGCCAAACCCTACTGGCTTATATTATTAGTCATCATGACTTCTATATACATTTTAGGTGTAAACATAAAATACTTTTCGATAGAGGGGGCTTTCTATTTATTGCCATTTTTTTTAATAGGTAGTTTATTCTCTCGCTTTCGTATTGATTTCAGTTTGTTAATCAAAATTACGCTGATTTGTTTTTGTTCGCTGATAGTTTCTCATCTTTTTCTTAGCGAGTTTGCAGAAATGCTAGAAAGAGCGAATAGAGTGTTTATAAGCCTGCTTGTTTGTATTCTATTGTATGTGTTTAATTTTAAATCAAGAACATTTAGTGCCATAGGTCGCTTTTCATATAGCATTTTCCTGTTTCATGTTTTTTTTACAGCTGCTACGAGAATCGTTAGCCATAAACTTGGTATAGAAAATACATCACTCATCATTTTTACAAGCTTATTTACCGGTATTCTTGGACCGATAATTATTGAGTTTGTTTTTAATAAAAATAAGTATTCTGACTTTATTTTCTTCGGGAATAAATTAAGTTCAAATTAGTTTCTACTTGGATAAGCTGGACCCTTAAATGACAATTGATAAAAAAGTTGATGTGATTATTCTTTCCTGGGATCGTGCAGAAGATACTAAGAAAGCCATTATTAGTGCAGTAGAACAACAAAATATAGATTTAAATGTTTATATAGTCGATCAAGGTTCCAAGATTGAATGTGTTCAAGATATTGAGACGCTTGTAAATGTATATCCAAATGTTCATTTACAAAAGAATATAACGAATACAGGGGTACCAGAAGGGCGTAATCAAGCTTCGGAATTAGGTAACGGGGATTATATTGTATCACTTGATAATGATGCTGAATTTCTAACGCCTTTTGAATTAGAAAAAGTAGTAAAAGCGTATGATACTAGGCCAAAAACTGCTGTTATTGCTTTTAATATAAAAAGGTTTGGTACAGAAAGTAATGATGAGTCAAGTTGGTCTTATGGTTTATCAAGCGTTGATTGGTCCAATAGGGATTTCTTTACTACGCGTTTTGTTGGTGCTGGTCACGCAATCAGAAGATCTGCTTTTGAACAAGTTAATGGCTATGATAATTCATTATTTTTTCTCCATGAAGAAGTTGACTTATCGAGACGGTTCATCAATTTAGGTTATGAAATAGAGTATTTACATAATATTGGCGTTGGTCACAAGGTCTCTGCTGAGCACAGGGTTGCATGGAATGCGGGTCGTTGGACTTATCATGCTAGAAATAAAACATATTTATCTTTAAAGCTGAAATCTCCAATGCTGAGCGTCGTGTTTCATTCATTTCTGTTGCAAATAGATGGCTTAAAAAAAGGGATGCCTATCGATACATTAAAGGCAACGTATGCTGGTTTTAAAATGTATCAAAAAAATAAGTTTTATTTTAACCTTGCTGAATGTGCATTTAACCCTGATTCAGAAGAGTATTACAGGAAGTATACCCCTGGTGCAGATGGCAGTGTACCAACAAGGATTTTAAGACGGATTAAGGGAATTATAAAGTGATTGAAGTGAGTTGCAGCGTTAGTAAGCTGCTAGAGCAAAAAGAAGAGTTACTGACGGTTTTTAAGCCACTTCTTGAGAATAAAAAAGTCTTGTTTCTTGATGTTCCTGTAAATTTAAATGTTGGTGACAGCCTGCTATATCTAGGAACACTGGAACTGTTTAAATTATTAAATGTGACAGTCATTGATTCTATTTCAGCTTATGAACCAGCGAGATTAGATAAACTACAAATTGAGGAAGATGTTGTTTGCGTATTGCAAGGTGGAGGTAATTTCGGAGATATTTACTCCTTACATCAAAACTTTAGACATTTAGCTCTGTCTAAATTCCCTAACAATCAATTTGTTTTGATGCCGCAGTCTATACATTATAGTAACTTAAATACGTTTAAAGATGATTGTGACTTTTACAGAACATGTAGAAACTTCAGCATTTTTGTCAGAGACGAACACTCTTTTGAACAGTTTGTGTCTGAAAATGTCAGTCAAGTAACACTTTGTCCTGATATCGCGACTGTTCTTTTTGGAACGTTTAACCCATCAGAAGCCGCTATAGATTCTAAGCTGTATTTTCTAAGAAAAGATGTTGAAGCGGCACCCAATACAGAAACTGCAATATCTGTTGACTGGATAGACATTATTCCAAAGCATCTCAATAGGTTATTTGAAATAAGCAAGTTTATCATTAAGAAAAACAATAGACTTAATATTCGCGGTTTAACTGGATTTCTTGTAAAGAATTTACATACAAAATTGGTACATAAAGCCTATAGCTATTTTATTGGGTTTAAAACAATCAAAACGGATAGATTACATGGGTTGATTTTAAGCCAGTTACTACAAATGAATTGTGAAGCTTTAGATAATAAATATAAAAAATTAGAGCGATATATTAAGCGTTGGTACGCTTAATATAGTTGGAGATTAAGTTGTCTAAAAGTTTCTATTCTATTATTTGGATAATATCGGAAAAACTCGGCGCGTCATTTATTTCAATGACCTCGTTTTTTATTTACGCATATTTTCTAACGCCAACTGAAATTGGTATCGCAACTATGGTCTTAGCCGCATCTATGGGCTTGGGGCAGGTTGTTGGTACTTTATTTCAAGATCCAATGGTGTGTGTTAAGAAACTCGAAAAGCAAGCAATTAATACCGTTTTTATCGGAGGACTAACGTTATCCTTATTGACTGCTTTGCTTCTCGTTCTTGTTAGCTTTTGGGTGACAGAGAGTGTTGATTATCAGCAATTAGCCCTTACTTCATCTGTGCTTATTCCAATACTGTTTCTTAATGCTATATATACAGCGCTGTTACGCAGAAGACATGCATTTAAGTCATTATCTCAGCGCTTATTGATTGGTAAATTGCTGGGAGCGTCTTTAGGAATAATAGGGGTGACGTTAGGGTTTGGCGCCATGTCCATGGTAATCCAAGCTATTTTAATAGAGTTTTTCGGGCTTATCTTTTTAATTAATGCTCAAAAGATTACTTTGTCAGGTCGGATGGACTTCAAAGAGCTTATTAACATTACTCATTTAGGTGTCTCTGTAGCACTGCGTAAATTAAGCTGGGAAGGGTATATCAAAGGGTTACCATTACTAATTGGTGCAACCCTCGGAGCAGGAGCCGTTGGTGTATTTGCTTTTGCATGGCGAATTGTGGACATGCCAAGGACTGCATTAATGAGTGGTGCAATTTCTTATGCACTACCAACTTTTTCTGCACATAAAACATCGACTTGTCTACTTGCTGATTTTATAAAGTTTTCAAAAGTGTCGATGTTAATTTTTGCCCCATTATTTGTCGGCTTAGCTTTGGTTGCTGAACCTTTAATTTTAACGATATTTGGCGAAAAATGGATTGATGCAGTTCCTATCATCATAGGATTAGCTATTTGTACTGTTGTGTCATTAACGACGATGTATATTCCAACAGTCTTGACTGCGCTGTTAACACCAAAAACAACGCTAAAAGTTGATATTTTATCAAGCGTTATTTCGCTATTACTGTGCTACTTATTAATTCCACATTTAGGTTTATATGCTGTTGTAATGTCAATTTTGTTTAGGTCTTTGTTTAATTTACCATTTACGACATATCAGATGAGTGTTCGATTAAATATACCTGTTTTAAAACAGTTCACTATACATACTAAAACGTTTATTTCATTGGTTTTTATGTCATTACTGGTGTTAGTGGCACAAGATAACTTTGTGCTAAATAATTTCTACATGTTAATGGCATCAATTGCTATAGGTGTATTGATTTATAGTTCGTTCATTATGTTGCTTGAAAAGAGCTTCTTAACCACGTTTTTAAGGCGTTCTAATGAAAGCAAATAAGTTAACAGTGGCTATTAACACTAATAAGTACCTGCCTTACTCTGAAACATTTATAAAAAATCACATCGAGGGCCTACAGCAATTTAACGCTGTTGTATTGGTCAGTGAAAAATTATCAGATGGATTATCGGTAAGGTGTGACAATGAGCTAGTTTTAAATACTAATTTATTCGGGAAAATAAAAGATATTATTTATAAGCTTGGTATCAAGCTTCCATCTATTAGTCGCTTTTTTAAAGATAATAATGTAAGACTTGTTCATAGTCATTTCGGGCAAAACGGTTATGCTTCAATTGGCATAACAAAAAAAAATAGTATTCCGCATATTACAACTTTTCATGGGTTGGATATTTCCCTTGATCACGTTAATTCACAAAAACATGGAAAACTGTTAAATAAATTTCATAAGGATATGGGTAAACTTGCTGATAATGGTGATGTATTTATTGCAGTATCAAATTTTATAAAACAAAAATTGATAAAAAAAGGATTTCCGGAACATAAAATTATCACCAATTATATTGGAATAGATACAGCATACTTTACAAATAATAATGCTGATAAAGAGAAAAAAATATTATGTGTAGCAAGGAATGTTGAATACAAAGGTTTATCGTATTTGATTGATGCTATGGCAATCATATTAAAGTATCACCCTGATTGGGAATTGGTCATTATCGGCGATGGTATTTTACATGATTCATTAAAAAAACAAGCAAATGCCATTTCTCCTCAAATTAAATTGAAAGGACGTCTTTCAAGCTATGAGGTGAAACAAGAATTAAGTACAGCAAGTCTTTATTGTCAACCGAGTATCCAACTTGAAAATGGCCATGAAGAAGCCTTGGCTCTCACCATTGTAGAAGCACAATCTATGGGGATCCCTGCGGTTGTTTTTGACTCTGGCGGAATGCCCGAAGCCATTATCAATAATCAATCAGGATATGTGGTCGAACCCAAAAATACGCAATTACTTGCCGAAAAACTGATTTATCTAATTGATAACCCATCAATTAGAGAGGCATTTAGTACTGCAGCGATTGAGCAAGTTAAAACAAGGCATTGCTTTAATAAACAAATAGTAAAGTTAGAAAAAATTTATAACGAAGTCATTGGAGTACAAAAAACATGATGTTGTCAGTTGTCATTCCTTCTTATTGCGCAGAAAAGAACCTAGATCCTTGCTTGCAATCAATAGATAGTCAAAAGGATGAAAATGTCGAAGTCATCGTGGTTGATTGCTCTCCACACGATGAAGTTAAAAGTATTTGTGAAAAATATCAGTTTGTTACCTTTATCAAGTCAGAGGTTCGGTTTAACCCTGGTGAAGGCCGCAATATCGGTGCTAAAGCAAGTAAAGGCAGTCATTTAATATTTATTGATGCTGATGTTGTTTTGGAGCAAAATGCCATTGCTAACATACGCCGAAATATTACTAACGGATTCAATAATTTTGGCGGTGCTTTAGAGTTAAATCGTGATATCAATAATGACTTTTCAGCTAACGTAGAGCACTTCTATTTCAATCATGAATCTCAATCTACACGAAAAGTTAAAAAGCGCAGTAATTTAAGTTCAGCATTTATGATCTTCGATAAGTCAGTGTTTCTTAATTACGGTGGATTTAAAGATATACCTAGAATGCAAGACACTGAGTTAACAGAACGTTTGGTTTCTAATGGTGAAACGTTATATCTAGCCCCTGATGTTATTGGCTATCAAATTCAAGACTCTCCATTAAAAAAAGTACTTAAAAAGATTTCAATAACGGGTAATAACCTATATTTCATTCGTTACGGTAATCACTCAGAAAAAGTGTTATGGAAAATTTTGATGGCGATGATCTTGCCATTATTGATGTTAGCTAAAGTGACTCGTATTAACGTTCGTCAATTAAAGTATGCCTTTAGTGTTCCGAACTTACTTATTTACAGCCCATTTATGTATGTTTGCGGTGTTTATTGGATGCTCGGATTCTATCGCGGCTTGATTGTGAATGATGGAATAGCTTCAGGGCGATAAAATGCACATATTTTTCTTTTCAACTTCTGAAGATTTCTCAAGTTATCATAGAAAACGCGAAGTCGAGGCAATTTCAGAAAAGTTGGATGGTGGTTGTACGTTCTTTAATCGACCAAGGTTTTTTTTAGGCTCTCGTAACAATAAAAACGCGCTCGCTAAAAGCTCATCTAAGGTAACTGTACAAGAGTTATATACATTATTGCCTCTGTCTATCGCTTTTAAGCATAGTCTTTTGCTGTTTTTATTTGTTAAGTTGCCAATCTTATGCCAGCTAACGCTATATCGAATGAAGAATGATATTTCACAATCCTCATTATTTCACTGGATATATAAACCAGATCAATTTTTGTACCTTCCAACCGACAATTTAGTGTATTTACAATACGATAACTATAAAGATGATAAAGGATATTTTTACAGCCGGAATGACCGATTTGATGAGACTGTCGAACAATGTATAAATACCAGCTTAGTAAGCTTATTTACCAGTAATAGGTTACTTCAACAAGAAAGTGTTAAACGCAGTCATTCTTTCTACTATCCAAATGCAATATCTCGAAGCTTAATTAACGAGAATGTACCTAATAATTTAGTGGTTAAAGATAGCGTCACTATTGGATTTATTGGTCAAATTGATAACAGTTTTAGCAGTGAAATACTTGAGTCAATTGCCTCACAGTACCCTCAATATCAGATAGTGCTTGTTGGTCCGGTATCGAATGCTAAGGCGCAAGAGGTTATTGATAGCCATTCAAATATTATCGAGAAAGGTTATGTGCCTTATGAAGAATTAAGCGAGTTAATCTCTACTTTTGATATTGGCATTTGTCCATATTCTTTCGACACATTTAACACATATCGCAACCCGTTAAAGGTATATGAGTTTTTCTCGTATGGTCTACCTGTCGTTTGTACCAATTGCGATGTCGATGAGAATGCAAAGGGTTACCTGTCTGTTACTTCTTCGGTAGATGAATTTATTCAAAAAATTTCATATGAATTAACGACAAACACAGTAGCGAAAAAACACTTTCGCATCAATTTTGCGAAAAATAATTGCTGGGATAACCGCGCTGATTTCGTGATTAAAAAACTAAAGGCTTTTACGTGAGTTCAACTTTTAAAACTTTAGCTGAGAAATTAACTATTTATTCTCAACCAGAACAAGCTATTCAATCCATTCAAAATGCATTAGAAGCCAAAAAAACGGTGACTGTTGCGTTTGCTAATGCTCACGGTTTCAACTTAGCAAAACAAAATAAAGACTTTTATCAGCACCTTTTGAATAGTGATTTTGTTTTGCGAGATGGAATAGGGGTCAAATTGTTATTTAAAAATTTGAATATGGATTTTGGTTTTAATTTAAATGGCACTGATTTCATTCCTCAATTATTAAGCCATTTGGCAAACAAATCATCGCAAAGCTCCACACCGCTGAAACTTGCAATCTTTGGTACTAGCGATGAAATCCTTCAATCTGCTAAACCCGCTTTTGAAAAACTAGGCCTAGAAGTTGTTACTGTAAAGAATGGTTTTGCAAGCGCCGAAGATTACGTTTCACTGTCTAAATCTGTGCAAGCTGATATTTATTTGCTTGCGATGGGAATGCCAAAACAAGAAATGGTGGCAATGCAGTTAACCACAGAGTTAGATAAAGGATTAATTATATGTGGTGGGGCAATAGTTGATTTTCTTGGTGGTAAAGTGAAACGTGCCCCTTCATTTATCAGAAATATGGGGCTTGAGTGGCTTTACAGGCTTCTAATAGAGCCAAAGCGGATGTTTAAGCGCTATGTAATTGGTAATGTTAAATTTTTATACTCAACTTTACATGCGTAATATATACCTAGCCCTATTTTTCGCTTGCGGCCTGTTCATGACTTTAATGAGCGCTGCACAATCGCAAACATCGCAGAGTTTTAACGAGTGGGGACGCGAATGCAGTTCAAGCGAGCATCAAATAAATACCGATAATTTTTACTCGTCTTTAGGTTACCGAGAAAGAAGTAAGAAACGTTGTGAAATAACTAATCAGGCAGATTTAGTGCTAGATAAACCTTTTAGTCTTTCATTCAGTTTCTCAACAAGCAGTGTAAATAAAACAGATAGTCAGTGGCACAGTATTTTCCAAATACATTCATTTCCAGATAAAAAAATGGGTGAAGACTGGCGTTGCCCTGTCATGGCATTAGAAGTGTTAAACGGTCAATTACGTATGTTTAATCGTTGGGATAAAAGTCAGCTATCAATAACTGATTCTGGTCATTGTTCAAACTCTGGAAATACTATTTCTTCTCGGTTATTTTTTGCTGATTACGACATTGAACCTGACAAAATCTATGAGTTCGAATTAAAAGGAATATTATCAATATCCGATTCAGCATGGCTAACAGTTAACATTAATGGTGAGCAAATTGCTTCTTTGAAGGGGCCGAATACGTTTAATGACAACAAAGGCCCATTTATTAAATTAGGTATCTATAAACCTACTTCATGGCGCTTAGGTGATCGATTTAACTATTCATATTCGGATTACATATTTGAGGCAATATCTTGGGATTAACTAGGGATAGATTAGAATACATTTTGCTTAGTACGATGCTTTTCCTGGTATTTTTTAGAACTTCAGGAATCGGCATTGGTTATCCAAATGTTGAGTCTCAATTGGGTTCAGCAAGTTATCTACCTCAAAAACTTGCTCAGGCGTTAATTTTGGGGCTAATCATTGTATATGTTTATATTTACCCTAAAT
This sequence comes from Shewanella sp. UCD-FRSSP16_17, assembly GCF_001675935.1. NCBI lineage: Bacteria > Pseudomonadati > Pseudomonadota > Gammaproteobacteria > Alteromonadales > Shewanellaceae > Shewanella > Shewanella sp. UCD-FRSSP16_17. The sequence continues at coordinate 172,631 of NZ_LZFV01000001.1, forward strand.
GTTTGCAGGCTCTGCGTTTTAACTCAGTTTCATTAATGCTGCTTGGTCTAGCTATAGTCTTATCTATTGTGCTGTCGCATTACAAAGGGCTTTCGGTAAGATATTTATTGTCTTTTGTTGTGGTGATTTTGCCGTTATGTTTTTACCGTGCACGATTTGGTATAAATGCAATGGTACATAATTTCTCCGCCTTTGTTTTTTTGGTATTAATCTGCAGTTTTATTTATGCTTTGCTTCTTCCACAATATGGCATTATGGCAGCAAATCATGCTGGGGCGTTAAGAGGGCTTTTTTTACATAAAAATGTATTTGGCTTCTTTTGCGTATTAACCTCACTATTTTGTTTGTATTATATAATTTCAAAAAATGCGAGTAATAATAAATTATATGCATTTATTTATTTTTTAAGCTTTATCGGTGTTGCAAAGTCACAATCTACAACGTCTTTAGTTTTATTTGGTTTAGGATTGATTTGTTTTGTCTTTTTTACATTTATTCTAAGTTTGTCCAACCCTAAAGTCAGAGTCATTCTTTACTATTTATTTCTCGCCATTGTGTTTGTTAGTACGTTCACTTTTTCAGTGTACTTTGAGCAAATTACCTATGCTTTAGGTAAAGATCCTACGTTAACTGGCAGAACGGAGTTGTGGGAAATACTGTTTTATGTCGGTATGGATAAACCTTTATTTGGTCATGGCCTAGGCCTATTTTCAAGACCAGAGATTATGCATCAGTTTTCATTGGATTTTGGTTGGGAAGCAAAGTCTGCACATAATTCGTTTTTAGATGTTTTTCTAGGGATAGGATTTGTCGGTTTATTTGCCTTTCTATCGCTTGTTTTAACTAACATATTCAAGTTTCCATTTAGTCATTATGCATCAGCAAATAGAGTGCTTTCCGCTTCAGGAATTGTCACTATTTTGTGTTTTGGTTTTTCTGAAAGTGGTGCATTTATGGGAGTTGGCTTTATTTGGCTTACTTTCATTATATTTTTATTTTTAAGTTCGAATACCTCATTTAGTCGTAATCAACTAAATCAACATTAAGGTTTTTATAATGTTAGCTAATAACTCTTTCTCATTAGAAACTGATGGATATAGTTTTCTATATCGTTTGGTAGATATATTTATAATTATTACAACATTTGTTATAGCTGCATTATCATATGGTATTGAATTCTCGCAGGACTATTTTACTTTAATCATAAGTACACTATTAATTTACGCTTACTTGTCAGAGTCAATGCAATTATATCGCTCTTGGCGAGTAGGCAAGTTTTCAAAAATGATTTTGTTATTAAGCTGTATTGTGTCGCTTACTTTTATGTGCTTATCGGCAATTCTTTTTATTTTTAAACTTGGTGACTCATTTTCTAGGGTTGTTATTGTTGGTTGGTTTTTCTCTGCATTTATTTTATTAATCAGTTGGCGAGTCGTTACGAAAGTTATTAAAAGTAACAGACGTAAAAGTGGTCGGAATAATCAAGATATTGCAATCATTGGCCTAACAAAAAGTGGGCATCAACTTTACGATGAAATCGAGCAGCACTTTGAATTAGGTTTTCGTTTTGCAGGTTTTTACGATGACAGACAGCCGGATAGAATGACTGGTCTACCAATTAATTTGTTAGAAGGAAATATCGATAAAGCGATTGATCTAGCAAAAGCTGGTCGCATTCAAAAGTTGTATATTTGCTTACCTATGGTGGCTGAAAAAAGAATTGCCGAAATCATCAAAAAAACCGGTGATACCACAGTGGACGTTTTCATTATCCCTGACTTCATGCTTAAAAACTTGATGCAAGCAAGGATTGGCAGTGTGGGCTCAATCGATACTATTAGTGTATTTGAGTCGCCACTAAATGGAATGAAACATTTTTATAAACGTACGTTCGACATTATTTTCAGTGCCGTTGCTATTACTGCGCTTTCTCCATTATTAATCGCGATTAGTATCGCTATTATGCTGAATTCGAAAGGGGCTGTGATATTTAAACAAGACAGATACGGCTTAGATGGTCGCAAGATTAAAGTATGGAAGTTTCGTTCCATGACTGTGGTGGAAAACGCATCAGTGGTCACGCAAGCAACAAAAGGCGACGCTCGTATCACCAGTGTTGGCAGGTTTTTAAGAAGAACATCTTTGGATGAATTACCTCAGTTTTTTAATGTGTTATTTGGTGATATGTCAGTTGTTGGTCCTCGTCCGCATGCAGTAGCCCACAATGAAGAATATAGAAGCCTTGTTTCGTATTATATGCTCCGCCATAAAGTCGTGCCAGGAATTACAGGATGGGCTCAAATCAATGGTTGGCGTGGTGAAACCGATACCCTAGATAAGATGGAAAAAAGAGTTGAGTTCGATTTAGCGTACATACGAAATTGGTCCTTAATGTGGGACTTCAAAATTGTATTTATGACTATTTTTAAAGGTTTTGTTGGAAAAAACGCTTACTAACAGTTTATTTAATTAATGATTAATTATTAAGGTCAAAGGAAATGAATCCTAAGTTTAAAGTAAAAGCATTAGCATTGGTTGTTACAAGTTTTATGAGTCATTCTGCTTTTTCTGCGAATGAAAATGCGAGTGTTATTAGAACGGAATCTGGCGTTGATATCACACCAGGTTTAAATACGGCTCTGAAATACGATGATAACATTGCTAGTTCAAATGATAATAAACAAGACAGTTGGATACTAACTGTTACGCCTGCTGTTAAAGCCGAATTACTTGATGGTAATAATGCTTATTCAGTAGAAGCGGGTCTTGAGTATGCTGAATATTTTGATAGTTCAGATGATAATTATCTAGATTTCTTATTAAAAGCTAATGGCGATGTTGAGATAAATCAATCTAATAAATTTAACCTTAATGCTATGTATATTAATGGTCATGACGATCGAGGTACGGGGATTTTTGCTGGTGCTGGTGGTGTACAAGATGAGCCTAATACATATGAATTGTATTCGGTAGGGGGGTACTACGAATATGGTGCTCGTGGGACGCCAGCACGAGTTCAACTTAACGCTAAGTATTTTGAGAAACAATATACCAACTTTAAGTCAGTGACGCAGTACCGTAATTATAATGATGTCATTTTAGGGGCGACATTTTTTTATGATACTCAATCATCAAGTAGCTTTTTCCTTGAATTGAAGAACATCGATACGAGTTATGATGAACTTGACCCTACAGGGGATCGCGATAGTCAAACTCAAAATGCCAAACTTGGTATGAGCTGGGAAGCCACATCAACGACAGAAGGTCACGTTAAGGTTGGTTATCAAAATAAATCGTTTGATAATAGTGACAGAGAAGATTTTAGTGGTATTGCATGGGATGCGAAATTAACTTGGAAACCATTAACATACAGCCAATTTGATTTCACAACAGGCCGTGATAGTAAAGATCCTAATAGCTTTGGTGACTACGTTAAAGAAACCAACTATGGGGTAAAATGGAAACATGAATGGTCTGACTTTTTAGCAAGTACAGTTGCGTATACATTCACAAATGAAGAATACACAGGGGTTGCTCGAGAAGACGACACTAGCTCAGTAAGAATTGCCTTAGAGTACGCAGTTACTCGTTGGTTATTGATAAAACCAGGAGTCGACTTTAATCAAAATTCTTCAACTGAAGATAGATTCGATTATGATCGCAATGTTTATTTCATCCGTGCTGAAATGACAATGTAAAGGAGAGGTCGTTGAAAACTATAATTTGTTCACTTGTTATTTTTTTATTTGCCATAACTGGAAATGCTTATGCCAATGAAAGTTATCGTTTAGGTTCTGGCGATACCATTATTATTCAAATTTACGGTGAAGAAGCATTAACGTTAGAAACACAAATAACAAATAGCGGTAAAATTAATTACCCTTTTCTAGGTTCTTTAAATGTCAAAGGGTTAACGATTAAAGAAGTTGAACACTTAGTTTACAACGGCCTTAAAGGCGACTATTTCGTTAAACCAAATGTATATGTTGGCATGATTGAGTATCGTCCATTTTATATTCATGGTGAAGTTAATAAACCTGGTGGTTATCCTTACAATCCTGGAATGACAATTAACCAAGCTATTGCGTTAGCTGGTGGATTAACGGAAAGAGCATCGAGAGATAAAATATTCATATCTCGAGAAAACAGTAAAATCGACTCAGAAAAAGGGTCAATTAACAGCAAAATAAATGCTGGCGATACTATTACAATTGAACAGAGATTCTTTTAATGATTCAAAACGATAATCAAGCAACTTCTTTTCTTCAGCAACCTATGGATCAGATTGTTGATTTTAAGAAAATGTTTAAGCCACTTTTTCGATATAAATGGCGAATACTGACGTTCTCAGTTTTGGTATCTGTATTAGTTTCGTTTTTTCTATTAAGTATGACACCGATTTTCAGTGCGACTTCAACGTTATTAATAGAATCAGAGCAAGCGAAAGCGATTAAAATTGATGAAGTGTATGGTATAAACTCTGGTCAACAAGAGTATTATTTAACCCAATTTGAAATAATAAAATCTCGCACTATCGCAGAAAGAGTTTTTAATGATTTAGATTTAATTAATCATCCCACTTTTAATCAACCGCCTAGTTTACTTTCTCAGCTAAAATCGAATTTAAAGTTTGTCCCCAAAGAACAAGCTGGGGAGTTTAATGTCGATGAAAACGCGGTAAAACAACGTTTGATAGAAGGCTTTTCAAAGAATATTTCAGTTTCACCTGTCAGAAATACGCAATTAGTTAAAATCAGTTACGAAAGCCCTGATGCTAATCTTGCTGCACTGGTTTCGAATGCTATTGGTGATACCTATATATTAAGTCAACTCGAAGCTAAATCTGGCATGACTCATAAAGCGAACGTCTGGTTAGGTGGTCGTTTAGAAGAGTTGAGGCTTAAGCTCGATGAATCTGAAAATCGCCTTGAAGAGTTTAAAATCAATAATGGACTTATTGACGTTGAAGGTGTTACAGCACTAGATGCTAAAGAACTCGAAAGCCTGCGTGACGAAATAACGTTAGCACGGTCACGAAAAGCCCAAGCTGATAGTTTCATGTCTGTGGTACAACGATATGGTGCAACTGATATCAGTAGGCTCGAAAGCTTGCCAGAAGTGACGTCACATCAATCAATTCAAAATGTGAAACGGGAAGTCGTTTTAGTCGAAAGAAAAGTGTCTGAGTTAGAACAAGTTTACGGCCCTAAACACCCTAAAATGATTGCAGCTTATGCAGAACTCGCTACCGTTGAGAAAAACCTACATCGACAAATTACACGCCTTGTTCAAGGCATTGAGGATGAAGCAAAAACTGCCGCGCAAAAGCTACAAGATCTACAAGCACAGTTCAATGATTCAAAAGGCTCTTATCAAAATTTGAGTAGTATTGACACTGACTATCGCCGTTTGGTCCGTGAAATTGATACAAATCAGCAATTGTTTGAAAGCTTTCTTGCTCGTCAAAAAGAAACCGAAGTGACAGGGGATTTTGACTCGCCGATTGCAAGGTTTACCGATAGAGCTGTTGTCCCGTTATTACCGGTTAAACCTAAGAAGAAAGTGCTGGTTTTATTAACCTTCTTTGCAAGTTTAGTTTTTGGTGGCGTTGTGGTGCTTTTACTTGAGGCCTTAAATGACACGGTAAAGAGTAATGAAGATGTAGAAAAGCTATTGGCTCAACGTGCATTAGGTTACATTCCGAAAGCAAATAAAAAAGCCTCTTTCGAAGATATTAATTTTGCATTCTATGACAAGAACCTTCCCTTACATTCAGAAGCTGTACGTACAATTAGAACTTCTATTTCTTTGATGAGCATTGGTAGTGATTTAAATACCATTGAAGTCACTTCTTCTGTGCCCAACGAAGGCAAGACAAATGTCTCAATGAATTTAGCGTTTGCTTATTCGACGATGGAGAAGGTTCTGCTTATAGATGCGGATTTACGTAAATCAAGTTTGGGTGTGCGATTTGGTTTACCAACATATCAACCGGGTTTGGCTAATTTACTGGCTAAAACGGACACAGTTGAAAACTGTATTATTAGCGACATTAAGCCAAATGTAGACATCATGCCAGCTGGTGCAATTCCGCTAAATCCACAAGAACTTTTATCTTCTGAAACGTTTGCTGATCTATTAGCTGAGCTGAAAAAGTCTTATACAAAAATCATCATCGATACACCACCTGTGCATGCAGTCAGTGATGCATTGGTTATATCTTCGAAATGTGATGCGGTAGTTGTCGTTGTAAAATCTGCTAATACACGGATTGATGCTATTAAAATGACCTTAGCGAAAATCAATCAAGCACGTGGAAAAGTGGTTGGTGTTGTGCTTAATCAGTTTAATACTAAAGAAGCGAAGCATTACAACGGTGATTATGGTTATTATCAAGCATATGGCCAAGACTATGCCATTAAACAAGATAACGAAAAAGCATCATGATAGATCTGCATTGTCACATTTTGCCTGGTATTGATGATGGGGCTAAGTCAATAGATAAATCGATTGCTCTGCTGCAGCTTGCAGCAGAGCAAGGTATAACCCATGTTATTGCTACGCCACATATCCATTTGGGAATTTTCGACAATACGTTGGCGTCCATCAATGCCGCATACGAATTGCTGGTGAATGACACTCGATTTAGCCAGTTAAACCTTGCCCTTAATACAGCTGCAGAAGTGAGAATTTGCCCAGAAATAATCCCATTTATTGAAAACAGTCAAATTCCTTTTCTCGGAAAATACCAAGATAAAGACGTGTTATTGTTAGAGCTTCCAAGTAGTCATATACCGCCTGGTGCTGATAAATTAGTTCGCTGGTTAGTTGCTCGCAATATTATTCCTATGATTGCTCATCCTGAAAGAAATAGGGAACTTCAAACTCACCCTGAACGAATTCAAATGTTTCAAAGGTTGGGTTGTTTATTTCAATTAACTGCATCTTCACTTCTTGGTGATATGGGAGAAAAGCCGCTGCAATTAAGTCAGTCATTTTTAGAACAAAATCTTTATACTATTATTGCTTCTGACTCTCATTCGATAAACCGTCGTCCGCCTAAATTAAAACAGGCATATCAAGTCGCTGAAAAACTCGTAGGTCAACATCGCGCTGATGCATTGGTGCTTGATAATCCTAGAGCCATTTCTGAGTCATTATTTTTAAAATCATGATGAAATTTAATCTAACTATCAGAAATGGCATATATTGCATTTTAATTATATCAATGCTGGTTTCATTGCCGTTTTTAGGGCAAAAAATATTGGCGAGTGCATATCATTTTAAGTCATCGTTTTATGTTGATAAATGGCAAAATGAGCCCATTAATCAAGAACAATATTCCAATGCTTATCTTGCTGCTGAGTTTGCCGCTAATATTGAACCTGCCAACCCTCATTATTTGCTAACATTTGCCAAAGTGATGGAGTGGGGAGTGTTTGAAGGTTACTCCGTTGCCAATAATGAGTTGTTTAATCATTTATACATGCGCGCAATAGAGAACCGTCCCACCTGGCCAAATGCTTATGCTGATTACGCCTACAACTTAGCCTTTATTCAGCATGATTTTCCAAAAGCTTGGCAATACAGTGAGCAAAGTTTTGAATACGGACCTTATATTACTGAAAATATTGAACAGGCCTTGGCGATTGGACTGGCTTATTGGCCAAATCTATCTGCAACGCAAAAGAGTCGTATTTTTGATTTATCACTTTTAGCGGTTAATTCAAATTGGCGTTTACGCAAAAAATTAGAATACTTATCAACAAAATATAACAGGCAGAACACTCTTTGTTCTTTTTTTCGTTATCAACAAAAACCTTTATCAGAAGAAAATATTGATTGGCTAAATCGTGCGCTTTGTTCTGAAAACCTAATTAAAGAAGTGCATTAATAATGGCGAAAACCACTTTCTTTTCGATGCTGATGACTTGGTGCCTTTGCGCTCTAGTGATCTGGGCACCCATTCCTCTAGGTAGTAATCGTATTTGGGCACTGTCCTTACTTGAAATATTTATTGTCATATTAGGGTTAATTCACTTACTTAACTGTGTTAAGCATGATCGATTATTTCTGACGTTTAAGTGGCAAAAAAAACTGCTATTACCTGTTGGGATTTTTGTTGCCTATCAATGCCTTCAAATTGTGGGCTGGATACCTAGCATATCAACAGTTGACAGTTATCAATCAATTCAACAGCTGATAAAAACGTGCTGTTTTGTCATTTATATTGTGTTGTTATCGGAGTATTTTCAAACCCCAAAAACACTCAAGTTATTGTTGATTGCTATTGTTATTTCAGGATGTTTTCAAGCCACTTATGGTACAGGATTAAGCTTAGTAAACTTAGATGCTTCACCGGTATTTGGTTTTAATGATGGCTCACAAGCAAGAGGATCATTTGTATATCAAAATCATTTCGCTAATTATCTTGGTATGTGCCTATGTATTGCATTTGGTTGGTTAGTGTCTGAGTTAAAAACATCAAGTGCTAAATTTGATGTTAGAGAGTTTGTTGTTTCTGTCTTATCCACTTTATTTAGCCGCAAGTTAATATTGCGCTTATCCATAGTCATCATGGTGATAGGCTTAGTGCTAAGCCGGTCTAGAATGGGAAATGCAGGTTTTTTTACTGCCTTAGGTTTGACGTCATTAATCGCGATTTTTATTTATAAACGCCAGCCTAGGTTCTTTAAACCTTTGGTGATGAGTATCTTTATCCTTGATTTAATTATCATAGGTTCGATGTTTGGTGTCGATAAAGTTAAACAACGAATTCAAGATACAAGCTTTGCTTCTGAGACTCGAGACCAAGTTGTTATAGACAGTTTACCTATCATTAAAGAACACCTTTTAACAGGCACAGGTGGGGGGAGCTTTTATACGGTTTTTCCAGCTTATCAACCCCAGTTTTACAGTGGTTTTTATGACCATGCTCATAATGAATATATTCAGTTCTCAATTGAGTATGGTGTGATTATCACGGGTTTTTTAGGGCTTTGGGTATTGTATGCACTGTGGTTAGCGTGCCGAACTATGTATCTAAGAAACAATAAACTATATAAGGGAATCGCCTTTGGTTGTGCAATGGCCATCGTGTTTATGCTGATTCATATTTCGGTCGACTTTAACTTACAGTCACCTGCAAATACATTGCTATTTCTCACCATTATTACGTTGTGTTGGCAGGTTCGTTATCTGCCATCAGACAAAAAATCTCATCGACAAAAATCTTAATCTTTAACAAGGACATTGATATGAAAGTTGTAATACCAGTCGCAGGGCTTGGAACACGTATGTTGCCCGCTACCAAAGCGATCCCAAAAGAAATGCTACCTATTGTCGATAAACCATTGATTCAATACATTGTTGATGAATGTGTTAGCGCTGGTGTCACTGAAATTGTTTTAGTGACTCATGCGAGTAAAAACGCTATCGAGAACCACTTTGATAAATCTTACGAGCTTGAATCTACGTTAGAGAAGCGTGTTAAGCGCCAATTATTACACGAAGTTCAGTCTATTTGCCCTAAAAACGTAACGATTATGCATGTTCGTCAAGGTGAGGCAAAGGGACTAGGCCATGCGATTTTATGTGCGAAACCGTGTATTGGCGAAAACCCATTTGCCGTTGTGCTTCCTGATGTGATTCTTGATGGTTACAGTGCTGATCAACGAACTGAAAACTTGTCTACGATGATCAGTCGCTATAACGAAACAACGGCTAGTCAGATTATGGTAGCGCCAGTTGATGAGAAAGAAGTTAACAAATACGGTATTGCTGATTGTAATGGCGAAGCAATTTTACCGGGTCAGTCATCTCCGATCGTTAAAATGGTTGAAAAACCGAAAGTAGAAGAAGCGCCATCTAACTTAGCTGTTGTAGGTCGTTACGTACTTTCTGAAAAAATTTGGGATTTACTGGCTAAAACACCACCAGGTGCAGGCGATGAAATTCAATTAACAGATGCTATTGATATGTTGATTGAGTCAGACACGGTTGAAGCATTTAATATGTCGGGTAAATCTCATGATTGTGGTGATAAGTTGGGCTATATGAAGGCGTTTGTTGAGTACGGTTTAAGAGATCCAAAACTTGGCGCAGACTTCTTAAAAGAAATTAAAAAGACGCTGTCAGAATTTTAACCGAAAACTTTAGCGCTTAAACGTCGTGTTATATTTTAGTTGTTAGGCGTACATCAAGCTAAAAAGCCGCTCTATGAGCGGTTTTTTTGTGTCTGGCATTTAACCTAAAGCAGGTTTATAAGACTGGCAAACTACCTATCAAGTTTTATAAGTCGAAAGTGTTATTTTCAATTAATTCAGATAATTGAAACCTGAATTTAACATTTTTGCAACCGACGCTCATTATAGTCGATTGGTTTTTAGATTTACCAAAACGCAAAAAGGCGAATACATAACGAAAGAAAAAATCTAGGGGTCTCGACATGTTTTTAAATGCTAAACCAAATGACGTTAAGCAATACATTAAGCAGTACATTAAGCCAAGCCAAGTCGCATTATCGCTGGGGCTATTATCTTGTGCGGCGATAACTTCAGCATCCTTTGCAGATGATCTTATTATTTCTGAATATATTGAAGGTAGCAGTAACAATAAAGCAATTGAGCTTTATAACCCGACAGAAAGCGACATTGATTTAACGGGTTATCAGTTACAGTTTTACTTTAATGGAAATACAACCAGTGGCACTAGTATCGACTTAGTCGGCCAAGTGCAAGCTGGGGCGACGTTTGTTCTTGCTGATAATGATGCTAGCGGCGAAATACTAGACAAGGCACAGCAAACGTCAACGAGTAGTTTTTTTAATGGCGATGATGCCATTGTATTACTTAATCAATCAGAGATTATCGACTCGCTCGGTCAAGTTGGGGTTGATCCCGGTTCGCAATGGGGAGAAGGTGAGTTATCAACTAAAGACAATACGTTAAGACGTGATCATGATGGCGTAGTGGCTGATGTTGTTGTAGACGACGAGGTGACGTTAGCCAATTGGTTCGGTTTTGCTCAAAATGACTTTTCAGACTTAGGGAGCTTTAATGGCTCAGTTACTGACCCAACAGATCCAACAGACCCTGTTGATCCCGTGGAGCTAATTTGCGGCGAGACAGCAACAGCTATTCATGCGATTCAAGGTGCAACCGATATTAGCCCACTACTGGGTGAGACTGTCGTGGTTGAGGCGATTGTTACGGCTGATATGCAAGCTGGTTTAAATGGCTTTTACTTACAAATGGCAGATGCTGAATCTGATGCCGATCCGATGACGTCAGAAGGCATATTTGTCTATACCGAAAATGCATCGATTGCGGTGAATGCAGGTGCCCGTGTCCGCCTTCAGGCAGAAGTGAAAGAGTATAATAACCTAACTGAGCTCGCGGATGTCTCAGCATGGACAATTTGCCAAACCCAACAAAATTTACCGACGCCAGCAATGGTGACATTACCCACATTAGAAGGTGTGGGACTGGAACCGTACGAAGGTATGCGAGTGCGTTTTGAGCAGAGCTTAGTGGTTAATTCAGTTAGTAATTTAGGTAAATATGGTGAAGCTCAATTAGGTAGCAGCAGGCATTTTATTGGGACACAAATAATGAGTCCAGGCGCTGATGCGCTTGCACTAGAAGCTAGCTACCAATATGACCGTGTGATAGTTGACGATGGAACAACGGCTTCAAACCCTGATGTCGTCCCTTATCCTGCACCGCAATTATCCGCTACAAATACATTACGTGCAGGTGATTCTGTATCGAGCTTAACGGGTGTACTTCATTTTGGTTTTAATGAATACCGAGTGATGCCGACTGAAATGGTCAATGTCGTGTCGACTAACCCTCGTACAGTATCGCCTGTGCGCTCTTTGGCGGCTGATGTCACAATAGCCAGTTATAACGTATTGAATTATTTTAACGGTGATGGCGCAGGCCAAGGATTTCCAACCAGCCGTGGCGCTGATAGCGTCAGTGAGTTTGAGCGTCAGCAAGCTAAAATTGTCAGTGCGTTATTAAATATTGATGCAGATATTGTTGGCTTAATGGAAATTGAAAATGATGGCTTTGGCGCAAACTCAGCTATCTCTACCTTAGTTGCTGAGCTTAATGCTGCAGTGGGGGAAGCAAAATATCAATTCATTAGCGCAACTAACTCTATTATTGGTACTGATCAAATTGCAGTAGGGCTGTTGTATCAAGCGGATAAGGTAAGTCCTGTTGGTGAGGCGAAAATCCTTTCAAGTGCTAATTCGCCGTTAGATGAAAATGGCGCTGTATTTTTTGATAGTAGCAAAAACCGTCCAATGTTAGCGCAAGTATTTGTTGATGATGCATCTGGCGAATCGTTCGTGGTTGCAGTGAATCATTTAAAATCTAAAGGGGGCAGCTGCAGTAGTATTGGCGATCCAGATATGAATGACGGTCAAGGCAATTGCAATGTAACTCGTACTCGTGCCGCTCAAGGTTTAGCTATTTGGTTAGCACAAGAGTTTGCGGACAATGGTGAAGAGTTAAAGGCATTAGTGATAGGCGATTTAAATGCTTACGCTAAAGAAGATCCTATTACGGCATTGAAACAAGCTGGTTATATTGAGTTGTTTGAACACGCTGGCCAATCAAACGCTTATTCGTATCTATATAATGGTAAAGCAGGGCAATTAGATCATGCATTAGCAAATAGTGCATTAATTGAACATGTGCTAAATGTGTCAGAGTGGCATATAAATGCCGATGAACCTGTTGTGATTGATTACAATGAAGAGAACAAATCACAAGCGCAACTAAGTGATTATTATCAAGCTGATGCATATCGCTCTTCGGATCATGATCCTATGATTGTTGAGTTACAGTTTTTACCCAGCAATCAAGCGCCAATAGCTGATTTTACTTGGGCTCTGGCAGGTGGTGTTGTCAATGTTGTTTCTACATCAACTGACGATAATGATGAGCAACTAACGCATGAATGGTCATGGGGGGATGGAGCGACATCTTCAGGTAATGTGGCTGGTTATGAGTACAGGAGTAATGGCACGTATACCATCACGTTGACAGTGACAGATTCTCAAGGGTTACTTAGCAGCAAAAGCCAAGTTGTCGAGGTGGTAGATCTTATCGAGAATATTCCACCAGTTGCGAATATTCGTCATATCGACCTTTGGTTCGTTGATCTGTTCATTTCAGTTAGTACAGACGAGGATGGCTATATCACATCTCAGCAGTGGCTATTTAATGATGGCTATATGGTTAATCGTCGCTTGGTGTTAAAGCGTGCAGGAACAGCGAATAGTGTGCAACTAACGGTAACTGATAACCAAGGTGCTACTGACAGTCAATCAACTGCTTTTTAGTGAGTTGATTCGATTTAAGTTAGCTGACTCTCAATAAGAGTGGGTTTAATGTTGTAATTTCACGGTTGGCTTAATGCAAGTTAAGTACAAAAGGTGGCCTATTGGCCACCTTTTTATTACTATGCAACCTTGATTGACGGTTTAGGTAACCATGACTGAATTTATTGCCCCACCTTGCGCTGAGCAAATCTCAATTCTGTATCAAGACGAACATTTACTGCTAATCAATAAGCCCAGTGGTTTATTGAGTTTATCTGGCAAGAACCCATTGAATAAAGACTCGGTTCATTATCGGCTTGTGCAAGACTTTCCAAGTGCAACCTTAGTGCATAGGTTAGATTTTGGTACATCTGGCATTATGCTGGTGGCATTAAATAAATCCATCAATGGACTACTGACGAAACAGTTTCAAGATAAAACCATTGATAAAACATACCATGCAACCTTGCATGGTCACGTATCGAGTGCGCTCGCTCAATATGGAGAGATTAATGCCGCAATTGCGAAAGATACTGAAAACTTTCCTTACATGAAGATTTGCCCTGATTCTGGCAAACAAGCGAAATCAGAGTTTGAAGTACTTGAGCGAACTATGCTGACAATAGTAGATAGCGCCAGCACTCAACAAATACCAATCACAAAAGTGAAGTTCACTCCAATAACAGGGCGTACTCATCAATTAAGAATTCATAGCCAATATATACGCCATCCCATTTTAGGGTGTGACTTATATTGCAATAGTGAGTCACATGCTCTTGCGTCAAGGTTACTATTGCATGCTAGCTATTTAAGCTTTATCCATCCAGTTACCAAACAATTGATGAATATTGAATGTGAAGTGCCGTTTTAATTTGGTAAAAGCCAGCCGCTTGTGTCGATGAAAACTTTAGTCATCTCCTTTGCACATCAGTTAATCTTTGATAAATATTTCCTGACCCCTTTAATGTAAAAAGCCCGCTGTTAATAACAGCGGGCTTTTGCTTTAGCCTTAACATGCGCTTAAGGGCGTAATTCGGGGAGAGGATTAAGCCTTAATTCGCATGACAAATAGGTTAAAGCACACCACGTTTCATTTGATCTCGCTCGATAGATTCAAACAAAGCTTTAAAGTTACCTTCACCAAAGCCTAGATTGTTCTTACGTTGAATGATCTCAATGAAGATAGGGCCAAATAAGTTTTTGGTGAAGATTTGCAGTAAATAACCTTCATCATCGCCATCAACTAAAATTTGGTGATGTTTAATGCGTTCACGATCTTCAGTCACTTGTGGCAACTTATCAAAAATCGTGTCGTAATACTCTGGAATAATATCTAGCGTTTTAATCGCAGTGCCTTCCATCGCATCAAGTGAGCCAACAATATCACGGCTTCTGAATGCTAAATGCTGCACACCTGGTCCATTGTACTCACCTAAGTATTCATCAATCTGGTTATTGTTGTTGCCTTTACCTTCGTTGATTGGAATACAGAAGCTACCGTCTGGTGAACGCAAAGCATAAGACACCAATGCCGTTTGTGCGCCGCTGATGTCAAAGTAACGAACTTCAGTGAAAGCAAAAATGTCTTTATAAAAGTTTGCCCATTTTTCCATGGTGCCTTTATAAACATTGTTGGTTAAGTGGTCGACTTCCATGAAGCCTTTTTCTTCAACAATCATTGGCTCGGCTAAATCTTCAAAATCATTTTTGTATATGTTTTGCGCTTCACCAAACACATCAATAAAGTAAATTAAGCTGTCGCCAATACCGTAAATAGCAGGGTAAGCCATATCTTTAGCTGCATCGTCAGCTGGTTTTGCACCACGTGCAACAGCTTCGTTAAAAGCAAATTCTGCATCTTCTACGCGCCAACCCATAGAACAAATAGCAGGGCCATGTGACTTAGCAAAGTCCGCCGAGAAGCCTTGCTTAGACTTGTTCAGTAAAAAGTTAATGTCATTTTGCTTGTAGTAAACAATATCGTTCGCTTTTGCTTTTTTAAGCATAGAAAAACCAAAGTCAATAAACACTTGATGCATAAAATCAGTGTCAGGGCTGGCAAATTCTGTAAATTCAATGCCTAAAAGACCAAGTGGGTTTGTTTCGCTCGCCATTGTGTTTTCCTTAATTTATTTTGCTTTTAGCGCCACTCTTTGGTGACGTTTGATTATGTAA
The DNA here is from genome assembly GCF_001675935.1 of Shewanella sp. UCD-FRSSP16_17. Lineage (NCBI taxonomy): Bacteria > Pseudomonadati > Pseudomonadota > Gammaproteobacteria > Alteromonadales > Shewanellaceae > Shewanella > Shewanella sp. UCD-FRSSP16_17. The sequence continues at coordinate 188,142 of NZ_LZFV01000001.1, forward strand.
AGGTGAATCAGTGTTTATGATTCAATCCAAGAACGGTTGTAATCGTCGCTCATGCAGTTTTTTACATGGGCGGTTAAATTCAGTGGTGCAAAAGTGTCGACCATAACGGCGTACTCATAAGTCTCAGTTTTACCTATTGAGGCTTCGGTTTTACCTGGTTGCGGTCCGTGGGGGACACCTTTTTGATGTAAAGTCATATAACCCGCTTCAATGCCTGTGCGGCTCATAAAGTCACCGTCGACGTAATACAACACTTCGTCGCTGTCGATGTTGTTGTGGTAATAAGGTGCAGGAATCGATTGCGGATGAAAGTCATACAGGCGTGGTACAAAGTTACATACGACAAAGTTATTAGCAGTAAAAACGATGTGATCAGACGGCGGTAAATGAATTTTACCAACCTTAGGTGCATATTCGGTGATGTTAAATGCCCAAGGGTAGACGCAGCCATCCCAGCCCACTAAATCAAATGGGTGCCACTCTAAAGTGGTGACTTGGTATTTATCACCAAACTTACTGACTAATGGGAATTCGCCTTGTTCAACTATTGCATCTTTAAGTAGTGGCGTGCGAATATCTCGCTCACAATAAGGAGCAGACTCAAGCATTTGGCCGTATTCATTTCTAAAATGCTTCGGTACTTCCACCATCGAGTAAGCTTCAATGACAAACAAACGGACATTCGTTAAATCATTAAATTTAAGCTGGTAGGTGGTACCACGAGGAATGACTAAATAGTCCCATTGTTTAACGGCTAACTCGCCGTATTCACTTAGGAGTGTGCCTTCTCCATTGTGCACAAATACAATTTCGTCCGCGTAAGCATTGCGGTAAAACTCGTGAGTATCTTGGGTTACCTTAGCGGTATACATCGCCACGTCAGCGTTATAAAAAATTTTGTTACGGGCACTAAAGAAGTTACCGTCACAATCTGCTTGGCGCGAATCTAATTTGTAGTTTTGGATTAACGAATCTTGCCAAGCTTCACCGTGATCTAATGCATAAGGCGCAACAGCCAAGGCTTTAGTTGGCATGTTGTGGTGATACTTATTGGAGTAAATATTTGAAAAACCATGAGTTGAAAAAAGCTCCTCACGGTAAAGCTCGCCTGATTCTTTTTCAAAAGCGATATGGCGTTTAGCAGGTATCTGACCTTGCTGAACATAAACCGGCATACTGACTCCTTAAATTCAAATATAAGCGATCGATTTCGTCATTGGCGCATTCTTTTTTGTTATTTGTATGTGCTAAATACATGCTTTACGCATCTGCAACATGGGTTTTCTAGCGCAATTAAATCAACCACTTTGTGATCTAGTTATCAATTTAGTTGCTAGTATGAACAAAAAAAAGAATAATAAAGCGTGTAACCCCATCAGATTTTTAGATGGTATTATTTTGTTTACAAGAGTGTCACGGCAACTGAACAGCAACTGAGCTTGGGGCGTACGATGAAAATTGATGTTGAAGCGTTTAATGTACTGCAAGTACTTGTTGAGGAAGGAAGTTTTGCTAAAGCATCCGAAAAACTACACAAGGCGCAATCTGCAGTGAGCTATCAAGTTAAAAAGCTCGAGCAGCATTTAGGCGTCGAATTATTTAATCGAGATCAGTATCGTGCAGAGCTCACACCAGAAGGACGCGTGATTTTGGCCGAAGGCCAGCGTTTGCTGCAGCATTTATCCAATATCGAGCATTTAGCCAGCCGCTTTAGCGAAGGTTGGGAGCCGAAACTTGAGCTCGTGATTGATGGCGCATTACCAATGGAGCCAATCATGACTGCCCTAAAACGCATGTCAGAGAATAATGTGCCGACGAAAGTGCAACTTAATATGGAATTTTTAGGTGGGGTGCAACATAGATTTGAGCAAGATAAAGCCGATTTAATGCTAGTGAAAGACTATATCGCAGCGCCGTATTTTTCTGCCACCACATTGCCCACTGTCACCAGTTTATTGGTGTGTTCAACCCAACATGCGCTAGCTAATAAAAGTAATGTGAGCTTGTCAGAGCTGCAGCAACATGTTGAATTAACCATTGAAGATTCATCACCCACAAAGCAGCGAGACGAACTGCAATTTGGCGGTGATAAAGTATTTTACCTATCTGGCTTTATCATGAAGAAAAACGCCTTATTAAAAGGTTTAGGTTTTGGTTGGATGCCAGAGTTTTTAATCAGTGAGTTAATTGAAACTCAGCAATTAGCCATTGTCGATTTTGTTGGTGGTCACCGCTTTCGATTTACCCCACAATTGGTGTCTACACTGGAGCGGCCGTTAGGGCGAGCGGGGCAATTATTTACCGATCTTATTTTAGAAGAGTTCGCATTGTTTGATAGTAAACAACATCAATCGACAGTCGTTTAACTTAGCATTCAAGTATCTACAGTCTCTCAATAAAAGCTTGTGAATAGCACGTCTTTATCGTGTTTTTGTATCCAATGACGTTAGGGAGCTGAAAGGCCGAAGTCGTGGCGTTTTGTTGCCATCTTTTGTGAAGCATATTGATTGGGAAGCAACTGCATATCCCAATTAAAAAATCTTTTGCAAGCCAGCTTAAACCTCACCTTTTCATTGTGTTAATGTATCAAAAACAATGAGTAGCAATTAGCTAATTAAAGCATGGTTGAAAATACATGAATCGAAAACCAATTAATTACCCGTTAATGTCCGTTAGCTGCTTGTATGAAAAATGCAATGATGACGCTGTGATGATTATTGATGTCAGTATGGATAAGGTGATTGGCAAAGAACCAATTATTTATGATGAATTAGTGACGATACCTAATAGTCATTTTCTTGATATTAACGTAGATTTAGTCGATACCGATAGTGCAGGTGTGTACTCATTTCCGAGCCAAAGCCAAGTGAATAAGGTTATCAATAAACTGGGTATTTCAGAACATTTAACCCTCGTTTTATATGATAATCAGGGAATATATTCGTCTCCACGTGCGTGGTGGATATTTAACACGTTTGGTTTGAGTAATGTGTTTATTTTAGATGGCGGTCTGCCTGAATGGATTAAACAGGGCTATCCAACTTCATCTGAATATCTAACTATTGATACGAAAAACGTAGAAGGCCCAGTTAATGTAGGCAGTGATGTGATCTCATTTATGGACTCTTGTTTTGATGCCCGTCAGCTTGTGTCAAAGCAAGAAGTGTTACTCAACCTCACTGATAAACAATTTAGTGTGATTGATGTTCGAGCTACTGCGCGTTTTAATGGCTTGGTTGATGAACCAAGACAAGGGGTGAGAAGCGGCCATATTCCTGACTCAATAAATCTTCCTTTTGCCAATGTGCTAAATGGTAATACATACAAGCGTCCTGCTGAATTGCGCCATTTATTTTCCAGCATATTACCTGAAGATAGTAAGCGGGTTGTATTTAGCTGTGGCTCAGGGATTACTGCTTGTATTGGCTTGGTAGCGCTTATATCAAGTGGTACAGATACAAGGTTATATGATGCTGCCTTATATGATGGATCGTGGAGTGAGTGGGGCAGTGATGCATCTCTGCCGATTGCAAAATCAAAGTTCTAAAAAAAGAAATTTACTACAACACTCATCAAAAGTAGTTTAAACAATAGGATTGCAAAATGGCGTATTGGTTAATGAAGTCTGAGCCAGACGAGTTCAGTATTGACGATTTACAGCAATGTGAAAACCAAACTGAACCTTGGGAAGGGATCCGTAATTACCAAGCGCGTAACTTTTTACGCGATGCGGTAAAAGTGGGCGATACGGTATTGTTTTATCATTCCAGTTGCAAAGTGCCGGGTATTGTTGGCCTGGCGACAGTATCATCTGAGCCTTATCCCGACCAGAGCGCTTTTGATAATGAGTCAAGTTATTATGATCCTAAATCAGATATTGAAAATCCGCGCTGGGTTGCTGTGGATTTAACTTATCGGCAAACCTTTAAGCAGATTATTACCTTAAAAACGCTTAAAGCTGATCCTCATCTTGCTGATATGGTATTAGTGAGTAAAGGGGCAAGGTTGAGTGTTCAACCTGTGACTGAAGCTGAGTTTAAGTACATTGTTAACTTGGCGTAAGTGCGCCAGTTTAATAAGTTTGTATTTAATAAAGAAAAACACCTTATATCTAAAAATATAAGGTGTTTTCGTTATAGCGCTTTTTATTACAGTGCTGTTATAACAGCAGTTTTTATTTCAGAGCTTTTCCTGAATTTTGCAAGGCGGCATGTTTCAATACGCTAGTTTTAAATAGGGCACTTTGTAATCGGGCGCTTTGTAATAAGTCATGTGTTAGCCACTCGTGTTAGTAGCTTTCTTTTGCCACAACGGTTTGGCCAATTGGTGTTAAGCTCAGTAGAGCGAGTTTTACGTGTTGTATTGCAAACGGAATACCGATAATGGTAACAAAACAAGCTACAGCATGGGTTAAGTGACCAATCGCGAGCCAAATACCACAGAATAAGAACCAAATAACGTTGCCAATCATGCCCAATGGACCAGTACCAATATCTTCAAATCCTTTTAAATGTTTACGGTTAACGTTTTCTTGTCCAAATGGCCAGAACGCCATTTCACCAATCACGAAGCAAGCACGGCCAAATGGAATACCAATAATACTGATAAAACACAATAAGCCTGCTAGCCACCATGCTAGACCCATTACAAATCCGCCCATGATGAACCATGCGATATTAAAAATTAATCTCAAGACTGACATTGGTGCTCCCTAAGTCATACAAAACTGGTTAATGAAATGACCAATATTCCATTGGTGATAATAATCACTAGAAAGCCAAAACTATGCCAATATTTTTATTAGCTTTTTCGTTTGTTTTAAGTGGTTGATAATTATTGATTTTATTTTGATTTGTTTAGAGGGTTAGAAGACATTACTTGACTTAGTTTGGGCTGTCGACAATTGATGATAGCGAAAATCGCTAATAGTTAGTTAAAATACCACTACAGACCATAACTCTTTATTTAAGCGACGTTACTTATGTTTGCAGCTGGCTCTAATGTATCTCTTGCGGATATCTCAATCGACACGCCCGTTGATAAAATGAGATTTGCTGAACGTGAGGTTTTTGTTAAGCGAGATGACTTGATTCATCCTGATTTTAGCGGAAACAAAGCCCGTAAGTTTCAATTCTTCTTGACCCAGGACTTTCCTCATATCAATAAGGTTATTGGATACGGTTCACCTCAAGCTAATTCATTACATTCACTTGCAGTGCTGGCTAAGTTGCGCGGATGGCTGTTAGATTATCATGTGGATCATATCGCTGATTATCTTAAACAAAACCCTCAGGGGAACTACCTAGCAGCGCTTAATAATGGCGCCAATATTGTCGAGAAACCTAAACATGTAAGCGGCAATCTTGATAGCTATGTGTCTGACTTAGCGACGCAAGCATCTGCGAATGAGATCTATATTCCTGAAGGTGGACGATGTGAGTATGCTGCAGAAGGGCTTGAAACATTAGGCATGCAAATTTTGAGTTGGATGCATCAGCAGAATATGACTAGATTAAATCTGTTTTTGCCTTCAGGTACGGGCACAACAGCATTATTCTTGCAACGATTTTTTAAGCGCTACCTTCCGCAGGCGAGTCAGCCTACTGTAACAGTTAATGTAATAACCTGTAGTTGCGTGGGGGGAGACAAGTACCTAACGCATCAGTTTAGTCAGTTAACATCACAGAGTGAGTTTCACCCGCATATTGTATCAAATGGCACTAAGTATCACTTTGGAAAACTTAATCGACAGTGTTATGACATGTGGCGTCGTGTGTGTGATTCTGGCATTGAGTTTGAGCTACTTTATGATCCTGTGGGATTTATTATGCTGGAGCACTTTTTAAATAAAGATTATAAAGCGGAAACTGTCGATAATACTTGGCCTGTTATGTATTTACACCAAGGTGGTTTATTGGGTAATCCAAGTATGCTAGCTAGGTATATACGCAAATATGGTCAATAAGTTAACTGTAGCTAAAGAAAGTTGTTTAAGTATTAGTGCTGGAAGTGAAGCGAATGGGGTTGTTTCATGTTGCTCAGTTCTAATAAACGTCCGGTAAAGTGTGAGAGGAAATACCGAGAAGCGATGTTTATTGAGTAACTGAGCAAATGAATAACGCAAGCGTTATGGAAGGTGTTACTTGTTAGCCGTTATCAACCATTTCATAAACTTTAACGCTTCAGTGCGCTTTGAAAAAGTTGTTTTAGTTTTACCTTGGCTGTCAGTAAAAGCTATTGAGTTTTTGTTTGATGATATTGAATTTACAGGGAAATTGACTGTAATTTCGTGACCATTAATGTTGTATGACATATGCCACACTCCTTTTTTTAATTTTCACCTATCTGGTGAGTAAGTAATAACAATAAATATCCTTAAGCAGTTGTGTTGCGTAAGTTTGGGCTTATTGAAGCTAATGTGTGTGCTTAAGTTAACTGTGCTTATTACACTGACAAGTCGTGTTGATTATTTATTTTAATCGCCAACTTACTTGCTTTGTCTAGTTGAACACAGGCATATGACAAACAAATGACAATGTTTAACCAAAAGGCGTGACTTGTAGTGTGGGTTTACGAGTGCAGTTATGAATAACAGAAGGGTAAACAGTTAAATACAAGTTAACTTAATAACATTGTGGATAATATGCGTATATTTTTAATATAGCAATACATAWTTTACAAAATAGAACAGTTTAAGACTAAAAGGTAAGCGATACGTCTTTTTGTCGTATAAAAACCAAGCTAAAACTGAAAGGGTGTTGATAAAGTTACACTAATTCAGTGTGCTAATGAGTGGTTAACTTCGCTATTTTGTTAAATGGTATCCCTCAATTATGTCATTTCGTATCGAGTTTACGAACGTTTAAACATAAGGTTTGAGCATTGTTATTAAGAAGCCTACTTTAAAAGCTGATTACCTAGTATTAATTCGTTAATTATCAAAATAGAACAGCCTGAAATACAGGCTGTTTATGAACATTTTGATAGGCTATTTAGTAAATTAGTTCACCGATTGGATTAAGCAATTTACTGATACCTTTAGTAAAGTATAAAGGTGCATCGACGACGGTATAACATAAACAACCATCAATGGTTTTAGGACTATGTTCATGCTCAGAATCAAGCATGATAAAGTCACCGGCTGTATAGGTATTGTACTCGTCACTAAATTCACCAGCGAGTAACAAGGTTAGCTCTTGACCTTTGTGGCTGTGCTGTGGGATTTCACCATTTTCAGCAATGTGCAGCAGGCTCGCCCTCGCTTGCTTTTCACCTGTGTCTAATCGTATCCGGTTGACCTTACCGATACCTTGCCAGCTGTTGTTAATTTGCTGGCTAAATGCTCGAGGTAAGGTGTATTCATGTCCTTTAATCGATACGTTAACATGGCTAGCAACATGAGTTTGATTACTTGCTTCAACTTCTTTTGCTTCAAGTACGTCATCTTGCATCATGTCAGCGAGTAGGGCATCTAAGTCTGCGTCTAAATCAGAACTATCAGTGTCGATAGAGGACATCGGCGCGAGTGAAAAGCTGTCGTCTGAGGCTTTTAAAGTTAACGCCATTAATTGCTCAGTGCATTGGGGGCACAGCTCACAATGTGCTGATACCGCGATAGATAAAGATAACGGTAATTGACCCTTCGCATGGAGCGATAACAATTCCTGATTTGGGTGGTACTTAATCATAATGTTTCTCCATGAAGCCTTTTAACTTTTCTAAACCTAAACGTAATCTTGATTTGACTGTACCAATGGGCACTTTTAATTTGTCAGCGAGCTCTTGCTGCGTTRATTCTTGCATGTAGATGCCTTGAACCACTTGCTTTTGTAACGGAGGTAAGTCATCAACATGTTTTAGTAATGTGGCTGATAATTTGAAGTCGTTATCGGTTTCGTCACTCTCATCAGATTCAAATAGTGGCCAAATGTCATCACCGTACGCATCTTCACGATTATTTTGTACTTTACGAAGCATGTCGAAGCATTGATTTCGCATAACGGTAAACACCCAGGTGCTCACAGCGGCTTTATCGGCGTTGTATAAATGCGCTTTGGTCCACACTCGTGTCATGGTTTCTTGAACGAGATCCATTGCTAAACCTTGTTGGCTTAAACGCTGAACCCCAAAAGCACGAATTTTGGGAGAAAAATGAGCAAATAACTTGGCGAAAGCAGCTTTACTACGCTGGTTGGCCACTTGCATCATCAAATCTGCAAGGTACTTGGCTTCATCGTTGCTGGCTTGATTATCAATTGCGTTATTGTCACTGGAATCATTTGTCGTCATGGCATTATTATTTTTAGATAACATGCCTTTATCATAACGACTTTGAACAGTTTGTGATTGAAAATTTTCCATTTATTTTCGCTCGAATATTCTGACGTTGGTGATGTACATAAATGACGAAAGGTTTTGTATTAGCTGTATTAGCATTTGTTTTACCAATCAATCATGCACTTGTTATTTACCATTACGTGAGACAGCAGGAATGGATCAAAAAATTTCTAGAAAGAGTAAAAGTCAGTGTTTGTGGTATTGGCTTGGGTTACTTAATGATGCTTGTAAGTAATTCTTCGGTCATTTTATGGTTATGACTATTAATGCATTGATATTTTTCTTCTGCGGTAATCGGCATTATTTCTAACCAACGCTGGCATACCCAGGACATGTTATCGAAATCTTGTTTATTGTAATGGGACAGCTGAGCTGGGTATTGTTCAAGTATTTGCTGCAAGGTTTCGCTCAAGAATTTCTGATTGGGGACGATGTCAGAATTTGGCCAATCAGGTAATAGGCTTACGTTGCCACGTTTAAGGCCATCATCTTCGATGTTGAAATCATTGATTTTGAATCGCTGCTGCCCTTGGATACTGATCCCGAGCAAACCATCATCTAACGTTTCAAAATCAATAATGTGTACCCAAGTACCGATTGGCATTAGTTCGTTTTTGCTGTTTAGCATGCACAATCCAAAACCTTCGCCAGACTTTAATGATTCAGTCACTAGACGCTTGTAGCGTTGTTCAAAAATTCTAAGTTGCGTAAACCCCTGAGGTAGTAAGCAAATCGAAAGCGGAAACAAAGGTAGTATCATAACAGCACCTATATGATGAAAGTGTTATTTGTCGGCTAAGGTTTATTTTTAAATCAACTATATATACGCATACGAATAACACTATGATCATTATTTTTTGGTTAGTTTTGGCTTACCCATATAAGGTCTTGTTCGTTAATGCCCAATGTGCGCATTTTAGACACAAAACGCTGCTTAACATCATCAGAAATCACGGTGTCACGGGCTAAAATCCACGCATATTCGTTATTGGGACCAATGACTAACGATGCTTGATAGTCTCCGTTATCGTCTTTAACTAAATCGTGGATTTGATATGCACCATAAAACGGGCCGAAGAAAGAGACTTTTAAGCGACCTATTTTGTCAGATTCAATGAAGTAGGCTTTACCTTCTGCTTCTTTCCATTTTTGTGTGTCTGTTAAGTACCCTTTATTGATCACTATGACTTTGTCGCCTTCTACACTGTAATTAGCGGTGACTTGGTTCATACCTCGCTCAAAGGAGTGATCAAGTCTCGCTATTTCGTGCCATGTGCCTAAGTAATTGGTTAGCTGAAAATCATCCACAACGTCAACTTTAGTGTCGAGCATGGTGCAAGCACTGGTAGATAAAAGTAATACAGCAGAGGCGATAGTTTTAATGAATTGTTTACGCATCATATTTCCTTTATGTCTGTAGCAAGGGGGCTTTTTCTGATGTCAGCCAAAGACTTCAGTAATTTAAACTAATGATACGTCGATTTTGGCCGATAAGATCTTATTCAAAATGTGATTGTTTAATTTACATGCAAATTGGTATGTTTTTCTGCAAAACACTGAGTAATTACGATGAAGTCAGCAGTTTTTTGATGTAAATCATTTTATAATTTACGTGAAGCCGATGTTGAGTTAACTGAGAAATAATAATGAAGAAAGTTCTTGATACTGTAGATCAACGCACCCAGCTAGTGGGTGAGAACCGGTTGGAATTACTACTGTTCAAAATAAGCGCAACTCAATTATTCGCAATTAATGTCTTTAAAGTCAAAGAAGTCGTTAAGTTACCAGCACTCAGCGCCTTACCAGGTAGTAACAGCAATATTAGTGGTGTAGCCAACATACGTGGTATGTCGATACCTGTGATAAATCTGCGAGGAGCGATTGGGTTTAGCCCGATGCCTGTATCTGAAGATTGTAACCTAATTATTACTGAATATAATCGCAGTGTGCAGGGCTTTTTAGTAGGCAAAGTTGAGCATATCGTTAACATGACCTGGAGCGACATTATGCCGCCGCCAAAGTCAGCGGGCGCGAACAACTACCTCACTGCAATAACCAAGTTAACTGAGAATGATGTTGAGCGATTGGTGTCTATCATTGATGTCGAAAAGGTGCTTGCTGAAATTATTGATTACGATATTAGTTTGTCAGATGGCGTATTAGATGAACAACTTGCAGAGCATATGCCGGGTAAAAAAGTGCTTATTGTTGATGACTCCTCTACGGCAAGAAAACAAGTCAGAGATACATTAAGTCAGTTAGGTATTGAAATTATTGAAGCGTCAGATGGCTTACAAGCGTTACACTATTTACAAAAGTTAACTGCAGAAGGCATTGATGTCACTACTGAGTTTTTGATGATGATTACCGATGCGGAAATGCCTGAAATGGACGGTTATAAGCTTACCTCAGAAATTCGCGCTGATGAGAAAATGAACGCCTTATATATCACTTTAAACACTTCTCTCAGTGGTAGTTTTAACCATGCAATGGTTGAAAAAGTGGGCTGTGATGAGTTTATTTCAAAATTTCAACCTGATTTATTGGTTGATGTTGTGCAAAAACGATTAAAGACCTTATTGGGTTAATGATTATCGGAATTAGATAATTAAAGTAACAATGAGAGAGTTAACGATTTAAAACGCAAACTATTAAAAAATGTCAAAAAATAAAGGTTAATCATTGTTGATTAGCCTTTATTTTTGCCACTGGATTCAAGCAAGATTATTGTTCAAACTCTTCTTTTACCTGTTGTAACAATAGCTTTTGATGCTCACGGGTAATACCAATGTTCATGCGGCATAACCTGATAGCGTAAGCAAATTTCTCTTTGCCGACAATGTTGAGGAGTTCGCAAAGTAAATGCTTATTCAATGATAGTGTGTCGCAGTAATGAGTAATGGCTTTGGTTAATGAATTAAAACTAAGTCCGTCAAACTCAAACTGGGGTTGGTAGCCTTGCTCAATATCAATACCATTAAGTACTAACGGCCAACCTTTGGCGTTGATGCGTCCTTTGGCTATTTGATACATCATCCACGCACTTTCTTTAAAGCCTGATAAAATACGGCAGTCAAATCCAGATTCTGCAAGCTCTTCTTCAGTCCAATTAATACCAATAGCCAAGTCTTTGTGGTAAATCTTCATTAAATCGTCTTTAACGGCATCACGGCAATCCCAGATCGACGTTAAGAGGTGCTTTTTAGCAAGTCGACTGCATTCAGTGCATGCGGGTAGTGTTAGCGAAGGATGTGGCGTGCTTGGTTTTGCATAATAGCTGAACACATCATTGCATGGCTCTGCACAAAACCAACATTGATGTCTGAGCTCAAAAGGAATGTCGACTAAAGGAGGTAAATGATTCACTACTGGCCTATATGACATGACGTTATATAAAAAAGCTGCCAAGCATCACAGGTTTGCGATGACATCTAGCAGCTTTGTATTATGTGGCTGTTAACAGCGCAGTACTTATTCCGCTTCTACGTCTACAAGCTCTTTAGCAAGGACGATAGGGTCAACTTCTACACAATCTTCGTTAGCAACCCAATCAATACCGACTAATACGCCGTCTTCATTTAAGTCACCAACCCAATACTCTAAAAACTCATTTAAACTGATTTGTACCGCTTTATAGTCTGCCCATTCTTCAGTACAGTGGCCAGCAGCTTGTGCTTCAGTTGACCATAATGGCATCACATCAGTTTCTTCAAATTCAGAAGAGTCACAGACAACCCAACCTTCGCCCGTTTCATCGGCTAAGCCCCAAAGGACTTGGTGTTCTTTAACGTTCTCAATAAAGCTTGCAACAGCAGGGGTTTGTTCAATCATGATTAGTCTCTTTGATGAATTCAATTAACGTGTCGATTATACGGTAACTCTATTCAATACAAAACACTATTAATCTAATGTGACAAAAGCTGATGAAACATGAAGCTTAATTAACCAGATAAACACATAATTTCGATATTTAAGCCGTATAGGCTCTTGTTTCCTGTATCGCTATCAGTCACGATGTGGACAGTCATTATTTGTAGAAGTATTCATTTATGGTGAGTTCACAGTATTCTTCCGTTTTAAAGTCAGCGTTATTCTTTTCTAGCTGTTTTGTTAGTCTTCAATCTATTGCAGCTGTTGACGATTTTTCCCAATGTGTCGATAAACTCAAAGTTACAGCACGCAGTGAGGGTTTGTCTGAGCAAACTATCAATACTAGCGTGGCTAACCTGAAGTTTATTCCTCGTGTTATTGAGCTTGATAACCAGCAACCAGAATTTAGCCAAACCTTTGGTAATTACTTTAATAAACGCGTAACTGATTGGCGTGTAAAAGAAGGTCGTCGGTTACTGGCTGAAAACCGTGAATTACTTAATAAGTTAACTAAAGAGTATGGCGTTCCTGGGCAATACATTATTTCGTTCTGGGGGTTAGAAACTAACTTTGGTGGCTATAAAGGTAAAATGTCGGTGCTCAATTCGCTAGCAACATTAGCGTGCGATCCTCGACGCAGTGACTACTTTACTAATGAATTGATGCAAGCATTAAAGTTAAAAGAAAAGTATAACTTTGACGATGCGACCATGGTTGGCTCATGGGCTGGCGCTATGGGGCATACCCAATTTATGCCGACAAACTATGCCAAATATGCTGTAGACGGCGATGGCGATGGTAAAGTGGATTTATGGAACAGCACCGCAGATGCACTAACGTCAGCGGCGAATTTTTTACAGCAATTAGGTTGGAAAGCTAACGAGCGCTGGGGTCGAGAAGTGACCTTGCCCGAGAATTATGATTATCAATACCTTGGGCGAAAACACTCACAGCCTTTAACCCAGTGGGCTGCATTGAATATCACCCAAACTAGCGGCAAGCCGTTATCAACTCCTAACATGAAAGCCTCTTTGTATGTTCCATCTGGTCATACAGGGCCTGCGTTTTTAGGGTATGACAATTTTGATGTGATTATGCGTTGGAATCGTTCAGAGTTTTATGCCATTGCAGTCGGTCATTTGGCAGATCGCATCAATGGCGCTGCCCCTTTACATGTTAGTGCGCCAGAGCATGGTATGTTCAATCGTAGTGATATTAAAGTAATGCAAGTCAAATTAAATGAACTTGGTTTTGATGTGGGTAAACCAGACGGTGTGCTGGGGCGCAATTCAATTGCGGGTGTACAGGCATTTCAGCGCAGCAAAAATTTAATTGCTGATGGTTTTCCTGATGAGAAAACCTTTGCCGCATTGGGAATGGATATTGGTAACCAATAACCCAGAGTCCATTTAACGGTCAGTAACGCAGCGAAGTGAGCGATAAGTAAGATAGGTATCAAAAAGTCATGAGTCGTGTTGTTTGCTGACCAGATAATCGCTAAATCATTACCAAAGCCGATTAACATCGGCTTTTTGCTGGCAGCTTGTTAGTCGATTTGTTAAGCTGCGGCAACTATTGAAATCGAAGTGAATTAAGGATATTCGATGACAGCTCAAGATAATATGGTAGTGCGCTTTAACTACACATTACGCGATGAACAAGGCGAAGTAATTGAAACCAACGAAGGTGGTTCGCCAATCGCTTATTTACACGGCCATGACAACATGATGCCGGGTATTGAAGATGCCATTGCTGGCAAAGAAGCTGGCGCGAAATTCAGCGTGACACCGCCTGCAGCAGATACGTATGGTGAACGTATGGAATCGGCTGAGCAGCGAGTTTCGGTTAAGCATTTACAAGGTGCGAAAGTCTGGAAAGCGGGCATGCCTGCGATTGTTAACACTGAGCAAGGTCAACGCCAAGTCACAGTTGTTAAAGTGGGTAAGTTTATGGCGACGATTGATACCAATCATCCTCTATCAGGCCGTGAATTAACTTTTGACATTGAAGTGGTTGATATCCGTGAAGCCACTGATGAAGAGATTGCTCATGGCCATTCACATGGTGAAGGCGGTCATCAGCACTAATCTACACAATATCAACGCCGAGCTAATGCTTTAATAGAGCATTAATGCCAATCCCAAGTGAGTTAATCACTTGGGATTTTTATTTCCAGTATTATGCTGGTAGAGATTGGATTGTATAAATGATTATTGAGTTTTCTCAAGGTAAATTAGTCGTCACCCCATTTGAAATACAATGTCGTTTAAATGTCAGCAAGGTCGTATTGACCGCTATGGTTGATGACATCAAATGCATTGCTGAACGTTTACTTATTATCGCTGATGCTGGCGCTGTGCGCTGGAGTATACAGCTTGATAATAATCAGCAGTTTTACGAAGCCATTGACGTTCTGGGCATAGCTCCTGAATAAATGGCTTCTGAATAAATGGCTTCTGAATAAATGGCTCCTGAATAAAAATCCCTTGAATAAATGTCCCTGAATAAGTGGTTTTTAATCATTTATTCGATGAGATAAACCCAAAAGCAGCAACTGGGTTGCTGCATTTTTTATCGCTCATTTTCTAGCCTATTATTTAACTCATCACGAAAATGTGGCGTCATATAGTCAATGATAGGCCCTGCTGGCACAACTTGGGTGGGATTAATATGCTGGTGGCTATAGTAATAGTGCTGCTTTATATGTTCTTGATTGACGGTTGCTGCAATACCAGGTTGTTGGTATAAGTCTCGTAAATAGCCTGATAGTTGTGGGTAGGATTCAATAGTACGCAAATTGGTTTTAAAATGACCGACATAGACACTATCAAAACGGATCAAGGTGGTGAATAGTCGCCAGTCGGCTTCGGTGATTGTTGAACCAGTCAAATAGCGTTGTGTCGTAAGGCGTTTTTCTAACGTGTCTAAAGCATCAAACAGCGGGAACACGGCATCATGATACGCTTGCTGTGTCGTGGCAAAACCTGCTCGATAAACACCATTGTTAATCTTGTGATAAACCAGTTCATTAATAGTATCGATTTCACTACGTAAGCGCTGCGGGTAATAATCTTCTTGATTGCCAGTTATCAAATTAAACTCACTGTTAAACATACGAATAATTTCAGACGATTCATTACTGACAATGGTTTTATGTTTTTTATCCCAAAGCAGCGGCACTGTGACACGCCCGTTATAATTGGGCTTAGCTTCTTGATAAACTTGATATAAATAGTCTTTTTGCATTAATGGGTCAGAAACTGCACCGCTAATGCTTTTTGCCATAGGTGATTGGTTTTTGCCGCTAAACTCCCATCCGTTACTGAGCATGTGAGGCTCGACCACTGAAACGCTGATATGGTCTGCCAATTGCTTTAATTGCAGAAAAATTAAGGTGCGATGAGCCCACGGACAGGCAAGGGATACATATAAATGGTAACGATTTGATTCCGCTTTAAACCCTGCTTCACCAGTTGGGCCAGCCGAACCATCTTGAGTGATCCAGTTTCTAAGTTGGGCGTCTTCTCTGACAAATGTTCCACCGTTTTCTTTAGTTTCATACCATTGATCGACCCATTGACCGTTTTGTAGTAACCCCATATTACGCACCTAAAATTGATAGTGAATCATTGAGTATAATGGTCGATTAAGTAGAGCATAAGCGCAAAAATATAACCCTATCTATCGATTTTGTAGAAGGGTTAAGTTAATCGGTTCCATTGCTATCGTAATTTACTGAAATGTCAACCTGCTAATTTTGACGTTTAATTGGTCATTGGAGCGTGCGTTTTTGTTTATGCATAATTGAACCAAGCAGATGTTTTGTATAAACCTTCATGAAATTAGCAGTTTATCGGGTTTGTTTTTTCAATGTTCTTAATTCGGAACTGGTTTTTATTTACGGCATTGTTATTGTTGCTAAGTTCGATGTAATGCCCTTTGTAAGATATTGTTATTGTTGAGTTAAATGTCACGTTTTGTCATGTGGATGACATATTACTTTGTCAGTGTTTGATACCATTCAATCAGAGCTGGGTAGCTCGTAAATATAACAATATATTGATTAGGGGTTAGATCATGAAAAACACGTTATACAAAGGATTAGTGGCAACAGCAGTGATTGCTGCCTTATCAGGTTGTAGTAGCGACGACGATAAAGACCAAACAGCATGTGAAGCAGCGGGTGATGCTTGTACTAGCTTTACGGTTATTCATACCAACGACAACCATGGTCGCTTTTGGGAAAACAGCGACGGCGAATATGGCATGGCAGCACGTAAAACCGTGATTGACCAAATTCGTGCAGAGGTAGAAGGCCGTGGTGATGAAACGATTTTATTATCAGGTGGTGACATCAACACTGGTGTACCAGAGTCTGATATGCAAGAAGCGATTCCTGACTTTGTAGGGATGAACTTACTCGGTTATGACGCAATGGCGGTCGGCAACCATGAGTTTGATAACCCGCTAAGTACTTTGAATATGCAATCTACTTTAGCAAACTTCCCAATGCTTGCGGCTAACATTTACGATAAAAATGCGGATGAGCGTTACTTTGAACCTTACCGTGTATTCGATATCAATGGCCTTAAAGTTGCGATTATCGGTTTTACGACTGTAGATACGCCTAAAATCGTGAATCCTGAAAACGTTGAAGACTTAACGTTCACAGATCCTCAAGTTGAGCTACCAAAAGTCTTAGCTGAAATTGAAGCTAACGAAGAAGTCGACATGGTGTTCGCTGTAACACACATGGGTCACTATGCTGATGGCAACCACGGTACAGAGGCACCGGGCGATGTGATGCTCGCTCGCTCAGTAGAAGAAGGGCAGTTGCATGCGATTATCGGTGGTCACTCTCAAAATCCAGTGTGTATGGAAGGGGATGAGTACGCAGATTTTGCACCAGGTGATGAATGTAAACCTGATCAGCAAAACGGCACTTACATCATGCAAGCGCATGAGTGGGGTAAATACGTAGGCCGCGCTGACTTTGAATACATGGACGGTGAGCTAACGTTAGCCAACTACTCATTAATACCAATTAACTTGAAAGAAGAAGATGATAACGGTGAATTAGTCTTTATCACTGAAGAAATCGAAAAAGATAAAACGGTTTACGATATGTTAAAACCATATCAAGAACGTGGCCAAGAATTACTTGATGTCGTGATTTCATACACTGACGGTAAGTTAGAAGGCGACCGTGAAGTGGTGCGTGTTGAGCAAACTAACTTAGGTAACTTACTCACTGCGGCTTACTCAGAATTTGTGACGAATAACTTCAATGTTACAGCTGATTTTGGTGTAATGAACTCAGGTGGTATTCGCGCATCAATTGCTGAAGGTGATATCTCTTACCGTGACGTATTAACTGTACAACCATTTGGTAACTTTGTCGCTTACGTGACAATGACAGGTAGCGAAGTAAAAGATTACTTAGCTAACGTAGCAGTTAAAACTGGTGGTGGTTACCCACAATTGAATAATGTTGCTATGGATGTTCAATGTACTGAAGGTACTGTCGAAATTGCTTCACTAGGTGGCCGTGCATTTGACGAACAAGAAAACTATACATTCTCTGTGATTCATTTCAGTGCTGCTGGTGGTGATGATTACCCAATTATCAATCAACACCCTAATTATATTGATACTCAGTTAACCGATGCTGCAGTATTCCGTGAGTACTTTGTAGCTAATCCTGAGATATCAGCAGAAGATTATGCGCCAGTAGAAGGTCAATTAAACTTTTACCGTGACGGTACACTAGTTAAAAGTTGTGCTGAATAATAGGTGCTGATAGCAGCTCTTTATTTAAAGAAACTCAGTTAATCAAAAAGGTAGCTTAGGCTACCTTTTTTGTTTTTCATTATTAAGTTTCCGGTTAACGGACTAGATTGTTTAAGTTAAGATAGCCGCAAAAAATTAAAAGGGAATAAATCATGTCGTCTGCAACTACTGAACTTGAACGTATTACTGTTGAACCTACTACTGCAGCCACTGCTTGTGTCATTTGGTTACATGGCTTAGGTGATTCGGGAGCTGGCTTTGCACCAGTGGTGCCTTTATTGGGGTTACCACAAGATCACAGCATTCGATTTGTTTTTCCACATGCTCCGGAACAACCCGTAACCATTAACGGTGGTTACATCATGCGCTCATGGTATGACATTAAAAGTATGGACTTACATGATCGTGCAGATATTAACGGTGTATTAGCATCAGAAAAATCGGTTAAAGCGCTGATTAATGAACAAATTGAGTCGGGTATTGCTGCTGAAAATATTGTTTTGGCTGGCTTTAGCCAAGGTGGCGTGATGAGTTTATTTACTGGTTTGCGTTTTGAGCAAACATTAGCTGGCATTATGGCGCTGTCTTGTTATTTGCCTGCTGGCGAGGCATTACCTGAAGGTTTACATCCATCAAATAGCCAAACCCCTTTATTACAACACCATGGTGAGCAAGATGAGGTCGTCCCTTTGTTTGCAGGTAAGATGGCCTATGATGCCTTAAATAAAGCTGGTTATGCGTCGACTTGGAAAACGTTCCCTATGCCGCACAGTGTTATTCCTGAACAATTAACAGAAATCGGCCAATGGATCGCAGGGCGATTAATTAACTAGTTGTTTCAGTAAAAAGATAATGCCTCTGTTATAGCAGAAGTATCAGTTAGAGTAATAAATAGCGTTAAATAAAAGGCTTAAGTGAAGCGACTTAAATAAGTTAGCTAGCTTAAGCTTTTTTTATTTTTAATGGGTAATAGTCACTTTAATTGTTGTTCTTAAATAAAGATAATCTACTTCAAAATATATAACTAAATATTTGTTATTTAAGGTTTTGATTTAAAAAAACTGACATGAATTGATGGTAATTTGTTATTATATTCTGCGAATTTTGTAATCAATATACGTTTACTGTTAATACCAAGGTTTAAACGATTGCGCTTTATAGTGCTAATGACCTGACTCTTTACGGATAAAATAATGAAAAAAACGATTCCGACGTTTTTGGCTTCCGCTTTGAAAACCAAAATGAGTAAGACAATACTGCCGTTACTTATTGCCACGAGTGGGTTGGTGGCTTTATCGGGCTGTGAACAACGGCCACAATGTGACGATAACAACTGTACTAAATTTACTGTGCTACATACCAATGATAATCACGGTCGCTTTTGGCACAATAAAGCGGGCGAAGCAGGAATGGCTGCACGATTTACTGTGATTGACGGTATTCGTAAAGAAGTGGCTGCGCAAGGTGGTCATACACTGGTGTTATCAGGCGGTGATATTAACACCGGTGTACCAGAATCTGATTTACAAAAAGCAGTACCTGATTTTATTGGTATGAACATGATTGGTTACGATGCCATGGCCGTTGGTAATCATGAATTTGATAACCCTTTATCTGTTTTAGATGAGCAAGCAAAGCTGGCTAACTTTCCAATGTTAGCGGCAAATATTTATCATAAAGATACTCAAGAGCGCTATTTTGAGCCTTACAAGATGTTTACCTTGGGGGATTTGAATATTGCGGTAGTGGGTCTGACGACAGATGATACCCCTAAGTTGACCAATCCTTTACATACCGAAACGCTGACCTTCACTAATCCTATTGCAGAAATGAAGCAGCTTATTCCACAAATAAAGGCAAATGAACAAGTCGATCTTGTTTTTGCTGCAACGCACATGGGCCATTATGAAAATGGCGAATTTGGTAGTAATGCACCAGGTGATGTCACGATGGCTCGTGAGCTTGAAGAAGGCATGCTTGATGCGATTATCGGTGGACACTCCCAAAACCCTGTGTGTATGAGTGGTCGCAACAGTGAGTATGATAAACGCTTTATGCCGGGGGACTCATGTCGCCCAGATAAGCAAAATGGCACGTATATAATGCAAGCTCACGAATGGGGACGTTATGTAGGCCGTGCAGATTTTGAGTACATTAATGGCAAACTTTATTTAGTCGACTATCAATTAATTCCTATTAACCTTAAGCGTATGGCTTTTGGTAAAAAGTTAGCTTGGCCAGTTGCTGAGCCAATTGAACGAAATGCGGAAGTTGAAGCTGTGCTTAAACCTTACCAAGATAAAGGCAGTGCTGAACTCGATGTTGTTATTGGTCGCGTAAATGGTTTATTGCAAGGTGAGCGCAAAGTTGTACGTTCTCAGCAAACCAACCTTGGTCGTTTGATTGCAAAAGTGCACAGTGAAAAAGTGCGTGCTGATTTTGGCATTATGAATTCAGGTGGTGTAAGGGCATCCATTCAAGCAGGCGAGGTCGCATATCGTGATGTATTAACGGTACAACCTTTTTCAAATACCATAGGTTTTGCTGAAATGACTGGTGAAAAGCTGGTTAAATACTTATCAAAAGTAGCGTCCAATACGCGTACTAGCGGCGCTTATGCACAGTTTTATGGTATTGATATGACAGTGAAATGTCGCGATAAAGATGTTGAGATCCATAGCATAAACAACAAGCCTTTTGATATTAACGAAACTTATACCTTCTCGATCCCAAGCTTTAGCGCCGCAGGCGGTGATAACTATCCTAAGATTAATATTTTAGAAGCAGGCTATGTGGATGCTATTGAGCTTTATGATTATATTAAGACGCAACAGCAAATTAATATTGAAGATTATGAGCCAAATGGTGAAGTTAAGTTTGTTCAGTCTAAGAGTAGTTTAGGGTGCAGTATTTATTAATACTCACCTTTATAAGCCTCTAATGATGGCTGTAAAGTGACGCTGCAATACTCAATATAGTTAAAGGCAACCGTAAGGTTGCCTTTTTTTATTAAATAAAATAATTTTTAAGTTATTGAATTTTATTGATTAAAATTTATTTATGAAATAAAAATGAAATTAATTTATCAAGTTTACTTGAAAACAAAAATAACGTTCTCATATCTAGTTATAAGTTAGGCACGCTCAATAGAGGTACTAACTGCCATTACGCCGCAAGGGTAATGATAAACGCCAATAATGGTATATTTTTTCACATATTGCTTTAGACAAGGATATGAACATGCGTAAATTTAATGTAACTCCAGACTTAACTCCTCTTTACCGCAGTGCGATTGGTTTTGATCGTTTAGCTAAAATGGCTGAGCACGCTGCAGTGCAAAATGGTAACACTGGTTACCCTCCTTACAACATCGAATTGCTCGGTGAAAACCGTTACCGTATCACGATGGCTGTTGCTGGCTTTAGTATGCAAGAGCTTGATATTACAAGTGAAGGTGACAAGTTATTGGTTAAGGGCAACAAGGTTGCTAACGTCAATGACGAACGAAAATATTTACACCAAGGTATTGCAGAGCGTGGTTTTGAGCGCACTTTCCAGCTTGCAGATCATGTCAATGTTGTTGGTGCAGACTTAGAAAATGGTTTGTTGAATATTGATTTAGTAAGAGAAATACCTGAAGCGTTAAAAGCGCGTAAGATTAAAATCAACACAGCAAACAATACTATTGATAGTGAGTAAATTTCAACAATCTAGCGCATAAGTTTTCCCCTATTGCACTTATGCGCAAGTTTCATCTTCCCTGATTATTTTGCCCAACAAGAATCTATTTCCTTGTTGGGCTTTTTACGTTATAAGTCGAGTTTAAATTAACTGGCTGTTAATCATCATTAAAGGCTTTATCAAGAATGACAGAGCCAACACCGTCAATACCCAAATTGTCTTCAGGGTTGTAAATAGGGCAAGACTTCATAGATAGACAACCACAACCGATACAAGCATTTAGAGAGTCCCTTAAATTGGTCAAATAATGAATCCGTTGAGTTAACTGCTTGTGCCATGACTCAGACAATTTAGCCCAATCATCTTTATTCGGTGTCCGTTCATTGGGTAAATAACTAAATGCATGTTTAATTTCTTGTAAACTCACCCCCATTTTTTGTGCAGCTTTAATCACCGATATTCTTCTGATCACGTCTCGATGGTAACGGCGCTGGTTCCCTTGATTACGTAGGCTTTTAATCAAACCTTTTTTTTCGTAAAAGTGCAGGCTAGATACCCTAACACCACAACGCTTAGCTACTTGACCGACACTTAAATCCATTTCATTGAGCATCTGTTATCCCTTATATCTTTTACAAACTCTTCGCTACTAATTTCATTATTTTGTTTAAGATTCTGAAATTTAAGGTATTAAAAGTGGATTTCAAAAATATATTTCGAAAACTCAAAATATCGCTTTACCTCAACTTAGGTTGAGGTTTTATAGTAGCTTCATCTTATATAGCAAGCAAGTTAGCCCTTATATCAAGACAAGGAGGCAAGCATGATTCAGGTGATAATCAATCAACAAATGATGGATCAAGTTGTAAAAAATAAAGCCAATAAAAGAGCTAATAACAATCAGGTGCTGGATAGAGGTGATAGCTCTGCAGCATTAAAAGCCAATCAACAAGACATTGCTGCTGTGATAGCCAGAAGTCGCGTTTTGTTTCACAACACGATGGCACTGAAATAAGCCAAGTAGAACGAAGTGAAATAAAAAACGTACACAAACTAATTAATAATATTAAAGGAATAAACTATGCGATTAGAACATTTAAATTTAGTGGTGAATGACTTAACTGAGACGTTGGCTTTTTATCAAGCTGCTTTTCCTCATTGGACTGTTCGTGGTGGCGGTGAGGGCGAGTGGCATGGAGTGCAGCGTAAATGGATTCATTTTGGCGATGATAATAACTATTTGTCACTTAACGATAACGGTAAAGGAACAATGAGGCCAATAGAAGGATACGATCTCGGCCTTGCTCATTTTGCTTATGAGGTGTCAGATCTCGACGGTTTACGAAACAGAATGGAAAAAGCAGGGTTTGAAATCGCTATCGTTGGTGGAAAAGGTGCTAACTACGACAGTGTTTATTATAACGATCCCAACGGTTATGAAGTTGAGTTTGTTCAATATACAACAGATATTCCGAGTGAAAGAAACCAATACTAAGCCAAATAAATGGAGGCATTATGCGATTAAACCAAGTCACTTTACCAGTGAATGATTTGTCGCTTGCTTGCGATTTTTATCTAACGCTGGGCTTTATTCAAATTGTTAGTAGCAGTCATTATGCTCGTTTTATGTGTCCAGACGGCGACGCAACATTTTCGCTTTTTAAGCAAGATAAGCCACAGTTAGTGGATGATGCGGTAAATTCCAGTGTCATTTACTTTGAGCATGAAGCGTTAGATGAATGGGTTAATGATTTATTGACGAAAGGGGTTGAGTTTTATCAGCTACCTGTTGATGCCGGCTATTTGTGGCGCGAAGCGATTTTATTTGACCCGTCTGGTAATAAAATTAAATTGTACTGGGCTGGAGAAAATCGGCTTAACCCGCCATGGCGAGTTACTATAAAAAAGTAGTCTGGGTACTGCTTTAATCGCAACAACTAAAAAGCCTGCGAAATATAACGCAGGCTTTATCGTATTGACACCACTATACAAACGAAGCGCTTATTGCTTCCAAGGGTTAACTGCGCCAGTGCCATTTGGGACTGAAGATGTAGGTGCTGAGTCAGATCTTGTCTGTTTACGAGCATTACTTTTTGAATTCTCGTAGGGTTTTTTATTGTCTTCTTGGTTAAATTTCTTTGCTTTATTTTTATTGTAATGATTGTTCTTGGGCTTATCTGATTTACCCCGTGACAAGCGTGGTTTGTCATCCTCTGTTTTGGCCCCAGCGTTTGCTGACTTAGGTTTGGAAGAGTTTGGCATTTTAGGGTTTTTAGGGACAAAATCTAAAATTGAAATAGGCACTTCTTTACGAGGTGCAAAGCCGTCTACTTCTTTACGCTCGATGATATGGCCTAAACGACGTTCAATAGCGCATAAATTTTTAAAGTCATCCTTTGAGACTAAAGAAACAGCCAAGCCTTTTGCGCCAGCACGTCCCGTACGACCAATGCGATGAACATAGTCGTCAGCAGGAAATGGCAGGTCGTAGTTAATCACTAACGGTAGTTCATCAATATCAATGCCTCGAGATGCGACCCCAGTTGCGATTAAATAGCTGATTTTGCCAGCTTTAAAGTCCGCTAAAATTTGTTCTCGGATTGGCTGGCTACGACCGCTATGGAATGATTCAGCAATAATGCCACGCTTTTCGAGTTGAGTGACAAGCTTTGCTGCACCATGTTTAGTTTCGATAAAAATTAAGGCTTGTTGCCAATCATTTTCTTTAATTAAATGGCTTAACAATGCTGATTTTTTATCTTTATCAACCGTGGTTAACCATTGCTCGATTTTTGGCTGTGCATCTGTGTCAGCTTCGACTGATATTTGCACTGGTTTTTTCATCGCTGATTTAGCTAAAGCGCGTACTTGATTAGAAAGCGTTGCCGAAAACAACATATTTTGGCGGTCATCAGGTAAAAGTTCGATAATGCGGTTAATGTCTTCAATAAAGCCCATATCAAGCATTCTGTCGGCTTCATCTAGGACTAAAACTTCTAACTCATCAAAATTAACAGCACGTTGGGTATACATATCAAGTAAACGACCAGGAGTGGCGACTAAGATATCGATACCTTCAATTAAACGCTGCTTTTGTTGTTTACTGTCTACGCCACCATACATCACCATCGAATTGATGGATAAATTTTGACTGTACAGTTTTATATTTTGCTCAACTTGCACAACAAGTTCACGCGTTGGAGCTAGTACCAAAGCTTTAACTCGTTTCCCTCGTACTTTTTGACCCGCTTTAAAGCGCTCTAAAATGGGTAAAATAAAACTGGCGGTTTTACCTGTACCTGTTTGCGCTGCAGCAATGATATTCTTACCCGATAGAGCAACAGGAATGGCTTTAGCTTGAATAGGGCTTGGCTCGGTATAGCCTAACTTATTCAACGCACTAGTGATTGGATCGCTTAATCCCAGTTTTGCAAATGGCATGTATTTTCTCGGGTAATGTTCAACAGTTAACTGTCGCAACAGTGACTTTATGACTGCTGCAGTAAAGAATAGACGGTAAGTATACCAGAGTGCGAAAAACTTAGGCTAGTGAAGTGAGGTCAGTGTAAAAAATAGGTGTAATAAAAAAGGAGCACTAGGCTCCTTTGGTTTTTCGGCTAATGCCAATTAAGCTTTCATGGCCTTATCACCGCGTGCTAGACCCACAACGCCTGAGCGTGAAACTTCAATGACTTTAGTGACTTCGGCAAGTGCACTGATAAAAGCATCAATTTTCTCACTGGTACCCGCCATTTGAATGGTATATAAGCTTGAAGTTACGTCAACAATCTGTCCGCGGAAGATATCAGCTGTGCGTTTTACTTCTTCACGCAGCTCACCTTGTGCTTTGACTTTGACTAATGCTAACTCACGTTCAATATGCGCATTTTCAGTAATGTTGGATACTTTTAATATATCAATGAGCTTATGCAGTTGTTTCTCAATTTGCTCATGAACATTGGCTTCAGCATTGACTGTGATATTCAATCTAGAAAGTGTGGTGTCCTCTGTCGGCGCCACGGTTAAACTTTCAATGTTGTAGCCACGTTGAGAGAATAAGCCAACCACACGAGACAATGCACCTGGTTGGTTTTCAAGTAATACAGAAATAATACGACGCATTAGCTTCTCTCCGTTTTGCTTAACCACATATCTTTCATTGATTCACCACGAATTAGCATTGGGTAAACGTGCTCTGTTTCGTCGACACTGATATCAACAAACACAAGTTTGTCTTTCATTGCGAGTGCTTCAGCTAATTTTGATTCAAGCTCATTTGGATCGCTAATAGTCATACCTACATGACCATAGGCTTCTGCAATCTTGGCAAAGTTAGGCACAGAGTCCATGTATGAATGTGAATGACGGCCTGAATAAATCATATCTTGCCATTGCTTCACCATACCTAAAAAGCGGTTATTTAGGTTGATGATTTTTACGGGCGTATCGTATTGAAGTGCTGTTGAAAGCTCTTGAATGTTCATTTGGATTGAGCCATCACCAGTGACACAAACTACGGTTTCATCTGGCATCGCCATTTTAACGCCCATAGCTGCAGGTAAACCAAAGCCCATGGTGCCTAGACCACCTGAGTTAATCCAACGACGTGGTTTATCAAATGGATAGTAGAGTGCTGCAAACATTTGATGCTGGCCGACATCTGATGTGACGTAAGCATCGCCATCAGTTAATTTATGTAATGTTTCAATGACCTGCTGAGGCTTAATTCTATCGGATGACTTGTCATAAGCTAAACTATCTCGTTGACGCCACTGATTGATTTCTTCCCACCATTCGTTAATGGCTTCTGCGTCATTAGATTTTTGTGTTTCATCAAGTAGGTTGAGCATACTGTCGAGAATGTTTTCAGCAGAACCAACAATGGGGATATCGACACGCACTGTTTTAGAAATCGATGATGGATCGATATCAATATGTAAGATTTTTGCGTTAGGGCAATACTTTTCAACGTTATTGGTTGTCCGATCATCAAAACGAACCCCAATGCCAAATATTAAGTCACTATTATGCATCGCCATGTTTGCTTCATAGCGACCATGCATCCCTAACATGCCTAAACATTGTGAGTGAGTCCCAGGAAATGCGCCTAATCCCATTAAGGTATTAATAACAGGAATATTGAGGCGTTCAGCAAGTTGTAGAATTTGCTTGTCGCACTCAGAGATAATTGCGCCGCCGCCAACATATAATACGGGTTTTTTAGCCGCGAGAAGGGCGTGTAAGCCTCGGCGGATCTGGCCTTTATGCCCTGCGGTTGTTGGGCTGTAAGAGCGCATGTTTATGCTTTCTGGATAAACATAGTCATGTAAAATTTCAGGATTTAAGCAGTCTTTTGGTAAATCGACCACCACAGGACCTGGTCGACCTGTTGAGGCTATATAAAAGGCTTTTTTAATGATCTCTGGGATTTCCTGAGGATCYTTCACTAAAAAGCTGTGTTTAACGATTGGGCGTGAGATACCAATCATGTCACATTCTTGGAATGCATCATTACCAATCAAGTTACTATGAACTTGACCAGATAATACCACCATTGGAATGGAGTCCATGTAGGCGGTAGCGATTCCGGTAATAGCATTAGTTGCCCCAGGACCAGATGTTACAAGAACAACACCAACATCACCCGTGGCACGGGCATAACCATCAGCCATGTGTACAGCGGCTTGTTCGTGTCTTACAAGGATGTGTTCGACACCTGCGATTTCATGCAGTGCATCGTAGATATCGAGAACTGAGCCACCTGGGTAGCCAAAGATGTGTTTTACGCCTTCATCGATTAACGAGCGCACAATCATACTTGCGCCGGATAATTTTTCCATTGCTAAATCCTCTTAAGTTACCGTTGTGGGTAAACAGTATCTTGTTACAACGACGGTAATCGTTCTAAAAGTGAAGTTTGAACGGTAATTCAAACTCGTTTATCTCAGTGGTCAATAACCACATTTAGATAATGGACTTATTTTAGGTTGAAACTTTTCTAAGATTCAATGAAATAAGATAATTTCATCATATTTATTTTTGGCGTTGATACAAGAGGATTTTAAAAATAGTTTGCTAAACTTGAATGAAATTCATGATTATTTAATAAAATTGATTTTTTAGTCATATTAACGCGATATAACCTTAATAAATTACATTTTATTGAATAGTGTCAGAAGAGGTAACCTCGACTAGAACCATTGACGTAAGCAAATTTGTTCGTTGAAGCTTAACATCATAAGGTCAGGCTTTATTTAAATTGTGCGTATTGGTTTTTGCCATTCTCTTTAGCGTGGTACATGGCCGTATCAGCTTGTTTAATGATTGCTTCCATTCTAAATTTAACTTTTTTGTGTAATGGCAGTTGCGGATGTTTAGAATATGAAAAACCAATACTGGCACTGACGTTTAATACTTGCTCTTTATAGTGGTAAGGTTGACTGATTGTTTTGCATAAGTTTTCAGAGATTTTCTCAATACTATTAATATGATTAATGTCATTAAGTAACACTGCGAATTCATCACCACCAAGGCGACAAACAATGTCTGAATTACGCACCACATTTTTCATTCTTTTTGCAACTTCAATTAAAATAAAGTCACCCGCATCATGGCCAACATTGTCGTTTACGGCTTTAAAACCATCAAGGTCGATATACAGTAAACCAAAAAAATGACTGTTTTCATCAAGGTTATCTTTTCTTTTTGAGCGGCGATTAGAACGGGTTTCTTGATCTAAAAACATTTTAAATAGTCGATCATCAAAAAATGCCCGATTGGCCAGTTTTGTTAAAGTATCATGGTGCGCTTTATGGAACAGTTTACGCTCACTTTCTTTATGAATTAAGATATCACTCAATAAGCGTTTATTTTTAAAAGATAAGAATATCACCAAAAGTGCAATCGCTAACGCGACTTGTATTGAGAAACGAATAGTATTTTCCGCTTCACTAATTTGCTTCGACAAGGCGAGGTTACTTTCATGTATTCGACGTTGTTGCTTGGTGACGAGAACCTCTAATTCTTTTGTGAGCTCTTTGAGTGTTGGTGTGATGTTCTGCTTCATTAATTGACGATCGGCTCGCCAATTATTGCCTGCATGAATATTAATTGCTTGAACAAGCGCAGCCTGATACGCCGCGGTATTTGCTTCGAATTCATCCAATAGGTCGAGTTGATCGTCATCCATTTCATAGCGACGTTTTTCTAATGCTTCAAATGACTGATTAACGCCTGTTTTAAATAGCGCAATTTCATCTATGGTTGGTAATTGCCTAAAGGCAAGGTAGTTTCTGACTTCACTGACGAGCATTATCCAGTTATACCTAAGGTCTTCAATCAAAGGTAAGATGCTTTGCTGTTCATTAATTGCAGTTGCCAGTAATAAGTCATTAACGATCTGATTCATATTGATGGCAATAGGCTCAAGTTTTGACGATGCGATCCCAATTGCAGGCATATTTTTATTGTTGTTTTGAGCTAACTCCAGCATTGATAAATTATGAGTTATGATTTTGTCTACTAATTGCCTAATTCGTAATAGTTGTTCAGAATCATCCAGTTCGGGGTTTAAGTTTGTTAAGTTGACCAGTTCAGTTAATGTGGAATTGATGTCATTTACCTTTTCCCTATATAGGTTCATGTTGTAATCATCTTTCTCAATGAGGTAATTCCCTAAAACACTCAAGCTATGGTAAAAATGCGAGGTTAATTGCATTGCGCTGAGCATTTTAGGTTGATATTGCGATGTGACCTTGGTGAGTTTTTCTTGGGTTGAAGAAAAACTCACAAGTGAAACTAACGTGATAGAAAGTAGCACTAAGACAAGAACAATTGTGGCTGCTATGGCTTTTTGTTTGAGACTAAATCGAGTTAACATATTCATCATGGATTAGTTTGTGCCACTGTAAAAATTTGAAAATATAAAGTCTCTATCTGCAACGTTTTGGTGACAACCAGCACATTGTTGCTTCACCGTTTTATCTTTACGGCTTCCCTTGATCATTTGTTGCCCATTGACTGAAAATTGCATGTACTCCCAGTTTCCCCCTTCAGCGTCGTATCCTTGGGGGTGCTTAACCATTACTGTGATGGATTTGGGATCCGCAGGTTTGCCATTAAGCATTTGATAATTTTCTTTAATAAAAATGGTGCCAACTGGATAAGTGAAATATTCAGGCTGGTTATCTTCATCTTCTGGGTCGTCAAACCAGGCACTGAATTCTAGAAAGTTATTGCGATAAGCACGTTCTCCATGATTAGTGTAAATCACTACGAACTGTTCCCAATGCAAACCTGAGTGTTCAAAACCTGTCAGTCTCCGCCATTGCTGTTGATAATTTTCTGAATCAGGAATGAGTTGGTGATCGAAGTTAAATATATCGACTTGATAAGCTTGAGTGTTGGCTATTTCAGTTTGTGAAGCGACCCAAGTCGAAGTGGTAAGCGTCAACAATATTAGGGAAACCTTTATAAATTGATATGATTTCATGGTGGCCTACTTTTGATTAATGGTAAGAAGACCACGGACTTTACCTTTTTTGGTAATCTCAGCTGTCCAAATAGAACCTGATGTTAACTCGACGGTAAGTAAGTCATATTTGGGAATGCTAAAGACGACTTTGTTTGAGTCTGCTGGCACATTTTTGATGCTAAAGGTATATTCTTGTGTCCCTTTTTGAAATTCAAGTATTTGATGAAAGGGCGTATCTATTGCTGCTAGGTAAGTTCTCATTTTAGGGTGAATTTTACAGCCAACTCTCACAATACTGTTTTTATCCCAATCGACTTTTATTTTCTTTTCTCCTCCAGGCGACATTAATCCAACATCAAACTTTGCGGATTGACTTGTGTCATTGGCAAATACGTTGTGTTCAACATCATCTGAATTTTTAAAGGTCACTAGGTTACCCGCATTAACTACAGCCATCTTGCTAGTGAATTGTTTATCAACTTGATCGATAACCGGCGCATATTGGTCTGATTGGCTTGATGGCACATACACAATTCCTACCATTGGCGGCTTTTTTATAAATGATATTGTGCCAGTAATTTCAGTCGCGAAAGCGGCTGGCAAGGCAAACATATTGGCGAGTAGAAAAGTTAACAAGCATTTCGTCTTTGCCGTTTTTGAAGGGTTCATTTCCATATGTTTTCTCCCTTATGCTTCTCATTGGGTGATATCTGAGCCTGTGTCATGCTTGGCGGACGCGCTATAAGAACTGGATCAGTTAAGGCTGATAAAAAAGCAATTAAGTCACGAATTTCTGATTGAGACAGATTTAATGGTTCCATTAGCTTGTCTTTATTTGGACCAGAGCCGCCGCCATCATTATAAAAAGTCATTACGGACTCTAAATCAGGCAACGATCCATCATGCATATAAGGCGCGGTTAAGGTGATATTGCGAAGAGTCGGTGTTTTAAATCGGTATGCCAGAGAGTTATCTTTAATGACATTGGCTCTGCCTTTATCCTCAAATGCAATACCTAAACTATGAAAACTGTCGTCGGTAAAATTTGCACCGTCATGACACTCAATACATTTCGCTTTTCCTTCAAATAAAGCTAATCCGTTTTTTGCTTGAGGACTTAGTGCGTTTTCTGCTCCCGCGAGGTATTCATCAAATGGAGAGTTGTTGGTAATGATGTTGCGCATAAACGCCGCTAAAGCTTGGCTAATCAAATGAGGAGTGATGTCAGTTTGCTGATAAACCTGTTTAAATTTTGATTGATAGAATTGGCTCTCAGCGATTCTTTTTAATAAAACTTTCTCTGACAAATTCATTTCTGAAGGGTTATAAATTGGCATAAGCACTTGATGTTCAAGTGATGATGCTCGTCCATCCCAAAATAGGCTGCTCGACCAAGCTAAATTGTATAAAGGAGGGGTGTGTCGCGTTAATGGTTTTTCGTCATGACCTGCACTTAATTTTAATCCGTCACCAAATCCGTTATCTGGGTTATGGCAGGTTGCACATGAAATGGTGTGGTTTCCCGATAACTGTGGGTCAAAAAAAAGGTACTTGCCAAGCGTGATCTCTTCGGCACTTGGAGGCATATCGACTGGGTATTCAATATCATCAATATCAGGTGTTGATAAAGGCTCAGCGAACACGCTAGCACTCGTCAGCATGGATAGTGTGATTAAACAAATTGTTGAAGCTGACAAACGTCTTTCAAGCTTATCAGTTAATAGCCGTTTTAGTACCGAATGTATGATGGTTATTACTCCGTTAATGTCATCATGGGCTGACGTGCTTACTTTGTGTCATCCTTAAATGTTATTAGCAGCTCTGCACTAGCGTTCGCACTTCAATGTCACTATGAAATGACTGTCATTTTGACAATAGCGTGATCCATTCTATGGTGTGCAATTCACTGCCGTTTCTTGTTCATTCATTAACATATCAATAGTCAGTCTAGTAGAGTTCTGTGAATTAGCTAAAGATATGATAGTTTTTTTTACTTCAAGACAAATCTCGATATTTGAGTGCGTTAGGCTCGATTTGAATGACGAATACATGGCAGGTGACAGGCAAATGACGGGGTAAAACATGATGGCTTTGTAAGGCCAATTAGGTAAATGACTTCCTCTACAGTTCCAATGAAAGTAGAGGAAGTTAATTGAAGCGTATGATTGTTTAGCGAGTCTCAGTATGAGCTAAGGTTTTATTCTAAGTCGTTAGCTTATTAACTGTCGTTTTCGCAAGTCGTTTATGGGTTATAAGGTTGCGTGCGTTGATATAGCAAACAGGCCATGACCATCACCACTGAAATCAACATCAATGCAGAGAATGGAACAGCGGTGCCAGTATAAAAGAACGCAAGTAAAGGACCAGCTAAAGATCCAAACCCAAAACGTAATGTTCCAATAACCGCAGTGGCAGTACCCGTTTCTTTTTTAAACTTCATCAATACAATGGCATCAGCATTGACAGACATGATACCTAAACAGCCCATTAAAGGGATCAGCATTGCAACAGTGTAGTGATAACTTAAATCGACAATATTGACGATTAATAATCCTGTGGCAGCTAATGAGCCAAAAACTGTTGCCACAAATAACATACGGCTTGAACCATATCGAGTTACGATTCTAGAATTGATTATATTTGCCAGCATGAGTGCACCGACATTGGTACTAAATAAAACGGCAAATAAGGTTTTATCGAGTCCGAATACTTCCATATAAATAAATGGTGAAGCAGTTAAATAACAAAAAAACGCAAATGAGGTTAATACACCACACGTGATGTTTACTTTGACGCCTTGGCGAGTTAATACGGTTTTATAGGCAGCAAAGAAAGATTGCTTACTTCGTGTATCAGCCGCTTTATCACTGGGCATTTTTAGCTTGAACAAGACAATCATTAGCAAGGCAATTGCATAGCAACTTTGACTGAGAAAAATTAACGGCCATTCACCCAGCTCCAGTATCAAGCTACCTAAAGAGGGAGCTAATAATGGTGCGAGCATCATGATTAAGCTGACGTATGACATCCCTTTAGCGGTGTTATCACCATATACCTCTTTGATATAACCCGGAACCACCACTGTGGCAGCTGCGCCAATAAATGCTTGCACAAAACGCAATGCTAAAAACACTTCGATTGAGCTACATATTGAAATACAGAAACTGATTACGGTAAATCCGCTGAGACCAAAAATGACTAGCGGTCTGCGGCCAAAACGATCTGCAAGCGGGCCGAATGTAAGCATACCTAATGCATAGCCAGCAAGATAGATACTCAATGACTGCTGCACAGTGGTTACGTGCGTTGAGTACGTTTGAGCGATATTCGACATGGCAGGTAGATACATGTCGATAGCGAGTGGCGTAATGGCCACGATGGCAGCAAGCATTGGAATTAGCATTGCTAAATTCGGCACATTTGGCGGAGTAGTATTGTGATGCGTGTTTAAAGACTGGCTCACTCTAACCTCAGTTTATTGAAAGAATAGGGAAATATGAAGTAGATGAAGAATTAAGTGTTTAAATTTTATCATGAGAACTTGCTAATAGAGCGAAATAATTTTTATGAACTTGTATCAATTTATTTACTGGTTAACCCAAGGTTTTTGTCACAATACCTTAACAGTCTCGTCGTTTGATTGTCATTGAGTTTGCGTAGCTTACTTGAAATTTTTATAACAAGTACGCAACAGGAACAAACATGAAAACAGCAGTTTTACCTTTAGTCGCAATGATGTCTGTAATGACTTTATCAGGGTGTGATGGCGATGATGGCAGTAATGGACAGGACGGCAGTAATGGAATCAATGGTCAAAGTTCATTATTACTAGCAAGTGAGCTACTGACTGGACATGCACAATGTCCTTTTGGCGGACAACAAATTGAGACTGGCTTGGATGTCAACGGTAATGGAATACTGGACATTGACGAAATTGATTCTTCACAAACTCAAATCATGTGTCATGAGCAACAAGGTGCATTATCAGCAGAATTAGTTGGACGTTATCAGTCTGGTATTTTTGGACAAAGTGCTGCTGAAATTGTTGATTACCATACACAAAGTAGACTTGTTTTTGTGGTTAATGCACATAGCGGCCAGGTTGATGCGTTAGATATTTCAGTGCTATCTACAGAAGGTGATAACACTGTAATGACAGCTGATGATATAGCAGCGACTAATTTAGATAATCTAACTAAGGTGTTTAGTTTAGATGTGGCTACCGATGCCGAAATAACAGGCTTAGGTAATGTAAATAGCATCAGTATATATGACGACTTGTTAGCTGTTGCAGTTGAAAGGGCCGATGAGTTAGGGAATGCGACTCAAGGCAATGGCGTTATAGCCTTTTATCGATTATCAGCAACAGGTGAAGCCAGTTATATTAAAGCGGTTACCGTTGGTGCTTTGCCAGACAACCTTGTATTTAGTCATGACGGCGCTCTCGTCATCGTAGCGAACGAAGGTGAGCCCAATAGTGATTATAGTGTTGATCCAAAAGGTTCAGTTGCCGTGATTACAATTGCTGATAATAGTCCTGCTGATAGTGCGACAATCATTGATTTTAATGACTTTGATGCTGGTGGTACGCGCCATGATGAAATGAGCGACTTGATTAAGTTAAATGGTCCCGGCGCTTCGGTATCACAAGATCTTGAGCCTGAATATATTGCTGTTTCATTAGATAATAAATATGCCTATGTTAGCTTGCAGGAAAATAATGCCATTGCGGTAATTAATTTGACTGATAATACTGTTGAGCAGATTAATGCCCTAGGTCTTAAGCATTATGGTGATGTAGGAAATGAAATTGATGCAAGTGATAAAGATGATGCTATCAATATCCAAGCTTATGAAGGTGTTTATGGTATGTATCAACCAGATACGATCGCTTCTTATCAATGGAATGAACAAACATTTGTGGTCAGTGCTAATGAAGGAGATGCCCGTGATTATGATGGCTTTTCTGAAGAGGCACGAGCGGAAGATTTACTCTTAGATGCTAATCATCCTCAAGTCGCTGCAGCTCAAGATAAAACACAATTGGGTCGACTAAAGGTAACAACGACAATGGGGGATGATGATGGCGATGGAGATATGGATAGAATCGTGTCTTATGGTGCTCGTTCATTTTCTATTTGGACTCATGATGGTCAATTAGTCTTTGATAGTGGTAGTCAATTTGAGCGTATTACCGCTGCAATTTTAGCTGACAACTTCAATAATCATAATGAAGAAAGTAAAGGTGATAGCCGAAGCGATGATAAAGGACCTGAGCCAGAAGCATTAGCTATTGGTCAAATTGCAGGTAAACAATATGCATTTATCGGCCTTGAGCGTACGTCTGGTTTTATGATTTACGATATCAGTAACCCTTTTGATGTTCGATTTGTCGATTATGTTGTTAATCGTGATTTTGGCATTGAATTTGAAATAGACGGCAGCGACATTTCTGGTCAACCAGAATTAGCAGGCGATCTTGGTCCTGAAGGAATGAAATTTGTTAACCCAGAAAACAGTCCAAATGGTTTGCCATTATTGATCGTTGGCAATGAAGTGAGCGGAACGACGAGTGTTTATCAACTATCTTTTGCGCAATAAGTATCTAAAAGCATTGGTATTAAAGTCGTTAACGACTATGCCGTAATTGAGGCGTCCATTAGGTTACTCAAAGGCCAATATTGATTTATTGGCCTTTTTACGTTTCAACTTAGTAAATCTTGTCCTTTTAGGTCGCTAACACACTAATCGAAAACAATAATTATGTTTCTGTACTGATAAAGATGATTTTTTTCTGATTCAGATCATGTATTCTGTCATTGTGTGACTAAGTTAACTATTTGGTAAGGGAGTAAGAATGGCAAACATAGACAGTCATAGTGTGCTAACCGGCGACCATGTCATTTTAGAACCGCTAAGTATCGATCATGTAGCTGCTCTTAGTTTAGCAAGTACAGATGGCAACCTTTGGGAGTTATGGTTTACCTCGGTTCCACACCCAGACGAAATGAAAGCTTATGTAGAGAAAGCGCTACAACAAGAAAAACAAGGTGAGTCATTAGCGTTTGTGGTCAGGGATAAAACTTCAGGTGAAATTATTGGCTGTACTCGAATTTGTCATTGGGATCAGCCTAATCGTCGTCTAGAGATTGGCTACACTTGGTATGCTAAACGTGCCCAACGAACGTCAGCCAATACCGAAACCAAGTTATTGTTACTGGATTATGCTTTTAATACGTTAGATGTCATGGCTGTGGAGTTTAGAACACACTGGCATAACCAAGCATCAAGACAAGCCATTATGCGCTTAGGTGCTAAACAAGACGGTGTGCTGAGAAACCATAAAATTCTTAAAGATGGCACAGTAAGAGATACGGTTGTGTATTCCATTATTGATACTGAGTGGACAACGGTTCAAAAGCATTTAAAGCACCGTTTAGATTATTATCGTCAGCAATATGCTAATGCGATGCTTAATACAGAAATAAACTACTAACTAAAACAAGTCATTAAATATCGTTAGCCTTGTGAATCTAAGGTAATGATTGTCTTGTAGAAATAAAATACGTAAAGGAAATTTCATGGGCAAAAAAGGATATATGTTATCTGCCGCTGTGTTGATGACAGCAAGTTTTCAGGCAAGTGCGCAAGATAAGGCTGAAGCGGCGTTTAGTAATGAGTTAGTTCAATGTGCAGCTTATTATGAAATTGCCTCTGGGGTGATCATGGGAATGGATGCGCCGCAGATGCAAGCTGTGGGTTCTCGATTAAAAACCTCAGGTGAAGAAGCTGAAAAATTAGCTGGGCAATATATGGCTGCAGATGCTGTGACAACCGCAGTCGCTGAAGCCAAAGAGCAACAGATTGCAAGTTTAGGTGGCTCAAGTGGTTTAGGCCCTTTAATGGGAAAATATAAAGATCTATGTAAAAAAATCGTCTTAGATCCGCAATCACGCCTAGAATATTGGGCTATGGTTACTATGTAATATCAAATATAAAGCCGAACGAAATACGTTTGGTTTTTTTTACCATTAACCCCATTAATTGAACAATTAATGGGGTTAATTTTTTATCTGGGTTTTATCGCTAAATCATATTTTTTTGCTATTCGATTGAGCCGACCAGATTTCTGCAAATCAGATAACCATTTTTGCAATTTCGCTTTAGAAATTACAGCTTTGGGGTTTAACAAAATACTATGAGAATATGTTTGATCTAATTTCTCTGAAATTAACAGGTTATCTCTGACTTTTGGATACATTTTAATGTAATGCTGCAGGTAAGATAAGGTGACAGGGGCAATGTCAGCTCTGCCTTTTAATACGCTTTCAATTGATGCTCGGTTAGTATGAACAAATTGAATATCAAAATCGCTCATTAGTTCTTGTTCATTGTTATTCCACTGGGCAAATTGATAATGATAACCGCTGACTAAACTGAGTGATTTATTTCCAAAACTATCAAAGTACTGCTGATCTTTTACCCCATCTCTAAGTGTTATAAACACTTCGCCATCAACAATGTCTAGAGGAATAAATTCGGCAATGAAGCTTTTCCAGCCCCAAATAGGACTTTCAAAAAACATCATATCAAACCGTCTTATATCATAGGCTTGGTAGCGATTCTCAATACTTGTATTAACAAATTGAAACTCAACTTCAGTTTGTAGTTGATTAAAGGCAGCAATGAGATCAATAGTAAAACCTTGAAATAAGCCGTCTTCGGATACATCAACATAAGGAGCAAACAAATAGCCCCCGACGTTTACTACGGGTTTTGCTTGCAGTGGGCTTGCCACGAAAAGACAAATTGTAATTATTATAGTGAGTGTCTTATTCATATAATTTTAGCGGTTGGATGTGTGGTTATTTGGCACCAGACAAAAAATTGACATGTTACAAATGTAACACTTTTGAACTAGAAAAAATACCATTAAAAAATGTATGGTTTAAGCTTTACTTTGTAAAATACCAGAGAGGAAATGACAGGTTGCGCTTATGGTGGGGTTAAGGGCTAGCAAGAACGTTAATTAAAGACTAAATAGGTCTATTGCTGAAATCTTTGCTTGATCAGTAACCAAGCAAAGATGAGTTAACTGGCATTACTTTTGTTGCCACTTACCAGAAACCGTTTGAATATAATGATCCTTTTTTGCAGCTGCTATGGCTTTTTTTGCTGCGAGCATAGCTACATCATCAGTCGATAACTTATTCTTTTTAGCTATTTTTTGGTAGTGTAGTTTCCGTTTTGCATTGACATCATTCATGACTTGTTTGGCTTGCTCATTGTTGACGACTAACCCTAAGTATCCGTTAGTTTGTTCGCCAAGTAAGCCCTGACTCTTAGCCTGCTGTAAGGTCAATGCAAGTGCAGAACTTGAAAACAATAGTCCGGTTAGTAAAGCAATTAATTGAACTTTCATTGGTATTGCTCCCTATAACTAAAATAATTCGTCATCTTCGAGCAATACATCGAGCTCTTTATCTATTTTGATAATAATTTCGTGCTCGATTTTCACGTTTAGATTAATTTCGATGGGTTTATCTGGTGGCGCTATTTTTACCGTAGGCGAGCATGCCACAGCAGCCAAGCAACAGAAACTGATAAAAATAATATTAACAACGTAAGGTGTTTTCACTGAGTGGTCCTTTTACTTCACGGAACGTTCGATGTCATTTTGCAGTTGATTGCCAATCTGCGTACTTTTATACAGTTGAAATAAGTTCTCTTCATGAGAATAGTTCAAATGTATTGGCCTTTCAATGTCTTGGCTTTTACCTTTTACTTGCACTTTCAAACTCGCATCACCGTTATCTTTCATATCGAATGTACTGCTTAGTTGGCTATATTCGAGATGTTCTAGAGCTTGCACCACAAAATCAAGATGGGGTTGTGAATCCCTTATTTGTTCAAGTGCTGGGTTATTAGATACTTGAATTAACCCGCCAGGTTTTCTCGCGGCAAGATGACCGCCCGCTATGGTGACTTTACCATCCACTAACGTGGCGGGAAGTACACCATCAAAAATCCCATTTGCATAAACACCGACTTGGGGCTGCGCTGCTAATAAGGCTTCTAGACTGATCCCATTTAGGACAAAGTAGCCCTCTGAAATATCGTGTAACCTTAAATAAAACTCAGGAATTAGAAACTCACCATCAAGTAAGTCGCCGCTGGCAGTCAAATTGACGTCAGTGTCACTAAGGCCGCTGATTTCTTGCAACCAATTTTTTGCAGGTACTTGTTCGTTTTTACCTAAGGATAAATTGGCTGATAAGTTAATGTTGTCTAGGTTTATCCCTGCGTATGCCTCGGGAATATCTATTTGTGCTTGTTGGCATAGCAATCGACTTTGGCTGAATGTTTCGGGTCGTTCAGGTGTACTATGTGCTTGTTGCCAATTAAACTGGCAATTAGCTTGAGCTGTCGCATCATACATCACATTTTCGTGGTATTTTGCGTCGATATTGGTCAGCTGTTGCTCGAACTTCATTTCAAAAAGTGACACACCTTGGGCCTCTATTAATGCAAAGCCAGCGTTTAATTTACCGCGGCCATCTATTTTCATGTTATCAGGCAGCATCTGAGTATGTTCAAATGTCGAAAGAATATCTGCCAGCTCAGTGTCAAATGACCATTGTCCAGCGAGTGAGGCAGGCTGGTGCTTTTGGGGTAATTTTAATAAGTGATAGCTAGATAGTGAAAGGGCGTCAAGTTGCCATTGCTCAGTTCCCGTCAGTAATTGTTGTTTTAATGATAGTGTTTGATCTAAATTTATTTGATCGAATCTTAATGCCTTATAACGGCGTGTTCTCGACTTACTCGGGATAAGCTTATCAAGTTTAATATTATTCAGTTGCCAACTAAGAGTTGACTGATTGGTTTGGGATAAGGCTTGCGATAGTAGGTCAATGCTAGGCTTAGTTTCGTTCAATGTTAATTCAATGTTCTGTTTAGCTTCAATTCGAAACTTGCCTAATTGAGCCTCATAACTTGGTTTATTAAATGCTAAAGGCGTTGGCTGAGTAAATGAAAAGGAATCGAAGCCTAACGCAAAACCATTTACGTTAAACTTTATTACTGAATTCAATGGTACAGGTGAGTTCGAGGGATTAAGGTTAGATGGCTGCAAAGTAGCATTAGAAGATGTTATAGAAGGCGTTTGAGATAATGTAAAACTTGACGGCTCTGTTAGCTGCCAATATACATTTTCTGTATTTAGGTTTTTATGATTAATGGTGGCATCGAGTTTATCTGAATATATTGACGCGCTATTAATAACCATCTCGGCAGTATTATTTGTTGCCTTGATTGAAATATCCGTTGTTAGTTCACTATTTTCGAAACTGATCTCATGGGGGATAAAATCCATAGCGGTTAGGTTGATGTGTTGTTTCTGCTTAAGGTGGCTTAATACTTCTGCGTCAAAGCTGATATCTGAATTATCTTTTACGATATGATTATTTATTAGAGTGATATCAGCTGACAAAACAGGATGAGAAATGTTAATAGCGGCATCATAATTCGCTGTAATAGTTGCTTGATCATCCAATCTTGTTTGTATAGTCAGAGGTTTGGTAAGAGCGAGTTGCCAAAGAATAGGGTGCTCAAGCTGTTTTATTAATTCATGTTTCTCTGTTGGCAACACTATTGAAGGCTGCAGTAGTTGGATCAATTGTTCCAACTGGCGTTTGTCTGTACTTTGTTGCCAGCTTATTGGGGCAAGTTTAACGTTTAGGTTTGGCGAAACCGTATCTTCTTCAGGCTTGTAGTTTATTTCTACCTGAATTGGCGATGCAGGATTAAAAGCAACGTTTTTAACTGCTGATGAGCTGATAGTTAACTCATTAATTATTTGCTTGCTTTGGATTGCCCCAGTAATTAAATCTATTGAAGTTGTACTATTCCAAAGCCCCTTAATTGTCAGCATATGCGTGCTTATGGCACTTTGTAATGAGTCTAATGTTGATAAAAAAGAGGGTTGTTCTAAATAAGAACTGGCTCGCTCCTTATCCTGTATACCGTCTTTCTGAGTCTGTAAGGCATATTCGTTTAGGGTGAGGCTCAGCTGTTCCAATCCTTCACGGAGTGAGTTAAGTTCTGTGTAGTGAGTAAGCTGCCATTGAGTGGAATCGAGTGTTAGAGACAGGTTTGCAACAGCCTGTTGCATGAGTAAAAATTCACCGCTTAACGTTTTACGTATAGAAGGACTTGGTTGTGCTTGACTGAGTTTAGGTGTCAGCAAATTCAGGTGCTTAGCTTGAATAATTGCACGATCATTATTTTGAAATGGTAAATAGATATTTATTGCTGCTAATTTTATTTCGGGAATGTGCGATAAACTTAATCCTATACTCCCAGCGTTATCTGTTTGCTGTTGGGGCTGAAAAAAACTATCTCCCAAGTTAACATCAATTTTATTCACACTGAAATCACTAATATCTTCTAGTGATAACTTCATATTTTTTAAGACATTATACCCATTGTTGAGTTGGATTTTAACTTCATGAAGGGCGATTTCACTATCTTGATAACGAACTAATATGAAAGGGAAATGCCATTGATTAGCACTATCAATACTAACCTTGGCATCCAAAACTCTTACACTGTATGGCTCTGCTAACGAGTTCACGATATTCAGTGCAATCGTCCGAAAATTTTGTTGGATGAACACAGCAAATATTGTGGCCAATGTGAGACACACAATGAGAAGTCGTTTAACAGTGAAAATTCGAACTGTCATGTCAAAGTTTTGTCTTAAGGTATTGATTTATGAAGTGCGGTAAAGAATAGCATAGCTAAAAATTGATGGCTGTAGTTAGTCATATACATCAGCAACATAAAAAGGCTAATCTGATTTTTCGTGTCTTGTCTATTTGACCGTATTGTCTTTTGTGTGAAGAAAACATGGCCAATCACAGCGCATAAATCTATGTTGGCCAAGTATTTGCGACTAATAAAGCTTGGTTTTAAGCTTTAAGCTTTAAGCAAAAATCTAAACGTAGCTTCGTGAAGACTGATAGTAATGTTAAACCCAGCGGATATGAGTTGTTAATGTATGGCTTGCTCCCGGTGCTAGTCTGACTTGGTCTTCAAGTACGTTAGCCGCTTCATGGCACACCATAGTGAGGTAATCTTCATCGTTAAAGCGAGATAATCGCTGAGACTTGTCAATCCATGGGTTCCATAGCACTGCAGACTGGCTGTTCTCTCTTGCTACTTCAATTGTCCCTTCTGGTGTGTGTAAATGTTGAACAGGGGCTAAATCGGTATAGACACGATCTGTTTCACGAGTAAAGTTAACTTCATCGCCTTCTTGCGGGTAAGGGCCTTTTGCAAATTCGATGTATTTAGCCCCAGTAAAACCAGTTGCTTTAAGCTGATGAATATCACCGATAGGAAAATAAGTGTGTAATGCTTGAGTTAGATTAACATCGTAGTCACAGTTATTTTTATTAACAATGCTGACTGAAAGGGTTTCACCTAAGGTAAATAATACGCTAACTTCCGTATCATGAGGCCAGTATTGTTTATTGTCCTCTGTAATAGCCAAGGTAAAAACTAAATCGACAACTTGATTACGCATTTTTACAGAGGCGAGTGACCAAAGACTGGTTCTAGCAAAGCCATGTTGTGGGAATCCGGGGATGTCACTTGCGCCAAACCAAGGCCAGCAAACAGGGATCCCGCCGCGTATGCCATTACCAGGTTGATAATCATCAGCGCTTGATACCCATATAAGAGGTGCTTTGTCTTTTGGCTTGAAGAAATCAATTTGTGCGCCTTGAAGAAAAATGCTGGCTTGGCACAAATCGGTATTTATTTCGACATAATCTAAACCGTTAGGGTGTTTTTTAGTGGTAACCGAACCCATAATGCGCTGTCCTTGTATTGGTGAGGATCATTTAATTTCAAAATTCTAATGGTTAGCTTACAAAGTTTTTACGATAAAAAAAGCATTTCACTAATTGTTTTTACGGATTAAGTTTTTAGCGTTTAACTTAACTCTAATATCCATTTCAACTGAGTTTGTAACTCAATTACTTGCTTTTGAATTTACCGGCTGAAATGCAGTAAGCGATTATTTGCGGGCATAGCGAAGTCATGTTGAAGCTTAAACCCTT
Organism: Shewanella sp. UCD-FRSSP16_17; assembly: GCF_001675935.1. Lineage (NCBI taxonomy): Bacteria > Pseudomonadati > Pseudomonadota > Gammaproteobacteria > Alteromonadales > Shewanellaceae > Shewanella > Shewanella sp. UCD-FRSSP16_17. Next base: position 231,417 of record NZ_LZFV01000001.1, read on the forward strand.
GCTCAGTGGCCAGGGTTTCTATCCATTCTATATCGCGAATACCACTCTCACGATTATTTTCTTTTAACCATTGATCGAATGACTCATTACTTTCACTGGTGTAGCGGCCTTTATAATTAAAAGGGCCATAGATAATCAGCGCTGCATCTTGTGAGATATGCTTCCCAATTTGGTTAAAAAAGGCGTTAACCATAGCTTGGCTCATAATATGTAATGTATTGGCCGTAAAGACTGCATCAATCTCACTCTCATTCAGCGCCTGAGGCCACGATTGCATGACATCTAAAGCGATTGCAGGTATTAGATTAACTGACCCTTCGAGCGTAATACGGCGATTTAAATCAGCCAGGTAGCTAGGTTGATCGCTCGCTTGCCATTGTAAGTGGGGTAATTGAGAAGAAAAGAATACGCAATGTTGCCCAGTGCCACTGCCAATTTCTAAAACCTGTTGGCGAGTGGCTAAAATCTGTTGTAACTCTTTAATGATTGCATGCTTGTTGTTCTCACAGGCTTGTGAAAACGGTAATTGAGAGAGTGAGGTTATGATAAATCTACCTTTTCCATTTCTAATTGTTGAAGTGCTATTACCGCTTGAGTGCGATTTCTGACGCCGAGTTTGCGGAAAATGGCTGTAGCATGGGCTTTAATCGTGGCTTCAGATACACCAAAGTCATAGGCAATTTGTTTATTCAGTAAACCTTCAGCAAACATTTGTAATACTCGGTATTGCTGCGGCGTTAAATCAGATAACTTGCTTGCCATTTGGCTAGTCGGGTCGTCATCAACTTCAAGGATTTCCGTGCCTTCAGGTAGCCAAATATCACCATATAACACAGCATCTAATGCTTCTTTTAGTGTATCCATAGATGCAGATTTGGGAATAAACCCTGAGCTTCCATAATGAATAGCACGGCTGATTGTTTGCACGTCTTCGTGGGCTGAAATGACGACAACTGGGATATCAGGGTAATGACCTCGAAGATGGATAAGGGTCGAGTAGCCATGTGAGCCAGGCATCTGCAAATCGAGTAAGATTAAGTCTAGATCTGCTGCTTTGTCATCAAGCACTTGCTGTAAGGCATCGGCACTGTCAGCTTCAAACCAATTAGTACCTTGAAAAGCATTATTTAATGCTTGTCGTAAGGCATTACGAAATAAGGGATGGTCATCGGCGATAATAATATTTAAGTTTTGAAGCTTCATGGCTTTTTAGTTGTCTTGGTTGCACGTGAAGGTAATTTTAATGTAACAGATAATTGGGCAATCGATCCACGATAAAGTGAAACAGTATATCGAAAACAATGATTTTAAAACTGGCTTTAGACCTTTGTCTAATAAGCAGGGTGTTTGAGTAAGAAAAGCTACCACTTTTAGGTGGTTGCAGTGTCAAAGTTAAGCTAATTGATTAGTCGAAATTATAAACAGTGTAAGCAATCATTGGGAAAAATGAATACATTCGCCAATGATTGCTATGGGATAATGAAATGACTAAGCAGGGTGTTGGACTGGCCAAACTGGAATTGGGTGACGTTCATTATCGACTGCCACGAATGTGAATACACCTCTAATAGCGTGCTCTCGAAGATCTTGATACATATCCTCAACGTAGATATTTACTTCCACTTTTAAAGATGTATTCCCAACATGAATGACTCGAGCTACGAGCTCAGCAAGGCTCCCAGCAGGAATGGCTTTTTTGAAGTCAATTCGGTCAGAACTCACCGTGACTAATGCTTTACGGCAAAATCGGGTAGCAGCAATAAACGCCGTTTCGTCCATCCATGCAAGGGCATCGCCACCAAAAAGCGTATTATGATGATTGGTATTTGAAGGGAAAATAGCTTTAATGACTTTGGCTTCAGATTGTTCGATTCTGGCTAAAATATCATCGGAGTACTGTGGTGTTTCTTCGTTTTGTTCTTTTTGGGTAAAGGGCATACAACTACCTAATTAATTGCTTAGTACATCTAGTTGGAGGCAGGATTATACGGATAAGTGATTTAAATAGGTAGGTTTGTTAACAATAACAATATTTAACGAGAGTGATGCAAAAAGTGAGTCATCTTGAGTCGCTTGAAGATTTAGTAGCGAAGAACTAATGTCGACACACTCGTTGAATGTGTGTTGTCTTGACTTTCAATAGTAAGAATATAAACACGATCATACTCTGTCGCTTCATCAATATCTTTACCTGATTCGCCTCCAAGTAAATCGACTAACGCAGGCGTGGTGTTACTGTGGCCGACGATTAAAATATGATTATCGTGTGATGATGTGAGTAATTGTGAAAACGAAGCAAGCTCTTTCGGATCGTAAGAAGTGATAGGTAATTTTTGACTATCTGCAGTTGGTTTTGCTGTGAGCTGAGTACGTTTGTAATTTGTGCTGTAAATTGCGGATAAAGAAACAGAGGATAGTAAATGGGCCAATTGCTGGGCTCGTTGTTGACCAGCTTTTGATAACTGAGGGTCTTTACCTGATAATTTTTCAGCGTGTCTAACTAATATCAATGTTTTGGTTTTTGACTCATTTACCGTGGTTTCAGCTGCAATTAAACCGCTTGAAAATACCATTAATGTTAAAATGACCAATAAGCCAAAGGTCATGAGTAAACCAGTTATATACCTTCGATTCAGTTCTTTTTTATAGTTATTATCCATTATCTGCCTTCCTTTTTTATTTTTATTAGTCAGCTAAGTAATATTCTATTGTTGATACAACTCGAACCCGTTTTATGTGAGGGTTATTTTTATCTCTATTTGTAATACTGAATTGCCCTTGAGATGCACGTTTGATTTTTCCAAGTTGGCTTTGTGAGTCGGTCGCAAATTTTTCAGCAACTAAACGTGCATTGTTGGTTGATTGCTCAATCATTTGTGGTTTCACATCATTCAATCGAGTGAAAATGTACTCGATTTGCGCATCATAGTTATTCTGCGAAAATACAATCCCTTGTTTACCGAGCTGAGATATTTCTGGCATGACTTGTCGAACGGTGTCAATCTCTGAAGAGTACACAGTCATTGTTTGTAACGCGGTATAGCGAAACTCAACTGCTTGATTGCCACCATACTGCTGAGCAAGTTTGTCGGTAATCATGGGAGCCGATATTGTAATTTCGTCTGTTTTGATTGAGTGTGAAATTAAAAAATCATTGATAAGTTTGTTCTGCTTTTCAACTTCAACATATAAATCTTCGAGCTGATTACTGGCTGCGGTAAATTGTATCGGCCAAATGACGACATCTGCAGAATATTCGTTTTCTGCTAGACCTTTAACCGTGACACTCCTATCCAGTAACTTGTATTCAATTATGGCTTGTTTTAGTAATACACCGAGCACTGCCATACCGATAAATAATAAAAGGCCAAGAATGGTGGCACTGGTTTTAGATTGTGTCATCAAGCGGTTCTCCTTAGCAGCCGGTATTGGTTTAAAATGTAAAGTTACAGTGCAAATAAAATGTGAATTAACCGAACTGCAACAATTATCTGTTTAAGACCTTAGCCGTAAGTTGACGTGCTCGTCAACTTTTTAACCTAGCGTCGTTGATAATTGACCTGTAAAAGAAGAGGTAGGGTGGAAAGGATCGGATACAATACTTTGTTATTCTGGTAATAAACAGTGGTTGGCTTAGCTAATTCTATGGATACAAAAAAGCCTTGAGTAGCGTATCATCAAGGCTTTTAAAAACAGATATTTATCAGGGTTGTTAGCCTAAAGTGAAATCGAGCCTAACCCGTGTTTCAGCCTTAACGGGTTTGCCATCTTCAAACTTAGGGGCATAGCGCCATTGTTCAAGAACTTTAATGCTTTCATCTTCAAATGCTTTACCACCTGTTGAGTTGACTATTTCAGGTTCAGATACAAAGCCTTGCTCATTAACAGTAAAGCTTAGTACCACCATTCCCTCAACGCCACTTCTTGCTTTACTTATTGGGTAGTTTGGATTGACACGGTAAATTGGAGTTTGTTGTTGCTCTTGGCTCCAAGGTTTCATGCTACCTATGGCAAGGCAATGTTCGGTAGCTTGTTCAGCTTTATTTTTTTGACTATAAAGTGTTACTAATCTCGCATGGGCTGCTAGTTCATATGGGTGAGAATAATCCAACATTTGATATTGTTTGATTACTTCCAGTAATTCTATTTCTGCTTGGTCATATTTTTTATTAGCAAGATATACCGCTGAACTTTCAAATCTTGAGTTAACTAAAACAGTTGAGTCCATTGGCAGGAGTTCGCTGTATATTTCTTTCGCTTGGAGTATATATTTACGTACTTGCTTTTTATCATATTTCGTTTGTACAAGCTTGCTATAAGATGCTGAAAGGGTGTGAGCATATAATATTGGCTGTTCGCTATCTGAAGCAATTTTTCGAGCTTTAGAAAGTAAACCTTTAGCAAGTTTCAAATCCTTAGTTTTATCAGCATAGGTTAAGAGAGGATCAACCAATTGGACACTATCTTCGCCGTAATGATTTTTATACTGCTCTAATGTTTGTTCATAATATGGCGCAGCGTCTTCATGCTGCTTATTATTGCTAAGCGCTATGGCTAAATTAAAACCTAGATTGGTCGTATCGATACTGGTTTCACCGTAGATATGTTGACCTAAGTCATAAGCTTGTTGGGCCGCGTGAGCAGCTTGTTGGGTATTCCCTGCTTTAAATGCGACATTATAAGCTTCGTAAGCTTGTTTGAATTCTTCCGGAGTTGCATTTACTTGTGAAGAAAGTAATAAGGTGCTTAAAAGTATGCTGGTAAAACTGACATTATTTGTACTACGACTCATTCCAATTCCTTTGAATATTACTCATCATTCCATGTTGTATTAGAGGAGTGTAGCCTTTGCCTTATTTCATAACAATATAATTTACTCATCAAAGTAATTGATGTGCTGATGATAGGTGCTGTCTGTTGCGTTATTGAAAAACTCGACAATAATTACTTGAAGGAAAGCGGGGTAATCGAAATACTCATGCTACTTCAGGGAAGAAATATGTCACTAGCAGATAACGTACTCATTGAAAAAACGGCTAAAGGGGATTCGCTTACATTTTGGCGCCGGGTTATCTTTTATCGTATTTTTACCTTGTTAGCTATTGCCTGTGTACCAGTCTATTTCACTAGTGTTTATCTTTGTATTCAAGCTGACTTATTTTCAATGGCTGTGTTCGATACCATAGTTTACGCTATTTTACTGTTCATCATTTACGATAAAAACCTCAGTGATAGGACTCGTTTTTCTATCGGCAGCTTATTAGCTTTTAGCATAGGTTTTGGTTTTTTAGTGGCGATAGGACCAAGTGGGGCAGGTTTTTTTTGGTTATTCATTTTTCCACCATTAACATGTATTTTGTTGGGAAAAAAAGCCAGTAACCTTGCACAGGTAATCAATGCTGTATCACTGGTCATTCTTGGTTTTGCATATCATTTTGATTTACATATATGGCCTAGTATTGATGGCTATAATTGGGTTATTTGGGCCGTTGTGGTTGTCAATTTTATTGTGACCAATGCCATTGTTACCATTTCAACCGCTTACTTGTTAGGTAAGTTATCAAGTTCACTAGAAAGCACTTCAACATCAAGGCGAGCAACCGTCATTGGGTTAGCTAAATTGGCAGAGTATAGAGACAACGAAACTGGCGCTCATATACTGAGAATGCAGCAGTATGCATCCATGTTAGCCAAACAACGTTATGTAGATCATGATGCGCCAGAAGAGCTGACTAAAGCGTTTATTACTGAGATAACCTTATCCTCGGTACTGCACGATATCGGTAAAGTTGGCATTGCCGATGCGATTTTATTAAAGCCAGGCAAGTTAACGGCTGATGAGTTTGAACATATTAAAGCGCATCCTGTCATTGGAGCCCAAGTGCTTGAAAGCATCACTCAATTTGCTCCTGAGTGTGGCTATATTAAAATGGGTCGTGATATTGCCGGTGGTCATCATGAAAAGTGGGATGGCAGTGGTTACCCAAAAGGTCTATCTGGGCTTGAGATCCCTTTATCTGCACGAATTGTAGCCTTAGTGGATGTTTACGATGCACTCACTTCACCACGCTGTTATAAAAAGCCTTTTACCCATCAACAAGCGGTTTCACTAATTTTAGAAGGTAAAGGTAAGCACTTTGATCCTAAACTCGTGGAGAGTTTTATGGCTATTAATACATTGTTTGAAAAGTTATCTCTACAATCTCTGGATGAAGATACAAGCCCGCTTAGTGTTACATTTCTGCCCAGCTAGTTAATCGGGCTTCATAAAAGGCTCAGTTATTTGGCTTTAGAAACAAAAATACCAATCATATGATTGGTATTTTGAAATATAACTCATGTTATTGTTTAAGCCATTATTATTACTATCACATTGCAGTAAATAGTCTATTTAGCATTACCCAATATTATTGTTATTTTGCTAGTAGAGCACGGCGATCTTTCGATGCTTGGGCTAGATTTCTAAGTAATTTTTCAGAATCTTCCCAGTGCAGACAGGCATCGGTGATGCTTTGACCATAGGTTAATGGCTGGCCGTCAACGACTTTCTGATTACCTTCAACCATAAAACTCTCTGCCATAATACCGGCAACAGCAGTGCTACCGTTACGCATTTGTTCCATAATACTATCGGCAACGTTGAGTTGATTTTTATGTTTCTTTTCACTATTGCCATGACTGAAATCAACAACGATACGCTGAGTTACATCCACTTTTTCAAGTTGCGCTCGAACTGATTCAATATCTTCGGCTGAGTAGTTCGGCTTTTTGCCACCACGTAAAATGATATGGCCGTATGGGTTCCCGTGGGTACGGTAAACAGCCATTGCTCCATCTTTATCTGGAGAATAAAAAATATGTGGCACTTGTGCTGCACGTACTGCATCAACCGCTATGTTGATATTGCCATCTGTCCCATTTTTAAATCCGACAGGGCATGATAATGCTGATGCCATTTCACGGTGAATTTGGCTTTCAGTTGTGCGGGCACCGATCGCACCCCAAGTGATTAAATCAGCAATATATTGGCCATTGACCATGTCTAAGAATTCAGTTGCGATTGGCAATTTAAGTTCAGTGATTTGCTGTAATAAATGGCGAGCCATTCTTAAGCCTTTGTTAGGGCTAAAACTACCGTCTAGATCAGGATCTGAAATTAATCCTTTCCAACCAACAATAGTACGAGGTTTCTCAAAATAGACACGCATAACAATGCATAAGTCTTCTTTTAACTCGTGATGTAATTTCGCTAAACGTTGAGCGTAATCTAAAGCAGCTTCCGTATCGTGAATGGAGCAAGGGCCAATAATGACTAAAAGTCTTTGATCTTCGCCTGCTATGATGGCTTCGACTTCACGACGTTGCTCAACCAAATAGTCAGCAGCATCTTGGGTTAATGGGTATTCAGATGCGAGTTGCGCAGGTGAAATTACCTTACATAAAAGAGAGGTACGTAGTTCGTCAGTTTTAATTGTCATTCATTTTACCGAGCATGTTTGCGATGAATTAACATCATATTGCTCGGGATTATAACGAATTAGCAGGCGATAGACACGTTGAAATCGACGAAGTTATTGAACAAAAGTGGATAATTTGAACTAAGTTAGCTGAAAATGCTGTTAGTTCAGCATTTTCGCTAACATGAATAATACGTTAAATTAGATTTAAGGCATTAAATAGCATAATAAAACTTAAAACATGTGGCGTTTTAAGCCTGTGACATCAAGAATTTTTGCTGAAATTTCTTCAACAGAGTGGAAGGTGGTGTTCACAAACGGGATACGTTCTTTTTTATACAACATTTCAACTTCTTTCACTTCGATTCGACACTGCCTTAAAGAAGAGTAGCGGCTATTTTCCATTCTGCCTTGACGGATCTCATGCAGGCGGTTGGGATCAATGGTTAAACCAAACAGTTTAGATTTATTACGTTTTAACGCCTCGGGTAACTTTAAGTTATCCATATCATCTTCAGTGAACGGATAGTTAGCAGCTTTAATACCAAATTGCATCGATAAATATAAACTTGAAGGGGTTTTACCACAGCGTGAAACACCCAATAAAATGATGTCGGCTTTGTCCATATGCTTCATGGTTTGGCCATCATCGTTCTCCATTGTGTAATTTATCGCTTCTATCCGAGAGTCATAGCCCAAGTTACTTTTACCATGGGTACGGTTCATCACCGGCTGGGCTTCGATACCTAATTGTTTTTCTAACGGGCTAACGAAAGTGTTTAAAAAATCATAATCCAACCCTTCGCTGGAATAAATGATGTCCCGAATTTCTGGTTTAACGATTGAGTGGAAAAGTATTGGTCTTTCGCCTGTTGTAATAAAACAATCATTTATTTGTTGCTTAACCTTCTCTGCTTTTTGAATCGTTTCGACAAACGGAATTGTAAATGTCTCAAATTCCACAGGAAATTGTGAGAGTACGGCATGACCAAAGACTTCTGCTGTGATTGCTGTGCCATCTGATATATAAAATACTTTTGGTGCCATTATGACCTCTTGTAGTAATAAAATTACAAATAAAATTATAGATTTACGTCACTTGTGTGGGAGTGTAGAATGCCGCTGCCCTCGTGTGAAGGGGCCATTGAAATAAACTTGTGGAGAGATAACTGTGCAGCAATACATACTCTGGTATCAAGAACTAGGCATGGGTGATGTAAACAAGGTTGGCGGTAAGAATGCGTCACTTGGTGAAATGATCAGTAACCTAGCAAACGCTGGTGTTCAAGTCCCTGGTGGATTTGCTACAACCTCTCATGCGTTTAATGAGTTTCTAGAGCAAAGTGGTGTTAACCAGAAAATTTTCGATATTCTAGCAACATTGGATGTTGATGACGTAAATGAATTAGCGAAAGTTGGTGCACAGATCAGACAATGGGTAATCGATACCCCATTTCAACCAGAACTAGAAGATGCGATTCGTGAAGCTTACGAGCAACTTTCTAGCGAGACCCAAGAAGCATCATTTGCAGTACGTTCATCAGCAACAGCTGAAGATATGCCAGATGCTTCTTTTGCTGGTCAACAAGAAACTTTCCTAAACGTTAAAGGCTTTGACGCTGTATTACTTGCGATTAAGCATGTATACGCTTCGCTATTTAACGACCGTGCAATTTCTTATCGTGTCCACCAAGGTTACGAGCATCAAGGTGTCGCATTATCTGCTGGCGTACAACGAATGGTACGTTCAGATAAAGCATCATCAGGTGTGATGTTCACTATGGACACTGAGTCAGGTAATAACGACGTTGTCTTTATCACTTCATCATTTGGTTTAGGTGAAATGGTTGTTCAAGGCGCGGTTAACCCTGATGAATTCTACGTGCACAAACCAATTTTAGCGCAAGGGCATCAAGCCGTTGTGCGCCGTAATATCGGCAGCAAGTTAATTCAGATGGTTTACTCTGATGATGCTTCACATGGCAAACAAGTTAAAATCGAAGATATCCCAGCTGAGCAACGTGGCGTATTCTCAATTAACGATGAAGAAGTCATGGAGCTGGCGAAACAAGCGGTTATCATTGAGCAGCATTACGGACGTCCAATGGACATCGAGTGGGCTAAAGATGGTAACGACGGCAAACTTTATATCGTTCAAGCACGCCCTGAAACAGTTCGCAGCCGTGAAGATGTACAGCTGATTGAGCGTTACCACCTTAAAACTAAAGGTGACGTAGTTTCTGAAGGTCGTGCAATCGGTCATAAAATCGGTACAGGTGTGGCTAAAGTGCTTGCTTCTATCGACGATATGGATCAAATCGAGCCTGGTGATGTATTAGTTACCGACATGACTGACCCAGATTGGGAACCAATCATGAAGCGTGCTAGTGCGATTGTTACTAACCGTGGTGGCCGTACTTGTCACGCAGCAATTATTGCGCGTGAACTAGGTGTTCCAGCTGTTGTAGGTTGTGGTGATGTGACTGACCATATTAAGAACGGTCAAACAGTGACGGTTTCTTGTGCTGAAGGTGACACTGGTTTCATTTACGATGGTAAGCAAGAATTTGAAGTTGTGACCAATCGTGTTGATTCATTACCTGAATTACCAATGAAGATCATGATGAACGTGGGTAACCCAGATCGTGCATTCGATTTTGCCCGCTTACCAAATGAAGGTGTTGGTCTAGCGCGTCTAGAATTCATCATCAACCGTATGATCGGTATTCACCCTAAAGCATTACTTGAATTCAACTCACAACCAGCTGAGCTTCAGCAAGAAATCAACGAGATGATTGCAGGTTATGAGTCTCCAGTTGAATACTATGTTGCTCGCTTAGTTGAAGGTATCGCAACGATTGGTAGTGCGTTCTATCCTAAGAAAGTTATCGTACGTATGTCAGACTTTAAGTCTAACGAATACGCTAACCTTGTTGGTGGTGACCGTTATGAGCCAGAAGAAGAAAACCCAATGTTGGGCTTCCGTGGTGCTAGCCGTTACATTTCTGAGTCATTCCGTGACTGTTTTGCACTAGAGTGTGAAGCAATTAAGCGTGTGCGCAATGAAATGGGCCTTAAAAACGTTGAAATCATGATCCCATTCGTTCGTACAGTTGACGAAGCGGCGCAAGTGATTGAACTATTGAAAGAGCAAGGCCTAGAGCGTGGTAAAGATGGTTTACGCGTTATCATGATGTGTGAGTTACCTTCAAACGCATTGCTTGCAGACCAGTTCTTAGAGCACTTTGATGGCTTCTCAATTGGTTCAAATGACTTAACTCAGTTAACGTTAGGTCTAGACCGTGACTCTGGCATCATCAGTCATCTATTTGATGAGCGTAATGATGCTGTTAAAGCATTATTATCGTTAGCGATTAAAGCGGCTAAAGCGAAAGGTGCATATGTTGGTATTTGTGGGCAAGGCCCATCAGACCATGCCGACTTTGCTCAATGGTTAGTTGAACAAGGTATTGATACTGTATCACTTAACCCTGATACCGTAATCGACACTTGGTTATACCTAGCAGAAGAACATGCATAATCGATTGTTTGAAACGTCTTCATGACGTTACAAAAAAGCCGCTTAATAGCGGCTTTTTTTTGTCTTTAAGATCAGTATTAGCGCTAAATTTACAAATGACTTGAGTGTCACTCGACAATCTATTCATTTGAATAACGTATATCTGCTAGACTCAGTAGGTTTTTGGTTATTAAAGAAATTCAACTATGAATCGGACTCCGTTAAAGCAAGCGAAAACAATTGATAATGTATTCAATAGTGCATATTGGCATCTTAGCCAACAAGATTTCACTATTGAAGAAATTCGTCAAAAGCTGCTGCGAAAAACAGACAAGATTGAATGGGTTGATAAAGTGTTGGCACACCTAATTGAAAGAGGTTACCTAAAAACAAATTACGAGTTTGCAGTACGCTTTTGTGAGCTTGCTTATAGTAACGAACAAGGTAATGGAGCGATTAAAGGTAGATTACAACAACGTGGAGTTGAACTAACCGATATTGAACGTGCAATTGAGCATGTTATGTTTGAGCAAAATATTGATCTTAATATTCTTGCTTCTGCTAGGTTGAGTAATAAGTATGATAACTTTTTAAGTACCACTAAAGAAAAAGTGTATAGCCAAATGACCACTAAAGGCTTTACGCGTGCGCAAATCGATTACGCTTTATCAATTCACCCACAAAAAGACACTTTACGCTCAAAGCTCTCTATTAAAGCTGAGAAAGCTGATTTAAAGATAGAAATCATAAAACTATATAACAAAGGCAAAGGTAAGAAAGTTATTTTACAAGAACTAACACAACGTTTAATTGATGTCAGTGACTTTGAGAACGTGGTTTATCAGTTAACCTTGTCTCAAGAGGTTGATTTTTATGAGAGCTGTCAAAAGCAACTTGCTAAAAAGAGATATGTTCTTAGTGATTACAACGAGAAATCCAAAGCTTATGCCTACTTAATGCGAAGGGGCTTTAATAGCGACGAAATTAAAGAAGCCTTCTCTGCAGCTGTCGACTCCGAATAAAAAACAACTATTTGTGTTTAGCAAACATCTCTATTTGTGATGTTAGTTGTCAATTAAAATTTGAAAATGTTTCAATCATTAGCGTGTTTTTGTTGTTTAAAAATAGCGATATTATGTATTCATCAACACGGTTCACAAAGATCCAAATACATTATTAAGGGCTAAATTATGAGTAAATTAACGATTGTTGCCAACATTATTGCAAAAGCAGACAAAGTCGAATTGGTTAAAGCAGAACTAGTAAAATTGATTGATGTAACTCGAGCTGAAGAAGGTTGTATTAATTATGACTTACATCAAGATAATGAAAATCCTGCTCATTTTTTATTTTATGAAAACTGGCAGTCACGTGAGTTATGGCAAACACATATGAACAATACACATTTAGCTGACTACATGGCTGCGACAGAAGGCGCTGTCGACTCGTTTGTATTGAATGAAATGACTCATATCGGTTAATTATTTAATAAAAGCCTTTTTGAACAAGGCTTTTTTGGCGTTTTATGATTTCAGATGTTAACTTTTATCTAGCCGCTATACCCGCAGTGTTTTTTTATGGCATGGGCAAAGGGGGCGTAGGAGGTATTTTGGGAATGCTGTCAGTACCGCTGATGGCATTAACCGTTTCGCCTATACAAGCCGCAGCAATACTATTACCTCTGTTATGCGTTATGGACTTGATTGCCCTTTATTACCATCGAAAAAATTGTAACTACCATGAGTTAAAGCAAATGCTGCCTTTTGCCATCATAGGTATTATTGTTGCTGCTTATTTTATGGGAAGTCTGCCTGCACATATCGTGGAGTTTATAATTGGTGGCTTAGCAATGGCTTTTCTAGCGCAAAAATGTCTATGTAAAAAAAGCCAGGCTCCTTCAAAAGTTAATAATCACCTGTTAATGCTGACGTCAGGTTTTGCTAGCACGATTGCCCATGCTGGTGGTCCACCAGTGAGTATGGCGTTATTACCTAAAAATTTACCTAAAGCGCAATTAATTGGTACAAGTGTGGTGTTTTTTGCCCTGATTAACTTTATAAAGCTTATTCCATATACCTATATGGGGCAGTTTGATGCAGCAAACCTGAATACCTCATTATTGTTAGTGCCAATAGCTTTTTTAGGTGTAAGAACAGGTGTTTGGCTGGTGAATCGCATTTCACAGCAGTTGATTTATACCTTTAGTTATTGGGTATTATTTCTAGTTGGCATAAAAATGATCTATTCAGGAGTCACTGGTGGATAAACTAAAAACAGAGGTTAGGGCACGTCCGTGAACACTTGATTTTAATCATTGACAATTATGCCTTTATTTACCAGTTGAGTTTTCAGTCCTGCGACTTTATCCCTAAATAAATCACGTAATCGTCTCACTGTAGGGGTGATTGACTGGCGGCTTGGACAAATTAACCACAGCTCTGTCGGGGTAGCTTGATAATCTAATAACAGTGGCGTGACGCGTTCATTGAGTAAATCATCAGCCATATCTAAGCATGATTTTATCGCTATACCTTGCCCCGAAACACACCAACGTCTCACTAAATCGCCATCATTGGAACTTCGGTTACCGACAAGTTTAGTTTTAATCGTGTCCTGCTGTTGGGTAAACGTCCACTCATCTTGAACGACCTCACGCAGTTGATACAAAAGTGCATTGTGATTTTTTAACTCGTGCGGATGCTGCGGTTTACCTTGCTTTTTAAGGTATTCGGGCGCTGCGCATACGACACGTGGAATATCGCAGATTTTAAACCCATAAGTACTGGCATCAGTGGGGGAGCCATACCTTAGCGCCATATCAACTGAGTCACGATAAAAATCGATATTACTATCGCTGATATTGCTACGTACGCTAACGTCAGGATTAGAAATAAGGAATTCATCAATCCAAGGGATGACAACATTTCGACCTAAATCTGATGATAGTGCTATTCGGATTTCTCCTTGCAGTACATCAGAGTCATCTCGTACGTTTTGTTGGGCGTTGTCGAGTAATTGAACGGCTTGTTGACAGTGTGGAAGGTAACGCTCACCCGCTGGTGATAACCTCAGCTGTCGTGTGGTTCTTATGAATAGTTCAACCCCTAAATGTGTCTCGACGCGTTTGACTGCAGCACTGGCTGTTGCAACTCGCATATCAAGGCTGTTTGCAGCAGCAGTTATACTGCGAAACTCTGCTACTTTTAATATCACTTGTAAATCTTGAATCAGCATAATATCAACTTAATTTTGAAAATCTTTTACACATTATAGTGTTGTTAATGATGACATATTGAGGCAATTGTAAAAGAAACCTGATAACAATTTGAGCCTTATTCGATAGGGTTATGAGCATATTGAATGACTGTATGAAAGAGTGGCGTATTAATGGCAGTATGTACAACAAATTGAATTGGATGAATCATGTTTTTCGCATGTAAGATGGGATGACACAATGAAAACAATAGGCTTGTTAGGCGGAATGAGCTGGGAGTCAACCAGCAACTATTACAAGGCAATCAATCAAGGAATCAAGGCGTCATTAGGTGGCTTACATTCAGCCAAAGTATGTCTGTTTAGTGTTAACTTTGCTGAGATTGAGTCACTACAGCACCAAGGTGATTGGCAACAAACTGCTGAAATTTTATCAAATGCAGCTAAATCGGTTGAAGCGGGTGGTGCTGATTGTTTACTTATTTGCACTAATACCATGCATAAAGTGGCAGAAGAAGTACAGCGAGCTATCTCTATTCCCTTGCTGCATATAGCCGATGCTACAGCTAGCACTCTGCTTCTAGATGGTATTCGTACCGTGGGTTTACTTGGCACTCAATTTACCATGTCACAAAATTTTTATAAGGGAAGGTTAACCGAACATCATGGTATTGATGTCATTGTCCCGAATGAAACACAACAAGAGGTGATTCATCACATTATTTATTCAGAGTTATGTCTTGGTGAGATTAAGGAGTCATCTCGTCACCAATATCTTGAAATAATCGATGATCTTTACCAGCAGGGGGCTCAAGCAGTCATCTTGGGCTGTACTGAAATTGCCTTATTGGTACAGCAACAAGATACTCAGGTGCCACTTTATGATACGACACAGATTCACGCAGCGTGTGCGGTGAAATTTGCCTTGCATAAGTAAGCGGCTAGCTTATTCGTCACCTATCAATAACTGCTATTAATTAACAGTTAACTCAAGAAAAAGGTGTTTTTGACCTACTCACTATTGATGCTAACAAGTTAGCTTATATCGTTGGCTGAAATTGTTGTATTACGATTGAAAAAACTCAATATAATCCCGAATAGTGCGACAACAGCAAGGTATACAAAAACGCCTCGCGCGGTACCGTATACGGTAATAAACATCACCACAGAAGTAATATTTAATAATGCCGAAAAACCTTTACGGATGTTGTTATTAGTAAATGTACCTGCCGCATTTAATAATAATGTCGCAAAATATGCCGTCATTAACGCGAATAATAATGTCATGCTAAATTCCTTCTTTAAGTTGCAGTGTTGAAGTTTGATACGTTTCATTCAACGATAAAGTGCTATTTAATTTTTGAAACATTAGTAATAAGGCAATACCCATGATGCATAATACTAAATCGACGCCAACAGAGACGTAATGACCTGTTACAAAGACATTAATAAGGTGACTGTTGGTTAAGATGGCGTCCATTGGCATGATGAGAATCAATAACCAAGATGTGGAAAGAGTGAGGCATTGCATGGCCTTTTTGGCACTCATAACAAAAGGCAGACAGCAAGCCAGAAACCAAGTTATGAAGAACACGTAAAATAATAAGCTGGTGGCATCAATACCTGGAAACCATTTATTGATAATCAATTGAGTTGGGAACAACACTACGGTAGCTAAAACTAGTCCTGCACAACTACCTATCAGTAATTTATTGAATCTAATATACGTTTCTCGACTATGTGCAGGGTGCTTGGCATTCATACCTCTTTCTATCCATAACATAATGCCTGATATTGGTATCAGTGCAGTACTCAGGCCTAATATCGCCCAAATCGCTTTAATGAAAACGCCGCCAAAATTTCCGAAATGTAATGGAAACATCGCGTCTAGGATTTTTCCTGTTATGCCTTCAAGCCGACCGAAATTTGCTTGGGTGTTAATATACTCAGCATTGCTACCTTGATAAATTAAGGTCTCACCGCCAAGCTGTTCACCACCAGTTCCGAATAAGTAGACTAAAGCATTTTTATCGCCGTAGCCCATTATTGCTACACGATTAAATGTTAAGTCTGGTCTTTGTTGTTCACTAGCTTGTAAAATTGTTGCAAGCTTTGTTGGTGCTACGACCTCAGCCATGATAGGTGGCTTTATTGCGGTAAAGGTTTCAATTAATTTTTCTTGGTCGCCATTAAAGCTGACGTAAGCTGCTGCAGGCACTAAAATGACAGTTGCTAAGCCTAAAAAAGCACCTGTAAATGCAATCATAGAGTGGAAAAGCACAGCCCAAACACTCATTACTTTATGGCCATCATTTAATGCAAGTGAAAAACTTTTACTGAGTCTAAAAGTAAATAATTGAGCCAAAATTTTTCTATGAATAACTATCCCTGTGGCGATCGACACCATTAGTGTTAAGCCTAATAATCCGGTGAGAATTAACCCAATAGGTCGCCCTAAATGTAAGTCTGCATGAAAATGAGCAATGAACGTGGCCATATTGAGTTTAATATGACTAAAAAAGCTCTCCATATCGGTTTTATTGGTGATCTTAAGTGAATTGGGTTCTAACTCATAAACTACGCCTTTGTGTTCTTCCTTGCCATTTTCATCAATAAAGTGACCTTCATAAACAAGCCTAACCGTGGCCGAGTTTTTAGCGTCAGGTAGTTGGATATGAACTTCTTCTAAATATTCAGGACCAACTTCAGCGGCATGTTGATGCACTTTTTCTGCTAATTGTGCAGAGGTACTTTCTATTGGGCCTCGAATTGCGTTATTTGCCCATACAGTTAATTCTGGTTTTGCAAAAACAGCAACGGCACCTGTAAAGGCAATAATGAACAGTAATATTCCAGTAATGATGCCAACCCAGGAATGGAGTTTATATAGTTTTTTTATTGTTAGACTTTTCATTACTTTACCGTTAACCGACTAATGAGAAATAGGCTAGAAGAGAGTGAGAAATAATTAGCGTCAACATAATTAAATACACGTACTTTACTGAGGTCGCCATATAGCTGTAGATGAAAAGAGCTGTCCAAATAAAAGAAAACAGTAAAATCGGGATACCAATAGCATCATTTTGATGAAAAGGAAGGTAAGTTGTCATCCCTGGGATCATGACAGTCGCAGTTATTAATGCCAGCACAATAGCGGCAAAGCTTCGGGCTTTTAAATGTGTGAATGTGGCATTACCTTGGTAACTATCAGTTTTATCCATAAAAGTAATTTGTCTAATCCGAGGTTAACTTAATCTAAATTCTAATGTTAATGATAATTGTTATCATTACTTATGTAAAGTGAACTTCCTATCTATTTCGGATTTGGTTTTAATCAGATGTTGTGATTCGAGTAAGGTCAGGGAGCAGTTGAGGTTTTATTGTGAGGTACTTATTCGTTGGCAAGTAAAAGTATAACGAGTTTACAGGATTGAAGTTAACTAGGCATATTAAAACAGTGGTAGCTTTTTCAGTCACACAACTTTGATTACTTGTTGACTTATACTATATATCGAATATTATTTTTAAAACAATACTAATTAAAACAGTATATTACAAGCGGTTCTCACACTTATAATATACTGGTAAACAAAATTATTCAGCAGTTTTACTCACCTTATTGTCAACATACTCGTTAATTGAAATTGCTCTTTGATTAATTCTTCCACATCCACGAGCTAGTTGTGTTCGCTCAACACTATTAACCCCTAAAGCCATGGCTTGGTAAAATCGGCTATTGTATTTATTAATTGATACACGAACTTGTTGTTGATCATATAGACTGAGCACACTTTCAATAGCACTAGTATCTTTACCAATAAAATCATATTTTACATAGCAGTCAGAAAGGTCTTTTAATAATTCGTTTGCAACGTAGTCTTTATGGTTTGGAGCTGATATGTCATCACTTGCAACTGCGCTAAAACTCAATAGGATTCCTAAAGTCGTTAATATCGATTTATATGTTTTCATGTTTAACATCCCAAAATAGTTAATGTCTAGATAAAGGTAATACAATCAAACATTTGCTCAGAAGCTTAAAAGGGGTCGTATTGCACTCCTTCCTTGAGCTATTGCATCCTCTCCTTGGTTAAATCAATAAATAATTCAGTAACTTGTATTATTACTTGGAAATAATACAATCTAAAGCTAAATTAACATTGATGAATTAATACTAGCATAAGTATATTTTCTGTCTAACCAGAATTGATTTCAGTTAACATTGAGCAATTATGTGGTTGTGTACTTATAACAATTCGCAGAATAGTTACAATAGAAATGAAAACATGAGGGAAGTCGTGCCAGCTTGCAGGGGTAGGTTATGTAATTAAGTCATAAGTTCTTGCAAGCAGGCTTAATCGGACAATTAAATCCTTATTAAATTTCATATATCAGCGTTTATTCAAAGAACGGGTAATTGAAATTATTTACAATAAATTACCAATATTTTTGTTTGTTCAGCGCATCAACACAGCTTATAACGCTGTCTTGTTTGCTAATCTCTTTCTCATTAAGCGTTTGTGCGATCCAGCCTTCTGGATACGTTAATGTGAAGGGGGCAGTAATAATGGCATCGTTAATCTGCTTAAAACCAACCTTATTGTAGTAGTTAGGGTCGCCATAACTAAACACACGTTCAACACCAGTTGCTTTAAGATAAGACAAACCTTCAAGAATCAGTTTCTGCCCGATTCCCTGACCTTGGTTCTCGGTATTAATCGCAACAGGAGACAAGATAAATGCGTTTGCGTTATTCGCAGTAACAAGTCGACTGAAGAAGATGCAACCAATAACAAACTCGTTTTCAGTGGCAACAAAACCAATGAGATCTTTTGAGTCAGTTGTTGTGATTAAATCATCAACAAGTGTGGCAATAACTTGTCCTTCATCGGCTCCCTCTGAGTCGGAAAATACATTAGCAAAAAGCTCTATAACGGTTTCTGCTTGACTTGCTCGGTACTGTGCGATTTTCATGGGTGCCTTTTTTATTTAAATGAGAACGTAATAACATCGTTAGAATTAAACTGATTAAATGTCGATTAACAGTGTAGCCAAATTTGCTTAATAGGGGCTGAATAAAATTGAACGTACAAAGATAATTATGCCAATAATTTGTGCTTTTATGTACTTACGATCATAAGCTTATAGTAACTGTTCATAAGCGTTAATGACGTTTTTGACCAGCAAGGGTTGTCCTTTTTGAATTCGCTGATAATGCGCTAACGTTTTATGCAGGTATTGCTGATTTATCAATTTTTGCTTTTCGCAATCTGTTTGCCAAAAAAGCTCACCAGTTAAACTAATTGGTCTCATCTTGTCAGCGTTATTGGTGACATGAATGACTTCATAGTAGCGGCCATTTTCTTCAATCAATACTTCCGCTTTTAACGATAAATGTAGATTTGAAAGATTTTGGCGCAGTTCAAATTGGTGATGAACAGGACACAGGAGAATATCTATTACTTGATCAGGATGAGCATGAAGTATGTTAGTGACTAAATCACTCATTAAGTCGCCGCCAATGCCTGCAATGATTACCAAGTGATGGCCTTGGTATTGAGTTAACGGTAATAAGGAAACATCGATACAGTGGGTTTGCCAAGTGTTGGTATCAGCAAAGAAATGGTTCAATTTGTGGCTTAAATTTGACATCAATTCTGGCACAATATCAACAAAATGGACCTTAGCAGATTGTTGTTTTAATAGTGCAGCGCCGAGGTAACCATGATCGCAGCAACAATCCCAAATATGATCAAACCCTGGTTCTACCATATGACATATTTGTAATAAGCGTTTACTGAGTTTCATTAGCCAGATCCTAAAAAGGCGCTATTTTAGTCGGTTTCAATGCTTTTTGCTGCAATATTTACAGCACGTACTTCAATTTTTTTACAATGAAAATGATCGATAATTTATAAGGCTTGAGTAGACTCTCTTATCACTAACTCTGGTGAATAAGATGATACTTGCGCTGTTGGATTAATAGTAGCTGACAGGGCTAATAAGGCCGCATTTTTAGCCATGGAATCAATAGGGTAACGTAAGGTTGTTAGCTTAGGTCTTGAATAACGTGATAATAACACGTCATCAAAGCCGATGACGGAAACATCATTAGGTACTGACAAGCCTTTATCTTCAAGGGTTGAGATAACACCAATGGCCATAGCGTCGTTATATACAAATATGGCACTGAAGGGAGTATTTTGTTTAAGTAAATCTTGAGCCGCTTGTTCTCCACCTTGCAGGCTAGGTGATGCATAGGTGATTAATTTATCATTGAGTGTTAAGCCATGACTTGCTAAACCACGTTGAAATCCTGCCAAACGTTCTTTTGGATCATCAATATCCAGATTACTGTTTACACACGCAATATTGCAATGATTTAACTCGGAGAAATAGTCAGCCGCTTTTTGACCACCAATGTGGTTATCAAGCCAAATACAGCGGTGACTGATTGCTTCAATATAGCGATCAATTAATACAAACTTTGGGTTATCGTTAAACAAAGCGATTAATGTTTCATCAGGTATTTTTTTGCTATGAATCACGATTGATTCACAGCGCTGTTGCATCAAAGACGTTATCGCTTTCATTTCTGATTCAGCACTCACTTGGCCAGTACTGATAAGTAGCTGCACTTTATTTTCTCGCGCAATTTGGTCGACTCCTTTGGCGAGTGCTGCAAAAAATGGGTCAGCAACATCAGGAATAACCACACCAATGGTAGCTGCTTTTTTCATGACCAATGAACGAGCATTAACATTGGGCTGATACCCCATAGTGTTAATTAGGTGTTGAATACGTTCTCGGGTTTTAGCGCCCACTTTGGGTCCATTATTAACGACACGTGATACAGTAGCCACAGATACATTGGCGGCTCTAGCGATATCTTTAATGGTTGCTTTTGACACAACATATCCTGAATGAAAATTATTAGTAGCAGTAAATTACCTTTCTAACTCGGGTTTAGCAAACAAATAGTCCAATTAAAAATAGCTATTGCACAAAAGGGGGTAAACGTTTACCCTTTTGTTATTGTATTGTTTTTAAACAGCACGTGTGACATCGAGTTATTAGCATTATTGTTTATAAAATTGAAATGGAAAGCATCATGACGTTTGATCCTACTGAGCATCCTCATCGCCGATTTAATCCATTGATAAATGAGTGGATACTTGTTTCACCACATCGAGCAAAGCGGCCTTGGCAAGGCCAAGTTGAAAGCATTGATAATGACGTTAAGCCTAGTTATGACGAGTCTTGCTTTTTGTGCTCGGGTAATACGCGAATTAATGGAGAAGTGAATCCTGAGTATCAAGATACTTTTGTATTTCAAAATGATTTTGCTGCATTAAAACCAGACACCCCTAAACACAGTGAAAACGATCCTTTATTTAAAATGGAAACAGAGCAAGGTGAAAGTCGTGTTATTTGTTTTTCGCCTGATCACAGTAAAAGCTTGCCGCAGTTATCTGTTGCTGCCATCACAAAAGTCGTGGCCTGTTGGCAAGAGCAAACTCGAGAATTAAGCGAGCAGTATCAGTGGGTACAAGTATTTGAGAATAAAGGGGCGGTTATGGGCTGCTCAAATCCTCATCCACATGGCCAAGTTTGGGCGCAAAATCATTTACCAACGTTAGTGCAAAAAAAACAATTGGCATTGTCTTCGTATTATGAGGCCCATCAATCAAGCCTTTTAAATGACTACGTTGGCAGAGAACTGGACAATGCAGAACGCATTGTAGTGGCTAATGAAGATTGGGTCGTTGTGGTGCCTTATTGGGCGGCTTGGCCATTTGAAACATTAGTCTTACCGCGTTTTAGTGTAACTCGCATGACAGAACTCAGCTGTGCACAACAGTCGACACTCGCCGATATTATTAAAAAAATTACCA
The DNA here is from genome assembly GCF_001675935.1 of Shewanella sp. UCD-FRSSP16_17. Classification (NCBI taxonomy): domain Bacteria; kingdom Pseudomonadati; phylum Pseudomonadota; class Gammaproteobacteria; order Alteromonadales; family Shewanellaceae; genus Shewanella; species Shewanella sp. UCD-FRSSP16_17. The sequence goes on from NZ_LZFV01000001.1 coordinate 253,502, forward strand.
TTAAATACGACAACCTTTTTAATTGTTCTTTCCCGTATTCAATGGGGTGGCATGGTGCGCCATTTGATGGCAAAAACCACCCTGAATGGACATTACATGCCAGCTTTTTACCACCACTTTTACGTTCTGCCAGTGTACGAAAGTTTATGGTGGGATATGAAATGATGGCCGAATCTCWACGGGATCTCACCCCAGAACAAGCTACCACAATGCTTCGTCAGCAAAGTGATGTGCATTATAAATCAGAATAAGCGGCCATTTGGGCAAGTATAAAGACTACGAAATATAGCCAGTAGCTGGCGCATCGAAGCGCTTTATTTAAAGAGATAATACAGATAACGGATTGAATAATGAGTGAGCAATTGATAAAGAATGTAAAACACGCTTTCGAAGCGCAATTTGGTTATGCCTCTAGTCATGTCGTTACGGCGCCAGGCAGAGTCAACTTAATTGGCGAGCACACTGATTATAATGATGGTTTTGTGTTGCCATGCGCCATTAATTACAACGCAGCAGTAGCTGCAAGTCGTCGTGATGACAATGTCGTACGAGTTATTTCGTTAGATTATGGCTTAGCTGTTGATGAGTTTAGTGTAAGTGAAGAAATAACTCATGCAGAGCATGATTGGGCTAATTACATTCGTGGCGTGGTAAAGCACTTATTATTACGTGGTTATCATTTTAATGGCGCCGATATCGTTATTAGTGGAAATGTCCCACAAGGCGCGGGGTTAAGCTCATCTGCGGCATTAGAAGTGGTGATAGGTCAAACCTTTAAAACCTTATATCACTTAGCTATATCGCAACAAGAAATCGCCCTAAATGGCCAAGAAGCTGAGAATAAGTTTGTTGGGTGTAATTGCGGCATTATGGATCAGCTTATTTCGGCGCAGGCCAAAAAAGGCCATGCGTTATTAATTGATTGCCGCTCATTAAAAACTCAGCCAGTAAAACTGCCTGCTGGTTTCAGCGTATTAATTGTAAACTCCAATAAAAAACGTGGTTTAGTCGACAGTGAGTACAATACTCGCAGGCAGCAATGTGAAGATGCAGCAGCTTATTTTAATGTTCAGGCACTGCGTGATGTTGATATCGCAAGATTTAATGATCAACAAAGTGAACTTTCATCAGTTATTGCTAAGCGAGCAAGGCATATTATCACCGAAAATCAACGTACCATAGATGCTGCTGAGGCAATGAGAAATAATGACATCAAAACATTACAACGACTTATGGCAGAATCGCATGCATCTATGCGAGATGATTTTGAAATAACGGTATCGGAAATCGATATTTTAGTGGAGATCATTAAAGCTGAGATAGGAGAGGCTGGTGGAGTAAGAATGACCGGTGGAGGCTTTGGAGGTTGTGTGGTTTCACTCGTACCTGATGAGATGGTTGAGCAAGTGATTAAAGCGGTTAATGCACAATACGAGCAGCAAACAGGCCTGGCTCCAAGTATCTTCATATGCAGTGCGGAAGAGGGAGCGACTGCGGTAGATGAGTAAGTGTTATTTATTGTTATTTTTTCTTAATAAGCCATATCGTCTGTAATACCGTCTATTGTGTTATACGACAGATGTAATTTAGTATTCTGATCAACACACTTTATCACCTATCTAGTTTGCATGATGACTCGATAGGTGTTTTTTTATTGATATCTTTTCACAGGTTTTTCATAAGCTTGGCATATAAGCTGTATATAATAAGAATCTGATAAAAACAGATGGCAATCCAGCTATTGCTAGTTAGCGCTTCTGATTAAGTACTTTGGATTAAGTATTTCTGATTAAATACGTTGGATTAAGTACTTCTGATTAAATACGTTGGATTTAGCATCTCAAATTAGTGCTTCAGATAGATTTGTATAAAACAGATTTTGACTCTGCATTAATATTCATCACTGATTTAAAATCATCGACTATAAGGAAATAACATGATTTACCACTTTACAGCTAAGAAGATACCGTGCCTAGCAAGCGCTTTACGTTCAGTCATGTTTTTAGGCCTAAGCCTGACTTTCGTTTCTAGTTTTTTGAGCACAGCTGTCGCCATAGAGCCAACCGATGATATTGCAGTTGAGCAACTCCTTAAAACAACCAAAAGTTGGGATGGTCGTACACTACCTAGTTACCCAACAGGTCAACCAGAAGTCACTATTTTAAAAATAACCATTGCCCCCGGTGCGACCTTGCCATATCACCAGCATCCGGTCATTAATGCTGGCATATTAACGAAAGGACATTTAACTGTAACGACAAAAGCCGGTAAACAACTCGTTATGAAAGCGGGTGATGCAATAGCTGAAGTCGTTGATAAATGGCATTACGGTACTAACTCAGGAGTAGAACCAGTCGAGATAATTGTTTTTTATGCAGGAATAGAAGGTAAACCGTTAACAATCAAGCAGAAATAAGCGCTATTTAAATCTTGAACATTTCTCTAAAACCGATATCAACTCACTCTGTAGGAATTAACAGGTCGTTTATTGTTAGGCTCGGTTATCAATTTGGCCAATTAATTTTTGCCAATTATTGTCTACCAATTAATTACAGACATTACAATTGTGCCAATGATGCTCAATGATAAGTCATCATATTCATTAGGATGAGACAGATATTTATCAATTGATGAAATATGCAGCCATGATTTTGTAGAATATTCAATCGATATCAAAATTTAATGAATTTTACTAACTCAACTACTTAGCTGTTATTTTTTTGTTTATAATGATGACAAAATTACTATAACAGAAGTCGACTATGCTGCCGCTGCTATCTCATCATCAAACATTAGAACCTATCTATTTACGCTTTTTAGAAGCGCTTGAAGCCTCTTCGTTTGCAGGTGAAATAGATAAACGTTACAGCGCAAGGCTAATCCAAGCGACCGATAATTCTGTTTACCAGTTTTTACCTCAAGCTGTAATTTATCCGCTAAATCAAACTGATGTTGAACTGGTGTTAACACTGGCTTCAGATCCTCAATATAAGCAAGTCACTTTTAGTGCCCGTGGCGGTGGTACAGGTACTAACGGTCAGTCTTTAACTCATGGCTTTATTCTTGATGTTTCAAGGCATATGAATCAAGTGCTTGAAGTCAACGCTGAAGAAGGTTGGGTCAGAGTACAAGCCGGTGTCGTTAAAGATGCATTGAACGATGCACTGCGGCCACATGGATACTTTTTTAGTCCTGACTTATCAACCTCTAACCGTGCCACTGTTGGCGGGATGATTAATACTGATGCTTCTGGTGCGGGTTCTCTTGTCTATGGTAAAACCTCAGATCATGTATTAGGACTAACCAGCGTGCTGGTAGATGGCAGTGTACTGGCAACTTCACCAATGCAAGGTGATATTGCACTGGGTAAACAAGGTGATTTACACCAACAAGTTAATCAAAACTCCTTTGCTCAACATATTGTCAGTCATATAGCGAGTCGTTGTCATGAAAAGCGAGACTTGATTGTTAAGCAATTCCCTGCGTTAAATCGTTTTTTAACGGGGTATGATTTACGCCATGTCTGGAATGATGATCTGACTCAATTTGATTTATCGCGGATATTAGCAGGCTCTGAAGGCACGCTAGCGGTCTTAGCCGAAGCTAAACTTAATATTACACCGCTTCCTAACACGCGAATGATGCTTAATATCAAATATGATTCGTTTGAGTCAGCATTACGGCATGCACCTTCTTTGGTTGCAGCGAGTGCCACAGTGGTTGAAACGATCGATTCAAAAGTGCTTAACCTTGCCCGCGAAGATATCATCTGGCATTCAGTTTCGCATTTGATTGAAGCTGTACCTGATAAAGTCATCGAGGGGCTTAACATGGTTGAGTTTGCGGGTGATGAAGAGGATGTCAAAGCTCGTATTAGCAAACTGGAATCTGTGTTGGCAAGCCAACTTGCCAATGAAGAAGCTGGTGTTGTGGGTTATCAAATCACTTCAGATAAACCGAGTATCAATAAAATTTATGCGATGCGTAAAAAAGCAGTAGGTCTGCTAGGTGCAACAAAAGGACGCCGAAAACCACTTGCATTTGCCGAAGACACCGCAGTGCCGCCTGAAAACCTAGCGGACTTTATTATGGAGTTTCGTGATTTATTAGACGGGCATAAGCTGCAATATGGCATGTTTGGTCATGTTGATGCTGGTGTGTTACATGTTCGTCCTGCACTAGATATGTGTGATGAAGCAGATGAAAAGTTATTGAAAACCATTTCAGATCAAGTGGCAGAGTTAACGCTTAAATATGGCGGCTTGATGTGGGGTGAACATGGTAAAGGTGTTCGCGGAGAATACGGTCCAGCGGTATTTGGCGATGAACTGTACGGTGAGCTTGAAGAAATTAAAGGTTTATTCGATCCGCAAAACCGTTTAAACCCAGGTAAATTGGTTGCTCCAAAAGACAGTGGCCCTATGATGTTTAACGTTGACAGTGTTAAACGTGGCACATTCGACCGTCAAATCCCAATCCAAGTACGTGATGCGTTTCCTGATGTGATGAACTGCAATGGTAATGGCCTTTGCTTTAACTACAGCAGTTATTCTTTTATGTGTCCGTCATTTAAAGCAACGGGTGACCGTATCCATTCGCCAAAGGGGCGCAGTGGCTTAATGAGAGAATGGCTACGTTTACTAGAAGCTGAAGGTGTTGATGTTGATGCCCTAGCTAAGTCAAAACCATTAAGTTTTTTACAACGTGCTCAGAATAGCTATAACGCAGAGCGTGACTACGATTATTCCCATGAAGTGATGGAGTCTTTGAAAGGATGTTTAGCCTGTAAAGCATGCTCTGGACAATGCCCAGTTAAAGTCGATGTGCCTAAATTCAGAGCGCAATTTTTTAATATCTATTACAAGCGTTACATGCGCCCAGCAAAAGACTATTTGGTCGCAGGTATTGAAGATATGTTACCTATTATGGCCGCAATGCCAAAGGTGACTAACTTTGCATCGCAAAATAAACTCAGCCAATGGGTGATTAAAAAATCGATTGGTTATGTCGATGCGCCAGCATTATCGGTGCCGACACTCAAACAACGCTTAGATGGGCACGAAAGTCGTGGCTATGATTTAGAAGCGCTACAGGGTATTCCTGAGTCAGAGCGTGCTCAATATGTGTTAGTAGTTCAAGATCCTTTTAACAGCTTTTATGATGCGGATCTGGTGTATCGCTTTATTCAGCTAATAAAAGAAATGGGCTTAAAGCCGGTATTATTGCCATTTAAACCTAATGGTAAGCCTACCCACATAAAAGGTTTTTTAGATAAGTTTGCAAAAACAGCGCAATCCAGTGCTGATTTTTTGAATCAAGTGTACGCGCTTAATATGCCAATGGTAGGGTTAGACCCAGCCTTAGTCTTATGTTACCGAGATGAATATCAGCAAGTATTAGGCAATAGTCGTGGAAATTTTGAAGTATTATTAGCAAATGAATGGCTAACGGATGCCATCAATTCAATACCAAAACTGAATAACACGCAGCAAAAATTTAGTTGGTTCAGCCATTGTACTGAATCTACGGCAAAACCTGCCACGCCAGCAGAATGGAAAACCATATTTAGTCACTTTGGGGCTGAATTCGATGTGATAAACGTTGGCTGCTGCGGTATGGCAGGCACCTACGGTCACGAACAAGATAATTTAGGTCGTTCCACTAAATTGTTTGCTATGTCTTGGCAGCCGACCTTAGATAAGATTGACGATAAAACGCAAATTTTAGTGTCAGGCTATTCATGTCGAAGCCAAGTTAAACGTTTTGCAGGCTTCAAACCAAAACATCCAATTGAAGCCTTATTGCAATTGTTAGTTCAAGCGAAACAAGATAATGGCTGACCCCATTAACATTGCCGAAAAATTGGGGCAATTAAGCCCCAATAATAACGAAAGCCAACAATCGTCTACACGGTTATGCAGTGATGAGCCACTATTTAATATTAATAAGCAAGGCGACTGGACGTATTTGGGCAGTCCACTGCCGAAAAAGTTTGCTAAGTTATTTGCGAGTGTACTCAATGGTATTGATGGGAAGTATTTCTTGATTACGCCAGTGGAAAAGGTGCAGGTGACAGTTGAACGTCACGCTTTCGTGATTGTTGATTATATTGAAAATGATGATAACAGCTTATCCCTAATTAGCAGTATTGGTACTGAGCATATAATCAACAACCCTTCATTGGTGAGATTGTTAGAAGATGCTATTGAATTTCCAGTAGAAAGAGGCGTCATTGCAGGGTTAGGGCGTGCTTGTTACTACCGCTATATTAATCAATTTGTAACAGACTGACTAAAATAGCGGTCTTATACGTATCTTACCTAGCTTAAGGTGTTAACCTGAGTATATGATGGTAATCTAAAATACAACTCAGAAATCTGCATTCTTGGCTTGATTCGTTAATTTACCTAGTAGCTAAGGATTGCTGAGCATGTAGGAGGGTTTTATGAAGCGGTACGAAAGTCTTTATTATCAAATCTCTCACCTCAACATCACGCTACAAAATGAGCTTGATGAACGCTTAAAACGTTATGAATTAGACGTTAAGCTTTGGCCAGTGCTGTTTTCTTTATGGCAAGAAGAGGGCATAAGCCAAACTGAACTATCAAAGCTATGTGATGTGGCTAACTACACCATGACGCGTCTGCTAGACCAATTACAAGTACAAGGCTATATCACTCGCCACCAAGAGTCAGACAATCGCCGTGCATTCCAAATTTTCTTAACTGACGCGGGCAAAGCGCTAGAGCAAGACTTGATCCATGAAGCGCAGTGGGTCAATGAGAAGTGTCTGGACGCTCTCGATGAGCAAGAACAGCAAACTTTATTGCAATTGTTGAATAAAATAAATACATAGCCTGAGCATGAGTAAGAGGGAGTCTATTTACAGTTTCAGTTATATTGAACTACCAATTAAAAGGCCGTTAATGTTGTCATTAACGGCCTTTTGTTTCTTGTCAGTTTGAGCTTATGGTTTGTTTAGGCTGACAATTCTTCATGCTTATGCACGAGGTTAAAGTCAGCTAATACGGCATATGCACTTGGTATAATAAATAATACCAATAAGGTAGAGGTGAAAATACCGAACACAATAGAGATTACAATCGGTTTTACGACTTGTGCCTGTAATGAGGTTTCCATCAGTAATGGCAGTAACCCAGCAGCTGTAGTAAGCGATGTTAAAAATACCGCTCTAAATCTATCTCGGCTCGCTTTGACTACTGCTTCTTGAATGTCATCACCTATATCAACGTGGTGCCTTATGTATTGCACCAATAAGATGGAGTCGTTGACGACAATACCAGCTAATGAAACAAAGCCTAAAATTGATGGCATTGATAGGCTGTGACCTGTTAATAAGTGTCCCCAGAATACCCCAATTAAGGCAAGTGGGATGGCTAACATCACCACAAATGGTTCTAAGTAACTTCTGAATTGAAAACTTAAAATGGCGAACAAGCCAAATAAGCCAATGATGAAACCTTGCATGAAGGAGGCACCGGTTTTAGCGGTTTCTTTAGCCGCACCTTCATAGTCCACTCGTAAACCTGGGTATTTTTCTCGTAATTCATTGGCATATTCATTACGTACTTTACTGACAATCTCACTACCATTGGCTTTAGCATTATCAATATCAGCCATTACGGTTACGGTGCGCTGACTTTCAATTCGCTGTATACGTACGTAAGAGCGTTCATAATTCAATGTAGCGACAGCATTAAGTGGCAGCTGACTCCCATCACTAAGCATAATAGGAAAGTTGGCTAATGCCTGTAAATTCCCTGCTTGTTGTTTATTTAGGCGTACTTGAATTTCAATATTTTCGGGTCCTGCTTGCACGTCATCGGCAGTTTGCCCAAAGTAAGCTGCGCGCAGTTGTGATGCGATCATCTCGCCATCGACACCGAAATTTTCAGCGCCGTCACGCAATTTAACGAGCACTTCCTCTTTGCCAGGGCGCATGTCGTCCAAAATACCATTTACACCTGAGAACTGGCTTAAATAAGATTGCAGATCGACTGAGGCCATTTTGAGTAATTCTAAGTCATCATGTTGAAGTCTGACTTCCACATCACGCCCAGCAGGCCCCATACTTGGTTGCTTAAAGACGAGCGATAATGGCTCAGCAATGTCTCCACTTTCTAGACGCCAATCTCGAATAAAGTCATCGATTAAGCTTTCTCGAGTCTCCGCTGACAATAAATCTAACCTGACTGTTGCAACGTGGGGACCTGATTCACCTGCATCGGCGTTTATGTTGTATTGTTCGGTGATATAGCGAATCAAATTTGAGTCTTCTTGATTCTCTTTGGTATAACGGTCACCCACTTTATTCGCACTGGCAACTAACTTTTCGACCACTTGTTTGGTTTGATCCAGTGTTGAGCCTGGCGGCAATATAATGCGCGCTTCAGCGATATCACCATCAAGTTCAGGGAAGCCAACAAATTTCACAGCGCCGCCGGCAACTAGGGCAATAGAGACAAAGAGTAAACCTAAGGTTGCCCCCAGGCTTGCATAACGCCACTTAACCACGAAGCTGACAGCTTCAACTAAATTGTTATTACGAAAATGCTCAAATTTTTCTAAAAAGACACGCTTAAATTTAAGTGGTGGTTTTTCTTGTTTATTTGATTTTAATGAGTGGCTTAAATGGTTCGGTAAAATCAAAAAAGCTTCAATCAAACTGACGCTGAGCACCATAATTAAGACGAGTGGTACAACAGATAGTACATCGCCCATTTGGCCGTCGAGCCACAACAAACTGCCAAAAATAAATACTGTCGTTAAAAAGGATGAGAATACCCCTGGTGCGACCTTTTTAACTCCTTGAGTGACAGCATCATTAATGGGTAAGCCTTTTTCTACATGGGCAGCAACTGACTCTGCAATCACAATGGCATCATCCATCATGATACCAATGGCCATTAACAAACCGACTAGGCTCATGATGTTAATGGATACGCCAAACACCCACATTAAAAATAACCCGCCCATGAAGGCGACAGGCAGACCTGCGGACACCCAAAAAGAATAACGTAACGAGAAAAACAGCCACATTGAAAAGAACACTAAGATGATCCCTTGCCAGCCATTTTTAAGCAGCATGGATAATCTGTCTTGTAGCAATGATGACATATCATTTGTCAGCGTGAGCGTTACGCCATCAGGGGCGACGAGTTGCTCTTGGGCAACAAACTCGGTGACTCGCTCTTTAATGCGCAAAGCATCATCAGCTTTATTTTTTTGAACTTTTAATACCGCTGCAGCTTTACCATTAAATATGGTGTGCTCTTCTTCTAGTTCAAATAAGTCTTCAATTTTAGCGATATCACGTAAGCGAACCACACCGCCTTCAGGGTTTGATGATACGATTATTTTACCCAAATTTTCTGGGGTAATTTGCCGCTCATCAAAACGGATCAATAAGTTTTTATCTGATAACTCTACGCTGCCTGCTGGCATTTGAACGTTCTGACGGCCAACTTTATCGGCGACTTCTGCCACGGTAAGTCCTAAACGTCTTATGTCAGCCTCGTTTAGCTCGACTCGGATTTGATGATCTGAAAAGCCTGATACTGTGACTAAATTAACCCCTGCATCAATCTTTAATCGTCGCTTTAAATCTTCAGCGTAAGACTTTAAGTGAGGCAAACTGGCATCGGCTGCAATAGCAATATCGACGACAGGTTCTGCCCAATCAAGCTCTTTGACGGTTGGTGGGTCAATTTGTGATGGGAAGTCCTTAATGGCATTAATTTCAGTCTGAATATCGACTAAACTACGGCCCATATCGGCATCACCTGTGAGCTTAACGGTAAGCGAGGCAAAGCCTTCTTGTGCATCACATTTGGTTTCTTCAATATCGCTTAGGCCATCAATGGCATCTTCCATTCTCAAACATAAGCTTTCTTCAACCTCTGCAGGAGAGGCGCCTGGATAAACGACACTGGCAATAATGTAAGGCGGGCTAAACTCTGGGAATGTTTCTCGCTTAATTTTGCCAATACTACTTAGGCCGACAACAAAAAACGCCAGCATCATCAAGTTTGCGATGGTTGGATGTCGAGTGAAAAAATTAATCACTGGTTTGACTCCTCATCACTTTGACTTTTTTGCTGTGCCACTTTTAAACTCATGCCTGCAATGGCAGGAATAAGATCGTTAGTAACGATTTGCATGTTTTGCGTTAATGGTGCAGTTGTTGACAGGCTTTCGATTGCGACGCCCTTATCAGTGCGATATACCACTTTTACCTTAATAATCTGTAGTTTTTCTTCAAGATCCATGACATAGATTTGGTCGCCGTGGAGGGCTTTTTCAGGAATAACAAATTGCTCTGACGGGTAGCCATGGATATAAGCTGTAACAAACATGCCATTGGTTAATGGTGGGCGTTTTACCAGATCCATATCCTTAAAGTCTTGTTCAACTTCAAGGTAAAAGCCTATGGTTGCCTGATCCGGATTAATGGTATCGGCTATACGAGTGAGTTTTGCTTGCCACTGGTGATGATTTTGTCCCATGTTGATTTTAACATAAGCATCAAAGTTGACTTTTTCGATTGATGGCAATGATGCTGGATCACGTGGGATCCCAGAGATGCTGCTAATCAGTGTTTCAGCATCTTGCAAAGAGAGCTCGGCTTTGATTTCTACAGCGCCGAGCTGGTGAGCTTCAAATAACACCGAACCATTCGTCACCGCTTGAGCTCGCTCTATGTTCACCTCAGCAATACGGGCGTCAAAGGGCAGGGTAAAGCGGGTATTATTGAGTTGTCGCTGTGCATCATTCAGTAAGGCTTGATTAACTTTGACTTGAGCTTGGGTCACTTTTCTATCATCGGGCAGTAAACTCAAGCTGCTGTTTAAGTCTTGAACTAGGTTACGCTGGGCAAGTAATGCTTGCTTTTGGGTTTCGAGTTCTGACTTAGATATAAGATTTTTAACATTTAGCGCTTGTTTACGCTGGTACTCTTGATCCACTAACGTGAGCTTTTGCTTTTCAATTTGCAAACTGGTTTCAAGGTTAACTTCTTTTTGGTTTAACTGAATTAACTGCGCCTCTGCGGCATTCACATTAGCTTCAGCTTGCGCCAATTTAAGTTCGTATTCGAGTGGATCAATAGCCAATACTAAGGTGCCAGCTTTAATTAAGCGGCCAGTTTCAAGTTCTGGGTGACGATAAATAATCTTACCACCAACCTCAGCAATACCTTGCCAACTGTGCTTTGGCGCGACTCTGCCATACGCTTTAATCACTGGCATACTTTGTTGTTTGTCGAGATTAATGACTTCAACTAAACGAGATTTGTCATGACCTGCTTCCAGTTCAGGCGATGAGCGCATTGCAATAGCGATAAATAAAATAATAAATCCGGCAGCAATCCCCGGGAAAACATAACGTCTTTTTAAGCTGGTCATTTTTTGCAGTCCTGGCTTGGTTGGTTGTCATCGGCAAAAAGCCCATGACGTAAAAGTGATGCATTGTGCTTCGCAAGCTTTTGCATAAATTCAGGTGAGGTTTCGATACCAACGGCTTTTTTAAATAGCTCAGGCATCAAAAAAGGGAAAATCAGTAAGCTAATAAAACTCATTTTGGCGCACATTACATCAACATCCGCTTTTAAAATATCGGCATCTTTAATTTTGTCTATGATGGCGAATTTAGGTGATGGCATTAAGGTTAATAGCCTTGCTTGTAGCTCACGATTTTGCGGTGAGTCAGGCAAACTTGCAGTGCGATAAATGAGCTTCGGAAAATCTGGGTTTTGACTCATCATACTGTAATAAGTGCTAAGTATTTCTTCTGGTGAGTTGTGGATCATTGCTTTGTTAGTTTGAGATATTTTTTGCGTCAGTGGTGCTAATGTTTCTTTTAGCATTTCACTGAATAAGCCCAATTTGGATTGGAAATAATAACGGATCAGACTGGCGTCAACATTCGCTTGCTGTGCAATCGCACGTACAGATACTTTGTCGTAATCACTTTCAACAAAGAGTACGCGAGCAGCTTCGATTAATGCATTGCGATTATCGACCTGAGTTAACGGTCTACCAGCAGTTTTTTTAAGAATGGGCATCGGTAAGCACTAATGTATGAATAATTCTTCAAGTGTAGAATATAGTAAGCCAACCTGAGTCTTTCGTTTACTATTTAAATTCATCAATATTCCACATTTGATGAATTAATTGAAAAATTCAACACTAGATCACACTTCTTGTAGTGGTGACCAAAATATTAAAACAGTATAAAAAACAAAAGCTAGCAAGATGCTAGCTTTTAGTCACAACAGAGTAAAAATCTGTGTTCAATTAAGTTAAATCATTTATAACGCTGTTGTTAGTATTTCTCGGCTGACAGTTAAATCAATATCACCATGTTCACCTAGTTTTGTCATACCGTGTTTTTCAAGGGCATTAACCATGACATCGACTTGATCTGTACCTAAATCAATATCTCCTAAACGAATTGGCACTTGCATTCGTTTAAAGAACGCTTCTGTTGCAAGAATCGCTTGATCAATTTTTTGCTCATCAGTGCCTGTAGTGATGCCAAATACACGTTCAGCATATTGAACTAGCTTGTCATGTTTTTGTTCACGGCGCACTTTCATTACCGCAGGTAACACAATTGATAAAGTACGTGCATGATCAATACCGTGGCTGGCTGTTAATTCATGACCAATCATGTGAGTCGACCAATCTTGTGGTACGCCGGCACCAATTAAGCCATTTAGTGCCATGGTGGCTGACCACATGATATTAGCTCTGACTTCAAGATCTTGTTTTGTCTCGGCAGCCAGAGCTTTAGGGCCTTCTTCAATTAAGGTTTGCAGTAAACCTTCACTGAATCTGTCTTGTACTTTACCGTTGACGCTGTAAGTTAAGTATTGCTCCATAATATGAATGTAAGCATCAATAACCCCATTACTAATTTGTCGATCTGACAGTGATAGCGTCACAGAAGGATCGAGTACTGCAAATAATGGTCTGACTAATGGGCTACCAAATGGCAGTTTATTACCATCACGAGTAATAACGGAGCCACCATTAGACTCTGAACCTGTCGCTGGCAGTGTTAAGACTGCACCGATTGGCAGTGCTTGTTTAACACTGGCCCCTTTTGCAACGATATCCCAAGGATCTTGGCCTTCAAATTTTGCTGCAGCGGCTATAAATTTAACGCCATCAACAACTGAACCACCGCCTACTGCTAGGAGGTAATCAATATTTTCCGCTTCAATGATGGCTTGCGCTTTCATTAATGTATCGTATTGCGGGTTAGGCTCAACACCAGAGAACTCAAACCAAGTATGGTCTTTAAGTGCTTCGGTGACTTGTTGGTATACGCCATTTGACTTAATCGACCCGCCACCATAAACCATTAATACTTTGGCATCTGTTGGGATTTCTTGGCTGATTGCGCTGATTTGGTTTTCACCAAATAAAATTTTTGTATTGTTTTGAAAAGAAAAATTTAACATGTGTCGTTCCTGATAATAAAGTGATGCACTGTGTTACACAGTGGGGATCAAGACTAATTGACTGTTATGCATTGAGCTGGCTAATCAACTTTTGTGCTGTTAATGATGAGCTAGCAGGATTTTGACCTGTAATGAGTAAGCCATCTTGTACGGAGAAAGCATGCCAATCTGCCGCTTTTTGGTAATCAGCGCCACGGGCGATAAGTTCATCTTCTAATAAAAATGGCACAATATCCGTTAATTGGACAGCGTCTTCTTCTGAGTTCGTGAAGCCTGTTACGGCTTTATCAGCGACAATATGCTTACCGTTTTGGTCTTTGACATTTAATAACACTGCTGTGGCGTGGCAAACTGCTGCGATAGGTTTATTTTGAACCACAAATTGGTTAATCAGTGAGATTGAATCTGCATTGTCAGCTAAATCCCATAATGGCCCATGTCCGCCCGGATAAAATACGCCATCAAACTTTGCTGGATGTATGCTAGATAATACACGAGTGTTAGCCAGCAATGATTTAAGCTGCTCGTCGTTGTCAAAACGGTGAGTGTCCTCTGTTTGAAAATCAGCTAATTCACTTTTGGGATCAATAGGCGGCTGTCCACCAAGAGGAGAGGCTAAAACAACTTCATAGCCAGCATCGGCAAATACATAATAAGGTGCTGCAAACTCTTCAATCCAAAATCCGGTTTTTTCACCTGTATTGCCTAACTTGTCATGTGAAGTTAGCACCATTAATACTTTTTTGGTGGTTTGTGTTGCTTGAGTCATGATATTCCCTTAAACAAGTTTGTGTAATGAGGCTCTGAATAATGCTACACAGTATAGAAATACATTTAGATTCGTACAATGCAGATATTTTTGACTTCATTGTTTAATTAATTGATACAATGGCCGGAAGGTTTTAAGCGGAGTATTGTTAAGTGAACGTATCGTTTGAACAGTTAAAGAGCATGGTGGTTTTTTCACAAGTAGTGGAGCAAGGTAGCTTGAGTGGCGCGGCAAAGCACATCGGCTTATCTCGTGCTGTGGTGAGCTACCATTTAAAAAAGCTTGAAGCGCATTTATCAGTAAAGTTACTTAACCGTTCAACAAGAAGCATCAGCCTAACCGAAGAGGGCAAAGCCTATTATCAGTCATGTAAAGTGATTGCTGAGCAAGCTTTTAATGCGAATCGACAAATTGAAAATATGAAAAGTGAACCCGTAGGGCTAATTCGTATTACTTGTCCGGTTAATGCTGGGCTTGAAACCATAGTGCCAGCCTTGAATGAATTTAAAGTGATGTACCCCAAAATTGAACTTGATGTCATGTTGACTGATGAAATTGTCAATATCATAAATCAAGGGTTTGATTTAGCGATTAGAGGTGCGCCATTAGTTGATTCAAGTTTACAAGCTACAAAACTCTGTGTATTAACGACTTGTTTGTGCGGTTCTCCAGATTACTTTGAGCGTAACGGTCGTCCGAGTTCGCCGGCTGATCTTAGCTCACATGATTGGGTTATCTATAAACCTCTTAAAAAAGTGTTGGAGCTGAAGAAAGGTGCTCGCTCGTTCAGTATTGAAATGAAAGGCTCGATAACCACAAATAATGCTTCAGCACGAACAGCCTTTATTGAAGGAGGACATGGTATAGGAAGGGTGCCGACTTATGATGCTTGGCCTAAGGTTAAGCAAGGAACCCTTGAAACCGTGCTCGATGATTACCATTTATCCGATATTAATATTTATGGTGTATTCCCGCCTGGGGCGGCTGACTCAAAAAAATTGCGATTATTACTCGATTTTTTAAAGGTGTATTTTGATAAACAGATTAGTCAAATGAGCTTATCTAAAACACATTTTAATCAGTAGATGAAACGTTTTGTAAAGCAGACTTCACTGTCAGTTTAAGACGATCTTTTGGCCGTTTTAATTGTGTCTTTACACCATCTAAGACAGCAGTACCAACTAACCAAAAAACAACCTGCAGCTAATACATAAGTGATTGAATTGTGCTCAGGAAAGCTAAAAGGATGGTAAATTACATCAAGCCAAAAAAGGCTTGTGGAAATAGCCATGAGTACACTCAATGTGCCCAGTACGGTAATAGTCAGTTTGGAAAACATGATATGACGTTTTTTGCAATGACACATGGATGAAAAATCCACAATTTCTGCGTCACAATGAATGCAAGTTATTCTTTTTTTGTATGACTTACTCATCTGATTTCGAACCTGCTACACGTGAACCTGCTGTCGTGTGATTACTTAACATCAACAACTTACCTATATCAATCTTGAATATTTGTTACCTAGATAACTTTAGTGTTAATGCTTGTTGATTTCTTTGCATTAAATCAAAGAATACTGGATTAGAATTAAATTTTAAAAAAATAAAAAAATATTTTTTGATTTTTACTCATATAGATAGATGGTTTTTATAATATCTTTTTCCTCATATTTTATAGATTTAAAAAATAATTCTAAAAAATGAAATTTTAATTTTCATTTTAAGGTCTCTTTATTTAACCGGTGCAGTGTTTTGTGCCAAGTGGGATAAGAAGATATTAATTGGAGTGAAATATGAATACCAAAATAATGATTTTGACCGCTTTTAGTTTTATGCTAACCAGTTTTACGGCTCAGTCATCAAGCATTACGTTTCATGATGATTTAGATGTTGATAGTGTGAATGGTGTTGTTATCGAATTTCAGCGTGAAGTGGATCTTATCCCTGGCGAGCAATTAATTGAAGTGAGCTATAGCGATCTGTTTCAAGATAACGCCGATGACTCAGGGCATTGGGTTAAGTCTGAACCACTTTATCTTAAGCTAAATGTCGAAGGTAATGAGCAGTATCATTTAGATTTACCTGAGTTGTACTCAGCTGATGATGCAAAAGACTTTTTACAAAATCCAGTACTATCTTTGTCAGTTGATGGCGAGCCTCAAGATATTACATTATTGAGTCAATCACAGTTATTTACTTTACTATTATTAAAACAATAGCCATTGATTTTAATAAAATAATGCTTATAAGGTTATTTACATATCATCCTTAATTATTTCACTGTTTGAGATAGTTAACTCGTGAAATATTTCTTTAGAATGCTACTCAATTATGAGTAGCATTTTTATATTTAATTACCCACCACGTTAAAATAACCATTTGATTTGGATTTTTAGTTAACTTCAAATTAATGTTACTGATTCTCGATGAGTTACCTCGAGTGTATGACATTCAATTTCAAGCTATAATTTTTAGATTCTAACTTGCGTTCCCTATACAGGATCCTTATTATCCTTATCCCAATTTTAAAAAGGCACCATCATGGCAATCAGAATCAAGCTTAGACCTAAGCGTGAAAAATCACTTGAACGTAAGCACCCTTGGGTATTTGCAAGTGGTATACATAACATAAAAGGTAAACCACAAGCAGGTGAAACCGTTGATGTTGTCGCTCATGATGGTCATTGGTTAGGCCGTGGTGCTTGGTCTCCTGAATCACAAATTCAAGTGCGTGTGTGGACGTTTGATAAAGAAGAGCAAATCGATAAAGACTTTTTTGTTCGTCGTATTCAGCGTGCTCAATTGGGGCGTGATGCATTAATTGAAGAACAAGGCCTTACCGGCTATCGTCTTATTGCTGCGGAATCAGATGGCTTACCGGGTATTACCATTGATAAGTACGCGAATGTTTTAGTCTGTCAATTACTGAGCACAGGGGCTGATTACTGGCGTGATACTTTAGTTGAGGTATTAGCAGAACTCTATCCTGATTGTGCCATTTACGAGCGTTCTGATGTCGACTCTCGTAAGAAAGAAGGTTTAAAGCCTGTCACCGGTTTATTGCACGGTGAATTACCAGTAATGCCAGTGGTAATTGAAGAAAATGGTATAAAAATTTCTGTTGATGTGACAAAAGGGCATAAAACGGGTTTTTATTTAGATCAACGTGATAACCGCGCTATTGCAGCACGCTTCGTAAAAAATAAGTCAGTGCTTAATTGCTTTTGCTATACAGGTACCTTCGGTTTGTATGCTGCAAAAGGCGGCGCAGCGAGCATTGAAAATGTCGATGTCTCTAAACTTGCGTTAGATACCGCGCGATTAAATATGGAAATAAACGGCTTTAATGATGATCACGTTAATTATCATGAAGCTGATGTCTTTAAGTTACTGCGCCAGTATCGTGATGAAGGTAAAACCTTTGACGTCATTGTGCTAGATCCACCTAAGTTTGCTGACAATAAAGCACAACTGAATGGTGCTTGCCGTGGTTACAAAGACATCAATATGATTGCGATGCAGTTATTAAATCCTGGTGGAACATTACTAACGTTCTCTTGTTCAGGGTTAATGGCCGCTGATTTATTCCAAAAAGTGGTTGCTGATGCGGCGCTTGATGCAAAGCGTGACGTTCAATTTATTGATAGATTGAGCCAAGCAAGTGATCATCCTATTGGTAGTGCATTTCCAGAAGGATTTTACCTTAAAGGCTTGGTTGCAAGAGTCTTTTAAAGACTATTGCCACTGACGCTCGTGATTAAGGCTGCCATATGGCAGCCTTTTTAATGCTTAAAATTCGCGAACTGTAATAATATGAACAATGCTTAAGCTAAGGTTTTGTTGATAGTTAACTTGATGTACTTTTAAGTATCATGGATAGGAAGGGCTAATAATGAAAAATATGAAAAAGACTTCTCGAGTAAACAATATGCTGTCGTTTTTTATGATTGCGCCTTTGTTATATGGCAGCGCAAGTATGGTTAACGCCCACGAAATACACGAGTTAACTACATCAAATGGTGGCACTTATGTTAAAGCATTTTCTTTTTCTAACCAGCAAAGTGTGGTGATTGCTGAAGGCCGTATCGAGCCACGTTCTATTGGTACCATAAGCATTAAGCTATATAAAAACTTGGATGTAGGTGATTTTGCTGATGGGATAATTATTCCTAGAGATGGCACAATTTTATCGGTAGAAGTCCTTAAAGATAATAGTGATGGCCAACAACTTACTATTACTACGGTAACCGCTGGAAGTGGAAACTATCAAACAAGCCAGTTGGTGTGTATTGCAGAAAACGCTGTCAGTTTATGCGACTAAAAAACAGTAAAACAATATAATGGCTACGCTAAGGCTGCATATAGCAGCCTTTTTTAATGTGTATCTTCAATGTAATTTCGGTAGCGTTAACTAAACCAATAAAGACCTAAAACACTCATAAACGTAACCATGACACTGGCTTCAAATACTTTCTTACTGCTCAATAAGCTTTGTTTACCTTGTTTTAAACTCCCAATTAATTGGTTTTGTTTGTATAAACGACAGGTTAATTGCTCTGTTTGTGGGTCAATGAGTAACTGAAGTTGGCAAGGTTTGCCATTTTTAAGCTCAATACGGTGAGTACTTCTTTGGCTAAAGTTGATTTTACTTGATACAAGCTGATCATTAACTAAAACACGCTCTAATCCAAACCAATCACTGGCAAGCAATTCGATTTTTTCATGATTTAAATGATATTTAAAACTTGTCATTAATCTCTCCTTGGCGTGTAAACCTACCTTAAGATAAGCAGACAAATGTGACGTTTTCCACCAAGATAAATGAAGTTTTTTTGAATGGATTAGTATGTGATTGTTGAGATTGAAGAAAATTTTTTATTTTATTTTTGGAGCAAGTAATTGTTAGACAGAAACGCATAAAATAGTTTTTGCCATTAATTATATGGTTTTATTTATATATAAAACAGTTGGTTACGGTTATTCGCCATTCAGGGGCTCTAAACCACAATAATGAGCAAGTAAATCACGCCAACTCACAATACCGACAATTTCCTTATCCACTAATACAGGCAAGCAGGTGATCCCTTTAGATAAGATAAGTTCTGAAGCACTGTTAACATCCAACTCTGGAGGAATAGTGATAGGGTGGTGAGCCATCACTTGATGGACACGTTTTTGTAGCGTTTCAATATCTCGAGTTAGTTCTGCGGCCGTGCCAAGATTTGGACTGATAGCATTAACCAGATCGGCACGCGCCAAGATACCGGAGACTTGATTATGTTCATCTAACACCACAAGGTGATGAAATGGTACATTGTCAAAAATATCTTTAGCCGTGGCTAACCGATCATCCATTTCAACAGTGACTACTCTGTGGCTCATTATTTGCTCAACAGTAACCATCTTGTTCTCCTTTTCAATTAATCTATTTATATCAGACAATTGAAAAGCCGACAAATGATGAATAATTGAGTCATGTATCGTGATTGATCAGTTCATTGCTTATTTCAACAGTTATTTTATGGTTTAGTTAAGTGGTAATTAATGTATCGTTGCTGCTTTTTAGGTTTCAATGCATGCATATCAACAAGTACCAGTCCATCAATACAGTTGCCAAAATCAGTATCGATACCAAAGTCGAGAAACGATACGCCATTTTGTTCGCACAATTCGCCATATTGTTTAAACAGTGGCGGTACTGCCGCCCCCATATTCGCCATTGTGTGTTTTAACACTTTGAAATTAGATGCGTAATCGTCAGCGGAATAAAGTGCATCGAGTTGTTGGCGTTTATCTTGGGTAAAGCGGTAAGGGCAATTTGAGATTGCTAACACCTCAGGGTTACTGAATTGCTTCTGATAGAAATGGACAAGCATTTCTTTCGCTTGTTCGGGGATTTGGTCACTAATAGACACAGGACCAAATAAATAGCGAAATTGTGGATTCTTAGCTAAATAAGCGCCAATACCAAGCCATAAGTAGTCTAGGCTTCGTTTTCCCCAATACTTTGGCTGCACGAAGCTACGGCCAAGCTCTAAGCCATTTTCAAAGTAGGGGGCAAACTCATCGTTATATTGAAACAATGATTGGCTATATAAGGCCGTTTTACCTTGATGCTCGTGAACCCACTTAGCACTTGCAAAACGATAGGATCCTACAATTTCTAAATCATCCTTATCCCATAACACCAGGTGCTGATAATAAGGATCATATTGATCGTTATCTCGCCTGTTGCCGCTACCTTCCCCCACGGCACGAAATGCGATTTCTCTTAATCGGCCAATTTCTCGCATGATTGGATTGCAGCCTTGGTGCTGATATAAAAAGATTTGTTTATTGTCATTAGTCTCACCGAGCATCTCACATTGTTGCAAAGCTGATTGCAGTTCGCTTCGTGACTCTGGATGGGCAATGGCTTTTTGTGTAGCAAATAATGGCCGACGATTCTTTCCAATTCGATAAAGGTGATTCTTAAGTAACTGAACCTTGGTTTTGACATTAAAATCATGGCCAGTAATAGCTTCTTTAGGAATTAACTGTCCAATTCGTACTGGCATGGTGCGCTTTTGCTGTTTAAACATTTCTTTGACGAGCAATAAACTAGCGAGTGGCTTATAAATCATTGAAGCGCCATAGAATGAAAGTGAGTTTTTAGCATCAACAAACATTGGCAGTAGCGGAGCATTGCAGGAGTTGGCCATTTTTAAAAAGCCAGAATGCCACTTTAAATCAGTGACACCTGAGGGTCTGAGTCTTGATACTTCTCCTGAAGGAAAAATTAATACAGCGCCTTCATTTTTTAGGTGCAAGTGAATATTTTCTAAGTGCTGTCTTGGTGTACCACCGGACATGTTATTCACGGGAAGCAGCAGTGAATGTAGTGGTTCAAGTGCCATCAGCAGTTCATTCGCGACGACTTTGATATCAGGTCGAACTTGGCTAATAAGTTTGATGAGAGCGAGTGCATCAAGGGAACCAATAGGGTGATTGGCATAAATAACCACTCTTCCTTCGATGGGAATATTTTCAATTTCATTACTAGGCACTGAGTAATTGAAATCAAAACAATCTAGTACATGCTCGACAAAATCTACCCCTTTCAAATAAGCGAATTCTGCCGCGATATCATTACATTGTTTTTCGTTTAATAAATAACGCAACATGGCTTTTGTTGGTGTTGCTAGCCAAGGTGTTTGGTGGATTTTGGGTAAGTTTTTTTCTACCACATTATCTACTGTAAAAATCATGTCCATAGCCTTTATTGTTATAAGAAGTGAATAGTCAGTGCTAAGCGACTTTTTGCTTTATTGGAGTAGCACTGGCTTCACTCAATGTGATTTGATTGATGACTTTGGTCGTGCACGCTTCATCACTCCAGCGAAGCAGCTGTAACTCACCACTGTGGGTTTCAGCAATCAGCGTACAATTTTCGACCCAGTCACCGTCGTTGGCATAAATGATATTCTTGTGTTGGGATAATTCTGGTTGGTGAATATGACCGCAAACCACTGCTTGTACTTGCTGTGTTTGTGCGTAGCGCAATACTGCATCTCGATACATGCTGATGGCATGTTGTGCTTTATTGACTCGGAGTTTCACGTAACTGGCTAAAGACCAATACGAAAAGCCTAAGCTGTGTCTAATACGATGTAATTTACGATTGAGTAATAACAAAACATCATATAAGTGGTCGCCAAGTTTGGCGTAGGTGCGACTTATACACACTTCTGAATCAAATTGATCGCCATGTAACATTAAAATTTTATCGCCAGTTATGCATTCATGTATATATTGGCGGGTGATGGTAATGCCCCATATTTGGAAATTACTATAAGCTTTAAACTCTTCATCATGGTTGCCTGGTATAAACTTGATTTCGATGCCGCTTTGCGCCAGTTGGATTAACTTTTGTAGGACTAGGTTATGACTTTCAGGCCAATAAACTTTACGTTTTAGTGCCCAGATATCAATGATGTCGCCAACTAAATAAAGCTTATTAGTGTGAGTTTGATTAAGCAGATCCAATAAATATTCTGCTTTGCAATCGACACTGCCTAGGTGAACATCTGAAATCCATAAAGCATTGAAAGTTTGTTTTACTTTGCCATTAGATTTAGGGGATTTGCTGGTTGTAATCGCATGTTCAAAAGGGCTGAAGTGAGAAGTGGGATTAGATGTAAGTTCATGTAAACCGGTCTTATCTTTAGCATTTTGAGTCATTGATATATCGCTCAACGATGAATGTCTAAACTAGCATAGGAGCGGTTTTTGAACTCAAGATGACGCCAATATGTCAAAGGGATGACAATTTACAGTGAACGGAGCCGAGTTAAACGAATGCAAGTCTAAAGAAGGCAATGCTACTTTGGATAAGATTTAGTAAGGCTCTAAGAGACAATAAGAGACAAAATTTGGTCATTGGCAGTAAACAAATATAGGTAACTAATATAAGTAACTAATATAAAAACTAATATAAGAAACGAATATAAGAAACTAAAGCAAAGTTAACGCTGGATTACTAGCGATTCAATTCCAATAAAAAAGGAGCCTGATGGCTCCCTTTAGTGAGGACTTAACCGTAACTCATTTTATAAAAAATAGGTTTATAAAATGAGTGCGTTGATTATTTAGCGGCGTTAATGATCTCACGCGCCATTTCGTCAGCAACATCACCGGTGGTGCGGTTGTCTTTTTCGGCTTGCTCGAAGATTTTGATTAACGTGTTATAGATTTCTTCGACTTTGGCAGTGGCTTTAGCTACATCATAGTCACTTTCGAAAGAAACATTGATGATACCGCCAGCATTGATGACATAATCAGGCGCATACAAAATGCCTAGCTCTTTTAATACTTCACCGTGACGAACTTCAGCTAGCTGGTTATTTGCACAACCCGCAACAATTGTTGCTTTAAGCAACGGGATAGTCGTGTCGTTGATCGTTGCGCCAAGTGCACATGGTGCGTAAACATCAACATCTTGGGTATAGATATCTTGTGGTGCAACAACTGTAGCGCCAAATTCCGTGGCCACACGGTCTAAAGAAGCTTGGTGGATGTCAGTCACGATCAGTTCAGCGCCATCTTCATGAAGGTGCTTACATAAGTAATAACCAACATGTCCAACGCCTTGAACCGAAATTTTTAAGCCTTTTAAGCTATCTAGACCACGCTGATGTTTTACCGCGGCTTTAATACCTAAATACGTTCCTAAAGCAGTGAATGGAGATGGATCGCCACTTTTGCCCTCAAGACCAGCCATATAGGGTGTTTCTTCATGAGCAATCATAATATCAGCTGTGGTAGTACCCACATCTTCAGCAGAGTAGTACTTACCACCTAAAGTGTGAATAAAACGACCAAATGAGCGGAATAAGGCTTCACGATCGGTAGTTTTAGGGTCTGCGATGATAACTGACTTGCCGCCACCCATTGTTAAACCAGCAAGTGCGTTTTTATAAGTCATTCCACGAGATAGACGCAACACGTCATTGATTGCCTCGTCGTCTGAGTCATAATTCCACATACGACAACCGCCCACTGCAGGGCCTAGGTTAGTATTATGGATAGCGATAATTGCTTTTAAGCCACTTTCTTTGTCGTGACAAAATACGACTTGTTCGTGGTCATCAAACGATACATGATTAAATAGAGCCACTTGTGATCTCCGCTGTGCGATTAAATAGTCGTCAGAATAAAAGTGAATAACGACTGCTTGTTATTATTTATTGCAGAACGATAGCATTTAGCGATACTCTCAACAAAGTTAGATTCATATAATTTTGTGATCTACGTGGCAATTTAGCTTGCCACTTTACGTAAACGTAAACTTTTTTTGCGTTTCGTTGCATTTGTCACACAAATTGATATAAAGATGTAAGTGTTATGATGACGACATATAACAATAAAATAGGAAGAAAGAATGACTGAATCAGTGGCTGAGCCTAAAACAGAACAACAAGATCCAGAAGTATTAAGACAACAATGGGTCCAAGCACAATTTCAAAAAGCCAATCGATTCCTTGCCGAAAAAGGCGTTATCCCGTCAAAAGTCCTTGCTGATGAAAGCCGCTATTTAGTGCCATATTTAGCAATTTGGAAAATGGAATCGAAACAACCTACCAAGCAAACTTTTTGGGTAATGTCAGGCGATTTACCTTCTGACTATGTCGATGTAAAAGTTGCTGGTACTGCGCGTGAGGCGATTCGTCACTTTTCAATGATGTGGCAAATTAAAGCTGAAAACTTACATAAGTCTGGCGCAACTCGCGATGAGACCCAACTTAAATTTGCTAACTTATTGGTGTCTCGCGCTGAGAGCTTATATAACATGCAAAACGATGAAAAGCTGTGGCAAGACCAAGCGTAATCAAATAGATATCAGTTTTGTAAAAATTAAAGGCACCGAGTAGGTGCCTTTTTTATTGGATGCAATGTGCTTACATGGCCGGTTTAGATTAACGCTATTGACTGTTTAAATGACGTTGCATTAGGTTTTGATTAACATCAGCCATGGATAATTGTTGATCTTCAAGTAGCACAATTAAGTGATACATAAGATCCGAAGCTTCATTAATTAACTCTTCTTTATCATGTGTTGCAGCAGCTAGCGCCGTTTCTAATCCTTCTTCACCAACTTTTTGTGCAATTCTTTTTGTACCACGTTCAAAAAGCGATGCCGTGTAGCTTGAATCTGCGCTTTGGCCTTTTCGAGAAATGATCACATTGGTGAGGTTGTCAATGAAACTGTGAGCATTGCCATTTGGCCAGCAGCTTTCAGTTCCTGTGTGGCAGGTAGGGCCATTTGGAATAACCTGAACCAGTAAACTGTCATTGTCACAGTCTTTATCAATGGCAACTAAATCTAATGTGTTGCCTGACGTTTCACCTTTAGTCCATAGGCGTTGTTTTGAGCGACTGAAAAAAGTTACTTTGCCTGTTTCTAAGGTATGTTCTAATGCCGCTTTATTCATATAACCCAGCATAAGCACTTTACCGGTTAAGTGGTTTTGAACCACGGCTGGTAATAAATCGTTTTGTTTATCCCATGCTAGTGCTGAGGTATCAAATGTCATAGTTGCAGATAATGTCATAATTCAGTTTCACTTCTTATTCAGTTTCTTTGCCTGTTAAATACGAATCGCAATGTTTTCATTGGCTAAATATTGCTTTAATTCAGCGATATCGATAATTCCCTTATGAAACACACTGGCTGCTAGGGCAGCATCAACATTCGCTTGCTGAAACACTTCCTTGAAATGTGCCATTGTGCCTGCACCGCCAGAAGCAATTAATGGGACATCACAAATTGCTCTTACCATGCTGAGCTGTTTAATATCATAACCGCCTCGCACGCCATCTTGGTTCATGACGTTCAGTACAATTTCGCCACAACCTCTAGTTTGAACTTCTTCAACCCAATCTTGAGTAAACCATTGCGTATCTTTAGTTGCAGCTTCGTCACCAGTAAATTGCTTTACTTTGTAGCTATCTGATTCGTCATCATAGAATGAGTCAATACCAATCACGATGCATTGGCGGCCAAATTCATCCTGTAATCGTGAAATTAAACTCGGGTCGCTGAGTGCTGGTGAGTTAATTGAAATTTTATCGGCACCGTAAGCTAACATTTGTCGTGCTTGTTCGATGGTTTTAATTCCACCAGCGACGCAAAAAGGAATATCGATTTGCGCTGCGACTCGACTTACCCAAGACTTATCAATCACTCTATCATGGGCACTGGCGGTAATATCATAAAAGACTAACTCATCAGCACCTTCGGCCGCATATCTTGCTGCTAATGGTTCAATATCACCAATGATTTCATGGTTACGAAATTGAACCCCTTTTACGACTTGTCCATCACGAACATCGAGGCAGGGGACTAGGCGTTTGGCCAACATGTGATTGCCTCCTCAACGGTAAAATTATTTATCAGTAATGCTTTACCAATGATAATACCATTGGCGTTACTGTCTCTTACTGCCGCTACATCATCAAGGCTTGCTATACCGCCAGAGGCTTGCCAAGTAATGTTTGGGTATTTACTTGCAAGCTCAGCATAAAGAACTGTATTAGCGCCTTGTAAAGTGCCATCACGGCTAATATCGGTGACCAATGCATGTTTAAGTCCAACTGTGCTGTATTCTGACACTAATGATTCTAACGACTTTCCACCACCAGTTTGCCAGCCTGACACTGCAACCATTTTTTCGCCTTGCTCGTTAATATTGACATCTAACGCTAAACAAATGGCATCACTGCCGTATTTTACAAACCAGCTTTTGACTAATTCGGGCTCTTTGACTGCTAATGAACCAATGACGACACGTTTAACGCCACTATCTAATAATTCTTTTACTTGCTGTTCACTACGGATCCCGCCGCCGACTTGGATATCGGTGTTTAAGCCTGCAACCAATTGTGAAATCAATGCTATTTGGCGCTTTTCGGGATCCTTAGCACCTGTTAAATCTACGATATGAAGGAGCTTAGCTCCTTGGGATTCATAAGACTGAAGTTGAGCTAATGGACTTAAATCAAAAGTCGTTTTTTGTTGGTAGTCGCCTTGATATAAACGTACAACTTGGCCGTCGATTAAATCAATTGCTGGAATGATCATGCTTGGTTCCCCATATTTAGGAAATTTTGTAATATCTGCGAGCCTATTGCTGCACTTTTTTCTGGGTGAAATTGCACACCAAAAAAGTTATCTTTTGCAATGGCGGCACTAAATGCTTCACCGTATTGTGATGATGCGATGGTGTACTGACTGAGTGGCGCCTTAAAGCTATGGACAAAATACACATAACTACCGTCTTCAATCCCTTTAAACAACGGATGATCAGATACTGTTATTTGGTTCCAGCCCATGTGTGGTAATGGCAAGCCTTGGCTGTCTAATTCATTAATTTGAGTAGGAATTAATCCCAAACAGGCTATGTCTTGTTCTGTGCGCCCACCGTGCTCATTGGATTTCTCCGTGAGCATTTGCATCCCTAAACATACCCCCATGACAGGTTGGGTTAGGTTGTTAATAATGGACACTAAATCACGGCTCACAAGCGCATCCATCGCCGCGCCAGCAGTGCCGACACCAGGCAAAACGACTCTTGCGGCGGACTTAATCACTTGATGGTCAGCAGATACAATGACATCAGCGTTTAGGCGCTCAAATGCAAATCGTACCGAGCTTAGGTTGGCACAGCCAGTATCAAGAATGACGGTTGTGTTGTTATCTGACATGAATTGCGCTCCTTACAGTACACCTTTACTTGAAGGCAGCAAATCACCTTCGACTTTCACTGCTTGGCGTAACGTGCGGCCTAAAACTTTGAATAGCGCTTCAACTTTGTGGTGATCATTATCGCCATCGGTGCTGATGTGTAACGTACAACGCAGGCCATCGGCAAATGAGCGGAAAAAGTGTGGCACCATTTCAGTGGCCATTTCACCGACCATTTCACGATCGAACTGAGCATTGAATTTAATAAATGGACGACCAGAAATATCCATTAAACACTCTCCATTTGCTTCATCCATAGGCAGACTGAAGCCGAAACGGGCAATACCACGTTTATCGCCTAGTGCTTGGCGTAATGCGTCGCCTATGGCTAAGGCGGTATCTTCAACACTGTGGTGATCGTCTATTTCTAAATCGCCATCAACAGTCACATCCATTCTGAAATTTCCGTGAGTTTGAATTTGATCTAGCATGTGGTCAAAAAAGCCAATACCTGTATCAATTTTGCCTTTGCTAGTATCATCAAGGTTAATATTAACTTTAATATCCGTCTCTTTTGTTGTGCGAACAACTTCACTGATACGGCCTTGATTTAAGATTGCATCTGTAATGGCAGCCCAATCGAGTGTTTCACGTTGATATTGAAAACTACGGATCCCCATAGCACTWGCAAGTTCTACATCAGTATAACGATCGCCAATGACCGCTGAGGTCGTAAAATCGACTTTACCTTGTGTTAAGTATTCTTTGACCAAGCCTAATTTGGGCTTACGACAACTGCAATTATCAGCGTCAAAGTGTGGGCAAATGACGACATCATCAAATTTGACACCTTGGCTTTCAAAGATTTGCATCATCATATTGTGCGGTGCGTCAAAGTCTGCTTGTGGGAATGAATCTGTGCCTAAACCATCTTGGTTGGACACCATCACTAAACGGTAACCCGCTTTTTGTAGTTTCAGTAAAGAGGGAATGACTTGTGGTTCAAACACTAGCTTATCAAGTCTATCTAACTGCTTATCAATTGCAGGTTCCTCAACTAAGGTGCCATCTCTGTCGATAAATAAAATGTTTTGTTTCATCTCTTTTCCTTCAAAATATTTTTATTCTTTAAATTAGGTAATATCTATCAAACGGGTGAGTTTAGGTTGTTGATTGCATCGATAAGTCTGTCTGTGTCAGATGCATGGCTAAAACTAAATCGAATTCGACTTTGTAAACGTGGGTCTTTATAAGCCCGTGCAACTATCCCAGCTTGCTGCAAAGCGTTACTGACCGTATCAGGTTGAGTAAACTCAGCTAATACAAAATTGCCGTGGGCAGGTAATACTTTAGCGCCAGCTTGTTGCAGCGCATTGGATAATCGCTGCCCTTGAGTGCTGAGCTGTGCAACTTGCTGCTGCATTAACTCAATACCCGTTATCGACAGTGCTTTTTGCGCTAATTCTGCAACGGGAAGAGGCACTGGGTAAGGCGCAATAACCCGCATAATTAAACTGATAATATCGCTGTTGGCCATTAAAAAGCCGCAGCGAGCTCCTGCTAATGCAAATGCTTTTGAAAGGGTTCTTAACACGACCAGGTTAGGATACTGAGTCACTAAGTCAGCCACTGAGTATTGCGGAGAAAACTCAATATATGCTTCATCAACCACCACAATGGCATTTGGCATAGCTTCAACGGCCGCTGTAATATCCTGCTTTTGAATAATCGTGCCAGTTGGATTATTGGGGTTGCAAATAAAGACGACTTTTGCGCCATCAATTTGCGAGGCATAATTTTCTGGGAGTTGATAGCTATCAGTTAGGTTTAAATTGTTGACACCTACATTGTATGTTTGTGCGCTGATCGCATACATACCGTAAGTCGGCCCAAAGCAAGCTATTTTATCAACGCCTGGGGTGCAGAAGGTTCTAATAAGTAGCTCAATCCCCTCATCAGCTCCACGAGTTGAAACGATATTTTCAACAGGCACCTTAGCATATTGACTGTAAGCATTAATTAATGGCTCAGGCTGACATTCAGGGTAACGATTTAATGTATCTAAATCGCTATTATTAAAAGGCGACTCATTGGCGTTTATCCAAATATCGCCGCGACCACCAATGCGTCTCGCACTTTCATAGGGAACAAGGCTTAACAGCTCTGGTCTAGCTAACGATTCTGCTAACGTTAGCGCAGATTTTGATGAGGATTCACTGTTATTTGTCATCTATCTTTACTCTTTATAAGCTATTTAAGCGAATGGCTACGGCATTTTTATGAGCATCAAGTAACTCATTTTCTGCTAGTACCATGACTGTTTCTCCAAGACCTTGTAAGCCTTGTGGAGTTAATTCTTGTACGGTAAATCGGCGAGAAAAATCAGCTAATGACAAACTAGAAACGCTGCGACTATATCCGTAAGTTGGTAATACATGGTTGGTTCCACTCGCGTAATCGCCAACTGATTCTGGCGTATATGCCCCTAGAAAAACACTACCTGCGGCTCGAATATTGGTTAATACATCACGAGGTTTTTCAGATTGTATGATTAAGTGCTCAGGACCATAAAGGTTAGATACCATGGCTGCTTGAGACATATCATCAACAATGATAGACCGGCTGCAACTGAGTGCTTGTGCGGCTATATCTTGTCGAGATAAGACGTTAAGTTGCTTACTGAGCTCTCGGTTGACTTCATTAGCCACTGATTCAGAATCTGTGACTAACATAACCTGTGAATCAGGCCCGTGTTCTGCTTGTGATAACAAATCAGCCGCGATGAAGGCTGGATTTGCGAGTTTGTCTGCAATGACAAGTACTTCCGATGGGCCCGCTGGCATATCAATTGCGACGCTGCAGCGGCCATCTTGTGAAACTAAACGTTTAGCTTCAGTGACAAAGCGATTACCGGGACCAAAGATTTTATCAACACTTGGCACCGATTCTGTACCAAAGGCGAGGGCAGCGATAGCTTGTGCACCACCAACCTGATAAATTTCTGTGATGCCACAGACCTTTGCAGCATAAACAATTGCGTCATTAATTGGTGGAGGACTGACTAAAACACGTTGCTCACAGCCTGCAATTTTAGCTGGTAAAGCCAGCATCATTACCGTAGAAATTAGCGGCGCACTGCCGCCTGGTATGTATAAACCGACTTTCTGAATTGGCTCAGAGCGAAGCTCACAGCGAACACCGGGTTGCGTTTCTACATCAATTGCTTGGAATGTTTGTGCTTGGTGAAACGTTTCAATATTATTCACTGCATTAGCAACAGCAGACTTAACCTCTTCAGATACTCTGGTACAAGCTAGTGAGATATCATCATCAGACATAGTAATGGAATCGATACTAACCCCATCGAATTGCTGACTATATTTGACTAAAGCGCTATCACCATCAGCCACAACGGTGTTGATGATGTCTCTAACTGAACGCTCAACACTATTGTCACCAACTAATGGCGAGCGATTTAGCGCAGTTTGTTGCTTTGTTGAACTTAATTCATTCCAATCTAGAATTTGCATTGTTTGCTGTGTTTGCATGTGCTGCTCCACTACGACAAATGTGTTAGTTAACCGGCCATTTTTTCGATAGGCATAACAAGGATTGAACTCGCACCCAGTGCGGTTAACTCTTCCATTGTGTCCCAGAATAAATCTTCAGTGCTAACGGCGTGGATTGCGACCCGATCAGTATCATCATTGAGTGGTAATACGGTTGGGTTTTCAGCACCCGGTAATAGTGCAACAATTTGATCAAGAGTTTCTCTTGGTGCGTGCAGTAGAATGTACTTGCTTTCACGAGCTCGTACGACGCCGTTCATGCGCGAAAGGATTTTATCGATGAGTGCTTGTTTTGCAGGTACTTGCTCCTCAGCTGATTGAATAATGCATGCCATTGATTGATAGATGATATCTGTTTCGTATAAACCATTCGCTTCAAGAGTTGCACCTGTTGAAACTAAATCACAGATACCGTCAGCTAATCCTGCACGTGGGGCAACTTCAACCGAACCTTTTAACATACAGTCGCTATAGTTAATGCCTTTTTGTTGCATGTAACGACGTAGAAGGTTTGGATAAGAAGTCGCAATACGTAAACCTTCTAGTGAGCTTGCATCTTCATAGCTAAATTCATTTGGAACAGCGAGTGAAAGGCGACATGCTCCGAAATCTAATTCACGTAATTTTACACAGTCAGCTGGCTTACCAAGTGTTTGACGTTCTATTTGTTCTTCTTCAAGAACATTCTCGCCAATAATACCTAAATCAACGACACCATCCATAACCAAGCCAGGGATATCATCATCACGTACACGCAGTAAATCGATAGGCATGTTGTCAGCGTGTACAATTAAACGTTGTTCGTTTACGTTGAACTTTACGCCACAACTTTTAAGTAATTTCTGTGATTCTTTTGAAAGGCGACCTGATTTTTGAATTGCAATACGCAGTCTGTTATTTTCGCTCATGATGTAATTCCTATTAAATTTGATATAAAAACAATTATTTAAAGCCTAAAACTAAAAAACCCCTGAAATTTCTTTCAGGGGTTTATGTATGTTTTTACAACCGCCTGAAGGAAATAGTCCTCCGGCAGTAAGCATCCGAAGGCTACCGCAAATGGTGATGATGATGGTTTGTATTGATTCGGATGAACATAATAAATTCTCTATTAAATTAGCTTGTGTAATTTCATTACAAATAATCTAACCCCTTTTAATTTTGTTTGCAATACAGAATAAACACTATTTGCATTTTTTTGCTAAATAAAAAATATATCTTATATCAGTATGATTTTTAGGCTTATTTTTGCTCTGTTTGTATATACAAGTAAGGTGTTTAATTCAGATAAATCAATGTTTATCGTCGAAATCATCAATGAAGAGCCTTAACTCAAAGAAACTTTATTTCATTGTTTACTGTTGTAAATCATTGGATAATGAAAAGCTTGATAGATGACCGAGTACGGTTATCTGTTTTTTCCACTAAAAAGGCAAGATTAAGCATCATAGTGAGCAGCAAATTACGCAAAGAAGTCGACTTGGCTTTTTCTCCTCAGGGCGCTTTAGCAAAAAGTGTTCATCAATATCGACCAAGGCAAAGTCAGTATGACATGGCTTTGGCTGTGACGAGTGCCATCAGTGATAAACACAATTTAATTTTAGAAGCAGGTACAGGTGTAGGTAAAACGTTTGCCTATCTGATCCCAGCATTATTAAGTGGTAAGCAAGTCATCATTAGTACAGGGAGTAAAAACCTGCAAGAACAGCTTTTCTTCAAAGACTTACCACTATTATTAACCATGTTTTCTGTCGCGCCCAAAACGGCGCTACTAAAAGGTCGCAGTAATTACTTATGTCAACTTAGGTTGGAAAAGAACTTACAAAAAATAAGTCAAATGTCACCGCAAGTGGTTGATGAGCTGATCAAGATAAATCAATGGGCTAGTATGACCAAAGATGGTGATACTGGTAACTTAACCTCAGTAGCAGAACATTCGGCCACCATTGCCACAGTCACCAGCACCAAAGAAAGCTGCACTGGTAAAAAGTGCAGTTATTACGATGCCTGTTTTAGTCGTAAAGCCAAGATTAAAGCGCAAGATGCGAAAATTGTTGTGGTTAATCATCATTTATTCTTTGCCGACCGATTACTAAAAGACACAGGATTTGCAGAATTATTACCAGAAGCCGATGTCGTCGTTTTTGATGAGGCTCACTTGGTTCCTGATGTTTGCATTAACTATTTTGGTCAACAAATTGCGACGCGTGATATCGACAGAGTGCTAAATCAAATTATTGATGTGTATCGAACAGAGCTAAGAGACAGCATTCAATTGGAGCAGCTGAGTCAACGACTATTAGTGAAGTTATCTCGTTGGCAAAATGCATTACTTGAGGGGGATGTCACAGATTGGCGCCACGTTATTTCAAATAAAGATTTAGCCACACAATCTTGGGATTTATTGAATGAACTAACGACGTTGCTTGCTGTGACAACAGAACATGTTGGCCGCAGTGAAACGTTAGATAATGTAGTAGGTCAACTCTCTTCAATCGTTGCACAGCTTCAACTGTACTTTGAATGTAATGATCAAAATGCCGCTTACAGTGTTGAACCTAGTGGTCGATTTACTATGTTAAGAATGGCACCGATTAATATCGCAAAGCAATGTCAGCAATTGTTTGATAAACAAACTCAATGGATTTTTACCTCGGCGACGTTACAAGTGAACCGACAGCTTAAACATTTTGCTGACGAGTTAGGGCTGGGTAAAGCAAAGCAAATTATCTTAGATAGTCCGTTTGATTATCCAAACCAAGCATTATTTTGTGTGCCAAGACATCTTGCTAAGTCAGGCCAAACTGAAGCTAATGTTAATCAACTCGTAGATGTCTGTACTCAAGCAATTAATGCAGCTCAAGGACGGACTTTTATTTTATTTACCAGTCATCATATGCTGCAGCAAGTTGCGATAATGCTTCAACGTAAAGTGAATTATCCTTTGTTGGTACAAGGACAGGCGAGTAAGCAAAGCTTGTTAAATAAATTTCGCCAACTCGGTAATGGTGTATTGCTGGGGACAAGTAGCTTTTGGGAAGGTATTGATGTAAGAGGGCGGTTACTTAGCTGCGTAATCATCGACAAACTGCCTTTTGTTTCTCCTGATGACACGTTATATCGGGCTAGAGCGGCAAACGCTGAGAGAAGTCATAACGATCCTTTTACGTCTATATCATTACCTCAAGCCGTTATTAGCTTAAAGCAAGGTGTGGGTCGTCTCATTAGGGACGAGAAAGACAGAGGGGTATTAATACTGTGTGATAACCGTATTGTAAATAGACCCTATGGCGAAGCATTCATCAATTCATTACCGCCAATGAGCAGGACTCGTGATTTAGATACTGCGTTACGCTTTTTAAAAAGTATCCCATAAGTTATTATAGCGACCATTATTTACCGAATTACTCTAGGGTTAACACGTCTTACATGGCTCACATTGATTCAGATTTAACAATACTTGCATTAGATACTTGCACAGAATCTTGTTCGGCAGCGTTGTTGCATAACCAAGATTTACATTGTCGTTCAGCAAATGCACCAAGAGAACATAGCCAGCGTTTATTGCCAATGGTTGATGAAGTATTGAAAGAAGCAAATATTAAGATTGCAGATGTAAACTTGATTGCATATGGGCGTGGGCCAGGTAGTTTTACTGGAATTCGAATCTGTACAAGTATGACTCAAGGCTTAGCACTAGGACATGATATACCTGTTATCGGTATTTCTACTTTGGCAGCAATGGCACAAATGGCTATTGACGCTGACAGTGCTAAACAAGTATTTGTAGCCATTGATGCAAGAATGAATGAAATATACTGGGGACAGTTTACTAATTCAGATGGAATTGCGACGTTAGTTGGCGAAGAACATGTATCTACTCCCGAACAAGTAAATATACTGTTAGATACTGAGCAAACGATCACACTGTGTGGCACTGGGTTTGATGCATATCCTGATTTATTGTCAAATCTTGATTCTACACAAATGAGTGATATCAAATTACCCGATGCCAAAGCGATGTTAAAACTCGCGCAATTGGGATATAAGCAAGGTTTATCGACTCCTGTGGATGAGCTTGCTCCCGTGTATTTGCGTGATACGGTGACTTGGAAAAAATTACCAGGGCGCGAATAAAAGGTTAGCTTTATTTGCTTGATGAGTTTGTGTTTAACTCTTGGCTTATCATTAGCTAAGTATGGGCTTAATATTAGCTTTCTAATAATGTAGTTAAGTATGTGTTTAGTTAAGTATTTGTTTAGTTAAATAGGAGGACAATTTGCTTCATACAATGCAATCATCAATTCAGCCTTTGTCTTCTTATAATCCATTTACATTAAGAACTGACACAAACAAGATTGCTGATAATAATAGTCAAAATAACCAAGCGGTAAGTAATCAACAATCGACAGTTGATAGGTTAACTCGTGCTCGCCAAGTCTCTGAAGTGAATCATACTTCTGCGGCAAAACAAGAAACCTTGACCAAGGCAGCTGAACCGACTAATGCGCACGTTGTCTTTGTTGAGCAATCTGTTATTAACGATGCCGTCGATGCAAAATTGCAGTACGACAAGCAAACGCATTTTAACGCATCACAGCAACAGCATGTTCAAGGAAGTGGAGGTGCGATTAAAGAATACTTATTAAACCAACATGCTGCCCAACGAGAGCAAATTCAACAAATGGTGGGTATTGATTTATATGCATGATCCTAAGCCTGCTCGCTTATCCGCTATTCCTTCTAAAGGGCTTTTCTTTTTTGAACTACTGATTGCTTTTCTGATTACTAAACTGCCTATTATCAGCATCCCTTTCAAATGGTTTGAAAGCTATTTTCATGAGATTTCCCACGGATTAGCGGCTATAGCCAGTGGTGGCATTGTCACTCAAATTCAACTATTTCCGAATGGTGCGGGCTTATGTTTTACCCAAGGGGGCTTTGCACCTTTCATCACTTTTAGTGGCTATTTCGGTGCTGCGCTGTGGGGGTATATCATCTTCTTATTGGCGACTTGGCGAGCGGGCATTAAATTTACCTTAGGCATTCTTGGTACAACAGTCCTGGCATCATTAATTTTCTGGGCGAGAGATTTATTAACCATATTCATTTTAATTTCGTTAGCCGTTGTGTTTCTAATGCCGCTTAAATTTAATAATTTTGCATGGCTTAACAGTTTGTTACGAACACTGGGTTTGATGATTGTGCTTAATGCTATGGCGAGCCCGACAATTCTTTTTGGTTTATCAACTCAAGGAGATGCGGCTAAGCTATCACAGTTAACATGGCTACCAGCTTGGCTTTGGGTAATAATCTGGTTAGTGTTTAGCTGCACTATGTTATGGATGTGTTGGCGAAGAGTAGACGACAAAAAGCCAGAAACAGTTTAGAGTGATCAACTTAGCAATTTTTGTCGTATCAGTTGCTGTTTTTTAAAACAATTTCTTCAGGGAGAAGACAATGAAACGTACGTTATTGTTAACCACAATGTTAGGTTTAAGTTCGATTGGTCTATCGACCATCAGTACAAATGTGGTTGCACATGAGCACGGTCATTCAACAAGTGACAAAGCACAAGCTGTTAAAGTTAACCCTCAACTCGCAGAAGCTGTAGCAAGTAGCTTCAGAAGCGAAAAAAATTCAGCCCGTGATGGATATCGTCATCCTGCTGAAACCTTAGCTTTTTTAGGTGTTCAAGCGGATGATACCGTTATTGAGCTTTGGCCTGGCGGCGGTTGGTATGCCGAAATCTTGGCACCTTACCTTGCAGAAAAAGGTCAGTACATTGGTGGTATTTTTGAAACCAATCCAAAAGAAGATACTAAGCGCACTCAATATTACGCTAAAGCAGGTAAAAAGTTTCAAAGCTGGTTAGCTGATAACAAAGATGCTGTAGGTAATGCTAAAACGGTGACTTTTCAGCCACCTGCATCTGTTGTTTTAGGTGAAGATAACAGTGCTGACTATGTATTAACATTCCGTAACTTACATAATTGGGCTGGCCAGAAACAACTTGAAAATGCTTTTACAGCTTCTTTTAATGTACTAAAAGATGGCGGCGTTTTTGGTGTGGTTGAACATCGTGCAAACCCTGGTATGTCATTTGATAGCGGCTATATGGATCAGGCTGAAATGATTGCACTGGCTGAAAAAGTCGGCTTTACATTAGCGGCGTCATCGGAAGTGAATGCCAACCCTAAGGATACAAAAGATTATCCAAAAGGTGTTTGGACATTACCGCCACGTTTAGCCCTTGAAGATCAGGACAAAGATAAATATCTCGCGATTGGTGAAAGTGATCGTATGACTTTAAAATTTGTTAAAAAAGCGAAATAACCACGCTATAACTGATAAAGAAGACAATGATGAATGAGCCAATTGATGCGGCATTAGAATTTGAAGATGTTGATTTTCAATTGGCTCATATTCGTTTAGCAGCAAAGCGATATGGAAGTAGTAACAAACCCGTTTTACTGGCTTTACATGGTTGGTTAGATAATGCCGACAGCTTCGTACCGTTAGTTAATGCGCTATCTGAGCAGCAAGTACTTACAGATTATCAAATTATTGCCGTAGATTGGCCTGGTCATGGCTTATCTCAACATCGTCCAGGGCAATATCCTTTGCATTGGATTGATTACCTCTACGATTTGCACGAACTCGTTTTATTACTTAAGCAGGACCAGCCTGTAACCGTTATCGGACACTCTTTAGGTGGGATAGTTGCGGCAGCTTATAATGCGGCTTTCCCTGATAGCTTAAAGCAACTCATATTAATTGAAGCTTTATCGCCATTATTTGAAGATGTGTCGAAATTTAAAGCAAGAGTCAATAGAAGCTTTCAGCAGCATATCAGATTCAATCAAGCTGGGATTCAGGGACAGAAGATACCTGAGTCTTCATCAAACTTAATGCTTGAGCGGGCCGTAAATGCCCGTCATAAGCTCACTGGTATGGATCCTAAGTGGTGTGAGTTAATTATAAAGCGAAATCTTGAAATCAAAGATCATCAATATTGTTGGAAAAGTGATCCTCGTTTGAAACTGGATTCTCCTTATAGATTAACCTTTGAACAGGTTGATGTTTTAATGAGCGTCAGTGATACCCCTTGTTTATTAATATTAGCCGAAGAGGGCTATAAACAGTTAAAATTAGCAATACCGCAAGCTAAGCTGTGGTTTACACAGCTTACGAATGTGCAGATTAAAGGCGATCACCATTTACATATGGGAAGCGCAGCACAAGTTGCTAACACGATTAGAACATTTATTCTAAATTAAGCTTTCTTTGTTTTAAAATCACTAGGATTTTTAATTTATTTATGTGATTATGGTCTGAATTAAAACGGTCGTATGATTTTTTGCGGCTCAAGAATAATAACTATCAATAACGTTTTTACTGCAACTCATAACAATAATAAAAATATCAGCTAGTTTTAAGTGCAGTGATCTTCGACCTTGTAAAAATTGAAGCCCGTCTTCTTAGCAATGGTCAGGATAAATAGGAGAATTTTGTGGACCAGCCTTGGATTAATAATTTACCAGAACACGTACCGGCAGAAATTGACTCAGCGCAATTTTCAACGCTTGTCGATATGTTTGAATCTGCGGTAGCTAAATATGCTGACCAACCTGCGTTTATCAATATGGGGGCGACACTGACTTATAGGAAGTTAGAAGAAAGAAGTCGTGCATTTGCAGCCTATTTACAAAATGAACTCAAGTTAGAAAAAGGCGACAGAGTTGCCTTGATGATGCCTAATTTACTGCAATACCCAATTGCATTATTTGGTGTATTACGTGCGGGCATGGTCGTGGTTAATGTTAACCCTCTATATACCCCAAGAGAATTAAAACATCAGTTAGTTGATTCTGGTGCTAAAGCCATTGTCGTTGTGTCGAATTTTGCACGTACATTGGAAGAAGTGGTTTCAGAAACGCCTGTAGAATCGGTGATCATCACTGGGTTAGGTGATCAACTGAGTGCACCAAAAAGAACCTTAGTCAACTTCGTGGTTAAGTACATCAAGAAGATGGTGCCTAAATACAACTTGCCTCATGCATTGTCTTTTAGGCAGTCTTTAA
The DNA here is from genome assembly GCF_001675935.1 of Shewanella sp. UCD-FRSSP16_17. Classification (NCBI taxonomy): domain Bacteria; kingdom Pseudomonadati; phylum Pseudomonadota; class Gammaproteobacteria; order Alteromonadales; family Shewanellaceae; genus Shewanella; species Shewanella sp. UCD-FRSSP16_17. Next base: position 292,634 of record NZ_LZFV01000001.1, read on the forward strand.
GTAAAGGCCGTCGTTTACAATACGTAAAACCTGAGATTTCACCAGAGGATTTGTCTTTCTTGCAATATACCGGTGGTACTACGGGTGTTTCAAAAGGCGCGATGTTGAGTCATAAAAACGTTGTGAGTAATGTTTTGCAAGCCAATGGTGCATATTCGCCAGCTTTGAAAGATGGTACCGAATTTGTCGTTACTGCATTGCCGCTTTATCACATCTTCGCACTCACTGTTAACTGTTTGCTGTTTTTACATAAAGGCAGTAAAAACTTATTAATTACTAATCCTCGTGATTTACCAGCGTTCGTTGGCGAGTTAAAGAAGTATCCTTTTACAGCGTTGACAGGGGTTAACACGTTATTCAACGCCCTAGTTAATGATGAAGACTTTAATAGTCTTGATTTCAGCCGCTTAAAGCTTTCTATTGGCGGCGGAATGGCCGTACAAAAAGCCGTTGCTGACAAATGGCAAAGCATTACTAAGACGCGATTACTTGAAGGTTATGGGTTAACTGAAGCATCGCCACTGGTGACGTGTTGTCCTTATAACCTTGATGGTTATAACGGATCGATTGGTTTCCCTGCGCCGTCAACTGACATACAAGTGCGTGATGATGAAGGTAATGTATTAGCTCAAGGTGAAACTGGTGAGCTATTTGCGAAAGGCCCGCAAGTTATGCAAGGCTACTGGCAGCGTCCAGAGGAAACTGCAAAAGTCATCGACAAAGAAGGTTGGCTAGCGACTGGTGATATTGGCTATATGGATGAAAAAGGATTCTTTTTCATTGTTGACCGTAAAAAAGACATGATTTTGGTATCAGGTTTTAATGTATTTCCAAATGAAGTTGAAGATGTCATTGCACTGCATCCTAAAGTTATTGAGGTTGCGGCTGTTGGTGTTCCAAATGAAGCCAGCGGTGAATTAGTTAAAGTATTTGTCGTCGCAAAAGATAACAGCTTAACTGATAGCGATATTATTAAACATTGTCGTCATCATTTAACAGGATATAAGGTACCAAAGCTGGTAGAATTCAGAGATGAGTTACCAAAATCCAATGTAGGTAAGATTTTACGACGAGAGCTTCGAGACGAAGTTAAATCAGCGTAAAGTAAAGCCGGCAGTTGCCGGCTTTTTAATGCATCCTATTTAGACCTTTCATTGGCGATAAGTTAATACTGGAGTGAATTTTGTTATCGTTCGAATACATTAGTGACCAAGCAAGTTTAGAAGCGTTAGTGGCACAATATCAACAAAGTGAATTACTGGTCTTAGACACTGAATTCGTAAGAACAAGAACCTACTACGCGAAGTTGGGTCTTATTCAAGCCTATGATGGCAAAACATTGGCGCTAATCGATCCCGTTGCTCTGCCTGATTTATCGTGTTTTTGGGAGTTATTAACAAATACTTCAATTACTAAACTTGTGCATTCTTGTAGTGAAGATTTAGAAGTGTTCGCACGTTACGGACAATGTCAGCCAAGTCCTTTATTTGATAGCCAAATTGCCGCTAGCTTATGTGGTTTGGGACATGGGGTTGGTTACGCAAAATTAGTTAATATGTTTTTAGACATTGAGATTGATAAAGGCGAGTCACGAACTGATTGGATGAAACGTCCGTTAACCGATGCACAATTACAATACGCCGCGAATGATGTTTACTATTTATATAACCTTTACCCACAATTACTTGAAAAAGTTAATCAAGCCAGCCGCATGGATTGGTTGCTGGAAGAGGGTGAGCGGATGACAGAAGGGCGTTTAACGCCGCCTGATGAAGAGTTTGCTTATTTAAAGGTGAAAAATGCGTTTCAGTTATTCCCAAAACAATTGGCTTACTTGAAAGTATTGGCCACTTGGCGTTTACAAAAAGCATTAAAGAAAGATTCTGCACTTGGCTTTATCATTAAAGATCATGCCTTGATTGCTTTAGCAAAAAAACAGCCGAAAACGGTAGTTGAGTTGAATCAATTAAATGACTTAACCGATCATGAAAAGCGTTTCCATGGTAAAGAGATCATCAAACTGCTTCAAACAGCAGATTTAGAAAATTTACCAGAAGCTGTGGACGTGATAGCCCTTAAAAATGGTTATAAAGCCTCATTTAAAGAAGTTAAAGTCATCCTCACGCAACTGGCTGAGCAACATGATGTCGCGATTGAGTTTATTGGCTCTAAACGTCTCATTCATGAATTTTTACTGTGGCTTTATCATAAAAAACAAACAGACACGCCATTATTATTAACTGGCTGGCGAGCGAGCATCATTAAAGATAGCCTAGAAGAAATAAAGTTTGGTTAACACGAAAGGAACTTTTATACAGTCAGCAAGGCTATTGAGTTAACGATATTAAAAAAGCCAAGATACGTTTTATCTTGGCTTTTTTATAGTGAGGTTCAGCTTAGTAAGCTATGACCTGAAAAACGTTATTTACCATCAGGTAAAGTGACGTTTAACTCAAGTACCGACAGCTTGTCATCATTTTGGTCAAGCTGAACTGATACCTGATCCTCAGAGATATGAACGTATTTGCGGATAACTTCAATGATCTCTTGTTTCATTTTTGGGAAGTAATCAGGTGCATCACGTTCACCACGTTGATGAGCAACGATAATTTGCAGGCGCTCTTTGGCTGTCACCGCTGTGTTGGTTTTTTTATTGCTTCTAAAATAATCAAGTATAGACATAGTTAGCTACCAAATATCCTTTTTAAGAATCCCTTTTTCTCTTCTGTCAGAAAACGAAATGGTACTTCATCACCAAGTAAACGCGCCACAGTGTCAGCGTACGCTAAACCTGCATCACTTTCTTCATCGTTAATGACTGGAATACCAGAGTTTGATGCTTTTAATACTGCTTGTGATTCAGGAATTACACCGACTAACTTAATGGCTAAAATTTCTGATACGTCTTCGACACTTAACATTTCACCTGTTTTAACTCTAGCAGGTGAATAGCGAGTTAATAATAAAAACTCTTGAATTGGTTCAAGATTTTGTTCTGCACGACGAGAGCGACTTTGTAACATACCAAGAATACGGTCTGAATCTCGTACAGAACTCACTTCTGGGTTAGTCGTTACAATAGCGATGTCTGCAAAATACAAGGCCATCATTGCACCTTGTTCAATACCCGCTGGTGAGTCACAAACAATATAGTCAAAGTCTTTGCTGAGTTCATCAAGCACTCCGCCTACACCTTCTTTAGTCAGTGCATCTTTATCACGGGTTTGTGACGCTGGTAAAATAAATAGCTTATCACAACGTTTATCTTTAATTAGTGCTTGATTGAGATTAGCTTCACCGTTGATAACGTTGACGAAGTCATAAACAACTCTGCGCTCACAACCCATAATTAAATCAAGATTACGTAAACCGATATCGAAATCGATAACAACAGTCTTTTTCCCTTTAAGTGCTAAACCAGTCGCAATAGCTGCACTTGACGTTGTTTTACCTACGCCACCTTTACCTGATGTGACAACAATTATTTGTGCCATTTGTTATTATATCCTTTTATGTTGCCAACTATTGAGGCAATGATTCAACCATGAGTGTTTCGTCATTAAGACGAACACAACCGCGTTGATCGCTACAATGCTGCTGCAAATGTTCTGCTAGCCAATATTGTCCAGCAATTGATACTAATTCGGCGTCAAGGCTATTGGCTATGATGATGCTATTGCGATCACCTGAAGCTCCCGCCATTGCTTTACCTCGTAAAGCGCCATATATATGAATGCTACCATCCGCAATCACTTCTGCGCCATTACCAACCGCACCAAAAATGATTAAGTCAGCATTTTTTGCATAAATTTGCTGCCCTGAACGTACATTTTGTTTAATGATTTTGGTTTCTTTGGTTGGGGCTGGCATATTCTTGGCTTGTTTGCCCGATTTAACGACCGCAAGGCCTAACGATTTTGCTTGTTTACTAATATCATCGTTTGCAGATGTTACACCAACGATGATTAATTGGTTATCAGTAAGAAGTTGTTTTAATGCAGCAAGATTAACGTCGTGTTGTTCTATCGTACTTAAATTTAAAATTAATGGTGCGCCGATAAAGAATTGCGGTGCTTGGGATAGCTTTCTGTCTAAATCAGCAGCTATCGCACTTATATCGTGTGTATTGATATGAAGAACTGAAAGAGTAAAAGAGGTCGCTTTGAGCTCAAGACTTTGTGTGGCCATCCAGGCGTTAATCTCCAAAAATTTCAGTGTGTGAACTGATTTGCAATTAAATTATGACTGTCCATGTTATAGTGTGCGTTGTTGACTATCAAGCAAGAAACATAGGAATTTAACTTCAAAATGATATGCGCAGTATATAAAAGCAGCCGAAAAATTGATACTTACTTATTCGTTGAAAAACGTGATGTTTTTGACGCTGTACCTGAAGCATTAATGCAAATGTTTGGCACTCCCAAATTGGTTATGATGGTGCCTTTATCCAAACGTACTGAGTTAGCGATGGCTGATATTGAGAAGGTCAAATCAGAATTAGCAGATAAAGGCTTTTATTTACAAATCCCGCCACCAGTCACGAATTTGTTAGATGAACACAGAAAAAGTTTAGGGATAAAAGACTAGCGTCGCCTGTTATTACAGTGATAGTTTATTGGCCTGAAAAGCGTTTTTTTAAATGATATTAAATTTACAATAGCTTGTTTTTAATACAGTTATCAATTTTAGTATTTCGACGTTAACACAAATGTGTTAACGTTTAGTTAATAAGAACAAAAACAGCAGTAATGAGTTAACTTAGGACATTTTATGATTGGGAAGATCATTTCATCAGTAGTCATCTCTCTGATTACTTTTAACATTGCTCATGCACAGCAAACCGTTACTTTCGATGATTATTTAGCTTCATTAAAAAACAAAGCAATACAGGCTGGTGTTTCACAAAATACTATTAATAAACACTTTTCTAAAATAAAAGTGTTTAAACGTGCCACTGTTAACGGCGCTGATAAGAGCATTAATCTAGAAAGTTATATTCCACAAAATGCACCTGAAATAACAGTCAGCACTGCTAGGGCAATGTTTAAAGAACAAGAAGATGCGTTAATTGCGCTGGGTGACCGTTACGGTGTTCAGCCTCGTTTTCTCGTCGCCTTATGGGGAATGACTTCAGAATTTGGTGAACAGAAGGGGAATTTTCCTATTTTATCTGTCACTGCTTCTAATGCCTATTCAGGTGTAAAAGAACAGTTTTACATCGATGAGTTTATCGCAGCGCTGCAAATCATCGATAGCCAACAAGTTACCTATGAGCAATTAATTGGTTCCTCAACAGGTGCTATGGGCCATATGCAGTTAATGCCATCTCAATATCTAGCCTATGCCCAGGATGGCAATGGAGATGGAAACAAAGACATTTGGAACAACCAATTTGACGCTTTTGCTACTGCAGCTGCAATGCTTAAAGATACCGGATGGAAAAACGATGAAACTTGGGGAAGACAAGTTAGTTCAGTTAATCCAGTTCCGCAGTATCTGATTGGTGCTGACCACACTCAAACATTTAATGAGTGGCAAGATCTGGGCGTTCGTCGATACAACGGCAATGATTTACCTAAACGTGATGACATGCAAGTGTCTTTCTTAATGCCTGATGGCGAAAAAGGCCGAGAGTATCTGGTTTATAATAATTTCCGACTGCTGCAAGCTTGGTCAAAAAAAGAACATTTCTTACTGACTGTGACCTATCTATCTGAACGAATCAAAAATCCTCCTATTAAATAATGATACAATACTGGTATTGTAAGTTATTACCGTATTGAATTATGTCTTTTTGGGTTGAAAAAAAGCTTAACCAACTTACCACCGTGCAATGGGAATCATTGTGCGATGGTTGTGGTAAGTGTTGTCTGAATAAGTTAATTGATGATGAAACCGAGGATCTGTATTACACAGATGCTGCTTGTCATCTACTCGATGATGAAACGTGCGCCTGTCGTCATTATCCTGAACGATTTAAATATGTGCCAGCTTGTACAGCGATTACCGTCGATAATATTGCAGAGTTAACTTGGTTGCCTGACTCTTGTGCTTATAAGCGTCTGCATGATGGCAGGGAGCTTCCTTCTTGGCATCCATTATTAACCGGTTCGAAAGAGGCAATGCACGCAGCGGGTATCTCAGTTAAAGGGAAAACCATTAACGAGAAACGAGTTAAAGATGTTTTTGACCATATTGTTCTATGGCCCTTGAAAGACCTAGATTAACGCTACGGGTTAGAACAAGTGAAGTTAGATTTGATTGACCACAAAAAAGCACTCTGATTGAGTGCTTTTTTCTTTTATAAACGAATCAACTTCGTGGTGTTAGCTGCGCTTTAACGGTTTTATTGCTGGAAGTAGCATCACCGCCAGAACGAGTAGATAGATAACAAAAGTGACAACCATCCACTGCGCCATACTCACTGACAAAAATGTCCAAGGATCATCGCTACACATACCCGTTGGAGAAAAGACCGAAGGCAGCCACTGATCTAATGGCATCCAAGTTGGAAACTCTGGGAAAAACGAACAAGTAGAAAAGGGTGATGGATTAACTTGTAATTCATTTAACTCAAGCGATAACGATAAGCCCCAAACGCCGCTGACTCCCCAACCAATGAGACCAAGAAAGCGAGTTAACCAGAATTTAGGTGCTAAGGCGCCTATAATTCCTGCAATAATTAACCCTAATACAGCCACACGTACATAGATACACATGACACAAGGGTCTAATTCCATTACGTACTGAAAGAATAATGCAGCTGCTTCTAGGCCTATTGCGGATAAAAGTAGCAATAGCCATGCAGTACGAGAACGAGTAAATTCCTGTAAACCAGTCAAATCAATCTCCTGTCGATTTATGACGATAAAAAAACACCCTCGATTGAGGGTGTTTTCAGGTCAAACTTAATTCAAATTGGCATTAATGTCCAACCGAAATTCCACCAATATCTTTGGCTGAATGGTGAATAATGATTTGATTATCATAATAGTATTGCGTCATATCGGTTAAGAAACCTGATTCAATTGCAATAATACCGACGATAGATAACACAATCGTATAAGGCAAAGCCATCCAAACCATACGGCCGTATGACAATCTAACTAATGGTGCTAATGCAGACGTTAATAAGAACAAGAATGCGGCTTGGCCGTTTGGTGTTGCCACTGAAGGTAAATTAGTACCTGTGTTAATTGCAACGGCAAGTAAGTCAAATTGATCGCGGGTGATTTGACCATTGATGAGAGCGGCTTTAACTTCGTTAATATAAACTGTTCCGACAAAGACGTTATCACTCACCATGGACAGTAAGCCGTTGGCAATATAGAAGATAACCAGTTGCGCGTTTCCTTCAAAGCTTAATGCCCATTGAATCACTGGCGCGAATAAGTGTTGGTCAATGATTACGCCGACAACAGCAAAAAACACGGCTAATAGTGCAGTAAAGGGTAAGGCTTCTTCAAATGCTTTACCCAATGCATGTTCATCTGTAACGCCATTAAATGCTGTGGTTAAAATAATCACAGATAAACCAATCAGTCCGACAGAAGCTAAATGGAATGCAAGACCAATAACTAGCCAAACCCCTACCAATGCTTGAACAAGTAACTTCACTTTATCCGCTTTAGTACGATTTTGATCTTCGTAATCTGAATAGTCACTTAGAATTTTATGAACAGCATCTGGTAATTKTGCACCATAGCTGAATAATTTAAATTTCTCGACCAAGAAACAGGTTGTTATCCCAGCAATAAACACAGGCATAGTGACTGGTGACATGCGAAGGAAAAACTCACTAAACTGCCAGTGCGCTTGCGCTGCAATGATCAAGTTTTGTGGTTCACCAACCATAGTACATACACCACCAAGTGCTGTACCAACACCTGAATGCATCAGCAAGTTACGTAGAAAACCACGGAAAGCTTCAAGTTCTTCATCGTTAAGTTGTTCACGCTCTTCTGAAGTATGGTCATGTTCTTTGTCACAGCTAAAGTCTTTGCCTGAGGCAACTTTATGATAAATAGAGTAGAACCCGACTGCGACCGCAATGATGACGGCAATAACAGTTAAAGCGTCTAAAAATGCTGAAAGGAAAGCGGAAGATACGCAAAACATCAATGAAACAATAATTTTAGAGCGTACTTTAGTGATCATTTTGGTGAATACAAAAAGAAGCAACTGCTTCATGAAGTAAATACCAGCAACCATAAATATGAGTAGCAATAAAACTTCTAAGTTTGCTTCTATCTCATGCAGTACCTGTGTTGGGGAAGTCATGCCAATCATGACTGCCTGTATCGCTAGTAAACCACCAGGCTGAAGTGGGTAGCACTTCAATGCCATAGCTAAGGTAAAAATAAATTCTATTACTAATACCCACCCGGCAACGAACGGACTGACTAAAAAGAATAAAAGGGGATTTATTACAAGAAACGATAATATTGCGTATTTGTACCATTTTGGGGAGTTACCCAAAAAGTTACTAAAAAACGCAGCACCAGTGGTTGACGGCATAATAGCCTCTCCAGTTATGAATTTACGATAGTGAATTTTTGAGGAAGGAATTTTGTAGACCAATTTAAGCCAAAACAAAAACTGCTGTTATGGTTGGTGATTTTGCCCCTAAACTATTTTGTCTAATGATTGCAAAATGACAAAGCTTAACTCTATTTATGTTGTTGTTTTATATTGCTTTTGTTTGATATTTCAAAATTCGTTAGTTGTACCACTAACTTACATCCATTAATTTTGGCGCTAGTTTAGCGCAAACGGTTTCTATTGTAATGCGAATTAATTTTTGGGACGAAAAAAAATAACGAATATAACTCCTATCTCACATTCTTTACCTGTATCGTCTGTTTATTCACCAATAACGTTGTAGAACAGTGTGTTTGACCTTTATCAATAGTGCCTATTTGGAATACCTCTGGTATGATCAGTTCATTGAGTAATCACAGGATGTTCAAGTTGACAATTATCAATGCAAAAGGTCCTGCAAGTTTTGCAGAGAAGTATATCGTCCGTTCTATTTGGGAAAATAAATTCCCACCAGGTTCAATTTTACCTGCTGAGCGAGAACTATCAGAGTTAATTGGTGTCACTAGAACCACGTTACGTGAAGTACTTCAACGATTAGCACGTGATGGCTGGCTTAAGATTCAGCATGGTAAACCAACCCAAGTCAATAACTTTTGGGAAACATCAGGGCTTAATATCCTAGAAACTATTGCTGATCTTAATCCTGACGGATTTCCACTATTGGTGGATCAATTGTTATCAGCAAGGGCGAACGTCAGTGCGATTTATTTTCGTGGTGCTGTTCGAAATAACCCTGAAAAAGCGCAGGAAGTATTAGCCAAAATTCATGAGTTAGAAGAAACAGCTGAAGCGTATGCTGATTATGACTATGAATTACATCATGCTTTGGCTTTTTCATCCGGAAACCCACTTTATGTATTAATTCTTAACGGCTTTAAAGGCTTATACAGTCGTGTTGGTCGTTATTACTTTTCAAGCCAAGAAGCACGCACTATTGCGCTGGATTTTTATAAAGCGCTAGAAAAATTAGCTCAGGAAGGTAAATATACTGAAGTGCCTGCGCTGATGAAGTCCAACGGCATTAACAGTGGCATAATGTGGCAAAAGCTACGTGATGACATGCCTGCAGAAATTGCAAAAAACGATAAATAAAAACAGCAATTAAAAAACCAACCGAGAGGTTGGTTTTTTGTTGGTGTCGAAAAAGGTGAACCATCAACCATTGCTATCTATAGTGTAGTCATTTTTTGCTGTTCTTCCTTTGTGGGACATTGAGCTAAGACTGTTGTTTTACCACTTGCATCAACTTGTTCAATGCTGACATCGAAACCCCATAAACGATGTAAATGTTTTAACACTTCTTCATGACTCCCGGCTAGCGGTATTCGATTGTTTGGCACATACCGTAATGTTAATGACCGATCACCATTTATATCTACTCGTTGAACTTGGATGTTTGGTTCAAGATTGGATAGATTGTACTGCTGCGATAGTTTTTCACGAATGAGATGGTAACCTCGATCATCGTGAATAGCTGATACTGATAATCGATTACAGCTGTCATCATCAAGAATACTGAATAATTTAAAATCACGGATCACTTTAGGCGAAAGGTATTGGCTGATAAAACTTTCATCTTTAAAGTTTTCCATCGCAAAGGTAACGGTTGTAAGCCAGTCACTGCCAGCGATATCAGGAAACCACTTTATATCTTCTTCAGTAGGGGATTCACATATTCGTCGGATATCTATAAACATGTTAAAACCTAAAGCATAAGGGTTTATCCCACTATAATACGGACTGTTATACGCAGGTTGTGCGACAACTCCTGTGTGGCTTTGTAAGAACTCAAGCATGAACCTATCGGTAACAGTACCTTCATCAAACATGTGATTTAGGATGGTGTAATGCCAGAACGTTGCCCAGCCTTCATTCATGACTTGGGTTTGTTTTTGTGGGTAAAAATATTGCGCCATTTTTCTAACTATTCTTACAATTTCTCGCTGCCAAGGCTCAAGCAGCGGCGCATTTTTTTCAATAAAATAGAGAATATTTTCCTGTGGTTCATCAGGAAAGGAGGCACTGTTTTCTTGTTGGTTTTCATCGAGGTTTTTAGGTACCGTTCGCCATAAGTCATTCACCTGACTTTGTAAGTAGCTCTCACGATCTTTTTGACGCATTTGCTCTTCTTTAAACGATACCTCTGCGGGTCGCTTATATCGGTCCACACCATAATTCATTAGTGCATGGCAAGAATCTACAGTTAACTCGACTTGTTCCACTCCATATTTAAGCTCGCATTCATGAATGTAGTTTTTAGCAAAAACTAAATAGTCGATAATTGAACTTGCATCAGTCCAAGTTTTGAACAAATAGTTATTCTTAAAAAAACTGTTATGTCCAAAGCTTGCATGAGCCATCACTAAAGCTTGCATTGTGATGGTGTTTTCTTCCATCAAATAAGCAATACAAGGATCTGAGTTAATCACAATTTCATAGGCCAATCCCATTTGGCCACGACGGTAACCTTGTTCAGTTTCTATAAAACGTTTACCAAAAGACCAATGAGTGTAACCAATGGGCATACCAATACCTGCATATGCATCCATCATTTGCTCAGCAGTGATCACTTCAATTTGATTTGGGTAGCTATCGAGTTTATAAAAAGCAGCCACTTTTTCAATTTCAGTCATGTAAGCTTCAAGTAAATCAAAGCTCCAATCTGGCCCATCACTTAATGGCTGTTTTGCTTTGGTTTTATGATTCGTCATCATGTTCTCCTTAGCTAGGCTGCTTTTTAAATAACTCACGGAAAACAGGGTAGATATCATCCACCTCACGGATATGTTGCACTGCAATATTTGCATAATCTTGTTGTAGGTTTTCGTATTCGCGCCAAAGGGTTTGGTGGGCGCGTCGGGTAATTTCTATGTAACTGAAATAACGAGATACTGGTAATATCTTTTCTGCTAACACTTGTTTACAGACAGGGGAGTCATCAGCCCAATTGTCGCCGTCTGATGCCTGTGCTGCATAGATATTCCATTCATCGGCAGGGTAACGTTTCTGTTGGATTTCATGCATTAAATTCAATGCACTTGATACAATTGTGCCGCCTGTTTCTTGTGAATAAAAAAACTCATGCTCATCGACTTCTTTAGCTTGAGTATGATGGCGTATATAAACGACTTCTAAGTTTTTGTATGTTTGCGTTAGAAAAAGATATAACAAGATATAAAATCGCTTTGCCATGTCTTTTGTTGCTTGATCCATAGAACCTGAGACATCCATTAGACAGAACATTACTGCTTGGCTTGAAGGTTTTTCACGCTTAGCAAAATTATTAAAACGTAAATCAAAACTATCGATAAAAGGAACGCTATCAATTTTTTTCTGTAAGTCGTCAATTTGTTGTTTTAAATCGATTATAACTTCAGCTTGGGTACCGGGAGTGTTTTCAAGATTTGATAACTCAGCTTTTAATTGTGCGAGTTTTTTCTTTTTTCCTGCGGTCATTGCAATGCGTCTTGCATGTGAAGACCGTAAAGAACGAACGATGTTTATATTGGCAGGTACACCGACATTGGTAAAACCAGCGCGGTAGGTTTCAAATTCCACCATTTGTTTGGCGTTGGTTTGCTGTAAGTCAGGCAGAGCCAAATCTTCAAATAGCAATTCTAGGTATTCATCATTTGATATCTCAAATAAAAACTCATCTTTACCTTCACCAGAATTTGATGCATCACCTTCGCCACTTCCGTCACCTGCACCACCACCTTTAGGGCGCTCGATTTGATCGCCTTGATTAAATTGGTCGTTGCCTGGGTGGACTCTTTCTCTTATACCACCTTGTCCTTGATGAAAAATGGGCTCACTGATATCTCGTGTCGGAATACTGATCTTCTCGCCTTTATCAATGTCGGTCACGCTGCGGCGTGTCACTGCTTCACTGACAGACTTTTTGATTTGTTTTTTATATCGTTCAATAAATCGTTGACGGTTTACAGTGCTTTTACCTTTAGCGTTTAGGCGTCTATCAATAAAATTTGCCATACACAGCTCCTAATGTAGCTCGTTAAAAGATGGCCTAATGAGGGCAATTTTCAAATGAAAATCGCCCACAACGACTAGGCTCACTAAGCGACATTTATGATGACTTACGGACTCTTAAGTACCATTCTGATAGCAGTCTTACTTGTTTTTGGGTATAGCCTTTTTCCATCATTCGGTTGATAAAATCATCATGCTTACGTTGATCGTCAGCAGATGTTTTCGCATTAAATGAAATAACGGGGAGTAAATCTTCGGTGTTAGAAAACATTTTTTTCTCAATCACCACTCGCAGTTTTTCGTAACTTGTCCAAAGTGGGTTGTTGCCTTCATTATTGGCACGTGCACGAAGAACAAAGTTAACGATTTCATTTCGAAAATCTTTAGGGTTACTTATTCCTGCAGGCTTTTCAATTTTCTCAAGTTCGGCATTTAAAGCTGATCTATCGAACAGTTGGCCTGTTTCTGGGTCTCTGAACTCTTGATCTTGAATCCAGAAATCAGCATAGGTGACGTACCTATCGAAAATATTTTGGCCATATTCGGAATAGGATTCTAAATAGGCAGTTTGAATTTCTTTTCCGATAAATTCGACATATTTAGGGATTAGATATCCTTTTAAAAACTCTAAGTACTTTTCACTGATTTCGTTAGGGAATTGTTCTTGCTCGATTTGTTTTTCAAGGACATAAAACAGATGCACAGGGTTAGCTGCAATTTCTGTATCGTCGAAGTTGAATACTCGAGATAGTATCTTGAACGCAAAGCGGGTTGATAACCCGTTCATGCCCTCGTCGACGCCAGCATAATCACGATACTCTTGAAAGGATTTTGCTTTGGGATCGGTATCTTTCAATGTCTCGCCGTTATACACGCGCATTTTTGAATAGATTGATGAGTTCTCTGGTGCTTTTAGACGGGATAAAATACTAAATTGCGCTAAGGTTTCTAGTGTACCAGGTGCACAAGGCGCTTTAGATAGCTCGGAGTTTGATAACAGTTTTTGGTAAATTTCAATTTCTTCGGATACACGTAAACAATATGGCACTTTAACGATATAAACCCTATCTAAAAATGCTTCATTATTTTTATTGTTCCTAAATGTTGTCCACTCTGACTCGTTCGAATGAGCCAATATCATGCCGTTGTAGGGAAGGGCCGATAATCCTTCTGTTCCGTTATAATTACCTTCTTGAGTGGCTGTTAATAGTGGATGCAGTACCTTTATCGGTGCTTTAAACATCTCAACAAACTCCATCACACCTTGGTTTGCTCGACATAAAGCCCCTGAATAGGCATAGGCATCGGCATCATCTTGTGAGAAGTGTTCAAGCTGACGAATATCTACTTTACCGACTAGTGCCGATATATCTTGGTTATTTTCATCTCCTGGTTCAGTTTTAGCGATTGCAGTTTGATCAAGAATAGAAGGATATACTTTAACGACTTTAAATTTAGTAATATCGCCACCAAACTCATGTAACCGTTTCACTGCCCAAGGTGACATGATGGTTTTAATGTATCGAGTAGGAATATTATATTCTTTGCTTAGTAGTTCTCCGTCTTCTTCTGCGTCAAATAAACACAGTGGACTATCGTTAACAGGACTACGCACGCCATTGGCTGTTAAAATAAAAATTGGTACCTTTTGCATGAGTGACTTAAGTTTTTCTGCTAAAGATGACTTACCGCCGCCAACTGGCCCTAGTAGATAAAGTATTTGTTTAGACTCTTCTAACCCTTGAGCTGAATGTTTTAAGTAAGAAACAATTTGTTCAATTGATTCTTCCATCCCATAGAAATCTTTAAAACTTGGATAGTGAGTAATAAGTCGGTTTGAAAAAATACGACTTAAAACAGGATCTTTTGATGTATCAATTGTTTCAGACTCACCAATTGCCATTAGCATTCTTTCGGCGGCTGAAACATATGCACTTCTGTCTTCCTTACAGATTTCAAGAAACTGTTGTAATGAATATTCTTCATCTAGCTTTTGTTCATAACGTTGTTGGTAATGTTCGAATATGCCCATAAGAAACCCCTTGAAACTTAGCTGAAAGAAAGTATGTGATAGCGCATGTTTGGTTTGTTTTTACGGTGACATTTGACTGTCTTAAATGAGTAAATAAACCCACTTGCTAAATTAAGTCTAGGCTAGAGATTTGAACTTGGCGAGAAATTAGAAATAAAAATTATCAATAAAAACAATGATAAACAGTTGCAATTGCAACTGTTGCAAAAGTTTTATTTAACTATAAATGCGTTTGGTATTAGATGGGTAAATGAAAAATATCTCATTTTGAGTAATAAAAAAGGAGCCATTAGGCTCCTTTTACTTCATCTCAATTGTTACTTTGTGGGTAGATTAACCGGCGAAGTTTGCGTTAACGAAATCCCAGTTAACAAGTTCCCAGAACGCAGCCATGTAGTTAGGGCGAACGTTACGGTAATCGATGTAGTAAGCATGTTCCCAAACATCAACTGTTAGTAGTGATGTTACTGACTCGTCAGTTAACGGAGTAGCAGCATTGCTAGTGTTAACAATAGAAACAGTACCGTCAGCATTTTTTACTAACCAAGTCCAAGCGCTACCGAAGTTGTTTACAGCAGAATCTGTAAACTTAGCTTTGAACTCTTCGAAAGAACCGAAAGCTGCGTTAATTGCATCAGCGATAGGACCAGTAGGTGCGCCGCCAGCATTTGGAGCTAAACAGTTCCAGTAGAAAGTGTGGTTCCAGATTTGAGCAGCGTTGTTGAACATGCCACCAGTAGAAGTTTTAACAACTTCTTCTAATGTTTTGTTAGCAAATTCAGTACCTTCAACAAGACCATTAAGCTTAACAACGTAAGTGTTGTGATGCTTACCGTAGTGATATTCAATAGTCTCTTCAGAAATGTGTGGTGCAAGTGCGTTCTTAGCATATGGTAATGCTGGTAATTCGAAAGCCATTATTATCTCTCCATGGACATAGGTTATCGTTATTGTATGAGTACCACTTAGGCATCATTGCTCTGCCGACATTGTACTTAAAATTTTTGTGATGTGAATCATTGTTTGATGAATAATGTCGATAGTGACCATCTAAAAAAGCGTTTTTTATTATAACCCTACAAACTGTGGGATTTTGTTATGGCTCAGGGTCGAGTACAATGGGTCAAGATTATTAAGTTGCACTTAGGAATTACAATGGAAACAGTAGACAAGATTAAACAGCAAATCAGTGAAAACCCAATTATTTTATATATGAAAGGTTCTCCAAAGTTACCAAGCTGTGGTTTTTCATCTCAAGTCGCTCAAGTTATGATTAACTGTGGAGAGCAGTTTGCATTCGTTGATATTTTACAGCATCCAGATATCCGTGCTGAATTACCAAAATTTGCTAACTGGCCAACATTTCCACAATTGTGGGTTGAAGGTGAATTAATTGGTGGTTGTGACATCATCACTGAAATGTACCAAAAAGGCGAATTACAGCCAATTATCAAAGAAACTGCTGATAAGTTCCGTACTGAAGAAGGCGCTGAGTAAGCTTCAGATTATGCTATAGCCCGCACTATTGCATAAATTATAGTTTCTATGCTTGGTTCATATCGGTTGCCGTTATTAACCAGATACAAAAAAACCTAAAGTGTTTTCACTTTAGGTTTTTTATTGTCTATTTTACTGTTTGTTTTCTCTTTTATGACGCTTTAGTTGTTTCGGGGGTTTTAGGTAAAATTAAGTTCATTACAATGGCAACTAAGCCACATAAACTTATCCCAGTTAAACTAAATTCTCCGATACCGAAAGCCATACCACCAATACCAAATACTAATGTCACTCCCACAATACTTAAATTACGTGGTTCGTTTAAGTCAACTTGGTTACGAATTAACGTACCGAGTCCCACGGCTGCAATAGAACCGAAAAGCAAACACATGATGCCGCCCATCACGGGTAATGGAATGGTTTGCATGAGCGCACCTAATTTTCCTATAAAGGCTAAACAGATAGCGGTAATCGCTGTCCAAGTCATAATTCTAGGATCGAAGTTTTTAGTAAGCGTCACTGCACCAGTCACTTCTGAGTAGGTTGTATTCGGTGGTCCACCAAATGCAGACGCTGCCATTGTTGCAACACCATCGCCAGTAAGCGTGCGATGTAACCCAGGTTTCTTCATGTAATCTTTGCCAGTTACGTTAGATATAGCTAACAGATCACCGATATGTTCAACCGCAGGAGCAATAGCAACTGGGATCATAAAGAGGATGGCTTGCCAGTGAAACTCTGGTGCGACAAAATTTGGCATGGCAAGCCAGGCAGCTTGATGAACCGGGGAGAAGTCAACAATTCCGAAAAATAAACTAAGACCATAACCAACAAGAATACCTGCTAGGATTGGCATTAATTTCAATACCCCTTTGGCAAATACTGCTACTGCGACTGTGGTTGCCAATGACATTAATGCAATAAACAGTGCGATGTTAGGCTCGACCAGCACTGTACTCCCATCGCCCGTTTTACCCAATGCCATATTCACAGCCATAGGTGCAAGGCCTAAACCGATAATAATAATCACTGGACCGACAACGACAGGCGGTAAGAGTTTATGAATAAAACCGCTGCCTTTCACTTTAACTAAAGCACCTAAAATGACATAAACAAAACCTGCTACCATCAGCCCGCCCATGGTTGCAGGTATTCCCCAGGTTTGTACGCCGTACATAATCGGGGCGATAAAGGCAAAGGATGATGCGAGAAATATTGGAACTTGTCTTTTAGTGATGACCTGAAAGATTAGGGTACCGATACCCGCAGTGAAAAGGGCAACACTCGTATCTAAACCACTCAGTAATGGCATCAATACTAATGCACCAAAGGCCACAAATAACATTTGCGCACCTTGTAAAGGAATGAATAAACGGTTCATAAGCCGGTAGGTATCCTGTCTCGTTTTAATTATTCAGTAAGATAGGCCATAAAGGGGTAAATGTCTGTAATACAAATCAAGTTTAATCAGAGTTATTCGAATAATTTCAATAATAAATCTGCTTATATTGTCTTGGTTATCTCATTCTAGTCATAAAAATAATATGCTACACTTCTGATCATTATTACTTTTTTATGATTTTTATATGCCAAAATTTTTATTACAAATTTTGTTATTTGTCCTGCTTTCAGTAGGATTAACAACAAGTAGCATGTCTGCTGAAGTCGGCTTATTAGATGAAGCGGATATTGTTGTCTCTTCACGTGCTAAATCTGAACGTCAACAAGCATTAAAAACGGCACTTTCCGCTGTATTTGTAAAAAATTCCGGTTTACCTTCTGCAGTTTCACATCCATTAGTAAAGGCTCAGATTAACCAGCCTGAAGTGTTATTGACTCAATATGGTTACAGTGAAATTGACGATGAGTTAGTCCTAAAAGCTAACTTTGATCATAAAAGAATTATTTCAACACTTCGCCAGGCTGAGTTACCTGTTTGGGGCAAGCAACGTCCTTTAACCCTATTGTGGGTGTCAATCGAAGACAATGGCGAGCGTCATATCTTGTCTGACATTTCTGATATGGATACTCGTACTCAAATTGAGCTTGAATCAAGCAATAAAGGCATTCCAGTCATTTTGCCTTTGATGGACTTAGATGATGTGATGAAAATCAATGTTTCTGACGTCCGAGGTATGTTTACTGATGTTGTCTCTGAAGCCTCAAAGCGTTACCGCGCAGACTATTTTGCTATTGCGGATATGGATCAAGTCGGTGGATTTGTTCGCTTTCAAGTTTCGTTATTTGATAAAGAAAGTGACTCTGCTGTAATGCAACCGCTTATTCACCATCAGGCTGAAGTGCTTGATTATGAAACGGCTACTAATCAAATATTATCAACACTTGCCGAGTACTTTGTTAGCCAATATGCCTTTGCTGATAGTGGTAATAGTGCAACGACACATTTGTCGTTAGTTGGTGTCCAAAATATGGCTCAGTTAGTCGAGATTGAAGCTTATTTAAACCAATTAAGTGCAATAAAATCTGTCAGTTTACATCAGTTTAAAGCTGATACAGTGACTTATAAATTATCACTATTTGGTACTGCTGATGATTTACAGAAATTACTGAATATCAATAAAAGATTGACCCAACTTGATACACTAAATCAGTCTGAACCCGTTGACGCTGTGTTACCAAACCCAGAATCAGAGGAAGACTTTAAGACGGAACTAACAGAAACATTGATTTATCAGTGGCATTAAGCGTTAACAATTGCTGATTTATTCAGCGTTGAAGTGGGAAAGTTGATCTTAGTGTGTTTAGGGAACCTTTAACGCTTAGTTATTCAACAGCAGTTATTAACTTGGCTGTGTTATACTTTACTTTGCTTGTTTTATTATTAGAGAATTTTTGAGTGACCCAAAACTCACCAAAACAATTATCATTGCCTGTATATTTACCTGACGATGAAACTTTTCAAAGTTATTACCCCGCAGTGGGGAATGATGAATTGATTCAAAAACTGCAAGCGACTGCAGAGGGCAGTTTATCGTCAAGTATGTATTTGTTTGGACCGGTTAAGTCAGGTCGTACACATTTGATGCACGCTGCTTGTGCCCATGCCAATGAGCTTGATAGACGAACCCTGTATATTCCCTTAGGTATTCATGCCAGTATTTCTCCTGCTTTGTTCGAAGGTGTGGAATCGCTACAATTAATTTGTATTGATGACATCGATGCTATTGCGGGTCACCCTATCTGGGAAGAAGCGTTATTTCATTTATACAATCGTGTCGCCGAGCAGCCTGACTGTCGATTAATTGTTAGCGGCAGTTCATCTCCCACAGAAGCTGGCTTTGCATTACCAGATTTAATATCTCGAATGCAGTGGGGGCTTATTTATCAATTACAGCCCATGGCTGATGAAGAAAAGTTAGTCGCACTCCAACGCCGTGCTGCAATGCGTGGATTGCAATTATCTGATGAAGTCGGGCGTTTTTTGTTAACTAGAATGGCACGCGATTTACGTACCTTGTTTGATGTATTAGATAAGTTAGATAAAGCCTCGATGGTACATCAAAGAAAATTAACGATTCCATTTATCAAAGAAATGCTGAGACTATAATAAAAAATTTCAGCCACTAGCTTGTCATTGTCGATGTCATTTTTTACGTAAAAAAGCCACCATTTAGGTGGCTTTTTATCATTGTATTGATTTTAAATTAACTCGTAACATATTTATTGACGAATGAGTGGTGGCAGTTTTTTATGCTCTCTGCCCATTTGAACTGGACGACGTTCAACTTCAGTCGATATTGCCTCAAAGCCGCTCACTCTTGCTGGGTTACTGGAATTTACTGGCGTAATGGCAATATTATCATACCAATTTATACCAGCAGTCATATTAATGGGTTCAGGTAGTGCATTAAGCAGTGTTTTACCGTCAACCTCTGGCATGATTTCATCAATAACGAAGGCTGCTCTATTTAACAGTTCAGCTGAGCCAACTCTGCCACGTTGTCCCCAATCAACGATTAAGTCCGTTGCATCAGTTACTGCAACATCACGTTGGATTTGATATCTATGACTCATGAAGGATTCTTCAAACAGCATTGCTGCATCCTCACGAGTTGAAGAGTATGCATAAAAGTCATTTGCATGATCTGTTAAAAAGAAGCTGGTAATGTCGCTCGGTAAATAGGCTTTTTGGGTTGCATTAGCGTCAGTGCCTTGAAAGCTAACACTGGCTAAACCATACATTTCACTGCTGGTGAGTGGGTCGACATTTTGAAGTTGGTCTGACACCAATGAATTACTATCGGTTCTTCGATAAAAGTCATCAATGAGAGTTGGCCCTATTAAAGTATCATGTACTGAGCGAGGGAAAAAATCATTCGCATGAGCTAATTCATGATATAGCAAACTGGCTAGACTGGGGGTGATATCTGCAATGCTACGTGTTTGGCGCTTTGTTCGCTCAACACTGGAGTATGCGTAATCATTATCCTTTACATATCGCCAAGGCATTCTAAATTGTAACTCATTACCAAAATCACTACGGTAATCTGGTGCTTCGTTAATTGAATCTCGTTGCTCTGGTGTTAACCATAAATATTCAGGATCTAGGTAAATAGCGCCTGTCGCAACCCAATAAAATGACGGTCTAACATCGTAGCTTATTACGACGGCTGTGACTGATTGTAACAGTTTAATAAAATCACTATTGGGGTCAGCTTGAGTTAAAAATGTTTCGAAATTTTTACCCATCCAATCGTGTGAAACAACAACACGATCCATCACAGAACTGATGTTTTCAGCATTATTCATTTGGCCAATTAAAGGTAAATCTACAATCTCACAAGTTTGCTGTAATTGAGTTGAGTAAACACATGAACTGGCAATATCTGCATAACTTGATTCAGTATTATATGAATAAGTTCGTGCTACAGGTTGATCAAAGTAAGGCGAGGTAATTGATGGTTCATTGGTTACCAAAACAAACACTTCATCAGATAAACTCTGACCAGAAACTTGACCCGTTGCTTTTAAACCAATAATGCTGTCGGTGCTGACAGTTGGAGCGGTAAACAGTGGACGTTCTTCGTTGGTTAAATCAAGGTTGATTTCTTGTCCAGAGAAGTAACACCACTCAATATCATTTGCGACTTGGCCATTGATCCGCTGTAGTCTCAAACTCACGCCGTTACCTTCTACGACTTGATGGTCGCTATTGATGTTTAATTGGGCAATAGCAACGCCTGCATCAATATTGACAGTTTCAGTAAGCTCGGTTTGATTGCCTGTAACAGTAACTGAAAAAGAATAACTGCCTGGTTCAGGTATAACAAATGATAGCAAAGGGCTGTTTTCAGAAACCGTACTAATGATAGGGCCTGATAGTTGTTGCCACTTGAAGTTCATTCCAGATGACTGACCAGCGCTCATGCCTGCGATAATTGTTGCTGATTGCCCAGCCGTGTATTGCTGCTCAACATTAAAAATCRGATTTGATGCCGTTTCGACTTGAACTAAGCCTAAACTGGTTTCACAAGCGTTAATTGGCAGTGAATTGTCAGGGGTTCCATTACTTTCTGAGTCACTAGATGAACCTCCACAGGCGGATAAAACTAATGCTGTCATACTCACAGCGAGTGTTGAAGATATTGAAAGCGAATTAATAGGGCCAAGTTTCATGCACAATCTCCGTTGCTTATTACTACTTACTTCGACGACCTTTTAAGCGCTAAAGGCTAGTGCAAAGTTATTATAATTCACTATAGCATGGGAATTAAGTTACCTAAAGATTGTGTTAACCCATTGGTAACTTTAGTGTAAATATATATTCACTTATAAAATAAACCGAGATACTTGGAATAAAAATAATAAAAAAGCGCCATGAGGCGCTTTAAAAATCAACTATGACGATGTTATTTGTCTTGTTGGGATTTTTTCTTTAAGCCTAAGCCTAACTCTCTACCGCGTTTACGGGCATAAAACGGAAAGCCTATGAGTAGGGCACTAATTAGTAATGACTCAATAATGGCAAAGTATAATGCGTCTTCTGTGACCCAGACTAAAGTTAACCCATGTAATAGGTATAAGCAGAGAATGAAACTCGCCCAAGCATAAGTATAAGGCTTGCCTGTTAGGATCCCTTTAATAGGGAGCAATAGAGGAACAATCCATAATAAGCTAAACGCCATTGAATATACGCCACTAAGACCTTGTTGAATAAACCAACCTGTTAATAGCATTAGCAATGCAACATATCCTAGCCGGCACAGCTGAAACAAAGAATGTGTGCTCATGGTGATCCTATAAAATCGCTAGTACATTTTCAGGCGGTCTGCCTATTGCCGCTTTGCCATTTGCAAGCGCGATAGGACGTTCAATCAGTTTTGGTGTTGCAACCATCGCTTGAATTAGTTCTGCTTCAGTGAGCGCTGAGTCTGCTAAATTCTGTTCTTTATACTCTGTTTCTTTAGTTCGCATCAATTCGCGCGGAGTAAGATTCAGTAATGAGAGAATTTGTTGGATATCTTCAACTGTCGGCGCTTGTTTTAAATATTCAACAATTTGAATAGAGGCATTATTTTCTTCAAGTAATGCAAGCGTTTGACGGCTTTTTGAACAGCGAGGGTTATGGTACAAAGTCACAGTAGTCATGGGCTTCACTTCTATTTATATTTTGGCGACAGTCTAGCAAAGAATCTTTCAAAAAGTTAGCCACTTCTAATGGAAGTGGCTAATTCATTTAGCGGTTATTTTAATGCGTCTAATGAGCGTTTAGCTTGTCTAAATTGCCTAATGCGAGCTTCAATTCTGGCAATCTGTAAAGCTTGCCCCTCTGAATGACGATAAGCATAATTAAGCTGGTCTATGGCGCCATCATAATTTGCTGCAAGTGCCATGGCTTCTGCGTTGCTGTAGTGCTCTAGGGCTTTATTACCTAATTTACGATAAGCCTGTGTCATGATTTGATAAGGCAAGGTATTTTGTTTGTCGAGGAAAATTAAATCTTCCAACAAAGGAATTGCTTTTCTAGGTTGATCGGCTTCTACATAAATATTCGCTAAATTGGCAGCAATGACTGACGATGTTGGTTTTAATTTAAGGTGATGATTAAGCATTGCAATGGCTTCATCATAATCGTCTTTTTGGGCCAATAAATCGGTTTTGGTATCGATATAGAACAAGTTATTTTTATCTTGTTCTAATAATTTATCAATGATCTGCTCTGCTTCGTCAAAACGTTTAACTCTGAATAAAGCCAGTGCTTTACCATACTCAGCAGCACTCTTAAATGTGTAGGTCTTTTTACGCAATTGATCATCAAATAAAGACATTGCGGCTTGGTCGCTGTAATTTGAAAATCTAACCTGTATTCTTGCTTTTGCTAGTTGGTAATTAAGCTGATCTGGAATATAGCGATGAGGATATTGCGCTGCACGATTTCGAGCATCCGTGATCCGAGATTCAGGTAATGGGTGAGTAAGCAACATTTGTGGTGGCGTACTCGTAAAACGATATCGAATGGCCAGCTTTGAGAAAAAATCAGAAGCGCCGTTAGGATCAAAGCCTGCATCAGCTAAAATTTGCATGCCGATTCTATCTGCTTCACGCTCATGTAATCGAGTAAAGTTAATTCGAGCTTGAGTCGATAATGCTTGCGTGGTTGCTAGTGCTGCCATACCAGCTTGTGGGGCTGCAATTGTTAACAAAATAGCGCCTAACATACCAACAATTGTTGCTGTTGAGCTTTTGTCTTGGGCTTCTAATGACCGAGCTAAATGTCGTTGGGTTACGTGAGTAATTTCATGGGCAAGAACCGAGGCTAGCTCACTTTCTGTATCGGCATGTAAAAATAGTCCTGTATGAACCCCAACATGACCACCAAAAAAAGCGAACGCGTTAATTTCATCATTTCTCAGTAAAAAGAAATAGAAAGGGGTTTTTACCCCTGTTGCGTGCGCAACTAGCTTATTTCCTAGCTCTGATAGGTATTGATTTAAGACAGGATCACTAATAACTGGCGCCGAAGAACGAATGACACGCATGTAGGCATCGCCATATATCATTTCTTTTTCAAGGCTGAAGGTATTAACTGCGGCAGTGCCAAGATCTGGAAGGTCATTATTGGCGAAACTTTTCGCAACTCCTGCCGTCAGTATTAAGGAGACTGCAGTAGTGATAACACCTTTGGAAAACTGAGAAAACGATAATTTGCGCAAATGAAACCTTTATTATAATTATTTCAATAGGGTGGTGTGTAAAATGATAATAATACTCACACAGTTTGGCTTGTGGTTTATCTTCCTTGCTAGGATAATAGCCAGAGAATATGTAAAGCAAGTTTAGAATGAAAATTATTGATTTAACTGCTCATCATTGTCCTTATCCTTTAGTGCAAATCAAGCTCGCATTAAAAAAAATGCAGCCTGGAGAATTGCTCGGGATTAGTATCTCTGACTCTGGTTCACGTCGAGATGTTCCGCCATTTTTAAAAAAAATTGGTCATCAGGTTGAGATTACTGATGATAACCCAAAAAAGCTATCGATGGTCATTACGAAAGGTAACACTTTCTAAGTTTAATTATGTGTATAGTTAACTTAATATCATTAAATAGTGAATTCAAAGTGCGACATTTTTTAGGTATTTTACATGCTCTCTTATTTAGGCGATTGGTATAAAGCGAGATTCAGCGACCCACAAGCTATCACGCTTTTGTTTATCTTACTCGGAATTGGATTACTACTGTATTTTGCTGGTGGCTTGCTAGCGCCTTTATTGGTGGCATTAGTTTTAGCGTTTTTGCTTGAGTGGCCAGTGGCTCAAATTTCTCGTTTTGGCATTAATCGAAGTGTTGGCGCCTCGTTAATTTTAGTTTTATTTATCGGCTTGATGGTGCTGATTGCATTTGGTTTAGTGCCAAGTCTATGGCGACAAGGTATCGCTTTAGCCACTGATTTACCCGTAATGATTGATACAGGCATGCAATCTTTAGTGTCACTGAGTGAAAAATACCCACAATACATCAGTATTGAACAAATTGATGCGATGGTGATTGAGCTTAAAAAGCTACTGGATACTCAGCACTTGCTGGATATCGGTAAGCAACTTTTGGGCTATTCAGCATCTTTACTTGTGTTGATGGTGTACGTCATTTTAGTTCCTTTACTTGTGTTCTTCTTTTTAAAAGATAAAGAACAACTGATTAAAAGCAGCAAACGATTTTTCCCTAATAACCGCGATTTAGCACGTAAAGTCTGGTTTGAAATGGATCAGCAAATCTTTAATTATATCCGCGGTAAAGTGATTGAAATCGTTATTGTTGGGGCAGTGAGTTATATCTTTTTTGCCGTTATGGGCTTGAGGTATTCAGCACTTTTAGGTGTGTTAACAGGATTGTCAGTGTTAATTCCCTACGTTGGCGCCACTTTAGTGACTTTACCCATTGCACTTGTCGCTTTTGTTCAGTGGGGGGTGAGCCCTGAATTTGGCTATGTGATGATTGGTTATGGAATTATTCAGGCGCTTGATGGTAATGTCTTAGTACCTATATTGTTCTCAGATGCTGTTGATTTACATCCTGTACTTATTATTGCCGCTGTGTTGGTTTTTGGAGGCTTATGGGGCGTTTGGGGAGTCTTTTTTGCGATTCCATTAGCATCGCTAGTTAAAGCGGTTATTAATGCTTGGCCAGACAGCCAGCCTGCTGAAAGCGAACCCATAGTCAAGGCCGATTGAGCCAACGTGTTTGCACTCACAATGGCCTTAACAATCGAATATAAAAGGTGACATAATGTCACCTTTTTCTTGGGGTACTTTTACTGATAGTGAAGATAATATTACTTATCTTTTTGAGTCTCTGAATCTGATGCTGAATGCTCAGTGTTAGATTTGCCTTGGCTGTCAGAAGGCTTTTTAGGATCGCCAAACTGCGGCATTTTAAATTTAGCACTGTATTTCAATACGGCTAAATTACTCGCAATAATACCAACCACCAAAATGATAATGATCCACACTTCTAATCCAGATAAATCCATAGTTGCCTCAAATTTTGATGTTCAGTTAATCAACAGCTAAACGTTGTTCACATTTACGAATATCTTCAGGCGTATCTACTTCAGGCGAATCAAATGCACTGATTGCAACCTTAATCTTGTGACCGTACTCAAGCGCTCGAAGTTGCTCTAATTTCTCTAAGTCTTCTAATCTACCTAGAGGAAGCTTCGCAAAAGCATTTACAAAACGGCGAGTGTAAGCATATACGCCTAAATGCTTGTATACTGGATAGTCGTCTGTATCTCGACCAAACGGAATACAAGATCGAGAGAAATACAAGGCATTAAACTCATTGTCGAATACCATCTTCACGTGAAGTGGGTCATCTCTTTCTTGCTTATCGATGATTTCAAAACCTAAAGTCGCCATTTCAAACTCACCTGGGTGACGTTCAAACAAGCTAATGATTTGTTCAATTGAAATAGGATCAATTAGCGGTTGATCACCTTGTAGGTTAATGACTAAATCGTCATCATCAAGACCCAATTGACTAATGGCATCATTGATACGGTCAGTACCCGACGCAGCTTCTGGGCTTGTCATGACGACTTGTCCACCAAATGATTCAACCGCTTCTTTTATACGGTCGTCATCTGTCGCAACGTAAATATTATCTAATCCTTTGGCTAATGATGCTCGCTCAAAAACGTGCTGGATCATTGGCTTACCATTAATAGGTGCTAGTGGTTTGCCAGGAAAACGGCTAGAACCATATCTAGCAGGGATTAAAAGGGTAACTTTCATTAAAAAAACCTACTTATCATTATTCGATAAACAAAAGGGCTCAAAAGAGCCCTTAATTATAGCGAGGGGGGCGATTAAATACGACGGAAAAGTTTAGTCAGCATTTCGTCTGTTACTTTCTCTTCCCAGCCTTCGCCATAAACATTGTCCCATAATGGACCCATGCTCTTAGTTACAGCAACCATTTTAGCAATGGTTTCATCTGGTAAGTCTTTACAGATATTCTTAGGTAAAGTGATGTTGTGAACTTCCATCATTTTACGGAACTCTTTAACGCCTTCAGGGTAAAACTCTTCAAGTACGTCAAATGCTAAACAGTTACCTATACCGTGATGGTAACCCAACACGTAACCTAGACCATATGATACCGCATGACATGCACCTACTTGGCTGTATGCGATGCTCATGCCACCCATGTATGAAGCCATCATGAGTTTGTCATCTTTTTCTTCATGATTGTCTAAGAACACTTCGCGGCATAAATCCATTGATTTTTCAGCAAATGCTTTAGCAAATTCATTTAAGTAAGTGCCTTCTAATGACTCAACACAATGGATATAACAATCCATGCCTGTGTAGAACCATTGATCAGTTGGTACACCAGCAATTAACTCTGAATCCATGATAATTTGGTCAAACACAGTGTAATCTGAGTTCAAACCTAACTTACGTACTGGACCACAAAGTACAGCTGTACGTGATGCTTCTGCACCAGTACCTGATACAGTTGGAATACCAATATGATGAATAGCAGGGTTCTTAATTAAATCCCAACCTTGGTATTCAGCACTACCGCCTTCATTGGTCAGCATAAGTGACACAGCTTTAGCTAAATCAAGTGTTGAACCACCACCTAAACCAATCACACTTACAGGTGCTTTCGAATTAAATGCTTGAACTTGTGCGGTTAAGTCATCAACTTGTTTCGTTGTCGGTTCATCATCTACATTCACGTAGATTAATAAATCATGGTCCTTTGCAGGGACACGGCCTGCAAGTGGCTTATCTTGATGCACATCATCAACTAAAAAAACCACGAAATCGTTAGCTTCTTTACGCTCTTCTGCAAGTACGGCATCAAGTTGAGCAAAAGAACCGCGACCAAAAATCATTTTTGGCACACACTTAAAATTTTTGAAACTCATTACAACATTCTCCGTTGAGATTAGTACTGTAAAAAGTACTATTGAGCTATTACTTGCTTGGTAAGCTTTAGCTCAATAGAAAGAGTAGGATTAATTAAGCAAAAGCACGCTTGATGTTTTCAATACGTTGAGCAATTTCTTCTTCTGTCCAAGATAATTTGATTAACATAGAGATAGTACGGCTCATGATTGCATCAGACTTTGGCGTTTCCACTTTAGTGTAATCTGGACGATCTTGAATTAATGTGATCGGTAAAGCAGCTGGCGATTTAAGCTCTTGAATATGTTTCCAGTTGTTTAAGTAGTGCCAGTTGTTAACATACCAATAGAAACAACCATCGACGCCGTTCTCTGCTAACTTCTTGTTGATTTCAATTGTGCGCTCTTCGGTCGGCATTAAGAAGGTTAAGAAACCTGCTGAGTCACCTTCAGGATCAGGGATTTCACGGAATGTGACTTCAGGAATTTCGGCCATTGCATCTTTGATTAGCTTTTTATTAGTACGCTGGATATCAATAATTTTATCAAGCTTACGAAGCTGTGCCAGACCCATCGCTGAGTTCATTTCTGAGATGCGGAAGTTCAGTCCCATGATAGGGTGGCCTTCAGCGCCACGATCATTACCAACATGGTCATGACCGTGATCTGAGAACATGTGCGCATGGTTATAGATGGTTTCATTGTTAGTCATGATAGCGCCGCCTTCACCACAGGTGATGGTTTTAACAGAATCAAATGAATAACAACCAACATCTCCGATTGTGCCTAATGCTTTACCTTTGTAGCTGCCGCCGATAGCTTGACATGCATCTTCAAGGATCACTAGGTTATGTTTTTTACATACCGCTAAAATTTCATCCATTTTAGCCATAGAACCACACATATGAACAAGGTTAATTGCTTTAGTGCGTGGAGTAATTGCAGCTTCAATGCCTTCTGGTGATAGACATAGTGTTTCATCAATTTCAGCGAAAATAGGTACGGCACCAGCCATAAATACTGCTTCTACAGATGCAACAAAAGTAAACGGTGGAACAATAACTTCGTCGCCTGCGCCAATACCTGCAGCAGCCATTGCCGTTTGTAATGCAGCGGTACCACTAGAAACAAGATGCGCATGTTTTGCGTTCATCTTTTCACAAAGAAGCGCTTCCATTTCACGTGTTTTCCAACGATCATTACGCATGTGATCGAAGTTGTAGCGAAAGGTAAAACCGTTTTCCATCACGTCAGCGACTTCTTGCTTTTCCTCTGGTCCAAATAATTCAAAACCTGGCATGGAAATTATCTCCTAAAAAATGCAGTGCGCGAGGTCGCGCTAAATAAACCCGAAGATTATAACTGTGTTAGGCAACTAAATGCATTAACAATATGACCTTATCTGAGCGAAGTAGGTGAGTTTACTTGCCCAAGAATGCATAAACAGCTAAACCTTCTCTATTTCGATTAATATTTAACCGGCGTTATTAAAGATTGATGTTGTTCAATAATAGCTAAAGATGACAAATTTGAAGGGGTTTATTGAGTATCTAGCGATACGAGAGGGTTAAATACGAGGCAAACAAGTCCATATACCTATTATTGTAAATGTGTAAATGGACGTTGAGTTTGCTCTATGATTGATTATTACTGGTTATTACGCTTTATTGTCAGCATGCTCACTTGATACCGTGACATCTAAATCAGTCAATAATCCATTATTAATGCCGTAGATCCAGCCGTGAATAGCCAGTTCTTGACCACGATCCCATGCATCTTGAACAATTGAGGTGCTACTGACATTGGCGACTTGTTCCATCACATTTAATTCGCACAATCTGTCGAATCGTTTTTCGTCATCAAGCTGCTCTAAATCGCTACGGTGAATACGATAAATATCTTTTAAATGTCCCAGCCAGTTATCAATTAAACCAAAGCGCTCAGTAGTCATTGATGCTTTAACACCACCACAACCGTAATGACCTACCACCATGATATGTTTGACTTTTAGTACTTCAACCGCATATTGAATAACTGACAAACAGTTTAAGTCGGTGTGAATGACCATGTTAGCGATATTACGATGAACAAAGACTTCGCCTGGCATTAGGTCAATAATTTGATTTGATGGAACACGGCTATCAGAACAACCTATCCACAAATATTCAGGGCTCTGTTGTTGTGCTAGCTGTTTAAAGAATTCAGGGTCTTCTTCGTTAATGCGTTCGGCCCAGCGGCGGTTATTATCAAAAAGTGGTTTAAGTAATTTCATCGTGTTTGGTAGACCCTAATAAATAAAAGTATGCTAATTCAGACTCGTAAACTGTCTGATTAATATCATTTTTAGAGTATATCAGTATTTATTGTTATGCTGGTCTATCCATTCGTAATAGATTGAGAATACTGATTTAGAAATAGCGAACTCAGCCACTACAGCTGAGTTCTTAAGCGTATTTTTCATTGATTGACGAGTGTGAGGCACAGCGTACAAGACTAACCGTTAGGTTAGCTTTCGAAAAAATTGATCAAATGTTGATTAACCATGGCAGCCTGTTCAACATTTGCTAAGTGGCCTGCTGCAGTAAGTTGTTTTAAGGTACTTCCTGTAATGCAATCCTGCATCAAGTAAGCTTCTAAAACTGTTCTTAACTTGTTTTGCTCGCCAACTAAAATGAGGCAAGGCAAAGTTAATTGCTCCGCTAACTCGAGTGTGTCTCGCTTGTATAAAAAAAGTGGCGCCATCAATGCAAGTTCAGCAATGTTATTTGGGCTGAGATTTTGAAGCGCTTGAGAAAACCTTTCTGGGGTTAATGAGTTATTCGTGTTTGCATCACTGCTATTATCCGAATGACTCGCTTTATTGTTATGGCTCTCAATTGCAAGATTAGCGAAATACTGCTCTGTAATAAGGTCAGCCATCTCTTTAGAGCAGCTTTGTTGTTGACTAATTTGATCAATCCATTGCTGATATTTGATGCAGTTAACTTGTGGCTCAAAACCAATAAAGCCGTTCGCCATCACCATTTTTGTAACTGATGTGGGCGATATCAATGCCATCTCTGCGGCAATTGCACAACCTGAACCGTTAGCAACTAATCTGAACTGGTTAAGGCCAAGTGATGATAACAGTGATAAACATTGCTCAGCGATGGTGACCAGTGATGTTGTTCCCTTAGGCATAGGATCTGATTGACCATGTGACCATAAATCAATGGCGATACACCGATGTTGTGATTTAAGCGCATCGATTTGAGCTTGCCACATACTACTGTCTGTTAAAAAGCCATGAATGAATACAATAGGTTGTGAATCTGTATTGTGTTTATCACTATCTGAGTAATACATAGATTGGCCATCAATTGTGGCAGTTAAGTCATGTAGCGGCTTTGTCATGTGGTTCTCGATGTTTTTAGCGATAGTGTTTGATTATTTGAATACGGCCATGAGCAGCTATCGTTACTGGAATCAATAAACATTATCAATGGTTATTGATTTGGCGGCTGCGCAACGTAAAAAACATATTCTTCTACAAGTTTATCTAGTCTTTTAAGTAGCGCAGATTGTAAAGCGATTTCTGATTGAGACAAGAGCTGTCTTAAAGATTCTACCTGATAATGTGACATAAATTGCGACGATTCTGGATAATAACTTAAATGCCAAGGCTCTGGGCTAACACCACTCTTATTAGGCTGGTACGGTAGGTAGAAACCAAACTCATGGGCTTGTTGCGTTAACCAACTGGCTAACTGAGCACATGGTCCATTGCCCGTATATTCATCCGTAATCAAAGCTAAGTCAGCTTTTTGGATATTGTTGGCATCAAATATATCGATATCAGTCCCCCAATGATGGCGGGAGGCACCAGGCAAGGCTGACCAGGTTAAAATACAATCTATGAGTTCATTTTCTGAAAGACATTTGCTATCAATAGGTTGGTTATTAATATCGAGTAGTACTCGTTTACCATGAGCTTTAGCATTCCAAATTGCCATTTGCCTATTAAAATCACGATAGGCGGAGCAGATTTGAATATTAATACCTGAATCTGCCGCATGCTTTTGTAACCGCTGAAAAGCTGCAGCTGTTTTTTGAGTTAGCAGAAATTGATCAAAAGAGACAAGATGCTCAGCATCCAGCCCATAAAGAGCCGGATGAGCAATACTTTTGAGCGAAGAGGTTAGCAAAGGAGCTTTTCCAGAATAGACTCGTAACATTTGGCCAATAGTTCAAGATCTGAGATTTTTACACACTCATTCACTTTATGAATTGTCGCATTTACCGGGCCTAATTCAATAACTTGAGCACCAGTGGGGGCGATGAATCGGCCATCTGACGTGCCACCTGAAGTTTGCGGGTCGGTTTCATAGCCTGTGACTTCAAAAATGGCGTCTTTCGTTGCGTCCAGCAATGGGCCATCCCCAGTAAGGAAAGGAAGACCATTAAATACCCAATCGATATCATAATCGAGCCCATGGGCGTCAAGTATGTTTAGTACACGTTTGATTAATTCATCGGCTGTGACTTCAGTTGAGTATCTGAAGTTAAACATCACCTGTAAATCACCAGGGATAACATTAGATGCGCCTGTACCGCCGTTAATATTTGCTATTTGAAAACTGGTTGGTGGGAAAAATTCATTACCGTTATCCCAATGCATTTGCGCGAGTTCAGCAAGTGCTGGTGAGGCTTTATGAATAGGGTTATCAGCAAGGTGAGGGTAGGCAACGTGTCCTTGAATCCCTTTCACCGTTAAATTACCGGTTAAACTACCACGACGACCGTTTTTAACCACATCACCTAACTTATGAGTCGATGAAGGCTCACCGACCAGTGACCAAGTAATTTTTTCATTACGAGCTTCAAGGGTATCAATGACACGAGTTGTACCATTAATAAATGGACCTTCTTCGTCGCTGGTAATTAAAAAAGCTATGGAGCCATTATGATCTGGGTGTTTTGCCACAAAGCGTTCTGTAGCAATAACCATAGCTGCTAATGATCCTTTCATATCGGCTGCGCCGCGACCATGAACATAATCATCGATGACAGTTGGTTCAAATGGTGGAGTGTGCCATTTATTTAAATCGCCTGTGGGAACAACATCAGTGTGTCCAGCAAAACAAAAAACGGGGCTTTTAGTGCCTTTTCTTGCCCACATGTTGGTGGTGTCTTCAAATATCATTGATTCAATGTTGAAACCAACAGCAGATAACCTATCGGCCATCAAAGTTTGACAGCCTTCATCAAGTGGCGTTACTGACGGGCGTGCGAGTAAATCTTTAGTGAGCTCAAGTACTTCCTGGGTCATTAGTTAAACCACGCTTGATAGTCTGCAGCTTTAAAACCGATTAATATTTTATTATTTGTTATTAATACAGGACGTTTAATTAGCGTTGGAAACTCCAGCATCAGCTCGAGCGCCTTTTGCTGATCAATATCGGCTTTTTGATCATCGGTTAAATTTCTAAAACTCGTGCTACGTTTATTAAACAGTAGCTCCCAATCACTTAGCTCAAACCACTGGTTGATAATATCAGCTGTGATACCATCTTCGCGAAAGTCATGGAAGGTGAATGGCTGATTTTCTGCTTCTAGCCATTTACGTGCTTTACGCACTGTATCGCAGTTTTTAATACCATAAATAACACTGTTGCTCATGGGGTAATGTATTCCTTGAATTAAGTTATTGTTACGCAATGCAATTATTGCTTTTCATCTATAGCTGGATATTGCACTACGCTCTGTTCAATGATGGGTTAAAGCAAGCCTGTTTTTAGCTATAACCCATATCTACAATGTAAATCGAATTTAAAGCTCAACGGTAAAAATGACACTTTTACCAGCTGTTACAGGACCTTGAGCTTTCACTAAGTATTGAATATCTTCCATGTTGGCAAGTACAACTGGGGTAAGTAGACTCTCTACTTGATCGGTTAAGTAGTCTAAATCGAATTGTAATATCGGATCGCCAACTTTAACTTGTTGTCCTTCTTCAGCGAGTCGCTTAAAGCCATTGCCTCTAAGCTCTACTGTGCCGACACCAAAATGAACAAATAATTCGAGCCCTTGAGGGGACTCAATACTGAAAGCATGATTAGTTTCAAAAATTTTGCCAATTGTGCCA
Source organism: Shewanella sp. UCD-FRSSP16_17 (assembly GCF_001675935.1). Lineage (NCBI taxonomy): Bacteria > Pseudomonadati > Pseudomonadota > Gammaproteobacteria > Alteromonadales > Shewanellaceae > Shewanella > Shewanella sp. UCD-FRSSP16_17. The sequence continues at coordinate 326,755 of NZ_LZFV01000001.1, forward strand.
TCAATAGGCGCTAGAATAAGCTCGCCTGTTGGGTTAATTGCTAATCCATCACCGACAATCTTTTCAGCGAATACTACGTCGGGTACTTTTTCAATGTCTACTAGGTCGCCAGAAACAGGCGCAAAAATTTCAATGCCGCCAGTTAAGGTCGGCTGCCCAGATATAAGTCGGCGAATACGGCTTAAAAATCCCATGAGATATAGCCTCTTTTTGTAATGTTATTATGGTTTTATTCTAGTGCTGTCTGATTTTTTTATAAACAATAATTATTGTTTTCAAGTAAATTAGTCAAATTAGCTGAATAATTGATTAAGTTGTTCAATATGGCTAAACCCTAATGCTTGTTGGGCTTGCTGATAAAATTGTTGGTATTGACCATTACAAATGGTCGCTTTTACATCCAATAAGCTGGCAGTATTAACACTGAGCTCATCAATTCCTAGACCGACGAGTAAACTAATTAATTTCGTGTCACTGGCTAATTCGCCGCAAAGGCACACTTTTGTTTGGTGTATTTTACAGGTGTCTACAGCCATTTTTATGAACTTTATCATTGCTGGAGAAACTGGCGGATAATCATTAACTAGCACGGGATTACCGCGATCAGCTGCTAGAGTATATTGGGTTAAGTCATTACTACCGATACTAACAAAATCAAGTCGTGGCAGTAGATGCGGTAAATTTAACACTGCTGCTGGTGTTTCAACCATGATGCCGATATTAAGATCACCAAAGCCTTTTTCTTCTTCAATTAACTGTTGTTTGCACCAATCAATTAATTCTAGCGCGAACTCCAACTCTTCAATTTGATTAACCATTGGGAATAGTAATCGAATACGTCCATGATTCGCTGCGCGAAGTACTGCTTTAATTTGAGTCGTAAAAAGGTGTTGGTGCTGTAAGCTATACCGAATACCACGCACGCCTAATGCCGGGTTATCTTCATATTGTTGAGTAAGGCAAGGGATTTCTTTGTCCGCTCCGATATCAAAGGTACGTATGGTAAGGACCTTGCCATTTAAGCTATGTAATGCATCGCAGTATTGTTTGAACTGCTGCTTTTCATCTGGAACTGAGTCGACTTGCATAAGTAAAAACTCAGTCCTAAATAACCCAACTCCAGCAGCGCCACTGCCCTCTATCTGAGTGAAATCACTCATGCTACTTACGTTGGCAAGCAAACAGACAGGGTGCCCGTCACGGGTGACACTGGGTTTATCGACATAATGTAAAAGTGCTTCTCGGCGTTCTTTTTCTGCGGTGGCTTTTTGCTCTAGTTGCAGCTGTGTTTCAGCAACGGGATTAACATGCAATTCACCACTAAAGGCGTCTAAAATTAGCGGGGCACCATCTTGAATGTCATAGTCATCGAATTGACAACTTAATAACGCAGGTATCCCAGCAGCTTTGGCCAAAATAGCGGTGTGGCTAGTGAGCCCGCCAGTTTTAAGCACAATGCCTTTTATTTTGTTAAGCGGAATGGTGGCAAATTCTGCAGGTGTTATATCCTCAGCCAACAAAATACTATTATCAGTGAGTTTTGATACATCCCATTGAAGCGTACCATTGACGGCAGACATTAATCGCTTACCTAAACACATAACATCATTACTACGGTTAGCGAGATAAGGATCGTCTAGCTTGGCTAGCTCTTCAGCATGTTGCGCAAAAATCCGTTCAATGGAGACAACGGCAGAGAAACGAAATCGAGTAATATATTGGGTGAGTTCATCAGCTAAATCTTCATCTTCTAATAGCATGATATCAGCATCAATTAGATGAAAATGGTCGCTTTCAGTATCAAGGTTAACTTGGCAATGCTTGAGGTGTTTTGCCAAAAAGTCTATGGCTTTAATGGCTTTGTCACATTCACTTTTAATTGACGCAACAGGCAGTAATCGGTAATCAACATGTTGATGATGCAAATTGATATGAACTGCTTGTCCAAAAGCAATTCCTGGTGACACTACGATTCCTGTTAAAGCCATAAACTATCCTGTTAACTGAGTGTAATTAGCAATTCAGACACGGTTTCTACCGCTTTTTCTGCCTGTTCTCCTTCAGCAAATACCTTAACCGATTGGCCTTGATATAAGCCAAGAGTTTGCAATTTAAATAGACTTTTGGCGCTTGCTTGTTTTCCATTACATTCGACAATGACGTCACAGTCAAAGTTTTTTGCTGCTTTGACTAATAATGCAGCAGGTCGTGTGTGAATTCCGTGAGGGGCAATAATGGTAACAGTCTTTTCGTACATCAACAGGTAACTCTTAATAATGGGCTTGCGAAGCATGATACCGCAAAGCTTTTTAGGCTGACAGAGACTTTACGTGTTAAGGCTTATTTGAAGATGAATTTTACGAGGTCATTTAGGAGAGCGACTAAGAGATATACCAGCATTAACGCCACAAGATGGCGCTTGCTGGTATAGAAAGGTGACTTATTTATTACTAATACATTAGGCTTTAGCTGTCATTACATTAGCTGGTTTTAAATTGACCTAGTGTCTCGGTAACAGTTTGGCTAATCGTTTGTAAAGATTGCGCTGCTTCAGAGTTTGTTTCATTGGTTTTTACAGCTATTTCGGTCAATTCAGAAATTCGGGTAATGTTACGGTTTATTTCTTCAGTGACTTGAGATTGCTCTTCTGTTGCACTGGCAAGCTGAGTATTCATGTCACTGATATTAGCAATAACGGCGAGTATCTCAGTCATGGCATCTTGTGACTGTAACGCCTTAGATTGCAATTGAATTGATTGTTCCTGGGTTTCAGTATTACTTTTGATAACAGACTCAACGCCGTTATGAATATCAGTAATGATTTTATTAATTTCATTGGTAGATGCTTGGGTACGTGTTGCTAACGCTCTTACTTCGTCAGCAACCACAGCAAAACCTCGGCCATATTCACCTGCTCGTGCGGCTTCAATTGCTGCATTTAGTGCTAATAAGTTGGTTTGATCTGCAATACCACCAATGGTATCTAGTATTGTACTAATTTCTACAGAAGACTTGCCTAGGTCATGGGTGGCGCTTTCTGCGTTTTTCAACTCATTTACTAACTGATCTGTTTCATGCACAGTCTGCTGCATAAATGCGTGTGATTGCTCGGCTTGCTGTTTAACATTGTTAGCACCATCAGCGGCTTGATAGGTGTTTTGCGCCATATCATGGGTAGTCGCTAACATTTCATTAACCGCAGTAGCAACACTTTGAGTTTCACTATGGATCAACTCAGAGCTTTGATTCGACTCTTCTACAGCCACTAATAAATGTTGTGCATCATTATCTAGATCACGGCCAAGTGGTTTTAAATCCGACACCATGGCTGAAATTTTGATCACAAAGTCATTGAACGCATCGGCCATTTTAGCCACTTCATCCTTACCACTGTTATCAAGTCGCTGTGATAAATCGCCTTCGCCTTTAGCAATATTCTCCATTGCTGCAATTGCTGCATTAATCGGGGAGGTAATCGATACATTCAGTAATAAGAAGAAAGTAAAGATAGGAATAGAAATCAACATCATAATAATCAGATAATTGATAACAACACTTCCCATGCTATCCATGACGTCGGTCGCACTGGCATGGGCAATAATTGTCCAGCCCCATTCTGGGTAGAACTGGGCGCCTGCGAGAATAGTTTCAACGCCAGATGTTGATGCAATATTATCTTTATATTCAACGTGACTTGTCGTTGTCGATTTAGCTTGTCTGGTCAGTTGCGCAAACGGTTTACTGCCATCAGCGGCAATATATTGCTCAAAAGAGCGGCCTTCTAGGTTTGGACTTTCAGGAAAGCTAATAATGACATTTTGATCATTGATAACAATATAAGCGTCGTTGGAGCCATAACGCAGTTGAGAAATAATATTAAGAATGTCTTGTTGTTGCTGTTGATCAGCAGATTGGGGTAAATCAGCTGATAGCGCGCTAAGCATTGAGGTAGCGGTGCTAACTTGCGCAGCAATTTGAACTTGCTTCTGTGCAATTAAATTATTGTATTGTTCGTTAATTGAAAAGCTGGCAAAGCAAACGGTTCCTATTGCTGCCAGGGCGAGCATTATGATCAGGCGCTTTAAGATAGTTAACTGTCTGAGGAAAGCGATCATGTTCGTCCTTAAAGAGAGTAAGTTCAATGTATTGCGCAAATATAGACAGAAACAGTTCCAGAAAGAACTGTTTAATAGTTGATATGTGATCTATTGAAAGGTTTTTACAAAAAGATACATATGTTGAGTGGAGTTGGCCCACAAATAAACGGCAAAGAATATACGCAATATCAGCTTGTTAGTGTAACGCTTATTAGCTTGTTTGTTTATTTTTGATAATGAGATGTTTAGTCTTTGATTTATTACTCGTTAAGCCTCAGAATGAGGGAAAAGTAAAAACTAGGTATACATTGTTATGGATTCAGTTCAAGTTGTTACAACAGATGATATTTTACTCAAATTATGTCACTCGGTTTCCCACGTTCTTTCAAGCACTAGCGACAGTCAAGTTACCCATGCCGGTATGGTGCAAAACATTACACGTACATGTTTAAAGCCTGATTTAGGGTGTTTTTCAATTTTTGATGGCGGGTTTTCTGGTTTAGTGGTGATTAACTTTTCCAAAGAAGCTGCAATAGAAATATACCGTCGATACATGATAAATATGGGGATGCCAGAGTCAGAGCTTGCTTTCTCACACACCTCTGATGACGTTGGTAATGTCATGGGGGAGTTAATGAATCAAATATTAGGTGATTTCATTAAAACGGTGTCTAAAGAATTACAAACATCTATCAGTCAAAGTCAGCCGAAAATGTTGACTATTAATAAAGAGTTAACCATATCGATTGATACTAATTTAGATGAAGCTGTATCAAGAAGAGTGTCGTTCAAAACGGCAGATAATCATATCTTTTACTTAGAATTTGCGATGGATAAAACTGAATTTATTAAATTAAAAGAGTTTGAATTAGATGAAGAATTTGACCCAGACTCATTAATTGAAGCACACAGAAATACTCAAGGCGAAGCTGATAAATCAACTGCAAAAAAAGACCCAGCAGTCGTGGTTGCTGATGATGCTGACGACTTACTGAGTGAGTTAGGATTATAAAAGAAATTAAACGGTGAAAAGAAGCGTTATTTTAGGTATAAACAATACGTGAGTATCTAAAATAACTATAAAAAGGCCTGATGCAAAATGACATCTAAAGCTACCTCAATTGATATCGCATACCGTGCTGGCGTATCTCAATCTACTGTTTCTAGAGCGTTGAGAAATAGTCCACTTGTAAACTTGGAAACGCGGCAACGCATTCAAGCTATTGCCAAAGAGTTAAATTACAAAGTCGATAAAAACGCCAGTAATCTTCGTACCCAGAATAGCCATACTTTAGCGCTGTTAATATGTGAAGATCCCACAAACGATGAGTCGTTAATTAATCCTTTCTTTTTATCTATGCTTGGTTCAATCACCCGTGCAACAGCACAGCAAGGGTATGACTTACTCGTTTCATTTCAACAGCTTTCGAGTGATTGGCATGCAGATTACGAAGACAGTAATAAAGCTGATGGGATTATTTTATTAGGTTACGGAGACTACGTAGACTATGAACATAAGCTGCAAAAGTTATTAGAACAAAATACCCACTTTATTATTTGGGGGGCAGAACATAATAACAAAGAAGTGCTGTCCATCGGTTGTGATAATCACCAAGGCGGTGTTATCGCCACAGAGCACATTCTCTCATTAAACTTAAAGAATATTGCCTTTTTAGGGGATGCATCAGAGCATAGCCCTGAGTTTCGAGACCGTTATTTAGGTCACGCCGAAGCGCTAAAAAAAGCGGGTATTAAACTCAATAAAAAATGTCAATTTGATGCCATTAGCACTGAAAGCTCAGGTTTTGATGCTGCAATGAAATTATTAGATAGCGGGCATCAATTCGATTCAATCTTTGCTGCCAGTGATTTAATCGCCATTGGTGCAATAAGAGCACTTAAACAGCGCGGCGTTAATGTACCAGAAGACATTGCCGTTGTTGGTTATGATGACATTCCGGTTGCAAGTTTTGCAAACCCTGCGCTCACCACGGTCAAACAAAATACTAAACTGGCAGGTGAAATTTTAGTTGAAAGTCTTTTGAAATTAATTCGTGGTAAGGACGTTGGACCGCAGTTAATTCCGACTAATTTAGTGGTTAGGCAGTCGTGCGGTGGCGTTGATAAGTCGTAACAAATAATGACTTTGGTTTATGTTAGCCACCTTATGATAGTCACTTTATGTTAGCCACGCTATGTTATTAAAAGTGCGGTAATCAGTGCCGCATTTTGTTTTAGTGACATTTGCCACGCTAATGACTATCGCTTAAGTCTTTGTTTCTTGTGTAAGTCCGTTTTATATCAGTCATTATGGAAAATGCTTTGTAATTTATGAAGGAATTAACCCGATTTAATCGATGTGCATTCGCATTGCTCACAAGGTTTAGCAAAATAAGTTTGTTAGGCATTACAGCGCTGTTTTGGCATACCCATGTGTATAGCCAAGATCTTGAACCTCGCAGTTATACCAATATCCCTATCGACATGCATTTTCTAGCCCTGGGCTATCTGCACTCCGAAGGGGCCTTATCGCCATCACCTTCAGTCCCACTCAAAGATGCACATTTAGCGTTAGATGCTGCCGTGCTTGGTTATGCGCACTCATTTGCGCTAGCGGGTAGTTCATCAAAATTTGATATGTCCTTATCTCGCATTTGTATGGCAGGCTCAGCGAATTATCAAAACGACATTGTTGAAGCTGACAGATGTGGTTATGGCGATCCTAAAATGCGTCTGACTTGGAACTTTTATGGTGCACAAGCATTACAAAGGAAAGATTTTGCCAAATCTAAAGATGGATTAGTTGTTGGCTCAAGTTTGCAACTTAGCTTGCCATTAGGAACCTATGATGAAGATAAACTGATCAACGCTGGTGCCAATCAATGGGTATTTAGACCAGGAATAGGGATGTCGTACCGAGTGGGTAATTGGTATTACGATGCCATGACGTCAATTCGAATCTATAGTGATAATGATGAGTTTTACAATCAAGTGTCACTTGAGAAACAAGCACAATACACGTTTCAAGCTCATGTCATATACAGTATAGGACCAGGGCAATGGGTGTCATTGAGTGGAAATTACTTTGTTGGCGGAGAAACCAGCAAAAATGGAATTGACGCTGATGATGCTGAGGACAATTCACGTTTTGGACTGACGTATTCACTTGCCTTTAATCAACATCATAGTATGAAGCTTTATGCCAGTACGGGCGTGATCACACGCATAGGGAATGATTTCGATACACTGGGATTAGTCTGGCAATACGCTTTTTAATCGCTTTGACGAAAGTAAAACGTCGACTTGAGCTATCGTTAAGCAATATTAAGCTTAGGTTTTAACCTTAAAAATACGATTAACATCATTAATCGCAACCCGATTAGTCAAAACAAGAACATTGACGACAAACAAGGACGAGATATGGCTGGCGCAAGTTTATTAATGTTATTGGATGACATTGCTGCAATTTTGGATGATGTTGCTGCTATGAGTAAAGTTGCTGCCAGAAAAACAGCAGGTGTGTTGGGAGACGATTTAGCGCTAAATGCTCAGCAAGTATCAGGTGTTGCCTCTGAACGTGAATTACCTGTTGTGTGGGCCGTTGCTAAGGGATCTTTTCTCAATAAATTAATTCTTGTTCCAGCTGCTTTATTAATCAGTGCTTTTATTCCTTGGGCAATAACACCGCTGCTCATGTTTGGTGGGTTATTTTTATGCTTTGAAGGATTTGAAAAAGTCCATCATTGGTATGTTCATCGTAAAGATCGGCAAACTGACTTGACAGAGCAGGCTGTTGTTGAAAAATCAGTAGAAGATATTGCGGCTTTTGAAAAGACAAAAGTGAAGGGGGCAATTAGAACTGATTTTGTATTATCAGCAGAGATCATTGCGATTAGCTTGGGTGTTGTGGCTCAAAGTAGTTTGTTAAGTCAGTTTTTAACCTTAAGTGTCATTGCGATTATTATGACTGTTGGCGTTTATGGATTAGTAGCAGGCATTGTTAAGATTGATGATTTAGGGTTGTACTTAACAAAACGACAAGGCAAAGGGGCCTTAGTTGCTTTTTGGCATAAGCTTGGTTTTGGTTTATTAACCTCTGCACCGTACTTAATGAAAGGACTCACAATTGTCGGCACGATAGCAATGTTCATGGTAGGTGGAGGTATTCTGACACATGGTATTCATCAAGTTAGCGGCTTAATTACACAAACAGCGCTATGGATTGCTGAAGTCGAATATGTGGGCTATGTACTGGCATTTATAACTCCAAGCATACTCAATGCGATTTTTGGTTTGATTGCCGGTGCCATTGCCGTATCGATATTTTCGTTATTTGCTAAACTAAAGCAAGGACAATAAACGACAAAACGCTTAGGTAATCGCTAGATTTGTTTTAGCAAACTCCAAAATAAAAATGCCACTCATTGAGTGGCATTTTTCGATTTGTAGGTGTTGAACAGAAGATTGTTAATTTTCTGAATTCAATAACTCACTCTTTTAGCGATAGTTAATAATATGCTTTAAAAGCAAGCCAACTATCTAAATCTACCAGTTATTCAGCCAGTTTATCCGCAACAACAGGATAGAAATCCCATACTGCCTTATCAGTCATCGAGCGTACTAACTTAACGTATTCAGCATGTGTCCACGCAAGTGGTGTTGCTGAGTTAGTGCCTTGACCCATCGCGTAGTTATAACGAGTTGGATTACCAACACCATCCCAAGCTTGTTCTGGCAACATTAAGCCTTCATTAGCAAATGTTTCCATACCTTGAACGTAGGTATTAATTAATTGCTGGTGGACTTCTGGCGTTAAACTATCGGTCGATTTGGCAAGTGCCAACTCATAATGACCACGTTCACCGGTAAAGAATGGCCATACTCTGCCTCGTTGATCGGCGGTATTACCTTGCTCAGCATAGCTGAAACCAGTTGTGATATCTTCGCCATAACCATCATTACCATATCGACGGTAACCTGGAATTTTGCTGCCATCTTTGGCAGTAAATTCATATTTAACACGTAGATTATGCTCAAGAGTTGTATCGTCAATCAGCATGACGCTGTTCTGAATGATACCATCTGTAGCATCCTTAACACCGTAACGAACTAATTCAAGAAAACCGCCGTCTAGAATCTGGCGCTGATCTAACCCTGGCTTACCATTATTATCCAGTAATTTATCAGCATTATTTGGGTTTCCGTTTGGACTGATACGCACATAGTAAGGTTTACCTTCTTTGGCAAGTTCGCCATTGTTAGTCACCATAGTGGTTTCAAGGCTTGCTTCTAGTTCTTTGGCTAACGTTAGATATTCGCCTGCTTTTTTATCGTTAACTAGTTGGGCAATATCACTGGCTGCCACTAATCCTGCAATGACTGCTGCAGTTGTCGAAGGTGAGAATCCCGCTTGTTCTTCCCAGCGCTCTTGTTGGGTATTTGGCGGGGTTATTTCAGTATCGTTCCAGTCTAATTTAACTTTACCGCCAGTGACTAAAAAGTCTGCAGCGGGTTTTAACATGTCTTGGTACCACTGAGTGATTTCAGCATCAGTTAATACGCCAGCTTGCCATAACTTCCACCCCAACATAATTGGCATAGCTGTTTGGTCTAACTGCACGCCCACCCATTCAATTTGACCGTCAACATGCGTTTTTTGTAAGAACCAACCAGGCGTGCCAACATATTCAGGCGTTTGCTGACTAACTTGCACTTTTTTCAAGTATTCAAAAGCCACTTTTGGCGTTTCAAGATCGCCCATAGCAAGAAAGGCCATTGCACATTGATAAAAGTCACGTGGCCAAACTGCTTTATAGCCTGTACTACCGACTTTAGCTGAGACTGAGTCACCCCATGGGTTTGATAGCGAAGCAATTAATGCTCCGGCATGGGTTTTATCTTCTTGCGCTTTTAGCACTAACGCACTGGTATAAAGTAATTTGCCATCATCAGTAGTATTGCTGCTCATGGCATTAAGTGCGGGTAAACCAGTTAAGTAGTCTTTCCAGCCAAGGTGTTTATCATCACCTAAATAAGCACTTAATACTTTGTCGTAACCTGCAGAAAGCGTGGCTTCAACATTAGCTAAGCTTTGGGCTTTGTCTGCACCAAAACCAATAGCCACATTCATTTCTAAGGTGTTTTCACCAGTGGCTTTGTTGAGCGTCTTGTACTGAGCAGTTAACGCAACGTTACCGACAGTTTCTGTTGCTTTACTGGTAGATTGATAGATGTTGTCCAGTACGCCATTATCTGCCAAATCCACTAAGCCGTCTGACTGACCAACAAATCCTGCTGAAGCTTTTGTAAAGGCTACATCGGATTTAATCGTCATCACAGATGAGTCTTTAGCATTGGTGTAAGCAACAAGTGCTTGCTCTTCAATACTCGCAATATCGTTAGCACCGCTATTATCCACATGCGGGTTAGCGTATAAATGAGGGGTTATTCCATCAGCAAAAGCAGTAAAAATAACCTTCATCATCATACTGTCACGGTTTGGATCAGTGAAAAAATGTTTTTCTATCTGATATTGACCGTTTTTAGCTTTATTAATGACTTTGTATGCCAATGAAAGTGGGCGACCTTGTTCATCCTGATGTAGGTATTCGATGGTGCTGATCGTGTCATCTTTTTCTGTATCGACAAACCCTTCACCAGTGATGATAAATTGCATTTCTTTTAGTTGTGCATTGTGGATCATGCCATACATGGTTTCGGTTAAGATCCCTTGTGCGAGTGAAAACCACACTTTACTGACAGGGTTCTCAGCTGTTCCTTGGTAATGACCGTCAATGTAAGGCTCATAAGATGTACCGATACCTGTCTTACCAGAAAAAGCCCATGTAGGCGCAGCACCTGGCGCGCCCGGTGCTATTTGCACTTGAGTCACTACTGAACTGGTGTCTGTTGATGCTGGAACATCTTTATTGGCTGTTGTTTCTGAACAAGCCGATAAAGCGAAAATAGAGGCACCAATCATTGCAATATTGATCGCACTTGCCAGTGTAGTTTTTTTATAACTGTTAATGCTTTTACCCATCATGTGTAACTTTCCCCAATCAAGATCCGCGTATAGTCACGAAACGTTTTATAATTTGAATAATCAGAAATATGACTCAATAAGTTATTGTTTTGGTTGGTCTACAAACAACACTGCGATACCCGCAATAATCATAAACACACCGCCAGTAATTAATGCAAAGATTGGCTCTCCATCAAATAATGTATTAAGAATTACGCCTAAAACACTGGCCGCAAGCAATTGAGGGATAACAATGAAAAAGTTAAATATTCCCATAAACACCCCCATTTTCTTAGGTGGTAAGATCCCAGATAGCATTGCGTACGGTACTGATAAGATTGACGCCCACGCGATGCCGACTCCAATCATAGGTATCCAAAGTAGGGCAGGATCGCTAATGAAATAAAAGCTGATAAGCCCCAAACCACCCAATGTTAAATTGATGGTATGTGTGAATCTTATTCCGACTGCTTTTGCTAGAAACGGTATTGCAATCGCAGCAACAGCAGCAAAACCATTATATGAAGCGAATAGCATACCGACCCAATCAGCGCCATCATTGTAGGCTTTGGTCAGTACATCACTGGTACCATAATGGTAAGAGGTGACTGCTGAAGTGGTATAAATCCACATTGCGAATAAGGCAAACCATGAAAAGAATTGTACGATGGCCAGTTGGTGCATGGCTTTTGGCATATGGAATAAATTATCAACTACGTTAAATACCATGCCTAGACTTTCGCGCTCAGCGATGTCATTTGGATTAACTTTTGCGAGGGCTTTGGCGCAGTAAAATTGCAAAGGGCCAAATACAAAAATACCGATGGTCAATATATAAAGCTGCTTATCTAACGAAAGGCCAAAAACTAAACCTGTTAAACCACCACCAATCGCCATCCAAAGCATAGAAGCAAATTGATATTGCTTAGCTGTTCTAGTGCGGCTATCGCTATTGTTTTCAGTTATTAATTCTTCATCATTTTCTTGATGAAAAGAGGCCAGTTCTTCAGGTGAATATTCTTTAGAGGTTACGATGGTCCACCCAACCGCGAGGAACAAAACGGCGCCACCAAAATAAAATGCGTAACGTACCGAGTCGGCAATTTCGCCTTCAGGAGCAGTATTCGCCACATCAAAATAGTTGGTTAATAAATACGGCAAGGCTGATGCTACAACGGCGCCGATTCCAATAAAGAAGCTTTGCATCGCATAGCCTTGAGTACGCTGAGACTTCGGTAGGTTATCTCCAACAAATGCACGAAATGGCTCCATGGCAATGTTAATTGAGGCATCCATGATCCAAAGCATGCCCGCTGCTACCCATAAAACTGGAGAATGCGGCATGATAAATAATGCGAGTGTGGTACAAACTGCGCCAATTAAAAAATACGGGCGACGGCGACCCAGTCCATTCCATGTATTATCACTTAAGTAGCCAATAATGGGCTGAACGATAAGTCCTGTTAACGGAGCAGCAATCCATAAGATTGGAATTTCATCAATCTCAGCGCCTAGCGTTTGAAATATACGGCTGACATTGGCGTTTTGAAGTGCAAAGCCAAATTGGATCCCCAAAAATCCAAAACACATATTGAAAATTTGCCAGAAGTTTAATTCTGGTTGCTGACGTAGCGGTTGTTTATTCGGTGTACCCTGATGCGATGTATTATCGGCAGACATGTATCTTCCTTTATCTTCCATTATAAATGGGCTGTTCAGCATCATGGCTGAATTCTTATTGTTACTTGTTATTTTGCTAGGTATTCATTTCGGCTTGAATAGACGATAGTTAAAAAAATGGCGAATACACATCTCCCTAAGACGGGTATTCGCCAAAGACCTCGTATTCTGACTTCGATTGATAAAGAAGTTAGAAAGGTTCTTAAACCTGACACAATCCGATGAAGGTGATGCGCCAGTAACGACCTAGCCCATTTCATCCCCACAAGCAGAGGAAGAAATTTAGCAGGTTTTATATTAGCCTTGTGGTGGATTTTGGCACAACTAATTACATACGTATTCATCATTTATGCACAACGAAAACCGATCATATTTGTAACAAGATTGTGGGGTGTATTCTTAAATGTCATAGCGTCTTTGGTGTTGTTTTTATTGTGAGCTAAGGCAATGTAAATGAAGAAAAACCTGATGGCAACAATCACTTTGCGCATCAGGTTTTTGGGGGGAGACTTAAAGTTGAGTGTTAATCGACTGGGATAAAACGAATCGCTACACCGCCGCTGGTGGCAAGGGCTAATGTTAAGGTATCTTTCGCTGTCACTTGCTTGTTTTCAATAACATAGTCGTATGGATTGGTCTTCCAATCAGCTTCGGCTCCATCACGATATATTTGTGCTTGATAGGATTTATCAGCTGATAAAAAGTCTAACTTGATTGTTAACTCCCGCTCAGATTCGTCGGTTAGCGCGCCTAAATACCAATCCTCTGAAGCGCGGTCTTTTCGTGCAAAGGCAACAAAATCGCCAATCTCGCCAGCGACCGCAATAGTCTCGCTCCAATCCGTTGGTACATCTCGAATGAATTGAAATGCATCTAATCGTTCAACGTAATTTCTTGGTAAATCAGCTGCCATTTGAATTGGACTGTACAGTACAACATACAAAGCCAGTTGCTTTGCGAGGGTTGTTTGGACGCGGTTAACGGCATCAAGTCCCTCAGGGGCAAGATTAAAAATACCCGGAGTGAAGTCCATCGGTCCTGATAGCATGCGTGTATATGGCAATATTGCGGTATGCTCTGGACTGTTAGGAGGCGTTCCCCATGCATTAAATTCTTGACCGCGAGCGCCTTCACGAGAAATCCAGTTAGGGTAGGTTCGTCTTAAACCAGTGTCTTTTATTGGCTCGTGAGTATTAATGCTAATTTGACGTTTAGCAGCTTCTGTAATGCTATGAAGATACTCATTAACCATAAATTGACCATCATGCCATTCATGGCGAACAATACCTTGCGAGTCGACTCGCTTAATGTCGCCACCAYCAGCAACATAACCTGTTTTGATTTGTGTTACGCCGTGTTGCTTATATAAATCATAAGCGTCACTCATTTGATTGCGGTAGTTGGTCACAGAACCTGAAGTTTCATGATGGCCAATTAAACGCACATTGTTGTTTGCTCCATGTGCACTGACAGCATCAATATCAAAATCATCATAAGACTGAGTAAAACTGAATACATCACCGTTATGGAACCAGCTTCCATCCCAACCAAGATTCCAGCCTTCAACGAGAACACCATCAAAACCGTACTTAGCTGCAAAATCCATATAACGTTTCGTTTCTGAGGTGGTTGCACCGTGTTTTTCGCCAGAACCCCAAGTGTTTTCATTAATGTGCATCCCCCACCAAATACCGACGTATTTACCAGGTTCAACCCATGAAACATCACCGAGTTTGTTCGGTTCATTCAGGTTAAGGATTAAATCAGAATTGAGAAGTCCAGTTGCTGCATCAGCAATTTGAATAGTGCGCCAAGGGGTACTGAAACCAGGTTGAGTTTTGACTAAGGTGCCATCAGACCAAGGGGTGAGATCGGCTTTAAGCGTGCCATCTCGGCGCTGATCTAACACCATCGCTGCATAATCTGTTAGAGCCGCTTCATGAATACTTAAGTGAAGCCCTGAAGTTAATTTGTAAGTGAAAGGTGTGTGGGCACGGTCGACTTTGTTAACCGATGTTGTTTGATATAAATACTCATAACGGTTCCAGCCTCGGCCAGGGATCCACCACGCAGTTGCTTGATGCGCATCAGGAACGGAAAACTCTGTCAGCTCATTGGTGATATTAAGGTGAGTCACTTTATCAAATGACGCTTGCTTCGGGACGAGATATCTAAATCCGATACCGTCATCAAATACTTTGAACTCCAGCGCAAATTGATGCCGACCATTAGAAAAAGTCGCTGTCAGCTTATTATGGTTGTCGTCTATCCATTCACGCTCGCCCCAAGGTTGTTGCCATCGAGAAGAGTGCGTTGACTTACTGGACTCTGTAATATCAAAACCGCTACCAAATTCACCAAATGTTTCAAAAACCAAGCCTAGTCTTGAATTAAGTACGGCTTCTTTACCGCTAAAAGTTACTTTATATTCCGGTCTGTCACCGTCATCGGTCAAGCTAACTGAAATACGCTTATCAGGAGAATTTACGGTTACTGTTTTTGCAAGGGTCGGTTGGTGGGTGCCAAGCAAAACAAGACTAATTAATAGCGGTAGACGAGCTAAATTTCTTTTGGGTAACAGCGAGACATTAGGTTGAGACTTCCTTGAAACCGGCGACATTAACAACTCCATTATAGATTTAATTATTTTTGTTACTTCATACTAGAGCTGTTCATATTTTTGCCGCAATTGACTGCATACGTATTCAAACCAAAAATTCGCAATGCTGCTTTCAAAAATTAGAATTTGTTGTTTTTAAGTACACTTTGCTGAGTGATAAATTTTGGTAAGTCATAGTTAGCACTTTTTAGGAAAATAACTGGATGTAACAGTGAATGTTTGATACTGACAATGTAAATATTGATCGCGCTGATACATTTGTTTTTATTTTTACAGCTTTAAATTTTTAATGAGATGTTTACTAACAATCACTTTTGATATGTGAAAACTTGATATCCAAAAGATGAAACTGTGATAGCGTTAAATGATTTTCTAAATGTTTGAACAGATTATATTTTTTAATCTTTTTTTGTTAACAAAACACGGTTATTTGCTATGGTTTTTTTGAATAACAATAAGGATTAAATGATGGCAATGAATAGACGTAGTTTTTTAAAAGGCAGTAGTGCTTTTGCATTTTCTGCGAGTATCATGGGGTGTTCTAGTAGCGATGATGACAATACAACAGAACCACCTGTAACAGAGCCGCCAACACCTGAACCCGACGGTGTTTTTCATACAACATGTCCAAGAAACTGTGGTGATAGATGTAGCCTGCTAGTTTCAACTAAAGATGGGGTTGCCGTTTCTGTTAGTGGCGATCCGTCGCATCCTGTGACTGCAGGTACGCCATGTGTAAAAGGCCATGCGTATCTCGAATCTATATACAGTCCTGACCGCATACAGCAACCAATGAAACGCGTAGGTCCACGTGGTCCTGGCGCAACCTTCGAGCCAATTAGTTGGGAACAAGCTAATAGCGAAATTGCTGCAAAATTAAATGAAGTTATTGATACCTATTCTGGTAATGCCATTGTGCCTTATTTCTATTCAGGCTACAGCGGCATTGGTGCTAGTTCTGGTGCTAACCGTTTCTTTAACCGAATTGCGAGTCGTAATTTACAACGAAACATCTGTGCTAGTGCGGGTTATTCTGGCATGAGCTCAATTTTAGGCGAGTTCTCCGGTCCGAGCCCAGAAGATTACGTCAATACCAAGTGTTTTGTGTCGTGGGGAACAAACGAACAAGCGACCAATATTCATCACTTAAAATTTATCAATGAAGCGCGTGATAAAGGGGCAAAAGTACTGGTAGTTAACCCAGCAAGAACGCCGCTAGCATCACAGGCCGATATCTGGTTACAACCGACACCTGGGACAGATGCAACCTTGGTTATTGGTATTGCTAAGATATTGATTGAAGAAAGCTTGCATGATACTGGGTTTATTGAATCGTATACCCAAGACTATGATGCGTTATTGGCAAGATTAGAAGAATTTACCCATGAGCAAATTGAAGCTGAAACAGGGGTGAGCAAGTCACAGTATCAGTCTTTTGCAAGAGCTTATGCTGGCGCTGAATGTGCAATGATCCGTATTGGTTATGGCTTACAACGTACACTAAATGGTGGACGTATGGTAAAAGCTATTCCAACATTAGCCGCTTTAACAGGTAATATTGGTAAAGTCGGTGCAGGCGTTGTGTATCTGAACACTCAAGCAGGTGGAATGTTTGACTGGGCATATTGTGGCGGTAATCATTTAACACCAGAAGATGCAGTAAGAGATACTGTCAATATTAGTGAAATTGGTAAATCACTTCTGCCAGAAGATTATCAGCATGAAGATGGTCAAGTCGGCCCATTAGCGTTTGATGAACCATGCGATCCGATTAAAGCGATGATTGTATATTCAAGTAACCCGATGGCTATTGCTCCTGATGCTGATTTAATTGAAATTGGGTTAATGCGGGATGACTTATTTTTAGTCGGGATTGATCTATTCCAAACCGATACCATGGACTACGTTGATTATTTACTGCCAACCTCAAGTTACATTGAGCAAGCTAATATGATTGATAGTTACCACTGTTATTATGCTAAACACAGCACCCAAGCGATTAGCCCGTTATATCAATCAAAACCAGATACCATTATTTTCCAAGATTTAGCAAAAGCCATGGGTTACAGCGACCCTGAGTTTAGTGAAAGTATTGAGGATATTTTACGTGGTACGTGGAAGGGCAACATTAGCTACGATGAACTCTGTGTTCAAAATTGGGATAGCCCAGTGGTTGATTACCCATTCCGTAAAAATTATGACTTCCCAACGCCTAGCGGAAAAATTGAATTTAAAGACACCAGTGGTACTTATTTCGATCCTGAAAAATTCAATCCTGTTATCGATACTGGTACGCCAGAGTCAGATGACTTTGCCACCAAAGGCATGACAGATGATGAAAAATCACGTGAATTCCGTTTACTTTCTCCAGCGCATCCCAAGCTGAGTAATTCGCAATGGGCAAACGTTAAATATATTGAAGGCACTTTCCCGCAGCATAGGGTTTATATTCACCCCGATGATGCTATGCGCAAAGGGATCAGTGATGGCGACCAAGTTAAGTTAACGGCGAGTCGTTATGGTCAGCGTGATGTGGTGATTCAATACACTGCAAGAGTTGAAGCTATGACACCAGCAGGAACAATTTTTGCTTGGAAAAATGCATGGAAAAAACTCAATGAAAACGGCAGTGGCACTGCTATTAATCAGCTTACCAATAGTGAATTAACCGATATGAACTTTGGTTCAACTTTCCACTCAACTCGTGTTGATATCGCTTTGGCGTAATCCATTACATTAAGGAAAAAACAAATGTCTGAACAAAAATGTTTTGTATTTCGCCAAGAAAACTGTGTCGGCTGTGAAGCATGTACCGTCGCTTGCCAAGCAGGTAACGACGTCAATGAATTCGTTACTTTGCGCGATATTAGCCAAGGCGAAAAAATAAATAGTGAAGGTAGAGAAGTCTCGGTATTTTTATCTCAGTCTTGTCACCATTGTGAGTCACCGGTTTGTGTCGAGAAATGTCCACAAGGTGCGATGATCCAACGAGATGATGGCATTGTATACATAGATGAATCTACTTGTATTGGTTGCGGTGTTTGCCATTATGCGTGTCCTTATGATGCGCCTAAGATCGACCCAAGTCGAGGTGTGCTAACCAAATGTGATATGTGCAAAGATAGGCTTGATGTCGGTGAAAAACCTTTCTGTGTAACGGGATGTCCTGTACAGGTTCTAGATGTGATGGATCTCAGTGAGGCGTTAGCGTTACCTGGTGCGAGTATGTCAGGTGATGGTCATCAAGATTTAGGTACGGCCCCAAGTACAGTCTTTATTAAATTAAGAGGTTAGTGACTGGCAAAGCGTTAATATTATGAGCATTTAAAATATTAATGTCCTTTTTAAAGCTCAAAATGAAATGCTGTTATGTAAAAGCCTGTTAATTTAACAGGCTTTTTTAATACTAAAGTATAGTTTTTTTAGACGTAAAAATAATAAATAAAGATTTGTTATTTAGGTAACAAAGTTTTTAATGTTTATTTATACACTAGCTTTAAAAATCATTACACAGTAAATCGAGTATTACGTCTTTGATTTAAATTTCTGATATGCTTATCCCAGTTATTTGCAACTTGAATAACTGAGCTTGCTTGATCTAATAATGCTTGTTCATGGGATAAATCAATATCCAATGCAAAACCTCTCGCTAAAGCAATGATAGAGTAGTCGGTTTTTGTAATGGTTTCTTGATTAATACTTTTATTAATTACTACGCTGAAGCCGTTAAAAAAAGCGCTTAATAATTCAGACTCCGTTAAGGTTTCAGGAAAGGTTTCCACACGTCTGAAGTCATTAATTACCATACTTGAAAGCTTTCTGCTGATAGCATCTATCGATTTTGCTGGGTTAGATGATGCTAACCACACAGCTTCATTCTTTAAGGTGTTTTCGATAGCACTGGCCAATTCGGCTGCTCGCCATCTTTCTTTAAAGCTCATGACTAACATAGTTTACCTATTATTAATAAACCGCATTGAAACATCATACGAATTTTTTAAGCATTGAATAATGATCTAAATCACTGTGCTTACAAATCATCGCTATTACTTTTTATAACTGGAAATGCATCACAGATATTAATAATAACCTGAAATAATATGGTGTAAATTAAATAATAAGGAATAAACATGAGTAATTCAGATAACGTTAAATCTATAGCGTTAATGTTTAATATTTTAGCTGAAATTTTTTATCGAAATCCTGATGAAGAATTTAAAAATACCTTATCTGAACTCGATACATCAATATTCATAACAAATAAAACGAATTTGCAAGATCTAGCTTTATTAAAAATAGATGAAATTAAACAGCTAGCATCACAACTGCCATTATTAGCGCTTAAACAAGATTTTAATGCCTTATTTGTGAGGCCGAAGGGCAAGTTAGCGTATCCTTGGGGGTCAGTCTATTTAAATAAACAAAATCGTTTATTTGACCATACAACGCTTGCCTTTATGGACTTTTGTAAGCTCCAAGATCTTAATTTTAATCTTGAACATAATGAACCGACAGATCACTTTAGCCTGATGTTAGTTGCTTTGGTGCATTGTTTAGAGCTTGATAGTGTCTCAGGCTCAGCATCTAGCCAAGGTGAAGAGGGGACAAGTCGAACAGAGGTGCTACTGAGCCAACATCTTTTACCTTGGAGTGAACGGTTTTTAACCTTGGTTATAGATAATGATAATAGTGGCTTATACAGTGCAGCAGCGCAGTTAAGCAAGCTATTGTTGACTGAGTTAACTGCCGAGCTGAGTATTACCGTTGTTGAAGTTGAGTTATATAAATAAGTCGTTGTAATAAATATAAATAAAAAGCCAGATAACATGGCTATCTGGCTTATACGATTAATGATGAAAGACGTTATAGTTCAATCATTAACACACTAGATTGTAATGGTTTTAGCGTTATCGATATTGTGCCAATATCTTGATTAACCGTCATCTCAGTCTGTTCTTCAGTCGTTAGCAAATCTGTCATCTTATAAACACCATCAGTTAAGCTTACTGCTTTAAGCAAGGCTTTAGGTAAACTTAACGTTAAGTCAGTTGCTTCTTGTTGACTAAAATTGCTGATGACAACGATAAATTGGTTTTCATCATAACGGCTAAATGCAAACAGCTTGTCTGAGTAACCATTTTTTGTTGCTACAGATGCATCACGGTTATGTGTATCTAGTTCAAAATATTCGCCATTGAGTGCAGATGCAGTATGGCTTAAATTTAACAATGTTTGATAGTAAGCACGAAGAGATTTCTCTGCTTCAGTTGATTGTCCGCCATCAAATTTCCCATTGTTCATCCAGCGTTGATGCGCTGGTACGCCCACATAATCAAAGATACTAGTACGTGTGGCTTGACCGAAACCTGCGTTTTCAGCGCCTTTTTCACCGACATCTTGACCGAAATACAAAAGAGTAGGTGAACGGCTAATCGTGGTCGATACGACCATAGCTGGTAAGGCTGCTTCAGGACTACCAGCAAAATCATTGGTATTAATCCTTTGTTCGTCATGGTTCTCTAAAAAGTGCAGCATATGCTCTTCAATATCAGCGACTTTTGCCTGATCAACAGCTATTTGAGATGTAGCAGTTTTATCATGAATAATGTCTTTTAATGTGTCGTATAAATCGACCTTATCATAAAGGTAATCCATCTTTCCTAGGTGAATATAGTCACGATACAGACTCGGGTTATAGACTTCGGCTAATAAAAAAGCGTCTGGATTGATGTGTTTAATATTACTGTTCAAATAGCTCCAGAATTCTACAGGAACCATCTCTGCCATATCATAGCGAAAACCATCAACCCCTTTTGCTAACCAAAACTCGGTGATGTCTTTAAACTTAATCCATGAATCAGGTATGGCTGTTGGCAGTTGAGATTGCCAAAACAAATAATGCTCAGCAAGGGTCTTTTTATTGAACCCTTCAGGAAGTGTAGGGAAGTCATAGCTACCGTCAGGTTTGACACCATAGTTAACTTTTACAGTTTCATACCAATCATTCGCATCTGGCTTTGCTAATCGCGATCCATTCCCGGTCCATTTAGCAGGGCTTTCTTCAAATATTTTATCTGAAAGTGGATGTCGTTCGCCGCCTAAAGGCTGCTTTCCTTGATGACTGTCAGGCACTTGAAATGCTTGATCTACAATATAGTAAAAGTTGTTATTTTTAGCGTATTCAACATTAGTGTCATCGTTTTGGCCAAAATTACGATGACTAGGTAAGCTAGATGATTGATCAATCGACTCATAGCGTCTTGCAACGTGATTCGGCACGATATCGATAACCACTTTCATACCATTGTTGTGAGTGCGCAATATAAGTGATTCAAACTCATTTAAGCGATTAGCAGGATCACTAGCTAAATCAGGGTTAACGTTATAATAGTCTTTTACTGCATAGGGAGAACCTGCACGGCCTTTTACAACGTCAGGATCATCATTACTGATCCCATAATCAGTGTAGTCATTGATCAAAGCATGATGGGGCACACCTGTGTACCAAACGTGCGTGGTGCCAAGTGATTTTATGTCTTGTAAGGCAACATCAGTAAAATCACTAAACTTACCGACACCATTTTCATCTATGGTTCCCCAGGGTTTATTGGTTGTATTGGTATTACCATATAAACGCGTGAAGACTTGATATATGACTGGCTTTCCAGTCAAAGCACTTGTGTTGTGTAGTGCTGTATCGTGAAGCTTATCTTCTGATTCTGCAATGTGATTATCAATCGATGTGCTGGAGTGACTACACCCTGCAGCAAAAAATACGAGTGCGCTGGCGAGTACAGAAGTCCGCAGTTGTGGTTTATTAATACTTGATAGGGGATGCATAATTATCTCTTATTATTGAAGCGGTTAAGTTGAATAATTTAATCGCTGCAGTCATTTTTGTTTTTAGTTAGATAAGCTTAAGATAATGACACCTTTTTCTTGTAAAGTGAGTGGCTTATCTAATGAATACGAATGTTGACTGAACAGTTCAACGCCTGAGGTATGCTGACTGAGCACTTCACTAAATCGATTTAAATCAAGCTCAACAGCGTTTTCATTCTTGTTGTATATGATCAGAATATCTTCATTTTTATCAGATTTTTGATAACGTCTTACTTGCACGTAAACACCGTCTTTAGGCACGTAATGAGACAGGGTACCTTGTTGGATAGCAAGTGAGTTTTTACGAAAGTTTAATAAGGTCTTATTAAACGTTAGCGCATCTAATTGATCTGGCGTTAAGTTTGTTTGCTCAAATACATTGGCTTTATCCGTTGGCCAGCCGCCAGGGAAATCACTGCGCACTAACCCATCATTTCGGTCTTTGGTTGGGCTAGTCATTAATACTTCTGTTCCATAAAACATTTGTGGAATACGGTTACTTGTCATTACATAAGTCATCGCCATTTTATATGTCGCTAAATCTTCACCCATCAAACTGTATAGGCGGTTGGTATCATGGTTGCCCTCAAATAAGACTAAATCCGTCGGTTTGGCATAAATCACATCATTGGCAAGCATTTCATATAAAGTGATTAAGCCGCTTCCCCAGTCCTCTTTATCGGTAAAGCTTATAATCATTTCTTCATATAGCGGAAAGTCCATCATGCTAGGAGTATGTGAGAAATAACCATCAGCATTTTGTTTTCCCGCTTGCCAGTAACTGACTGTAATCGGGTTTGCAGTCCATTCTTCACCGACAATATTGAAGTTTGGATATTCATCCATAATCGCTTTCGACCAGCGAGTTAAAAATGTTTTGTCGGCGTATGAATAGGTGTCTTCACGGATCCCACTTAACCCTGCATATTCCACCCACCAAATGCTATTTTGAATCAGGTAATTTGCCATAAACTGATCATGCTGATTCATGTCAGGCATGGTGTCAGTAAACCATCCGTTTTCGAACTCGGCTCTGTCACTTTTCAGTGCGTAAGGGTCTTGTACTGTTGTTCGTCGATGGCTGGTATATAAGATATCAGATGGATTTTGTTGCCATTGTTGCTGGCCGTTTATCCAAGTTGAAGTTGGAAAATCTGCCATCCAGCGATGTCCTGAACCCATATGATTGACAATAACATCTTTAATAATTCCAATTCCGAACTGCTTCGCTTCTTCGACTAATGACTTGTATTCTTCGTTACTGCCAAAGCGGGGATCTATGTTGTAAAAGTCAGTGGTGGAATAACCATGATATGAATATTTTTGCTGATTATTTTCTAAAAGCGGGTTAATCCATAACTGGGTAACACCTAATTCGCTCAAGTAAGGAAGTGATTTACGGATCCCCATAATATCGCCGCCATGTCGACCATCTTTGTCTGCGCGATTAACTTTTTCGAGCATATCTGGATGGTTATCATTATCAGGGTTACCATTAACGAAACGGTCGGGTGTTATCAGATAAATGACATCTTTATTGCTGAAGCCTTGTCTGTCTCGTGATCCTGGCTCACGTGCAAGGATAGGATAATCAAAATGCTGCACTAGTTTATCGTTATCATAAATGGCGAACGTTAAGGTTTGTGGAGTGGCGTTAGCTAGGTCAAGATCGACAAATAAGTGGTTAGCGCTACTAGATTGATGAACGTCAATTAATTTAACCCCATTAGCTTGGGTGAGTCTGATTTGTTTGTTGGCGATATTGTCACCATAAACCAGTAATTGGAGTTGGTTGTTATGCATGCCAGCCCACCATGACTCTGGCTCAACTGAAAATGATGATACTTCTGAAGCAACTGGCGCTGAAAACAGCAAACTTATTAGTAGTGGGTAAGCTAATTTAAACTGATCCGTCATATTATAAACCTTGCTTTATATATTTTATTTGGGGATGAGATTACTGGTGATAGCGTTTAAAGCCGCTGAATATAGTCATTATGTGTTGGCATATTAGTAACTGCACCAGAAATGATCTGTTTTACATTACTTAAAAACTCAGTGAGATCATTTTGGTTAATATTGTTAGCGAGTGGGTTATAATCTTTTGGTGTCACCCCTTGGCCAAGTAAGACCTGGATCCAAGCCGCTTCTGTAAACAGTTCATCTTGATATCGAGTGACTGTTCCCGTTGTTCTGAAACAGTCAATTTTTTGCTGTAATGATGCAGGTATTGGCATATCACGACATTGTTGCCATAAGTCAGTTTTATTGGATGAACTGCTTCGTTGATTCACGTGATAATGTAAAATGATAAAGTCACGAATCTGTTCAAACTCCAACTTTGATTGACGGTTATATTCGTCAACGCTGGATTGTTGAATACCTTGATGTGGGAAGAACTTTGTTAATCGAATTATTGCAGACTGAACTAAATGTAAACTGGTTGATTCAAGGGGCTCAAGGAACCCACTGGAAAGACCAATAGCAACACAGTTTTTATGCCACTGCTTTTCACGCCTTCCTGTTGTAAAGCTTATCTTTTTGGGCTCAGCAAGTGTTTTTCCATCTAAATTGTTGAGCAATAACGATTTAGCTTCATCATCTGTTATATGCTGACTGCTATAAACCAACCCATTTCCGGTTCGATGTTGTAATGGTATGCGCCATTGCCATCCTGCTTTATGAGCTATTGAGCGAGTGTAGGGGACTAATGGCTCACTGCGCTCACATGGCACTGCGTAAGCACTATCACACGGCAGCCAATGTTGCCAATTCTCGTAACCGACATTTAATTGCTGTGCTATCAATAGTGCTGCAAACCCGGAACAATCAATGAACAAATCGCCGTTAATGACCTGGTCATCTTTAAGAGTAACCGATTGAATGTCGCCTTCTTGCTTAAGCTGTACTGAGCTAATGAATCCTTCAAGACGTTTTACTGATAAGTTTTCACTATATTGCCTTAGCATTTGGGCATAAAGAGATGCATCAAAATGATACGCATGCGTTATTCCAGCAAGAGGAGAGCCCTTAATTGTGTCTATAGGAGCAAATTTATTCTCAGTAGCAGCTTGATAGTTGAGTGAGTAATCCCAAAATGAATGAGCATTTTGAGGCGAGGACTTTAACCAATAATGATGAAATTGAGTGTAGCCAATATCCTTGCCAATATTGCCAAAAGCATGCATGTAGCTGTCTTTATCCTTACCCCAATTCTCAAATTGGATTCCTAGTTTAAAACTCGCTTGGGTTTGCTTAATAAAGTCAGCCTCGTTGATTCCAAGGACGCTATTGAATATTTGAAGAGGAGGGATGGTCGCTTCACCGACACCAATGGTGCCAATGGACTCTGACTCAATCAATGTGATGTTAAGTTGAGCCTTAAATAGTTTGATTAACATGGCTGCGGTCATCCAACCAGAAGTACCGCCTCCAACAATTACAATGTCTTTTATTTTATTTTTATTCATAGTAATCGCCTTTTATTTGCCGGTTGTAATAAACAGATTATGGAATAATAAAGAGCCCCTGTAACAGGTTACAGGGGCTCTTTCAATGTTACTAACGAGACAAAAGCGCCTTAATTAGAACTTATAGTTAGCGCCTAGCATGTAGTTACGACCGTAATTTTGATAATCACGAACATGACGTGCATCTTCACCTGTATAAGATGTGAATGGCTCATTGGTTAAGTTATTCACTTGGAAAAGTACAGATAAACCATAAAGGGCATCAATACCGCTTTCAGAGAAGTCATAACCCACTTGAGCATCAACCACAGTTTCAGCTTTGATGTTCACGTTTTGACGCGTCAAACTAATTGCGGTGACTTCACCTAAGAAGTCACTACGGTAGCGAGAGCTAACACGTGCTTCAAATCCAGAGTTTTCGTAGTACACAGTCGCATTAAATGTTTTCTCAGAAAGACCTGGTAAAGTAGTAGGATCGCTGTCTGGTGTTTCTTTTACTTCACTGTCGTTATAAGAACCACTCATAACCGTACCAAAACCTGTTAATGCATCAGCAAAGAAGCCAAAATCTAGTGAGAAAGAAGCCTCGATACCTTGTACATAACCGCCGTCACCATTTTGTGGCTGAGTTACGATGCCAATAGGGTTATCGCCTGGGTTTTGCGGCAAGATAGTACTGAAATCAAATGCTGACTGTTGGTCATAGACATAGTTTTCTAAATCTTTATAGAATACTGCTATGGCAAAGTAACCTTGATCACTGAAGTAGTTTTCATAACTCAAATCGTACTGACGAGCTAACCATGGACGAAGTTCAGGATTACCTGCACCACCAGACCAGTTTACTCCGTCATTAGGGTTTTCATTGTAGCTAAAGTTAACGTTTGCATTCATTTTGTCCATTCGTGCACGAGTTAATGTACGTGCAGCTGCAAAACGAAGCATTTGTCCTTCAGCAACTTCTAAACCTAAGTTGACGCTTGGTAACCATTCTAAATAATCGTCACCTGCCGTACGTGGAGTAACGACTACTTCACCGTTTTCAACTGTTGCAACAGTACCGTCTGAAGTTTGATCTGTATGTACCGCTTGAATACCAAAGTTACCTGTTAGTGGTAGGTCAAATAACTCGCTTTCAATATTAGCCATAATGTAAGCAGTAGAAATCTCTTCGTAAACGCCCCAAGAGTTAGTGGCACGAGATAAGTCAACATTTGCTACATCAGTTTCTGTGTAATTACCGTCGTTATAAAAAGCTAGAGAATCATAGCTTAATACGTCGCCCATACCGAAGAAATCAAGAGAAGTAGGGCTCAGTAAATACTGATCAGGTACTGTCATTACATAGTTTGGGTCTGTACCGTCATAACCTTTTAAGGTTAAGTAGTAACCTTTATCTAACTTGGTTTTATCACGATCTGTACGGTTTACACCAAATTCAATACTACGGAATGCACCATCATCAAATACATATTCAGCACTCAAACGGAAAGATTTTAATTCATCTTCAATCTCTGGTTTGTTAATAAAGCCGTCTTGAGTGTTTGCGCCTAACGGGCTACCCCAACCAAGTGGATCACCTAGTTTGATAACGTTTGGATCTGAGTAATCTAAATTGTGAGTGAAGTTATAACCACCACTGCCATTGTAGGCGAAGCCTAAATCATCAACGGCACCAACACCAGTACCACGACCTGTACCACTGTAGCTTTCCATACCGATATCAGTACGTTCTGCTTTTGACAAAGCAACATCAGCTTCAACAGACCAGTTATCATTTAGGAAAAATTTATTATTCCACCCTACAGATAAAGATTCAGCATCACGCTTATTGACGTCATTACGAACAACAACTTCAGCGCCACGAATAATGCCTTCAGTTACCAAACCATCTTCAGTATTAGTGGCTTCCACACCGCCATTAGCGCCCCATGCTGCTGGGATCTCAATACCACGTAATCGCTGATCATCAGTAAATTTTGAGTAATAAAGATCAACCGTTGTGTGGTAAAAATCATTTGGAGCATATTCGAATACCGCTAGAACACCATCACGCTCAAGCTCTGATGAACGAACAAATGGCTTAGCACCACCTAACACACTATCACCAGCATCATTTTCAGGGTAACCCCAAGCCTGCCAGCGTTCTTCTTGGTTAGGTGACATCATACGAGCATAACCTAATGCAATACCGATAGTATCATCTGCAAATTGGTCAATGTATGAAATGCTGCCACGGTAACCAGTGTCATCTGAGCCGCTATTTAATGCGCCTAGATCGTTCATTTCGCCACGTAAACCAATTGCGAATGTTTGCTCGCCGTGTGCTAGCGGACTAATGGTTTGCATATCGACTGTACCACCGATAGCCTGAGCCATTACTGATGCATCTGGCGTTTTATAAACCACAACACGATTTAATAATTCAGAAGGGTATTGGTCGAATTCAACTCCACGGTTGTCGTTAACAGAAGCCTGTTCACGGCCATTTAATGTTGCAGTTGTGAAGTCAGGGCCCATACCACGAATAGAGATAACGTTAGCACGGCCATCAAGACGCTGTGCTGATACACCAGGCAGACGTGCAAGTGATTCTGCAATACTGACATCAGGTAATTTACCGATATCTTCAGCTGAAATCGCTTCAACAATTGATGAAGAAGACATTTTTAATGATTGAGATTCTTGTAAGCTTCGACGAATACCGGTGACTTTTAACACCTCAATTGATTCATCTGCAGTAGCGGCTTCTTCTGCTTCAGCTGCGTAACCGTACATACTTGTACTGGCAGCAACCATTGCTAACGTTAGTAAGCTTGGTTTAAATAGCGACATCCATCTTTCCCCTTCTGAATGGCCAGCAGCCCTTAATTAATGTGTAAGGTTGGGCTGCTAGATTTCTATTATTTATATTTACAGTCTTTATAGTATTTCCTTCAGCTTGCTTAAATGACTGCATAAGCGCTGAGGTATATGTCCGTTTTGTTGCGGAACAGTGAAGATACTACTCCTAGCATTCTTTCTACGACAACGTTATGCATACGTATTCAAAGGTTATGCAGGCTAAAAAAGGCCGTTTTTTTACTTTTAATTAACATTCAAAAGTCTTGTTGCTGATTAATTAAGTTGTTGAATTGTAGCACTTAACTTGTGGTTTTGTATTTTTAAAATTTGTATTAATTCTTTGCATACGTATGCAGCTCTATTGAACCTGATTTCCATATTCACGTATCCTCGAGTCAATTAAATAATAATGACGGCTCGTTACTGGGTCGCAACAAAGAGTTAACTATGTCTAAGTTGTTTAATAGTTAATTCTCTTATTACAGAGGGTGTGCAATGAGTCAGTTATCATGGTGGCGCGGTGGAGTGATATACCAGGTATATCCACGAAGCTTAATGGATTCCAATGGCGACGGAGTAGGCGATTTACAGGGAATTATTGCGAAACTTGATTACATTGCTAGCTTAAATGTTGATGCGATATGGATATCTCCTTTTTTTAAGTCTCCAATGAAAGACTTTGGTTACGATATTAGTGATTATCTCGATGTTGATCCTATGTTTGGCACCATGAATGACTTTGATGAGTTAATCGCCAAAGCGCACAAATTAAATATTAAAGTGGTTATTGATCAAGTATTGAGTCATACCTCAGATGAACATGCGTGGTTTAAGCAAAGTAAATTAAGCCGTGATAATGATAAATCGGATTGGTATGTTTGGGCAGATCCACAAGAGGATGGAACGGCACCTAATAACTGGCTAGCTATCTTTGGTGGTTGTGCTTGGGAGTGGGAACCACGTCGTCAGCAGTATTATTTGCATAACTTTCTTAAAAGTCAGCCAGATCTTAACTTTCATAACACAGAAGTGAGAAAAGCGGTTCTAGATAATGTGGAGTTTTGGCTTAAAAAAGGCGTCGATGGTTTCCGTTTAGATGCCATTACCTTCTGTTACCATGATGAACAGCTTCGTGATAACCCTGCAAAACCTAAAGATCAACGCCAAGGCCGAGGCTTCAGCGAAGATAACCCTTACGCGTATCAGTACCATTATTATAATAATACTCGCCCACAAACGGTTGGTTTTATCGAAGACTTACGTGCATTGATCAATAAGTATCCTGGTGCAGTGACCTTAGGTGAAGTCTCATCTGAAGATTCACTTGCGACGATGGCAGAATATACTCAAGGTGACGATCGTTTACACATGGCATATAGCTTTGAATTACTCACCAATGATTTCAGTGCTGCTTATATACGTCAAACAGTTGAAGAATTAGAAGCCAGTATTGGAAATGGGTGGCCTTGTTGGGCTATTGGTAATCATGACGTTCAACGTGTTGCGACACGATGGGGCAAAGGTGAAGCGAACCCTGACTTAGTCAAAATGCTAAATGGCTTGTTGTTTTCACTTCGCGGCAGTGTGTGTAGTTACCAAGGTGAAGAACTGGGCTTAACTGAAGCGCCTATTGAATATGAGCAATTACAAGACCCGTTCGGTATTACATTCTGGCCAATGTTTAAAGGTCGAGATGGTTGTCGTACGCCTATGCCTTGGGATCATGCCCATTTGCAAGCAGGGTTCAGTCAAAGTAAGCAAACATGGTTACCCATACCTGATGTCCACAAACAGTTAGCTGTCGATGTTCAGGAACAAAATAGCAATTCAACTTTACACGCATATCGTCATTTCTTAGCTTGGCGCAAAGATTTCCCTGCATTAATTGCAGGTGACATTAAGTTTATTGATAGCAGTGAACCTATTCTTGCTTTCACACGTCATTTCGAAACACAAACCTTGTTAGTGGTATTTAACCTGGCAAATAAAACTCACGAGTTTGATGTTTCGAACTTTACAATTAACCAAGTCATTACTGACCATGGTTTGGCGAGTGCAGTTGTAGATAAAAACAATCGCGTTTTTCTCGATGCATTTAACTGTTTCTTCGCTGTGATTGATTAAATCTTAAATAGCGATCTCACGATCGCTGTTCATATATTCAATTTACAACCATTACACAATAACAAGAGTAACAAGAATATGGCCTCTACTATCTCTAGTTCTAATACGACCGTTAGCCATTCAGGTGATGGAAAATACCGGTTTGCATTGGTTTCGCTGACCTCACTCTTTTTCATGTGGGGATTTATCACGTGTCTTAACGACATTTTAATCCCGCACTTAAAGGCTGTATTTTCATTAAGCTATACCGAAGCTATGCTGATTCAATTCTGTTTTTTTGGTGCTTACTTTTTAGTGTCTTTACCTGCGGGTAAGTTAGTCAAAAAACTCGGCTACCAGCGCGGTATCGTTACTGGATTAGTTATTGCAAGCTTCGGTTGTGCGTTGTTTTACCCTGCAGCTGATTTAGCCGTTTATGGTTTGTTTTTAGGGGCACTTTTTGTATTGGCATCAGGGATTACTATTTTACAAGTTGCTGCTAATCCTTATGTAAATGCACTTGGGAGCGAAGAAACAGCTTCTAGCCGTCTTAATTTAACCCAAGCTTTCAATGCGCTAGGCACGACAGTTGCGCCATACTTTGGCGCTATCTTGATTTTATCGGTCGCTACAGGTGCCGTTGGGGAAATGAGTCATGCTCAAGCCGAAGCTGAAGTCGTTAAAATGCCGTATCTGTTTCTTTCGGCCACTCTAGCCATTTTAGCAATTATTTTTGCCAAACTGTCTTTACCCGTTATTGAAGAGCACGTAGAACAAGAAACCACAGGTGAAGTGAGCTATAAAGGCAAAACCAGTGCGGTACAAAGCTTACATCTAGTATTAGGTGCAGTGGGTATTTTTGTTTATGTTGGTGCTGAAGTCTCTATTGGTAGCTTTTTAGTTAACTTTTTAGGTGAAGAGCACATTGTTGGCTTACAAGAAGCCGATGCTGCTAAATACATTACCTATTATTGGGGCGGAGCTATGGTAGGGCGCTTTATCGGTTCTGCTGTAATGCAAAAAATTGCTGCAGGTAAAGTATTAGCCTTTAATGGTTTGGTTGCCGCAATATTGGTGTTAGTGRCAATGTATACCAGCGGTGAAGTTGCTATGTATGCCATTTTAGCCGTGGGGTTATTTAATTCAATTATGTTCCCGACCATTTTCAGTTTAGCACTAAGAGATTTAGGGCCGCACACGTCACAAGGCAGTGGTATATTGTGTTTAGCTATTGTTGGTGGTGCAATCATTCCTTTATTGCAAGGTGTCATGGCTGATTCAATGGGCATTCAACCAGCATTTATATTGCCTGTTGTTTGTTATGCTTTTATCGTATTTTACGGTGCTAAAGGCGCTCAGATGTCATAATTCAGTTAGATAATTATGTCGTAACTAACAAGCAGCCTTATGGCTGCTTTTTAGTTTTCTACTTAGGCCTTGTTAATTCGGCTTAAAGCCTGATAAATCATAATCAATACTTGCGCTACAGCCTGATAGCTCCTATGATCCATCCGCTTTTCCTATATAAATTTCTTTTCCATAATTCTGTGAGATTTTCAATGCTGACTTTTCCACTTTCTGGCAGTTCTTCTGAGCTGGTAATCGATGTGCTAACCATGGTGTTAACTGATGGTAAACCATTAGATAGAGCATACTCTCACAATTTCTCAGGCCGCCAATTACCGCCAGCAGAGCTTGCGCGAATTACAACGGTAACGGGCGATATCCTGCGTCGATTAAACTTATATTGTGAACTTGTAGATATACAAGCTTCTGATATCGAACGTATGGGCTCGAAATTATTAAATGGCTGGCATTTGTTTCATGAATTAGATCTACCGAAAATGGAATATGCTTTACCCGTTGATCAAGACGATTTTGCGCAGAAACTCGCTGAAGCGAAAACTAAACCAGCATTGTGGGACGGTTGTCCTGAATGGTTAGATGATATTGGCGCTGCGCAACTTGGCGAAAAATGGCCAGCTGAGCGTGCTGCATTAGCAATGCCTCCAAAACGTTATATTCGAGCGAATAGTTTAAAAGCGAGTCGTGAAGAGTTAAAGCAACGTTTAACAAAAGAGCTGGTAGCAACCAACGAAGTCGAAGGTGTTGAGAGTGCATTAGAAGTGCGATCTGATTCAGCATTATTTAAAACGGCAGCGTTCAAAGAAGGTTTTTTTGAGCAACAAGATGCGGGTTCTCAATTAGTTGCAGCAGCAGTCGACGCTAAACCGGGGATGCGTGTTGTAGATGCTTGCGCTGGCGCTGGTGGTAAAACCTTACATATTGCAGCGCAAATGCAAGGTAAAGGCCGTTTGCTAGCAATGGACGTTGAACAATGGAAACTCGACAATTTAAAAGCACGTGCGAGAAGAGCAGGTGCTCACAATGTTGAGACTCGAATTATTGCCAGCAGTAAAACAATTAAACGCCTAAAGTTAACGGCTGATCGCGTACTGTTAGACGTACCATGCTCTGGTTTAGGTGTGTTAAAACGTAATCCAGATGCAAAATGGCGAGATACGCCTGAACGTTTACCTATTCTAATGGAATTACAGAAAGATATTTTGCAAAGCTACAGCAGAATGGTGAAAGTTGGCGGTATATTGGTTTATGCAACTTGCTCAATTATGCCTGATGAAAATCGTAATCAAGTCGATGCATTTTTAGCCGCTAACCCGCATTTTAGCTTTATCGATGATGAAGAAATTTTAGTTTCAGAGCACGGGTTTGATGGTTTTTACTTAGCGAGAATGGAACGCGTTAGCGAAGCGTAAACTCAGTTGTTTTAATTTAAAACAAGTTATCAAAGCAGTCATGTTAGCAGACATTACTGCTTTTTTTGTTCTTCTAAGAACAAAATATACCAAAGCATATTTTTGTAAGAGAATCATACTAGCTAGGTGTTTGTCCCAGATAGAGATGTTAAATTTTAGTAATACTTTGGTTGATCTTCTTTGTTTTTATGAATAATCTCAACAGTAAATTAAAAATAAAAACTAGTATTGTAGGCTAGCTGTAATGCTAAGGAGCTCTATGGAAAGTGCCCAATTTCAACCAATGAATATTGAAGAACATGCCGTACTAAGTCATCGTTCATCAAGTATCGTGCGTTATAGTACGATACTTTCTATGGTTTTAGATGGGTCACCACTCAGAGAAATCCTCCATTCATTAGTCCTTTCCATAGAAGCGCAAAAAATCGGTACTAAAGCCTCAGTATTATTGCTAAGCAATGATAAAAAAAGATTACTGACTGGTGCTGCTCCAAGTTTACCTGAAGAATATAACCAAGCAATTCATGGTGTTGAAATCGGTATTGATGTTGGTTCATGCGGCGCTGCTGCTGCAACCAAAAAACGTGTCATTGTTGAAGATATTGCAAATCACCCCAATTGGGCCGCCTATAAAGAACTACCGCTTAAAGCAGGGTTAAAAGCGTGTTGGTCAGAGCCTATTATCGATACCCATGGCAATGTACTTGGTACTTTTGCCATGTATTACGATACGATTAAATCTCCTGCTGGCGTTGATCTTGAGTTAATACAAGAAGCTGCAAAGCTTGGAAGCCTTGCCATAGAGCGTAGTCAGGGGCTGCATTTACAACGATTAACTAGCCGTATATTTAATAAACTGCCAATGGGCTTGATTATCACCAATGATGAACATTCAATTTTGTCCGTTAACCCTATGTTCAAAACCATCACGAGAGACTTTACTGCTGACAAGCAATGTTTCGATCCTAATGTTTTTTTTGAGCAATCCGATCCGGTAGTACTGGAGTCAATGCTGAAGAACATTCATCGTGGCAATACTTGGCAAGGTGAGTTACTTGCTTATAAGCGAAATGGGCAAACCTTTGATGCTGATGTTACGGTCACCACTTTCAGGGATTATCATGGTGAACAGAATTGTTTTTCTTGGCTTATTACTGATATTAGCGAGCACAAAAATGCAAATCGTTTGATCCATTTTCAAGCAAATAACGATGCATTAACGAGTTTAGCTAATCGTCGTTGTTTCTTAGATAAAATCTATGACTATGTTTGGCAAATAGAGCGTACCCATCAAAAAGGGGCGGCTTG
Source organism: Shewanella sp. UCD-FRSSP16_17 (assembly GCF_001675935.1). Classification (NCBI taxonomy): domain Bacteria; kingdom Pseudomonadati; phylum Pseudomonadota; class Gammaproteobacteria; order Alteromonadales; family Shewanellaceae; genus Shewanella; species Shewanella sp. UCD-FRSSP16_17. The sequence continues at coordinate 361,560 of NZ_LZFV01000001.1, forward strand.
TAGTGTTCTATTAATGGATATTGATAATTTCAAACAGATTAACGATAGTTTGGGACATGAAAATGGCGACGTATTACTAAAAGAAGTATCAAACCGTTTAGCCAATGTCGCTCCTTCAAATGGCTTATTAGCTAGAATCGCGGGTGATGAATTTGGTTTATTCATTCCTGGCAAAATCTCTACCTCAGATCTAATCAGCATTGCCAAAGATATCAACCAAGTGGTGACTGATAAAATTAATATAGATAATCAACAAGTTCACCCCTCTATTAGTATTGGTATTTCTCGATACCCTGAAGACTCTACCATTGTTGAATCTTTGGTCAATTGTGCCAGCCAAGCGATGTATGACGTTAAGTTAACCGGTCGTAACGGTTATCAGTTTTTTAATAAGACAATGCAGCAAAATGCTGAACGTACCGCTTATTTGCAAATGGAGATGACTAAGGCATTAAATGAGCAAGGGTTTGAATTGTACTTTCAGCCAATAGTGTCGACTCAAAATACTCATATTGCTAAGGCTGAGATTCTATTGCGCTGGAAGCTTCACGGTGAGTTTGTGTCACCTGAGGAGTTTATTCCCATAGCTGAGCATTCGGGTTTAATCGTACCAATTGGAAAGTGGGTTAGAGAAAAAGCCATCAAGCTGATTAATCAATTTGTTGAACAAAATACGCCTATTGCACTGTCGGTCAATGTATCGACCTGCGAATTCTTAAATGATGAGTTACAACATCAATTTATTGATTCAATCAAATCCTGCAGTGAACAATCATGCAAGACCGCATTTCCGTTTGAGTTATTAACCTTGGAAATTACCGAGTCGCTAATGATGGACCAGCATCAAAATATTGAAACCTTACTCATACGATTAAGGGAGTGGGGAATTAAAATATCGGTCGATGACTTCGGCACTGGTTACTCATCGTTATCTTATCTTGCCAACTTCCCAGTTGATCAGATAAAAATTGATAAAGCGTTTATCCAAAAAATTGAACAGGGCGCACGGCATAAAGCATTAGTAGAAGCCATTGCGAGTATGAGTAATGCTTTAGAGTTAACTGTTACAGCTGAAGGCGTTGAAACACAAACTCAGTTAGATTTCGTTAAAACGCAAAAAGTCGACGATATTCAAGGTTACTTTTTTTATAAACCAATGCCGCAACAGGAGTTTTTAGCATTAGTTGAAAAACAATTTTGCTCTTAAGCTAACTAAATAAATACTGAAATAAACTAAGCTTAGATAACCCTTAATACTTGATGTTATTTAACTGTGATATGTCGCCTTATAAAATCGATATAACACCGCTTTCGATGACTATCAGACATCTTACTCACCATTTATAGTAACCAGTAAACGCCGACGTCCGCCATGGTTACGATGTTCTCCAAGATATATTCCTTGCCAGGTGCCTAGCTCAAGTTGGCCATTTTTAATCGGTATGGTTACTTGGCAACCTAATAAGCTAGACTTTAAATGAGCGGGCATGTCGTCACTGCCTTCATAGGTATGAATATAATAAGGCTCATTTTCTGCAGCGACACGGTTGAAGTAAGATTCAAAATCTTGCCTTACACTTGGATCTGCATTTTCATTGATTGTGATGGAAGCGGAAGTGTGTTGTAAAAAGACATGCATTAAACCAACTTTTAGCTGATTAAGTTCGGGGATTTGATTGAGAATTTCGTCTGTGACGATATGAAATCCACGTGTTTTTGATGCGAGTTGTACTTGCTTTTGTAGCCACATAACTTAATCACTGAAATGGTAAAAATGAGTCCAAATTGTAGTTAAAATCAGTCATTTTTCCAACAGTTTAAAATTCTGTTCAAAAAAACTAACTCAGTAGAAAACACTATTAGGATGATTAACGTGATGATTTGGCGTGTTTTATTTGTTGTATTTTTTGAAACCCTTACCAGCATTGACTTACAAGGCTTCCTTTAAACGCTTAATCAAAAAACACTAAAAATGCTGTCAAGAGCAGAATTATCAAATTGTTTACTTAAGCAATAGCTAATAAAAAGATTAACACGTGTTAGCTGAGTGTAAAACAAACGATTGATACAAATTGATGCACTTTATGTTGCGTATTAAAGCCGTGTTTTTTGTGTACGTGGAGTGCATTAAACGCGCTTTTCAATGGCATTTAATGTGTTTAAAAATTGAGAAGTTTATGCATTTTGGAATAAAAAGTAAGACGTGTTTAGCTTAGGAATAACCGGAAAGGGAATAAAAAAAGCCGCTTAATTAGCGGCTTTTAAATATGATTTAATCAACTAAATCAAGCTGATATTGTTTACGCTAGCATGCTTTTAGGCTCAGTAAATTCAAGTTCTAATGCTTCTGCAACTTCTTTGCAGACAAGCTTGCCATGAATAACGTTTAAGCCATTTAATAAATGCTTGTCGTCTAATAACGCTGCTTTGTAACCTAAGTTCGCTAACTTAATGATATAAGGCAGTGTAGCGTTATTGAGTGCGAAAGTTGATGTACGTGCAACGGCACCAGGCATGTTGGCAACACAGTAATGAACAACATCATCAACAATGTAAGTTGGCTCTTGGTGAGTTGTTGCGTACGACGTTTCAACACAACCACCTTGGTCAATAGCTACATCGACAATCGCACTACCTGTTTTCATGCGTGAAATCATGTCGCGAGTCACTAATTTAGGGGCTGCAGCGCCAGGAACTAGGACACCACCAATAACAAGATCCGCTTCTAGAACATGACGTTCAATTGCATCAGCTGTTGAGTAAATCGCTTTAACTGAAGAGCCAAATTGAACGTTTAAACGACGTAAGGCATCGATACTTCTATCAAGCACAACAACGTCTGCGCCCATACCCACAGCCATTTGCGCAGCATTAGTGCCGACCATACCGCCGCCAATTATCACGACTTTAGCTGGCTCAACACCTGGAACACCACCAAGTAACATACCGCGACCACCTAAAGACTTTTCAAGTGCGCGTGCACCAGCTTGAATCGACATACGTCCAGCAACTTCTGACATTGGAGCAAGTAACGGTAAGCCGCCACGATCATCAGTGACAGTTTCATATGCGATACAGACAGACTTACTCTTAATTAAGTCTTCTGTTTGCGGCATATCCGGAGCTAAATGCAAGTAAGTAAATAGGATTTGATCTTCACGAAGCATAGCGCGTTCAACAGCTTGCGGCTCTTTTACTTTGACAATCATGTCTGACTGAGCAAAGACTTCTGCAGCTGTTTCTAAGATAGAAGCACCAGCGTCAATATAATCTTGGTTGGTAAAGCCAATGCCCATACCGGCATTAGATTGAACGAATACATCATGGCCTTTAATCGTTAATTCACGAACGCTTGAAGGAACCATACCTACACGGTACTCGTGGTTTTTGATTTCAGTAGGGATACCAATAATCATTTTGTGCCTCTATTTAAATTTGTCGGTGTCGACATCTCAATTGTTATTATATTCGGTCGCCTGAACGTGCTTATTTCAGGGAAGTCTAGTATAGTGCCCTAGACGCAGTTTATGCTGCTAAACTTTACACATTAAAAGATGAATATGTTGTTTTTGTGCTAAAGCAAGGTTAATAATATGGCAAATAATAAAAAAAATTCTGTAAAAGATTTAGATCGGATTGACCGTAATATCCTCAATGAACTTCAAGTTGATGGTCGCATATCAAACGTGGAGTTATCCAAGCGAGTTGGGTTAAGTCCGACTCCTTGTTTAGAGCGAGTTAAGCGTCTTGAAAAACAAGGTTACATTAATGGCTATACAGCATTAGTTAACCCGCATTATCTTGGTGCATCTTTACTTGTCTTTGTGGAAATCACGTTAACACGAGATACGCCCGATATTTTTGAGCGCTTCAACAAAGCAGTTCAGTTGTTAGATGATATTCAAGAGTGTCATCTAGTTTCTGGTGACTTTGATTATTTATTGAAGACTCGAGTATCTGACATGTCGGCATATCGTCGTTTATTAGGTGAGACACTACTTAAGTTGCCATCAGTTTCTGATACTCGTACTTACGTGGTCATGGAAGAAGTCAAACAAACTAATAAAGTCGCATTAAATTTATTAGCAGATAGCTACTAAACTTTCTGACCAAATAAAATAAAGGGCGTTGCCCTTTATTTTTTTATCTAAAATCCCACTTTTTGGCTTTTTTACCGCCTAAATTGCTTACTTTTTACTCCAAAACCCCTTTGTTAATTAAATATTGGTTATGCAGGCATCTATATGAAAACATTAGGTTGAGCTTGGCTTTCAAGCATTGCATAATCACTGCAACGTCAATGATATTCTGTTATTGTTATCATTCTTATTTAATTCATATTCAGGTGTTTTCGTTTGTCTCAGGGAAATAGTCTTCAAACACTTAGTGGCCTACAGCGTCTTCTTGAAGGTGGCCTAATCATTTGTTGCATGACAGCAACATATATCCTTTTAGCTTTAAGTAGCTTTGACCCAAATGATCCAGGCTGGAGCCAGTCCCATTATCAAGGGGAAATCAGTAATTTAACTGGTGCTGTGGGCGCGTGGACTGCAGATGTCTTGTTCTACTTCTTTGGCTTTATTGCTTACCTTATTCCCATCATTATTGCGGCAACAGGTTGGTTCATATTTAACCGAACTCATAAATTGTTTGAAATTGACTACTTTTCGGTTGGATTAAGAATTATTGGATTCATGCTTATGGTATTAGCCTTAGCTGCGTTAGCGAGTATGAATGCTGATGATATTTATGTTTTTTCAGCTGGTGGTGTTGCGGGAGATGTCATTGGCCAAGCTATGCTGCCTTACTTTAATAATCTTGGCACGACTCTCTTGTTGCTTTGCTTTATTGGTGCAGGCTTTACATTAGCGACAGGTATTAGCTGGCTCACGGTCATTGAAGGCACAGGTTACGGCACGATATGGTGTGTCAAAAAAATTATAAGTTTGCCTACCTACTTTTCTGGAAATACAGAAACAGAAGACACGCGAGGTTTCTTGTCTGTTGTCGATAAATTCAAGCAGGGTCGTGACAATGCCAATGTAACTGCTGACACTAATACAGAATTCAGTGCACCACAACATGATGAAAGTCAGGGCGACAATCAAATTACCCCTGCAACGACACGTGAATATGGCGGAAAACTAGAACCTCAGTTCACCGCCGACAACGAAGAATCAAACCATGATTCCGTTTACGTTGATGAAGATAATAGCGTAGATAAACCTTCGGTTTTCTCGCGTTTAAAATCTAAACTTTCACCACGTCGTCAACAAGTAAATGATGCTTTGGATGACGAATATATGAATGACTCAGAGCAGGCTCAGGCAAATATAAATGAGCAGGGCAGAGTCGAACCTCAATTAAACACAAATGACGCTATTGTAGCTGATGACACGCCCGCGTGGGCCGCAACAGGTGATGCTCCAGCGGTTGATCTTACTCAACAGAACCAACAAAACAGTGTTGCTGAGTTTGGCGATGAGTTTGAACGTACGACGTCTATTGGTGCAACGGTTATGGCTGCTGCGGTTAAAAACCAGCAATCAGACTCGGTATCAGATTCTGTGGCTTCTACTGAAAGCGAACCCGTTCAAGCAAGTGCAGCTGAAAAACCGTATGTTGCCGAGGGGATCATTGTTATTCCTGGTCAAGAGCCGCAAGTGGTCACGAGTCAGCCAAGAGTGGCAATGCCGCCATTACCGAGTATCAGTTTATTAGATGTACCTGATCGTAAAGAAAACCCAATAACTAAAGATGAGCTAGACATAGTTGCAAGGCTTGTTGAAACTAAATTAGCTGATTTTAACATTGTCGCAAACGTGGTTGGCGTATTCCCAGGACCGGTTGTGACAAGGTTTGAACTTGAACTTGCACCAGGTGTTAAAGCCTCGAAAATTACAAACCTTTCTAAGGATTTAGCGCGCTCTCTACTTGCTGAAAGTGTTCGTGTTGTAGAGGTCATTCCAGGAAAAGCCTATGTTGGCTTAGAGTTACCTAACAAATTCCGTGAAACGGTCTTTATGCGAGATGTGCTTGACAGTAAAACCTTTGATGAAAGCCAGTCGAACTTATCTATGGTGCTGGGTGAAGACATCGCGGGCGACCCTGTTGTTGTTGACTTAGGTAAAATGCCGCATTTATTAGTAGCGGGTACTACAGGCTCGGGTAAGTCTGTCGGTGTGAACGTCATGATCACCAGTATCCTTTATAAATCTGGTCCTGATGATGTTCGCTTTATCATGATTGACCCGAAAATGTTGGAACTGTCGGTTTATGAAGGTATTCCGCACTTACTTTGTGAAGTTGTCACCGACATGAAAGAAGCAGCCAATGCGCTGCGTTGGTGTGTTGGGGAAATGGAACGCCGTTATAAATTAATGTCGGCGCTGGGTGTACGTAACCTTAAAGGCTACAACACCAAGATTAAACTGGCTAAAGAAGCTGGCACACCGATCGTTGACCCGTTGTGGAAATCATCGGAAAGCATGGATGAACAAGCGCCTGAATTAGATAAATTACCTTCAATTGTCGTTGTGGTTGATGAGTTTGCCGACATGATTATGATTGTTGGTAAAAAGGTAGAAGAGTTGATTGCTCGTATTGCCCAAAAAGCGCGAGCTGCGGGTATCCATTTGATACTAGCAACCCAAAGACCTTCTGTGGATGTGATTACTGGTTTGATTAAAGCCAACGTTCCAACACGGATAGCTTTCCAAGTTTCTTCAAGAATTGACTCTCGAACCATTTTAGATCAACAAGGTGCAGAAACCTTACTTGGCATGGGTGACATGCTTTATTTACCACCAGGAACAAGCGTTCCTATTCGTGTTCACGGCGCGTTTATTGACGATCACGAAGTGCACAAAGTGGTTGCTGATTGGCATGCACGAGGTAAACCACAATATGTTGATGAAATTCTAAATGGCGTAAGCGAAGGTGAACAAGTATTACTGCCAGGTGAAACAGCTGAGACTGATGATGATACCGATCAACTTTATGACGAGGCTGTGGCATTTGTTACTGAAACGCGTCGTGGCTCAATATCTAGTGTGCAACGTAAGTTTAAAATTGGATATAACCGAGCCGCTAGAATCATCGAGATGATGGAAGCGCAGGGGATTGTTAGTACACAAGGCCATAACGGAAATCGTGAAGTATTAGCGCCACCGCCGCCTAGAGGCTAACATTAACCTGATTGGCAATGGCACCTCAGATATGAGGTAGTGTGTAATAAGCGTTCTGCACCTCAAACAAGTAGTAGGAAACAATATGACAAAAAGTGTTGGTGTAATTTCAATGGTAGCCTTGTTGCTATCTGCTAACGTGATGGCAGATGATTCACAAGCATTGCGTAGCAAATTGGAACAACTTGATTCATTAAAAGCGAATTTTACACAAGAAGTCACAGATATTAACGACAAAGTTATTCAAAGTGGTAGTGGCATCTTTGCATTAGCATACCCCAATAAATTCTTTTGGCATTTGACTGAACCTGATGAGTCATTAATCGTGGCTGATGGCTCTGATTTATGGATATATAACCCGTTTGCAGAAGAGGTGACGGTAATGGATTTTGCTGATGCAGTTGAAGCATCGCCAATCGCATTATTGGTACATCGAGATGAGAGTACATGGCAACAATACCATGTTAGCCAAGTGCAACCAGAGTCTGGTAAAGCGTGTTATTTGATTAAGCCTAAATCATTGGATACGTCTGTTGTGACTGTCACTGTGTGCTTTAACGATTCAGGCATTAGTGATTTTAGCTTACTTGATCAGCAAGGTAATCATAGTCAATTTGCTTTAAGCGAGCAGACTAATGTATCAACAGAAGAAAAGGGGTTGTTTGAGTTTGTTATCCCAACAGATGTCGATATTGATGATCAGCGTCAATCAGAGCGATAAATCATAGTGGCTAATTTAGGATTTGACTTTGCCCCTGACTTTCGCCCATTGGCTGCTAGAATGCGTCCAAGGGATATCAGTGAGTATGTCGGGCAGTCTCATCTATTAGGTAAAGGTCAACCTTTAAGGCAAGCTCTTGAAGCCAACCGTGCTCACTCAATGTTACTTTGGGGGCCTCCAGGAACGGGTAAAACTACCCTAGCAGAGCTCGTTGCCCATTATGCGAACGCACATGTTGAGCGAATTTCTGCTGTAACGTCTGGTGTAAAAGAAATTCGAGCAGCTATAGAACAAGCTCAAGCCGTGGCACAAAGCAGAGGCCAACGTACTTTATTGTTTGTTGATGAAGTACACCGTTTTAATAAAAGCCAACAAGATGCATTTTTACCCTTTATTGAAGATGGCACGGTTATTTTTGTTGGTGCCACCACGGAAAATCCTTCATTTGAGTTAAACAACGCGTTGTTATCTCGAGCAAGAGTCTATTTAATCAAACCACTTTCTGACCAAGACATTGCTACAATTATCCAGCAAGCCTTAACGGACGAAGAGCGTGGCTTTGGTACTCGTCATTTTGTTATGCCAGATGACGTGATGCAGCAATTAGCCAGTATTTCAGATGGCGATGCGAGAAAAGCATTAAACTTATTAGAGTTAATGAGTGACTTGGTTGACGAAAACGGCAGTTTTACACCTGACATGTTGACGCAAGTTGCCGGGCATCAAATGGCAGCTTATGACAAAAATGGCGATCAATTTTACGATTTAATCTCGGCAGTGCATAAATCAGTTCGCGGTTCTGCTCCCGATGCCGCTTTATACTGGTATTGCCGTATATTGGAAGGTGGCGGCGATCCGCTATATGTTGCAAGACGATTGCTAGCTATCGCTTCAGAAGATATCGGCAATGCAGATCCAACGGCAATGAATATTGCGCTAAATGCTTGGGATTGCTTCCACCGAGTGGGACCTGCAGAAGGTGAAAGAGCAATTGCACAAGCGATAGTGTATATGGCAAGTGCCCCAAAAAGTAATGCCGTTTATACTGCTTTTAAAGCCGCAAGAGCATTAGCACGTGAGTCAGGCCATGAATCAGTGCCAGATCATCTACGAAATGCACCAACTCAACTAATGAAAAATATGGGATTGGGGGCAGAATATCGCTACGCTCATGATGAACCTGGCGCGTATGCTCCAGGGGAAAACTACTTCCCAGAATCATTACAAGACAGCCAATTTTACTATCCAACAGAACGTGGTTTTGAAAAACGGATAAAAGATAAATTGGTCCATTTGGCTGAACTTGACAGAACAAGTGAGGTAAAACGATATGATTAGCTTGACCAATATCATGTTTGTGGCACTCGGCGGCTCTATTGGAGCAGTTTTTCGCTATGTTATTTCAATTTTAATGCTTCAGCTATTTGGAAGCAGTTTTCCTTTTGGTACACTGTTGGTCAATATATTGGGATCATTCATAATGGGCATTGTATATGCCATTAGTCTCGAAACCTCGCATTTAAGCCCAGAGCTAAAAGCGATGGTCGGAGTTGGCCTTTTAGGTGCTTTAACCACATTCTCGACTTTTTCCAATGAAACATTATTGCTAATGCAAGAGGGACTCTTCATTAAAGCAATTCTCAACGTGTTGTTGAATGTCATCCTATGTATATTCATGGTGTATGTCGGTCAGCAGCTAGTATTTTCTCGCATTTAACTATTAAGAATATATAACATGTTAGATCCAAAATTTTTGCGTAACGAACTTGAAGTCACAGCTGAGCTTTTAGCACGACGTGGCTTTATCCTTGATGTTAGCCGCTTAACTGCTTTAGAAGAAACACGTAAGTCGCTACAAGTGGAAACAGAAGAATTACAAGCATCCCGTAATGCAATCTCTAAATCCATTGGTCAAGCAAAGTCTCGTGGCGAAGATGTTAGTGAAATCATGGCGAAAGTGGGTGACTTAGGTTCTCAGCTCGATGCGAAGAAATCAGAACTAGCAGCGTTATTAGCAGAGCTAAATGGTATTGCGATGAGCATGCCTAACTTACCTGATGATGAAGTACCAGCAGGCGCTGACGAAAATGATAACGTTGAAGTTCGCACTTGGGGTGAGCCGACTAAATTTGATTTTGAAATCAAGGATCACTTAGATCTTGGCGAAGGCTTAGATGGTTTAGACTTTAAAAGTGCCGTTAAAATTACCGGTTCTCGTTTCATTGTCATGAAAGGTCAAATCGCTCGTTTAACTCGAGCTGTCGGTCAGTACATGCTAGATCTTCATACTGAAAAGCATGGTTATACTGAAATGTATGTACCACTTCTAGTCAATGAAGAAAGCTTATTAGGTACAGGTCAGCTACCAAAATTTGGTGAAGACTTATTCCACACAAAACCTGCTACTGAAGAAGGCCAAGGACTAAGCTTAATTCCTACTGCTGAAGTTCCATTAACTAACATGGTTCGTGACACGATTATCGATGAAGCGGATTTACCATTAAAAATGACGGCATTAACATCATGTTTCCGTAGTGAAGCAGGGTCATATGGCCGTGATACACGTGGCCTTATACGTCAACATCAGTTTGACAAGGTAGAACTGGTTCAAATTGTTAAGCCTGAAGATTCTATGGCAGCACTTGAAGAGTTAACAGGCCATGCTGAAAAAGTATTACAAGGGTTAGGCTTACCTTACCGCACAATGATTTTATGTACTGGCGACATGGGTTTTGGCGCTGCTAAAACCTACGATCTAGAAGTTTGGCTTCCTGCACAAAATACTTATCGTGAAATTTCTTCTTGTTCTAACATGAAGGATTTCCAAGCTCGTCGCATGCAAGCTCGCTACCGTGGCGTTAATGATAAAAAGCCGACATTACTGCATACATTAAATGGGTCGGGTTTAGCTGTTGGACGTACTGTCGTTGCGATTCTTGAAAACTACCAAAATGCGGACGGTTCAATCACGATCCCTGAAGTATTGCGCCCTTATATGCGTGGCTTAGAGAAGATTGGCTAATGCAATTAGCTAATAAAGTGGCTTAACATTCTGTAAGCCAGTTTTCTTTGCAAAAAAAACCAAACCCTGTGTTTGGTTTTTTTATGCCATAAATAAAATAGCGCAAAGTAAAATCTGATTTAATGAAGTTAACACGTGCTGAAATAACAAATTTCAATATGAACACTGTGATTTATTGGATTTACATAGCATGAATGGATAAGTGAAATGCACAAATTCGTCAATCTCTGCAAACAATAAGGAGAAAATGTGGAATTGCAACGACGCGCTTCATTTGACCATTGTTAAGGAGTATAAAGGAGATTCTCATAAAAGGTTATTAGTGCCTAAAGCATACAATTTATGACTTTATCGAGGCCGCTGCTTAATTTAAGTCAGTTTTTCGAATAGCCAGATTCTCCTTTTTATTACGGATCAAAAATAAGTGAAAAGAATGTCGTTATTGGTTGTTTTTGTATGCGGATACGGATTAGCAAGTTTTCAAGCAACCCGAGCTCAACTTCAAGATGAGATAAATGATTACCCGAATGAAATTGCTATCGCATCTAAGCTATTAACGCTTTATTCCGAGCAATGTGAAGGTGCTGAGCAGACAAGTTTGTCTCCGTATGTGCAACATGCCACTACGCGTTATCAGTTATTGGTTAATAAAGCTGATAAGTTTCCATATTTTTTAGATCAACATTTTGTAGAGAACCATCTTCAATCAGCATCTGAGTTTAATCAATTAATTCAATCTTCACGTAACCATTTATTTGCTTGTTCTAAATCCTAATCGAGGTAAAGGACACGCAAAATTGGTATTGATCCTTGTATTTATCTTTACTGGACTTTTAGTGTGTTTCTCATTGCCAGCGCTTGGCTCATTCAGTGATTTAGATTCAGCTTATTGTAAGTGATAGTGATGATAGTGATAGTTTTTGCGCTTTGTTAGGCGGTAAGGATGTGCAATGTACTTGTCATCAAAAGTGGTTTAATTTGATTCGCTTGTATTGATTCACTCTTGTTTATTAGTGCAGGTAAACGCTGTCGAGTTTTTAATGCTAAAATGCTTTTCAGCATTTAACACTAAACTTAATCAACGAGTTCATGCTAGAAATTAAATACACCATAGATGACATCACCACCCTAATGTATGTCGATCAAGTTCATATCTTCAGTAATTTCAACAAACAATGGATCACTGCAGCATCATTAAAAACGGGTGACAAAATAATCGCCCGTAATGGTAGCCAAGCAAGTATATTACGAATTGTTGAAGTCGATACTCGTAAACCCAATACAGAACTAGTGGCTAAATTACGTGACGTTAAGTTAAGTCATAACCATCACTTCTTCGTTACACAACAGCCTCAATCGGCTCTTGAAGTTAGCTGTGAGCAACCACCTGATGACCCACTTGAATTAATTCCATATCAACTTGCCAATAAACCTTCTTACTTACCTAATGGAGAGCCAACAGGTCATCATAGTGGGCCATGGGTTGCTGCAAAGTATGTTGATGAAGTGGGTAGTGAGTTTATTGGTTGGGGACGAGCTAATGATCGGCATTGTGCTGAGGATGCAGCTGTTATTGATCTAAAAGATAAAGTTGCAGATATCAGTTTATTAACTCAACAAAATGTCACTATTTCTCATGCCTATATTCGTAAGTACAGTAAGCGTGGTCGGTTAATTAACACCATGAGCCCATGCCAGTATTGTCGTGACAATTATGGTATGGCCCTTAACGACAGTCGAGTAGGGGATAGTAATGTGGTTAAACCTGGACGTGATCATTTGCCAATTGCTTAGTTTATTTAAGCTTATATTGAAGATATTTACCCGTTAACCCGTTAACCCGTTAGCTTGTGCGATAACGACACAATTAAAAAAGCCTGAAAGAATAAGTGTCAGGCTTGTTGAAGTCACCTAGTAGGTTAAATGCATTTCGCGGGTTTTGGTAAGCCGGCAATTTTGGTGGCTTGTTTTGCGGGGCCAATAGGGAATAATGTGTAAAGGTATTTAGAATTACCTTTGTCTGGGCCTAATGCTTGACCTATCGCTTTTACTAAAACACGAATAGCTGGGCTAGTTTTGTATTCTAAGTAAAAATTACGAACGAAGTTTATGACTTCCCAATGTTGCTCTGTAAGGACAATGTCTTCTGTGGCCGCTAGAATAGGCGCCATATCAGCTTTCCAATCGGTATAATTTTTTAAATAACCTTTAGCATCAACTTCGATTTGCTGACCGTTAAAGTCAAATGAGTTTACCAAGTGATCACCTTCGTATGTTCCAATGTGGCCAGTACAAACTGGTCATAATCGATAACCTTAATATTGTTTGTCTGAGGTAGGCGAGCGCCTAATCCTCTTGCGTCAATATCTTCAATTAACACGTAAATTTTGATGTTTGATAATCGCTGTTGCCACTCATGATTAAGTAAGCAGTTTATAGCATCGTCTGATAACAAGATGCTGTCTTGCTCTGCGATGTATCGTAAACAGCAGGTTAGTGCGTTATCTGTCGTTGCTGAGTGTTGTATTAGGTGCAATATCATTAGTACACCACCACTTCATTTGCTTGCTGAATTAAAGTTTGGATATGTTTTTCTGAGGCTAATTCAGCTTCAAAGTTAAAATCTTTAGCTGTAATACCAAATTGTACTGCTGAATCTCGGCAGACTAAAACAGTATCAATATCGTATAAACTTAATGCTTTGAAAGTCGACAGGTAATCTTTACTTCCCACAAGTTCAGGTTGTTGTTCAGGCAGTAAATGCAGTACAGCTTCATCGGTAAATATAATACTGACTTCTTGCTCGAAACTTGCACTGAGCATAGCAAAGTCTAAGCCTTCACGACTGGATGTATTTCCAATAGGGCTTTTTCTGAAGATGACGCAGATTTTTTTCATATCCATTCCTGTATGCATCACTAAAAGCAAAGCAATCTGTCTGATTGCTCAATACCCGTGACTAACTCACCTAAACCACCCATAGTAAATTGTTCACTAGCATTATATTGCTGCTTGTCATTTTCTAATGCATCTTGTGCCGATAGAACTCCACGCCTTAATGCAGCAGAGACGCAATTGACTAATTTGACATTATGTTCTGATGCCAGTTTAGTCCAAGCTCGGTGTAAATCATGCTCATCAGATGCTGGGCAAACGAGGCTATTACTGTTGAATACACCTTGCTGATAAAAGAAGATATGGCTGACTTGATGACCTAGTGATAAAACACTTTCAGTAAAACGAAGCGCTCTAAAACTGGCAGTAGACCCATAAACTGTGCCATTAACTTGGATAATAAATTTACTCATAACAATAAAAAATGGCTCCTGAATGAGGAGCCATTTTAGCCTAGTTAACTGATTAATCACAGTGGATTTATAAAGTGACTGACCCGTTACTTGACGCTATTAATCATCATTTCCCATACCAAGCAGGTGAAGAAGTGCCATGAATAGGTTGATGAAGTTTAAGAATAACGAAATTGTAGCGCGGATATAGTTTGTTTCGCCGCCATTTACGATACGACTTGTATCGTAAAGGATTAAACCAACCATAATCATAGCGACAGCAGCTTGTAATGCCATGAACATAGCACCGCTATTAACAAAGAACATATTGATTAATGAAAGGCCAATAACAACAAGTAGGCCGGCGAATAAGAAGCCACCCATAAAGTTAAAGTCTTTCTTCGTCGTTATTGCGTAAGCTGATAAAGATACAAAAATAACAGACGTTAAACCAAATGCTTGCATGATAAGCTCTGGGCCATTATTCAAACCAACATAGTGATTTAGAATATAGCCTAATGAAGCACCTTGCATACCTGTAAAGGCAAATATCCACGCTAATCCTGAAGCATTGTCAGCTTTTTTTAAGGTGACCATCATGACGACAATACTACCAAGAGATAAACCGATAGACATGAATGGGCCGATATTTAACGCCATTGCAACACCCGCCATTACAGCAGCAAATGCTAATGTCATAGACAGCAGCATATAAGTGTTTTTAATGAGTTTGTTGGTTTCCATCGTCGTGGCTTGTTGGCCCGACAAAGTTTGTTGATTCATAACAGTCTCCGAGACGTTAAAAAGAGTGTAATTTAACAAAATGCTCTCTCAGCACATGGTAAATTACTGATAACTTAACTTGATGATACAACAGCTTTGCTACAGCTTAAAGTCATCATGATGAACTAGTTGATTTTGCGCCATTAATTTATCTTCAATGTCGCAAAATCAGACAATATGTTGCGCATTAACCTTATTGTTGAAAACAATACTTAAATGAACATTAAATTGGTCAATCTTAAAGGACGACAAAGCCGTGTTTACGCTAACCATTCACGATGGAGCTTGTCTGTATCACCAAGATAGTCGAGCACCCATTCAAGTGCTGGGGACATTTTTTCTTGATTCCAAGCAAGACAACATGGGCTTGCATTTTTAGGGTTTTCTAAGGTTTTCGCAATCAATGAACCCGATTGGATAAAAGGCTTAGCGAGATTAAGTGGCATATAACCAATACCTGAACCGTCTCTAAAGCAATTAATGGCTCGAATCCAATCAGGCACAACTAGACGGCGTTGATTGTCGAGTAGCCATGTGGTTCGTTTAGGGATCTCTCTTGACGTATCTTCAAGACAAATAGAAGGGTAGATACGTAATTCATCATCAGTTAAAGGACGATCGATGTCTGCTAATGGGTGATTTTTACTGACTAAAAACGCCCATTCAATGTCTCGCATATCTTTATACTGAAAAACACCACCGACAGGTATCGCAGTGGTTGCACCAATGGCAATATCACTTCTGCCTGTAGCTAACGCTTCCCAAACTCCATTAAACACTTCAATGCGAATAATTAATTCTACATCACTAAAGTGGCGGTAAAAATCTGAGATCAGCACACTGATTCGGTCTGCTCTAACAATGTTATCTAACGCAATAGAAAGTGTAGGTTGCCAACCGTTTGCGACACGTTGAGTGCTTCGTTTTAGGTCATTCATTTCAGCCAGCAACTCTCTTGCATGTTGGACAAAATGTTTACCTGGCTCTGTTAAGCTAACACTGCGATGATGCCTTTCAAACAAAATGACACCAAGTTCATCTTCAATTTGTTTTACTGCGTAACTAACGGCTGATGGAACTTTATGCAATTGATTAGCTGCAGCGGTGAAACTACCTACACGAGCGACAATATCAATCATTTCCAATGCTTGTTCTGAAAGCATAGAGGGCGATCCTTTGCTGTGAAAAAATATGAATGCAGTCATCAAAAGTAAACGTTTCACAAACATTTTGCAAGTCATTAGACTGCACGCTGATTTTTAACAGCCCTTTATTTGGAATTATTTTTAAGATGACTAATGCGTCTTCAAACACTGCCAATGTGCAGTATTTTATTTTATTAGCCTATTTAGCTTTGTTAAGTATGTTAGGTTTTATTGCAACTGATATGTACTTGCCTGCATTTCAGAATATTGCTGATTCTTTTTCAACAAGCTTGAATAACGTCGCTTTTTCATTGACTACATTCTTAGCAGGTCTTGCCATAGGCCAATTATTATATGGTCCTTTAGTTGAAAAAATTGGTAAGCAAAACGCATTAATTGCGGGTTTAACGTTATTTGCCGCAGCAAGTGGCGTTATTGTGGCAAGTGATTCAATTATGATGTTAAATATTGCCCGTTTTTTTCAAGCATTAGGAGCATGTAGTGCTGGTGTCATTTGGCAAGCCATCGTCGTTGAAAAATACGATGCTGACAAAGCGCAAAAAGTGTTCTCGAATATTATGCCGCTAGTCGCTTTATCTCCAGCTGTTGCGCCGTTAATTGGAGCTGCGATTGTTAATTCATTTGGCTGGCGTGCGGTATTTGTTACTTTAGTTATTGTGGCCGTTTTACTTATCGTACTCACTAAATGGTTAGTGGCAAGTGAATCAAAACAAGCTGAAGTGCAGCAAGGCATCAGCTATAAAAGCATTGTGAAAAACACACGTTATTTAGGAAACGTGGTTATTTTTGGAGCGTGTTCGGCTGCATTTTTTAGTTACTTAACTGTGTGGCCAAGTGTCATGATTAAGTTTGGCTACGAAGCGCAGGCGATTGGACTCAGTTTTATTCCTCAAACCATCATGTTTATCGTAGGTGGTTATATGAGTAAGGTATTAGTTAAAAAGTGCGGAGCACAATCAGCCCTTAAATACTTACTAGGTTTATTCTTTGCTTGTGTTGCTGTAATTGCGTTAGTCACTTTAGTTATGACTATGGAAACTATATATCCATTGCTGATTTCTTTCTCTGTTTTAGCGGCGGCCAACGGTGCGATTTATCCTATTGTGGTCAATAACGCATTACAGCAGTTTAGTCAGAATGCGACTAAAGCAGCTGGCTTACAAAACTTTATTCAAATCGGAATGGCCTTTGGGGCTTCGAGCATTGTTGCTATGCTGGCTCAATATGCTGAAATGACGATTGGGTTAGGCATTTTACTAAGCGCTGTTGGAGTCTATTTAGGTTACTTGTTATCTAAGCAAGATAGTTGGGCGAGTATGTCGAATAATTTTGTAGCGCCAGATCCAGCAAGAGTAGGGCTCTATTCAGATAAAAAATCGACAGATTGATTGTAAGTCAAGCAATCGATTAGTTTTATTAGTTTTAGTACTTTACAGTAAACGTAGAGAGCATTATTATTCTCGTCGTTCGGAGAGATGGCAGAGTGGTCGAATGCACCGGTCTTGAAAACCGGCATGGGTTTGTAGCCCATCTAGGGTTCAAATCCCTAWCTCTSCGCCATATTTATCGAAAGAGCCCGCTAGCAATAGCGGGCTTTTTTGTTTCTAGATTCTAACTTTTAATGAAATGGTTTGTAGGGTGCCAATGTAGGGTTCAAACCCTAACTCTGCGCCATATTTAGAAAAGCCCGTTACTGCAAAGTAGCTGGCTTTTGGCTTTTTGTAATTTGAAATTTTGGCAATGGGTTTGTAGCGCAATAAAGGCAAGAGTAGAATCTGAGTTCCATATGTTTATTTTTTGCAGATTCTAGTATTGATTTGCTCAGCCTACGCAACTGCTCACTAAACTCACTATTTGATGCATAGTTAGCCAAACAATCATTATCTTTAAATTAATACTTTACACTAACCAGAGTGATAGCTATTATCTTGCTCGTTCGGAGAGATGGCAGAGTGGTCGAATGCACCGGTCTTGAAAACCGGCATGGGTTTGTAGCCCATCTAGGGTTCAAATCCCTATCTCTCCGCCATATTTAGAAAAGCCCGTTACTGCAAAGTAACGGGCTTTTTGCTTTCTTTATTTTGAAATATTGGCAATGGGTTTGTAGCGTCATCGATGTAGGGTTAAAACCTTATCTATCCGCCATATTTATCGAAAGAGCCTGCTAGTAATAGCGGTTTTTTTTGTGTCTGGATTCGAACTTTTATTGAAATGGTTTGTAGCGTAATCGATGTAGGGTTAAAACCTTATCTCTCCCGTCATATTTATCGAAAGAGCCTGCTAGTAATAGCGGTTTTTTTGTGTCTGGATTCGAACTTTTATTGAAATGGTTTGTAGCGCAATCGATGTAGGGGTCAAACCCTATCTCTCCGCCATATTTAGAGAAGCCCGCTATTTTATAGCGGGCTTTTTGCTTTCTATATATAGAAATTTTAGCAATAGGGTTGTAGCGTAATCAATGTAGCTTCATATTCCTTTCTCTTTGCCATATTCAGAAAGCCTATAGCGATGGGTGAGTAACCTATTGATACGATGATCTAATAAGCACCTCACACACTTTAATGAAAAAGCCAGAGCATGGCTCTGGCTTAGAAAGGGCATAATACTATTTAGCTATTGGTATTTCTCGAACCACCAAAGAATATGAGCGACTTTAGACAATAAGTTACTTGGGCGTTTATAAATCCCATGTGGCGCATCTGGAATTCTAACCATTGCTGTATCGATATTGCGAAGTTTTAGTGCTTGGTAGTATTGCTCTGTTTCTGCAATAGGCGTTCGCTGATCGGCATCACCAGTTAATAGCATAGTTGGAGTTGTAACGTTTCCTACATAGCTTATTGGTGAAAGTTTCATGTAGTGAGCTGTATCTTCCCATGGCATTTTTTTAAACCAGTTTTTGATAACAAATGGATAAATATCTGTTGTTAATGCGAAGCTGTACCAGTTAATGACAGGCTTAGCGACAACAGCTGCTTTAAATCTATCGGTGTGACCAATGATCCATGCTGTTAATACGCCTCCGCCCGAGCCACCAGTGACAAATAGTGCGTCCTCATTAATTGCCTCTTGGGCGATGACACCGTCTACCACAGACATTAAGTCATCATAATCTTGGCTTGGGTAATTGTTATGTATAGTTTGGGCAAACTCCTTACCGTAACTATCACTTCCTCGAGGGTTTGCATAAACAACAACATATCCGCTCGCTGCC
Organism: Shewanella sp. UCD-FRSSP16_17; assembly: GCF_001675935.1. Lineage (NCBI taxonomy): Bacteria > Pseudomonadati > Pseudomonadota > Gammaproteobacteria > Alteromonadales > Shewanellaceae > Shewanella > Shewanella sp. UCD-FRSSP16_17. The sequence continues at coordinate 380,940 of NZ_LZFV01000001.1, forward strand.
ATTAATTGCACTTCTGCTGAAAAATGAGGACCGTAATTTGTGACTGGGCCACCGTGAATTTCTAAAATCAATGGAAACTGTTTGCCAGCCTCTTTTGCGGCTTTGTAACCAGGAGGGTAGGCAATCCATGCTTGAATATTACGATCATCATAAGACGACTTGACGTTGATTTCTTTTATATCGGCTAATGTTTTGTAATCGAGAGCATCACTGTTGAGATCTGTTAACTGTTGAGTTTTGCCTTTTCGAGTGATTGCAATATCTGCTGGGCGTTGTGGATCAGAGTAAGTGAAAGCAATAGTACCATTCTCAGCTACATCAAAATCACTGCCTGTATAAGGTCGGCCAAATGCGAGGCCTCCAAGGTTCTTAGCTACTATCTTACGTTTACCATTTAATGGTTGATAAGCGACATAAGTTTCACCTTTATCGTGATAGCTCATATACACAGCTTTACTATTGTCAGCCCATTGGATGCTATTGATTGAGCGATCTAAATCAGTCGTGATTGCACGTTTATTGCTGCCATCAATATCCATGACATACAATAAAGTGTTCTCATAATTCATATGATGTTGATCGTAGCCTAAATAAGCAATGTAATTACCGTTAGGTGATACATGAGGTGCATTGTCAGGCCCAAGTCGGTCAGTGAGTTGGCTAACTTTTTGAGTCTGGATATCAACACTAAATATATTGCTATCAGTCCATTCTAATTCTTTATCTTCACGGGTGTTCGTTGCATAAATTATCTGTTTGCCGTCTTTTGTCCAACTGAGGTTGCTGCGATGATCAAATTGACCTTGGGTAATTTGTCGAGCAGAGCCACCATCAGCAGACATGACAAAAATATGGCTATGACCAGGTTTCGTAAAACCAGCACCGTCAAAACGGTAGTACATATCATCAATATAAACTGCTGGTTTAGCCCACTTCGCGTTATGTGGTTTACCGGGTAAAGATACAACTGACTTTGGTTTGCTTGGAACAAAACGAGTAAAGGCTATTTTTGTGCCATCTGGTGACCAAGTAAGGTTACTAGGCGCATGACTAAAATGACTCATTTGGCCTACATCACCGCTTTCTAACCATTTAATATGTATTTGAGGTGAACCACTCGCGGTTGATACATAAGCAAGCTTGCTGTTATCGGGTGATAAAGTTGGAGAAAAGTCCACATGCAAGCCATTAGTTACAGGGGTTAAACGCTTTTTGTTGTCGACCTTCCAGATATTGCCGAGCTTTTTATCACTTTGAATATCCATGTAGTTTCTAACGAAGTAAACCTCATCTCCGTCGTTATTGATTTCAAGGTTTGAGGCATATTCGAGGGTAAAAATATCCTCAAGTTGCAATGTATTGTCGGGGCTAGCTTGCGTAACCGCTGATTGAGTATCCGCAATTGCCATTGTTGAGCTAATAGCAACGGCCATAGGCGTCAGCATTAACACCAGATATATGCCTTTGTTCATGTGTATTCCTTGACGAGTAAAATTAAGCATTGGAGAAGTATGAATCTTTAGCTTTTGTATAAGCCTTTATATACTGATTTGACGAATAAAATTAGTCTTTACTGTAAATTAGCATATAAAGAATTAATATTAAAGGGATGTGAATCCTAGTTTACATTTGTGTTTTGTTAGGTATATTACCCGTATAAATAACTTATAAAAGACGCTATTCATGTTTACTCATTCCCTGATAAATCATCATAAACACTCATTTAAACCTACTATTATTCGCAGTTCTGTTAGCCTAGTATCCTTGTTATTAAGCGGCGTTATGGCTCAATCAGCATTCGCAGCAACTCAAGTTATTCATGCAGGCGAGCTACTTGCCATACCAGGGAAGTCGCCATTAACTCAGCAAACTATTGTGGTTAAAGATGGTAAAATCCTTGATGTCAGGAAAGGCTATATTTCAGCTAACTTAATTGCAAAAGACGCTAAGTTAATCGATTTATCAAACAGTTTCGTTATGCCAGGTTTAATGGACATGCACGTGCATTTACAAATGGAACTTGGTCCAGATAACACGAAAGATACAGTAAAGTTATCTGATGCTGATATCGCAATGAAAAGTGTTCATTACGCCAAAACAACGTTGTTAGCTGGCTTTACAACAGTACGTGATTTACTGAGTGAATCAGAGCAAATGTACGCTTTACGAGATGGTGTTGAAAAGGGCTGGATAGAAGGGCCTCGAATTATTGCCGCTGCAGGTATTTCTATCACAGGAGGACATTTAGATGCAGATGGAATGGCGCCAGATTTATTAGCAATGAAGTCTCCTAAAACGCTTTGTGATGGACCTTATGAGTGTCGAAAAATGACGAGGCACGCAATTAAATACGGCGCCGATGCGATTAAAGTCGCGTCAACTGGTGGAGTATTATCGGATACCAATACGGGTACGGGTCAACAAATGACTGATTTAGAGCTAAAAGAGATTGTGCAAACAGCACATGATCTTGGCCGAAAAGTAGCCAGTCATGCCCATGCAACAGCAGGGATTAATGCCGCATTGCGTGCAGGTGTCGACAGTATCGAGCATGGTAGTTATGCAGACGACGAAACCATCAAATTATTTAAGCAAACTGGTGCGTATTTAGTGCCCACATTATTGGCTGGTGCGACGGTTGTAGATATGGCTGAAACATCTGATTTTATGTCTAAACCTATCAAAGCGAAAGCGATCCGTGTTGGTGCTGATATGTTAGCTAACTTCGAAAAGTCATATAAGGCGGGCGTCAAGATTGCGTTTGGTACTGATAGTGGCGTATCAAAGCATGGTATTAATGCACAAGAAGCGGTGTTAATGCACCAAGCTGGTATGTCCAATAGTGATATTTTACAGTCTGCAACAGTGAATGCGGCTGATTTAATCGATATGTCTGATAAATTAGGTACCATTGAAACCGGTAAATTTGCCGATATTATTGCGACTAATAAGAGTCCACTTAAGGATATTTCAGCTTTATTGAGCGTCAGTTTTGTCATGAAAGATGGCAAGGTTTATAAAGATCTTTAGTTCGCTCCAAATATTAATCCATTGGTGTTTTAAAAAAGAGGCGTTAGCCTCTTTTTTTTGAATAAAACTGTCATTGTTAATGCCTTGTTATCTCGTTTTGTGCATAATAACGCCATTATAAGTAATAGACACCGCACTTTTAGCATGAATCAGACACTTTATGGGAATTAGAGATGGAAGCAGTAGCGTTTGAGCAGGTTCTTAGTAGCAATACTGCTGATAACATGACGCTGTCTGAAGCTCAGTCTTATTTTTCCTCGCAGCAAAATGCGCTTAATCTTCATGAGTTTATTGAGCCAAGTTATCTCAGTTCAAAAGAATTTAGAAAACAGGGTGTAGAACGATTAGATCATTTGTCTTTGTTATTATCTCAATACAAACGTTTTTATTGTCAGTACGTACTTAATTCTGGTAGCGATTTTTTAAATACATTAGTAAATAATAAACAGAAGGGCTTGAGTCAATCTATTCATAGCGGCGTTTCTAAAATTGAGAAAAAAGCGATAGAACAAGCAATGTTTTTTAATGCTCGTGCATCATGGATAGCCAATACACGTTTGTTGATATCTATCCTTGATGATAACGAACATTGTATCCAATTTGATGGAGAGGTTTTCGTGTTTACTGACGATAATCTCAAAACACATTTTGATGATTGCATTCTTGCAATGGAAGTCGCTGCAGATTTCGAACATTTATTTTTAAATAGTAGGAAGTCTACGCTGGGCACTTGGTTCGAAAGTGTTGTTGCACGATTTAAGTAACAACTTAAATGCTAATTAAAGCAGTGATAATGCACAATTGCATCCAATCTTCTTCTATTAGACATGTTGAAAAGGAAAAAATATGGACGTTTTGTACTTTGCATTTTCTTGGGGTTCGCCTGTTGGATTGGGTTTATTCTTTTTTCTTTCTTGTAGTGGCACGGGTATTTTATTTTGGGGATTATCTAAGTTTAAGAAGGGGAGTGAAAAAGCCAACAATTAAACGAGCTTGATATGAGTAGTTAATCATAGAGATGAATACTTAGGTTGAGGATTCATCATTTGTTACTAAAAACACAATACAAGATAACACTGAAGCTTCAAGGGATAAGAAGCTGTCATTCTATAAGGAAATATAAATCTATGGGTTTAGTAATATTGGCTTCAGCCATTCAGTTTTTGGTCGGTGGAGCGCTTGCAATGAGGCTGATATTCGGATTAAGCGCGTTAACAGGCTATAAAATTACTGAAACAAACAACTCTGTCATTATTGCCCTGTGGTTAACCTATTGCGCGAGCATTTTTGCCAGCATTATCTTGCTTATATATCAATATTCTAAAGAAGCCGCTAGCACACATTATTTATGGTTACTGCTACCTTGGATGGTACTTGTTGCTATTTATGGATATATTGAACTGTGCGTAGAGAAAATTAATTAGTTGTTTCTTATGCACAAAAAAAACGCGCATATAGCGCGTTTTTTTATAAAGCCAACGATTAAAAATTAGCTGATTTAGGTGAACGTGGGAATGGGATTACATCACGGATGTTGCTTACACCAGTAACATAAGATACCAAACGCTCAAAACCTAAACCGAAACCTGCATGCGGTACAGTGCCGTAACGACGTAAATCGCGGTACCACCAGTAATCTTCTTGATCTAATTTCATTTCTGCTAAGCGAGCATCAAGCACATCTAAACGTTCTTCACGTTGTGCTCCACCGATGATTTCACCAATACCAGGTGCTAATACATCCATCGCAGCCACTGTTTTACCATCATCATTCAAGCGCATGTAGAATGCTTTGATATCTTTCGGATAGTTTTTAACAACCACAGGTGCTTTAAAATGCTCTTCAGCAAGGTAACGTTCGTGTTCTGAGTGTAAGTCGATACCCCATTCAACATCGAATTCAAAGTCTTTATCGCAGGCTTTTAAAATTTCGATTGCATCTGTGTAATCAATTTGCGCGAAGTCACTTGTTACAAATGCTTCTAAACGTTCAATTGCTGTTTTCTCAACACGTTGTGCGAAGAACTCTAAATCGTCACGACGTTCTTCTAATACTGCACGGAAACAATATTTAAGCATGTCTTCAGCGAGTTTAGCTGCATCATCTAAGTCAGCGTAAGCAACCTCAGGTTCAACCATCCAGAACTCAGCTAAGTGACGGCTAGTGTTAGAGTTTTCAGCACGGAAAGTCGGACCAAATGTATATACTTTAGATAAAGCACATGCATAAGTTTCAGCATTCAATTGGCCTGATACAGTCAAAAATGATTCTTTACCGAAAAAGTCTTCAGCAAAGTCAACATCGCCTTTATCTGTGCGAGGTAAGTTTTCCATGTCTAGGGTTGATACACGGAACATTTCACCAGCACCTTCTGTGTCAGAAGCCGTGATTAAAGGGGTTGATACCCAAATGTAACCTTGTTCGTTATAGAAGCGGTGAATGGCTTGCGATAAACAGTTACGAACACGTGCAACCGCACCAATGATGTTAGTACGTGGACGAAGGTGTGCTAATTCACGTAAATGCTCAATCGAATGACGTTTTGCAGCCATAGGGTAAGTGTCTGGATCTTCAACAAACCCAGCTACTTCAACCTGAGTAACTTGCATTTCGAATGCTTGACCTTTACCTGGAGATTCCACGACTTCACCAGTCATGATAACTGAACAACCAGCAGTAAGCTTTAGCACTTCATCAGTATAATTATCTAAATTATTTGGTACTACGCCTTGAATAGGGTCAAAACATGAACCGTCATAAACAGCAAGGAATGAAATACCAGCTTTAGAATCGCGGCGAGATCTAACCCAACCACGAACTGTAACTTGCGAACCAATCGCGAAGTCACCTTTAAATACAGAAGCGACAGATGTAATGCTCATTGTTGCTTAGTTCTCCAATGAATCAATGATAAAAATAAGTGCTTTATATTACCTTGATATCGGCGTTTAACAAGCCGAAAACGCCCTTAGACGCAGATAAATGCGTAAGTTTTACTAATAAATGCCTCAATTGAGCCAATTTCCTGTCATATACGTACAATAGGCTGTAAAAATTATCTTGTAACCATATGAACAAAAGCGCTATTTTAATAAAACACTTGGTAGTGGGGTGAATTAGTGACCAAAACAAAATTTTTGCAAATCATATTAACCATTTTGTCTGTGGCCGGTTGGTCGTTGGCCGTATATGCGCTGCTCGTTTTTGGCGACGCAAGACCTGATCGTGCGGTAGGTTATTTTATGAGTAAAGGTGTTGAAGTCAGATTAAATTGGGATCCAGAATTAACTGTGAGACTGGAGTATGTTATCTGGGCTTGTGCTGCGATAAGTTTTGTTAACCTTGGGGTTAATTTTTATGCTCAAACGTCGAAGAAAATAGGTTTTTGGGTCAATATACCATTGCTACTGATGGTCTCTATTGCTGCTGGCTTGTATATTCGTTACGTAATTTAGCTCTTATCAGCGGTACTGATGTGTTTGCACAACAAATCAATAATTGCCGCAGTAACACCCCAAATGAATTTGCCTTTATAAGGCATGTAATGCACATCAAACGTTTGTCCATCACGCATATACCTTAATTGATATCGATTGCTGGCGGTTGTGAAAAAGCTTAGTGGCACCCAAAAAGTCTCAGACACTTCTCCTGGATCGATTTTGATCTCAAATGGTTGTTTTATTATGCCTACAATAGGGGTGATTCGAAACCCTGTGAATGTCGCATGGGCGGGGAACTGACCAATCACGTCGACATTACTTTGTTTTAAGCCAATTTCTTCTTCTGCCTCCCTAAGGGCTGTTTCGATAATGGAGTTATCTTGTTTATCGACTTTTCCGCCGGGGAAACTGTACTGTCCAGGATGTGCTCTTAAATGCAGCGCTCTGCGTGTGATGAGCATATGTAGCTGGCCATCAACCTCCATCAGCGGGATTAACACTGCAGCTTTACGTAATGCCTGTTGAATAGGGATATCGCTGGAATTGTCGCTGAGGTTTTGAAGTGCAAAATGGACATTAAACTGTTGAGCGTTCATTTACCTTCCTAACTTTAAAGTCGCATCATGGATTAATCAGTTATAACTAAATTATCATATTGCCACCAATAAGGTGTAACTTTTGCCAATGAGGTTTGATTAAACATTTACTTATGACTCCTGTAGTTGTTTATTTAACTGCACGTTATTTGTGCGTAAATTGCACCAAAACTATTGAAATATCGTGAATTATCCATTGAGTTTTAAACAAAGGCGTATTGTGCCTCTTTTACCTCTTTAGAGTAAGTTACTGAAAAGTTGTAAATATATTCTGTCATCCTGATGAAATATCACTGTAGTTAAACTGTGATGTTTGACTGGCATGGTAACTGCTGAGTTATTAACCAGGCATGTTATTTGCGAGGATGACAAATATGGGACTGGAAAAGTTACTGTATTTGCAAGGCGTAGGCGCAGAGTTTATTGATTGCTTTGGCAATCATGTTCATATTTCGCCTAATGATAGAAAAGGAATTCTAACGTCAATGTGTTTGGCGCCACATCAATCTGATGTCGACGGCGCATTGTCAGTACTCAATGATAAGTTCATCGAGCAGCGCATCCACGAATTAGACGTGGCACCCTGGCTTAAACCCATAGGGGCATTTCAGTGGACTTACGTCGATGAGCCATATGTAGAGTTATGTTTGACTGAAAATTTTGTTGGTTATATACGTTTACATCTTTTTAGTGAGCAAAATGAATCATTTAGATTTCAAATACACAGTAGTCAGTTAACTGCTATTGGTGACTATAAAACAAACGATTGCCTCTATATCAAGTATCACTTTTTATTAAATGAGCATCAAAATAATGCAATTGGGCTTGGTTATCATCAACTGACGTGTTCATTAGACTCAGATAATCATGTCACTGAGTATTTGTGTCAGCTGATGCTCGCACCAAGACAGGCCTACTCAGGATCGCTTTCTGAGCCATTACCAAGTGTCAGGCATCATCAACAAGCTACTACTGGCAACTTTTCCCTAAGTAAAAAAGCCAATCCTTGGGGGATTTCTACGCAGTTATATAGCATTAAAAGTGAGAGCCAGTGGGGCGTAGGTGACTTTAATGATTTACAAAAGTTAATTGTATTCAGTGCCGAGCAAGGTGCTGACTTTATTCTGCTCAATCCCCTTCATGCTCTAGACTTACCTAGCCATATTAGTCCGTACAGTCCTGATGACCGACGTAGACTGAATCCACTTTATATTCATATTGAATCAGTAAAAGAATATGACAGCGTTAAACATGTTTTATCAACGCCTGATTGGCAAATAAATAAACACAAACTATCTGAGAATTCACTGTTAGATTACGCAGAAGTTTATACATTAAAACAGCGGGTTTTCTGTTTATTGTTTGATACCTTTATTGAAGAAAATCAATCGACTTTAACAGATCGATTTAAAGCATTTAGTGACTTCAAAAAACAGCATGAACAAGCATTACAACAATATGCTGACTGGCAGGTAGGTCATCATAAAGAAGATAGCAGTCAGGGGACATTTTCTAACCCCGACTTTTGGTGCTACTTACAATTTGTCGCAACAAGTCAGCTTAGTTTATGCCAATTAACGGCGAAATCTGTGGGAATGTCCATTGGTTTAATCCGAGATATGGCCGTAGGGGCTTCTCCCACAGGATCAGAAGTGCAGCAAAATGCTGATTACTTTTGTGCTAACGCTAATATTGGCGCCCCGCCAGATCCTTTTGCACCCCAAGGTCAGAATTGGGGACTTGCCCCGATGGATCCGATTAAATTACAGCAATTAAATTTTCTCCACTTTAAAGACCTAATTAGAAGCAACATGCAATCTTGTGGTGGTTTACGAATTGATCATGTCATGGGATTGCTTCGTCTTTGGTGGTGGCCTAAAAACTTAAGCTTAGGTGATGGGGCTTATGTGTATTACCCACTTGATGCGTTACTTGCAATTTTGTCGTTAGAAAGTCAGCGAGCTCAATGCATCGTAATAGGTGAAGATCTTGGCATTGTTCCGCCAGAAATAGTTCAAAACCTTTCTAATGCCAACATTTTTTCAAATGAGTTGTTTTATTTTTCAAAGCAAAATAATGGGTTTACATCACCAGAGCATTACAAACGCCAGAGTTTGATGATGCTGGCGAATCATGATGTGCCGACATTATCAGCTTGGTGGCACGGTAATGATATCGAATTAAGACACCAACTAAACCTAATTAATCATCAGCAACAGCAAGAGATGCTAAATGAACGTGACCATGAAAAGCATCAATTGATCCATCTATTTTGTCAGAAAGGAATATTGCTGTTTGAAGGCGATATAAACCGTATTGAGTTTGATGAAGTTTTAAAGGCTTGGCTTCAACTTTCAGCATCAGGAAACTCATCTTTATACAGCGTACAACTTGAAGATCTTATTTGTGAAACCATGCCTGTCAATATCCCTGGCACATGGAAAGAATACCCTAACTGGCGCCGTCGTTTATCAATGTCACTTGAACATATAACAACATCAGATGCGATAAAACAGCGCCTTAGTGTGATTAATCATTCCAGAATGACTGATGCACAATTCGATCAGTAGTTAGAACAGTTATTAATTTTATGGAGCAATACACAATGACGAATAATGCGCCTTTATTTAATCAAGGATCGGATATTGCCATCTTGAAAGGAGATTATACGGATGTCTTTTCTTTATTAGGCATGCACAAGGCACCCAATGGTAAATCACTGATTGTGAGATGTTTTATCAAGGGGGCAGTCAGTGTTGAAGTTATTGCTATAAAAGACGGTAAAAAAGTGGCTGAATTATCACAGGTAGATGAACAAGGTTTATTTGCAGGCGTAATGGGGCGAAGGGTTAAGCCATTTTTATATCGTCTTAAAGTGACATATCCATTAAGCGTAGAAACCATAATTGACCCATATCAATTCGAAAGCTTGTTAGACGCGGATGATGTGTACTTATTTGCTGAAGGGAAACAACAAACCAGTTATCAATTTTTAGGTGCTAATTGGAAACAAGTTAATAAGGTAAATGGTGTGCTTTTTTGTGTATGGGCACCCAATGCACAGCGTGTATCCGTTGTAGGGGATTTTAATCATTGGGATCCTAGACAACATGTAATGAGATTTCATCCAAGCAATGGCATATGGGAGATATTTTTGCCCAATGCCAAAGCAGGGGATTTTTATAAATTTTATATTGTTAATCAATATGGTGAATCGATCGAAAAATCAGACCCTTATGCAAAAGCGATGGAAGCTGCGCCGGGTAACTCATCTATCGTTCCCGCGAATAGCCAGTATCAATGGAAAGACAGCAAATGGTTAACTAAACGGGCTAAAACTCAATTACATCAAGCGCCAATGTCGACTTATGAAGTGCACCTTGCCTCATGGAAGCGAAAAGGTGAATGGGGCGAATCTTACCTTAGCTACGACGATCTAATTAACGAGTTAATTCCTTACATCGTTGAAATGGGCTTTACGCATCTGCAACTGATGCCCATTTGTGAATACCCTTTTGATGGATCTTGGGGCTATCAACCTGTGGGCTTGTATGCTGCAACATATCGTTTTGGTGATCCTGATGGCTTAAAGGCGTTTGTCGATGCTTGCCACAAACATCAGATTGCTGTGCTGTTGGACTGGGTTCCGGCACACTTTCCTAAAGATCCCCACGGCTTGTCTAAATTTGATGGCAGTTGTTTATATGAACATGAAGATCCTCGACAAGGTGAGCACCCTGACTGGGATACGCTTATCTTTAATTATGGCCGTGGTGAAGTACAAAGCTTCTTACTGAGTAATGCTTGTTATTGGTTATCTGAATTTCATTTTGATGGATTACGTTTAGATGCTGTTTCATCAATGCTTTACCTAGATTACAGCCGTCAATCTGGTCAATGGTTACCCAATGAATATGGCGGTCGTGAAAATATTAAAGCCATAGCGTTTTTAAAACTACTCAATGAGCGTATTTATGCCAGCTTTGCTGGCGCAACAATGATTGCTGAAGAATCCACTGCATGGCCAGGGGTGACTAACTCTACGGAAAAAGGGGGCTTAGGATTTGGTTTTAAATGGAATATGGGCTGGATGAATGACAGTTTACGTTATTTAGCACGGGATCCTATCTACCGTTCACATCATCACCATGAAATGACATTTGCTCTAGTTTATGCCTATACCGAGCAATTTATATTGTCTATTAGCCATGATGAAGTCGTACACGGAAAAGGCTCAGTTTTACATAAAATTCCCGGAGACGATTGGCAAAAGTTTGCCACGTTACGTGCTTACATCGGGATGATGTGGGGACAACCTGGTAAAAAATTATTGTTTATGGGAACTGAGTTTGGTCAGCGTGATGAATGGAATCATAACCAAAGTTTAGATTGGCATTTACTGCAGTTTGCACCTCATCAAGGCATACAAGACTGGGTAAAGGCGCTTAATGGTCTGTATATATCTCATCCTTGTTTATATGAATTAGATCATCAATCAACAGGTTTTCAGTGGCTTGATTGTGATAACAGTCAAGACAGTGTCTTCTCATTTATTCGTTATGCGCAATCTTCTGATGACGCACTCATTTTCATCATCAATATGACCCCGCAAGTACATCATCATTTCCGAATTGGCTTACCGACCCCAAATCACTACGAAGAACTGCTTAACAGTGATGCGAGCCAGTTCGGAGGCAGTAATGTGATTAATCAAACTGTTATTAATGACGAGGTACCTTGGCAAGGCATGGAGCAAAGCGGACTTATCACTGTGCCGCCTCTAGGCTGTGTTGTGTTAGCAGCAAGTCAACTTGTAACAAATAACGAGGCGTAAAGATGAACAACGGCGCTGAAAATAACCTCAATGTTCTTGTTACCAAAGGACAATCATATCCACTTGGTGCAACGGTGATTGCTGGTGGGGTGAACTTTGCTATTTTTTCAGCGAATGCAACACAAGTTGTGTTATGCCTGTTTGATCATAACGGTAATAACGAAAAACAAATTTGTTTGGTACATAAAACCAAACAAATTTGGCACGGTTTTGTGCCTGGTGTAAAAGCGGGGGATTTATATGGTTATCGTGTTTACGGTCCGTATCAACCTCACTTGGGTCATAGGTTTAATCACAATAAATTGTTACTCGATCCTTATTCAAAACAACTTAAAGGCAACTTAGCACCCAACGATGCAAATTATGGTTATGACATTACGCGTAATGATGTTGATGCAGACTTGTCGTTTTGTGAAATCGATAACGCACAATATATGCCTAAATGTGTCGTGATTGATGATTCAGTACTGAAATCTACACCTGTAAAAAGACTTAACATTCCTCTTGAAAGCACCGTTATATATGAAATGCACGTTAAAGGATTCAGTGTACTGAATCCCGAAGTTAATACAGCTCATCAAGGAAAGTTTGCAGGTTTAGCCTCAAAAAGCTCATTGCAATATTTAACTCAGTTGGGCGTGAACTGTGTTGAGCTATTACCAGTTCAATCATTTTTAAATGAGCCATTTTTAATTGAAAAAAATCTAAACAACTATTGGGGCTATAACTCGATTGGTTTTTTTGCGCCAAATCCCAGTTATTTAAGTAGCGAGGATATTGGTGAGTTTAGAAAGATGGTTGATCGTTTTCATGATGCAGGTATCGAAGTTATTTTAGACGTAGTTTATAACCATACTGCAGAAGGAAACCGCCTAGGGCCAACACTTAGTTTCCGAGGTATTGATAACGCCAGTTATTACCGATTAGTGTCAAACGATCAGCGTTTGTATATCAATGATACTGGCTGCGGAAATACGGTTAACTCTAACCATCCTCAGGTTCTGAGGTTAATTATGGACTCATTACGCTACTGGGTTGAGGTCATGGGGGTAGATGGCTTTAGGTTTGATTTAGCAAGTTGTCTTGGTCGTGAAGTATATGGGTTTGATCCGGGCTGCGGTTTTTTTGATGCATTAAGTCAAGACCCTGTATTGTGTCAGGTTAAGTTAATAGCCGAACCTTGGGACATTGGACCAGGCGGTTATCAACTCGGTAATTATCCCATTGCATTCAGTGAATGGAATGACAGGTATCGTGACACCATGAGACGTTTTTGGCGGGGCGATAAAGGCATGTTGCCAGAGTTTGCTCGACGATTTCATGGTTCTGGTGACTTTTTTGAACATCATGGTCGAGCACCTTCTGCCAGTATTAACTTCATTACCAGCCACGATGGTTTTACTCTCCGTGATGTTGTGAGTTATCAACACAGGCACAATTTAGCCAATGGCGAAGACAACCGAGACGGCCATCATGAAAACCTAAGTCATAACTATGGCGTTGAAGGCCATACTAGCAACGAAAATATTATTAAGATTCGAGCTAGGCAGCAAAGAAATTTCATCACTACGTTAATGCTATCTCAGGGCGTACCAATGCTGCTCAGTGGTGATGAAATGGGCCACAGTCAGCAAGGTAATAACAATGCATATTGCCAAGACAATTCCATCTGTTGGATAGACTGGCAGCAAATTGACTGGCCATTAGTCGAATTTACGTCTGAACTTATTAAACTGCGGCAGCGTTTTCCGATTCTTTGTCATGCCGAGTTCATTCATGAACCAGAAGATCAATACGCAAACGGCTTTACTTGGTATAGCCGTCATGGCGAGCCTATGGTCAAACAACAGTGGAGCGAAGCTGAAACTCGCACTTTAGCAGTTGTGATCACCTCAGAAGTGATACCACCTTATCAATACCCACAAGCCTTATTACTCCTATTGAATGCTTGTGAAGAATCAAAGCCGTTTCAATTACCCGAAGTTGAGGGATATCAAGGTTGGCAACTATTAGTTGATACGCAATTAACCCATCAAAAATTTCAAACTAAACCCAATGAAAAAGAAAAATCAGAGGCAGTTTTACTTTGTGGGCGAAGCTTAAAATTATTTCATGCACATCATCAGCTTAACAACAAGGTAGCCAATTGAAAATGCGCTTTGTAGTCGTCATTTCAGTCGTCAAAAGACGATGTAAAACGCGTTGTTTAACAAATTAGCTAACCGAGTCAGATCCGGTTTATTGAACGATTAACATTGTAAGGTGCTAAGGAGTCTATATGACAGTAACGAAAGGGAAATCGACTACTGAAAAACCATCTATTAAAGATAAGTCTTCAGTAAAAAAACCAGCCAAGACGGCAAAGTCAGGTAAAGCCAAACAGGTGAAGCCTGATGAATTAGATACCAATTCAGCAGTAAATCAATCAACATTGGAAGTCGTGGGCAGTAATCATTATTGCGATCCGTGCGAGACGTTGGCAGCTACATTTAAGCGTCAAATACATGGGTCGTTATGCCGTGATGAGCATGCCATTAACGATATGTATAGTGCACTTGCTTCTACAGTTAAAAATCAACTTTTAAACCAATGGCGAGAGACACGCCTCAAAGACAATCAGTACCAAGAAAAACAAGTTGCTTATTTGTCGTTAGAGTTTTTGATGGGCAGATCATTAGGTAATGCGCTGTTAAGTCTTGATTTGACCAAAGAAACACATGAGGCACTGGCGGAGTATGCTGCAGACCTCGAATCGCTACAAGAAGCTGAACTAGATGCTGGACTTGGAAACGGAGGCTTAGGGCGTTTAGCTGCATGCTTTTTAGACAGCTGTGCAAGTTTAGACTTGTCTGTTGTTGGCTATGGTATTCGTTATGAGTACGGCATGTTTAAACAAAAGCTGGTGGATGGTTATCAAGTCGAACAACCTGATCGCTGGCTACGTGAAGGCAACCCTTGGGAAGTCAGGATGGCCAACCATGCCATTACTGTCCCGTTCTTTGGTCATACAGAAACTTATGTCGACCCAAGTGGCGATCGCCATTATGTCTGGGTTGATACACAAGATGTACAAGCGATTCCACATGATATGCCAGTACCAGGTTTTCGTAATGGCCGAATTAATACATTAAGGTTATGGAAAGCTGAAGCAACTGATGATTTTGATTTAGCAGAATTCAATGATGGTGATTATACAGAAGCCGTTGCTCGTAAAAATTTAGCTGAACAAATTACGATGGTACTGTACCCAAATGATGCCAGTGAAAATGGTAAAGAACTCAGGTTAAGGCAGCAATACTTTTTATCATCAGCAAGCTTACAAGATATTTTACAGCGTTATACCGCCGTTTACGGTGCAGACTTTAGCCAATTTAGTCAGCGCAATGTGATGCAGCTAAACGATACTCATCCGAGTATTGCTGTACCCGAATTAATGCGTCTTTTAATGGATAGCTATGGCCTAGGTTGGGATGAAGCTTGGCAAGTCACCACAGAATCGATGGCCTATACCAACCACACGTTATTACCAGAAGCGCTAGAACGCTGGCCTGTAAGAATGTTAGGTAATATGCTGCCACGGATATTAGATATCATCTATGAAATAAATGCGCGCTATCTTGAGCATGTAGCACATCATTGGCCAGGTGATACACATAAATTGGCATCGATGTCGATAATTGAAGAAGGGGCGCATCCACACGTACGTATGGCATATCTAGCAATTGTGGCAAGCTTTTCTGTCAATGGCGTTGCAGGGCTTCATACACAATTACTTAAGCAAGGGCTGTTTAAAGACTTTTATTCATTATGGCCTCATAAGTTTAATAATAAGACCAATGGCGTTACCCCAAGACGTTGGCTTGTGCATTGTAACCCAAGATTAACCCAGCTTATTAATCGCCGTTTAGGAGAGAGTTGGTTAACCGATCTCACTCAACTTACCGCGCTTAATGCTTTCACTGACGACAAAACATTTGTCAAACAGTGGCAACAAGTGAAATACGATAACAAAGTCGAATTAGCTAAATTGGTTCTTGATGAATGTGAAGTGGCGTTTGATCCGAACATGATGTTCGATGTTCAAGTGAAACGGATACATGAATATAAACGTCAACTGTTAAACATTTTACACGTCATTCATTTGTATCAGCGAATTTTGTCGGGTGACACAAAAGATTTGCAGCCAAGATGTGTGTTGATAGGAGGCAAGGCTGCTCCTGGATATGCCATGGCCAAACAAATAATAAAATTGGCGAACAATGTGGCGCACATGGTGAATTCTGACCCTATTGTATCTCCATACCTACGTTTTGCCTTCTTACCGAATTACAACGTCAGCGCAATGGAAAAAATATGCCCAGGTACTGACTTATCTGAGCAAATATCAACTGCAGGTAAAGAAGCATCGGGTACTGGCAACATGAAATTTATGATGAATGGCGCCATGACTATCGGTACGTTCGATGGCGCTAACATTGAAATGTTAGAAGAAGTTGGAGAAGAAAACTTCTTCCTATTTGGTTTACGCGCTGATGAAGTCAGTGAGCTTAAATCTCACTATAACCCCCATGATTTTATTCAGCAATCCCCCGCATTAGCGAATGTCATCAACATGCTTAAAAGTGGCCACTTTAACTTAGTGGAACCTGGCATATTCGATAATATTATTGCTGCAATAGAAGATCCTTTCGATCAATGGATGATCGCCGCAGATTTTGAAGCTTATAAACAAGCTCAAGAAAAAGTCTCTTTGGCGTATGCCGATCAACAAAGTTGGACCCAAATGAGCATCCGAAATACCGCATCAAGTGGCCGTTTCTCTAGTGACAATACCATCAGTGCTTATCGTGATGATATTTGGCTTGCTAAACAATGAGCAATTTATCGCTTTAATCGATCTACGTTGTGAAGTTAGGAGTTAATTTTATATGTCAAACGTTCGATATATCAGTAATCTTACAAGGGATACATACGCCATCATATTAGCAGGAGGAAGGGGCTCTCGTTTACATGAGTTGACTGACTGGCGTGCGAAACCGGCGTTATATTTTGGGGGTAAATTTCGCATCATCGATTTCCCTTTATCAAATTGTATAAATTCAGGCATACGCAGAGTTGGGGTTGTTACTCAATATAAGTCACATTCACTGATCCGCCATGTCAGTCGGGGCTGGGGCCACTTTAAAAAGGAATTAGGCGAGTCAGTTGAAATACTACCTGCATCACAACAAACCTCAGGTAATTGGTATGAAGGTACAGCCGATGCGGTATTTCAAAATATCGATATTATTAGACATGAATTACCCAAATACATCATGATTTTATCTGGAGATCATGTCTATCGCATGGATTATGCTGGGCTGTTAGCTGCACATGCAGAGTCAGGCGCAGATATGACAGTATGTTGCCTTGAAACGCCGATACCTGAAGCAGCGGGTTCGTTTGGCGTCATGGAAGTGGATCAAGATAAACGTGTAATAGGTTTTGAAGAAAAGCCTGAAGTGCCTAAGTCTATTCCCGGTAATGAAGAATTTTGTTTAGCGTCAATGGGTAACTATGTGTTTAACACTAAATTCCTATTCGATCAGTTACGCAAAGATGCTGACAATGATCAATCTGATAGAGACTTTGGTAAAGACATTATTCCTTCAATTATCAAAGATGCGAATGTATTTGCATTTCCTTTCACGAGTGCAGTACCTGACGAGCCGGCTTATTGGCGTGATGTTGGTACCTTAGACTCTTTCTTTCAAGCAAATATGGAATTGCTGTCACCGACGCCAGCCCTCAATTTATATGATGCGAAGTGGCCAATTTGGACATATCAAGAACAGTTGCCACCCGCTAAGTTCGTGTTTGATGACGATGACCGAAGAGGGATGGCGGTAGATTCTATCGTTTCTGGTGGATGTATCATTTCGGGTGCGAAGGTTAAACGTAGCGTGCTTTTTGATGAAGTACGCGTATGTTCATACTCGTTTGTGAAAGACTCAGTGCTATTGCCAGATGTTGTCGTGTTGAAAAATTGCAAAATTCAAAATGCGATTATCGATCGTGGCTGCATCATTCCTGAGGGGATGGAGATTGGCTATAACAAACAACAAGATTTAGACCGCGGCTTTCGAGTATCTGAAAAGGGCATCACTTTAGTCACTCGCAATATGCTTGGACTGCCGGTTGGATATGAGTAATCGCTAAAGTTTACTGCCATTGAAGCCACAGAGCTTGTGGCTTCAATGTTGAGTGAGTTTGTTGAATAGAAAAACTACAAGCAAGGAGATGTTTTGAAAAAAGTGCTGATGATTGCTGCTGAAAATGATGCCATAAAGGGGGCCAAAGTTGGCGGGATGGCAGATGTCATTCGTGATCTTCCTTTGGCTTTGGCGGGTGTTGATATTAACGTTGATGTGGCCATGCCTAATTATGGCTTTATCGCAAAACAGCAGCAGGCAACACTCGTTGGCGAGGTCGTTGTTAAGTTTGGTGCTAATAGCGAAAAAGTGGTTTTATGGCAGCTGTCACTACCGATTAAGGCACCCAATTCAACCAAAATAAATAACCAGGTTTTTTTGTTTGATCACCCGTTATTTAATGGGCCTAACAATCAAGTTTACTGTAACGGCAGTAGTGAAAGGCCGTTTGCTGAAGATGCCAGTAAGTTTGCCTTGTTTAATCTTGCAGTTGCCCAAGCGTATGTTGATGGTTTGCTTGGCCGAGTTGATTATTTACATATGCATGACTGGCATACTGGCTTTTTAGTGATGTTAAGAGCATTCGCAACAGAATATAAAACGTTAAAGGATATTCGTTGTGTTTTTTCAATTCACAATCTGGCGATACAAGGTATACGACCTATTCGAGATGACGTTTCATCCTTTTGTGCTTGGTATCCTGATTTAGCAAGACAATTAACCCACGAACAGAAGCTGCAAATTACCGACCCTCGTTATCCTGAGTGCATTAATCCAATGAGAATGGGCATAGAATTGAGTGATAAAGTACATTTAGTGTCGCCAAGCTATGCAACAGAAGTATTATTGCCATCCGATCATCAAAATGGATTTTTTGGTGGAGAAGGCTTGGAGCAATCACTTCAAGATAAACATCAACGTGGCGATGTTGTAGGTATTCTAAATGGCTGTGTTTATGACGATTCATCAGTTAAACCTGACTCACAACAAGCATTTATTCAGATCGAAGCGTCAGCGCAACGCGCGTTAATTCGTTGGATGGGACAAAGTCTGTGGGTAAAAAGCGTGGATCAAATTGCACTATCGCGATTGCAATTGCTGTCGATGAAAAACTCATATGACCATCGCGCTATTACGACTAGCTCTGGTGCTGAAACGGTTGATTTTGTTATGACCTCTGTTGGCCGTCTAACCGACCAAAAGGTATTACTCTTAAGGCAGCCACATCATGAGTATGGTTCGACGCTAGAAGCAATCTTGACTCAACTAAATATTCAAAAACCAAATGGTTTATTTGTATTACTAGGCAGTGGAGATGAACAAATAGCACAAGAGTTTCAGGTCATTGCAGCCAAATATGACAACTTTGTCTTTTTAAACGGCTATGATGATGCATTATCACAAGTCTTATATAAGCAAGGGGACTTATTCATCATGCCTAGTAGCTTTGAGCCATGCGGTATAAGTCAGTTACTTGCGATGAAATCAGCTCAAGTTTGCATAGCCCACAGTGTAGGTGGTTTAAAAGACACCATAATCCATCAAAAAAATGGTTGGTTATTTGAGGGGCAAGGATTAGCTGAACAATCACAGCAATTGATTGAAGTAGTGGTCAGTGCATTATCACTACATACTAATGATTTATTACAATACCAAAAAATGCGACAGTCGGCGGCGGATGTGCGTTTTGATTGGCATAGTGTAGCGCAACAATACAAAGATAAATTGTATCAATAGACTATTATTAATAGCCTGGTATTAATAGTCTGGTATTAATAGCCAGGTATCAATAGTCTGGTATCAAGACCCTTGAATTAATCGCTTTGTGTCAAAAGGCTCATATTAAAAGGCAGTGATTAATAGTCTTAGCGTAAAACTTAAGGTATGGAAATTGACGCATTATTGTTGGTTAATTTCCATAACGTTTGATGATTTAGCTTTGTTTAAGGTTAGATTTTTTAACGTTGGATTGATTAACGTTAGTAAGTATTGGCAAAATTTTACTGACTTTATCAAATGATTCTTGATATTCAGCATCAACATTCGAATCAGCAACGATTCCGCCGCCGGCCCAGCAATAAAGCTTATTATCTTCAGTGACAAGGGTACGAATGGTGATACTGGTATCCATACGACCATCCTGACTGATATAGCCAATACTGCCACAATAAATGTTGCGTCTTGAAGGCTCTAATTCTTCGATAATTTCCATTGAACGGATTTTGGGCGCGCCAGTGATTGAGCCACCAGGAAAAGCCGCTTTAAGTAAATCTACCGCATCATATTGGCTGTCGAGTGTCGCTTCTACTGTACTGACTAAATGATGTACTGCAGGAAAACTCTCAATCTCAAATAATTTCGGTACATTCACGGAACCTGCTGTAGCCACTTTGCTGATGTCATTTCTAAGTAAATCAACAATCATGACGTTTTCAGCTAAGTCTTTTTCTGAGTGACGTAACTGCTCTGCAAACAGAGAATCTTGATCTGATGTGGCGCCGCGAGGCATGGTGCCTTTAATTGGTTTGGTGGATATTTTATTGTCGTGAAGCTGAATAAATCGTTCAGGTGAAATAGATAAAATGCAGTGATTCTTTAACCGTATAAAGGCTGAAAAGGGGGCTTTGTTAGCATCTGAAAGCGCGCAATATGCCTGCCATTCATCACCTTTATAACTTGCACTAAATCTTTGGGTTAAATTAATTTGATAGCAATCACCTTGATGAAGATATTGCTGAACCTTGTTAAATCTTTCTGTATATTGCTGTTTTGTAGTTTGATTTTGCCAAGAAGAAGTTAATGTGAACTTTTGAGTTTCGTGAACACTATCTTTTTTTGATATTAAGTTATCAATTTTATTCAATTTAATATTGAGTGCTTCTTCACCTAAATAATGGACAGCGAACCATTGATGTTGCTGATGACAATAAAGTAAGGCAAAGTCATAAAAACCAAGGTTTACATCGTTAAGCTGAATATCTTTCAGTGCTTGTTGAGGTAGCTTTTCGATTATTCTACCCAAGTCATAATTAAAACTGCCAACCACGCCACCGCTAAAAGGTAGCTGGCTTGATTGTTTTACTGGGTAAAGATAGGTTTGTAATTGTTGAATAACATCAAAAACAGTTAATGAAACTCGTGTTTTGCTCTTTGGGGCAAAATCATGATTTTTAGTGATTTTTTGATGAAATTTCCATTGAATATTGTCAGCTATGCTTTCTATTGTTGCCACTGGATTGAATACGATAATATCGTAATTGGCATCTTGATGTCCGGTATGGGATGAGTCTAATAACATTGCCCATGGTTGCTGCGCAACAGCACTAAAGACAGTATGACTATCTTGAGCCCAATCGAGTGATTTGACAGCTAATGATGGGGAGTTAATTAAACGCATTACTAAACCTATTTAAAAAGTGATGTAGCCCAAAAAGGTTGGAAAGAGTATCATATTGTCCTTGCAAGGATTAATAGCTAAATGAATACAATTTAGAGTATTCAAATAAAAATAAAACAAGTTATGCCGCAACGGCTGCTGGAGCGCCCCTATATGTCTACACATTCTGCTAGTGTTGTAATTAAGCAAGCTGACTTTATCGAAAGCATTGCAGATTCATTACAGTATATTTCTTATTATCATCCAAAAGACTTTGTTGATGCGATGGCTAAAGCCTATGATCGCGAAGAAAGTGCAGCGGCGAAAGACGCGATTGCACAAATTCTTATCAACTCTCGTATGTCTGCTGAAGGCAAGCGTCCTTTATGTCAAGACACGGGTATTGTGACGACGTTTGTTAAAATCGGCATGGGTGTACAGTGGGATAAAACGGATATGACCGTGCAGCAAATGGTCGATGAAG
This sequence comes from Shewanella sp. UCD-FRSSP16_17, assembly GCF_001675935.1. Lineage (NCBI taxonomy): Bacteria > Pseudomonadati > Pseudomonadota > Gammaproteobacteria > Alteromonadales > Shewanellaceae > Shewanella > Shewanella sp. UCD-FRSSP16_17. The sequence continues at coordinate 402,892 of NZ_LZFV01000001.1, forward strand.
GTGTACGTCAAGCATACACCAATCCAGATAACCCGTTACGTGCGTCTATTGTTGCCGATCCTGCTGGTACTCGAAAAAACACCCGTGATAACACGCCTTCGGTCGTTCATATCGACATGGTTCCTGGTAATCATGTTGAAGTGATGATCGCAGCGAAAGGCGGTGGGTCAGAAAATAAATCTAAGATGGTGATGTTAAACCCATCAGATGATATTGCTGCTTGGGTTGAAAAAACCTTACCGACGATGGGGGCAGGTTGGTGTCCTCCAGGAATGTTAGGCATAGGTATTGGTGGCACTGCTGAAAAAGCCGCAGTATTAGCGAAAGAATCATTGATGGATCCAGTCGATATCCATGAATTGATGGAACGAGGCGCTGAAACAACTGAAGAAAAATTACGTTTAGACATTTTTGAGCGTGCCAATAATACGGGTATCGGTGCTCAAGGACTCGGTGGTTTAACCACTGTGCTAGATATTAAAGTTAAATCAGTACCAACACATGCTGCCTCTAAACCGGTTGTGATGATCCCGAACTGTGCTGCGACACGACATGTCCACTTTCACTTAGATGGAACAGGTCCAGCTGATTTATCTCCACCTTCATTGTCTGACTGGCCTGAAATTACCCGCGAAGCAGGTGAAAACACGCACAGAGTTGATTTAGACAATGTCACTCAAGCTGAAATTGAAACTTGGAAGAGTGGCGATACCTTATTACTTAACGGAAAAATGTTAACGGGCCGTGATGCTGCGCATAAGCGAATTCAAACCCTTATCGAATCAGGTGAAGGCTTACCTGAAGGGGTAGACTTTACTGGTAAGTTTATTTACTACGTAGGCCCAGTCGATCCTGTTGGCAATGAAGTGGTTGGCCCAGCAGGCCCTACAACTGCAACACGAATGGATAAGTTCACTGACCTAATGCTTGAAAAGACTGGGCTAATGGGCATGATTGGTAAGTCAGAACGTGGCCCGCAAACCGTTGAGTCAATTAAGAAACATAAAGCGGTTTACTTAATGGCTGTGGGTGGCGCTGCATACTTAGTCTCTAAAGCAATCAAAAAGTCTCGTGTTGTTGCATTTGAAGATTTAGGTATGGAAGCCATTTACGAGTTCGATGTTAAAGATATGCCTGTTACTGTGGCGGTGGATACTCAAGGCGTGAATGCACATGAAACCGGTCCTGCAATCTGGAAAGTGAACATTGCTAACGCAAAAAGCTAATTAACGCTTGCGATGCTAGATAATACGGTCCATTTGTGGCGTAAATTTAGCCAAATTGGATAAAAATTAACGCTCAGAAATAGAATGCTTCATTTTTTTGAACTGCTCTATTGCCTGAGCGTTTTTGTTTGGGTACTGTGCTAATCAGCTTTTTAAACATAGCGGTTGCAGAACAACAACGAGAATCTAACAGGCCATCGCTAGACGGCGTCAATGTTTAAAGTTGAACCGAATTATATCGGCAATGCTATTGCTATAAACAACAAAAAATAACAAGAGAACATCATCAAATGAGAAAATCATCGCTTTTACTTGCGCTAACTGCCGCAGGTTTTGCGTTAACTGCACAAGCTGCAGAAACAAGCAAAACACCATTTAATGTTCAACAGCTGGTTAATTTAAATAAGCTTCATTCTGCTGCTGTGTCAAATGACGGTAGTAAATTGGTTTATGCGGTCAAACAAATTGATGAACAGGGTGAAAGCCGTTCTGATTTGTATTTATTGGACTTAACAAATAAAGACGCTAAACCAAAACAAATTACTTCACACAGTGGCACCGAACATGATGTTAATTTCAGTGTTGATGATAAATCAATTTACTTCTTAGCGGCTCGTAATGGTACCAGTCAGCTTTTTAATCTGCCGTTAACTGGCGGTGAAGCAATGCAAGTCACCGATTTACCACTTGATGTCAATGGCTACAAGCTTTCAAACGATAGCAAACAAGTTGTCATGAATATGCGTGTTTTCCCAGACTGTAAAGATTTAACTTGCACAGTCGATCGCATTGAAGCTGAAGAAAATAAGAAAACAACTGGCCGTGAATATAAGCAATTAATGGTTCGCCATTGGGATACTTGGGAAGATCATGCCCGTAGCCATTTATTTGTAGGCCAGCTACATGGTAAGCCTGTAACTGAAGTTGTTGACGTCACATTTGGTTTAGATACTGAAACGCCGCCAAAGCCATTTTCAGGAATGGAAGAAGTCACTTTTACAGCTGATGGTAAACACATCGTTTATAGCGCTAAAGCGCCAAGCAAAGATCAGGCTTGGACAACGAATTATGATTTATGGAAAGTGCCAGTAACTGGTGGTGATGCAGAAAACCTTACTGAGAAAAACTTAGCATGGGATGCACAACCGACTTATTCAAAAGATGGTCGTCAATTAGCCTATTTAGCGATGAGCAAACCAGGTTTTGAAGCCGATCGCTACCGTATTATGCTACGTGACACTGTAACAGGCGCGGAAAAAGAAGTTGCACCGTTATGGGATCGCAGCCCACATTCACTGACTTTTAGTGATGATGGACGCACATTGTATGTGACAGCTCAAGACGTTGGTCAAGTCAGTATCTTCGAGGTCAACACACAGTTTGGTGATGTTCGACCAATCTATAATGATGGCAGCAACAGTTTAGTTGCTGTGACTGATTCAAGCATTATTTTCAGTAACAAGTCATTGGTTGAACCTGGTGATTTATACAAAATTAGTTTAGAAGGCGAAAATTTAACACGCCTAACGAATGTCAACGAAGATAAGTTAGCCAAAATTCAATTTGGTGAATTCCAACAGTTTAACTTTAAAGGCTGGAACAACGAGACTGTACATGGTTACTGGATTAAACCTGCTAACTACGAGTCTGGTAAAAAGTACCCAGTTGCATATTTAGTTCACGGTGGGCCGCAAGGTTCATTTGGCAACTCATTTAGTGGTCGCTGGAATGCACAACTATGGGCTGGTGCTGGCTACGGTGTGGTGATGGTAGATTTCCATGGTTCAACAGGTTATGGCCAAGCCTTTACTGATTCAATATCTAAAGATTGGGGCGGTAAACCTTTAGAAGATTTACAAAAAGGCTTAGCTGCAGTAGGCCAGCAACAAAAGTGGTTAGATACTGAAAACGCATGTGCCTTAGGTGGTTCATACGGTGGTTACATGATGAACTGGTTCCAAGGTAATTGGAGCGACGGTTTTAAGTGTTTAGTTAACCATGCTGGTTTGTTTGACATGCGCTCTATGTATCACGTAACAGAAGAACTATGGTTCCCTGAGTACGAGTTTGGCGGTACGTATACAGAAAACAAAGACTTATACGAGAAATTTAACCCAGTTAATTACGTTGAAAACTGGAAAACGCCGATGCTAGTTATTCATGGCGAAAAGGATTTCCGTGTTCCATATGGTCAAGGCTTAGCGGCATTTACCTATATGCAGCGTAACGGTATCCCATCAGAGTTATTAATGTTCCCAGACGAAAATCACTGGATTCTTAATCAAGATAATCTACAGCAGTGGTACAAAAATGTTTTAGGCTGGATGGATCGCTGGACTGAAAATAAATAAACTGTCATTACAGTTAACCAATAAAAAAGAGATGCCAATGGCATCTCTTTTTTTTGTGTCACTTTAGCTAGTCTGTGTTGATAATATTAAAAAATCACTACGAATAAAGTGGCGGTAACTCAGTGTCAAAGCGCAATTTATAGTAATGACCTAGTCTTTATCAGCAAGTTTGAGTTCTGTTGGAGGACATTTATGGCCTGTTTTTGTTATCCACAAAAAATAAGCTAATCTTCTTCTTGAGCAGGTAAATTTTCGCTGCCCATTTTTTTGACTAATTCGGTTACGTTTACCCATTGAAAACCTTAACTTAGCTTTTTTATGCTGTTTATTATTATCATAAAAGTTATCGAAATAACTCAGCGTAATTGAAATTCAGAACTATGGTTATTATAACAAATATTATTCTTTTAAGGCTTAAAATTATTCATAATAACTGAATTTTGAAACTTAATTTCAATAATGTGTTTTTATGATTCAAAACGAGCGAACGTCGGTGGTCAATGTGACGGCGACGATGTCGTTACTAAAGAGTATTAAGCAAGTGTAAAATTACTATTAACTAAGTCAAACTTTTGAGAAAACACGATTGAAAAAGAAACAAAAAACAGTAAAGTTGCGCGACTATTTTTTCAGCCACAAAACTAACGATATTTGAGGGTATAAATGTGGATTTAATGCTTTATGTTAAGTTCTTTTTAGGCTTAGTAGCGATTATCAACCCTGTGGGCTTATTGCCTGTATTTGTCAGCTTAACAAGTCATCAAACAGAAGAAGAACGTAATCATACTGGTAAAGTTGCTAATTTTGCTGTGGTAGTGATATTGCTTGTTACTATTTTCATTGGTCAGCATATATTAAATATGTTTAGCATCTCTTTATCAGCATTTAGAATTGCAGGTGGTAGTTTGATTGCCATTATTGCGATGTCAATGTTGCAAGGTAAATTGAGTCCAGTTAAACGTAACCAAGAAGAAGATCGTGAAGCATCAGGTATGGAATCAGTAGCTGTTGTTCCGTTAGCGTTACCTTTAATGGCAGGTCCTGGTGCCATTAGTTCGGTCATTGTTTTTGCTTCTGATCATAATAAACTGATCGATTTAATCGGTATGTCGATTACTGTTGTCGTTTTTGGTTTAATGAGTTTCGCCTTATTCAGAATGGCGCCAATCATCTTCAAAATTCTGGGCACAACAGGCATTAATGTTATCACTCGTCTAATGGGTCTATTAATGCTATCCATTGGTATTGAAGTTGTCGCTGCAGGATTAAAGGGGTTGTTCCCGACATTAATGGCTTAATATCCGTAGTGTTAGTGAATTTTATCGACTTTTTGAACAGCAAATGCGCAATAGGAACACAAGAGGGGATTTTCCCTTGACCCTCCTAGCGCATTTGCGTAAAGTACCGTCCGTTCACAGGATATTGAAATCATTATTCACTTTGTTTCATTGACAGTGGCGGTGCTTTTAGCACAATAAATTGAAAAGGTGACGTGTCCGAGTGGCTGAAGGAGCACGCCTGGAAAGTGTGTAAAGGGCAACCTTTCGAGAGTTCGAATCTCTCCGTCACCGCCAATTTATGTTCTGATATGTCTTCTTTATCTCCAGTTTGCCTTTCCAACTGACATCATTTTGTTCGTATTTTTACCTGTACTATTCTTATATATTTTATGCTTTGGCGTGAAATGATAACTATTAATACCCCTAATATTTAATAATTCTTCGACTAGATTAACTCTGATTATTGATTCAATTTTTAGGAAGAGTATGAAACCGAATAGATTGTCTGAGCAGTGGAATGCGGGTGAAGTATTAATGTTGTTTTACGGCAATGCCACCATCATGGCCTCATTAATGTTATGTGTCGCTTCATTTATGACTGCAACTCATTTAGCGCCAGATCATGACAGCTTGGGTACATGTCAATTAGAAGTCTCTTACGGGACACAGGGAGCAGGGTTAAAGTTTCCTTATAAACTTCAAGAAGATTGTTTATAAAATGATAAACAGACATAAACCTCAGGGTGTCATGCTTACATCTCTAACTGCAAGCATTACACTGGTGTTGTCGTTAATCTATATGAGAGGGCTGTTTTCTGGTAATACAAATCGAATCGCATTTGGTTTCACTTCAAATCGCACTTTTTCACTGCGGTAAGGCTCACCATCTAAGTTGAGCGGTAAGCTTAATGGGAAATCAATTTCTAGCCACTGAGTTTGAAAGTGAAAGCAAAACTCGCCTTTAGCCGTTTCAGATTGTATTTCTTCTAACACCTGAGGCAGTTCTAATGGTGTAAATCCTTTAAGCAAAGTGACGTCCATTAAACCATCATTTATTTTTGCATTAGGTGCGAGAATCTGTCCGCCACCAGCTTGGCGCCCATTACACATGGCTCCGACTACGATATTACCAGTAAACTTACCTTCATCAGTCGTTATGCTACCTTCGTACGGTTTAAAACCGATGGCTTTTGCTAAGCCAGTAAGGGTATACGCACCGCCGCCTAAAAAGTCTTTTAATTCCACTGGTGTTTCTGCAGTAACTTGCGCACCGAAGCCAGCGGCTGCGATATTAATAAAGTGTCGATCGTTTGCAGCAATCAAATCAATTTCTATCGCCTTATTATGAATAGCAAAGGTGAGGGCATCTGTAATGCTGTTTGGTATATTACAGGCGGTAGCAAAATCATTTGCCGTACCCAAAGGCAACACAGCTACTTCAGGTAACGAGACATTGTCTTTTAAATGCATTAATGCAGTGACAGCTTCATTGAGTGAGCCATCACCACCTCCAATAATGACTCGTTCAACACCTGACTCGATTGATTCTTTAATTAACCTTTCCATGTCAGGCCCTTCCCAAGTGACCTTAACATCTAATTTTATTCCACTTTCTCTTAGTGCATAAACCGCAGTTCTAATTTCTGGTATACCGGCTTTTTTTCCATTAAGTATTAAACTGAAATATTTGGCTGTCATGGATATTTCCTGATTGATGTCAGTAAAGCGAATGTGCTCGTCCCGATTGTTGATAAGGCAGCTTTGTGATTCTTTATTCACAAAAAGATGTCACAAAAGATGTCAAATACGTTTATTGTGCTGCAAAGTCATAACGTTCATGATTTACTTATGCCATAAAAATAATAACAACTAAACGTAAATCCGCTTTTATATTAAAAATTAACCTTTTAAAACAATAAAAATATCGTTTTGATGAATAAAAAGGACTTATTAAGATGCAAAAATCAGCGCTTACCTTAGCAATTTCATTGGGCCTAGCCAGTTTAGTCGGTTGTAATTCAATGACTAATGAAACCAAAACAGCCCAAAATGTTCAACAATCTGAGTTACAGCAGTCTGCAGTTTCATTTCAGCAATACTCTGACGAGTTTATCAACGCATTATGGCAATGGTCCCCAACTTGGGCGTTATACAGTGGGAAACACGTTAATGATGGCTATCTAGAAGTGCCAAATGATCAGGCTCGCGCTAAAACTTTAACATTTGTAGCCAAGCAACAAGCTAAGTTAACTGCTTTTGATAAAACCGCTTTAACCACGAGTGAATTAATTGATTTTGAGCTGATTTCGAACCTTCTGGCGAGTATTAAATGGCAACAGGAAAGGTTTAAAGCATGGCAATGGAATCCTTCGCAATACAATGTGGCAGGCGGGTTCGCTCAAATCATTAATGAAGATTTTGCCCCTTTAGATGAAAGACTGCAGTCTGTTATTGCGCGCCTTGAAAATGTGCCTGCATATTACTTAGCTGCGCAAGCGAATATTGAGAATCCGACGATAGAACATACTCAACTTGCCATAATGCAAAATAAAGGCGCGTTTTCAGTTTTATCTGATGACTTAGCGAATAAAGTGGCTGAATCTGGTTTATCTTCAACTGAAAAAGCACTGTTTAATACACGTTTTGAATTAGCTAAAACAGCGATTAATCAACATATTGATTGGTTAACAGCACTAGAAGCTAAACTTGAAAAAGAAGGTGCACGTAGCTTTAGAATTGGTGAAGAGCTTTACGAAGAAAAGTTTGCATTAGATATTCAAGCTGGTATGTCAGGGAAAGCATTGTTTGAAAAAGCGACAGCTGACAAACTTCGTGTTCAAAGTGAGATGGCTAAAATAACACATGATATTTGGTCTAAATATATCGATACACCTATCCCTAAAGATGACAATGTCGCGATCAAACAGTTAATTGATGTGTTATCAGTTAAGCATGTAAAACGAGATGATTTTGTCGATGAAGTCAGAGCTCAAATTCCGGAGCTAGTGAAGTTTGTTAATGAAAAACAATTGATGACTTTAGATCCTTCAAAGCCGTTAGTTGTTAGAGAAACACCGGAATATATGCGTGGTTTTGCTGGAGCCTCAATCAGTGCCCCCGGTCCATACGAAAAATCTGCTAATACTTACTATAATGTCACACCTCTTGATGGTATGAGCGATGAATCTGCAGAAAGTTATTTACGTGAATACAATCATTGGATTCTACAAGTATTAAATATCCATGAAGCGATTCCAGGACATTATACTCAGCTTGTATATTCAAACGAATCGCCTAGCTTGATAAAAAGTTTATTTGGTAACGGTGCCATGGTTGAAGGATGGGCAGTGTACACCGAACGGATGATGCTGGAAGAAGGGTACGGTAATTTCGAACCTGAAATGTGGTTGATGTACTACAAGTGGAATTTACGTGTTATCGCAAATACCATTTTGGATTACAGCATTCAGGTCAATGGGATGACTGAAGAGCAAGCCATTGAGCTTATGACTAAGGAAGCGTTCCAGCAGCAAGCAGAAGCGGAAGGAAAGTGGCGCCGTGCAACATTAAGCCAAGTACAATTAACCAGTTATTACTCTGGATATCGTGAAATTTATGATTTACGTGAAGAGTTGAAACAAGCTCAAAGTGAAGAGTTTGATTTAAAATCATTCCATGAACAGTTTCTAAGTTACGGAAGTGCACCGGTTAAATACATTAAGCAACTAATGACTAGCCAATAGTTTGCATGACTTAATTTGTTTATCGGAACTTGCGATACCGTTCTCATAGTAGAGCACAACAATTAAAAGCCGACAGCATGTGTCGGCTTTTTTATACGTATCTTAATATTTCCAAGGTTTAAACGATAAGGTGTAAATAATAAAGTGCAAACGCGATTTTTCTTTACATTTGAGTGCTAGGTTTAGCTTTAAATATGATAAGGCTTAATGCAGAGCATACAGCAGCGCAAGCTGTCCAAAACAAAGTAATAGCAAACCAAACAATGGTAGGGGCTTCATTTAGCCCAAAAGATCCATAACTCAATTGTGTTGTATCGACGATTAACTGTACCCCGAATAACTGAGGTATACTTACCCAAACACCTAGAGACATGATAAGCAATGTGGGCTCAAGACCGATTAATAAAATCAGTGGTGTGATAATGGGCGGTAGGTTTAATATTACCGCTAATATCAATAAACGCTTTATAAACACGTTAAATATCACTCTTCAAATCCTTTGAATATTATTTGCTTATGCAGTTCACTTTATTGATTAAGTAAAAACAAGTAAATCTACATTAGCCAATTATAGATTAATTTGTGTTCATCGTTTTATTTGTCAATTTAGCCTCTGATTTAGCTTTCATTCTTAAGGCAATATTCACTAATGCGATTAAAACAGGCACTTCAATCAATGGGCCAATCACGCCTGCAAAAGCTTGAACTGAATGAATAACGAACACTGCGATTGAAACAGCGATGGCTAATTCGAAGTTGTTACCAGTGGCAGTAAATGCAATTGAAGCATTTTTATCTTAAGGAAGTCCCATTTTTTGGCCGATAAAAAAGCTTATGAAAAACATAAGTATAAAATAGATCCCTAATGGCAACGCAACTCTTAATACATCCATAGGCAATTCTAAAATCATGTCACCTTTTAAACTGAACATTAAGACAATCGTTGCTAGTAAAGCGATTAACGTCACAGGGGAAATTTTAGGAATAAAGACATCGTTATACCATTGCTCTCCTTTTTTTCCGACTAGGATTTTACGCGTTAAAAACCAGCTAAAAATGGGATACCCAGATATATCAAAACACTTTGAGCAATGTCGGCCATTGAAATGTCGACAACAAAACCTTCGTATCCGAACACGGGTGGAAGTACAGTGATAAACAACCAAGCCATGAAGCTGTAAGTTAAAATTTGAAATACACTGTTAATGGCGACGAGTGCTGCACCAAGTTCTTTATTTCCACCGCCAATATCATTCCACACCAATACCATAGCGATACAACGAGCAATACCAATTAAGATAATGCCAACCATATAACCTGGGTAATCACTTGTTTATCTTTAGTGACTTTACCTAATAATTTGTAATCCACTTTTGCAAGAGGCGGATACATCATAAGAATAAGGCCAATTGCTAAGGGGATATTGGTACTACCGACATTCATAGATTGTGTAAGCGGTTCTACTTGTGGAAATAATGCGCCAATTGACACGCCAATTGCCATGGCTACAAAAATCTAAACCGTTAAATAACGATCAAGAAAGCTCATTTTTTTACTGGCCATTTCTGGAATTGGTTCATTCATAGTAACTATCTCTTATATTGACTTTAATCGTATATCGTCGAATAACGATGGTGTGGTGTATGTTGCTACATACTCCGTTATTCAACAATCAGTGTCTGGTTAAAATAAATCGTTAAACTGCTGCTGATAATCTGCCAGTGCAGTGCGGTTTATGCGGTAACAAATTTTAGGAGGCTTAGGTTCAGCGGCTATAAAACCGGCTTGTTTTAAAATACGTATATGTTCCGATACCGTAGATTGAGCAAGTCCAACTTCTGAAACAAGGTCACTACTTAAACAGCCACCAATTTCATCAAGATTAAACAATATCTTCAGAATTTGGATCCGAGCAGGGTGTGACATGGCTTTCGCTTGTGCTGCGAATGTTTTTTCGATGAGTAATTGCTGCTCATTGACTTCAAAAGCTGATACAGAACTTTGTTTACAATTTTGTACCATGGTCATTCCTTAAAGTAATTGTTACACGTCTTAACTATAAACCTGTCTATACTTGTCTAGGTACTTAACTTCTGCTAGATCAATAGTTAATCGTCGATTAACGATGTGGTATGCCTAATTGTTGCTTTCTGCAATAAATATGGAGAACTGACCGTCAAAATTGTTAATAAATTAACTAAAAGCTAACTTAGGTCTCAAATTTACATAAATTCGGTAGTAATATCATATTCTCAGTGATAATCTAAATGGTAATTGTTATCGTTTAGATTAAGACCGTTATGAAAAAAATTCTCCTAATTGACCAGCAACTCACACACAGTCTTCGCCTTTGTCAGCAAATGGAATCGATGGGCTACAGCATTGAAATCGTGGATAATGGTTTTAATGCACTAGTAGAATTAGAGCGTAATGAATTTGAGGTTATTCTATTAGACTATTGTGTACCTAAAATGGAATCATTTTGGTTACTGATGGCTAAGCATTGCCATACGCCGGTTATCGTATTGGCAAATGATAATAATGACTTAGAACGAATCCATGCATTTGAACTTGGTGCTGACGATTACATAGCATCACCGTTTAACGTGAAAGAATTATTATTGCGTGTGAACGTACTGCGCCGTCGAAGTGAAAAGGTTGTTCATCAATCAGACTTTGATGACATCTTATTCGATGATACAAACAATACTGTAATGCTCAATACACAGCATTTAAAACTGACTCAAACTGAGTATCGATTATTTAAATATTTGTTTCAGCGAAAAGGCGAGGTTGTCACTAAAGCTGAATTGCAAATGCGTGTTTTACACAAAGAGCTCGGTGAGTTTGATCGCAACCTAGATATGCATATCAGTAATACGCGGCGTAAGATGGCTAACAAATGTTTACCTCGTGAGCTGATTAATACTGTTCGTGGTAAAGGTTATTGCTTTAGTCCAATCCTTATATAGATTTGTAGACTGTGCTCAATGATTTTGTCTATATGTGTATTAGGTTTGTTTCCTTTACACATTTTCAAGTGATACCGAATATTGTTATTCGGTATTTTTATGTCTTCAATAAACGTGACATTCCCTGTTTGTGTAGGAGTTTACCTTTGTGATGACGCGAGGGGCTGCAATAGCGATAAATTGAGCAGATGATTATCAGTTAATCAGCAATAGATTTTATTGAGTGACAGCATTTGATAAGATATGGCCATAAAAAATCGATAATTACCTTACATAAGGAAGTCCTATGCGTATTAGCGCGAATTTTGATGGCGGCAACATTGAGACTATCAATTTAGACAAACACGATGACATTCAACTTGCTATTCGACCAGATGAAGGTGGTGAGTTTTATCAATGGTTTAACTTCCGTATGGAAGGTGAAATCGGTCAAACTTACACATTGAATATTATGAATGCGGGTACTGCATCTTATCCAAAAGGTTGGGAAGATTATCAAGCGGTAGCCAGTTACGATCGTCAACATTGGTTCCGTCTGCCAACGAGTTATCAAGATGGAAAGCTTTCTATTCAAGTTGATTTAGATTGTGAAGCGATTCAAATTGCTTACTTTGCACCATACAGTTACGAGCGTCATCTAGATCTGATTAGCTCTGTACAATTACATCCAGCTGTTAGCCTCGAAAACCTGGGCTTAACGCTAGATGGCCGTGACATGAGCCTATTAAAAATTGGCGATAACGATCCAGCTAAAAAGAACATTTGGATTACGGCCAGACAGCATCCAGGCGAAACAATGGCAGAATGGTTAATAGAAGGGCTATTAAACCAATTATTAGACAGCGATTGCCCAACGGCCAAGCTGTTACTTGATAAAGCTAATTTCTATATAGTGCCAAACATGAATCCAGATGGAAGCGTCAGAGGCCATTTACGTACGAATGCTGTTGGTACTAACTTAAACCGCGAGTGGGAGTCACCTAGTCTAGAGCGAAGCCCTGAGGTTTATTATGTTACCAATAAGATGAAAGAGACGGGTGTCGATTTATTCTATGATGTTCACGGTGATGAAGGTTTACCTTACGTGTTCGTTGCTGGCTGTGAAGGCGCACCAAATTACACTCCACATATGGCCAAGTTACAAGAACAGTTCCTTGCAGCGTTAGGCATGGCAAGTGCTGATTTCCAAACTAAATATGGTTATGACAAAGATGAGCCAGGAAAAGCGAACTTAACCGTTGGTTCTAACTGGGTCGGTAACACCTTTAAGTGTCTTGCTAATACGTTAGAAATGCCATTTAAAGATAATGATAACTTACCTGATCCTGTTGTTGGTTGGTCTCCTGCGCGATGCGAATACCTTGGTGAAGCTTCGTTAGTGGCGATGCTTGCCGTAGTAGACAATTTAAGCGAGTAATCATTTATGGCGTTAATTGAATGTCCTTCGTGCCAAAAACGTATTTCTAGCAAAGCGAAAGAGTGTCAGCATTGCAAAGTGAAAGTCGATGGTGATAATCAATCTGCCCGTGTGATAAGTCATATACAACAATCTAATAAGTTAATGACACATAGTTTTGTGTTTTTAACGTTATTTATAGCAGGTGTTGTTATTTGGTTTTGGGGTGGTGAACCAGCAACCGGAATGACGTCGTATATTGCTGTGGGTTGTTTCGTGTTTGGCTTCGTAGGCTATACGATTACGCGAGCTAGAATTGTCTTACATAAACGGAAAAGTGTATGAACGATATCAACAAAGTGATTGATGAAATGCCAGATGAAGTTTATCAGCGTCTTCGCTCTGCTGCGGAAACAGGTAAATGGGAAGATGGCACGGCATTATCGCCAGAACAAAAAGAATCAACATTACAGGTAGTCATGTTATATCAAGCGCGTAAACTTGAACAAACTGATCACTTTACTATTGGTGCTGGTGGCAAGATAAATGAGTTGTCTAAATCTGAACTTAAAAAACAATTCCGTGGTGAATCAATCGCTGAATTCAAAGAATCAGATATTTAAAGGCATTATTACATCGCTCAATATGTGAATTTGATATTTTACCTATAAATCTATCACATTTGATGAGAATATTTGATTCACAAAAAAAGCCACTGTTTTCAGTGGCTTTTTTATTATCTATTGATTTTCTTTAGTAATCTGTCTTTACTCGGTTAATTCACCTAGCAGATTCTGCTTCATTGCAAATTTTACTTCTGCAGCGGTCAAATCTTTTGATAGCAAATAATGCAGTTTTGCTAATGCCGCTTCAATGGTCATATCTGCGCCGCTAATGACTCCGGCTTGAGCTAATGCATTGCCTGTTGCATAACCTCCCATGTTGACTTTACCTTGAAAACACTGAGTCAAGTTAACAATGACAATGCCACGTTCGTCGGCTTGTTTTAACGTATCTAATAAAGCGTTATCTTGTGGTGCATTTCCTACACCAAATGTCAGCAAAATAAGCGCTTTAACAGGTTGCATTAATATGTTGTTGAATATCTCAGTCGAAATACCAGGATAAAGGGTTATGACGCCAACAGGTTGGGGACTGATTTCAATAACATCTAAGGCTTGCGTTGTAGGTTCAGATATTTTGCCTGCACGTAAGTTAATTTTAATCCCAGCTTCTAGCAGTATTGGAAAATTCGGTGAAGCAAAAGCGTCAAAGCCATCAGCGTGAGCTTTTGTAGAGCGATTACCTCTAAACAGTTTGTTATTAAAGAATAAACAAACTTCAGCAACAGGGTAGTTGGCTGCAATATAGAGCGAGTTTAATAAGTTTGTTTGTCCATCTGAACGTAGCTGAGCTAAAGGAATTTGAGAGCCTGTTACAATAACTGGTTTAGATAGCCCTTGTAGCATAAAAGAGAGAGCAGATGCCGTGTATGCCATGGTATCTGTGCCATGTAGAATGACAAAGCCATCATATTTATCATAATTAGCTTTAATGTCATTTGCGATCAACTGCCAATCAGTCGGTGCCATATTTGAAGAGTCTATTAATGGCGAATATTCGTTTATGACAAAGTCGGGCATTTCTTCATGATAAAACTCAGGCATAGATTTAACGCAATCTGTTAGAAATCCAGCAACAGGGGCGAATCCATTGTCGGTTTTTCGCATACCAATAGTACCGCCAGTATAAGCGACGTAAATTGAACGTTTAATCATGCTTGTTGTCATGTTCGTGCATTTCTCAGGGCTGATATTTGATGAATCGTTAAATTATACGTGTCTAACTGAATAAAACCCAATAAAAAAGCCCGTAAAACGGGCTTTTTTGAATATTCTATATTTTAAAGGTTTTGCCAGTCTTCTGGCTGTTTAAGGCAAAAACTGATCAAAGATTACAATTTTCGCAATACAAATACATGCCTTTAGGATCATCAAACATGCTGAATTCATCAACTACAGTTTGCCATTCACCTAGCATTTGATTTAGAACAGGTGATTGAGTTGATGCTTCTGGTAGATAGGTTGCTACTGAGGCAAGCATTTGTTGTACAAACTCTTGTTCTGCAGTTAACTCTTGTTCGATAACTTTTGTATCAAATACCTCAATTTGTGCCATTTCAGCTGCTTTAGCAATGGCGCTGTCCATATCACCTAGTGCATCAACAAGTCCTAATTCGACAGCTCTTGTACCAGACCAAACTCGGCCCTGAGCAATTCTGTCTACTTGATCTAGGCTCATATTTCTTTCTTTAGCAACTAACGAAATAAATTCTTGATACCCATGTTCAATATGTCGTTGAACGACTGCTGCTACATTAGGATCTAAAGCTCGGGTTGCTGATATACCAGCCCAATCTGAAGTCGAAACCCCATCTGAATGGATCCCCCAGTTAGATAGGACATTTTCAAATGTGGCAAACATACCGAAGATACCTATTGAACCTGTTAAGGTTGTTGGTGTTGCATAGATATAATCAGCACTTGCAGAAATCCAGTAACCGCCCGATGCCGCTAAACTGCCCATACTGACAACAACAGGCTTGCCTGCTTGCTTTAATGCGATAACTTCTTGACGAATTTTCTCAGAAGCAAAAGCACTGCCGCCAGGACTATCAATTCGTAATACAACCGCTTTTACTTTCTCATCAAAGCGCGCTTTGCGCAGAAGAGCTGAAGTACTTTCGCCCCCTATCTGGCCAGCTTGTTGGGTACCATTTAAAATATTACCTTTCGCAACAATAATACCAACTGAGTCTTTCTCGATAAGGGCTGGAAGCGGTTTTACAGCGTTATAGTATTCGGTAAAAGAAACTTGTTTGAAGTTATCGCCGTCACTATCAGCGCCCACTTTTTCAACCATGGCAAGTCTGAAAGATTCATCAGATGCCAGTTCATCTACCCAGTTTAATTTTATTGCAAGTTGAGCTGAGTCGCCGGATACACTGTCTAGTTCTGTTAGATAACGATTGGGACTTAGTACAATATTGTCTGGAGCGATGTTACGGTTTGTCGCTACGATTGATTCGTAACTTTGCCAAATATCGCCTAATAACGCCTGACTTGCTTCTTTAGCTGGCGCTGACATGTCATCACGAATAAAAGGTTCTACAGCAGACTTAAATGTACCAACACGGAAAACATGGGTGCTGACATTTAATTTTTCTAATGCTGATTTATAAAACAAGCGATAACTGCTTAAACCTTCAAGAGAAACAGCCCCTTTGTTATTAAGATAAATGGTGTCCGCGTAACTTGCTAAGAAATATTGGTTCTGTTCATAGTAGTTACCAAAAGCGACGACAGACTTGCCAGCTTGTTTAAATTTATTCAATGCATCGCCAATAGCCGTCATCTTACTGATACCAGCAGAGCGCAAGTGCTGCATGTTAATGACGATGGTATTGATACGAGGATCTTGAATAGCACTCTCTATGACGTAAATGATGTCGGATAACAACATTTCGCCCTCTGGATCATTGCCTTTACTTTGTTTAAATACCGCTTCAATAGGATCAACATGACGCTTTTGGTCAACGATAGTGCCAGCAAGATTGAGCATAAGTGCAGATTGTTTTTCGATGACAATTTCTTCTTCAGCACTTAACGCGACAACGATAATAGCAATTAAACCAAAAAAGATAAGATTGAGAATGACTTTACGTATCCCGTTGATGGTTTTCCAAATCAAAGAGAAAATTCGTTTAATCAGTGAGGGTTTAGCGGACATTAAGCCACTCCTATAGCATTTCATTACTATTATGCTAACTGAAAAAGCTTGGCTATGGGAAATTGAATTGTAACGGTTTTTAACAATAGCAAAGCGAAAGCATTGAGCTTAACAAAATCTCGTTGTATGCTAGTTTAAATCACTTGTTTAAAAAGGATGTTTGAATGTCGTTTCCACATTTACTAGAACCCTTAGATTTAGGCTTCACTCAATTAAAAAATCGAGTGTTAATGGGCTCCATGCATACTGGCTTAGAAGAAGAAAAGGGCGGATTTGAGAAACTGGCTGCGTTTTATAAAGAACGTGCAGCAGGTGGCTGTGGGCTAATTGTAACTGGCGGTATCGCGCCTAACTTTCGTGGACGCCTAGCACCTCATGCTTGCCAATTAAGTTTTCCTTGGCAAGTTAAGAAGCATCGCATTGTCACAAAGGCTGTCCATGAAGCTGATGGTAAAATCTGTATGCAGATCCTCCATGCTGGTCGTTATGGTTATCATCCTTTTTCTCAAGCACCGAGTAAAATTAAATCGCCAATTACACCGTTTACGCCTTCAAAAATGTCATCTAGACAAGTTGCTGGAACAATTAAAGATTATGCATCCAGTGCTGCGCTTGCTAAAAAAGCGGGCTATGACGGTGTAGAAGTCATGGGCTCAGAAGGCTATCTCATTAATCAATTCATTAGCTCTCGTACCAATAAACGTACTGATGAATGGGGTGGCAGTTTTGTTCAACGTGCACGTTTCCCATTAGAGATAGTCAAAGCTATCCGTGAGAAGGTGGGCAAAGAATTTATTATAATTTTCAGACTATCAATGCTGGATTTAGTTGATAACGGTTCGACATGGGATGAAGTCGTTAAATTAGCAAAATGGTTAGAGCGTGAAGGTGTTTCAATTATCAATACTGGTATTGGCTGGCATGAAGCGCGTGTACCTACAATTGCGACAAGTGTTCCAAGAGGGGCATTTTCTTGGGTGACTGAGAAACTCAAATCTGAAGTGTCAGTTCCTTTGATTGCAACTAACCGTATCAATACGCCTGAAATTGGCGAATCAATCATTGCTTCTGGGCAAGCAGATATGGTTTCAATGGCAAGACCTTTCCTTGCGGATGCAGAGTTTGTTAATAAAGCCGCTGCTGGGCAAAGTGAACTAATCAATACTTGTATTGGTTGTAACCAAGCTTGTTTAGATCATACGTTTTCAATGAAGCGTGCTACTTGCCTTGTTAATCCTCGCGCTTGCTATGAAACAGAACTCAATTTCACCCCTACGCAACACAAAAAACGTTTAGCAGTTATGGGAGCAGGTCCTGCTGGCATGGCATTTTCGGTATATGCAGCGTCACGTGGGCATGAAGTGGTTTTATTTGAAGCTAAAAATGAAGTTGGCGGCCAGTTTAATTTGGCACGTAAGATCCCAGGTAAGGAAGAGTTTGACGAAACCATCCGTTATTTCAACAACCAAATGAAGCTACACAAGGTTGAATTACGTTTAAATACTCGTTTAGATTTAGATGTTTTAGCGAATGAAAAATTTGATGAAGTGATCGTCGCTTCAGGTGTTGTCCCGCGTGCGCTTGATCTACCTGGTTTTGATAGCCCTAAAGTTGTCGATTATCAGCAAGTCCTGAAAGGAGAAGTCTATATTGGCGAGAAAGTGGCGCTGATTGGAGCGGGCGGTATCGGATTTGATATGGCACATTTTTTATGTGAACGTGAGTCGAGCACATTACAACCGGACAAATGGCTTGAGCAGTGGGGCATTGATAAAACCTATCAACATCCAGGCGGCTTAACTGAGGAGTCTGAACATAAACCAGATCGCGAAGTTTACTTATTGCAACGTAAGACGACTAAGATGGGGAAAGGCCTCGGTAAAACAACCGGCTGGATCCACAGAAGTGTTCTTAAACAGCATAAAGTGAACATGAAAACAGGTGTCAGCTATGAGAAATTTGACACTGAAGGCTTACACATCAAGGTAGGGGAAGAATCCGAAGTACTGCGAGTTGATAATGTTGTACTGTGTGCAGGTCAAGAGTCTAACCGCACGCTTGTAGACGATATGAAATCAACTGGCTTACCAGTGCATTTGATTGGCGGTGTTGATGTTGCTGCTGAACTGGATGCTAAACGAGCAATTAGACAAGGTGCTGAACTAGCAATGGCTATTTAACCACTGAATCTAATAAGGTCTTAATCGTTACCTTAATAAAACCTAGCAAATTGCTAGGTTTTTTGTTTTTATTAAACGCCATATTTTATTAATGATACAAATTTAAATGGACGAAATAAAAGGTATTTTCAAGTCTTGGCATAATGAGGTTGATACCAAGCTAGTGTTTAACTTTACGCTCAATGCCCCTAGTGCCGAGGAATTTAACCGGTTAAGAGCAGAAACGGGTTGGGGTACGGCTCCTGTCGATACAGTAAACAATAGCCTAAATAATTCTTTATTTTTCGTTTG
Organism: Shewanella sp. UCD-FRSSP16_17; assembly: GCF_001675935.1. Classification (NCBI taxonomy): domain Bacteria; kingdom Pseudomonadati; phylum Pseudomonadota; class Gammaproteobacteria; order Alteromonadales; family Shewanellaceae; genus Shewanella; species Shewanella sp. UCD-FRSSP16_17. Next base: position 422,120 of record NZ_LZFV01000001.1, read on the forward strand.
TGTCTTCCATGAAACTAGATTGATTGCCACCGGCAGAGTGATTGGTGATGATGGGCTGTTTTTCTATATTCAAGATGTCATTGTGGCTAAAGCATACCAAGGTAATGGCTTGGGACATTTTATTATGCAAGCTATCGAAATGTATTTAACTCAACAAGTCACACAAGGCACTACAGTGGGTCTATTTTGCGCACAAGGTAAAGAAGGGTTTTATAAAAAATATCAATATTTAGTAAGAGATGGCTCAGAATTAGGGTTTGGTATGTGTAAGTTTTATTGATACTTTTTATGATGTGTTTTCAATATGATTTTAAATAAAGGAACGACGATGGCTAAAAATGTTGTTATTACCGGTGCGAACAGAGGGATTGGTTTAGCATTGGCTAAATTATTTAAGCAACAGGGTGATAAAGTGTTTGCTTTATGCCGCCACACTTCAGATGAGCTTGAGCTGCTAGACGTGAATGTTATCACTCAAATTGATGTTGCAACTGATGAAGGCATACATAATATGCAAACTTCTTTAGCGGGAGTGAATATTGATGTTTTGATATGTAATGCAGGCATTTTACGTGATGAGCAATTAACACACTTAAACCTTGATACCATTAGGCAGCAATTTGAAATTAATGCATTGGCACCACTTCGCATTGTTGCCGCACTAAATCATCAACTGAATGCTGGCGGCAAAGTCGCTATGATCACTTCACGTATGGGATCAATCGAGGATAATACCTCTGGAGGGCGATATGGGTATCGTATGTCTAAAGCTGCTCTTAATGCCGCATCGATGTCGCTAAGCCATGATTTATCTCCAAAACAAATAGCGGTTGGCATATACCACCCAGGTTATGTTCAAACCGATATGGTAAATCACGGAGGCGATATTTCGGCCTTAGAGTCAGCAAGTCGACTGGTGGGGCTAATTAACTCACTGGATATGACAACAACTGGTGTATTCAAACATTCAAACGGACAAACATTACCTTGGTAAAATTTGTATGCTCTGTTTTTATCTTTTCTATGGTATTGGGCATCACACTTTTTGAGTATTTAGATTAAAACAAGCTTAACCGCTCGTTTTGTATGCAATATGTCGTAAATTTTAAGTTTAGTTACAGACTGTATATTTAATATGTAATGCTAATAATTATATCAAGGTGCTATTGAATAAAACTGTGATAGTTAGATTCAATCAGTGCCATAGTGAGGAATAGGGAATCATGACGACGAAAACAGAATCTGGGGATAATGCACCCGGATTGCTCGGTAGAGCGCTAGACAGTATTGAAAGGGTTGGTAATAAACTACCAGATCCTGCAATGCTATTCTTAATTTTAATGTTTGCTGTTTGGGTGATATCAGCCTTGTTATCTGGCGTCAGTTTTGATGCGATAGATCCAAGAACCGATAGCCCAATTGTTATTAATAACTTATTAAGTGCAACTGCGTTAACTGAATTTTTAACTTCTATGGTGAAAACATTCACCGCATTTGCACCGTTAGGTGTTGTACTGGTTGCAATGCTAGGTGTAGGGATTGCTGAGCAGTCAGGTTTTATCAATACAGCATTAAAACAAATGCTTAAAGTCACACCTGCTAAACTTTTAACGCCTGCAGTTGTTGTAGTCGGTATTATTTCGCATACCGCAACAGATGCGGGCTATGTTGTAGTGATACCACTTGCGGGTGTTATATTCTTTACCGTTGGTCGCCACCCACTTGCTGGTATTGCAGCGGCTTTTGCTGGTGTTTCTGGTGGATTCTGTGCCAACTTTATTCCATCAGGTATCGATCCTTTATTACAAAGCTTTACCCAGTCGGCAGCCCAGATCGTCGATCCTGACATTCAAATTAACCCATTGAATAATTGGTTTTTCGCGGCATCTTCGTGTATTCCGATTACCTTAGTGATTTGGTATTTAACCGATAAAATTTTAGAGCCAAGATTAAATAAAACGCACAAAGTAGAACGTGACCAAGTTGACTTACCAGCAATGGAAGAAGCAACACCAAAAGAAATGCGTGCATTTAGTGTCGCTTCTCTTGTTATGTTCGTTGCAATCATTGGTTTTTTCTCGCTTACCATTCCTGAAACTTCAACACTGCGAGATGAGCATGGTTCACTGACTAGCTTTGGTGCGCCGTTAATGCAATCTATTGTGCCATTGATTTTCATATTCTTTATGCTTCCGGGGGTAGTATATGGTTATATGACTGGCAGCTTTAAGTCGTCTGCAGACATCGTGCAAGCAATGTCTAAATCCATGAGCGGTATGTCGCATTACATCGTAATGGCATTTTTCTGTGCTCAGTTTGTTGCTGCTTTTTCGGCGTCTAATTTAGGTGCATTAATTGCTGTTGAAGGAGCTGGTGGCCTTAAGGCGCTCAACCTGCCAGCAGAAGTGACCGTGGTCGGGATGATTATTTTAGTTGGCTTTGTTAACTTATTCGTTGGATCATCTTCTGCAAAATGGGCGTTGATTGGCCCAGTACTTGTCCCAATGTTAATGCAGCTGAACATTAGTCCAGACTTGTCGCAAGCGGCTTACCGTATTGGTGACTCAAGTTCAAACATCATTACGCCATTAATGCCTTATTTCCCACTTGTCGTCGTATATTGTCAGCGCTATGTCAAAGGTATTGGGATAGGAACCTTAATCTCGATGATGTTGCCATTTAGTTTGGCACTTTTATCAATATGGAGTACATGGCTACTCATATACTGGTCCATTGGTTTACCTTTAGGACTGGGTGCAAGTTACACTTATTAACTGATTTTAAAATGAAAGTAGCGATATTATTCGCTACTTTTTTTTTGGGGCCAGCAAAAAGTCTTTTCATAAAACTAAAAGATTTAGAGGTCATTACAGTTAACATTTTTAACTTCGCAAGCTAGTGCAGTTAAGTTGTTTCTGCCTATAATTGTTGTATATCAATTAAAAGATTAATTTTATTAAAATTCATTTATGCCAAAGATCAATATTGATTCAAGTTATGGAGTTATCATTATTCAGGACATGAATGCTGTTCATGTTGATGAACGATATGCTCAAATATATGGTTATAATTCAGCCAAAGAACTACTTACCAGCATCGATTCCTTTCTTGACCTTTTACCTGCAGAAAACCATCAAATTGCCACTCAAAACTACCATGACATAGTCAATGGAACACTTTATCCACGTGGTCATACATTCGTTAATATTGACAGAAATGGTCGAGAGTTCACGGTTTTTTCAGTGGATCATTTAATTGAATGGCAAGGACGTCCAGCATTACAGGTGACAGTGATTGATCTTTCAGTGTTAGTCGAAGCTAATAAACGCATACGTGAAAAAGACCTAATGTATAAGCGGCTCATTACACGATCAGGTCAAGGTATTATGGTGCATCGGGAATTTAAGCCACTGATGGTAAACCAAGCCTGTGTAAAGCATTTACACGCAGACTCAATAGAGCAAGTGATGAGTTTGAGCTCGCTACTCACACTCATTCCTAAAACAGTTCAACAACAGGCCAAGCAGCATTATCAAGATATTGTTAATGGCGTGGCTGTTGGCAGTAACAGTGTGGTCGAAAATATCTGCTTTGATGGCATAAATCGATTTTTTAATATTTATGACAACCTTATTGAGTGGGACGGAGAACCTGCAGTACAAGTCGTAATGGAAGATGTAACCGAGAAAGTACAATTAGAAAAAGAACTGGCATTTAAAGCAAGTCATGATGGTTTGACGCACCTTTTAAATCGCAGTGCAGTGCAAGAATGGTTACAGAAACATATTGAAATCAGTGAACAGTTGACCTGTGTTTTACTTGATATTGATAATTTCAAATTAGTTAATGATACTCATGGTCATCACAATGGCGATCTCGTCATTCAAGTTCTTGCTGAAATTATACGTGATGCGTTTGCAGATCACAGTGGGGCTGTTGGTCGTTGGGGGGGAGAAGAGTTTATTGCATTCTTACCTTCAGCAAACCAACAAGCTGCATTACAAACAGCTGAAGTGATAAGAAGTCGTTTTGCTGAAAGGCATTTTAACGATTCTACTCATTCATTTTCTGTTTCAGTGAGCATCGGTTTAGCTGAGTCAAGTGACTGCCGCATGATGAACGATGTTGAGAATTTAATAAAACTCACTGATAAACGTTTATATATTGCTAAATCTCAAGGCAAAAACACAATTTGTAGCGAAGGGTAATTTATACCATAACAGCTTATCCTTACCACATTGAGTCGAATTTACATCTTAATTTAAATGCTCCATGATATTCATTTTTGATAATGATTGGAGCAAACAATGACTTTCTTCGCATCAAACACATCACAATCTCAGTTCATATCAAGGTGTCGCTTATTGTGCCTTCTGACTTTGTTCTTGTCGATTTCGTCATTATGGGCTTCAGAAACCGTTACCAAGGTCAAAGATAACCCGAAATTTGATCCTGCATTAGCTAACGAAGTTGGCGCCGATGAGTATGGCATGAAGCAATACGTAGTTGCATTCTTGAAACGAGGACCCAATCGCGAACGAAGTGAGGAGGATGCCTTAGCTTTGCAAAAATCTCATATGGACAATATTACTAAGTTAGCAAATGAAGGCAAATTAGTTCTGGCTGGGCCTTTTCTTGGTAACGATGATTTACGTGGAATTTATATTTTTGATGTAAAAACGGTTGCTGAAGCCAAATTACTCACTGAATCAGATCCCGCCATTAAAGCAGGTAGCCTTACTATGGAATTAAAGCCTTGGTATGGCAGCGCTGCATTAATGAAAGTAAATCAATTACATCAGCAAATGTCTAAAAAGCTGATGTAATGACACATTGCTGATTAGTTATGTAGTGCGTTTATCCGTTTATTTTCTGACAAAATTAATGGCGTCAGAATAAGACATAAGGCGACATTAGAAAGTGGCACAGATAGCCATATACCGTTGACGCCAATCAAGTTGGGCAACGTGAGTAAAAATGGAATTTGTATTGCCATATTAGCCATCGAAATAAACAATGACTTATTCCCTTGATTGACCGCCATAAAATACATGGTTGCGATAAAAATAAACCCATCCAGTACTAACGCAAATAAATGTAGACGCATACCGATTAAAGTTTCAGCCATAAGAGCATTATCATGATTACTGAAAAAACCTATGACAAAGTTAGGAAAAATATTTATAAATAAAACGGTAAAAACGCCCAGAATAGCGACAACTTTTACGGTCAGTTTCACTGTTTGTTTGATCTGTGGGACCTGCTTTGCACCGTAATAGTAACTAACAGGGGGCTGCATACCGCCAGCTATACCTTCTGCTAATAAATAAAAAGTCGTTGCAACGTAACCTACAATTGCAAAAGCAGCGACATGAACTGCCGAGCCATATTGCATAAAAAGGAAATTATGAAGTGCAATAATGAAGCTAAAGTACATAAACATAATCAAACTCGAACTGCCCAACACGAGTATTTTTTGTAGCTGTTTAAATTTAATATCTTTATAAGAAAACTTAAACCTGGTGTTAGCTTTCCTCGAAAAGAAGTAGTAAAAACCGAGTAGCATCACAATGGCTTGAGAAATCAATGTCGCAATTGCTGCGCCTGTTAGTCCTAAAGGATAAACAGCGATTAATAAGTAATCCAACGCGATATTCATGACTGCGCCAATCATTAACAACATAGTGGCAAAACCGGGCTGTTCATCATTTCTCACGAGTAAAGGCATTGCTGTAGCTGCAGTTGTAAAAAAAGCGCCATAGGCAAATACTTCGATATAATCTGATGCCATGGTAAAGCTTTGTCCATCTGCTGCTTGCAGGAGCAATAACGTCTCACCGAAGAAGTGAATGAAAATTGCTGATGCGATACTCATTATGCCAATTAATACTATGGCATGGCTAAGTACTTTTTGTCCTTCTAAAGGCTTTTTCTCGCCACGGGTGATGGATAGTAAACTACCAGCGCCCATACCGATCATCATGCCAACACCCACAACACAGCATATAATTGGCCAAGCCATGTTAATGCCTGCTAAGCCCTCAAATCCTACATAATGACCAACGAAAATCCCATCAATGATTTGATATAAGCCACTCACCAACATTGCTGCAATGGAAGGAATAGCGTATTTCCAAAAATGCTGTTTAACGGTTAATTGATCAATTGACGCTGTTGATATTGCTAACATGATTTTCTCAATACTATCGGGATACAAAATAATATTGTTTATTATAATCTGATTTTAGATAGGAAAAAGTTAGTATCCATCCGATATTCGGATAGTTATAATGATTGGAAATGAGCCATTACGGTTGGAAAAAGATGAACTGGTCTATAGAACAATTAAAAGCATTTGTCGCCGCTGCCAATACTGGTTCGTTTTCAGCTGCGTCACGTGATTTAGGTAAAGCGCAATCAAGAGTCAGTACGGCAATTTCAAATTTAGAAATTGATTTAGGCTTTAAGCTATTCGATCGTAGCCACCGTTTACCTGTGCTAACAGAGCAGGGGGAACAGTTATTAATTGAAGCTAAAGCCGTGATTGCACAGTGTGAACGTTTAAACTCAAGAGCAATGTCAGTTCAAACAAATAACGAATTAGCATTAACCATTGCGATTGACGAAGCTGTCCCAATATCTACTTTCGAAGTTTTTTTTGATAAAACGGCCGAGACCTTTCCATTGTTGAAACTCACAATTTTAAATGGTTCAAGGGATGATATTGCCCATTGGGTAGATATTGGAAAAGCGGACTTAGGTGTGTTATTTCAAGGCGAGCAACTTTGTGAACGTCTAGAGTTTTTTACTATTGATAGCTTTCATCAATCTCTTATCGTATCGGTTGATCATCCATTAGCAGATATCTCGGTTCCGAACATATCGCAGCTAAATGAATATCGACAACTGGTTATTTGTGACTTGCAAACTGCAAGTAAACCCATATCTGCAAATTGTTGGCATGTTGATAGTTACTACTACATGACGTCACTTGTTACTCGTGGCTTGGGTTGGGCGTTGGTTCCAGAACATATTGCCGGTTCTCAGTGGTATTCAGGTGAAATAAAAGAGTTGAGCACTTACCATATACCAGAATCATTGTTGATTGAAATGGGGTTAGTTAAACGACGAGACAAAGGTGCTGGCAATATTATGAATTGGATGTTTGCAGAACTTGAAGCTATGTTTCTTGAGGCTAAAAAGAACAAAAATTAGGGTTAACTATTTATCTTAGCGACTTATTTTTGTTGAAATTTGGATTATTGCGGCGATGAGATAATCGGTAAAAACGAATACTCGCTATTGAAAAGGGAAACGAGCGAGAAGGCTCGTTTCATATTTAATCGATTGTAATCAGTGTTTTGTTATGCTGAACATAAAGGTTACTTGGTTCATCTGTAGTGAGATCGAGATCTAGGTTCGTCTCAGGTACACAGCAACAAGGCAAGCATTCATCAGCTTCTAATTCGACCAAAGGTTCAGAGATATAAGTCACTGAACCTTTATTGATTCGAGTTTTACACGAACCGCAAAAACCATTTCTGCACTCAGAAAAGATATTTACTTTTTTTATCTCGAGTACATCTAGTAAGGTGTGTTGCTGTTGATTAAACAACAACACTGGCTCACCATTTAAACTGACAATAGGTGCTTTTTTGAAGTTGGGCTTATAGGTCAAAGTCAGAAAACTCATCGCTGTCAACGGCCGAATCAATTTGACCAACTAAGTAAGATGAGACTTCAACTTCTTGTGGTGCCACTTGTACAGCATCACTTTCAAGCCAGTTTTTCATCCATGGTAACGGGTTAGTTTGTTCTGCATAGGGTTGAGGCAAGTTAACGGCTTTCATACGTTGGTTAGTAATGTATTCAACGTACTGACATAAAATTTGCTCATTTAAGCCGATCATTGAACCGTCTTTGAATAAGTATTTAGCCCATTCTTTCTCTTGCTCTGCTGCTTTATAAAAAATATCGTAGGCTTGATCGTGACACTCTTTGGCAATTTCACCCATTTCAGGATCATCTTTGCCGCCTTGCATAATATTAAGAATATGCTGAGTGCTATTTAAATGTAAGGCTTCATCACGAGCAATTAAACGAATAATTTTCGCATTGCCTTCCATTAATTTACGTTCAGCGAAAGCAAATGAACATGCAAAACTGACATAAAAACGAATCGCTTCTAATGCATTTACAGACATCATGCATAAATACAGAGACTTTTTAAGGATACGTGGACTAACAGTGATTTCTTTACCGTTAACCAAATGTGTTCCTTCACCATGTAAATTAAGCACTTGAGTCAGTTCAATTAAATCATCGTAGTATTGAGCAATATCACCAGCACGTTTTAAAATTTCTTTATTCACCACTATATCATCGAATACGACAGACGGGTCATTAACAATATTACGAATAATGTGGGTATAAGAACGCGAGTGAATTGTTTCTGAAAAAGACCAAGTTTCAATCCATGTTTCTAATTCAGGTAACGATACTAACGGTAATAACGCCACATTCGGTGAGCGACCTTGAATAGAATCTAATAATGTCTGGTACTTAAGGTTTGAAATGAAAATGTGTTTTTCATGTTCTGGTAAACCTTGGTAATCAATTTTGTCTTTGCTTACGTCTACTTCTTCTGGGCGCCAGAAAAAAGATAATTGCTTTTCAATTAGCTTTTCAAAAACTTCATATTTTTGTTGATCATAACGAGCAACGTTAACTGACTGTCCCATGAACATAGGTTCGTTCATCGGATTATTTGGTGTTTGACAAAAAGTAGAATAAGCCATTTATATATCCTAAAAAAGCGGGGATAAGTCCCCGCATTTAAATGCAAATTGTTGAATTAAATCTTACAAGCGCCGCCTGCACAGCCATCATCTTCTTTCTCAACGACGGTAATGTCGTCAAGGTTGTCGGATGCTCCATCACGGGTGTTGTGATAGTAAAGTGTTTTAACACCAAGTTTATAGGCTGTTAATAGATCTTTCAGCAAGGTTTTCATCGGTACTTTTTGACCGTCAAAACGTGTTGGATCGTAGTTAGTGTTAGCCGAAATTGCTTGGTCGACGAATTTTTGCATGATACCAACGAGCTGTAAATAACCATCATTATTTGGCATATTCCACAGCAATTCATATTGATGTTTTAGCTCATCAAAGTCAGGTACGACTTGCTTTAGTTGCCCATCTTTACTTGCTTTAACGCTGATTAAGCCACGTGGTGGCTCGATGCCATTTGTTGCGTTAGAAATTTGCGAAGACGTTTCTGATGGCATTAATGCTGATAGAGTAGAGTTACGTAAGCCGTGAGCTTTAATGTCACCACGTAATCCTTCCCAATCCATATGTAATGGTTCATCACAGATTTTGTCTAAATCACGCTTATATGTGTCAATTGGTAAAACACCTTCAGCGTAAGTAGTTTCATTAAATAAAGGACATGCACCTTGCTCTTTTGCTAGGTTCATAGAAGCTTTAAGTAAGTAGAACTGAATCGCTTCAAACGTCTTATGGGTCAGGTTATTACCAGAGCCATCAGAATATTTCATGCCATTTTTCGCAAGGTAATTTGCGAAGTTAATAACGCCTATACCTAGTGTTCTACGGTTCATAGAACCCAGTTGAGCAGAGATAATTGGGTAATCTTGATAATCAAGTAAATTATCTAATGCACGAACGGCAAGATCTGCAAGCGGTTCTAATTCTGATAAGTCTTTGATAGCACCCAAGTTAAGCGCTGATAAAGTACATAATGCAATTTCACCATTAGGATCTTCGATGTTACGCATCGGCTTAGTTGGTAAAGCGATTTCTAAACAAAGGTTAGACTGTTTAATTGGTGCGACTTGCGGGTCAAATGGACTATGAGTATTACAGTGATCAACATTTTGAATATAGATTCGGCCAGTTGATGCTCGTTCTTGCATCATTAATGAAAATAATTCAACGGCTTTAATCTCTTTACGACGAATGCTGCTATCCGCTTCGTATTGAAGATATAGGCGCTCAAACTCTACTTGGTCAGCGAAGAATGCATCGTATAAACCAGGAACATCAGATGGGCTAAATAAGCTAATATTTTCAGACTTAATTAAACGTTGGTACATCAATTTGTTTAATTGCACGCCGTAATCTAAATGACGAACACGGTTATCTTCTACACCACGGTTATTTTTAAGCACAAGAAGTGATTCAACCTCTAGGTGCCATAATGGGTAAAATAAAGTCGCTGCGCCGCCACGAACTCCGCCTTGTGAGCAAGACTTTACCGCAGTTTGGAAATATTTATAAAACGGTAAGCAACCAGTGTGGAATGCTTCACCGCCTCGGATTGGGCTACCTAAAGCTCGAATACGGCCTGCGTTAATACCAATACCCGCACGTTGACTTACGTATTTTACAATTGAAGATGCAGTCGCATTGATTGAATCAAGGCTATCGTCACATTCAATTAATACGCACGAACTAAATTGACGAGTAGGGGTGCGCACACCAGCCATGATTGGCGTTGGAAGTGAAATTTTAAATGTCGATACGGCATCGTAGAAACGCTTAATGTAGTCAAGACGTGTTTCTTTTGGATACTTAGCAAATAAGCAAGCAGCTACCAAGATATAGAGAAACTGTGCACTTTCGTAAATTTCATTAGTCACACGGTTTTGAACTAGGTATTTCCCTTCGAGTTGCTTAACAGCAGCATATGAGAAGTCCATGTCACGCCAGTGGTCGATGTAGCTATCTAAGATAGTTAACTCTTCTGCTGTGTAGTCTTCGATAATGTGCTTGTCGTACTTACCCAACTCAACTAAACGATTGACTTGATCAATTAATTTTGGAGGCTCGAATTGACCGAAGGCTTTTTTACGCAGATGAAAAACAGCTAAACGCGCAGCAAGAAATTGGTAATCTGGTGACTCTGGAGAGATTAAGTCAGCTGCTGCTTTGATGATTGTTTCGTGAATAGCCTCTGTAGGAATGCCTTCAAAAAACTGTAAGTGAGAACGTAATTCTACTTCTGAAACTGATACGTTGTTTAAGCCTTTGGCTGCCCACTCGATTACGCGATGGATCTTATCTAAATCGATTGTTTCGCGTTCGCCACTGCGTTTAGTGACTGTCATATTGCTGTTCATTAAAAAGAGGCCTTGATTCGATATTTATTGGTGTAATTTATTCATTGGATCTTTTTTTATCGACTACGTTACGATCGCCAATAAATCACAATACGTCCCTTGTAAGTTGATCATCCAAATTCAATTAACAAACTAATATTGATAAAAATACTAGTGTTACAGCGAGATACTGCGCTTTTATCGCTAGTGCCTCGTATTGATGTCACACACAAGATATGGTGTTTTATAAAAACTAACATACAAGATAGTGAGGTTGGTCACCATTTGCAAGTAGGATTTTAATTAATAAGTTGTGGATATCTTATGGATAGTCATTCAAGTTAGTAAAAGCTAACCTGCTAACGCAAAATAGCCTTTGAATTTCTCGTGACGTTGTTTTTTTAGACAGTTAACGTGATTAGATTGATCGCTAAAATATTCAGCGATCGATTGTTTTTATATAAAAATAGTTTGATTTTTTTTGTGATGTTTGAGTGTGAAATGAAACAATGAGTTTTCATTTGGCTTTATGAGTCAAAGTACAGTGTTACTGATGAGTTTATTGCACTAAATTGACTACTGTTATCCTTAGAACAGTGAGATAAAAAGTGAAGTGACAGCAATGGCGTTAGTGCAGAAAAGTCGTTAGTAAAGAAACTCTATAGTGAGAGCATTAAAGGCTTGCTGATATCTATCGAAAGTGAGTCATTGAAATGATACTTCAATTATGAAATTTGAAGCAGCAATTTACTAATCACTTTTGCATCATTACCTTAAGATTTACATATCAGCATTGAATTTATGAAGAGTACTATTTTAGTTGCTCTTATTATTCAAAAAAATGGTGTAAATCGTTAACTGTGTTAAATACAATTTTACTTGGCCATAAGTCTGGCTGGTCATCGTCCGAAAGGTATCCCCACATGGCAGTGCCGCCAATCATGCCGGCATTATTGGCGGCGACTAGATCGCGCTCAGCATCACCTAGGTACAATATATTTGCAGGCGCACAGTTAATTTGCTGAGCTGCTAATAACATGGGGGCAGTGTGAGGTTTAGGGTGAAGGGTAGAGTCGCCACTAACGATACTCGTTAAACGTTCAGTTAGCCCTAAAGCATCAATTAACGGACGAGTAAACTTTGCTTGTTTATTTGTAACCACCCCAAACGGTATTGCTTTTGTTTCAAGTAAAGTGAGAAATGAGGCTAAACCTTCAAATAAAGAGGCTTTTTGACCATTCACTTTTTTATAGTGTTCAAGCAGACTCTGTTGAATGCTTACTTGCTCTGATTCATTTAACTCTGGTACAGCAGCATTTACTAAGGCCAAACTTCCGTGTGAAGCTGAATAGCGTAGTGCTTCGACGGACTTAGGGGCGATTTCGCGCTCTTGCAAAGCTAAATTTAATGCATATACCAGATCGGGTGCGGTATCAGCCAAGGTTCCATCCAAATCAAATAATACTGCTTTGATCTGATCCGTCGCACTAATTTGATTCATTGTACTACCTTAGGTTTTAATTCGTTTATCAATAATGGAAAGAGTAACGCACGTTATATTGGGTTAAGTAATCAAACGAATAAATAGGTTAACTAAGCAAACTAAGTAAACAGACTAATAATGACATTACATAAAAGTGTAGAACATCAACTAGCCTGGTTTTGAATACTGCTAATAGGCAATAAGTGGTCATGTCCTTTAATCATTAACCATTAACTATGAATCAATGACATGACCTGAATTCTGCGTTTTATTCAGCTTTTTGAGTCGCTATCATATAGTTTACGTCAAGTTTATTTGTATATTTATACACACCTGTTAACGGGTTATGAGTGATGCCTAAGGCGTCTCTACAGATTAAATCAGTTTGATCGACCAAATTGATTAATTCTGACGGCTTAATAAACTTACTGTGATCATGGGTACCAACAGGCAGCATCTTTAATACATATTCTGCGCCTACTATCGCTTGTATGTAAGACATCATATTTCTATTAATGGTAGAAAAGAAAACAAAGCCATCTGGCTTTACCATATCGCAGCATGCACGAATCACTGATAATGGATCCGGTACGTGCTCAAGCATTTCCATACACGTTACGACGTCATATTTTTCGCTATTGTTAGCAGCGTGTTCTTCTGCAGTCATAGTGTCATAGTGAATATCGATACCAGTTTCGAGCGCATGAAGCTTGGCCACTTCAATTTGCGCATCACCCATATCAAGACCGGTAACTTTAGCGCCAACTTTTGCCATGCTCTCAGATAAAATACCGCCGCCACAACCGATATCAATAACGTGTTTATCAAACAAACCGCCGCAAGTTTGATCGATATAATTTAACCTTAAAGGATTAAGTTGGTGTAGTGGTTTGAAATCACCATTTGGATCCCACCAAGACTGTGCCATTTGAGCAAACTTTTCGATTTCTTTGTGATCAACATTTTGTTGATTTTGGTTTTCGTGATTAGACATAACAGGACCCATAATATATTTATGATTATTGCAGGTATTATAACCATCCGTTTCAATAAACAAAGTGAGATAAAACAAGATTAATTTTCAATTGATTATATAAGCAGCAATCATTGCCGATAAAAAACACATTAATTCTCAAAACACGTATATCAGGAAATTAAAAAGTAGAACTTACGAATCAAATTAGGTGAACTATCGCTGTTTTTATTAAGTTTTTCACTTGCATTCACTTATTGTTGTTCTAGGGTCTAGCCACTTTATATATCTGTGTTAGAATGCCAAATCACGTTTTTGAGCTACACAATAAAATGGAATAATTATTGTGCGCTAATTTTAGGGGAACGAGCAGTTTATGACTGATCTGGCAACATCAATTTCGCCAATTAACATCGAAGACGAACTAAAGAATTCTTATTTAGATTATGCGATGAGTGTAATCGTAGGTCGTGCATTACCCGACGTTCGTGACGGGTTAAAACCTGTTCACCGTCGTGTTCTATTCGCAATGAACGAATTAAAGAACGACTACAATAAGCCTTATAAAAAATCAGCTCGTGTTGTTGGTGACGTAATCGGTAAGTATCACCCACATGGTGATACAGCTGTATATGACACAATCGTTCGTTTGGCGCAGCCATTCTCAATGCGTTATACGCTTGTTGACGGCCAAGGTAACTTTGGTTCAGTAGATGGTGATTCTGCTGCGGCAATGCGTTATACCGAAATCCGTATGGAAAAATTGGCTCATTCACTTTTAGCCGATTTAGAAAAAGAAACAGTAGATTTTGTACCTAACTATGATGGTACAGAGTTTATTCCAGCAGTATTACCAACACGCGTACCAACCTTATTAATTAATGGTTCATCCGGTATTGCTGTGGGTATGGCGACCAATATCCCGCCTCATAATATCACTGAAGTGATTAATGGCTGTTTAGCATTGATTGCTGAACCAAGTCTTTCAATCGAACAGTTAATGGAACATATTCCAGGACCTGATTTCCCAACAGCTGCAACAATTAATGGCCGTAAAGGTATTATTGATGCTTACAAAACGGGTCGTGGCCGTGCCGTCATGCGCTCTAAAGCTGAGATTGAAGAAGATAACGGTCGTGAACGTATTATCGTTACCGAAATTCCTTATCAAGTTAACAAAGCACGTTTGATTGAAAAAATCGCCGAGCTTGTTAAGGATAAGAAAATTGAAGGTATTACAGGCTTACGTGATGAGTCTGACAAAGACGGTATGCGTATCGTTGTTGAGATTAAACGTGGTGAAGTAGGCGAAGTTGTTCTGAACAACTTATACGCTCAAACTCAGATGCAATGTTCTTTTGGTATCAACATGGTGGCATTGACTAACGGTCAGCCTAAATTGTTCAACCTTAAAGAAATGCTTGAGTGCTTTATTCTTCATCGCCGTGAAGTTGTTACTCGTCGTACTGTTTTTGAATTACGTAAAGCGCGTGACCGTGCTCATATCCTTGAAGCACTTGCGATTGCATTAGCGAATATCGATCCGATTATTGCGCTGATTAAGAACTCACCAACGCCAGCTGAAGCAAAAGTGAAATTAGTTGAGCAAGGGTGGGATCTAGGCCACGTACAAGGCATGCTAGAAAAAGCAGGTGATGATGCAGCTCGTCCAGAATGGTTAGAACCAGACTTTGGTATCCGCGATGGCAAATACTATTTAACTGAGCAACAAGCGCAAGCCATTCTTGAACTACGTCTTCATCGCTTAACAGGCCTTGAACACGAGAAAATTCTTAACGAATACGAAGAATTACTTGAGTTCATTGCAAGCTTGCTGTTCATTCTTCGTAGCCCTGAACGCTTAATGGAAGTGATCAAAGAAGAGCTCGAAGAAATGCTTGAGCAGTATGGTGATGAACGCCGCACTGTGATTAATCAAAATGAAGTTGATATGAGTCTTGAGGACTTAATCAATGAAGAAGATGTTGTTGTAACGCTATCTCATATGGGATATGCGAAGTATCAGCCTCTAACTGATTACCAAGCTCAACGTCGTGGTGGTAAGGGTAAAGCGGCAACGAAAGTGAAAGACGAAGATTTCGTTGAAAAACTGCTTGTTGCGAATACTCACGATACGATTTTATGTTTCTCTGACTTTGGCAAAATGTACTGGCTTAAAGTGTACCAGTTACCACTTGCAAGTCGAACAGCTCGTGGCCGTCCGATTATTAACTTATTACCTCTTGCTGATGGTGAGCGCATTACTGCTATCTTACCTGTACGCGAATACGCTGATGATAAGTTTATTGTTATGGCAACAGCGCACGGTACGGTTAAGAAAACGGCATTGACTGCATACAGTAATCCACGTGCAAACGGCATTATTGCAGTAAACCTTAAAGATGATGACCAATTAATTGGCGTCGATATTACTAACGGTAGTGACGACATTATGTTGTTCTCTAACGAAGGTAAAGTGGTTCGCTTCAACGAAAAAGTACGTGATTCAGAAACGGGTGAAGTGAAAAAAGACCCTGAAACTGGTGAAGACTTAATTGCTATTCGTCCAATGGGCCGAACGGCTACTGGTGTTCGCGGTATTAAACTTGAAGATGGTCAAAAAGTTGTTTCCATGATCATTCCTAAAGAAGAAGGTGCAATTCTTACTGTTACCGAAAACGGTTACGGTAAACGTACCGACTTATCAGAGTATCCTGCGAAGAGTCGTGGCACGAAAGGTGTTGTTTCTATCAAAGTCAGTGAACGTAATGGTGCCGTAGTTGGCGCAGTTCAAGTTACTGAATCAGAAGAAATCATGCTCATTAGTAACAAAGGTACGCTTGTACGTACTCCTTCAAATGGTGTTTCACTGATTGGTCGTAACACGCAAGGTGTCACCATTATTCGAACAGCTGACGATGAGAAAGTGGTTGGCTTGCAGCGTCTTGATGAAATTGAAGAAGATGAGCAAATCGAAGAAGGTACAGAAGGCGAAAGCGTTGAGAGCATTGAAACGAATGCTGCTGACGATTCAGCTACACCAGAATCAGATGCTTAATCACCAATAACATTCTGATAGTGCGATACAAAAAAGGATGCCAAATGGCATCCTTTTTTACGCTTGAATGTTTATAAAGATAACAGGTGGATAGGGCGAGTTACGCACTAAGATTTATTTTTATTCGCTTGTTCGAAAGCATTTTTCCAAAAGGTAGAGCTTAATTTAGCAATCACTCTTGATTCACCGTTTAACAACATCGCCATACCAATATTCAACTCGGGTGAGTACGATATTTCTGCAACGTAACCTGCGACCCAACCAGCATGATAAATTAATGGACGGCCTTCAAATTCATATACTCGCCAGCCTTTACCGTAATGTGCATTATCAAGGTGTGCTCGCCAGTCACGGCGGCGTAACTCTTTGGTTGTTCTAACGCCTGGCGTCGTGACATCTCTAATCACACTGTTTGCAATGACACCAGGATTCTCACCTAAATTGGCAATTAGCCATTTCGATATGTCATTGATACTGGCATTGACGCCTGCAGCGGATGGTAATTTATAGTAATTAGGCTTTACCGTGACTTTACGAAAACCCGATTTTGTTTTTACATGAGGTTCTGCACGGTTTTCTCTTGCCATGAAAGCATCATAGCCGACTGTTGCAGTATTCATATCTAGAGGCGAAAAAATCTTTTGTTGCAATAAATCTTCATAAGCCATTCCAGATTGCTGCTCTATGGCCGTTTCAATAAATGAAAATGCCACGTTCTGATAGCCATAACAAACTCCGGGGCTGCACATTGGGGTTAGCTCAGAGAACTTGTTGATAATTTTGTCCATTTTAACATTGGCATTAATTAAATTATCGTAACTATTAGGCATCAAACCAGTACTTTGACCAATTACATGCGCTAAGGTTATTTCTTCAGCGTTAGCTTTATTGGCGAGGGTGAATTCTGGTAAGTACTTAACAATAGGCTGTTGCCAGCTTAGCTTTCGCTCATTGACTAACATACTCGCTAAGGTACCGGCGAAGGTTTTTGATACCGATGCCAAACGAAATACAGTGTCTTGATTTACATTGAGTTTGCCACCTTTTTTACGTTTGCCGAAGGTACTTAGAGATAAAACTTCATTTCCTTCAACAATAACGAAGGCCCCACCAGGTACTTTGCTTTGTTTCAATTGCTGGTGAAAGTGTTGTTTAAACTGATCTGCGACGGTTATGTAGTCAGATTGTTTTGCATTGGCTTGTGAGCAGATACTGGCAATTGTTACAGTGCCAAACAGCAAAAAGGGTTTTAAATACATCAATCGATCCAATTTCCGTTAAAACGGATTATTCATTATTGTTACAGTCTCAGTTTAGTACTAAGACCATATTTTACTGACTTATTTGCGATTACGCTTGTGTAATCATAAGTGGTTTACCCGTTATCAATTTTTATTTATTCATTGAGTTTGATTATAAGGTCAGCTCAGTAAGTACATAAAAATTAAAAACAGCAGTGAATTCTATCAAAAAAAGTGTACAAAAAGTTAATTCAGTTCAAGTTTATATAAACAAGTTTCTAATACAAAATTTAAATGATTTTTTTTCATTTTAGCAAGCAAACAGTTGCTATATACTGCATATCAAATTGCTATAAAAAGAAAGTTTTACCATCAAACGATAAAGGATACTGCTGTGAGCGATATTTTCAATTTTTGTGCCGGACCTGCCATGTTACCTCAAGCTGTGATGCAAAAAGCTCAGCAGGAATTAATCGATTGGAATGGTCTTGGCGTGTCCGTGATGGAAATAAGCCACCGAAGTAAAGAATTTATTGCCCTGACTCAGCATGCTGAAAAAACATTACGTGAACTAATGAACATACCTTCTAACTATCATGTTCTGTTTATGCATGGCGGTGGAAGAGGGCAATTTACTAATGTTGTTAACAATTTTCTTGGTGACAACGGTAAAGCGCTCTATCTAGTTAATGGACAATGGTCTTCGGCTGCGGTAAAAGAAGCCGTCAAGATAGTCGGTGAAAACCACGTTGATCAAATCAACATTGTCGAAAAACAAGATGGCTTAAATCAAGTGGTCTTGCCTGACTTACATAAACTGGATGATGATTATCGTTATGTTCACTTTTGTGCCAATGAAACCGTAGATGGAATTGAAATTTTTGATGACTTAGACAGTCCATGGCCTGTAGTTGTCGACTTATCATCAACCATAATGTCTCGTGATATCGATGTCAGTAAATACGCGGTTATCTATGCTGGTGCACAAAAAAATATCGGTCCATCAGGGTTATCAATTGTAATTGTTCGAGATGATATGTTGAAATTACCGAGTCTAACTCAATCATCAATAATGGATTACTCAGTCGCACAAGCGAATGACTCAATGTTTAATACCCCACCAACATTTGCATGGTACCTAGCTGCTGAAGTGTTTGATTGGTTATCTGCGCAAGGGGGCGTTAAAGCTATGGAGGACCTTAATAAGCAAAAAGCAGCCTTACTTTATCAATGCATTGACAATAATCCATTTTATACTAATGGGGTTGCAATTCAGAATCGCTCTCGAATGAATGTGACTTTTCAATTAGTGGATAGCTCGCTCGATAGTGAATTTTTAAAACAAGCTGAACAGGCAGGCTTAGTCGCATTAAAAGGTCATAGAATTGTTGGCGGTATGCGTGCCAGTATCTACAATGCAATGCCATTAGACGGCGTAAAAGCCTTAGTGACATTTATGGAAGCTTTTGCGAGTCAGTACAAATAATGACTCAGTTTTCGTCCAATTAAACCATTGTCTTAAAAAAAAGCCACTTTATGAGTGGCTTTTTTATTAATGTCAGTTCGTTTGAGATGCAATCAAGTTGTAAGATTTAACCTTATGTTAGCTGATTAAAAACATGACTCATAATGCTCAGTTAACAAGTAAGGCTGAGCAAAATGTAAACCCGAATAAGTCTAAACTTAAAAAAAGCGAATTGATGAAAACAATTCGCTTTTACATTTTTGAATAAGAGAAAGCTTACAGAATTTTAGCAATAGACTTAGCCAGATAATCTACATTTGATTCGCTAATACCAGCGATACTCATTCTGCTTGAATCGACCATATAGATACTGTGCTCTTGTTTCAATTGCTCCACTTGTGCAGGATTAATACCCAGGAATGAAAACATCCCTTTTTGTTTGGCAATGAAGCTAAAGTCCTGTGTTACGCCATTTTCAATTAGCTTATCCACTAACATTTGACGATTACCGTTTATGCGATCACGCATTACAGTCAGTTCACTTAGCCATTGCTGTTTAAGCTCAGCAGTTCCGAGAATGGTTTCAACTAGCGCTGCACCATGGGCAGGCGGCATTGAGTAAATACAGCGAACTACATACAAAAGCACAGAAAAAGCGATGTTTGCAGTTTGGCTATTGTCAGCAACAAGCGTACACGCCCCAATTCTTTCGCGGTAAAGACCAAAGTTTTTAGAGCAAGAGCTACATAAAATCATTTCCTCTACTGCAGCAGCCATTTGGCGTACACCATAAGCATCTTCATCAACGCCATCCCCAAAACCTTGATATGCCATATCAATTAATGGAGTAAATCCTTGTTTTGCAGTAATTGCAATGACTTCATCCCACTGCTCGGTGGATAAATCCATACCACTCGGGTTATGGCAACAGGCATGAAGTAAAACGACATCATCCGGACCAATTTGACTGAGAGCCGCTTTCATTTCATCAAATTTTAAGGTTTTAGTGTCGTAATCATAATAAGGATAGGTGTTAACTGTTAAGCCTGCAGCTTCAAACAATCCAGTATGATTTGCCCATGTTGGATCGCTTACCCAAATAACAGCATTCGGTTTACAGCTTTTAATAAACTCAGCTGCAACTCTTAATGCGCCAGTGCCACCTGGTGTTGAAACCGTTTTTACACGATTAGCAAGTAAAGCGGGGTGGGTTTTTCCGAATGCAAGTTCAGACATTAACTGATTAAAGTTTTCAGAGCCTGTAGGGCCGATATAGACTTTGGTTGTTTCGGTGTCTGTGCGTTGTTGCTCTGCTATTTTTACGCAGTCTAAAATGGGCGTATGGCCAGCAGGATCTTTATAAACGCCAACACCTAAGTCGATTTTTTGTGGGTGAGAGTCTTGTCGATATTGTGTCAGCAAACCAAGAATTGGATCTGCTGGCATGGCTGTTAATGTTTTGAACATGGTCATTGACCTTATAAATATCAAATAATGGTAGGATTCGCTTTAGGATAACGTGGTTTAATTGCGGATTGAAATGTAAAAAAATAACTAATTTTAAAATTAACTGTTTTTCTAAATGAAGGTTTACAGTGCAAGGTTAATTTTTGTCATTTAAGCTAAATCGATAAGCAAAATAGTGGTTTTTTCATTCATTTTATTCAAGTTCGACATAAATCCGTCATTTTTTTACTAAAAGCCCTTGTATCGTGGGCTGCAATGAGTAAATTTGTAGTCAAGAATAATTATTATCTAACTATCAATCAGAATCGTATAGATAAATTGACATAGACGTCGCTTTGTCTTTAATCATATCCATTCTTGCATTTTGCTAGAACTCATTTAAGAAGAATTTTTCATGAAACAGTTGCGTCTTGAACCCGTAGAAAAAGTCAGTGGTGTTGTTAACATTCCAGGCTCAAAAAGTATCTCTAACAGAGCCTTACTATTGGCGACTCTTGCTAAAGGTAAAACAACCTTAACGAATTTACTGGACTCTGATGATATTCGATACATGTTAGCCTCGCTTAAACAGCTAGGCGTTCAATATGAGTTATCAGATAATAATACCGTTTGCGAACTTGAAGGTTTAGGAAACCCTATCACTGCAAAGCAAGCTGAAACGCTATTTTTAGGTAATGCAGGTACAGCAATGAGACCGCTTTGCGCTGCGTTAACACTTGGTTCTGGGGAATTTACATTAACAGGTGAGCCGAGAATGGAAGAAAGACCAATTGGCGATTTGGTTGATTCTTTGCGTCAGTTAGGCGCTAGTGTGACTTATTTAAAAAATGATGGTTTTCCCCCTTTAACCATTAATGCTGATGGATTAAATGGTGGAGAAGTTGAGATAGCTGGCGATTTGTCGAGCCAGTTCTTAACTGCATTACTCATGGTTGCGCCATTAACTAAAGACTCAGTCAATATTAATATTAAAGGTGAGTTAGTTTCTAAACCGTATATTGATATCACTATAGCCTTAATGGCTCAATTTGGGGTTGAAGTCATAAACCACGACTACCGCAGATTTGAAATTAAATCCGGCCAGCAATATGTATCACCAGGTAAAGTGTTAGTTGAAGGTGACGCTTCATCGGCATCGTATTTTCTTGCTGCAGGTGCAATTCAAGGCGGTGAAGTCAAAGTAACAGGTGTTGGTAAATTAAGCATACAAGGTGATGTCAAATTTGCAGATGTCCTTGAGAAAATGGGCGCTGATATCGAGTGGGGTGATGATTATATTATTTCACGTCAAGCGAAACTAACTGCGGTTGATTTAGATATGAATCATATTCCTGATGCTGCAATGAC
The DNA here is from genome assembly GCF_001675935.1 of Shewanella sp. UCD-FRSSP16_17. Lineage (NCBI taxonomy): Bacteria > Pseudomonadati > Pseudomonadota > Gammaproteobacteria > Alteromonadales > Shewanellaceae > Shewanella > Shewanella sp. UCD-FRSSP16_17. Next base: position 444,276 of record NZ_LZFV01000001.1, read on the forward strand.
AATTGCAACAGCAGCATTATTTGCAGAAGGTACAACCAGAATAACCAATATTTACAATTGGCGTATTAAAGAAACCGATCGTTTAGCAGCTATGGCTACAGAACTTAGAAAGGTTGGAGCAACAGTAGAAGAGGGCCATGATTATATTTCAGTCACGCCTCCTGCTGTATTGAATACTGCTGATATCGATACCTATAACGACCATCGTATGGCGATGTGTTTTTCAATGATGGCCTTTGCGCCTTGTGGAATTACGATTAACGATCCTGATTGTACTTCTAAAACCTTCCCGACATATTTCAGTGAGTTCGCACGTTTAGCTTGCTAATTTAATCTTACCAAGCATAAAAATAATGACGGCAGTCAATTAACTGCCGTTGTTATGATCTTCTTTATGAACTTACAAAATTCTCCAGTTTTTTGGTTCAAATTGTTATACAATGCCGCCCGCTCATTTTGATGAACCTTTTTTACATTCATGGAAGATTGTTTTTTTTCGGAGGAATTTATGTCTGAACGTGCTCCAGTAGTCACAATCGACGGACCAAGCGGTGCAGGAAAAGGGACAATATGCCAACTCGTTGCTGAACGATTAGATTGGCATTTACTAGATAGCGGCGCTATTTATCGTGTTTTAGCCCTTGCAGCCATTCATCACGATGTTGAATTAGAAAATGAAGAAGCCATTACCTTGTTAGCTTCACATTTAGACGTGCAGTTTTTAGCCGGAAATGATTTAGTGAAAGTCATTTTAGAAGGTGAAGATGTATCAACCAGTATTCGTACTCAAGAATGTGGTAATGCAGCTTCTAAGATAGCCGCTTTTCCACGTGTTAGAGAAGCACTACTTAGACGCCAACGTGCTTTTAGTGCTGAACCTGGATTAGTAGCTGATGGCCGTGACATGGGAACCGTCGTTTTTCCTAATGCACCAGCCAAAATCTTCCTTACTGCATCAGCAGAGGAAAGGGCGCAGCGACGCTATAAACAGTTGCAGGACAAGGGGTTCGATGTTAATATCGATCGCCTTTTATCTGAAATCATTGAACGTGATGACCGCGATATTAATCGTTCAGTCTCGCCTTTAGTGCCTGCGGATGATGCGCTAGTGATTGATACTAGTGGCATAGGTATTAATGAAGTGCTTGAGCTAGTGCTTGAACACATCAATAAAAACTTAACGTAATTTCTTAATTCTGAGAAGTTATGAAACAACATTTATGTCACGGATGATGTAAATAAATTAATTGACTCCACATCTAGGATGGATGGTGGTTTATAAAAGAAAGTAATCATAAAATGACTGAATCTTTTGCTGATCTATTTGAACAATCCCTAAATGAACTTGAGTTCCGTCCTGGTTCTATCGTACGTGGTGTAGTTGTTCGCATCGAAAACGGTACTGTACTAGTTGACGCTGGTCTTAAGTCTGAAAGCCCAATTTCTGCTGACGAATTCAAAAACGCTCAAGGTGTTTTAGAAATCGCTGTTGGCGACGAAGTTGATGTTGCACTTGACTCTGTTGAAGACGGTTTCGGTGAAACTCAATTATCTCGTGAGAAAGCGAAACGTCACGAAGCTTGGATTGTTCTAGAAAAAGCTTATGAAGATGCTGAAACTGTAATCGGTATCATCAATGGTAAAGTTAAAGGTGGTTTCACTGTTGAATTAAACGGTATCCGTGCCTTCTTACCAGGTTCTCTAGTAGACGTTCGCCCAGTTCGCGATACTGCTCACCTAGAGTACAAAGAATTAGAATTCAAAGTTATCAAACTTGACCAGAAGCGTAACAACGTTGTTGTTTCTCGTCGTGCTGTTATCGAATCAGAAAGCAGTGCAGAACGTGATGCTCTTCTTGAGAACCTTCAAGAAGGTCAAGCAGTTAAAGGTATCGTTAAGAACCTTACTGACTACGGTGCATTCGTAGACTTAGGTGGCGTTGACGGTCTTCTACATATCACTGATATGGCTTGGAAGCGCGTTAAGCACCCATCTGAAATCGTTAATGTTGGTGACGAAATCAACGTTAAAGTTCTTAAGTATGACCGTGAGCGTACTCGCGTATCACTAGGTCTTAAGCAACTTGGCGAAGATCCATGGTTAGAAATCAGCAAGCGCTACCCAGAAAACACACGTTTAACTGGTCGCGTAACGAACTTAACTGACTACGGTTGTTTCGTTGAAATCGAAGAAGGCGTTGAAGGTCTTGTTCACGTTTCTGAAATGGATTGGACTAACAAGAACATCCACCCATCTAAAGTTGTTAACTTAGGTGATGAAGTAGAAGTTCTAGTTCTAGACATCGATGAAGAACGTCGTCGTATTTCTCTAGGTCTTAAGCAATGTAAGACTAACCCATGGGATGATTTCGCTACTCGTTTCAACAAGGGCGATAAAGTTTCTGGTAAGATCAAGTCTATCACTGACTTCGGTATCTTCATTGGTCTTGACGGTGGCATCGACGGTCTTGTTCACTTATCTGACATTTCTTGGAACGGTACTGGCGAAGACGCTGTATCTGAGTACAAGAAAGGTGACGAAATCCACGCAGTAGTTCTTTCTGTTGACCCTGAGCGTGAGCGTATCAGCTTAGGCGTTAAGCAAACTGAAGACGATCCTTTCAATGCTTACTTGGCAGACAAGAAGAAAGGTACTATTGTAAATGGTGTAGTTACTGCTGTTGACGCTAAAGGCGTTACAATTGAACTAGCTGAAACTGTTGAAGGTTACCTTCGCGTTGCAGATATCTCTCGCGAGCGTATCGAAGACGCATCTACAGTATTCTCTGTAGGTGACAAAGTTGAATCTAAGTTCATGGGCGTAGATCGTAAGAACCGTTCTATCAGCTTATCTATCCGTGCGAAAGATGAAGCAGATGAGAAAGAAGCAATGGCAACTATTAACAAGCAAGATGATGCTGTTATTAGTAATGCTATGGCTGAAGCGTTTAAAGCAGCTCGTAAGTAATAAATCGCCTGTAGTGTGGGAAACACCTGGTGTTTCCCTTTAGGCGACTGTGTTTGGCTTGATAATAGAGGGTATAGGATGACAAAATCCGAACTGATCGAAAAACTTGCCACTAGGCAGTCGCAGTTGTCGGCAAAAGAAGTGGAAAGTGCTATTAAAGAAATGTTGGAGCAAATGGCAACAACATTAGAAGGCGGTGATCGTATTGAGATCCGTGGATTTGGTAGTTTTTCTCTTCACTATCGTGCACCGCGTGTTGGCCGTAATCCAAAAACTGGTACCTCAGTTGAATTGGAAGGCAAATACGTACCGCACTTTAAGCCTGGCAAAGAACTGCGCGAACGTGTCGATGCGGTTAATCATTGATTAACGCTTGATTAAAAAGCCTCCTTTTGGAGGCTTTTTTGTATCTATTGCTTTTCAAAGCTGGTTACTTGGCTAAATATCTTGGATAATCAGTTGTATTGATAAGATTGAATTTTTATCACTCACAGATTGAATGGAGCTGCATGTGAAATCGTTTATTGCCATTATCATTGTTGGATTATTTTTTGTTCTCGCCTTATTGTTTGGTGCCAAAAACGAACAAATTGTGACGGTCAGCTATTTTGTTGCAGAAGGCCAATATCGTTTACCTGTTGTTTTGGCCATTGTGTTTTTAGCAGGTTTTTTGATTAGCTGGTTATTTGCCGGTTACTATATTCTCAAAATGAAAATGGTCATTCGTAAGCGAAATAAAACCATTGCTCAGCTAACTGATAAAGTGTCTGATCCAATAGCACAGGATACCACTGCATAATATGCTAGAAATCCTCTTTCTGTTGTTACCTATAGCAGCCGGTTACGGTTGGTATATGGGGCGTAGAAGTATACGGCAGAATCAAAAGCAACAAAGTAAGAAACTCAGTAGAGACTATTTCACTGGGCTTAATTTTTTGCTTTCAAATGAATCAGACAAAGCAGTTGACCTCTTTATTACTATGTTAGATGTCGATGATGAAACAATCGACACACATTTATCTTTAGGTTCATTATTTCGTAAACGTGGTGAAGTTGATCGCTCAATTCGTATCCATCAAAACCTCATCGCAAGGCCCAGTCTCACCACCGAGCAACGTGACATTGCCATGATGGAACTGGGAAAAGATTATTTAGCAGCGGGCTTTTATGATCGTGCAGAAGAAATTTTTCTCAATCTCGTTAGTCAAGATGAACATAGCGAAGAAGCAGAAAGTGAATTAATCTCGATTTATCAAGTGACCAAAGAATGGCAAAACGCCATTAACATCACTAAAGGCTTAAGTCGCAAACGTCAGCAAGCACTCAAATCCATCACTGCACATTTTTATTGCCAGTTATCTGATGAAGCGACTGAAAGCGATGAAAAAATCAAATTACTTCAACAAGCCATTAAGCTTGATGAGCATTGTGGCAGAGCTTGGTTAACCCTCGCAAAAATCTATCTTGATTCAAATCAAGTCTCCCAATGTAAAAAAGCCATCTTAGAATTAAAGCTTGCAGATATCGAATTGTTTGCCGACGCTATTGGTGTTGCTAGACAAGTTTACCGAGACAGTAATGACTTAGAAGGCTATCAATCTCTTTTACAGCAAGCACTAGAGTCCGGCGGTGGAGCCAGTGTAATTATTGCCCTTGCTAAACACAAAATTGAGCAAGGAAATACTAAGAATGCTGAAAAAATGGTGTTAGACCACTTGTATCGTCATCCTACGATGAAGGGGTTTCAACATCTAATGCAGTTACATATCAAGCAGGCTGAAGACGGACAAGCAAAACAAAGCTTATCGATGCTTGAAAAGTTAGTAGAGCAACAAATTAAATTTAGACCAAGTTACCGCTGTTGTTCATGTGGGTTCCCAGCGCATAGCTTGTATTGGCATTGCCCATCTTGCAAAGAGTGGGGCAGCATTAAGCGTGTTAAAGGACTTGATGGTGAGTAAACCAAGACATCAACAATCTAGCGTTACAAAACGAACACCCATACGTCATTACGTATTCATTGTGAATATGCTTAATGATTATCTTACGGAGTAAACATGACTGATAAACCAATTGTAGTAGCCTTAGATTACGATAATAAAAATGAAGCGTTATCATTAATCGACAAGCTTGATCCAACGATGTGCCGTTTAAAAGTGGGTAAAGAAATGTTCACTTTATTTGGGCCACAATTGGTTAAAGACATACATGACCGTGACTTTGATTTATTTCTAGATTTAAAATTTCATGATATTCCAAATACCGTTGCTAAGGCAGTGTCAGCTGCTGCAGATTTAGGGGTATGGATGACCAACGTTCATGCAAGTGGTGGGCTAGCTATGATGGAAGCTGCCAAGAAAGCACTTGTTAACTACGGCAATGATGCGCCATTACTTATCGCCGTTACCGTTTTAACATCGATGAGCGATGAAGACTTAGCGCTTTTGGGCATTAATGTGCCTGCACAAGAGCACGTTAAACGCTTAGCAGCGCTTACACATAGAGCTGGCCTTGACGGGGTTGTTTGTTCTGCACAAGAAGCGACGATGTTAAAGTCATCTTTTGGCCAATCGTTTAATTTAGTGACTCCAGGTATTAGGCCTGTTGGCGCTGATGTAGGCGATCAGCATCGAGTGATGACACCACCTAAAGCAGTAGCGGCAGGCTCTGACTTTTTAGTGATTGGAAGACCGATAACTAAAGCGGCAGATCCACTGGCTTCATTGCACCAAATTGTAGATTCACTTAAATAGAGTCGATTACAGCTGAGACTAAAAGTAAACCTGTGAAGCGTTTAACTAGTGTCAATACGGTTTACTTTACAACACAACAAATCAGGAGCGTTTAATGTTTGATTATCAAGGAAAGAATGTTGTTGTTATAGGCGGAACCAGTGGAATTAACCTTGGCATAGCATGCGCTTTTGCTAAGCAAGGAGCCAATGTTGCTGTAGCGAGTCGTAGTGTTGAAAAAGTTAACTCAGCTGTAAATGAACTTAAATTAGTAAACCCAAATGGAAAGCATCTTGGGGTTAGTTTTGATGTCCGTGACATTGAGGCTGTTAGTCAAGGTTTTACCAATATAGAACAAGCATTTGGCCATATCGATGTTCTGGTAAGCGGCGCCGCAGGGAATTTTCCTTCGCGCGCTAAAGATCTATCAGCGAATGGATTTAAATCAGTAATGGACATTGACCTGCTTGGAAGTTTCCAAGTTATTAAGCAAGCTTATCCACTGCTGACAAAAGCTATTAGTCAAGCTGACGGTAAAACCAGTGCCAATGTTATTCAGATTTCTGCGCCACAGGCTTATGTGCCAATGGCGCTGCAAGTACATGTTTGTGCAGCCAAAGCCGGTGTAGATATGCTAACTCGCACGTTAGCAATAGAATGGGGCGTAGATGGGATTAGAGTCAATTCGATAGTACCAGGACCAATTGACGAAACAGAAGGTTTTGATCGCTTAGCACCAAGTAAAGCATTAAAATCAATGATAGCTGACAGTGTGCCATTGAAACGCAATGGAGTTAAATCAGATATTGCAAACGCAGCATTATTTTTAGCATCGGATATGGCGTCTTACATCACTGGAACAATCTTACCCGTTGATGGTGGTTGGTCTTTAGGTGGTGCAGGCGCGGCAATGGATGCATTAGCGAAACACATGCCAGAATAGTAAATAATTTTAAGGTGATTTAAATGGCAAACGCATTACAAGAGCAATTGCTTAAAGCAGGGTTAGCGAGCAAACAAAAAGCGCGTGATGTTAAAACTCAAAAACGTAAGCAGAAGAAAGCCAAGATAGATGATGGTAGTGCAGATTTAAAGCAACAAATTGCACAGCAAAAACTTGAGCAAGCTGAGAAAGATCGTGCATTAAATGAAAAACGTTTTGCAGAAGCTGAAGAAAAAGGCCAAGTGCGTGGACTCATCACTGAGTTTACCAAGTTCGCTATTTCAATTCCTACTGATGCTGAAATTAAATTTAACTTCACGGTTAATAATAAAATCTTATCAGTTTATGTGAATGAGAAATTACAAGGTCAGTTACTTTCTGGTGCAGTTGGTATTATCCGTTACGAAGATAAAAGCTATCTAGTACCGCATAAATTAGCTGAACGCGTCAATTTATTGGTACCAGAATGGTGTGGTTATCTTTGGACTGATACTGATGATAATCAAACTGAGCAAGTGACTAAAGAAGATGATCCATATGCGGATTATGCTATCCCTGATGACCTTATGTGGTAATTCATTATCTTAAAAAATGCCTCATATTGAGGCATTTTTTATGACTGTTTTATCGTTTGAAAATTTAGCCACGAATAGGTTATTCCGTTTTGCTGCAACATACACAATATTTTCGCAATGGACTAGATTATCGCCTTGGCGAGCAAGCCAATTTTAATGATATCAAACAAACGTTTGGCTTAAGGCATATCAGTGTGGGTAAATGGGTGACTGCTGATGAGTCAAAAATTGCAGCAAATTTAATTTTTGATTCTTTAGCAGATCTTTCTCAGATACTGAATGTTCCCACCGAACTTATTGGTCTTAGAAAGACATTAAATATGCTATTTGGTCGTGGTGGCCAAAAAGGTGTGCAAGCACATTATTCCCCAAGCACAAGAGAGTTAGCATTAGCTAAAAATGCCGGTGCTGGTGCGTTAGCGCATGAGTTTTGGCATGCATTTGATCATTATATAGTGGCGAAAGCCTTTGAAGATCGTCACAGCAAGTATGCTTGTGCATCAGATTTATGGCTTAATGATCATCTATTAAAACCACATGCGCTTAACGATAAGCTATCACACTTGTTTAAACTTGTTTTATTAAGTGAAGATGGTCAGTCTGCTAGTGAGTTTGTGACCAATGCAATTAAGGTTGATAAGCTACAAGGCAGTTATTATTTCTCTAAGCCTACAGAACTAATGGCGCGTGCTTTTGAATCTTCAATAGAATCGTTTGGATCTTTAAGCAATAATTATCTTGTGTCAGGAACGACTAAATCAGATCAAGCAACTCGGTTAATATATCCAAATGTCGGCCATAGAGAGCAAATTATGGCTGCTATTTTAGATTACTTTTCTCTACTTGGTGCAGCATTCGAACGTTCATCGGCTCAATAACATGTTTAAGCCGTTATCTCACTCAACTGCGTTTTTAATTTCTTTAGCAAGTATGTAGTTGTTCCTTTTATACTCACTTCGAATTCAAAACCTTGTCTAATTTCCGCTATTTTAGGCGTATTTATGCGACTCATAACCAAGTAGTGAGTGGGATGTTTATTTGTAAAATTTATTCATTATTTATGCTTTTTACTACAGATACAGCTTGTGTTTCATAGTCCTTTTGTATAAATTGAAACAACTGTTTTAATTATCTGTTTAAGAGTGTGATATGAATCCTTACCAAGCTCCTTTGAAAGACATGCAATTCTTATTAGAAAACGTCTTTGATGCCAATACCACATGGCAAAACATGCCAGCTATGGCTGAAATGGTCGATATGGACACCGCAGTCGCTATTCTAGATGAAGCTAGCAAGATTAGCCGTGACTTGATTCAACCTATTAACAGAAATGGTGACGAGCAAGAAGTAAGGCACGAAGGTAGCAAGGTTATTACGCCAGATGGATTTAAAGAAGCTTATCAACAATTTTCCGATGGTGGCTGGGTTGGCTTATGTGGCGAGCCAGACTTTGGCGGTATGGGAATGCCAAAAATGTTAGGCGTTTTAGTTGATGAAATGAACTACAGCGCATGTAACTCTTTCACTTTATACAGCTCACTGACTGCTGGTGCTGCTTTATGTATCAATGCCCACGCTACAGAAGAATTAAAAGAGAAATATTTACCAAATCTATATTCAGGCCAATGGTCTGGTGCCATGGACATGACAGAGCCGCAAGCAGGTTCAGATCTTCGTAATATTCGTACTAAAGCTGAACCACAAGAAGATGGCAGTTACTTAATTTCTGGTAGTAAAATTTTCATTACTGGCGGCGATCATGATTTAACTGAAAACGTTATTCATTTAGTGCTTGCTAAACTGCCGAACTCTAAAGGTATTTCGTTATTTTTAGTTCCAAAGATTTCAGTCAACGATGATGGGACTTTGGGCGAGCCTAACGGCGTATCTGTTGGCTCAATTGAACACAAAATGGGGCTTAAAGCGTCAGCGACTTGTGTTATGAATTATGATAATGCACAAGGCTACTTAGTTGGTAGAGTCGACCGTGGTTTAGTGTGTATGTTCACTATGATGAACTATGAGCGTCTAGCGATAGGTATTCAAGGCTTAGGCAGTGCTCAGGGGGCGTATCAAATGGCTGCTGATTATGCCAAAGAACGTGTTCAAGGTGTTGCTGCTGGTGGTTCACCTACAGGCGCTGCAGCTGACCCCATTATCGTTCACGGTGATGTCCGTAGAATGTTACTGACTATTAAATCAATCACAGATGCGGGTAGAGCACTTTCAGTATTCACTGGCAAGCAATTAGATTTAGCTAAACATGGCGAAGGTGACGTTCAAACAAAGGCTGCAAAATACGTTGGACTACTCACGCCAGTATCTAAAGCATTTCTAACTGATCGTGGTTTAGATGCAACAATTATGGCTCAGCAAGTATTTGGCGGTCATGGTTATATTCGCGAAACAGGCATTGAGCAATTTGTACGTGACACACGGATCGCACAAATTTATGAAGGGACTAATGGTATTCAAGCCATTGATTTCTTAGGCCGCAAAGTGACAGGTGACAACCTAGCAACATTGAGTCAATTTGTAGCAGAAATTACTGCTGAGCTAAATGAGTTACAGCACGTTTCAGCTGAAGATAAATCTGCTATTAGCACTCGATTTGATAACCTACTTAGCATTGCGAGTCACATCAATGATAATAAGCTAACTCAGCCTGCATTAATCAATGCAAGCGCTGTAGATTTCTTAGATGCCTTTGGCTACATACTTTATGGTTACTATTCATTACTGCTAGCTGACAAAGCGGTAGGGCATGACGATGCAAACTTTACCGAACAAAAAAGCTACGTCGCTAAGTTTTATATGGAAAAAGTATTACCTAAAGCTGACTTCCATCTAGCACAGGTATCTCGAGGCGATAGCGCTATTATGGATATGCCAGCAGAGTTATTTTAGGGAACAATCTCGTTTACTAAAACCGTTTGGCTTGTATGCGAGCAAAAAAGTAAATTAAAAGCACTTTGAGTTATTCAAAGTGCTTTTTTATGTCGTTTTAAAAGGTTAAATCTTTATTGTTAATTTGGTAAGTCATTTATCGTTTGCAGAAAAAGGGCACTAAATGGCGCCAGGCGAGCTTTTTTTGCCTTAGCACTTAGGCCATTTTCGATGATGACAAAAGCATATTGTTTACCATTACTCGCAGTGATATAACCCGCTAAATTCTCAACCCCCATCATAGTCCCTGTTTTTGCTTGAACCACATTTTTTAGCGGTGGCTGATTATAATAAGCTTTGTGTTTTAAAGTGCCAGAGCGACCTGATACAGGTAATAACTGCTCAATATACTGAGTGTCTTTATCTTGTTTAATGAACTGCAATAAGGACATCATTTGTTGTGCGGTCAATAAGTTATAGCGAGACAAACCCGAGCCGTCAGTTATATTAGCTTCAATGAACGGGAGACCAAGCTCTAGCATGATACTTTCAATCGCTTTTGCGCCTAGAGTAAAGCTATCACTGCGAGCAGATTGAGTAATATCATCATGGTAATTAACTTTATGCTTTTTTTGATGGAAATAGCTTAGGCCAATTTGTTTTAATAAACTATCAGCGATTAAATTATCTGATTTTTGCAACATGATTTTAAGTAAATCAGGTAGAGGCTTTGAATAATGGGTTGCGATTACTGTTTGTGTAGTCGGGGCATTTTCGGCCGTTTTAACCTCAGTAAACTGGATGCCTTTTTGGGTTAATAAATCACTGATGACCTGTTGGCTATATAATTTAGGATCATTGACTGCGATAGCGAGTCTGATTGGTTTCTTTCCTGGATAACAGCCCTCGATTTTATAATGGTTGCCGTCAAAGCGTTGCATGTGTAATTCACAAAAATGCATTTGCGCATCTTTGACCGGAATTGTTGGATCAAACTCTGCTGTCGTTTTGATGTTTATAGGGTAAATTGATTTTACTTTAACAGTTGAACGTTCTTCAGTTGGGCTTAATGTCGCTTTGGCACAGTTTCTATCAATAATAAAATTTGATACTGGCGCCGCATAACAAATACCTAAATCGTCCCACGCCCAACCAGGTGCTCTGGTTTGATTAGATGCATGAGCAATCAAGATTACATCACCTGAAATCTGGCTGATTTTTAATTCAGTGAGTTGGTTGATTAACGTCGTTAAGTGGGCGCGTTTTAAGGTTGGATCACCTTGAAAGTGCAGATACAGATTCCCATTTAATGCGTCATCATTGATAGCGCCGTCATAGGTAAGGCTTGTTTCATATTGAAAAGTTTTGCCTAACTGCTTACTTGCAGCAACGGCAGTGATTACCTTTTGAATGCTGGCAGGTAACATTAATGTTTGATCATTAATGCGATACACGGTTTTACCATTAGATACATCCCAAATATTCACGGCAATTTGAGATTGCGCAGGGCTAATGATTTTCATCATGTTATCGATGTACTCATTAGCTTTGACAGGTAAACTCAAGCCAAGTAAGAGTATCATTGGCGTTGGCTTGAAGGAGGTTAGCCAAGATTTTTTTATAAAAGACATAAGCAGCTAAGGAAGGTTGTGTTATCGATAAAATACGCCATTTAGCTTAGGTTTACACCTAATGAATCTATAATCAGTTAAAATTTCGATTTTTTAACCTTTGATGCCTGTAAATACTTGCGTTATTTCGTGAGAAATTCGTTAGGTTTTATTCTTAATTGTATTAATTGCCTCTCATAAACTAACCAAACAGTTGTTTGAATGCAGAAAAACCTTGCCCCGCAGCCTATTAGTAGGTAATTTCTATTTCCAAATATTTTGTTAATTAGTTTTTACGACGCGTTATATTTACAAACAGAATGAGTACCACATCAAAACGTTTAGTACTTCTTCAAAGAAATACTTTCTGTAATAGGTATTCGTAAAATTGCGCGTACGTTTGCTCAATGACGTCATTGAGGAACATTTAAGGAGGTTGCCTTGCTGGATAAGCTAGGTGGTATCGCATTACAAGCGGATTCATTAAAATGGTTGCTAGAACCGCTTCAGTTTAAAACTGAGTTATTATCACGTATTGCGACGGCAAAGAATGCCATTTATATCGCAGCCCTCTATCTTGAAGATGATGAGGCTGGCCGTGAAGTTTTAACTGCGTTACTTGCTGCCAAAGCAGCAAACCCTGATTTAGACATTGTCGTGTTAGTTGATTATCACCGCGCTCGCCGTGGACTTATTGGTCATAAAGGTGATAGTGGCAATTATATTATGTACCGAAAAGCTATGTTAGAGGCAGAGGTACCGTTTGATATCCTTGGGGTACCTGTAAAATCTCGCGAATTTATGGGGGTTCTGCACCTTAAAGGTTTTATTATCGATGATGCCGTAATTTTTAGTGGCGCCAGTATCAATAATATTTACTTCCAACAGTTTGAAAAATATCGTTTCGATCGCTATCACTTAATTGAGTCTGCTGAGTTAGCTCAAAGCATGCGTCAATACATTCATCAGTTCTTAGTCAGCGATCCCGCTGTATGTTCATTAACTCAAGATAAAGACGTTGAGCAATGTCCTGAGAAAAATGATGTTCGTACTTTTAAAGTGCGTTTAGGTCGTTCTAAATATGAATTTGAAAGCACACGTATTGGTAACCGGGTTACACCGCTAGTTGGCTTGGGCCGAAAAAAGAATAAGTTAAATGAGGTAGTAGTAAAGCTTGTTGACGAATCACAAGAGTCACTATTTATTTGTACGCCTTACTTTAATCCGCCGAATGCATTGGTTAGGGCACTAACTCGTCATTTAAGAAATGGCAAAAGTATTGATATTGTTGTCGGTGATAAAACGGCAAATGACTTTTATATTCCGCCAGAAAAAGAATTTTCAACCATTGGTGCGCTTCCGTATATGTATGAGCAATCATTACGAAAGTTTGTTAAACGCCAACAGTGGGCAGTTGAAAGTGGCCAACTACGCATCCACCTTTGGAAAAGTGGTATTAATAGTTACCATTTAAAAGGGATCAGCGCTGATGGTAAAAAGCATCTGATTACTGGTTCAAATTTAAATCCAAGAGCTTGGGCGTTAGATTTAGAAAACGGTCTGTTGTTGCATGATGAATCTGGCGCTTGGAAAGAAAAGTTTGAGCAAGAACAAGACTATATTCTGACGCATACTGAAAAGCTGTTCCATTATAGCCAAATTGAAACGTTACAGAAGTATCCTGTTCCTGTGAAAAAAATTATGACTAGAATTAAGCGGCTTAAAGCAGATTTCTTGCTTCGCAGAATACTTTAGTTCTAAGTTTATAATTCATCACCTTCGGGTGATGAATTATTTTAACAGCATTAATCGCGTGTTATAATCTGAATTAAGCCATAATGGCTATGTGATTGCTGTCCGTTATTCATTTCCAAATACTAGCTGACATCATCATGATGCTATAGTCATTTTCAAAGAGAGCCTTGCATGTTGGCGTTACCTAAAGAGCAGCAACATGCTGTTCATCGTCTTTATCAATATCGTAAATCCATTTCAACTAAACCTTTTGCAGCAAGAGGCAAAAAGTTAGTCCGTTGCCCATGGTGTTTATTAGGCGAACTTTTTTGCACTTGCTTGCATAGAGAGTATCTTAAAACGTCTGCTAACTTCATGTTGATAATGTACGATGATGAAGTACTAAAACCTACCAATAGTGGCAGGCTAATAGCTGATCTTGTCCCTAATACCAGTGCTTTTCTGTGGTCTCGTACTGAGCCGAGTAAGCAGATGGTCGATATGATAAATGATCCTAAATATCAACCTATGTTGATATTTCCAGAACAGTATGCACAAGAGGGTCAGCCAGTGATTGAACATATTAATCAACTGAACTGCTCGACTGAGAATCCCCATATTATCCCGCAGGCTAAGCATGGTTCATCTGCTCCAAAGATACCTTTATTGATTTTATTGGATGGTAGCTGGCGCCAAGCAATTAAAATGTTCAAAAAAAGCCCGTACCTTCATAAACTGCCTTTGTTATCCTTCACACCGGAAACGTTAGCCACTTATGAGTTAAGAAAAGGCAGCCATGATTTTCAATTATCTACTGCAGAAGTAGCTGCATTAGCATTTCACGCAATTGATGAACCATTACAGGGCTTGGCATTATCAGCATGGTTTGATTTATTCGTTGAATCATCATTGCTTGGGCGTAATCGTCGACTTAAAGAAGATATCGTTCCAATTCAGCACTATATTGATAACTTTAAACAGGCTATGATTAACGCCAATCAGCTATAAATTTATGATTGTTATTTTTCATAAATGTTATAAGAATTCTTGTTTACGCATAGGATGCGACGCTTAACATGTTTGATAATAAATTAATCGTGCTGTATCGCCTTGAGCCAGGATGCTTAGGGCCAGATGGAATAGAGCACATCGACACGTTCTGCCAACTAGCACAACAAACATTAGCGAATTTAGATACAGAAACATGCCAATGGTTTCTTGAACCGCGATTTGATAAAAAGCGCGATGAAATGGCTTATTGTTTAGCCAATAAGATGTTAACTCGTGCACAAGCCGCAAAGTATCTTCATCGTTTCGGACAAGATTTAGAGCTTGTACAGGAAACGTTTGAAGATAAATTAACGTTATTAATCAACCAGTATATTGCTCGAAAATCATAACAGTTTGACTGTTCTTCTTCTTTTTCCATAAGGTATTCAAATGAATCCTATGCATGACTCAACTCAAGTTTTACAAGCCGCTGATAGTGAATTTCTACATCAGCAACTTAAACAACAATTTGGGTTTGATGGATTTCGTGAAGGACAACAAGCTGTTATTGAACATATCCTTTTAGGACGTTCCTCTTTAGCTATTTTCCCTACTGGCTCAGGTAAATCTTTGTGTTATCAATTTAGTGCCTTACAGCTAGCTAACGTTACTTTGGTTATCTCACCTTTATTAGCATTAATGAAAGATCAAATTGCTTTTCTCAAGGATAAAGGGATCAATGCCGCCAGTATTGATTCGAGTCAGAGTTACGATCAAAGTCAGCAAGTGATGCGAGACGTTCGAAGTGGCCATACTAAAATTTTAATGGTATCAGTTGAACGATTCAAAAATGAACGTTTTAGACAATTTCTCGCTTCTATTCAGATTTCTTTACTAGTGGTTGATGAGGCGCACTGTATTTCTGAGTGGGGTCATAACTTTCGACCTGACTACTTAAAAATACCGGTTTACTGCCAATCCTTTGCTATCCCTCAGGTATTGTTACTTACCGCTACGGCAACGGCTAAAGTCAAACAGGATATTGCTAAACACTTTGCTATTTCAGCGGAGCAAATTGTACAGACGGGGTTTTATCGACCCAATCTTGATATCAGTGTTAAGGCAACATTAGAACAAGATAAAAACATTGAATTATTGAATGCCATTCACCATCATCAAGGTGCTGGGATTATTTATGTGACGTTGCAAAAAACGGCAGAAGATGTGGCGCTGTATCTACGCTCACAGGGAGTTAATTGTACTGCATACCATGCAGGGTTAGATGCTGAAACCCGCCATCGGATCCAACAGCAATTTATGACAGGTCAAATCCCGATTATTGTCGCGACAATTGCATTTGGTATGGGAATAGACAAAAGCGATATTCGATTTGTCATTCACTACGATTTGCCAAAGTCTATTGAAAATTACAGCCAAGAGATTGGACGAGCAGGGCGAGATGGCCAGCTGTCTCATTGTGTCACTTTAGCTAACAAAGATGGTTTAAATACCATCGAGAATTTTGTTTATGGCGACACGCCTGAAGCTAGTGCAATACAAAAGCTTATCCAACATATTAGCCAAGAAACTGATAATGGTCAGTGGGAAATGCAAGAGTCTGCTATTTCAACCAGTACCAATATAAAGCTTTTACCGTTAAAGACCTTGCTTGTACAACTTGAGTTGGCGAATGTGTTAAAACCTAGCTTTGCTTACTTTGCTGAATTTAAATATCAATTTGTTCAAGATAAAGCGGCTGTCTTAGCGCAGTTTGATGAATCTAGACAAGCATTTTTAACTCAAATTTTTGCCCATACTCACTTTAAAAAAATATGGGGCCAGTTAAATTTTGACTCTCTTTATCAAGAGTTTGGTGCTGAAAGACAACGAGTTGTTGCTGCATTAGATTATTTGGCTGACAAGCAGATGATTCTTCTTGAAACTAAAAAAATTACCCAAGTTTTTGAAGTTAACAGCAGTAGGCTAGTTCACGCAGATCTTGTTGCTCAACTCTCTCAATATTTTCAAAGCAATGAAGTAAAAGAAATCTCACGTCTTAATCAGTTGTTAAATTTTTTCGAATCAAAGACGTGTATCACAGCTCGTTTGAACCATTATTTTGATGATAATAGAGCCCCGCAGCAGTGTGGACATTGTAGCGTTTGTCGTGGTGAAGTTGCGATTTTGCCCCAAAAAAGTCATATAGCGTTAAATCAGTTAGCGAACGTTGAGCAGTATCTATCTGAATTTGTGTTGCATATGAACGCAAAAGGGCACTCAAGTATCTCTACTGCTGTAAAAGCTAAATTTCTTGCTGGTATGACATTGCCAATATTCGCTCGTATACGAGTGAAACAATTACCAGGATTTGGCTATTGTGGCGAGTATCGTTATCAAGAAATCATTCAGCTTATTGAAGAGCGTCGTTAATCTTAAAAGAAGCCAATATGAAGAATAAAGCCGTTGATGGTTTGCTCAAAAAACATGAAAAATTAAACCACCTTGAGGGGGTAAAAGTTGTTTCGCACACCCAACGCGATAAAGACGAATGGGTATTACATACTTTAATGATCGACGGTTATGACGTGGCTTTCACTTTTAAGCGACCTAAAAAATATAAGTCGCTAAAAGATCAATTCGTTAGTTTAACGTATTATAAAGAAGAAAAGATGCTTGCAGGCTTTTCGATTGAAGTGATGCAAGTTGTTCGTGTCAAACGATTTTAACAACATAGCATCGTAGCCTGTCATACTGCTCCTGACTTAAAACATATATGACGCTAAGCTTATATAAATTAAAGTAACCATCACAGAGTCGATTATTGCCCTGCAAATTGATAAGTGTCTTTAACTTGCCAAACTCGATAACGTAGTTCAGCACCTTCAGGTAAATAGAATACCTTTGGCAGTCTGCTGTCATAATCAATCATCAAACTTTTGCCCATAGTGACGAATTTCATGGTTTTAGGATCTGGGCACATCATCATAGTTGTTGGACCGTCAGTGAGTTGCTCAACGCTATAATATTGATAACCCCAACCTTGTAAGCTAATTTTGTCTAATTTGCCTGATAAATGATGGCGATTACAATCCACCAGCTTATTTTGACCGATTTGTATCTCAATTTTATAGTCTGCTTCATTCTCAAGCGTGTCTAAAGACAGTATGTGTTGTACTTGATTCGCTGAAGGTTTAGGAAACATTTTTGCGGCGTCAACCACTTGGTAATTGTCCTGACTATATTTATAGGTGGTTATCATTTGTGGTTTCTCAAATTGATTTGGTACTGGACTTGTTGCAGCTGCCGAGAAAGTCATGGCTGTTAATAAACTGAGTGCAGAAAGTTTAGTTAGACTTTTTAATGTAGTATTCAGAATATTTTTCATATGGATTCTCACCTCTAAAATGCTAATGTAATACGATAGATTGATTCGATTGTTATTGATATAAACGGATGCTTTTTGAAAAAGGGTTTTATTTTTTCAATTTTTTTTCAATAACGTTTCACTCTCTGCTTTTTATAATGTTATGGTTGAATAAATAGTCTTAATTTTCAATATCTTTTATGTTGGATTAGGCTGTTAAGTATGATATTAATTTTATTAATATGCAGCATATAGCGTCAAAATAAAGCGCACTTGCTAGGATGTCGGTTCACATTTAAGTATGTAAGACACTAATGACATAGGATGTTAAATTGAATACTAACCTTGAAAACTCAGCGCAAATTTTACGCATGGCTGTTCCACAAATGTCAGCGCTAAATATTCCTGTTACGCCTGAAAACTATGCTATTTGGTATCAATATTATGCTGAAACCAACCTCAGTTTAAAACGTGCTATTGACGGTTTATTGGCTAACGAAGTTGAGTTTACTGCGTCAGTGAATCAAGGTCTTTACAATAATTTTATTCAAGAGCAATCTCCAGAGGTGATTGAGAATGTTCAGATAGAAACTCAAATCTTAATTAACAGCTTGCTGAATAAAATGGGCCAAATCTCAACTGGCACAGATGACTTTTCTACTCACTTATCTGAGTTTAGTCATGAATTACAGTCTGAACCTACGCCACAATTACTCAATACATTAGTGAATAACATCAGTGCTGAAGTCGAAAAGGTCGTTAGCTTAAATCATTCAATGAAAGCAGACTTAGCAACCTTAGGTGATGAATTAACTCAATTAAAAATGGACATGGATAATTTAAGCAAAGTGGCGATGACAGATGAGTTAACCTCATTAAATAACCGCCGAGCTTATGAAATATTTTCAACTGAGCAAGTGAGCTTATTTACTCAAAGCCAAATTCCATGTTGTTTGTTAATGGTAGATATTGACCACTTTAAGACTTTTAATGATACGCACGGACACTTAGTTGGTGACAAGGTATTGGCTTTTGTTGGCTTTGCTTTAAAGCAATCCGTTAAAGGAAATGATTTTGTTGCTCGTTACGGCGGGGAAGAGTTCGTGGTTATGCTTCCTAACACTGAATTTAAAGATGCGATGACAGTAGCAGAGAGTATCCGTGAACGTATTGCTATGAGGCAGCTCACCATAGGAAAAGAAAACAAACAGCAGTTAGGCCATATTACCGTGTCTATTGGTCTTGCTAATATTCAACCTGGTGATGACTCAGAAACGTTATTAAAACGTGCAGATGACATGCTTTATCAAGCTAAGTCATCAGGAAGGAATTGTGTAAAAGGTTAACTGTATGCAGGCGTTTAAGCTTGGATTCTTTTAGCACGCTTTCGGCAGTTTCTAAGCGATTATTTTGCTATCACTAGCGATCTCTTGCGATCAACTAGTGATAGCCGGTCTTTACTTGGTGCTAAACAGACAAGAGCAAAGCATTAACTGGTTCATCGCCCAGGTTTTATTGTCTTCTATGTTTTATCATTTTCAGGCTTAAGTGCCATATGCATTTTTATTAAATGCTCCTCCATATCAAAAGACACGGTAAAGCCTAGGTTTTTCGCTAAATTCGCCATACTGCGATTTTCAAACATTGTAAAACCAGCAAGGACTGGGGTATCTGAATCCTTGTAATAATTCACAAGTTTTTCAAGTAATAATCTGCCAAGACCAATACCTTGATAGTCGCCTCTGACGGCCATAGCAAACTCTGCTTCTGTATTATCAGGATCTGTTGATGCTCTAACGGCCCCCAAGGTTATTGATTCTCCATTTTCATCCATTGCGGTTGCAATAAAGGCCATTTCTCGAGCGTAATCGATTTGAGTTAGCACTGCCATTTCTTCATGGGTCATACGTGAGCGCACCCCAAAGTAACGTTTATAGCGGTCTTCGTCACTTAATGAGTTATCAAAGGCTAAATGCTTTGGTTCATCCTCGGGTAATATTGGTCTTAACATGACCTCTTGACCATTTTTTAGTATCGCGGTTTGTTCAAGCTCTTTAGGGTAAGGCATGATGGCTAAACGTGTTTTTGGATCAATATCCATACTATTTAGCTTCATGTTTACATCAAGTAAGGTAATGGTTTCACCTGCCGCTAATACAGGGTTCAAATCCAGTGAAGCGATTTCTGGGCAATCAATGATTAAATGTGAAATTTGCGTAAGCATGACACATAGTGCATGCATATCTAGACCGAGTGGAAGATGCCGATCGCGCAGTTTATTGGATTTTAACGCCTGAATAACCATATAACGAGCGAGTGTCATATTTAAAGGTGGTAGGGCAACTGCGGCATCACGGGTGGGATCCCACTCAGAGCCTCCTTCACCTAAACAAATAGCAGGGCCAAAAACAGGGTCATTGATCACTGACACTCTGACTTCTTGTGCGCCTGCTGTCAGTGCCATTTTCTGCACTATCATGCCATCAATTTTGGCATCAGGATTGATTTCTTTAACACGGCTAACAATAGACTGCGCTGCTTGACGGACCTCATCATCGTTAGTTAGGTTTAGCATGACACCATGAACATCTGACTTATACATGAGATCCGGTGATTGTACTTTCAATGCCACTGGATAACCCACGTCATTGGCTAATTTGACGGCTGATTCAGCATTGTCAGCAAAACAGGTTTTAATGGTGTTAAGCCCATAAGCTTTTAAAATATCGCGTGTTTCATGGGTTTCTAATATGAATCTTTGTTCTTGCTGCGCCTTTTGCAGTAATCCACGAGCCACATTAACATTTGCAGGAATATTATCAGGAATAGATTGAGGTACCTCTTGGAGTAATCGTTGGTTACGACGATACTCAACCATATGCATAAAGGCTTTCACTGCGCCTTCAGGTGTTCGATAAGTTGGAATTCCCGCTTTATTAAAGATCTTTCTTGCCACATAGGCAGAGTCTTCACCACTCCAGTTAGTTAAGATGTTTAATTTATTGCGGTTTGTATGATTGCTGATTGTTGTTACTAAACTTTGTGCGATTTCATCGCTTTCTTCTAATGCAGACGGCGAATGTAGTACTAAAATAGCATCCATTTCTTGACTATCCATCAAGACTTCTAACACCTGAGTGTACCGCTTGCTATTGGCATCGCCAACAATATCTATGGGGTTTTGGCCTGACCATGTTGTGGGTAATAATGTGTTCAGCTTATCGACTGTTTCAGGCGATAGCTTGGCAAGCTTGCCACCTTTAATAATTAACTCATCTGCAGCAAGGACTGCAGGGCCTCCGCCATTACTGATGATCGCAACACGCTCACCTTTAAGCGGGGTTGAATGAGCTAAACTTTCAACTGCGGCAAATAATTCAATTAAGTCATTAACTCTTAACATACCCGCACGTCTAAACGCGGCTTCATATACAGCATCATTGCCTCCCATGCCTCCAGTATGAAGCATGGCTGCTTTTATGCCTTCTTGGCTGCGTCCTGACTTAATCACAAATATTGGTTTATTACGTGCAGCGGCTCGCGCCGCGGAAAGAAAGTGTCTTTTTTCACTGATAGAGTCGATATAGAGCATGATGGCACTGGTACGGCTATCTCGTCCTAAATAATCGAGTAATTCGTCAAAATCAATATCTGTCGCATCACCAAGGGAGATAAATGATGAAAAGCCAATATCTTTATTGTTGGCCCAATCCAGTACAGTGGTACATATTGCAGCGGACTGAGAGACAAAGGCTATTTTACCTTTTTTAGCACCACTGTGAGCTAAACTTGCATTTAACCCTATTGTAGGGATGATCATACCTAGGCTATTGGAGCCTAATATGCGCATGCCAAACCGTTTCGCATTTTGTAATGTGACTGAAAGTAAACTTTCGCCATTTTCATCATATTCATCAGCCATGCCAGAAGCCATGATGATGACGACTTTACAGCCGAATTGGGCTAAGGTTTCAACGATATTGGGTACTCTGCTTGCCCTAGTACAGATAATGGCAAGATCAGGTTTTATCGGTAAGGATTCAATATTAGGGTAAGCCAAAACGCCCATAACAGCGTCATATTTTGGGGTGACAGGCATTATCGGCCCAGAAAAACCGCTTCCGAGTAAGTTTTTCATTAATACTCGACCAGCACGTTTTTCGGTATTGGAGGCACCTATGACAGCGATTGATTTAGGCTTAAACAAGGTGTGAATACTTCGTTGACTCATATTGCCTCACTATCGAATTTATTGACTAACGTAACCCTAAAGCTGAATGGCGATTAGGCGTTAAATTTTGTTTTTATTATTTACCGCTTCTAATATCACTTTTTGACAAAGCTCAGACAGCCAGACAATTTTTGCTTCATGTCTTCTTGCTGCACTGGTAATGATAGCTAAGTCAACGGCCAAATTCTTATGTGCACCGTTCGATTCTAAATTAAATTGATACGAGTAATTATTTTTCAATAATTCCTGCTGAACCATATAGTTATCTACAATTATAGTAGGGTTGCGTTTCTCATCAAAGGCACGATATAGCTCTACGTATTCGTTTAAGTCATCGACGATTAATTTAACGAACTCCCCGTCCAAATTCCCACCTAATGATCCATAACCTGAAGCTATTTTTTTCTGATATAGCTGCTGGGGGCGATCTTTCAGTGTTTGTATACCAATATCGATTGAGCCTTCAATCAAACCATCATTACTGGTTTTACGCCATTGCCTTAATTCAATTACTGCGTTGGTTTCACGGCGAATGGTTTCGATTAACGCTTTACCCATCATCACCGCTAATGGCTCTCCGATATGGACTGTGATGTATTGCAGGTTTTTGGGATCAAAATATTCAGGCTCTAAAGCAATATTGATTTGTTCTATTGAGCTTTGAATCTTAGGCGCAATTTTATCGGCGTAACTGGTGGGCTGCAGACCGTTTGCTGTTCGGATAAACAAAGGGTCGTTTAGTTCTTCACGTAATTGTGCAAGTACTTTTGAAACAAACGACTGTGATCGTCCAAGTAGTTTGGCAGCACGTTGGGTTGAACCTGATTTATACAGGGTAATAAACACATTAAGTGCATTAAGATCCATAATATACCGATAAATAAGAACATCTTAATTTCATATTACATCATTAAAACATCAAACACAGTAGTGGCATTCGCTAATTTGTACATATGGAATATGCCTTATTCCAAATTTACATATAGAGGTTGTTAATATTCCATTTAGTTATCTTATTACCCCTTGGAGAATACATGTCAGAACAGCACGAACTTGCCACCATTCCAGAAGAAAAACCAAGCATAGCGCTTGTTATTGCTAAAAAAAGTATGTGGCTCATTATCGCCGTAGCAACAATCGGTTTGTTGAGTTATCTGTTTTCATTATTAACAGCTATTCACGGGAAATCATTACCCGAAAGTTACTTTGTTAATGGTTATCCATCCATTTTAGCACTTCTGGATTCTGAGTTATTTATGGGGTTTGTGTTTGTCGTGACCGTCTCGATCATTTGCTACACATTACTTTTATTTTGGCGATTGCATGAAGTTGCAGTACACAAGGCTGAAGCCATGTCGAGTGCACACACGCAAATTGTATTTGCTTTGTCACTGTGTGGATTATTCATCGATAAAGCCTGGTGGGTTCTTGCCATAATCATTGCATTTGGTCGTTGGGATGTACTTGCCAATAGACTTTCAAGCATTATCAGCAACGGCATTAAAGGAGATAAGTAAATGAAAGAGATTATGCTCCCTTATGTATTAATCATTTGGTTACTGGTTAAACTTGGTGTTATACAGTGGAATCTAGCGAATGCTGTTCGCTCAGTTGGTTTAGGGTTCTTTATTGCCTTCATTCTATTTACGGCTCATCGTTTTTGGTCCCCAGCAGACTTAACTGACAGCTCAACGGTTAAAGCTCCTCATGCAGTGCTTAGTCCTTTGTTTGGTCAAGAAATCGAAGAGATTTTTGTTACTCATAACCAAATGGTTAAAAAAGGCGATTTGATTTACAAATTGGTGTCAGTCGACAGTGAAAAAGAAATCAGATCGTTAAAAGCGCAAAAAGCTGCTGAGCTTGCTAAGAAAGAAGCACTTAAACTGCGTATGGAAGCGCTAGAAGTGACGCTTAACAATGACAAACGCAACTTTGTTCGTGTCACAGACTTACGTGATTATGCCAGTGAAATGACACGAGATGACTTAGAAGCAAAAATACAATCTACGGAAGCTGAAATCGCATCAGTGGTTGCTGAGCTTGAAACTCATCGTGCGCAGTTACGCTCGTTTGATGCACAGATTGGTTCTGCTCAGTGGAATGATGAACGTCGTGAAATTAGAGCTCAATTTGACGGTCAACTTTCTATTACGAATGTGGCAGTAGGCAGTCGTATTGGTAACATGCACCTTTATGATACCTCTAAGAAGTTTTTAGAAATGCGAATTGCAGATCAATCGTATCGTTATATTAAGCCTGGCCAATTTGCCGAGTTTTACGTTGATGCTTTTCCTGGTGAGATATTTCGAGGTCGAGTGCACAGTGTGACTTCAGGTACAGGTGAGTCGATGATCAGCCCATTAGCAGGAACTCAGCAAGTCAGGCAACATGTTGGTAATAACGCTGGAAGTCATGGGCGTACAGTGGTTATTGAATTTGAAGAGCCAGAAGGCTATTCAATCCCGATTGGCGCGACAGGTTCAGGCTGGATATCGGCAGAAAAGCCAGCGAGTTTCTTAGGCTTCATGGATATTATTGGCGCTGCAACAGTCAGACTTAAAGCCCTTAAAGCTTACCTAAGCGCTTTGTAATAAGAAGTAATAATAATTGCGGAAATATAAAAGGGAGCTTTGGCTCCCTTTTTTATGTGTATTACTTAGCGTGCTTACAATAAGATTCCCTAGAGCGTTAAAACAAATAACACCTTATTGACTTAATGCTTGATTTGAGGAAATGGTGTCATTATTAGTCGCCAATTTAATTTGCTTGTATTGCAGAAACACACTTTGAGCTAGAATTGTTATTGTCATCACTTGATATAATATTCCAGACCATGACATCAAATATATTGAAAGCATTAAGTTCAATGCATTACTCACTAGCATAGCGGCGCGAAGTGCCATTCCTTTACAATAAAATAGACTTATACTCATTATCACTGCTGCAAAAACTGCGCACCATTCACTCCAATGTTCGGCCCACATTACTCCCTGTAAAATCGCTACAGTAGAAAAGGTGACACTCATCATTAATGGCACGAATTCCGATTTCTTTGTATGGCCGAGTTGCTGGCAACAACGGAATCGAACCACATTTACAAGTTGATTCGCCATTCCAAGAAAGCTGCCTAGTAAGCCTAAGTGAATGGCTGTAAGAATGGATGCAAGCATATTGCCATGAATAAATTTGCAATCTTGTTTTTGGCTATTTGCCCACCAGCCGATAGCCATTGAAATGAAGCCTAGTAATTGCACAAAGAACAGTTGATTAAACGCAAACTCAGACACGCAGATGATACTCACTAAAAAATCGAAGGGCGTATTGTCTATATTTTCAGCAGCATTAATTTGATCTGAACGAGGTTTTCAGCTTTAGCTTTAATATTCAGCCTAAAAATAGTTATTTTTTGATTTAGTGTGCTTCAAAGGTGTAAGGTTTGTTCTTGATGGGTAATGGCTTTGTTTGTTATTTGTTGCGCCTGTCGGGTTTGTGGTCGCTGTATATTATCCCGTTTTAATAACTACTCACGTTACTTCTTAATTGTTTTTCAACATTTCATTTAAACACTCACTTAACGACAACTGACCTTTGGGATATCTTGCCAACAGGTTGTGTATTGTGGGGTCAGTAGTTCTCTGCGCATATGCCATTTTCCAGTAATCCCTTGGGCGGCAACAAATATTGAGTCAGTGCCATAGCGCTGGTTAAGCTTATCGCAAACCTGCATGAGTGTCGGATCTTTGGCTGGAGTAAATAAATCTCCCTGTAAATGCTGTACCGGAGAAAGGTCAATAAGACCAATGCCAATTTTATAATACCGTGTATTTGGATTAAATAACTGACTCCCTATGGCTGTTGCATAACTAATGAGTTCGCATGTGTCATTGGTCGGAAATGCACAACGATAATGGTATTTAAAACCGGAAGGTTGCTCATCGTATGGAGAGTTTTTGGCAAAAATAAGGAGACTACTGGCTGCTGAACCTTGCAGCCTTGCTTTGGCGGCAGCGATGGCTGCATGTTTACTCAGGGCTTGCAGCAAAGATTCTCTATCAGTGATCCGCTGGCCAACACTGCGGGTGGAAAAAATTTGCTGCTTATCAGCTCTTGCGCTATCCCATCCTTTACATTGCTCGCCATTGAGCTCTCGCACCGTACGTTCTATTTCAATACTAAAATTTTTACGGGCGATCCCAGGCTGTAAGTTCGCTAATGCTAAAGCAGTATGAATCCCCATTGCCTGGAGTTTCTTACCTATTCTTGAGCCGATCCCCCAGACATCGGTGGCTTTCATGTTTGCTAGAATAGCGCGGCGCTCTTCATCGGACTCGATGCAGCAAACACCGTCATACCCAGCAAGCTTTTTGGCTGCGTGGTTGGCTACTTTAGCGAGTGTTAAGGTTTCGCCAATGCCAACACAAACCGCTAAACGCGTTTCTTTCCATACCGCTCTGCGAATAAGAGAGGCGTGATGGCTTAAACATGGAATTGCTGGGTAACTACGCTTAAAAGAGAGAAAAGATTCATCAATACTGTATATGTGCTGTTCGGGGGCGAAGCGACCAATGACATCCATCATGTTATGAGACAAAGAGGCATAAAGCTCATAATTAGAAGAAAGTGCAATAATCCCTAGTTTTTCACATTGATGTTTAACTTCAAAGTAAGGGCCAAATTTACCAATGCCTAATGCTTTAGCTTGACGGTTGGCCGCGACAATACAGCCGTCATTATTGGATAGGACAACAATAGGGCGTCCACGCCATTCAGGCCTAAACACTTGCTCTGCGCTGCAATAAAAAGAGTTGGCATCGACTAAGGCATACATGGGTTAACGACCCGACAATATTGGACTTTGACGATGACAACGTATTGAACGGATCACCACACCTTCAACAGTAAAGCTGTCATGTTCTTGAATCAGTACACTATGGTGATTGTCATTCGCTGATAATAATAATCGCCGCTGAGTATCAATTAATTTGCAGACGAAGCAGCCATTATAATTCGCCACAATAACATCGTGATTTTCCACAGTAACATGACGATCGACTATCAAAATGTCTTTATCAAAAATCCCTATCTTTTCCATTGAGTCGCCGCTGGCTTGACCAATAAATGTTGCGCTTGGGTGTTCAATCAGTAGCTCATCTAAACTGAGTGGTAGCTGTCGATATTCAGCAGCTGGGGACTCAAAACCTGTAATGCCAGCACTGGCAAAAATAGGGATCACATTCATAAATTTCACATCACAAAGATAACTGTATATTTATACAGTATTATAGTGCTCCCCGTAAAATTGGCAATAATTTATGTGGTTTTGGCGGCTTTTTGAACGAAGTGTGCGTTTTGCGAACGGATTTTAGCTAGGAGCGACAGAGGTCATATTGATAAGTGAGTAATAGGTATAGCGACTTGATAAATAAACAGGTCAAGTTGTAGAAAATACTGACAGCTTGAGAAGTTAACTTTCTGTTCAGCTTAGGTTTAGCAAAATTCATTACTATAACAGTCAGATAATGATTATTTACTGTCGCTTCATAATATGAAATATGTGCCTTCTAGTTATTCTTTGTCTCAATGAGGCGCGAAATGGTAACTAATGAGTCAGTGAGATGGATAAGATAGTGTCAATTAACCGGGCACATAATTGATTAAATCGGAGTGAGTATGAAAAAGTTAAAAACGATTACTGCATTTATTGCATTCAGTTTATTTTCAGTGGCTGCTAATGCCAGTTTTTCAACTCAGCAATCTGTGGTCATTCAAATAGACCAATCTATTGCCAATATCGATAGCGCTGTAAGCTGCTCAATAATTTACTCGCATACACCGTTAGCGTCAGAAGCAGACTTTTATAAAGGCATGGTTTACGAGAACTATTCTAACCTAGTTGAGCAATTAGTATTAACAGGTCAGACAGAACAACAAGCAAGGCAAATTGCGATGGAAAAGGTTGTGAGCCAAGCTACGCATATGGAAACCTTAATAAAAGAGCAAAAAGCCGATGGCAACAAGGCGCAATTCACTCAGTTATTAAAAACCACAGCAGTGCAAAACCAGTGTGTTCACTATGCTAGTAATAACTAGTTAACGGTTTATTATCAATATCGGTAGTAATAACCGTACGAATAAAATATACCCGGTCATCACAATTGGTGACCGGGTATATTTTTTTAGCAATGCCCTTATTTAACAAGGTGCTAAGTAAATCGTTAATGCAGTGAAGAGACTATTTTATCCTGATTAAAGCCCCTGATAAGCGTGCCATTAACTTGCAACAAAGGGATCCCTTGGCCGTTTAATGCTTGATAACGTTCATTAGCAGCGAAAGATTTCTCAATATCAAACTCTTGATAAGCAATGCCATTATCGTCAAAAAAGATACGTGCCTTTTGGCAGTACTTGCACCAAGCTGTTGCATACATAATAACTTCATTACTGGCGGCATAGGTGGCACGGATAGGCTCGACCGGTGATTGATTCCAGTGTTGGTAAGCGGCGTAAAGGACCAACAACACAAATAGCTTTTTCAATGAATACCTTCCATGGGCTCAATGGGCTTAAAAAATAATCGTAATTATATAAATATCGGGATGAAAATTAAACCGCTATTTCAATATGTCTAAATAAGCGATTACGAATAAATAAAGTGGGGATAAGGCAGTATTTATCTAGTGAATGTAAGCAATTAAATCATGCCGGATTCATATCTCTTTTAAGGATATTTTTTGCGGCAACGATATCAAATAAAAGCACTTTAAAATCAGTAGTGTGATTCGCATCAAATTAGCCTGTGACAGATTGTCGCACTGTCTACGCTTCTGATTGAGCAAAGCGAATTAATCTGCGAAAACGTTCATAGATAAATAATAAATGGACGTTGTAATGAAATTTAATACTTCAATTTTAGCTGCGCTGATTGCGGCATCTTTAACGCCAAACTTGGCAATAGCAGATCATACTACAAAGACCTGTGATGGTGAGCAATGCGATGATTATCTCGTTGTCACGGGTGAATTAATGAAAGAGCCATCTAAGGTTACTACCGATCCCAAAAAACCTCGCTTACCTTTACCTGCATACGATGGCGCAGGTTTCTTGAAAACGATACCAGGCTTTAGCATTAGTCGTAAGGGCGGCGCTGGTGGCGACCCTTCTTTGCGAGGAATGGGAGGATCACGGGTCAGTATTGTTGATGACGGCCAACATGTTTACGGTACCTGCGGTGGCCGTATGGATCCTCCAACCGCATATATTTATCCTGAAGCCTATGACGCCATTACTGTCATTAAAGGACCGCAAACGGTTAAATATGGTCCAGTGGGCTCAGCCGGAACCGTTTTATTTGAAAAAGAGCGCCATAGCTTTGTAGAAAAAGACATGGAAGGCCGATTAAGTATGACAGGAGGCAGCTTTGGCCGAGAAGACTATTTGGTTGAAATGAAAGCCGGCACTGAGACGCATTATATTGACTTTGATATGAATAAATCCAAAAGCGATCACTATGAAGATGGCGATGGAAACACAATACAATCAAGTTATGATCGCAGTAATGTCAATGTGGCGCTTGGATGGACACCAGATGAAGATACCGTTGTTGAATTGGCCTATGGCAGTTCAAGTGGTGAAGCTGAATATGCAGACAGAGCAAATAAAGCACGCCAAATTGACAATGAAAACCTAACACTTTTGGCGAAACGAGACGTTAACTCATCATGGTTAAACAACGTCGAATTTCAATTTTATTCCAATGAAAACGATCACATCATGGATCAATTTGATCAAGGAGTAAATGCTGGTACCAATGTGCGCCGTGAGACCACAGGAGGGCATCTTTGGTTGGATCTAGCGTTGAGTGATAAGTGGGAAACCCTAATCGGTATCGATTATATGGACAGTGCGCATGAAGGCAGAAGCATAGACAAAGAGTTGGATAACGGCCTTGATGATCTATTGGCTAAGCCTTTTAACAAAAACATGAGCTATGAAAATATCGGCGTGTTTGTTGAAGCCAATTACCATATCAATTATGCGACAAGCCAAGGAAAAATTTTAACAGGGTTAAGATTGGATCAATGGGATACCGAGTTACATGTGGGCCAAAAAGGTCAGCGAGAGGATGATCTTGTCAGTGGTTTTATTCGTTACGAGCACATGTCTGGTCACAGTCAGTACTATGCAGGTGTTGGACGCGCTGAGCGCATTCCTGATTACTGGGAGTTTATGAAAGCTGATGATAGCAATATGGCCATTAAGGCATTTGATTTAGAACCTGAAAAAACAACCCAGCTTGATGTCGGTTGGATATATCAAAATGATTATGAAATCTCGACGGCATTTTATTATGGCAAGGTCGACGATTATATTTTAATTGATTCAAATGGGGCTAAAACATCTGCCTACAATGTTGATGCGACCATTTGGGGTGGTGAACTTGGTGTAATGTACCCCTTTAATGAACAATGGTCTGCACAAACGACGGTTAGCTACAGCCATGGCGACAATGACACCGCTGATACACCTCTTGGACAAATCTCGCCATTAGAAGGGCGTATATCAGTTAACTATGAATCGAATAATTGGACTGCTGGACTATTTTGGCGTCTTGTTGCAGCGCAAGATAGAGTTGCAGTAGGACAAGGCAATATATCGGGCCAAGATTTAGGGGAAAGTAGTGGCTTTGGCACTTTGTCGGTAAATGGATCGTGGAAGCATGATGACCTATTAGTCAGCTTTGGTGTTGAGAACCTGTTTGATCTAACCTACGCAGAACATATTAGTCGCTCAGGTGCAGGTAATGATATTCCCGGCAGTGAACCATTGTTTCAAGTTAATGAACCAGGTCGGACAGCTTGGGTTAAAGTGGATTACACTTTTTAAACGAAAGTCGCCTTAACCAAAGATAAAAAGGTTCAGCATAAGCAGAACCTTTTTGTTACTACATCTATTATTAAGTCATTGTTTAGTCATTCACTTCTTGGACATTGATAACAAGTTGCTCCCAGTTACGTTGGTTATCAATGTCAAACTGTGCGCCTTGTTCATCAGCCCAAGTAAATCGAGTAATTGCAGAAGTTTTACTGGTTGCTTGATATAACCAATAAGCTTCGGCCTTGAGTGCGTCTTCAATTGGTTTATCAATAGACTCATACACAGTTTGCTTACATGCATTGATAGACTCTGCAGGAAACTGTGCAATACGTCTTGCAAGATTTTCTACGTATTCACCTATCTCATCTGGCTCAAGCGCTTTATTGATAGTGCCGTATGCTTCTGCTTCATCTGCAGTAAAATCACGTGCGCTAAGAATGATTTCAAGGGCTCTGCCAAGTCCTGCTTGTCTTGCCATTCGAGAAGCGCCACCACCACAAGGCAAAATACCCATGCCAACTTCCATTTGCATAAACTTGTATTTGCCGCGGGCAGCAAAACGCATATCACAAGCTAATGCAAACTCATGACCGCCACCACGAGCAAAGCCTTCTAATTTCGCGATGGTTGCTTGTGGTAAACGACTGATACGCTCTAATACAGATTGTAGATCGAGTAATTTCGCTTCGTCACGCGATACAGCATCCTTAGACATGTCTCTAAGTAAGTTGGTATCGTAATGACATACCCAAATTTCAGGATGAGCAGATTGAAACACCACGACTTTTATTTCTCTATCACGTTCAAGACGCAACGCTAAACTGTTTAAATCTGCTAGCATCTCTTGCCCTTGAACATTCACAGGGGGAAAATCGATAGTAACCCATGCAATTCCATTGTCTTTTTTCACATTAAAAGTTGTAAAGTTCTTATATTCCATTGTTGATGTCCTTGTAATGTCCTAGCATGAATGAATTATGTGGCTGAATAACACTTGGTTATCATCTGGTTCACATTCATAAAAAGTAGGCGATTGACTCTGCTAAGTGAATCCGAATTATTGATAAAGAGAATTTAGTATTTCTATTAACTAAATTAGGGCTATCTGGTGTTGTATTTGCTTAATCGGTCATTTAAGAATAAAAGTTTGGGATGGGCAGCTGTCATATGGCGAGTTGTAGAAGAAGGTTAAATAGGAACAAATAAATATGGACACAGAGAGCTTACGTCTATTTGTTAAGGTTGCAGAGTCATTAAGTATTAGTGCTGCTGGCAGAACCTTAGGAATATCCCCAGCCATTGCGTCTGCAAGGTTATCAAAACTTGAGAATCAATTAGGTACAGACCTATTACATCGCTCTACAAGGAAAGTGTCGTTATCAACAGAAGGCGAAGGCTTCTTGCCATATGCGAAAGAGATTTTAGTACAGCAAGATGCAGCCATGGCTGCCATTGGCAGTGAAATTAATGAAGTGAAAGGGCTACTAAGATTTACCGCATCAAATACCTTTGCACAATTGTATATTTTACCGGTTCTACCTGAGTTTTTAGCTAAGTATCCAGAGTTAGATTTAGAGCTGAGGTTGAGTGATACTGAAGTGAATCTGATAGAGCATGGCATAGACTTAGCGCTAAGAAACACAGAGGCGAAAGACAGTGGCTTAAGAGCACGCAAGTTAGCCGATGACCAACGTATTTTATGTGCATCACCCGACTATATCGCGGCGCATGGCACATTAGACACGCCCAAAGATTTAGTAGACCATCAGTTAATTGTATTTAAAGATGCTAAAGGCCGTAAACTGATTAGTGCCGCACAAGACGACCAGAACGAATATGTATTTCCGCCGGTAAATGGCAGAATTAGATTGAATTGCGATGACGGTACCAGTATGAAGTTAGCGACTGTGGCAGGAGCTGGGATATCAATGAATTCTTATTGGAGCGTTGCTGAAGATATAAAGCAAGGAAGCTTGATTAGAATATTGCCCGATTATAACGTCGATGATCATACTGCTATATGGCTGGTATACCCTAAGGCCAATGCGTTAAGCGCTAAGGTGAGGGTATTTATTGACTTTTTAGTTGAAAAACTAGGAGCGGCGGACTGGGATAATAGTTAATACAGATCCTATCTCTGCAATTACGTCAGCGACTAAGTCAACGCGAACCTAAACTCAGTTAAACTCAGTCAAAACCGGTACACCGCTTGTAAAAAGCGATGCCGACCTATTTTAACGAAAGTGTCATTAATCGTTTTTTATAAAATCAAAAATGTTTTCAATAAACCTTTAAAACGGTTATTACACTCTGACTAATTGTATTGGAAAACTTTGATTTGCATTCCATTGTCCAACATAAATATTGTCATCATCGTCGATACATAAGCCATGACAATGACGAAACACATCCCAGCTGGTATGCATAGGTTGAAGTTCACCGTTTACATACTCAGGCTGAGCACCGCCAAGATTAGCGACGACTTGATTGTGTTTATCAAATACACTGATGAAACCTGAGTTATCTGCATTTGTACCATTAATATGTGACCAACATACAGGCGCGAAAAAATGCTCTCCCTTAAAAACGGGTCCGCCTATATAGGCGCCTGGAACACTGATCGTATTAAGGTAATCTCCAGATAGAGAATATTGTTTTAATGCATGTTCAGCCCTAGAACTTATCAGCAGTGTCGGAGAAGCATCAGTAGGAGAGCTTGATACGAGTCGCTTATCAATGGCAATGCCATGGGTGTTTTGTAAATTTAGACGTGTATCAAGATTATCATGTCCGCCCCAATACCGAATAAACTGACCATTGCTGTCATATTGAAGTACATAATCAGAGCCATAGCCGTCAGTAATATATAAATCGCCATTATCAGCGATCGCGATATCAGTGGGACGAAAGGCTTGGTTAGGCTGATAAACGCCAATGGTTTGAGGATGGCTAATGGTATAAACGACTTGCCCTGTTAACGTCAGTTTGGCAATAAAACCAGTCTGAGGGATCACTCTTTCTAAGCCATTGGTTGGCGTCCATTGACGGTTAATGACCCAGCCACAATCAACAACATATAAAAAGTCTTCACCATTTTCATGGTTTATCTTTATTGCATGAGCTCCCGGAAATTGTCCGCCCCAAGCATCAATTAATTTGCCGTCTTTATTGTAAATAATAATATTATTTTGCGGATGATCGCTGACCATAATAATTCTGCCTTGTGAGTCAAACGCTAAGTCATGGCAGTTCTCAATAGGTAACTGTGAAGCGGTCATTTTATTCCATTGAGTATTAACTCGATAAGTGAACTCCCCCTGACCAATGATTAACCCATGAGGGTCAAACCTTGCATTATCACGGGAAGCTGGAATAGCTGTATTCATATTTTATCCTTGTAATATGCACCAAGTAGTTTTAGTTAATTGTTAACAATGATAAATGTGTATAAGATAAAAACTGTTAGATATTTGCACTTATGTGTGCAGGACATTTGTTGAATAGTTCGATCTATTTAGCCAGATAAAACAGGGAGTCAAATGCACACGCGTAATAAAGCAGGCATACATTGCGAACCAATTTCCATTAAACCGGGATATCAATTTGAAGTTCATCGAGTGGCTTACCAACGAAATGAAGTGTATGCATGTATGATGCATTTTCATCAAGTTCATGAGTTTATTATTTTTGAAAATGTGCAAGGAATGTACTATCACTCACAAGGTCAGTCAGCGATCCAAAAAGGCGATGTGATATTTACCCCAGCACTAGAGACCCATGACTATGAGTTAACGGATCATGCAAAAGCTTGGTGTATTATCCAGTTTATGCCGCAATTTTTAATTGATAATGGCTTGCTGTATGAAGAGGCGATACTAAGGCGTGGTTTACAACTACGTTTTAGTCAGCAAGATTGGCAAAGCATTCAACAACAAGTTAATTGGCTAGAGCAAAGCTATTTAGACGACCCACACAGCGTAAAAAGTGCAACCTTATTAAAATTAATCATTATTTGGCTTGTCGCCCAAGGTAAAGCGGTTTTACCCAATGCGGAGCGTGCTTTAGTGACCGACGCCTCGTACAAAAAACTCAGTCCTATTTTAAGCTTATTTAGAGAACAAGATGTGGTAGAGCTTACTTTAGTTGAAGCCGCAGCAATGTGTCACATTTCTACCTCGTACTTTTCTAGAATGTTTAAACGAACCTTTAACTGTAACTACTCGCAGTTTGTTGTACAGCATAAGCTGTATACCAGCGCACGTTGGTTAGGACAAAGTGAAAAAAGCATTACCCAAATAAGTTACGATCTTAACTTTTCAAACCCATCTCATTTTATTTCTATGTTTAAACGCTACTTCTCAAAGACACCAAATCAATATCGAAAAGCGCTCAGGAAACAGCTTAGTTAACAGCGATACTGACAAAATTAAACATAGTGTCAATTGTCACTTAAATGGTAAGTGTTGGATATTAGGGCATGTAACCGCTGTCATTGTCAGATAATTTAAACAGGTAGAACACTCGATTTTTGCAAACTTGAGTTTGACTCAATAAACAAATTAGCGCTAACAATTACTTTACATTTAAAAACCTCTTGTGTAGATTGTTAACAATAAACTGTTTTGTAAGCTTCATTTAAAGGTGAGTCAATGACAAAGGAAGCCAATAAGATTGAGTCGGTTAAGGTTGAGTACTATCAAGTCCCTTTGGCTGAAGTCTTGTCTGATGCTAAGCATGGTGATCACACTCATTTTGAGTTGATTTTAACACGCATTAAAACGTCGAATGGTATAGAGGGCGTGGGATACACTTATACAGGAGGCAAGGGCGGAAGAGCTATCTATTCTTTACTAAATGATGAAATGAAGCCATTACTCATAGGTAAAGATGCGTCAGATATTATGGCGATATGGGATGAGCTTCAATGGCACTTTCACTATGTTGGCCGAGGTGGGTTATTAAGCTTTGCTATTTCTGCTGTAGATATTGCACTGTGGGACATTAAATGTAAAAACCTAGGTTTACCTCTGTGGAAAGTTGCTGGTGGCGCGAGTAACCAAGTTAATTGCTACGCTGGTGGCATTGATCTTAATTTTGACCATCAAAAGTTACTGAGCAATATTCAAACTTATTTAGATCGTGGCTTTGAAGCGGTAAAAATTAAAGTCGGTAAAAGCGATTACAAAGAAGACGTCAGACGTGTTGAAGCTGTACGGGAATTAATTGGACCTGATCGTATCTTCATGGTTGATGCAAATTATTCGATGACCAAAGAGCAAGCTATTCGTTTTGCTAATGCAATTGCCCATTGCGATATTAAGTGGTTTGAAGAGCCAACAATTCCAGATGACTATTTAGGCTATGCAGATATTGCAGATGCTATTGATATTCCATTGGCTATGGGTGAAAACCTACATACCATTCATGAGTTTACCTATGCAATTTCGCAATCTAAGTTAGGTTTTTTGCAACCTGACGCCTCAAATATTGGCGGCATAACGGGCTTTTTAATGGTGGCGCAACTGGCATACGCTAATAACATTCCAGTGTGTAGCCATGGTATGCATGAATTACACGTTAGTTTACTTGCCTCGCAGCCACATTCTGGTTACCTCGAAGTACATTCGTTTCCAATTGATGAATACACCACAACCCCTTTAAAAATCATTAATGGCAAAGCGGTCGCACCTGATATTCCAGGTACTGGCGTTGTTTTTGATGATGCATTATTAACTCCTCATTTAAAAATGAGCTCATAAGGTCAAGATTATGCAAGCTGCTCAATATATAGGTAATAAATCGTTTAGAGTTGTTGAATCACAAGCAATTAGTCCTGGTGATGATGAGGTACGTTTAAACGTAGGCTATGTTGGTATTTGTGGCACAGATATGCACATATACCATGGTGTAATGGACACTCGAGTGAATCCGCCGCACACGATAGGCCATGAAATTTCAGGCACCATTGCTGAAATTGGCAAAAATGTAACGGGGTTTGAGGTTGGCGAGCGTGTTGTAGTGAGACCATTAGACTGGTGCGGAGAATGTCCAGCCTGTGATGCAGGGCATTCGCATGTTTGTCAAAACCTTAAATTTATGGGAATTGATACACCAGGCGCCTTTCAAAACTCGTGGACTGTAAAGTCTCGCACTTTACATAAACTGCCCGCAAACGTTAGCTTACAACAAGGTGCTTTGATAGAGCCTTTGTCTGTTGCCTGCCATGATGTCGCACGTTCACGTTTAACTGCGGGTGAAAAAGCCGTTGTTATTGGTGGCGGGCCAATTGGCCAGCTAGTTGCTTTAGTTGCAAAATCAGTTGGGGCAGAAGTGATTATTTCTGAGCCAAATGAAAGCCGTCGTGATTTTTCTAATAAGTTTGCTATTCCAACGGTGAACCCTATTGAGCAAGATCTTAAGGATTTTGTAGATACATGGACGCAAGGTAAAGGGGCTGATGTGGTGTTTGAAGTTTCTGGGGTACAACCTGCAGTTGATGCAATGGTCGATATCGCCTCAGTTCGTGGCCGTATATGTATGGTCGCAATACATGCACAAAAACCACAAGTCGATTTGTTTCAATTTTTTTGGAAAGAACTCGAGTTACTCGGTGCGAGAGTTTACGAACACGCAGATTTCGATATGGCAATTGATTTAGTTGCTTCAGGCAGCATAGATCTGGCGCCATTTATTACCTCTGTGAGCAAGTTAAGCCATATCAGTAATGCATTCGAGAATATGGATAACAACCCAACAGGAATGAAAGCACTTGTGTCATGTGCAGTAGAGTAAAGGAAGCATCATGCAAAATAATGTACTAAGTAAATTCGATTTAACTGGCAAGCTGGCCTTAGTGACCGGTTGTAGTCGTGGTATTGGTAAAGCCATGGCGGTTGCCTTAGCTGAAGCTGGTGCTGACATCATTGGTGTATCTGCTTCTTTAGCGGCGTCAGGTTCCGATGTTGAATCTGAAGTTACCGCTTTAGGTCGTCAATTCTATGCCTACCAGTGTGATTTTTCAGACCGAAAAAGCCTGTATCAATTTGTGGAAACAGTTAACGCCCAACATGACACCATTGATATTCTTGTGAATAATGCAGGTTCGATATTGCGTGAGCCAGCCATTGAACATCGCGATGAATACTGGGATAAAATCATGGAGATAAACTTAAACTCTCAGTTTATCCTCAGTCGTGAAATCGGCAAAAAAATGGTAGCACGTGGTGAAGGGAAGATTATTTTTACGGCTTCATTGCTCACATTTCAGGGTGGAATTACTGTTCCTGGTTACGCAGCGAGCAAGGGCGCAATTGGGCAACTGGCTAAGGCGCTTGCAAATGAATGGGCTGGCAAAGGCGTCAATGTAAATGCAATAGCACCTGGTTATATTGCCACTGATAATACTGAAGCTCTCAGAGATGATCCCGTTCGTTCTAAATCAATATTAGAGCGTATTCCGCAAGGCCGTTGGGGGACACCTGAAGACTTTAAAGGGCCTACGGTATTTTTAGCATCCGCTGCATCAGATTATATGAATGGCGGTATTTTATTGGTTGATGGCGGTTGGATGGGGAGATAGTCCAATGGAAATTAGAAATAAGGTAAACTTTATTAACGGTGAGTATGTGCCATCAAAAGCGGATGGCACTATTTCAGTGTTTTCACCGAGTACAGGTGAGCTTGTTGGTGTCATTCCCAAAGGCTGCGTTGATGATGCACAAGATGCATTAGAAATTGCCCAGCAAGCACAAAAAGGCTGGGCTAAAAAAACACCAAGAGCCCGGGCAACCATCCTGAGAAAATTTGCCAGTGGTATTCGCCAAAGTGCCGAAGCGTTAGCGGTGTTGCTTGTAAAAGAGCAAGGCAAATTAATTGATGTTGCACGCATGGAAGTTGAAGCAACAGCCACATTCGTTGAATATGCTTGCGATAATGCTTTGACGCTACAAGGTGATATTTTACCGTCAGATAATGAAAACGAAAAAATTTATATTCATAAAGTTCCCAAAGGGGTTGTGGTCGCAATTACAGCGTGGAATTTTCCATTAGCATTAGCAGGTCGTAAAATCGGTCCTGCATTAATTACTGGTAATGCCATTGTTGTTAAGCCTACACAAGAAACACCACTGGCTACGATGGAACTTGGCCGTATTGCTAACGAAGCAGGGATCCCCGCTGGTGTGCTGAATATTATAAATGGGAGTGGTTCCATTGTTGGTCAGCATTTATGTGAAAGCCCAATTACAGAGTTAATTACAATGACTGGCAGTACTCGAGCAGGTCAAATTATCTATCAAGCCAGTGGTAAGCACTTAACGCCAGTGATGTTAGAACTCGGCGGTAAAGCGCCCTTTATTGTGATGGAAGATGCTGATTTAGATAAAGCGGTAGATGATGCGCTGATTGCTCGCTTTGCTAATTGTGGTCAAGTGTGCACGTGTGCTGAACGTTTATATGTGCATGCGGATGTGTACGATACATTTATTGAAAAGTTTGTACCAAAGGTGAATGCGCTGAAAGTTGGTGATCCTATGGATTCAAATTCAGATATGGGCCCAAAAGTTAACCAGAGTGAAATCAAAAATATTCATACATTGGTAGAGAAGAGTCTTGAACAAGGGGCAAAACTGGTGACAGGTGGCCAAGTCGCATCAGTTGCAGGTTTTGAAGGTGGTAATTGGTATGAGCCAACTGTGTTAGTGGATGTAGAGCAAGACAACATTTTAGTCCATGAAGAAACCTTTGGACCAGTACTTCCTATCATTAAAATTCACAGCATTGAAGATGCTATTACTTATACTAACGATAGTGAGTATGGATTATCAGCTTACTTGTACACCAAAAACCTTGATTATATTCATCAATCCATTGCAGAAATGGAAGTAGGTGAAGTGTATGTAAACCGTGGTTTGGGTGAGCAGCACCAGGGTTTTCACAATGGCTGGAAAATGAGTGGTGTCGGCGGTGAAGATGGTAAATATGGTCTTGAGCAATATGTAGAGAAAAAGACGGTATATTTTAACGAAGCCTAATATCTTCTAAATCAGAGTCCTAATATTGAGATTCAATAGAAATTATAGTGTTAACCAAAGCCAACTGTATCCCCTCCAGCAGTTGGTTTTTTTTGGGCTAGGTAAAGGTGTTACAGCCTGTTATCTTGGTTTTCGTAAATCTAGCCATGTTTACCCACAACCTAAGACCGTAAGCAGTATAATTAATAAAATAACTGATTAAATAGTTATTGAATATCAATTCAAACTAACAGTGAGCGCCAAAATCAACCCTAATCAGCCCCAAATCAACGTGCGTATAAGGGATTAATCGTAGTAAAGTAATCAAAAGTAGTCACCGCTGGAGAAAACGTGAAAGATTATCAACTATTTCTATTTGATATGGATGGCACCTTAGTCAACTCTGAGCCACTCAAAGGTCAAGCTATAGCGAAGGCCTGTGCTGTATACGGTGCAAAAGTTGATTATCATCATTATCAAGAAGTGATGGGACAAAACTGGGGGATTGTGACTCAGTTCTTCTTCGATAAAGCGAATATTTCTCCAGATATTAATGAATTCAATGAGATATTTAAAAAACACTATCAAGCTTTGCTACTGCAGGCGTTGCAGTTAACTCCTGGTGCACTTCAATATTTAACCTATCTACAATTACAAGGTAGAACTTGTGGGCTAGTGACGTCAGCTGCCAAGTGGATGGTCAATGATATTCTTCAAGCCCTCAATTTAACTGCCATGTTTGAAGTTATTATTACTAAAGAAGATGTTAGTAAGCATAAACCTGAACCAGCTGCTTATTTATTAGCCCTTAATAAATTATCAATGTCGCCAAACAATACCGTGATATTTGAAGATTCATTCGCCGGTATTAGTGCTGGAATCGCCAGTGGGTGTGATGTTATCGCGATACAACATGAATTTAATATTAACAATAATTTATTGGTGGCAAGCAAAGTGATAAGTGACTTTAGAGAATTGATTTTATAGCTTTTATAATTCATACAGATTTTTTAAATAGAGTGTGCAGCTGGACTGATAAAACCAAACTGCACCTGAACCTAAACTTTCACATTAACGTTTCATTTTACCCATTGTAATTAATTGGTTTGCGTTAACGTTATTCATTGTTTGCTCCGAACCATCTCGCCAGCGCACTTGTATCTTATCAATACGATCTTGGTTACCTAAACCAAAATGCACAATATTTTTCAAACTTTGTGAATGACTCGCACTGTCAGAACCGATCCATTTAAACTGAACTGTATTTGCGCTTGTCATGGTTTTGTTGTTTGAGAAGCGCTGCGGCGTGTCTTTGTTGCTTGTAAATATCCTTACCTCAGCTGCATGCGGGTCAATTCCAGACTTTGAATAGCCAACATGCATGAGTAAATATTGATGATGAATAGAATGAGTTGTTTGTTCGGTGTGATTGTCAGTAAGGAGTTGATCATTTAAACGGTTTTGATAAAGGTACCAACGGCCATTGTCATCGTCACCACTGAGTATATCGACATAACCATCTTGATTGTGATCAAATGCACTCCCCATATCGCCATGAGCATGACGGTTTACCATGGTTGCGTTGTGACTTTCATGTGCTACAAAGCCCCTTGATTGTGTTGCATTATCGTCTATAGCTTGTATATGAGCCTTGTGGTGAGTGGGTAAATTGTTTTCGCTGAGGTTACTGTTTGGGGTGTTATCTAGTTCACTGAGATGAAGCGTGTTGAGCAACATAACATCATTGACTCGTTGTGTTAGCTCGCCAAAGCGATAAATAAAGAAATCATTGTAGCTATCGTTATTAAAATCAGCTGTGATAACGCCCCAATTGTTGTCATGGTGCTGCGCAGGAAGTAGGTGGTTTAGGTAAGTAAAGTGATCGCCATCGTTTCTAAGTAAAATATCGCTGACGCCTAAATCTTGTGGTATCCAATCAAGTTCAACACTATCGACACCTATGATAGATGCTCGTAAATCCCAAGCAAGATTATCAGTTAATAACCATTCTAATCGCCATTGATCATCACCTAAATAACCTAAGTACCAGCCACTTTGAGATACAGATGAAGGAAACCCTAACGCTTGCTGATGAGAAACGCTAATTTGCTTGTCAGGAAACCCTGTTGTGAGTCTTTCTGATGGGGTTTTATCTGCGCCTAAAAATAATGGAATAGTGATTTTATCTGCGCCACGGGGAAAATGATAAAAATCCGTTAATAAGATATCACTGCTTGCTTTAAAGCTTAATCCATCATGGCTTTTATTACCTTCATCACGTAAATCTAATCGTTGTTTTTGTTCGTTAAAAGACACCGCATTATTGGCAATTTGATAATGAACTTTACCTCTGGATAAGTAGTAATCCATATCGCCGTCGTTATCGATATCAGCTTGTGCAATTGCCGTTACATGTGTCGTATCTGGATCTTTCCCTAAGTATTGGCTGGTGACATCTTTAAACGAAAAATCTATTTGTCCTAAAAGGACTGTTACAGGAGAATAGGGTGAAAATGCGATTAAATCTGCGATATGATCTTTGTTGATGTCAGTAACAATGACTCGTTCAGCATCAACTTGTTCAAAAGTAGGGCTCGATTTATAGATAAACTGGCCGTTGCTAATGTTTTCAAAAATAATGTTTCTGGGGATAGTTTCTCCCATCATTTGCGCCGCGTTAATTTGTAAAAAATCTAAATCACCGTCTAAATCCAGATCAACCCAACGTACTGAACGGCCTCTAGCCCCCATTTGACTTAACCCTGATTGCTCAGTGACGTCAACAAACAAGCCGTTATCGTTTCGAAGCAGTCGCTGCGGCTGTGGTTGTGTTCCATTACCGCCCCCTAAAGCTAATAATAGGTCATTGTCACCATCATTATCATAATCACCTAATGCAACACCATGGGCGTCAGCTTTTGCAAAAGGACTAGGCTGTTTGGCATATTGAACATGTGCCATCGGAGCAGGTGTTGCAGCGAGGCTTGATGTAAAAATTGCTATGGGTGTCGTATCATGGTTAGTCAAAACCATGTCGTAAAAGCCATCGTTATTGATATCTGCAATACTGGGGCCGCCATATTTCCAAGCATCAGTGGTATGTAAATTAACCGCTTGGGTGACATTACTGAATCTGGGTTTGGTTAAGGTAATTGGAACTGGTAAGCCCGAGACCAAGTCAGTGTCTCTGTTATTCATAATGCCTAAGTCATTATCCAGTTGTTTGATGGAGGATGCCTGAGCAGGAAGATGTGCAACATCATTATCAGTGTTTTTAAATGAACCCGTTTCTGTTACTTGCTGACATCCCGTAATGAAAATAAAAGCCATAGGGTAGAGATAAGTCTTAATTGTCGCGCTAATAGTATTCAGTTGTTCCCAAGAATTACCGATAAGGTATTCTTCGTTCTGTGCAAACATATTCCATCCTTAGTGTTTATTTGTCATCAAAAAGTACGATTCAACACA
Organism: Shewanella sp. UCD-FRSSP16_17; assembly: GCF_001675935.1. Classification (NCBI taxonomy): domain Bacteria; kingdom Pseudomonadati; phylum Pseudomonadota; class Gammaproteobacteria; order Alteromonadales; family Shewanellaceae; genus Shewanella; species Shewanella sp. UCD-FRSSP16_17. The sequence goes on from NZ_LZFV01000001.1 coordinate 487,661, forward strand.
GCAAAAAGTAGGTAACCAATTAGTCTAATAAACCTTAAAGATAGTTTTCTGATCAGAATAATACTTAAAAGCAAAAAATTGTTATCTTGACTGTCAGGTATTTGAACCTTTTTATCTCGAATAATGGTAAGTAGTTGTATATAAATCTAAAAAAATTCATTTTAGTAGAATTTATTAGATAATTAGTTGTATTAATTACTCACTTTTTTGTGTGTAAATTCACCACTTACGAACACCATATTGCACGCAATTGATAATTGTCAACAATTAACTAACTCCAAAAAACAGTTGACACAATGTTTAAAAAGTAGCTAGATTGTTAACAGGGTCAGGCTTCGCTATGCCGTTGGCAATGTCATTTACATTGTTCTTGTGAGCAAGACACCTTTTAAACCAAATAATAAGAAGGTTTTAAGATGAAACAGTGTAAGTTCAAACTCAACGCGTTATCTGCAGCAATGATCATTGCTACCAGTACAGGCGTACAGGCTGATGACCTAGCCGCTGACACACAAGCACAAGAAACTGAAGTCATTCAGGTCAAAGGGATCAGAAGCTCGTTGACCAAATCCGCGTCAACTAAACGTTATTCAGATGGTGTTGTAGATGCCATTAGTGCAGAAGATATAGGTAAGTTACCCGATACTAACTTAGCAGAATCTTTACAACGGATAGCGGGTGTATCTATTGACCGAGCAAACAACGAAGGTAACAAGGTTACGGTTCGTGGTTTTGGTCCAGAATTTAATTTGGTGACGCTAAATGGTCGTCAAATGCCAAACTCGTCAGCATTACAATCAGAAGGGGTGTCTCGTAGCTTTAACTTCCGTGAAATCGCGGCTGAAAGCGTTTCTGGAGTGAATGTTTATAAGACAGGTAAAGCTGACATCACGTCAGGTGGTATTGGGGCAACAATAGATATTACCACTGCAAGACCGTTTGATTATGACGGCTTTAAAGCATTTGTGAGTGCGAAAGGTATTTACGATACTAGTGTTGAAACTGGTGATTCTGTGACGCCCGAAATTTCGGGCATGATTAGCCAAACCTTTGCAGATGACAAGGTTGGCTTTTTATTATCTGCCTCTCATGCTGAGCGTGACAGTCATACTGATATAGTGGGTACAGATGGCTGGGTAAGAAACCGCAGCAGAGATAATGTTGATTTGTCTGCAATTGATACCAATAAAAACCCTGAACAAGCCATTTGGACACCTTGGACAGCTAAAACTGAATTACTTGATACAGAGCGAACTCGCCAAAATGCACAAGCTGTGCTGCAAATTCAGCCTGTAGATTCTGTCATTGCGACGGTTGATTACACTATTTCTCGATTCGAGCAAACCAGTTATACCAATCGTTCAGCATTTTGGTTTGATAACCCAAGCGGGGCAGCAAATGCAAATGGCACACTTTGGAACCCTCGAGATCAAGACGATGAATTAAACTTCTGGGCTTGGGAATATTATGAAGAAAAAGAAAATGATTCGTTAGGTCTAAACATAGAATGGCAAGCAACAGATACATTAAAGTTTGAACTTGATGTTCATGATTCAACATCTAAATCAAATCCTGATGGTCAAACAGCTGAAACCCTTGCGAACCTTAAAAATCCTTCGGGTTCAGTTGCATTAATTGGTGCCAACTTCATTGGTGATATTCCAGAAGTCATTGTTGATGATTCAAATTTACCAGGCGGCGCATATAACAAAGACAATATTGTCTCTGATTTATATCAAAAGCGTGGTTATTCAATGGATAACAACATTAAGCAATATCGTTTTTCTGGTACATGGGAAAACGAAGCGTCTGACAGTGCGTTAACCAAAATCAACTTTGGTATTATGAATACGGACTATACGATTGATACACGCTTAAGTGAGGTGTTTTCTTTTGTCGATGTTCCTCTTGACGACCTTGATTTAGGTTTCATTCCTTTAGGTGACACTGCTGATCAATTCCCTGGGGCGAATAACCTTTTCCCATATATCTCTCAATATGATGTTCACCAATTTATCGATATTGTCAAAGCAGAAGGTTTATTTGCTGAACCGAATATCAAAACAAACGGAGTTAATGAAGAAACGTTAGCAGCATATTTATCATTTGATTTTGATACTGAGTTTAATGATATGCCTGTCAAAATGAATGTAGGTGTACGTTACGAAGATACTGACGTTACAGCATACTCAGTACAAAATGGCATCATTGCAATGAATTATCGCCATGCACAGGAGTTGCGACCTGTATATGATGATACGCCTACGGCTGAAGAGCTAACCGGTAGCTATACTCGCATCTTGCCGAATTTTGACTTTAATATGTCAGTCACAGATGAACTCGTAACACGCTTCTCATATAGCCGAACCTTATCTCGTGCTGGTATCAGTGCAATGTTCCCTGCGACCAATGTATCAGCAAGACCTGGTGGGCCATTTAATGCCTCACAAGGTAACCCGAATTTGCTGCCAATTACCTCTGACAACTTTGATTTGTCGTTGGAGTGGTACTTTGATGATGGCAGTTTTGCCTCTGCAGGTTACTTTAAAAAATACGTAGAAAACTTCATCGGTGCTGGCACAGAAAACAGATCGATCAATGACGTTAACGGTCAAGCGTTAACAGATCCAAGTGTTAACCCAAGAGCGGGTTGTCCTGATGCCTCTGATACGCCGAACCCTAACTGTTTAGGTCAGGCTACCGATCCAGTGATTACTTGGGAAGTGGCAACACCAGATAACCTACAAAATCGTGAAGTAGACGGTTGGGAGCTTAATGCTCAATACATGTTCTGGGATAGTGGTTTTGGCGCAGTTGCTAACTACACCATTGTTAACAGTGATGAATCGTTTGACCCTTATAATTTTGATCAAACCATTGCATTAACAGGCTTAAGTGACTCGGGTAACTTGGTCGCATTTTATGAAAATGATAGTTTCCAAGCGCGTATCGCTTATAACTGGCGTGATGAGTTCTTACTCGCTTTAGGTAATGAGCCAACATTTACTGAGGCGTATGGTCAACTTGATTTAAGTCTCAGCTACGATATCAATGATACATTCACTGTATCGTTTGATGGTTTAAACTTAACTGACGAAACAGTAAGACGCTATGGTCGTTTTGAAGAGCAGTTATTAGCTGCAGAACAATACGGTCCACGTTATACCGTTGGCATCAGTGCTAAGTTTTAATCAGTATCTCAACGCTTATGTCAATTTTATATAAGCAAGGTATCAGTCCAAATCATCAAGACAACATCTTGCTGACTTGGGCTGATATTCTAAGTCCGATGATTAAAATTGTTCGCTAAAATCTAATGTGGTTGCCATATGTATGGTAACCACATTTTTATTTATAAATAACAGTTAAAAGTTTTCACAACAAGAATTGGAGTTAATATGCCTAATCCAATCGACTCGGTTAACACCGCGAATGCGGCCAATGAACAGTCTAAAAATATTCAACATATTGTCGTTGTTGGTGGTGGTAGTGCTGGTTGGATAACCGCTGGAACCATAGCAGCTAAACTTAACAATACCTTTGTTGGTCAGTACTCTGTCACCTTGGTTGAATCTGCTAACGTTGCGCCAATTGGGGTCGGCGAGGGAACGTGGCCAACAATGAGAACGACGTTAAAAAAAATGGGGATCCGAGAAACAGACTTTATTAAACAATGTCATGTATCTTTCAAACAGGGGGCAAAGTTTGCTAAATGGGTGACAGGTAAACAGGATGACTATTATTATCATCCATTGATGTTGCCAGAAGGGAATAACGCTGAAAACACTATTCGTCAGTGGTTTACTACCGATTATAGCCATTCACTTTCTACATCCTTGAGTCCACAGGAATCACTGTGTGAAGCCGGCCTTGCTCCTAAATACATAACAACGGCTGAATATGATGCTGAAGCTAATTATGCCTATCATTTGGATGCTGGTAAGTTTTCTGAGTTTTTAAAAAACCATTGTGTGAATAAACTGAATGTACATCACCTCGTAACAGATGTGGTTGCCATAAATAATGATGATTATGGTTTTATTGATTCGTTAACCACTGAAGACGAAGGTGATATTCATGGCGATTTGTTCATTGATTGTACAGGTTTTAACTCATTATTACTGGGCAAGCATTTTGATGTGCCATTTAAAAGCTGCAAAGACATTTTGTTTGTGGATTCTGCTATAGCTGTTCAAGTTCCTTATGAAAGTGAGCAATCGTCTATTGCTTCACATACCATTTCAACTGCGCAGTCTTGTGGGTGGATTTGGGATATTGGTCTGTCAAATAGACGGGGGGTTGGCCATGTTTATGCTAGTCAATATATTAGCGAGCAAGAAGCTTTAAATGAGTTAAAAACGTATTTAGCTGACTCAGTAGATGACGTTGAGTCATTATCGTTTAGAAAAATTCCAATCAACCCTGGTCATAGGGAAAAGTTCTGGCATAAAAACTGTGTCGCTGTGGGTTTATCTGCTGGTTTTTTAGAACCGTTAGAGGCGTCAGCTTTACTATTAGTAGAAATATCAGCGGCAATGATTGCAGAACAATTACCTGCTAACCGTGAAGCGATGGAAATTGTTGCCCAACGTTTTAATGATACATTTTTATATCGATGGGAACGAATTATTGATTTTCTAAAATTGCATTACATGTTGAATCAGCGCAATGACAGTGCTTTTTGGATAGATAACCGTAAGGCTGCGTCAATTCCAGACAGTTTACAGACCCTATTAACGTTATGGCAGACGCAAGTGCCGTCTGATAATGATTTTATTCATGCTACAGAGATTTTCCCTGCAGCGAGTTATCAATATGTGCTTTATGGCATGGGCTTTAATACACAAAGTTCTCCCTGGGCACTTAATGAAAAACAACAAGACTTAGCGCGAACTCAATTCAACCTAACAAAGCAAAAAACGCAGCAGTTAATGAATACATTACCGAGTAATCGGGCACTGCTTAATTTAATTCATCAGTATGGTTTACAAAAAATATAATTAACCCGAGGGATCATAATGAATAATGTAATAGTCGACCCTAAACAACATCTTAATACCGCCGTGCTAACCCAATATGGCAAACAATTTGGCGATAATGTCCATTATGTGCCAGTTATTGCTGATGAATTAAGAAAGCTTGTGATTGAATACCCCTGTTGTTTACTTAAAAACAATCAAACAGGTCAATTTGGATTACATGCTTTATTGGGGTTTGAGCCAGGTGAAAATCTGTTTCTAACTAAGGATAATTGGGATGCAACTATGATCCCTATGCATGTGAAACGACAGCCTTTCATGCTTGCCCGATTACGAGGCACTGACAACGAGTCACTAAACACCGACAATACCGCATTAACTATCGATATGAACGCGAAACGCGTTGTTGAAATACCGTGCTCTAATGTCGATGCGAAGCGATTGTTTGAGAATGATGGTTCAGCCAGTGCCTATTTAAAGGACATGCATCAGCTAGTGTATCAATTGGCACAAGGGATCATAAAAACAGATGCGTTTATTACAACACTGATTGAACTCGACTTAATTGAGGCTGTTGAAGTTTCTGTAAAACTCATTGATGGACAACAGCATACGTTTAATGGCTTATATGTCATTAATGAGACTGAGTTAATCAACTTAACACCCGCAGCATTGACTGAGTTAACTAAGCAAGGGTACTTGCAAGCATGTTATTTAATGATTGCGTCGATGGGAAATATACAAAAGTTGATAAAGTTAAAAAACCAACAATTACAACAGGCTAAATCTGAAGGATAGTTTTCAGTAACAGCTGACAAAAGGCTATTAAAAAGAGCTGAACACCTAGTGTCAGCTCTGTAGTAAATTCCTATTCAAACTTATCATTAACAAGCGTAATGATTATTTATACTCTATAACACGGGCTATGAAGGTAAATTTACCAGAGTCATTACGATAATCACGATACAAATCAACAGAAAAAGCGGTTGGTTTGTCAGCATCTATCCTTGCCGCTATTTTATGACTCAATGCATCAATATCAACTTCATTATAGATATAGAATTTTTTAACTTTTTCTAAACCGTGTTCTTTGGCCTCGTGGCTAGTTACGTAGATTTCACTGTAGATGTCAGTAATAAATCCCTGATAAGTGACGCTTTCAAAACTTGCATCTTCATCTACCGTAATAAAAATATCCGTTTGCTCATCGACAACGGTAAGTTGTTCCATAGCAGAATTAAGTTTATCGGTTGATGCTTGATTAGATTCTGCTTGCGCACCTGCACTTAACGTCATCATTGTTAGCGCTATTATTGTTTTCTTCATCATTTAAATACCTAGTCATTCAGCTTCAAAAGTGCTGTAGTTCGAATATCGGTATGTTACAAACAATAAAGGGCTTAGCAGAATCAGTTATGTAGGATTGAACCCTTCAAAAAGCAACATGTAATCCATTAAAATAGTTTAGTTGTTTGTTGTCTTATTTGTTAACCGAGGTTAAACGAGAACAGCAATTTTAAAATATTGTCATGTTTTTTAAAAATAGGTTTGTATCTGGTTTTACTTTGACAGTTACCGATTAATGGTTTTGCTGCGACGGTCAAAGGCCTGATAATTAGTCAATAATCTCCATTGACTAAGATTTTTATTTAGCCTACGGTGTACTCTTATTTTGTAAGGGTGGGGCGTTTAAATGTATAAAGCAGTGGCTATTTGTATCATTGGGTTAAGTTTATCCGGTTGTGATATTTTAGAAGAGTTAGTTCATCCATCGCCTACAGATCCAGAAGCCAAAATTGATTCTGGCTTTAAAGACCAAGCTGCACAACTCGGTTTAAGTGAAGCTGTTATTAATCGCTTATGTACTGCAACTAAAAAAATAGAAACTCATTGTATAAATGTCGTTAATGCGAATAACGTGAGAGAAGTAAAAGTTGAGTACACCATGGAAGAAGCCGTTATCAGTAATGGTAATGCTAAATCGTATAATGTCAGTCGTGTTGTTTTTCACCTTGAAACAGATGACAGTGCTTCGAAAGTCTTTTTTGAAAATAGCCGTACTTACAAACAAGATAATGGTTACAGCTACACTTGGACAGAGCCTGAAGGTTATGACGTAGCGAACTTAGTGCTCAGTAGTGATTCAGAGAATCCAATTGCGTTAGCTAACATGACAACAATCGACGCCATTTCAACTTCTGAACTATCAGAAATCGCCTACACTGAGTTAAGTAATGATGAGTATAAATTAGTGGCTGGGGCTGAGATTATGGATGATATCAGTATCGTAGAGTTCCCTTCATTGACCTATGTGTTAACAGCTGATGGTGAAACCGAAGAGGAAGATACTAGCTTCGCTATGTACACTGGTGGTCACGCGAATATACTTGGTAATTTCGCGCCAGTAATTGCAGATGCAATTGAACAAGTTTGGTATTAACTTAGTTAGCATAGTTGTTTTTATCATTTTAAGCGGCCGCAAGGCCGTTTTTCATTTTCATTAACGCCCGAAAATAAAAGGCTATATAAATCCGATGCGGTTAGATAAGTTTGTGCTTCGTAGTACACAATTGAATAAACAACAGGTAGTGAATGTCATTGAGTCGGGATTAGTCGAGGTTAATCAACAAGTCATTACTGACTGTGCAATTCAAGTACACGAAAACAATCATATAACTTACACTGATAAACGGTTAACGCCACGGCCTTTTAGGTATCTTTTACTGCACAAAACACCTGATACATTGTGCTCAAATGTTGATGGTGAATACCCATCTGTATTTAATGACATCGATATCGAAAATAAAGATGAGCTACACATTGTGGGTCGCTTGGATGCTGACACATCTGGTTTGGTATTAATTACTGACGATGGCCGTTGGTCCTTTAATATTACTCGACCAGATATGCATTGCCCCAAAGTGTATCGGGTTACATTAGCAAAACCGATCGCTGAAGAAGCGATAACTAAATTAGAACAAGGACTGTTATTACAGGGGGAGTCAACTAGCACAAGACCCGCTAAGATAATTAAAATTGATGACTTACACGTGCTATTAACGATTACTGAAGGGCGCTACCATCAAGTTAAACGAATGTTTTTTGCTGTAGGAAACAGAGTCAATCAACTACATCGTGAAAAAATTGGTGCCGTATCATTGGATGTTGAACCAAAGCAATGGCGTCATTTAACGGCCTCTGAAATTAGTTCCTTCGGAATGTATAGCCAACAAGCATAATGCGTCAATATGGGTTTATTAAACTCTCCGTTATCTAATATCTACCCAATCAGTTATTATGGTGTTCTTCTTATCCAGGTGTTGATGCTAATCAATATCAAGTGAGCACATGAAAATAGACATCAACGAAATTCCGAGCCAATCCCTAAATGAGATTGATCCCAACGCAACGTGCATCACTTGCAAGGCTTGCTGCTGTAGATTAGAAGTAATGATAATTTCTGATACCGGCGTACCCGATGAATACATCAGTGAAGATAGTTGGGGAGGGCAAGTAATGAAGCGTCTGGATGATGGTTGGTGCGCAGCTGTTGATCGAGGCACATTGATGTGCACGATTTATGAAAATAGGCCTTGGATATGCAGAGAGTTTGAAATGGGTTCTTTTGAATGTGTTGAAGAGCGAAAACAGTTAACAGTTGAAGATTAAAAGCGTTTTAGGCTATTCTCTTGCTGCGCCAAACTTAATAACAAAGGATATGTATCTTAATGAATGGTATGCAATTTATTATAGAGTTATTGGATAAACTCGCTTGGCCTTTAGTGTTTGTATTTTGCGTTTTGATGTTACAAAAACCCATCGCTCGTTTAATCCCTTTGGCTAGAAAACTAAAGTTTAAAGACTTTGAAGTTGAATTTGGACAAGAATTAAAGGCTGTATCAAAACATGCACAAGGGGCTTTTCCTGAGCTTAAACAAAATAAAAAAGCAATTTTGATTGCCTCTGTAGATAACTTACCTAGCTCCTCAATTCTAGAAGCTTGGCGAGAGGTTGATGATGCAGCTGAAAACCTGATAGTAGCAAAGCTCGATAACGTGGATCTTGAATCTAGTACTCGCTACAAATTAATTGAAGAAACCCTGATTTCACAGCATTTAGTTGATACTAAAAAAGCTAAACTATTTAATGAATTACGCCAGTTACGTAACAAAGTTGCCCATGCAAAAGATTATCAGGTTGGTAAGTTAGAAGCGGTACAGTATATCGAGCTGTGTTTTGTATTGGTTGATCACTTTAATCAACTTTTAAACCAAGAATCCTGAGCTCATAATAACGTTAAATAAACACTTTATATTAATGGCACTTAACACTCATGATTTAAAAGCGCCCATACTTCGCTAACCTGTGATTATTATGCTTTTAGCATGGCAGTCACGACCTTGTTAGCATTGGGTGCTGTCGGTTAAATCACTTTTGCTATTACTCTACTTTAAATTGTTGATTGGTTCCGTTATAGCAGCTCCACTGAGTCAGAGAAGCGCCATCATTGGTAGACTTACCGGCGATATCAAGACACTTATTACTGACTTTGCTGATTATCTCGTAATATCCATCACCTTTATCTGCTAAATTCCACATTTGGTTTTGATTACTACTATTACACACCCACTGTTGAATTTTAGCGCCATTACTTGTGCTACCGGCAGATAAATCTAAACATAAATTGCTAACGTTTGATTTTATCGTGTAAAAGCCATTACTTAATTGGTTAAGAGTGAATTTCTGAGCATTGGTGTTAGTACATGAAGCTTGCTGATACTGAGAGCCGTTATAGGTTTGACTATTGATAACATCAATACACTTATTACTGTGCTTAGCGACAAGGTTGTACTGAGTATTTGGTTCTATACTGCCATCATTGCCACCATTATCGCCTCCAGAGTCGCCATTACTAACTGGTTGATAAACTCGTATCCAATCAACATACATTTTGTTTTTGCTTTGATCGGCAAGATCAGCATCCGTTGCCACGTTGCCAGCTTCTGAGCGCCATGAATGATCTTCAGTATCCAATATAATGAACATCTCTTCATTCATCGTATATTGGTTTTTGTCCATGATGGCACCAGTATAATCTTTATCCTTCATTACGACTTCAGCCCATGAGCCTTGAGGGGTTTCTTGTCCATCAATATAAAAAGTTACATCGGTAGGGCTTTTCCAATAAGCGCCAAAGCGATGGAACCCTTCACGCCAATAGTTTCCCCAAGTGGGAGTATTATGGGTTTGGTCGTTAAAGTCACTGCGTATGCTGTTATCACTATTGCGTAAAAAGACATGAAAGTTGGTTGACATATTTTGAGTAAACCAGGTTTCACGAGACCCACCATATACTTCTAGAATATCAATTTCCCGTTCGTCATTTTCACTCAGGAGCCAGAAATTGGAAGATAACTCTAAGTTGCTAACCTTGATGTTAGCTTCAAGGAATATAGGATACTTAACTTTTGTTTTAGAGGTAATCACACCCGCATTAACTAAGTTTGGCGCTTTACGTGAGGCACTAATAATTAAATTACCATCAGAAACCCATGATTCGTTTTGACTCCATCGAGTTAAACCAGGGCCTTCCCAATTATTAAAGTAGGTATCATTCCATTTACTGTTAAAAGTGGCATTTTTACCTTGATAATTAAATGAATCAGAATATTGTTCATTTAGTTGCCAAACTAAACCGTTACCAGGATCCGCAGGTAATGGAATATTATCCCAATCAGCTGCAATACAAACACTGGTTAATGCACTGGTGGCCATCAAAGTAGTAGCATAGATAACATTCATACTAGGTTTCATAAATTTCCCTTTCTTATGAAGAACACTTTCTTGTAAAAAGTGTTTAACTAATGGCTATTTTTGATTAAACAAAAATAGATCCAGCCAGATTGAATACCACTTACAAACTGACAAGATGTGTTCAGCTCCTGCTTGCTATAAAAGCAAGAGCATGATTACTCAGAAATAAACTGAACGAATAAAAATAGTCTTATCAGTTATTCAAAATGATTCAGTGGTTTTGATTGAGCAAAATATTGCATTGAAATTGAGGTAATGAACCCGCCGTCATCTTCGAACTTAACGTCGATATCATTGTTTATATCTAGGTAGGTATTTGGGATTGGGATTTCAATAACCCCAAAATATTGCAGTCTTCCTTGACCTTGATTGTATTGATCATACCCGCGGTAATCGGGGTTTACACTGATAGGGTTGCCATTCACGGTTACCGTTGGTTGTAATGATTTACCATGCTCACGACCAAGTCCTAGGCGAAGTAAGGCTTCACCTGTTTCAGCAATCACAACATTATTTATTGAAAATATTTCAGCCTTGTTAGCCGTAATCGACCGCTTATAAGTCTCAGCATAATATTTGGTTTCAATTTGCTGGTGAGCTAACTCAACGGCGTCAAGTAGTTCGAGTTTTATGATTACCGTGCTTTCACTCTCAATCGTATATTCGGCTAATTCATCAAGTGTTATTAAGTCGGTTTCGTTTAGTGATGTTTGGTTGTTATTATGCGTTAACTGTTTGATACTAATTTTATTTATCTTATCTTTATCTATTCCTAGTACAGACACATCGACCATTTTGTGCGTTTTTTCAAGACTGTTAATTATTAAAAAAGCATTATTGCCATCAACATAAGCATCTAATTGGAAATCACTGTCGTTTGAGTAACTGTCGACCCTAGTGCCATTCACTTCTGACCAAAGTTGATAAAACTTAACCATGTCGGTATAAACATATTCATCGCCACTTTGACCTTCAATCTCCTTCTTTTGTCGCATTAAACGTGTGTAATAGGGAACAGTTTCGCTTTCTCGTCCCCATTCAGCTTTTACTGGAATGAAGGGAATGGCCATTTCAATGTTATCTGCACGTTCTAAAAATGACATTAATTGGCTGTTGATGGCTCTTAAATGATACCAATCCCGTTCAGCTAACCATGGTTGATTAAATAGCCCATGTACTTGAGCACCATATTCTGAAACTAAAAATGGTTTTACTTCTCCTAATGTCAGGTACATGTAATGTTCAAGCATATCAAACGTCGCTTCAATGTTACTTCCAGAGCGTAATTCTTCACGATTTTGAAATGAAGGGAAGTCATAAAGATGAAGCGATATAAAATCCATATCGTCACCTGCCAAATCTATAAACGCTTTATCTCGTTGCTCCCAGCGAGCAAAATCTTGTTTATCAAAATCAGGAAAGGCGACGGTATATCCGCCTACGAGTACGTCACTATTAACTTGTTCATTGTCTATCTTTATTGACTTTATGGCTTTGGCAATATTGATATGAAATTGAAATATCTGAGCAATATCACTGGGTTGTTCTGCTATATCCACTAATTCAAATAGCGGCTCATTCATAACTTCTACATATTTTGGCTTGGGTTGACCGTAGATATCTACGCCATCATTTTTATTAAAATACTTAGCAATATATTGGCCCATGTAATCACCTGTTGCCGTGCCAAAAGGCTCATCAGGTGTATCTTGTTGAGAAAATGCCCAGCCTTGACCTGTATCTTTTCCATCAGGCCAATAAGGGTGTTGTTGTGCCGCAATCACCATATTTAGATTACGGTGCTCGTGCTGTCTTTGGCTTTTTGCCCTTGAATCTAACGCCGTTTTATAACTCCAACGAATATTACCGCCAATATCAGTCATCGTATTTGCATTAGCATAACCAGATTGAACTGCCGATTCGTTAAGTAAACTTAATTGATAGCGCATACCGCCAGTATCCCGTCCAAAATAGACGTCATAACCCTCAATAAATTCGCTAATTAGGTCGCTTGATTCATTTACCCCAACGTTGTACCAATCGTTTTCTGTATGAGATGCATGGATAGTAATAAATTTTTCACGTTGAAACTGGCTAACATTATTAATGCTATGGATTGTATCTAAGTTAAACATGAGCTTTGTCGCTGAAGCCATTATGTTAGGCGTCGTAGTTACTGCAAATTCAGTAGTAAAGTCACCAACAGTGATTTGAGCTGTGAGAGTTGTACCGACTGTGTTGGCAGCAATCAACTGAACAGCAATTGAATCACCATCTGATACACTTTGGGTGGATTGAGTAAAGTCCTCATCATTGATTGAAATAAAGCCACCAATGACATTGACATCTACCGAGGTATTTATTCCTGAAATTTGGATAACCTCAGAGGCATTCTTGCTCGCTAATGGCGCATTTGTTATTGGCGTAAAATGAAATGGATCTGGAGTGCTGTCAGGTACAATAACATTGTCAATTTTGGGGTCATTTACTTCATTGTTATCTGCAGTTGAAGAACCACAACCTAACAAAGTTATAAACATAGCAATGATAATAATAGCGTTGAGACGTTGTTTATCGCCTAGATTATTCGAGGTCATATATGTTCACTTTTATTTATTTAACATAACAGGACACAATAACTTCGTAGACAACAAGGTGACGATTTACGGATCACCTTCAAACATATCTATCCTTAATTAAGATATCGCTAACCTAGCATTGTTTAATGAATATTGTTAACAAAATTTATTAAAGTTAATTTTTACTATTTTAGTCGTTGAATTAAATTGCTAGTGTAAACAACTGTATTTTAATGCTAAAAATAGCAATTGATAACCATTTGGTTTTTAAATGCAATTTAATTCACGGGTAAATACTGTAAAGAATCCCTAATCAATATAAAAACAAGCATCAAGATAGAGTTATTCATGTGATTCGATGTATTGTTAATAACTTATCTAAGTAAAAAATTGAAAGTAATAACGTCTGATCTAAAAGTTCGAAAAGACGAGTATCAAGACTACTTTGAATTAACCATTGAGTTAATTAATGAGCTTGAAGCCAAAGTTTTGGAGTGTTTGTTGTTCAAGGGATTCGAATTTACCTAGGGAACAAGGATTAATCCTTGTTAGTTAATCGATTCTAGTTAATTGTTGGCTGTTAAGTTTAATGGTTGAGCGTTTCACGAAAAAAACATTCATTTTAAAAAACATTCAATTTTAAAAAGGCAAAAGGGCAGTGAAAACTGCCCTTGATAATAGATAAGAGAAACTTGCTGATTTATTTAATATTAGCTTTTATCGCTTTAGATGCTCGACTAATGTCACCTTCACGTAAGGCCTGTAATATTCCTCTGTGCTCTTCAACACACTCAGAACTTGATGTAATACGTTTATAATTTAAACGCATACGCATTACATATGGATACCAAATATTCACCAAATCTTCGCCACCGGCTTTATAAATTAGGTAATTATGGAAGGAAATATCAACCTTAGTGACTTCTGTGAAATCTTCTCTATCAAACGCCGCTTGTAGTTCATCTAGAATCGACTCTAATTGAACAACATCATCATCTGTTAATGGGTTTTGCTTGAGATTTTCAATCGCATAAACCTCTATATTTTGACGAAGATTTATCATTAATTTTTGCAGCTTAGGTTCTAATATACTGTTAACTGAAGCGCCGCAATTGTTCTTAGAAATTAACAAGCCTTCTTTGGTTAACTGCAGGATAACATCACGGATTGGCCCACGAGAAAGCCCAAATCTTTTAGCAAGTTCTTGTTCATTTAATTTGGTATTCGGGGCCAAATCTCCCGAGATAATATCTGAACGTAATTGATCAGCAATTTGGTCTTTTACCGATAAGATTTTGGTAGGTTTAGCTGCAGCCATGATATATCCAATTTATTCATATTATTTAACATTCTAGACATTGAGCTATTTTATTACAATTGTCAAATGTCATATTGTTAAAAATATACACTTTAATTTTTTATAAGTATCTGAATTTAAAGTGCAAGATTTATATCCTACTTTTAAAAATGCAAAAAAATGCCCATTTACCATTATATTGTTAACAAATTACATGGCTAACTAACGGTAAAATGGGCAATCTGAAGACCTGTTCAGATGACAAACAACCTTACTAGGTTGGAGCAAAATGAAGTACTCACTGGGGAGAGAAATACTTCTATAAATTGAATCTGTTTATTTTTCCTTAAAACGTTGTTGATACATTGTTTTGTTGATTGCTTTTGCAGCTTCCACCATATAGGGATAAGGCGTATCAGTTACCGAAACGAAACCCACATTGTAGTTTTCGCCATCATAGGCACGTCCGGTAATAGGTGAGTCAATATATTGGAACCAATGAGCACCGACAAAATAGGGATTATCGATGACAGACTTCATGTAGTCTTTGTACATAACAGCTCTGTCTTGTTGGTCTGATGCGAGAATAAGCCCAGGATGATATAAACCTGAATCTTTAGCACCAATATGGAATTCACCAATTATGCTCGGCATATCAATTTCTTGTAAGAATGCCCAAGACTTTTTGGTTAAGCCTTCTTTATAAGAATTAAAGCTTATAACATCTACATGCTTAGCTGATGCATTAACGACTTCTCGTGGCATTCCCCAATCTGGAAAACGAGATCCTAAATACAGATGATTTGGCATGTAATGCTTTACTGCTTTATTAACAGTGCTGAAATATTTGTCAGCATAGGCTGTTAGCAATAATCCATAATCATTGATTTGTTCAGCGTTGTTTATACTCGAATCAATACCGCTATCAAATTCTGCCCAATCAGTAATCGATTTGTTCCACGCCTGATTTAGCTTATTTATATCCACATATTTTTGTTGCATCAGACGAGTAAATTCGGCTTTGGTTGGTACTTCAGCACCGTTTTTAGTTAACGTATTGACGACAATGCCATAGCGGCTTTCTGTACTATCCGAACGGCCAAAGCTTTTTTCATTATCAACGAAAATACCTACGCACCATGGATTGCCTTTTACTTCATCGTATATGACCTTAGCGGTAGCATAGGCACGTTTTTCAAATTCAGGGTCAAATACATCTGGCATTGGCGCCCAAAAATCATCACCGCTAGAAACCGTTTTATAATTTCCAATGATCCAACCATTAGCAAAATAGGGGATTTTGTTGCTAYCGTAAAACCTAGGGTCGGTCCAATTCCCTAAGGACGTAAAACCCCAATCTAGCATTCGATTTACTGTGGTATCTTCCCATGCCTGCATATAGCCTTTAGCTTGTTGACCGTATTTACGTTCTAAGTTTGCCGAATAAAAACTGAACGTTTCTCCATGCTTTAATGGACCAGAATGTGCGCTGCGACGATAACCAAAATGTTTACCTAAAGGTGCATCGTAGTCGGGCAACCAACTGAACATGTTTGTGCGTGTGTTAGATGCGATAAATCGACTCGCTATTGCCTCATCAGACACGCGGTTTAACTTTTGAGAATCCTCTGGTGTGACGTTATCTTTAGGTGGTTGGACAATATACGCTTGCTTAAAGTCATATCCGGTTAATGTTGAGGAATTAGATAAACGGATAATATCAATGCCTGTGGCTAAATATAGATATCCATCAGGGTCAACTAATGACCATTTACCGTTCACTTTTTCTGTTCTAAAAAAGCCTGTCGCCTTTAACTTAGGACCTGATAACCATCCACCATAACGACTT
The DNA here is from genome assembly GCF_001675935.1 of Shewanella sp. UCD-FRSSP16_17. Lineage (NCBI taxonomy): Bacteria > Pseudomonadati > Pseudomonadota > Gammaproteobacteria > Alteromonadales > Shewanellaceae > Shewanella > Shewanella sp. UCD-FRSSP16_17. The sequence continues at coordinate 504,179 of NZ_LZFV01000001.1, forward strand.
CTATCTTCTGCGACTTTACCGGTAAATGTTTTAGCCTCATCGACACGTTGTTGTTCTAACTCTAGATCATTATGAACTTTCCCAATAAAGTCCTGTTTTTTGTTTTGTCCGTATTGATCAACGATATCAGTTAGAAAGAGGGGATCAAATTTTGGATTTTGCCTAATTTGCACTCGACTAATATCGATAGATTTGTCATGCAGATTGCTTTGAACACTTAAACTAATTTTGGCGATGCCAGCCGTATTGAGATTCTTCTTCCCCCACATAGAGGTAAATTGATGTTCATTACTTTGCCAAGTATCAGGATTCGAACGTAAACCTGAGGAGAAGTTGAGTTCTACTTTATGATCGCTATCCATCACACCTAAGTCATGGCCAGCCATTTTTGCGTAATAGGTTTGAATGTTATCTCCAACAGGGACATTTACCGTTCGTGTATAAGTAAACCCATCAATATCACTGATATCAAGATACAACTGCACACTATGATTACTGGTATTAACGATATCAAAAGCTAAGTTAAAGTCATTCAAATCACTCCAGTCCCAAGCTTTTTCTGGAACAAAACTGACACCGCTATAATTATTATCTTTTGAGTTAAAAGCGACATGTAATTTGCCATCAGAGATACTCGTCTGAGCGGCAACAGGTTTAATTATGTTGTTACTTTGGCTATTGAAGTTAATCAAATCCATCGCTTGTTTGCTGTTAACTACCAATGGCACGCTTTCGGCTGGTGTTGCGTTTTGGCCTATATTTTGTGTGTCATGTTGACAAGCGATAGTGGACAAAATTGTTGTCGCTATGAAGCTATACCTAAGCGCATTTCGAGTATCTAATTTTATTTTCATCTTTTTCCCAAAGCATTTTGACTTAGCTAAACAGTTAATAATTATTGTTAACAATCTACATTGTTAATTTTTTATTAGCAATACGTTAATGACGAAACAAGGTAAAAATCTAAAAATTTTGAATGTTGAATTAAGCAGGACTGTTATGGATTAACGCTCTATAGATTTTTAAGTAATTATTAAATATAACCTTTTAAGGTTATGGGGTAATTTGTTTACTTTGTTTTAGCAGAATAACTAAATTGATTTTGGTAAATTGTTAACAATAGTTGCTATCTATTTATTGTTAGTGCTAATGTAATGTTAATTGCATTGTTGGTCGCGGGATGAAGTTAAAGTCTGAAGAGCCAATAAGTGTGCTGTTAAATCATACCAAAAATTTGGGTTACATTGCTCAGCACAAATATAAGTAGATAATTAAATAGATAGTGGATGTTAATATGATTATTAAAAGTCACAGTGTTTTATATTGTGCGCTGGTTGTGGCATTGGGCGGTTTTATTTTTGGCTTAGATGCAGCGTTGATATCTGGCACAGTGCGTTTTGTCACTACAGAATTTGATTTAACGGATCTTCAAATTGGAACTGTTGTCAGTGCACCTGGCTTCGGAGTCATATTTGCTTTGATGATCACAGGGTTTATATGCGACAAGATTGGACGTAAAAAAACCTTAGTTATTATCTCATTTATCTACATTATTTCAGCGGTGCTATCAGTCATGGCCACCAGCTTTGAATCATTGGTTGTCGCTAGGTTTATTGGCGGGCTCGCATTTACCTCTTTATCCGTAGCTGCAATGTATATTGGTGAAATCGCACCATCACATTTACGCGGTAAGTTAGTCTCTATAATTCAAATCAACATCGTAGTGGGTTTATCCATAGCTTACTTTGCAAACTTTGCCATATTAGAAATATCAGAAAGCGCGTACCCTTGGGTTTCATCATTGCATATCGATACTCATACATGGCGTTGGATGTTAGGTATCGAAATTTTACCCGCTATAGTGTGGTTTTTATTACTACTTAACATCCCGCAAAGCCCACGCTGGCTAATCATGAAGCGAAAAGAAGACAAAGCTAAACTAATTATTAATCAATTTAACAATACGACTCAGTGCGAAGATGAAGTCGCCCAGATCAAACAAAGCCTTAAAAGTCATAATGAAAAAGAATCTTTTTGGGTACTCTTTAAAAGTCTTTTTGATAGTAAAGTCCGGGGCGTGGTGATGCTTGGATTAACCATAGGTATTGTGCAACAAATCACTGGGATCAATGCGATTATGTTTTACGCACCCACAGTATTTGAACAGCTCGGAATAGGCACTGATGCTGCTTTTTTTCAAGCTGTTGTAGTCGGACTCGTTAGTATTATCTTTACTGTGGTCGCTATTTTATTAATCGATAAGCTTGGTCGAAGACCTTTAGTTATTTGGGGACTCGCTACAGCCACCATAAGTTTATTTGCTTGTTACTGGGGCTTTAGTCAGGCTACTTATTCATTAACAGAACAATCATTAGTGTCTCTAGCAGAACAAGTAAACATTGAGCCTTTAACATCTATGTTAAACGTTGTTTTTCAAAGTGACGTTGAATTTAAGACAGCCTTGATTAGTGTGCTAGGTGAGTCGGATGCTAAGCAATATGAAAGTGTGCTGCTGCAAAGTGCTGCAACTATCAATGCTAACTTAATTATCGCGGGTATCATTGGCTTCATTGCAGCTTTTCATTTTTCAATTGGCCCAATAATGTGGGTGTTATTTTCTGAAATATTCCCAACACATATTCGTGGTGTTGCGATTCCTGTTTTTGCGTTCATCACAAGCTTCGTAAGTTATTTAGTGCAGCAGTTTTTCCCTTGGCAATTAAGTGTGTTTGGTGCTGATGAAATATTCTTGTTTTATGCTATTTGTGGTGCAATTGGATTTATTTTGTTATTCAAAATCATGCCAGAGACGAAAAACAAAAGTATTGAAGAAATAGAAATTTTGCTCTCAGGCAAACACACAGATAACAAAGACAATAGTATCCCACTCGCTAAAAGAGAGGCATAAACATGACGTCTATGTTAGCCATTGGCGAGTGCATGATGGAACTATCTGAACATTCTACGTCATTGTTACACCGTGCTTTTGCTGGTGACACATACAATGCTTTGGTCTACGCCAAACAATATGAGCCAAAAATTGACTGTCAATTCTTTAGTGCAATTGGTCATGATCAACCTAGTAAAGCAATGAGAGCGGCGTGGGGAAAAAACGGTATTAACAGTCAATCGGCGTTAAGTATTGAGCAAGCAACAATTGGTATTTATGCCATCTCTACTGATAATCAAGGTGAACGCAGTTTCAGCTATTGGCGTAATCAGTCTGCAGCCACTCAGATGATGAAAGTACTAACGACGGATAAATTATTAAACCGTATTGGTAAAGTTGATCTCGTGTTTTTTAGTGGTATTTCGTTAGGGATTCTCACTGATGAAGATAAACATTTACTGCTTAATCTCATACAGAAATTTCGCCAACAGGGTGCATTAATCGCCTTTGATCCTAATTACCGCACCGCAATGTGGCAGTCTGTTGAACATGCAAAAACGTGGTTTGATTTAGCTTACCAGCACTGCGATATTGCCTTACCTGGTGTAGAAGAACATCAGATTATTTATAACCATAACACCGCTAGCGAAGTCGCTTTGTATTGCCAATCCTTAGCGGTATCTGAGATTGTAGTAAAGAGTGGCCTTGATGGTACTTATATATATGACTCTAATTCGTTAATAGACCATCAAGCATTTAATCCAGCTCCTCAACAAGTTGATTCAACAGCTGCAGGTGACTCATTTGCTGGTACGTATCTCTCCAGTAGGTTAGCTGGCAACAGTATTTCTCTCGCACTTGCAGACGCTTGTTTTGTTGCTCGTGAAGTTGTGCAGCACAAAGGCGCTTTACTCCCTGGTGATGTTTATCAACAAATGATGACTTCTAAAATCAACAATAATTGTGCATAAACGTGATTAGTGATTACGACTTTAAAAATTAATAGCCGCATTAACTAGAAAAACAAAATATATTTTAGGAACCCGAATGAACCCTAATAAACCGTTGAGCCTTGCTAGTAAACGAGCAATCGAAAGAGGATATGACCAAACAACGTCTGATTGGTTAGTTGAGTTTGATGTAACCCCTTTAAAAGGCGATTTTGCCTATGAAGAAGGTGTAATTAGACGGGATCCTTCATCTGTAATTAGTGTCGATGGGGTTTTACATTGCTGGTATACCAAAGGTATCGGTGAAACGGTCGGTTTTGGTTCAGACAACGTAGACGACAAAGTGTTTCCTTGGGATTTAACGGAAGTCTGGCATGCAACGTCGACAGATGGTGAAACATGGAAAGAACAAGGTGTAGCCATTGAGCGGGGCCAAAATGGCCAATATGATGATCGCGCTATTTTTACACCTGAAGTATTAGCTCACCAAGGTCGTTATTACCTTGTCTATCAAACAGTGACGACACCTTACACCAACAGACAATATGAAGAAATTGCATTGGCTAGTTCAGATAGCCCTTATGGCCCTTGGCATAAATCAGCTTCTCCTATCTTAAGTCCAAGTAAAGATGGGCAATGGCGAGGAGATGAAGATAATCGCTTTCATGTTACCAGCAAAGGGAGTTTTGACAGCCATAAAGTACATGATCCGTGTTTACTGTTTTTCGATAACAAGTTCTACCTTTATTACAAAGGTGAAACTATGGGTGAAGAAATGAATTTTGGCGGACGTGAAATTAAGCATGGTGTGGCAGTTGCAGACAATATTCAAGGACCGTATATCAAATCTGAGTTAAACCCAATTTCAAATAGTGGACACGAAGTGGTTGTTTGGAATTTTGAAGGTGGCATAGCGTCATTATTAACAACAGACGGACCAGAAAAAAATACCATACAGTTCGCTGAAGATGGCCAAAATTTTGAAATTAAAGCCCATATTAAAGGCGCACCTGAAGCTATTGGCTTGTTTCGTAGCGGCTCTGAAATAGCTAAACCAGGTTTAGATTGGGGCTTATGTCATAAGTATGATGCAAGCTGGAATTGGAATTATATTTGTCGCTTTAGCATAAAACGACAAATCCTTGATGCAGGTACATTTCAAAACAGTAACTAAACACCGTTTAATTACTAAGTCTAATTGTTGAAAGTATAACTATCTAAGTCATGTCAGTGACTAATTAAAAAATGAGGCGCTTATGGATAGGCGAAGTTTTATAAAGCTGTCGGCGTTAGCTACAGGAAGCATGCTGTTTCCGACACAAGCAGCAAGAGCTGCAGCTAGTAGACGCTCATTAACGAAAACCACCCCCGTTGAATTATTGCCAAGCAATGTTCAACGCCCTTGGCTTGGGAAAGCGTTTTGGGGTAATCGTTTGCAAGATTGGCGCTTGAATGCGGGTAAAATTGAATGTATTCGCGGTGAACGTGGTTTTGAAATGCGCACAGTGTCTATTTTAACTCGCCAACTCAACAACACACCAAAGCCGGCACGTATCAAAGCTAAAGTCAGTAACTTAACGCCGACTAAAGCCGGTTTTTGTGGTTTTTTATTAGCAGCAGGCGCAGACCAACTTGATTACCGTGCTAGTGCGTTAATTCAACGCGCATCGGGTAAAAATGGCGGCTTTATGGCTGTCATTAATGACAAAGGTGAACTAAGTTTTAGAGGTTTTTCTGACACCAATAAGCCGCTGGCTTTCGAAAAAGTGGTTAGAACTAATACAGTGAACATCGGCCAACTTCATGACCGTGAAATCATTTTAGATTGCCATATTGACCCAGTATCAAATAATAACTTTGATGTACGTTTGATCGCCATAGACAGTAAAACTAACAAAGAATTAGGTTTTATTGTTCGTACTGGTGTACCTAGTTCTGAATTACTTGGCGGCGTGATGTTGTTGTCATCAATGCCATCTAAACAAAGCGGCGCAAGATGGGCGTTTGAAGATATTCAGTCCGGTGGTGACAAACTGTCTCAATTTGATGATAGAGGATTAGGGCCAGTTATTGGCTGTATGCATAGCTTGAATAAGTCGGTATTAAAGCTAAGTGCACAATTTATGCCTGTTGCTGAGAATGAATATCGCAAGGTTTCACTTGAATATCGTCAATCATCAAACAGCGAATGGCAATCTACTACTTCGCAAATTGAACCCGGTTATGTCATTCAATTTCGAGTTGAAGGGTGGGATAATACACAACAATATGATTACCGGGTTGTTAACCAAGATAACGGTAACGCAGATGTGCTCTATCAAGGTCAAATATTAAAAGATCCTGGTCAGTCTAAGACGTTGTCGATAGCGTTATATTCTTGTTTAGTTCCGACCAACTTGTCATTAGATATTGAACACTACAAAACGCGTTTGAAACAAGAAAAGCTATTGGGTCGTTTTGGTCCTAAAAACATTTTATTTCCGCATACTAAGTTAGTCGGTAATTGTGATAGTCATGAACCCGATATGTATGTGTTTTGTGGTGATCAATATTATGAAGCAACGCCCACGCAAGTATGGCGGGGCAGACCTGATTCTCATTTAGATATGTTGTATCGCTGGTACTTATGGTATTGGACATTTAGAGATTCAATTCGTAATAAACCGTCTATATTGCTAGCCGATGACCATGATGTATTACAAGGCAATTTGTGGGGAGTCGGCGGTAGGGATCCTGTGGTACTAGAAGGAGACAAACGCACTGAAGAAGACGGCGGCTATATGGAAACCAAAGCGCTGGTTAAAATGGTTTACCGTATGCAGCATGGTCATAATCCGGATGCGTATGATCCTACGCCAATAGATCATGATATTCCAGTAACTTATGGTGCCTTTGTTTATGGTGGCGTGAGTTTTGCGCTGGTTGAAGATAGGAAGTTTAAATCAAGGCGTAATACTAATATCAATCCATTACATACTCAGGGAGAGTTGTTAGGTCATCGTCAAGAGCAGTTTTTGCGTGCATGGGCCGATATGGACAAAGGCTTACCTAAAGTGTGTATTGCCTCCTCAATTTGGGGTTCACCTCAAACTAAAAGCAACTTAGAGCCGCTATTAGATTATGACTCAAACGGCTATCCACCTGATGGTAGAACCCGTGCAGTTAAGCTGATTAAAGACGCCGGTGCCGTGGTGATCTGTGGCGACCAACATTTACCAATGATGGCCAAACAAGGGCTTGATACCTTTGATGATGGACCGCTATTTTTCGCTGGCCCTGCAGCAGCTGCATTCTGGCAGCGTTGGTTTGAAGGTTTAGGCAAACTTGATAACCCGTTCAATAATGATCCTAATACTGGCAACTTTACCGACATATTTGGTAATAAAATGCGCGTATTGGCCGTTGCCAACCCGAAAGTAACTTATGATGACTTTAAGCAACAAACCAAAAATTCATGGAGTAACTTTTTGGCAGACCGATCATTGAAGAGCGAAGGCTATGGTATTGTGAAGGTTGACCACAAAGCCCAACAATTTGAATTTGAATGTTGGGAATGGAATACCGATCCAAACAAAGGTAAGCAATTTCCAGGTTGGCCTTTTTTGCACAAATGGTCTTAAACCATTTTCAAGCGACAATTCATAAAATGATATATGCCGGCTAAAGTCAAACACTAAGATTTACCGGCATACTTTATCAAAAAATTAACATTTCACGCCTATCAACTCATAAAAGCACTCTTTTATTTTCCGCAATTTGAACAAACATTCAATAACAAATACTGCATTTTTGTGGCGTATTTATCTAGATATTAACTCAATACAGTAGATAATGCTGTTGCGCTTGATTTCAAAATTCTAACTATACCGCTAATGATTATTAGATGCATATTGTCAATAAAATCAGCAACTAATAGATTAGTGTCAGTAATTTATTTCTTACGAAATACACGTTAATATATTGTAAAAACAACGTTTGATATAAAATAAACCTTAATTATAAATGGCATTGTTTAGGAATATGATTAATTGAAGATTGTTAACAAAATTATGTTGACAGTTATTTTATTGATCAGTAATGTCTACAAACAGAGTTGCAACATTATTTTAACTTTTGCAGCTCAATGAGGCAGAAACATAAACGCTCTTGGGGGAGTAGACATGCCATTTAAAAACAAAACTTATAAATACAGCTCAGTGTATCTGGCCTTGCTAACTGCGATGTCATTACAGGTATCTGCAGAAGAAGGGAATAATGACTCCACAGAAGAAATGGAAGTTATCCAAGTAAAAGGATTAAAAGGGAGTTTAAAAAAATCCATCAACGATAAACGCTTTGCGGAAAATTTAACAGATTCAATCAATGCTGAAGATATTGGTAAATCAACGGATCAAAATATTGCTGATGCATTATCTCGTGTTACCGGTGTGACTGTTCAATCAGTTGATGGTGAAGGGTCGAGAATTACTGTTCGTGGTGCAAATTCACAACAAAATAATATTAGCTTAAATGGTGTTCAGTTAGGTTCAACAGACTTTAGCCAAAGTGTCGATTTATCGCAGTATTCATCAGATATTTTATCGAAAATCGAGGTAGTAAAAACACCGAGTGCAGATCATGAAGAAGGCGCTTTAGGTGCAAACATTAATTTAATAACCAATAAGCCCTTAGATTTAAATTATGAAATCCGCAATTTGACTGTTGAAGGCCGTTATAACGATTTACTGGAAGATGAAAATTATCGTTTATCTGGGACGATTTCAGAAAAATTCTTAGATGACACGTTTGGTCTTATATTTACCGCAGTATCCGAAACAAATTCATATCGTCGTGATCAATATGCCGCTGATCAATGGGTTTCAGAATTTTCACACCTTGCAACAGACACACAAGGCAACCAAGTACAAGATGTGTGGGGCATCACCAACAAGAACAGCCGATACGAATTAAGTCATAATGATGTTGAACGCCTTAATTTTAATTTAGGTCTGCAATGGGCACCAACCAGTGCAACTGAATTTAACCTCAACACCAATTATACTAAACAAGATTTCGAAAGCTCGATGCATGGTGTACAAGTAAGAAGTGGCCAGCAAGGTAATATGATCGAGGGTGTCGATCCAGGATTAGGTGGTGGCCCATCTGCTTGGAGTGATCCACAAGAAAATTGGCATACGATTGATACCAAAACCAATACGTTCACAAAGTATCTAAATCGATTTGGCGACGGTGGTTTAATTCAGTCTGAAAACAAATATGAAGAAGAAAACACTTTAATCTCATTTGACGTTCGCCATGACATTTCAGATAACTTCATTATGGAAGCGGGTTTAGGTTACTCAAAGTCTGAGCGTATCCCAGACAATCAAGTGTATATTGCCATGCAAAACTACGGCAACATCAATCGCTGGTTGATTAAGAATGTACCAGCAACAGATATTGAACCTGTTGGTTATGACTGTACTAACGGACCTTGTACGCTAGTAGGTGGTCAGGGCTTAATTGATTACGGTGCGAATAACGAATTTGGCGACCCGTTAAATGTTTGGGATAACTATAGCACCACAGGCTTTAATCCTGATGAATTAGATGCGCAGCATTTAACCTTTTTAAATCGATCCGTTGTTGCTGTGGAAGATGTTCAAAAATCAGCATTTGTAGATTTTGATTGGGTGTTAGATGCTGGGCCTATCACCAGCGTTGAATTTGGCGCTAAATACACTGAACGCGAAAAATATGTTGATGATCAACAAAATGCATTCAACAGCGTTGGAGAAGGTATTGTGGTTAACAACCCTTATACCGGTAATCCTGCTGTGCTCAATGATGGCTTGATATCCCTTAGTGGTGATTTATTTGCAACAGACACCGATTTTCCTGTTGACGATTTTATGTCAAGCAATGGCTATGGCCGTGATGCATTTACAGATGGTTGGGCCACGTTCTCTGCCTTTAAAGCATTCGATGTCGCCTTGGGTTCTCCATCTGTTGGCTTTTCGCCCGATGATTCTAATACCCGCTCAGCTGAACTTGAAAATTTTGCTACTTATTTAAAAGCAAACTTTGACTTATTTGAAGGCCGATTGTCAGGTGATCTTGGTGTGCGTTATGTAAAAACAGAAGTATCAACAGCAGGATCATCAGGGGTGCAATTTGCTTTTGACCCAGGAARCGTTGGCCGTTTAATGGATCCCTTTAAACTTGCTGAACTACGGGATTCAAGTTTACCTGAATGTGGTGGTATTCCATTTTATGGTACAGACTGGAATGCTGAAGCGCGTTGGGGACGAGTTGATGGACAAGGTTATGATACAGTTGGAACAAATGATCTAACCGATGATATTTTAATTGCTGATCAAGGCCCATGTTTCGACCCAAATACCGTGCGTGGCAATCCTAACGAGACTGATTGGTGGTTATGGCGTCACAGTGATGTCTCTACTGAAAAATTCTATGTATATGGGGATCGTCAGTTTGATGAGAATGGTCAATTAGTTGCTACAGAAGATCGAAGTCGTCGAACTTTTGATGTTACTGGTACACATGACTATGACGTGTTTTTACCGAGTTTAAATCTAAATTACATGCTTTTAGACGATACGATTTTACGTTTTGCAGCATCTAAAACCATGTCTAGACCACAAATAGACTCATTACGTCCTGGTTTTAAAGTGAGTGAAACACAATGGGGTGGTTACAACCGTAATAATACAATCACATTAACCTCACCAAAGCTTGACCCACTTGAGTCAGTCAACTTAGATTTATCATATGAATGGTATTTCAATGAAACCAGTATGCTTTCAGCAGGATTATTCTACAAAGATATGACTAACTTTGAAGAATCAGAAACCGTTGTTACCTACATGGATGATTTACGTGATGTTGGTTTAACTGAAGGTGAGTCATATAATCCTGATGATCTCGTGTTAGTTGCAGGACAAGACAGTCTTGAACAATGTATGCCTAAACGCTTTCAAGGCAGTGATGAATTCCGTGAAGACTGGATGTACTCAGGTGATTTAGAACAAATGTGTGCGCAATTTAAAACCACACGAATTAAAAATGGTAAAGGTGCGACGATTAAAGGCGTTGAATTACAATATATTCAAACCTTTGACATGTTGCCTGGTTGGTTATCTGGTTTAGGTGTTCAAACAAACTATACATACCAAGATAGTGAATATGACCAAGAGGTGTCATCGATTGATGATTCAGTGAAATTACCTGCTTTACAAGTCGCCTACACACCAGAGCACAGTTATAATGTCACCGCATTTTGGGAAAAGAATGGTCATCAACTTAGGTTGTCATACCGAGGTAATAGTGATCAATTAGCTAAACGTTCTTGGGAGTCAGGCTCTTTATGGGAAGAAGGACGTCAAACCCTCGATTTCTCAGCAAGTTATAAACTAAATGATTTTGTTACCTTTTCATTCCAAGCAGTGAATTTAACTGATGAAGGCATTCGCCAATACTATACAAGCCGATTCTTAAATGTGAATGGCAATGTGTTAGATGAGGGAAGCCCAATTAGTGGAGATGCAACAGATTCGCGTACCGTTTATCAATATCAAACGGGTCGTACATTCCGTTTAAATGCTCGAATGAATTTCTAATCAAATTCTTTATTCGAAAAAAGCCGCCTTTGGCGGCTTTTTTTGTTTTTAAAATAGCGCTTCGCGGTTTAAACGAATAAGCAAAACATAACATTCATCAGATACAAGGACTTATACTTTTAGTTAGCTACCCGTTTTTAATATTCCTGACTATACTCATATTTAAGAAAGGGATATTCGCATAACGGAGGGACGGTGACGAAGGAAATACGCTCTGTATTAATAGTTGATGACCAAGCTGTCATCCGAAAAATTTTCTCGAAAAGTCTTGGCCTATTAGGTCAATACACTATTGCAGAAGCTGCCGATGGATTAGAGGCCTTCGAATTAATAAAAACAAATCATTTCGACCTGATATTTTGTGATTTAAATATGCCAGTGAAGGATGGCTTATACCTTTTACAAAGACTCATCGAGTTACAGTATGCTACCCCAATAGTATTATTTAGTGGAGAAGATCAGAGCTTACTTAACTCTGCTAAAGTGCTCGCAACCCATTATCACCTTAATATTCTAGGTATTGTCCCTAAACCAATCACCTCCGATATGCTTCAGTCGTTTATTAAGCAAGCAGCATCAATAAACATGAAGCAGTACCAAACTCCATTGCCAGATATTACCGAGCATGATCTCAAGGATTATATTGTTAATGGACATGTAAAAGCGTTTTTTCAACCACAATATAATCTACTGACCAATGAAATATGTGGTTTTGAAGCATTAGCAAGAATTGTAGACAATGGTCAAATTATCTTGCCTTCACAGTTTATTAATAAAGCCGAAGAAACTGATTTAATCATGCCGTTGACTAAAGCCGTTATCAATGATGCGTTTCAGTATTTTGCAATGTTAAAACCTGAATATAAAAAACTAAACTTATCGATTAATTTATCTGGCAAGTTGTTAGATGATGAGACTATTCCACATTGGCTTGAAGAAACAGCGGCAACACACGGCATAAACAATGATTCAATAACCTGCGAATTAACTGAAACAGCGATTCCTTCTAATCCGTCAGTGATGATTGTTGCCTTACTGCGCCTTAGAATGATGAAGTTTAAATTATCTATAGATGATTTTGGAACAGGGTTCGCTTCGCTTGAACAACTTCACATGTTGCCTTTTAACGAACTTAAAATAGATCGTTGCTTCGTTGCTGACATACTAAACAACGATAAATCTAAAGCCTTGTTTAGACGCAGTATTTCATTAGCAAAAGACTTGGATCTGTTGGCCGTGGCAGAGGGGGTTGAAGATTTTGAAACCAAGCAATTAATCATAAAGCTCGGTTGTAAAGTTGCACAAGGTTTCTATTTTAGTCAACCGCTAGCCGCTCATGACATTGTTAATGAGATAAATGAAAGCGGTTTGAGCTATGGGGTAAACTCGTTAGAGGAATCAAAACTTTGAAACTTTCTAAGCCTATTCCTACGATATTTTTTATATCTATATGCATCTTGTTTGTGGGTGTACTGGTCTTTTCAATTTCGATAAATAATTTGTTAAAAGAGCAGACGATTTCCTTCTATGAACGTGAAGCAAAATTACTCACAAGCTTAATAGAAAAGAGCCTTTATCAAAGTTATCTAGATGCTAAGTTTTTGCCATTATTCTTAGGTGAGATTGATCAAACGAGTTTCAATACAAAGGTAATATCTGAACTGTTCCAACAAGAATTAAATAATCTAGCTAAAAGTCGTAATACATTAACTAAAATTGCTGTACTTGATCTACAGGGTAAAATTCTTGTCGAAAACACAGAGAATTACAATTCAATTTCTATACTGCCATCTAATATAGACCAAGTTACCATCGCTAATTCCCAATGGTTTAAAGCCATTAAAAATCATAAAAACAATAGAAGTAATCAAGTTTATTTATTCGGTCCACAACGAAGCTTTATTGATAAGTATGAAAATAGATTTGATCTACTTATTGGCACACCTTTACTAAGCACTGAAGGAGAAATGATAGGCATCTGGGTCAATATCATCGACTTTTATGTGGTAGAAGAAGTATTTAAAAGTATCTATAACCAGCTTGCAAAAAAAGATCTTCATCACGTAGAACTGTCCTTAATTGATGCCAAAGGTGTATTGATAGTTGAATATGATCCAATTGGTTTTAAACAATCAAAATATGTACGTAACTTTGACCGTATCAGCAAAACTAACCTTGTTAAAGAGGGTGTTATTGGTGCAGATAGAGCAATAGCAGGTTTTTCTGGAACTGAAATATCATCCCATGATCAAAAAGATGAGCAGCAAATAACTATTTATAATCACTTTGAGGGTTACAATGAATTACAAGGAATAGGTTGGTCCACACTTGTCAGAATTGATCATGATGAGGCCTTTTCAGCATCGGTTGTGATGATACAAAACGCCAGTATCTTTTTATTTTTCTTATTTATTGTCTTTTTCATATTAATGAATTCGGTATTTAAGAACTTATTGAATCCTTTGAACGAACTTTCTAATTTTATCAGTGATTTAGCTACAGATTCTTCAACCAGTATTAATAGTAAATATATTTCAGCAGATTTACATGTCGCGTTAAAAGAGCTTGAAAGTAAATTTATAGAAAGAACAAAGCTAATTAATAAAAATGTAGAACAACGAGAGTTACTCGAGTTACAACGTAGTGCGATTAATTCTACGTCAACAGGTATTGTCGTTTCAGATGTGCGTTTACCCGATCAACCTATCATCTTTATTAATCGAGCTTTTACCCAAATTACTGGCTATAGACCCGAAGAGGTTTTAGGTAAAAACTGCCGTTTTTTACAAGGGGCTAAAACAGAAAAAGACAAAGTTAAACATCTGGCTCATGCTATTAATAAAGGAGTCTCATGCAATGTGGTTATTACTAATTACACCAAAACAGGTGAGACCTTTATTAATAATTTGTCTATAGGTCCTGTATATAATAAAAACAAAGAGTTAACTCACTTTATTGGCGTGCAAAATGACATAACCGAAGACAAAAGAAAAGAAGAAGAAACGATGACAGAAATGTCATTAATACTAGAAGAGCGAACTAAAGAGTCAAAAGATTCTGCTGATAGATTAAGAGCCGTTTTTGATGCGGCGCTAGATGGTACAATCGTATTAAATCAAAATGGTATTATTCAAGATGCTAATCGCTCCTTAGAATTAATATTCGGCCGAAACCGTAACGACTTACTCGATAAAAACATTAATATACTATTAGCTGGTTTACAGCCAACACAATTGGAACAAGCAAACAATATTCCATTCAACTCATGGATAAAAGATTACATTGGCGAACCTAAAAAACTGTTTGGACTCCATAAAGCTGGGCACCAGATACCAATTGAAATGTCAGTTGGCGAGACAACATTAGATGCTAAAGCTATGTATGTCGCCATAATCAGAGATATTTCATTCCAAGAACAAATTAAGCAAAGAGAATTAGCATTACAAACAAAATTGTATGAACAAGAATTGATTTATAGAACAGCATTTAACCAAGCAGCCGTTGGTATCGGTCGGATTGGGGTAGATACTAAGTTTGTCGAAGTTAATACTAAAATGTGCGAAATATTAGGTTATGACGAAGATACACTGCTTAGTAAAAGTATCAAAGATGTGACTTACAAAGATGATTTAGAGCAATCTTATCAATACATTAAGCAGTTATTAGCAGATGAAATAACGTATTTTAATACCGACAAACGCTATATAAGAAATGATGGTTCTTTTTTCTGGGCTAATTTATCTGTGTCATTAGTAAGAGATGCAGACAGTAACGAACCTAAATTCTTTATTGCTGTAGTGGAAGATATTACTGAGCGTCAACAGTCTGCAGAAGAGCTACATCGTGCAAATTCTGAACGTGATAAGTTATTGAGTGGTTTAAATTTAGCATCAGAAGCTGGCGGCGTTTGTAATTGGTCATTTGATATAAAAACAGGTCAGTTAAATTGGGATTCAAGAATGTACCGCTTATACGGAGTTGAAGACGGTAAGAGTATTGAATACAACGATTGGCGAGATAATGTGCACCCTGATGACGTAGAACAGGCTGAACAAGAAGTCAGCGATGCTATTTCTAACATAACATCATTAAAGACCGAATTTAGAATCATAAATCGAAAAGATAAAACCATTCATTGGCTGCAGTGTGCTGCAAACCTATCACTGGATGAAAATAATTTACCTGTGACGATGTACGGAATTAATGTCGATCTGACCCATGAAAAACAAGTTCAACAAAAATTAGAAAAAGAAACAGAGTCAGCGCGTCAGGCGAGTAAAGCTAAATCTCGTTTCTTAGCGACCATGAGCCACGAAATTAGAACGCCGATGAATGGTGTTATTGGTATGATTGATCTGCTTAAAAATACGCCATTAAATGCAGACCAAAAACGAATGGCCACGACTATTCGTGATTCGTCTTTTTCACTGTTAGATATTATTAATGATATTTTGGATTTTTCTAAAATTGAATCGGGACAAATAGAGTTAGATATAAACCCATGTAACGTACTGTCTATTATAGAAAAAACTATCGATAGCCTTTGGATTAATGCTTCAAACAATAATGTAGAAATTTATATTTACCCGGATTTATCAATACCGAAAGAATTGTTATTTGACTCAGTTAGGTTGAGACAAATTATTTTAAATCTAACGGGCAACGCCGTTAAGTTTTCGAAAAGCCTTAATTCAAAAGGTGTAGTGGTTATCAGGACTCAATTAACTAATGAGAATCTTATTTTAGAAGTCATAGATAACGGTGTTGGAATATCACAGTCCCAACAAGAAACCTTATTTGTTCCATTCACACAGGCTGATACCTCAACGACGCGTAAATTTGGCGGAACAGGTTTGGGGCTAAGTATTACTAAGTCATTTACTGAACTAATGAATGGAAACATTGATATTGAAAGTGAAGTAGGTCAGGGAAGTAACTTTACGGTCACTTTGCCCTCAATAGAAAAGCTAACGCAACTTGATAACGGCGCTTTTTCACAATTTGATTTTAAAAAGTTCAATGTTTTAGTATCGATAAGTAATGAAGAACGTAAACATGCGTGTTTGATGATTCTAAATCAATTGTGTTGTAATCGAGTATCAAGTGTTGAGTTCGATGAACTTGAAAGTCTAGCTCAGGGTACCTCTAATGCTTTACTGATTACCGATAACAATAGTGTATCTTTTACTGAAATAAGTCAGTCAATTAAAACACTTATTCTTAATGATGATCCTATTGCAACAAAGGGACATTTAGATCCTTATACTTATGTTTGTGCCGCTCATCCTTACAAACCCACAGAGTTTATATTCGGAATGGCGGTATTGTGCGGCCTTGAAAGCCCTGCATTAGATTGGTCAACTGAAAACAGTCAATCGTTTGAGAAAGTCATTACGCAAACAATTGAAGAAGCAGAACAAACTAATAGCTTAATATTGGTTGCGGAAGACCAGCCAACAAATCGCCTCGTACTAGGTAAACAATTAGAAAGCCTGGGTTATGCATATGAAATGTCAAATGATGGTGTTGAAGCTCTTGAAAAATGGCAGTCTGGTCGATTCAATTTATTACTTACTGATTGTCATATGCCTAATATGGACGGTCTTGAATTGACTAGAACCATTAGAGAGCAAGAATTAAAACAAAATTGTTCACCAATAACCATCATTGCAGTAACAGCAAACGCAATGGTAGGCGAATCAGAAAACTGTCTAGAAGCTGGTATGGATGACTATTTAGCTAAACCGATAGAAATAGAACTTCTTCAAGAAAAGCTAGTTCAATATTTACCGCTTACTGGTATTCACCAACAGCCAGAAAGTGTTTCTTACTCAATGACAAATGGTGTTGAGCAACACAATAATGCAATTGATTTTGAAAAATTAAAAGCGGTCATTGGAACGGATGATGAAAGTATCACTAATGAAATTTTAGCCATGTTTTGGACTAGCGTGAATGAAGACTATGAAGCACTAAAACAACATTGCGCCGAAAGAAACTCAGAAATCATTCGCAGTAAAAGTCATGCAGCGAAAGGCGCATCAGTTTCTAGTGGCGCGATTGAGTTAAGTGATATTTTTAAATGGATAGAAAAAAATAACACTGACTTTGATGGTATTGAAAGTAAGTATCCTGAAATAGATAAAGAACTCAACGCAATTAATCAAATACTAAAACAAAGAGAAGTTGTATAACTGCGCCTTGTGTTAAACGATATGGTCGATAACTCATATAAGAAGGACAACCTATGGACAATTTGGTAAATGTCGTTGTGTTTTATCAATCTATAGAGATAAAAAAAGTGATACAAGAAATACTTAGGAATAAGTATCAAAAGATATTGTATTGCGAAATAAACACAAACCAAGACCAATTTATAAAATTTACCGAAGATAAGACCCGACCTTTGCTGTTCATTTATGCATTTGAAGAGCCGAAAGAGGCGGTAGAATTTAATGAAATTATTGAAAAACTGAACGATTCAAAAAATTTATTCAATAAGGAGCATTTGTCTTTATTAATTTGCTGTCGAGAGCATCGTGAAGCAGCATATTTTGAGTGTTCAAAAGGGCGGTTCTACAGTTACGAAACGTTTAAACCAATATATGATATGAACCGAATTCGACTTTCAATAGCCCAGATGTGCGATTTGCTTACAAGTCAGGATAAAGTGCACTTATACGAAGAAGACAAAAAAACGATTATTAATAAATTGCAAAACGTCTCTATACAATTGCATGAAGTTGAAACTTCAATCAGCGATGAGAAGGGGATTCAACATGAATTGTTAAATGAGCTCATCGCTGAGATCGATAAACTCTGTAGCCTTGAACCTACTGATTCAATTGAAAAAATGAATGGCCATGTATCAAAAATAAAACCTAAAGTTGAAAATTTCAAGGCACATAACCAAAGCTATTTCAAAGAGATAGGCAGTAAAGTGAAGGGGGCTACACCAAGTTTTAAAAAGAAAATGCCGTTAGTTCTTGTGGTTGATGATCAGAATGTGATGTTAAAAATCATTACTACGATTTTAAAACCCAAAGGGTTTGATGTAGAAGTCGCCACTAATGGAGCAGAGGCCATCAATAAACTAAAAAACTGTAAACCTGAACTAGTATTGCTCGATATCGACATGCCGGTTTTAAATGGCATAGATACCTTAAAAACAATGAACAAAATGAACATACTCGACAAACTGCCTGTTATTATGCTGACAAGTAATTCCGATAAAGAAAGTTTTATTGAATGCAGAGAACTTGGCGCTATTGATTACATTGTAAAACCTACTAATGCGGAAACCTTGTTGAAAAAAGTACTCGCAGTAATCTAATTATCATTTAATTTCTGGTATTTTAATGCCGATAAATAACGTTATCGGCATTAATCATTTGGGAACAAACTTGTTATAATCAACGCCTTATTGAGTTTATATTGCAGATGAACTATGTCGCAAGAATTTCCCCCTGTATATCCGTTGTTTGATAAATCTGAATTTATATTAACTGGAAATAGTTATGTTAATCAGTATATTACTCAGGTTTCCTTAACCAAAGTTCCTGATGCGGGTTTAATTATTGAGCACTGTTCAGATTGGTTGTTTGAACAAAGACAATCAGAAAATAACTATAAAACCTATCGTAGTGAACTCACTACATTTCTACACTGGTGTTTTGATGTAGCCTCATTATCACCAATTCAACTCACTAGAAAAGATATCAGTCGTTATATTAGTTATTGTGAAAAACCACCTGAGCAGCTTATTGGCTACTTCAATGTTGCCCAATTTAAGCAAGATAAAGCATTGGATGAGCGAGTGCCGAATGCGCAATGGCGCCCATTTGTTGGCAAAAAACAGTACGGTGAAAAACAACCTTATGTATTGAGTGACAATGCACTTAAAACAAAAATCGCTATTCTTTCTTCATTTTATGGATATTTAAGTAGTGAAGAATACACAGAAAGAAACCCAGCTCAACTATGGCTTAAGCATAGCCGTTTTGCGATTAACCATAAATATGTAAAGAATGAAGATGATAACAATCATGCATTCACGAAGTTACAATGGTCTTATGTTGTCAGTACCGTAAACAATATGGCTGAACACGAACCTGAAAAACATCAACGTAGTTTGTTTCTCATTAATCTGATGTATTGCTGTTATTTACGTATATCAGAAATCAGTGCCAGAGCTGGTTTTTCACCAATGATGTCGCAATTTAGACAAGACAGTCATATTCAAACTTGGTACTTCCATGTGCCATTTTCTAAAAGTGGCAAAGCCAGAAATATTGCCGTCTCAAAAAGTTTATTAAAAAGTTTAACTCAATACCGAGCTTACTTAGGGTTAACAGACTTACCAAGTATCACTGAACAACATCCATTGTTTACTAGGCATAAAGCGGCAGCACATGGTCGAGAAGCTGGACAAATTAGCGCGAACCTAGGCATAAGACAAATTAGAGACGAGCTGGATAAAATCATTGGCCTGGCTGCAGATAAAGCACTTGAAGATGGGTTTGAACAAGATAGCTTATTAATGAGAAAACTAACTGCGCATAATATCCGCCATACTGGGATAACACATGATATTAATATAAACCAAAGGCCATTGTCGCACGTTCAAGCTGATGCGGGTCATGAAAGCATTGATACCACATCCCAGTATTTACACACCACACAAATAGAAAGACACCAAAGTGCAGCAAACAAACCGCTAGATCACATCTAGTTTATCGCGTCGCTACGTAAAATCTGAAAAGGTTATCAAGGGCAATACCCATAGAATTTACACAGCGACGCGTGATATTTCATCAATTTTACAAAAATGGGTAAGGATACGCTCTATAAAGGTAGTGAGTTCGTTTACGTGATTGAGTATGTATATTGACAATTATCCTATTTAACATAATATACATTGTGCGAAGTTGTGTGTGATTGTTTGTTCAATGAGAGTTTGTGGTCTTAAATGTTTATATCCATAGATTTACTTGCCTTTGACAGATATCGAGTTTATCAGTCAGTTGTTTTCCAAAGACAATGATTCGTTCTTGAGACAATCATTGGTCTAGTTAGAACTTCGTCAGTTATTAAACCATTATGGTTATTGGTTTTAACTATGACTATAGATTGTGACTTTAAATAATACTTGTGAGATGTAAATGCGAGTTATGAAGCATCTCATTGGAGACATTCATGCTTGATTGTTTTAGCTAATGCAGCGCGTATATTCAATGGCTGTTGTCTTGAACACGGTTATGCCACATTCAGATATTTTATGGCCGGTATTCATATTTGAAGAATAGCCAGCAGATTAAAAGACAACTCAGAAGTCAAAGCTATCGCCAAGTATGCATAGCCTATAATATACATAGCCTATAAAATGAAAGTTATAAGCCAGATATACTCTTTAATTACCGAGTTATTGCTAATCTATTGTTAAGGGATTTTGATACCAACCTGCACAACGAAACTAATTATCCTATTGAATATAAACAAGTCCTTTAAGCTAAATTAGCTCTATCACGCTGAAACTCAAGTAAGGTCGGCTATGTCAATCCTGTCAGTTTCAAGCTGACTTTCATGATCAATCAGATCCATAAATTGGCTTGCGTTAGTACAATTAACCCTTTTTTTACATGATAATAAACACAGTTGCCAAAGCTTTTGTTTTGTTTGTTGATCCAAACTTTTAAAGTCTGCTACACATAAATGTCCGCTTTGAATAAGTAAAGCCATTTTTTCTAATGGGATAGATATGTTTAAATTAGCCATAATGTTAATCTCTAATTGAACCTAGACTAATTATAGCTTAATGATAATGATTATCAATAGCGTTTGTTCTTTTTTAAATACAGATTGAAACAATCCCTCCTATATCAGTCAAGCTAACAACGAACACATTAACCGGAGTTGTCGGCTAAGAAGTCAAACCAAGTAGATTGAGTTTGACCTTGATATGAATAGCTGACAAATGCTCGCCATACCATGTAATCACTGCTGCATGAACCATAAATACCAGTGCCAGTGTAATTAACTTCATCAACAGATTGAAGATTAACAGGGATGACTCCCATAAACATATCTCGCCCTTCAATTCGCATCTGAACATCTGAAACAGGCGCAGAAAAGTGTAATTTAATCTGTAATGGTTTTTCACTTGGCGCAAAAACCGGGTTAATCATAAGCCCCACTACAAGCTCATTAACATCTTGATTACAAACTTCACGATGAAACTGACATAAAGTCTTATCGATCGATTGTATTACTTTGTGTTCTTCATGCGTTTGTGAATCGCATCCTACTAAATTAGTAATAAAAAATAACAAGAAAACGGCTTTTGTTAAAAACTGCACAAATAATAACCTCACGACTCATTTTGATAACATTATCTTTAGGAAATTGATCTGGATCAAGTTTACTCATGGCCAGTGAGTATCTTTTTTGACGCAGCTCAAGTATCATTGCATTGCCTCGTGATAGATATTAAAAACATGAGGTAATACCTTGACATAGCGGTAAAAACCAACTTCAAAACAGTTTGTTTTTTCGTCAAGTGTCACCTGAACAGGTAAAGCACCGTCTTTACTATAATTAAAAGTAAAAGTAATAAGCCGTGGAAGCATTATGATGAATCATTCCCAGCCTACAGGCGCTGATTACAACTACACTATTGTTCGCCAATTTGCATTAACCACAGTATTGTGGGGAATCGTTGGTATGGCAGTAGGTGTATTGATTGCGGCCCAGTTAATCTGGCCTCAACTAAACTTCGAAACACCATGGTTAACGTATAGTCGTCTTAGACCGCTTCATACGAATGCCGTGATTTTCGCGTTTGGTACTTCAGCCCTATTCGCAACATCCTACTATATCGTACAACGCACCTGTCAAACCCGTTTATTTGCACCTAAATTAGCTGCATTTACATTCTGGGGATGGCAAGCCATTATTCTCTCAGCTGCAATCACGCTACCAATGGGTTTTACCTCTGGTAAAGAATATGCAGAACTTGAGTGGCCTATTGATATTGCAATCACCGTTGTGTGGGTAGCATATGCAGTAGTGTTCTTTGGCACAATCATTAAACGAACGACGTCGCACATTTATGTTGCAAACTGGTTCTTTGGTGCTTTCATTATCACGGTAGCAGTACTTCATATTGTGAATTCAATGGCAGTACCTGTCAGCTTATTCAAATCGTATTCTATGTACTCTGGCGCAGTCGATGCCATGGTGCAATGGTGGTATGGCCATAACGCGGTAGGTTTCCTACTGACTGCTGGTTTCTTGGGTATGATGTATTACTTTGTTCCTAAGCAAGCTGGACGTCCTGTCTACTCATACAGACTGTCTATTGTTCACTTCTGGGCATTGATTGCACTGTATATTTGGGCAGGTCCTCACCACTTACATTACACAGCTTTACCTGATTGGACACAAACGTTAGGTATGGTAATGTCGTTGATTTTATTCGCTCCTTCTTGGGGTGGCATGATCAACGGTATTATGACCTTATCAGGCGCTTGGCATAAGCTACGTACCGATCCTGTGTTACGTTTCTTAGTTGTTTCATTATCTTTCTATGGTATGTCTACCTTCGAAGGACCAATGATGGCAATTAAAACTGTAAACGCCCTTTCCCATTACACAGACTGGACTGTAGGTCACGTGCATTCAGGTGCGTTAGGCTGGGTTGCAATGGTATCTATTGGTTCTTTATATCACCTTATCCCTGTATTGTTCGGTCACGGCCGTATGTACAGCACTAACCTTGTTAATGTTCATTTCTGGTTAGCAACAATTGGTACTGTGTTATACATCGTAGCAATGTGGATCTCTGGTGTTATGCAAGGTCTTATGTGGCGTGCTGTTAACTCTGATGGAACATTAACTTATAGTTTCGTTGAGAGTTTAGAAGCCTCTTACCCATTCTACTTTGTACGCTTTATTGGTGGTGTGTTCTTCTTAACTGGTATGTTCATTATGGCGTACAACGTTATGCGTACAGTGAATGCCCCTAAAGATTCTTTACCAGCATTAGCTGAAGAAAAAGCATAAGGAGCAGAACGATGAAATTTAATCATGAAATAATCGAGAAAAACATCGGTCTGCTAGGTATCTTTACCGTTATTGCTATCAGTTTTGGTGGTTTGGTACAGATTACTCCGCTTTTATTTGCTAAAGATACGACTGAACCAGTTGAAGGGTTAAAGCCGTATAATGCTTTAGAAATTGAAGGTCGCGACATTTATGTTCGTGAAGGCTGCTATAACTGTCACAGTCAAATGATCCGCCCTTTACGTGCTGAAACTGAACGTTATGGTCACTACTCTGTAGCTGGCGAATCTGTATGGGATCACCCGTTCCAATGGGGTTCTAAACGAACAGGTCCAGATTTAGCTCGTGTTGGTGGTCGTTACAGTGACAAATGGCATGAAGTGCATTTAATTAATCCACGTGATGTTGTACCACAGTCAAATATGCCAGCTTACCCATGGTTAGCTGACAACCGACTAGATGGCAAACTTACTGGTAATAAGATGCAAATCTTAAGTAATTTCCACCCGGATCATAATTTGTATACCGAAGAAGAAATTGCTGGCGCACAAGCGGCTGTTGAAGGCAAAACGGAATTAGAAGCGTTAATCGCTTATCTTCAGTCTTTAGGCCACGCGCTTAAATAAGGAGGCAATTATGGATTATGGAACGTTACAAGGCATTCTAACCATTATTGTTATGGTCGTTTTTGCCGGCATATTTTACTGGGCCTATAGCTCTAAAAGTAAAGCTGGCTTTGATGAAGCCGCAAACTTAATTTTTTCAGAAGAAGAAATTGCAAAACAAACTCAACATTCAGGAGATAATAAGTAATGAGTATCTTTTGGAATGTTTGGATTATTTTCCCAACACTGTTAGTTATTGCAGGTTGTTTCTTACTTCTTCGTGCTTGTTCAAAGAACAAAACAGGTATTGAAGAAGGTGAATCAATGGGGCATAAGTTTGATGGTATTGAAGAACTCAATAACCCACTCCCTAAGTGGTGGGCTTATATGTTCTACATCAGTATTGTATTTGGCTTAATTTACTTGGCTTTATATCCTGGTCTTGGTAGTTACCAGGGGTTATTTGGTTGGACAAGCTCTAATCAAAGTGTTGGTTATGAAGAAGGTATTAAAGTTGATTCAAAAAAGGCTGTTGAACTTGCTAAAAATGAAAACCGTCTTTCACAATACGACCGTGAAGTTGCCGCTGCAGATGAAAAATACGGCCCAATCTTTGCTGCATACTTAGCGACTCCTTTAGAAGAGTTAGTTAAAGATGAAGAAGCACTAAAGGTTGGTGGACGTTTATTCCTGCAAAACTGTGCTCAGTGTCATGGCTCTGATGCTAGAGGTAGCATTGGATTCCCTAACTTAACTGATAATAATTGGTTATACGGTGGTGAGTTAGCTACGATCAAAACATCTATTATGAACGGACGTAACGGTATGATGCCGCCTAAAGGTGGATTACCAATTGAAGACAGCGAAATTCAAGGTTTAGCTGAATATGTCTTCAAACTTTCCGGCCGTGATCATGACGCCACACTTGCTGCGCAAGGTCAGGCATCATTCATGAAAGGTTGTTTTGCCTGTCACGGTATGGATGGAACTGGTAATAAGTTCATGGGTGCACCAAACTTAACTGACGATGCTTGGTTATATGGAAGCAGCCGTTTACAAGTTATGCAATCTATTGCTAATGGCCGTTCAGGTGTAATGCCTGCGTGGAATGATATTCTAGGCGAAGAAAAAGTCCATGTGATTTCTGCTTACGTTTATAGCTTATCAAACAAATAGTTACAGCTTGATAACATAAAGGCTTCGTGAAAACGAAGCCTTTTTTTTAAGTGATTATTAAGGCTTTTCGAGTTAAAATAATCCCATAATAATTCTTATTTTTAGGACCGTTTTATGTCTGCCCCTCTCCCTTGGTATAAGCATTTTTGGCCATGGTTCATCATTATACTTTTGCTTGTCGTTGTACTTAAAAGTATGGTTGCAATGAGCATTGCCATCGACAATGCAGATTCGCTAGTTTCAGATGATTATTACAAAGAAGGCAAAGCCATTAATATGGATTTGCGTAAAATAAAGCAAGCCAAAAATCTTGGTATGCAATACTTGGTTGAAGTTGATGATCACGAATTAAAAATTTCTCAACATGGCGGACCAGCATATACAGCAGCACTTAAAGTAAGCTTTATTCATCCAACTATTGAAGAAAAAGATTTTAATATCAATGCTACAGCTGATGGCGAAGGTAACTACCGAATAGGTTTATCTAATGCTATATCTGGACCGTGGAATGTTCGACTAGAAGGCTTCGATGCAAGTTGGAGAATTCAGCAACGAATTGAAATTACAGACGATGTTGAATATTGGTTGAACTAATTTAAATGCAGAATTGTTTTCATTGCAACGAGCCCGTAATCACAAAAGACGAGTTTATAACGGTTATCGACAATCAACCACGCCAGATGTGTTGCCCAGGTTGTCAGGCTGTTTCTCAAGCGATTATTGATTCAGGTTTAAGCAGTTATTATCAGTATCGAAGCGAACCAGGAAGTCGTCAAACGGCCTTGGTTCCAACTGAATTATTACAATATTCAGCGTATGATTTGCCAGAAATTCAGCAGGATTTGGTTCATGCGGTCGAAAACAATAGTTCCCTATCATTATCAATAGACGGTATTACATGTGCAGCTTGTGCTTGGTTAATTGAACATAAATTAAAGCAGCTCAATGGCATCATCAGCATCTCAGTAAACTCCACCACCCAACGTGCTTTAGTCTCATGGGATAATCAATGCGTCAAACTCAGTGAAATCCTCGCTGAGATAAGTCGTATCGGTTACCAAGCTGCCCCGTATCAAGTTGATGAACAAGAAAAACAAAGTAAGAATGAAGGAAAAAAGTTCCTGTTAAGACTGGGTCTCGCTGGCTTTGCGACGATGCAAGTCATGATGTTTGCACTGGCGCTTTATTCAGATTATTTTGTAACCTACGATACTGAAATGCGAGATTATTTTCGCTGGGTCAGTATGACATTAGCCGCTCCCGTTGTGTTTTACTCAGCTCAACCTTTTTATTTTAGTGCAGTAAGAAGTTTGCTTGGCGCTCGAGTCAACATGGATTTATCTGTTTCGATTGCCATTATTGGTGCTTATATTGCGAGTTGTATTGCCACAATTAATGGAACAGGTGAAGTCTATTTTGAATCAGTTTCTATGTTCACTTTCTTTTTGTTACTTGGAAGATACTTTGAACAAAAAGCCAAGCAGACAGCATCAGAAAGTTCGAGTAATTTACATAAACTCATACCGCTAACAGCGCACCGAATTACCGTCGATGAAAATGGTACTGAAAGTATTGAAGAAATACCTGCTAAAAGGCTCAATATTGGTGATAAAATACTGATTAAACCTGGCGATGTTGTAGCTGCTGATGGCGTCATTATTTCTGGTAAGTCCGGCCTCAATGAAGCGATGCTAACGGGAGAGCAACAGCCTGTCTTAAAAGCCAATGATGACAGTGTATTTGCAGGCACTATCAATATCGACCAACCCATCACAATTACTGTTACGGCACTGGGTCAAGACCAGCTAGTAGCTGAAATAATTCGGCTGCAAGAAATCGCATCAAACAACAAGCCTAGAATTGCGTTAATGGTCGATAAATCCGCAAGTTACTTTTCAACAGCCATTATTGCTATTGCTGCTTTAACCTATGTTTTTTGGCATTTTATTTCACCAGAAGATGCGTTTTGGGTCATGTTGTCAGTGTTGGTCGCTACATGTCCTTGTGCCCTAGCCTTAGCAACACCAACAGCTATAACATGTTCGACAGCGATTTTGACTAAACTTGGGATAATCATTCGCAAACCTGGTGTATTTGAAAAACTTCCTTTAATTGAACATGTTGTTTTTGATAAAACTGGAACATTAACTTGTGGTTCAGTGTCAATTAACCATATTGTTGTCACCGATAACATAAATGAGTTAACTGCAAGCCGCTATGCAGCTGCAATGGAAGTCGGTTCATTGCACCCAATAGCGAAAGCATTCGCAAATATCAAGCTTGATGGGATTACAGCTCAAAATATTACCAATCATGTTGGTTTGGGGCTTTCTGCTGTTATTAATGATTCAACCGTGAAGTTAGGCAACGCACAATTCGTTGGCGTTGATGCAAGCTTATGTCACGGCCAGCTACTCTGGCTATCAGTAGATGATTTAATATGTGCATGTTTTGTTCTCCAAGATGCGATAAGAGAAAACAGTTATACCGCTGTGAATGGATTAATTAGCGCAAATATAGACGTCAGTATTGCGAGTGGTGATACTTCAGAGCATGTATTAGCTATTGCGAAAAAACTTAACATTAAAAATAGCTATGCGGGATTAAGTCCAAAAGATAAACTTGACTTAGTCAACAAGTTACAACAAAAGCAAAACGTCGCTATGTTTGGTGATGGAATCAATGACGCACCGGTTCTTGCTGGGGCAAACTTATCTGTTGCAATGGGAAGTGGTAGTGCTATTGCTAAAAATAGCGCAGATGTCATTCTTCTTGGCGACCAATTATCTAAATTTAGCCAAGCAATAACCGTGGCTAAAAAAACTAATCAAATCATAAAGCAAAATTTAATTTGGGCGTTTGCCTATAATATAATTATTTTACCGCTTGCGGTAACTGGTCATGTTGTTCCCTATATTGCTGCTTTAGGGATGTCATTAAGCTCTATTATTGTTGTTTCAAATAGCCTTCGTTTGCTAAGGATAAAACCATGAGCATCATTTATGTATTAATTCCAATAGCAATGTTATTTGTTGCCGTCGCTGTCGCCGTATTTTTTTGGGCTGTAAAATCTGAACAGTTTGATGATCTCGATAGACAAAGTGTTTCAATTTTATTTGATGAAGACAATGCAACGCAAACAATTAAGAAAAACACCGAACAACAGAATAATCAACAAGAAACTGATTCAGCATCAGAACCTACAACAGCGATAAAATCTACAAAAGCAACCGAGTCTACACAAGGTGATTGAGTACAATGTTTGGGGAGCATTTCTAGTAGGGCTAATGGGAGCTGCGCATTGTTTCGGCATGTGTGGTGGCTTGATTGGTGCCTTTGCGAGTAATTTACCTAATACTAGCGGTAATAGACTCGCAAACCAGTTAAGCTTTTTAATTAGCTACAATGCAGGTCGAATTATAAGTTATGGATTAGCTGGTGCGTTAGCTGGCGCCAGTACTGCAGCTTTAGGCTACATGTTTGATGTTGACAGTTATTTGATCGCCCTACGATTATTCGCTGGCATTATGATGATAGCAACGGGTTTGTATATCGCTCAGTTTTGGTTTGGCATTGTACAGATAGAAAAACTCGGCCAAGGGTTATGGCGTGTGCTTAAGCCGATAGCTAATCGATTATTGCCAATTAAGAATCGATATCAAGCTGTTATTGCAGGCATGATTTGGGGATGGCTTCCCTGTGGCTTAGTTTATAGCACATTAACTTGGTCAGTGGCGTCAGGGGATGCTTTAACTGGTGCATTAATTATGTTGGCATTCGGTGCGGGTACCCTACCTGCTTTATTAAGTGCCGGCGTTGCTGCAAAAACATTATCGACTTGGGTTCAAAAAAAGAACGTAAGGCGCTTAAGTGGGATCCTTATTGTAGTATTTGGATTACAGACTATTTATATCGCAATCATGCAGCTAAACTAGCTCAAGTAATGTTATTAGTTTAACATGGTGATGTAGTAATTAATTGAGAATATATATGCCTACAGATCAAACAAAACAACTTCGCGCATCAACAGGTGGTTGTGCCATTCATTGTCATGATTGCAGTATGGAGTCGCTTTGTATTCCTTTTACGCTAGATAACAACGAGCTAGATAAGCTCGATGAGATAATTGAGCGTAAAAAGCCCGTTCAAAAAGGCGATCAAATTTTCAAATCTGGTGATCCTCTTAAATCTCTTTTTGCAATCCGTTCAGGCACAATTAAAAGTTTCACGATCACTGAACAAGGTGATGAACAAATTACTGGCTTTCACCTTGCAGGTGATGTTATTGGATTTGATGGTATTCATTCTCAAACTCATCAAAGTTTCGCACAAGCCCTTGAAACTGCAATGGTATGTGAAATTCCTTTTGAAACGCTCGATACTTTATCTGGCACGATGCCAAAGTTAAGACAGCAAATCATGCGCCTAATGAGTAATGAAATTATGGGCGATCAGGAAATGATTTTATTACTTTCTAAGAAGAATGCAGAAGAACGTTTAGCAGCCTTTATTAACAATCTAGCTAATCGATTTGGTAGCCGCGGCTTCTCGCCACATGAGTTTAGATTAACCATGACACGTGGTGATATTGGTAATTATTTAGGGTTAACTGTCGAAACAATCAGCCGTTTATTGGGTCGTTTTCAAAAGTCTGGCTTAATTGAGGTTAAAGGTAAATACATTACAATTATTGATCATGTCGCATTAAGTCAACTTGCTGGTAATGCACGGATTGCCACCTAATAAATTTTCCGTTTTATGATCTGACGCAACGACTTAAAACGCAATAACAGTGATAGTGATATAAAACAGCTTGGAGGTTTTATGAAGGATTATAATAAGATATTAGTTGTCATTAACCCAATGACCGACCATCAACCTGCATTGGCTCGAGCCGTTGAACTAGCTTCAAAATCCAATGCCACTATTACTGCTTTCCTTACAATATTTGATTTTTCTTATGAAATGACCTCCATTCTTTCTAGTCAAGAAAGAGAAGCAATGCGTCAAGGTGTGATAGATCAAAGAGAAAGCTGGTTAGCTGAAGCTATTACTCCGTATGCCCAAACAGGCTTAAATATTGACACCAAAGTTGTTTGGCATAACCGCCCTTTTGAAAGCGTTATTAAATTTGCCATAGAACAAAATTATGATTTGCTTGTTAAAAGCACTCATGAACATGATAAGCTAAAATCAATTATCTTCACTCCTACGGATTGGCATTTATTACGTAAAGCGCCTATCCCAGTTTTAATGGTCAAAGAACATGATTGGCCAGTTGCTGGTAAGATTTTATGTGCAGTGAATGTAGCAACTGAAGATGAAGAACATTCTACATTAAACACAAAAATAATTGAAAACGCACTTAACCTAGCAGCTAAATTCTCTGCACAAATTCACTTAGTTAATGGATACCCTGGTACTCCAGTCAATTTAGCGATTGAGTTACCAGAGTTTGATGCAGTTAGTTATAACGATACCGTTAGAATGCAGCACGAGCAACGCATTCAATATTTAGCCAATAACTTTAATATTCCGCTTGAAAATTGCCACGTTGAAGAAGGTTTACCAGAAGACGTAATACCTGAACTTTCACAACAATTAGATGCTGAGCTGGTTATTTTAGGCACCGTTGGTCGTACTGGTTTTTCGGCAGCACTGATTGGTAATACAGCTGAACATGTGATTGATAGCATTAATTGTGATTTACTCGCTGTAAAACCTGACGGTTATAAATCACCTCTCGAAGACTAAAGGCTTTACCATAAGCCAGAATGCTGGAATAATACGCGCCCTGAAACGATAGTTACTGGGCGCTTTTTAATGTCTGAATTGCAACAACAAGAAAAACAATTGGCAGACCGCCAATCTAAATTACAAAAAAAATTACGTCATGAAGTTGGACGTGCCATCGGCGATTACCAAATGATCGAACATGGTGACGTAGTAATGTGTTGTCTGTCTGGCGGTAAAGACAGTTATGCAATGCTAGATATCTTATTAAACCTTCAAAAACGAGCGCCAATTAAGTTCGATATTGTTGCGGTTAATTTAGATCAGAAACAGCCTGGTTTCCCTGAAGATATCTTGCCTGCTTATCTTGATACTCTTGATGTTGCGTACCACATTTTAGAAAAAGATACCTATTCAATCGTAAAAGATAAAATC
The DNA here is from genome assembly GCF_001675935.1 of Shewanella sp. UCD-FRSSP16_17. NCBI lineage: Bacteria > Pseudomonadati > Pseudomonadota > Gammaproteobacteria > Alteromonadales > Shewanellaceae > Shewanella > Shewanella sp. UCD-FRSSP16_17. The sequence continues at coordinate 535,647 of NZ_LZFV01000001.1, forward strand.
CCTGAAGGTAAAACGACCTGCTCATTATGTTCTCGTTTACGCCGTGGCACACTTTATGGGTTTGCACAAAAAATTGGAGCGACTAAGATAGCTTTGGGTCATCACCGCGACGATATTATCGAAACATTATTTTTGAATATGTTTTTTGGTGGAAAAATGAAAGCTATGCCGCCAAAGTTATTATCTGATGACGGCGCTAACATGGTTATACGCCCATTAGCGTACTGTAAAGAAAAAGACATTGCTGAATATGCGGAATTAAAACAATTCCCTATCATTCCATGTAACTTATGCGGTTCTCAAGAAAATCTTAAACGTGGTGCAGTTAAAGATATGCTTAACCAGTGGGATAGAGATTACCCTGGACGTATTGAAACCATATTTACAGCTATGCAAAATACTTCACCATCTCAAGGCGTTGATAGAAATGTGTTTGATTTCTTATCACTACAACGTGATGCAGATGCGCCACTTTCAGGTGATGTCGCTGAATCAGATTTACCCGCTTTTGATTTTTTAGATACGACCAATAATGGTCACATTAATCTAGATGAAGCAGCTAAGATTGATATTGTAACGACTTATAAACCGTAAAAACATACATTACGACCCACAATAAAAAGCCCTCGAATGAGGGCTTTTTTGTCTTTACTCGATTCAAACGCAAACTGTTAATTTACGTATGGGCTTAAAATTATTGGCTGTTTTGAAAAAGAGAGCTGCTTTATAGTTTCAATTTCTGCAGAGGTAAGCTGTAATTTATCGCTAACAATGCTGACTTTACCATCTATGTTCGCCTCTACAGGTAAGTCAGTTGAATCAAATGAAAACGTTAATCCAGTAATCGGTTTACGAAAATACTTCATAGGAAATCCTTGTTGACCATCAAGCAAGGCATCCATGTCATTTTTTACAGCAACTAATTCGCCTTGATTATAAACAGATTGTACTTTCTTAGCTCTTACTTGCATGGCCACACCACATTGACTCGCGTCACCAGATACTTGCAAATTTATTAAGCCTCTATCTGATTTCAATTGAGCATCATAGGGTAAGTAAAGACGCTGCTGTTTGTCATAAGTTAATGGATATTGATGTTTCTCAGTGGTGATATTCCCTGAGATAATTTTACAATTTTCATTTCTAGGGACACTAAATACAACTTCAACTAGTTGGTAGTTATTTTTGTTAACTTGCTTGAGCCGCTCGTAAAACCCTGCATAAGGAATTGATACTGAATCTGCTAAAACTGCTGGTGATAATAAAAATAGCGCTAAACAAGAAGCTAATTTTCTTATTTTTTTCATTTATAATCCTGCTAAATAAGCTTTGTTATGACGAAGCATTTCTAATAGCTCGTCTATATAGGCATCTTTTCTTTCTGAGTAATGTAATAATCCGTAAACGAGATCTTCAGCTGCAGGCTCTTTTCCTTGGCTTCGAAGATCCGCTCGAATAGAACGTAATAAGCGATATGCTGAATTAGTGTTTAAATTCAGCATGTATGCAGCAATGGAGTCCTCTGGCGTTTCGAAGGAGGCAACCTCATGATTCATCCCTGCTTTTCTAGATAAAGGAACCAATCCACAGCCTTTTGAAAAGCACCACTGGCCAAAATAATTATTACCTTCTTTGGCGAAACGAGAACTTCCCCAACCGGTTTCATTGGCGGCTTGGATAAGTACCATTCTTGCAGGTACTGTATCAACTCGCTCTAATAAAGGAGTCAATGTAACGAGATCAAACTTTTTAACTGTATATTTATATTTTTGAGTTAATTTTTCTAAATTAAAAATCTCTGCGTTAGTTAATGGCTGCTCGTTAGCAAGGTTGGCTAAAACCACCTTCAGAAAATTTCGCTCTTTTTCTATCAGCGCATTTTGATGGTTAACCGCTGGAGACATATAATCGAAAAAGGCAGACTTTTTGGTAGGTATATCTGCGATTGCTGTAAAGTCAGGTACAGTTTCTTCATCGACTTGATTTTGTTCGATCTCAGGTGTTTCAACCAGAATGTTCTCAATTGTAGGAACTAACCACACTCTGATTAGCATTATGCTGATGATTACAAACCCTAAACCAAGGGTAAACTTTCCAATTCTACCGGTTCTCAAAAAAAATCCTTAAAAAATAATTTGCTTAATTATACCGAGAAACAAGATTAATAGCAGCGAAGTATTTATGCTAATATTAATGATGATTCTATTTTAGCATCTTGTGATAGCTTAAATAAATCAATCAGTACAATAGCTTAAAAAATCATCATTACTGTATGAAAGGAATCAATATGATGAAACATGAATTAAATAGTGTCGATAGTATCGTGGCTATTGGAGGAGGACATGGCTTAGGTCGAGTGTTATCTTCACTCTCTTTCCTTGGTCCTAAGTTAACAGGTATTGTAACGACTACTGATAATGGTGGTTCAACCGGGCGGATCCGACAAGATGAAACAACCATTGCCTGGGGTGATTTAAGAAACTGCCTTTCGCAACTTGCACATAGGCCAGCCATTGGCACAATGCTATTTGATCATCGATTTAATGGAGATAATGAGTTAAACGGTCATAATCTCGGGAATATTATTTTATATGCCCTAGAGCAGCTATGTGTTCGCCCTCTTGAAGCAATCAAGCTAATTAGAACCATTTTAAAAATTGAAACTCGTGTCATTCCTATGTCTGAATCACCAACTAACCTAAGTGCGCTTAATGCGCAAGGTGAAACCGTTTTTGGTGAAATGAATGTTGACGATATGAAAGAGATACCAAGTCAACTGACTTTAGCTCCTAACGTTGCTGCAACTTGTGAAGCACTACAAGCAATCAATAAAGCTGACATTATCATTATTGCGCCAGGCAGTTTTTTTACGAGTGTAATGCCACCCTTACTTATCCCAAGTATTGCTAATGCGATTAAAGACTCATCTGCAAAAGTGATTCTAATCGACAATTTAACGTCAGAGCCTTCGTGTGCATCGTCTTTAACATTGGATGACAAAATAGAATGGATCAATCAATCAGTATCGACAAATAGAATTAATAAAATTATTAGAAACTCTGATGCTATTGATATTGGTGAATTAGTAAGTTATTTCCCTTTAGTCAGTGACCATCATTTAGGTTTGCATCACAAAGAAGCATTAGCAGAAGCGATAGCAACGGTCGTTAGCCTGAAAGCATAATGTAATGTTTAAAGTTATAGAAAAGCCCTTAAACACTGTCTAATGGCTTTTGCATTTTTACCTAATAATTTAAGACTGTTTTGCTCAACTAATTTAACTTACAAGAAAAACAATCTCTAAACTAAAAATAGGTTAATGTACTTATAAAACCTGAGCTATAGCTTTACAAATTACAGGAATATTTTGTTTAGTCATGCCCGCAACACTGATGCGTCCAGAACCAACAATATATACTCCGAATTCGTCTTTTAAACGATTAACTTGTTCTTTGCTTAAACCTGAAAAGCTAAACATACCATTTTGACGAGAGATAAAGCTAAAGTCTTGCTTAACACCTTCGCTTTTTAACGTTTCTACAAATAGAACTCGCATTTCTGCAATACGTTGGCGCATTTCAGCCAACTCTACTTCCCACTCTTGGCGTAAAGTCTCATCAGAAAGTATGGTACTTACAATTAAACCACCGTGCGCAGGGGGATTAGAATAAGTAGCACGAATTGTTTTTTTAATCTGACTAAAACTTTTTTGTGCTGTTTCTTCATTTGCAGCAACAACAGTAATAGCACCAATACGTTCGTTATATAAACCAAAGTTTTTAGAGAAAGAGTTAGCGACTAATAGTTCTGGCACTTTAGCAGCAACAATCCGTAAGCCTTGCGCATCTTCTTCGATACCAGCGCCAAAGCCCTGGTAGGCAAAATCAAATAAAGGGACTAATTCTTTGTCAACACACAATTGACCTACTGTCTCCCATTGAGATGAACTTAAATCAATCCCAGTAGGGTTATGGCAGCAACCATGAAGCAAAATAAGATCACCAGGTTGAGCAGCTTGTAAATCAGTTATCATTGCATCGAAATCCATATCGTGGGTTTCTGCTTTGTAATAACCGTACTCTTTTATTGTTAAACCAGCAGTTTGGAAAATATTTTGATGGTTTGCCCAGGTAGGATTACTGACCCATAATGTTTTTGAATCAGTGTTACGAACTAAAAATTCAGCGGCTACACGTAATGAACCCGTTCCGCCTGGTGCTTGAGCTGTATATGCTCGTTTCGCATTAATAATGTCATTTTTAGCACCAAATAATAATGTTTGAACAGCTGTGTTGTATAGCTCTACACCTTCAATGCCAAGATAGTTTTTTGTTTTCTCAGCGTCTAATAAAATGGCTTCAGCTTTTTTAACTGTTTTGAGTACCGGGGTTTGTCCGGCTTCATCTTTATAAATACCAACACCAAGGTTAACTTTATCGGCACGTGGATCTTTTTTAAATGCGTCTGTTAAACCTAAAATGGGATCTGCTGGAGCTTGAGGGATTTGAGAAAATATCATTACTTCTTTCCTACTTATAAAGTGAACCACAATTTTTAGTATTTATACCATTGTATTGGCATTGGAAATAGTGACATTTAATCAACTAATCAGAAATTGTTCACACTTTAAGGATTTATCATTTTTTATCAGTATAAAATAAATAAAATACAATAAAGGTTCTGTTCTCTTAGAAAACTTCAGTAGATATCTCATATTAAATAGACATTCATGCGAGACACGGTGAGTTTTTCAATTTCGCTAGCGTACGTGTTTTAAGATGCGGGTAGAATCGTTTTTTTGCTGAGTATAATGAGTTTTTATATTGATGTTTACACACTGTATTTTATTTAATGCAGCCCTTCTGATCCTGCATTCACTAACTTAGCAACAATCTTGAACCTAAAAACTTTCCCCCTTTTAACTCGTATGCTGAACAAATATCCGCATATGCATTTAATACTTTTAGACCTAGAAGGATTTGAATCTCTAAAGGCTGGAATTACACGTACGCCTTAATACTCAGTCGTATGCAATGAAGGCATCCGAGGCCAAACTTGAACTGGTACGCCCTATCTTAACAGGACGAGAGGATTTATCTTTCGCCAAAGCACGATTTACAGGCACAAAAAAGCCCCGACTAATGTCGAGGCTTTCTTATAATGGTACCCGAGGCCAGACTCGAACTCGTACGCCCTATCTTAAAACGACGAGGGATTTATTATTTCCCCTAGAAGCAAGTTTCAAATTTTAGATACAAAAAAGCCTCAACTTTCGTTGAGGCTTTTTTGTATCATACTTACGTATGTAAATAATGGTACCCGAGGCCAGACTTGAACTGGCACGCCTATTAAGCGAGGGATTTTAAATCCCTTGTGTCTACCGATTCCACCACTCGGGCAAAAGTGTTGTTTTAATTGTATGTAAATCAATACAATTAAACAAAATTTGTGGAGGCGCGACCCGGAGTCGAACCGAGGTCGACGGATTTGCAATCCGCAGCATAGCCATTCTGCCATCGCGCCGAAACTTGTTATTGAATTGGAGCGACATATCGGGTTCGAACCGATGACCTATACCTTGGCAAGGTATCGCTCTACCAACTGAGCTAATGTCGCTTTTCAATGCAAGTAATCAATAAGGAGTTAATCTCCGTTGTTGATTTCGAAATGGATTTTACCGTTTTACGCATGACTGTCAATGCAGATTTTTTAAATAATAGCAGTTTTGAATTTGTTTGATGTTTAAATCTACGTATTGAGTGAATAATTAACAATGCGAATAAAACTCAAGCAATAAAAAAGCACTTCAATTGAAGTGCTTTTTTCAAAGTGCCTTTTAGATAATTAAAGACAGATTAAAAATCTTAAGCTTCTGGTAAAGATAACGTCGTTAATCCGAGCATTTTTTGCATAACACCGACAACCTGGCAGCTATAACCAAATTCGTTGTCATACCAAACATATAGTATCGCACGTTTGCCATCAGCAATTGTCGCTTGTGAATCAACAACACCAGCATAGCGAGAACCGACTAAATCACTCGAAACAATTTCAGTTGAATCGGTGTAATCTACTTGGTTTTTAAGATCTGAAGTTAATGCAATATCCTTAAGATATTCATTTAATTCTTCGCGATTAGTCTCACCATTTAAATTAACACTGATAATTGCCATTGAAACATTTGGTGTCGGAACGCGAATAGCGTTACCTGTTAATTTACCTTCCATAACGGGTAATGCTTTTGCAACAGCTTTTGCTGCACCCGTTTCAGTTATAACCATGTTTAATGGTGCACTGCGGCCACGACGATCAGCACTATGGTAATTATCAATTAGGTTTTGGTCATTGGTATAAGAGTGAATCGTTTCTACGTGACCGTTTTCAATACCATACTTATCGTTAACAGCTTTCAGTACTGGCGTAATTGCATTAGTAGTACAGCTTGCTGCTGAAACAATCATGTCTTCAGGTAAAATATCGTTTTCGTTAACACCGTAAACAACATTTTTAATCGCGCCTTTAGCAGGTGCAGTTAATAATACTTTGCTTGCACCCTTGCTCTTAAGGTGAAGACCTAAACCATCTTCGTCTTTCCAAATACCTGTATTATCAACTACTAGCGCATTGTTAATACCATATTGTGTGTAGTCGACTTGATCAGGTGAATTGGCATAGATGATTTGAATGTACGTACCATTGGCAATGATAGCGTTGTTCTCTTCATCAACTTCAACAGAACCGTTGAACGGCCCATGAACTGAATCACGACGTAATAAGCTCGCGCGCTTTTCTAAATCGCCTTTTTTACCACCACGTAAAACAATGGCTCGTAAACAAAGTTTATTACTCTTACCTGTTTTTTCGATCATTAATCGTGCTAATAAACGACCGATACGTCCAAAGCCATATAAAACTACGTCTTTTGATTCAACATCATCGCCAAAATTAAGACCTGCTTCCAGCTCACGAGTCATGTAAGCTTGAATTTGAGAAGCGTCTTTATTATCACGCCAGTAATTAATCGCTAGTTTACCGATATCAACTTTACAGTGTTTTACTGACAACTTACTTAATGCTTCAACAAACGGGAAGCTTTCACGTAGACGTAATTTTTCACCAATATGGCGACGAACAAGTCGATGCGCTTTAATAATTTCAATTGTAGATGCGTTTAGTAGAGGTTTACCATACACTAAGACTTCAACGCCTTGATTGCGGTATAGTTTTCCTAATAAAGGCTGCATTGCTTCAGCCATTTCGAAACGTTCTTGCCAACTTTGTAGGTGTTTATCAGCGCTCATTAAAAAGATCCTTTATCTCATATTTCAGCTTTTTGTCGCAGAAAGAATTGAGTAACGAAAAGAAAAGACCAATAATCATTATTTGGTAGGGTTAACCCCTTTTGGTCGGCGACATTGTAATGAAATTTATGCGTTTTCGCCAGTAAGAAATTTTTAGTAAACCTGTAATTTTATTAGATAATTTCCTGTTTTGGAGCTAGTTTTGAACAAAAGTTTAGTAATAATTACATCATTTTCAATTTTTGCTGCTTTATTCGGCTTATTTGGTTGTGATGTTGGCCGAAATAGTGGCAGCATTTGTAAAAAAAATCCTGAACTTTGTGCCGATTTACACAAGGATAGTTGGTGTTTAATAGAAAAAGGAGACTTAATCCGTAGTCGTTATCAATTAAAGATCACTGAAAATCCGTCGGGTAAGCAACTATATGATCAATTAATTAAACTTGAATCTTATAGTAACTGCATTGAACTCGCAGCCGGCGTTAAACATATAATAAACACACATCGAACAGAAGACAGAGAACGTGCTTATGCTGTTAGCACTCAAAACTTAGCCCAATTACAAGAGTACACCAAAGACAATCCTGATATTTACCTTGCGTATTATCGTTGGACTAAATTTAATGACTTCCCCTCTCGCGATATTGTTATTAAAGCCGAACAAGCCGGTGAGCTCACTGAGACCTTTATGCTCGCTCAAGTTGCCTCTCACTATATAAAAACAGATGTCGCTAGAGCCAAATTACTTTATTTGCATTTACTCTCCCATGTTAAGGCGAGCAATATTGATTCAGATTGGCTCCTCGCTCTAGCAACCATATATAGAAGAGAACAAAATGTACAAAACGAGTATTTGTTAACTAAGGCGAATACATTAATAAGTGATAACACTGCCTCAGAAGAAAAATTATTAGCGTTAATAGCAAACAATTCAGACTTAGCGGTGCAACTCGATGCGGAAGCGAAAGAGCTAGTAAAGGACATCAAGCAAGGAAAGTTTGCAAGCAGTCAGATAAAACATCGTTTTGAATAACCAAATGTAAAATTATTAGCTACACTAAAACACAAATCATTTACAGCACTCGCTGTATTGGACTTTCATAAAAAAGCTCAAAACCGCTTTTATTTTGAATTCTGTAAATAAAATACAGACATATTCACGATAAATGTCGCTTTTTGGGCTTTTTTACTTGACGAAATGCTCTAATTTGGTAATTTTACTACCATACGATTTACGTAACAGATTTATAATCACTTGAGGGATATGCGATGACTATCCGTGTTGCAATTAACGGCTATGGCCGTATCGGTAGAAATGTTTTACGTGCGCTTTATGAAAGCGAAAAGGATTATCCAATCGAAATCGTTGCTTTAAACGATTTGGGTGATGCTTCAATTAATGCTCACCTTACTAAATACGACTCAGTTCATGGCCGTTTCAATGCTAAAGTTGATCACGATGACGAAGCTATTTATGTCAACGGCGACAAAATCTTAACTTTCCAAGAACGTGACCCTTCTAAATTACCATGGGCAGAATTAAACGTTGATGTTGTTTATGAATGTACAGGTATTTTCACATCTAAAGACGCTGTTAAACCTCATTTAGATGCGGGTGCTAAAAAGGTCATCATTTCTGCACCAGGTAAACAAGTGGACGCTACCGTTGTTTATGGTGTTAATAATGAAGTATTAACTTCAGATATGACAGTTATCTCAAACGCTTCTTGTACTACCAACTGTCTAGCACCTTTTGCTAAGCCATTAAACGACTCTATCGGTATTGAGTCTGGTTTAATGACGACTATTCATGCATACACAAACGATCAACGTTTATCAGATGTTTATCACACTGACTTACGTCGTGCTCGTGCCGCTGCAATGTCGATGATCCCGACTCAAACTGGTGCGGCAGCCGCTGTTGGACTTGTTGTTCCTGAACTACAAGGTAAATTTGACGGTTTAGCCGTTCGTGTACCTACAGTAAACGTGTCATTAGTTGACCTAACGTTTGTTGCAGGTAGAGATACTAGCGTGGAAGAGATTAACGAGATCATCACTAAAGCTGCTCAAGTTGCGCCATTGAGTGAAGTGCTTGCTGTCAATGAAGAACCATTAGTCTCTATTGACTTCAATCACAATCCTTACTCATCTAACTTTGATGCGACACAAACTCGTGTTAATGGTCGTTTAGTTAAAGTAATGGCTTGGTACGATAACGAATGGGGTTTCAGTAACCGCATGCTAGATAATACTGTCGCATTAATGAATGCTAAGTAATGATAGATAATAAAAAGCCCTGTTAATACAGGGCTTTTTTGTATCTGAAATAAAATTAAAGTGAGATACTAAGCATTACCTTTAACTTTCATATTCAAGGTTTTTGCAAAATCCAACATTTTATTTAATGGAATAAGCGCTTCATCACGTAGCGCGTCAGCAACAAAAACTTCATGCTGCGTTTTATCTTCAGCACTTAACGAAGCTTCAATTGCTTGTAAACCATTCATTGCCATCCAAGGACAATGAGCACAACTTTTACAAGTTGCTCCATTACCACCAGTCGGTGCTTCAATTAATGTTTTACCAGGCGCAGCTTGCTGCATTTTGTAGAAAATGCCGCGATCAGTAGCAACAATGAACTCTTGATTAGCCATTGTTTGCGCAGCTTTAATTAACTGGCTAGTTGACCCAACAGCATCTGCTAGAGCAACCACATTTGCTGGTGATTCAGGGTGGACAAGAATTGCTGCGTTGGGATGTTGAATCTTTAGTTCTCTTAACGCTTTGGCTTTAAATTCATCATGGACAATACAATCACCCTGCCACATTAACATGTCAGCGCCGGTTTCTTTGGCAATATAACTACCTAAGTGACGGTCTGGCCCCCAGATAATTTTTTTACCTTCGGCGTCTAAATGTTCAACAATTTCTAAGGCAATACTTGATGTCACGACCCAGTCAGCTCTTGCTTTTACTGCTGCAGATGTATTAGCGTAAACCACAACAGTATGATCAGGATGTGCGTCACAGAACTCAGAAAATTTATCGATTGGACAGCCGATATCTAGCGAACATGTTGCTTCTAAAGTCGGCATCAAAACTGTTTTTTCAGGGCTTAAGATTTTAGACGTTTCGCCCATAAACTTAACGCCAGCTACGATGAGTTTCTTTGCAGGATGATCACGACCAAAACGAGCCATTTCAAGAGAATCAGATACACAACCTCCTGTTTCTTCTGCCAGAGCTTGTATTTCAGGATCGGTATAATAGTGTGCAACTAAAACAGCATCTTGTTCGATTAATAACTGTTTAATTCTTGCTTTGTAATCTGCTTTTTCAGCGTCTGACAACACAGCAGGTTTAGCAGGAAAAGGATATTCAATAGAGTCAATATTCGGTGCCGAGGTGATCATTATGGTTCCGAGAAGTTACAACGTCCGAGGATTATACAAAAACACTTAACAAAATTAAAGGACGCATTAGCGTCCTTTATTTTGATTATGCTGAAAAACAATGATGACTACTTCATCGCTAATAGCATTTCTTGTGGTTGTTCAAGATATTGTTTCCACAAATTACAAAAACGAGCAATGGTGCCACCATCGATAACACGATGATCGCCAGACCAACTCACTTGCATAATCTTACGTGCTTCAACTTCACCTTTAGCATTAAATCGAGGCAATACCTGTAGTTTACCTAAAGCAACAATTGCAACTTCTGGTTTATTGATAATTGGCGTGGCTACTGTGCCACCTAAAGCGCCAATATTAGAAATTGAAATCGTGCCACCTTTTAAATCCGCTGGGCTGACTCGTCCACTTCTAGCGGCGTTAGTTAGTCGCGTAATTTCTGCGGCAACATCAAGAATAGATTTATCTTGTACGTCTTTGACATTTGGTACGAGCAAACCCACTTTTGAATCAACGGCCATACCAATATTATGACTTGCCTTGTATGTTAACTCGCTACAATCTGAATTAACTTGGCTGTTCATCACTGGGAATGAATTGATTGCTAAAGACATTGCCTTCATAAAGAAAGGCATCATGGTTAGTTTTACTTCATCTGATGAATAACGTTCTTTCATCTCTGTACGAAGTGCAACTAATTCTGTTAAATCAAACTCTTCACAATAAGTAAAATGAGGAATAGTTGAAACTGACTCAACCATCATCTTAGCCATAACCGCTTTTACGCCTTTAATTGGCTCTACTGTATCTGCAGCTTGTTTGACAATAGACTGAGAAACCGTGTCGTTAACAGGTGATTGTGTCGGAGTCGTAACAGGTTGAGCCTGAGCATTCGATGAACTGCCATTGGCAAAGTTTTCTACATCTTCTTTATATACTCGACCATTCTTACCACTGCCGGGTACATTAGCAATGTTGATATCTAACGTTCTCGCTAAGCGACGAACGGCAGGACTTGCTAATGCTTTTCCTTGTGGTACTGAAGAAGTCGTTGAAGCCACTGTTGTCGTTGCCGTTTCTACTTGCGTAGATCCCACCACTGAACTAGTTGATTCGACTTCAATAGCGAATAAAGGTTCATGAACTTTAGCAAGTTGACCCTTTCGATAATGCAGCTTAACAATTTTACCATTTTTAATTGCTGGTATTTGTACTAACGCTTTATCAGTCATGACATCGGCGATGGGTTGATCTTCAACGACTTGATCACCCTCTTCTACAAGCCACTCAACTAATTCACATTCAACAATACCTTCACCTATATCCGGTAAAAGGAATTCTTCAACAGCTTTACCAGATACGGTTACTGAATCAGTCGTTGAGCTAATTTCTACATTCTGCTGTTCAGTCGATACTTGATCATCGTGATTCTGTGATGAACTTTCTTCTGTTTTCTCGGCTGACGTTGCTTCAATATCAACGGCGTATAAAGGCTCATGTACTTTAGCTATTTCACCTTTTGCATAGTATAACTTAGTCACAACGCCACCATGTGGTGCTGGAATTTGTACTAATGCTTTATCTGTCATAACGTCAGCGATAGGTTGATCTTCAACGATAACATCGCCTTCTTTGACCATCCAATCAACTAACTCACATTCAACTACACCTTCGCCAATATCAGGCAAAATAAAATCTTTAATCATATCTTGCTCCTAAAAATTGACAGAAGCTTTAATAGCTTCATAAGTTTTTAGCTCATCAGGCATGTATTCTTTTTCAAGAATCAAAGGATATGGTGTATCAAGACCACAAACACGACTGATTGGCGACTCTAGGTGTAAAAAACATTCTTGTTGGATTTGCGCAGCAATTTCACCAGCAAAACCACCTGTTAAAGGTGCTTCGTGGTTTATCAGAAGTCTTCCTGTTTTCTTAACCGATGCAGCTACGGTATCAACATCCCATGGAGACAAAGTACGTAAATCGACAATTTCACAAGAAATACCGTCTTTTTCTGCCATTTTGGCCGCTTTTTCTAAAATTTCCATCTGAGCGCCCCAACCTAATAAGGTTATATCGCTACCTACTTTAACGACTTCAGCTTTACCGAGTTCGATAACAAAATCACCAGCAGGTACTTCGCCAACAGATGCACGATACAAACGTTTAGGTTCAAAAAAGATAACAGGGTTAGGATCGCGAATTGATGCTAACAATAACCCTTTAGCTTGTTCTGGGTTACGGGGTACTACAACCTTTAATCCTGGAGTTTGTGTGAAGTAAGCCTCAGGAGATTGTGAATGATAATGACCACCTGCAATACCACCACCGTAAGGTGTTCTAAAGGTTAAACCACCGACATTAAACTGATTGCCACTGCGGTATCTGAATTTGGCAGTTTCATTCACGATTTGATCAAAGGCTGGAAAAATGTAATCAGCAAATTGAATTTCAGCAACTGCTGTCATGCCGTTAGAGGCAAGACCATTGGCAAAACCTGCAATGCCTTGTTCTGTTAACGGTGTATTGAAACAACGTTCACGACCAAATTTTTCTTGTAAACCAGAAGTTGCACGGAAAACGCCACCAAAATGGCCAACATCTTCGCCAAATACTACCATGCGCTCATCATCAGTCATTGCGATTGATAACGCATCGTTGATGGCGTGTAACATATTCATTTCAGCCACGATTAAATTCTCCCTGCACTTTTTGGATATGACTTTGGATATTTCTTAATATGTTGTTTTAGCTCTGCCAATTGCTTTTCAAGGGCTGGCGTTGGCTTATCCAATACATCTGTAATCAATGAGTCAAGGTGCGGTAATGGCACTTTCTCTGCGACTTTTACTGCGTTTAACACTTCTTCTCGGTAATGTTCATACTGAGCAGCGTCATCTTTTTCGTTTAGCCAATCTTTATTGATCATCCAAAGCTTAAAGCGTTTTACGGGATCATGTTGTTCCCACTTGGCTTCTTCTTCTTTAGAGCGATAACCTGAAGGATCATCCGATGATGAATGCGCACCAAGACGATATGTCATCGCTTCAATCAACACTGGAGCATTATGTTCAAGTGCATAAGCTCTAGCTTGTTGTGTTGCAGCTAATACTGCAAGCATGTCATTACCATCAACTCTAATAGTATGCATACCATAACCAACACCACGACTCGCAATACCATTACCAGCAAATTGCTCTTCGGTTGGAGTAGAAATGGCATAACCGTTGTTACGGCAGAAAAAGATAGTCGGAGACTTAAGCACTGCGGCCATATTTAAGCCAGCATGAAAATCACCTTCTGAAGCTGCACCTTCACCAAAGTAGCAAATTGCTACGTTACGTTTACCTTGTAACTTGAATGCATGAGCAACACCTGTTGCTTGCGGAATTTGCGTCGCTAGAGGTGAAGAGATGGTTTGATAATTAAGTTCATTACTGCCGTAATGAATAGGCATTTGACGTCCTTTGCCTAGATCTTTCTCATTACTGAACATTTGATTCATGAACTGCTCTGTGGTGAAACCACGATAGCGTAAAGAAGCATGCTCACGGTACTGGGCAAGTATTACATCGCCATCATCAAGCGCAGCTGTACTACCAATAATTGAGGCTTCTTCACCAGTACAGGTCATGTAAAAACTAATCCGACCTTGACGCTGCGCACTTAACATACGTTCGTCTAAAACACGGGTAAATACACAAGTGTCGTAAATACGTTCAGCGAGTGCTTGATCAATGACAGGCATCACCGCATTTTCATATGTGGTACCGTCTGCTTGCAGAATTTTTAAAATAGGAATGTGCAATGACGCTTTGTCTAAGAAGCTGACACGATGCACTGTTTCATTATTCAGCGGTGCGTTGCTCATATTATGCTCTTGTTATCTGAGGCCTTATAAAATAAAGCTTAATTTATTATATGCGAAAGCACATTACGTTAACGTAAACTTACTATCAACTAATGTGCTTTCTTGTTGGTAAATAACCTTGCAAAAAATTTGTATATCTAACTTTACAAGTTATTGAATATCTTCATTGGGCGCTGGTACTAAACATAATACCGTGCGTTGCCCGACAGGTACATTTTCATTTGGAAAAACGATAGCTTCGTAGGGCTCTATAACCTTTATCTGTTGATTGTTTTCAATTGCTAAAGTCTGGCCTTGCTCAAACCCAGTAAAGTTTTCAGTCGTCTTAGAAAATGAAAAAGAAAAATCATCAAAATGCTTATTGATTGAACGTGATACTTTATACAAGTTGAGTTTATTGCTATCGAATACGGCTAATTCTGGTTCTGTTTGAGTAATAAGCGCCGCTAACATTTTGTGGGTATTTGCAAATTTATGCATATCATTTTCACCAAATGGCATAACTTTACCTAGCTCAACGGTAAACGCATCAGCTTTAAATTGCTCTGATGAAAAATAACTAAATGTTGTTGTGGGTTCGTGATGAAACAAAATCGTATCTACATCGCAGCCTGCTAAAAACATTATTTGTTTCGCACTGAATGCTCTGCCTGGTCTGTAGGGATATATCGCAAACTTTTCATGCTTTGAAGGCTTGATAGCTGTGTGCAAATCGTAATGAATACGCTGCGAGTTATCATTGTCATTGAAAAAATCACTGACGTATTGTTCAAGCGCTTTAGCTCTCACTCGCTCTTTATTTATCAGCCCTTCCCCATCTGAATGAGCACCTGAAAACAAACGGTTCATGTTCTCTTCAACAAAGCGTGTTTGAGTCAATATAGAATCAGGGTTACCAATAATGAATAAAACGCGATGCAGCGTTTCTATTTTACAGGTAAGTAAATCACTGATGAGTTTGTTACATATTTCTATAGGCGCGGTTTCATTACCATGAATGGCACATGATAAAACCACATCCTTTGTAGAGCCAGATGCGGGGCTAAAGCTGATTACACCATTATCTAAGATTGTGACTGTTGTTTGATTTGATAATGTGAATGCTTGGCTTTTTAAAGGCTTATCAATATTGGCCAAAGTAAAAGCGAGAAAGTCATGATCGTCCATTAATTGCTGAAACACAAAGACTCCTTGAAAGACGTTTAAACGAATAGGTTTCATAATCGTGTTGATTCTAACACATTCAATGGACGCTAACGTTAAGTGTCATTTAACAAAATGTAAATCTTTGCTTGCATTCCTGCTGTGAACAAATATACTTTTAGCCATCTAGACTTCTTTATGGGTATAACTATGACATTAGCAACATTTGGTGCAGGCTGTTTTTGGGGCGTCGAATACTTCTTTAAACAAGTAGAAGGTGTTTTAGATGCCAAATGCGGTTATATGGGCGGGAATGATCAATACCAAACTTATGCTGAAGTTAAAGCGGGCAACACTGGCCATGCCGAAGTCGTTCAAGTTGAATTTGACGAAACAATCGTCTCGTACGAAACCTTAGTCGCTGTTTTTTGGCAAAATCACAATCCGACGACCTTGAATCAACAAGGCAAAGATATTGGATCTCAGTATAGAAGCACTATCTTTTTCCATGATGATCAACAAAAAGAAATAGCTGAGTCAGCAAAACAACAATTAATCGCCAGTGGCAAATGGGGAAACCGTCAAATTGTTACAGAAATTGTACCATTAAAGCGGTTCCACATTGCTGAAGAATACCACCAAAATTATCTAGAAAAGAATGACTTGCCGAGCTGTCATATTTCGTTTTAACAAGTAAGCGCTGAAAATAAGTATAAAAAGGCACCACTTTGGTGTCTTTTGTGTACATAGTCGATTAAAGCAATCTATAAGTTAGACCGAACTGCGCTTTACCCGCCCCGTTAAATTCCCTACAATCCATTCAAATTGCTTAGGCATATGAATACGGAGATATACAACAATGAGTCAAGCACGTCATATTAACCTACTGATATTAGGTTCTGGCCCTGCTGGTTACACGGCTGCAGTTTATGCTGCACGCGCAAATTTAAAACCAGTTATGATCACTGGTATGCAACAAGGTGGACAGCTTACGACAACGACTGAAGTTGAAAACTGGCCTGGTGACGCGAATGATCTTACTGGCCCTGCATTAATGGAAAGAATGCAGCAGCATGCTGAGAAGTTTGATACAGAGATTATCTTCGACCATATTAACGAAGTTGATTTCAGTGAGCGCCCATTTAAATTGAAAGGTGACAATGGTGAATTCACTTGTGATGCCTTAATTATCGCAACAGGTGCATCGGCTAAATATCTAGGTTTGCCTTCTGAAGAGGCATTCATGGGACGTGGTGTGTCTGCTTGTGCAACGTGTGACGGATTCTTTTATCGAAATCAAAAAGTGGCCGTTGTAGGCGGTGGTAATACTGCCGTTGAAGAAGCACTATATTTAAGTAATATCGCATCAGAAGTTCATTTGATTCATCGTAGAGATAGTTTCCGCTCTGAAAAAATCTTAATCAACCGATTAATGGATAAAGTAGCGAGTGGCAACATTATTCTACATTTAGATCAAACTCTCGATGAAGTTGTTGGCGATAATATGGGTGTTACGGGTCTAAAGATGAAGAGTACTAAAGATGGTGCGATTTCAGATTTAGACGTTGCGGGTGTATTTATTGCTATTGGTCATAGTCCAAATACCGGTATTTTTGATGGTCAATTAACCATGAATCATGGTTATATTACTGTAAATAGTGGACTACAAGGAAATGCTACGCAAACGAGTATTGAAGGTATTTATGCTTGTGGTGACGTTATGGATCAACATTATCGTCAAGCTATTACATCGGCCGGTTCTGGTTGTATGGCAGCGTTAGATGCTGAACGTTTCTTAGACGCTCAAAAATAAATTGCTATTATAGAAAAAAGCCAACTATTTAGTTGGCTTTTTTTGTGTCTTTTGAATATAAAACAACGTCTACATCGCCTTCCACATCTGGATGCGACAGTTTTTCAATATATTTCATACCCAGTTTTTTCATTATATTAATTGAAGCTAGGTTTTCTTCATCTGCAATGGCGGAAAAATGCTTTATGTTTTGCTGAGTTGCAAGCAAATGCTCCATCACAGCTTTTGCACTTTCAGTCGCTATTCCTCTTCCCCATGTTGATTGTTTAAAACGCCAGCCAATTTCTAAATCAGAATATGAAGGAGACAGAGTGAAGAAATGCATAGGTCGAATGAGTATCCAACCAAGAAAAGAACTAGGATGCTCTTTAAGAGATACTTTCCAAAGTCCCCAACCTCGTTCTGGGTTGATGTATTTAGCTAACCTCGGAATATAAATGTCTTCTATTTCTTGCGCTGAAGTAACTTTGCCACCGTTTATGTATTGCATCACAGCAGGGTCTTGATCTAACTCAAACAACAAGTCGCCATCGTTGAGTGTCATTAAACTAATTTGCAATCGTTCAGTGTGTAACTGTTCCATGTAAGTACACCTATTCTCTAAAGTATTAACACAACATTTTATTCGGTGTTTTTACTATCCTATAAGAATTTTGGGCATAAAAAAAGGAACCCGAAGGCTCCTTCTTTAAGCATAATAGCTAATTACTTAGCTAAAGCTTCTTTTGCTTTTTCAACTAAAGTAGTGAAAACTACTTTGTCGAATACAGCGATGTCAGCCAAAATCTTACGATCGATTTCGATTGATGCTTTTTTAAGGCCATTAATGAAACGGCTATAAGAAAGACCATTTTGACGAGAAGCCGCATTGATACGTGCAATCCAAAGTTGACGGAATTGACGTTTCTTCTGACGACGGTCACGGTAAGCATATTGACCAGCTTTAGTTACTGCTTGAACAGCAACGCGGTAAGTACGTGAGCGAGCTCCGTAATAACCTTTGGCTAATTTAAGTACTTTCTTGTGACGAGCACGAGCGGTTACACCACGCTTAACTCTAGGCATTGTTCATATCTCCTTTAATTAAGCGTATGGTAGTTGACGTGCGATTGCTGGCACATCAGACTTTGCAACTAAACATTTAGCACGTAAGTGACGTTTACGCTTAGTGCTCTTCTTTGTCAAAATATGACGTAAGTGTGCTTGTTTACGCTTGAAACCATTAGCGGTTTTTCTGAAGCGCTTTTGAACACCCTTATCTGTTTTCATTTTAGGCATTGCTAAAACTCCGCATTGGGACATTAATAAAACGTAAGGCGAGCAAAACCCTCAAAAGGACTTTGCTACTTTTTAGTGGGTTGCCCTACTATTTCTTTTTAGGTGCGAGGACCATAACTGCTTGTCGACCTTCCATTTTAGGGAAAGATTCAACTACAGCATATGTTTCCAAATCACCTTTGATACGGTTCAAAAGATCCATACCTAGGCTTTGGTGTGCCATTTCGCGACCACGGAAACGCAGCGTAATTTTCGCTTTGTCCCCATCTTCAAGAAAACGAATCAGGTTGCGTAGTTTTACCTGATAGTCGTTTTCATCAGTGCCAGGACGGAATTTTATTTCCTTCAGCTGGACCTGTTTCTGCTTCTTCTTTTGTTCCTTTTGTGCTTTCGCTTTATCAAAAAGGAACTTACCGTAGTCCATTATGCGACAGACAGGTGGCTCAGCATTAGGGCTGATTTCAACTAGGTCTACACCTGCTTCGTCAGCTAATTCCTGTGCCTGTGAAATACTAACGATTCCAACTGCCTCACCATTGATATCCGATAAACGAACTTCTGGTACGCCAGTGATTTCATCGTTAATACGATTAGGGGCTGGCTGTCGCCCTGCTGCTCTCTTGATCTTTATGACCTATTCCTCCAACAATAATAGACTACGGCTAGAAATTTGTTCTTGTATCTTGGCAGCGAAATCATTGATTTTCATCTTACCTAAATCGATACCGTCACGTGTTCTTACCGCAACTTCCTTATTTTCCATTTCTTGATCGCCTACGACCAATAAATAAGGTACACGCTTAAGCGTATGTTCACGTATTTTAAAGCCTATTTTCTCATTCCTCAAGTCTTTAGATGCACGAATGCCACTTTCTTTGAAAGTTTTAACAATTTCGTCAACATAATCAGACTGTTTATCAGTAATATTCATAACAATTACTTGCACAGGTGCGAGCCATGTTGGGAATTTACCTGCATATTCTTCAATAAGAATACCTAAGAAACGTTCAAGAGACCCTAAAATAGCTCTATGGATCATAACAGGTGTCTGGCGAGTGTTATCTTCAGCAACGTAAGTTGCACCAAGACGCGCTGGTAATGCGTAATCTAATTGGACAGTACCACACTGCCAAGCACGGTCTAAGCAGTCATGTAATGTAAATTCGATTTTCGGGCCGTAGAATGCACCTTCACCTGGTAACACTTCAAATTCAATGTTATTTGCATCTAAAGCTTGCTTAAGTGCCTCTTCTGCTCTATCCCACATATCATCATCACCGATACGCTTTTCTGGGCGTGTCGATAATTTAACAACGATATTGTTGAAGCCAAAGCTACCATAAGTATCGTAAACCATTTGGATACATTCACTTACCTGCTCTTGTACTTGCTCATCAGTACAGAAAACATGTGCATCATCTTGGGTAAAGCCACGTACGCGCATTAAGCCGTGAAGTGAACCAGATGGTTCATTACGATGACAACAACCAAATTCAGCCATCTTCAATGGTAAGTCGCGGTAAGATTTTAGTCCTTGATTAAAGATTTGAACGTGGCCAGGACAGTTCATTGGTTTAATCGCATACTCACGATTTTCACTGTTTGTGGTAAACATCGCGTCAGCATATTTGTCCCAGTGGCCTGAACGTTCCCATAAGTTACGATCCATCATCAACGGACCTTTAACTTCTTGGTAAGTATATTGGCCTAGCTTTTGACGAATAAACTTCTCAAGCTCTAGATATAAACTCCACCCGTCGTTATGCCAGAACACCATACCTGGTGCTTCTTCTTGCATATGGTATAGATCAAGTTGCTTACCAATTTTACGGTGATCACGTTTTGCCGCTTCTTCAAGACGGTTCAAATGCACTTTTAATGCTTTTTTGTCTGCCCAAGCTGTACCATAAACACGCTGCAACATCTTGTTATCAGAGTTACCGCGCCAGTATGCACCTGCAACACTCATTAATTTAAAGTGATGACAGAATTTCATGTTTGGCACATGCGGACCACGACACATGTCAGTATATTCTTCATGGTGATATAAAGCAGGTGTTGAATCCTTGCTAATATTTTCATCAAGAATTGCAATTTTGTATTCTTCGCCACGTGACTCAAAAGTGTCACGAGCTTCTTGCCAAGAAACAACTTTCTTAACAACACTATAATTTGTTTTTGCTAATGCCAACATACGCTTTTCAAGCGCATCAATATCTTCTTGCGTTAGCTTGTGGTCTAAATCGATGTCGTAGTAAAAACCGTTATCGATAACAGGACCAATCGCCATTTTGGTTTCAGGCCACATTTGCTTAATAGCATGCCCTAATAAATGCGCACAAGAATGGCGAAGGATTTCAACACCTTCTTCGTCTTTAGCCGTAATGATAGACAATTCTGAGTCTGTTGTAATCAAGTCACAAGCGTCTACTAGCTCGCCATTAACGCGGCCAGCGATACAAGCTTTAGCTAAACCAGGACCAATGTCGGCTGCGACATCTAATGTTGATACAGAATCTGCAAACTCGCGTTTGCTGCCATCAGGCAATGTAATAATAGGCATTGTATTTCCTTATCCAGTGGTGACCCACACGTAGGGCCACTTGGTAATAATAAATAAAAAAGAAATGCCACCAAACTACAGACATTACAGGAGCCTGAGTTAATAGCGGCATGAGTTTGCATTCTAATTGAAAAGCCCTTTTGCAATCAAGTAATGCGGAGTAATAGAGCTTGTTATCGATAAATTAATTGATATGAACAGCATAATAGATGATCAATACAGAAAAATGCTGATAGATAATCCCATACTAAGATTTTATATCCTTACTTTGACACTCAACTATAATTTAATCGTAAAGTGTAATTTTGACCCAATTACACAGGTTTCGGACAATGTTGAAGCTATATAAAGGAGTATGTTATGAATTTAGTCAGCAGAGTGATCAGTTGCCCACATTGTGGACATAATCAGCATGTTCATATAGATACGAGTTGCGGAGATCAAGAATATTATGACGATTGCAGAGTATGCTGTAACCCAATTCACATGACCTTATTAGTGAATGATGCCAATCGCACCATTCAACTATTTATAGATACCGATGATGAGCAACTATATTAAATAATAAACGCTAGTGCTTGGTGTAACACTATACGATGAAGGAAGCTCATCGTTTTGGTTAGACTAACCTAGCGCTTTTTTAGCTAATATACGTTCTACAGTGTCGACAATAACTTGAGTTTGGCTATCGATTTCTATATTGATTCGCTCGCCAATAGTAATATCACTCAAATTAGTCAATTTTAATGTTTCAGGGATCAAGTGCAGCTTAAAGCTGTTATCACTTAATTCACCAACGGTTAAACTACAACCATTAACACCTATAAATCCTTTATAAAAAATATAGTCCATCCACCGTGCAGGTACAGTAAGTGTTATGTTGTAATGTTTATCCGTTTGACTAATTTCTGTCACTTCTGCCATTGTGTGTACGTGACCAGACAAAATATGTCCGCCAATCTCTTTACCGAACGTTAATGAACGCTCAATATTAACTTTGTTACCTGGCTCAACAAAATTCAGGTTTGTCACTTGTAAGGTCTCTTCCATTACATCGAAATAAACACTATTATTCTCAAGTTTAGTGACAGTCAAACAAACTCCATTATTGGCAACACTTGCACCTGTCTCAAGTCCTTGTTGTAGTTCTTCTGGAATATTAACTTCAAATGTTTTTAAACCACTTTGCTCTATAATTGAAACCACTTCACAAGTGGCTTGAACGATACCAGTAAACATATTTTCACTCGTTAGTTATAAGGTTTCTTAATGAATCACACAGGCTTTCAAGCCAAAAAGTTAATCCAATTAGCTTTGCCCGTTTTAATTGCCCAAGTTACACAAACCATGATGGGCTTTATTGACACTGTAATGGCAGGTCGAGTTAGTGCTGTTGATATGGCAGCAGTTGCTATTGGTACTAGTCTTTGGTTACCAGCACTGTTATTTGTGCAAGGACTTATTCTCGCATTTACGCCTGTATTTGCCCATCATCATGGTGCAAATAATCCTAAAGCGATTCAACCTCTCATGTCACAAGCTTTCTATATTGCCATAATTGGTAGTCTGGGTGTGTTGCTGTTCCTCTCATTTGCGCAAACTATTTTCGACATGATGGAATTAGAACCAGAACTTGCTGAGTTAAGTGCTGGATATTTACATGGATTTATGTGGGGTGTTCCAGCGTTTATTTTGTATCAGATACTTAGAGGTTGCTCTGAAGGTATTTCCTATACACTACCGACTATGATCATCGGCTTTGTTGGTTTAGCTGTGAATATTCCTGCTAATTATATTTTTATTTATGGACATTTTGGTGTTCCGGCGATGGGCGGCGCAGGTTGTGGTATTGCAACAGCACTCGTATTTTGGGCCATGATGATTGCTATGATGATTTACATGCAATTTCATCAAAAATTCGCCGAAATCGAACCTTTTAAACGGCTTAATAAACCTAACTGGAAAACCATTTGGGAAATGTTGAAGCATGGTATGCCGATCGCAATGGCATTATTTTTTGAAGTCAGTTTATTTGCCGTCATAGCATTATTGTTAGCTCCACTAGGTGCAACTGTTGTCGCTGGACATCAGATAGCGCTAAATTTTTCATCTATCGTATTTATGTTGCCATTATCTATTGGTATTGCAGTGTCTATCCGCGTGGGTTATTACTTAGGACAAGACAAACTCGACATATCTAACTTAGTTACTAAGATAGGGTTATTCATTGCTTTTTCATTAGCCGTCATTACGGCCGTGATTACAGTGTTATTTAAAACCCAAATTGCCCTACTGTATAACAACAATCCTGAAGTGGTCGCGTTAGCTGGTAGCTTAATGTTCCTAGCGGCACTGTATCAGCTATCTGACTCAATCCAAGTAGTTGCTGCAGGTGCATTACGTGGTTATAAAGATACTCAAAGTGCCTTTTATATTACCCTTGTGTCTTATTGGGCTATCGGAATGACGTTAGGTTACTTATTAGCAAGAACCGATATCATTGTACCTGCCATGGGAGCACACGGTTTTTGGATTGGTCTTATTGCAGGCCTAACTAGTGCTGCAATATTATTTGCCCTGCGTCTAAGGTACATACAAAAATCTGGGAAATTGAAAGCAGTCATTGAAGAACGCAGTTAATAGCGACTATGGATTTGAATTAACCAAATAAAATCTTAGTTTTGCAGAGGAAATTAAATAAATCTTAGCCTTTGTGCTGTAATAAGATTCAATTTGAACAGCAATTCACCATTCAAACAATTTTTTTGTTTTTTTACTTGCATCAAGCGACGTATACCGTAATATATCGCTCGTTCCAAAGATTACATGATATGTAGTCTTTAAAAGATACAACTGTAGCTCAGCTGGTTAGAGCACCACCTTGACATGGTGGGGGTCGGTGGTTCGAATCCACTCAGTTGTACCATTTAAAAGATATTATACAACTGTAGCTCAGCTGGTTAGAGCACCACCTTGACATGGTGGGGGTCGGTGGTTCGAATCCACTCAGTTGTACCATCTTTAACTTCTAAACCAGCGAAAGCTGGTTTTTTTGTACCTCAAAAAAAAACACCATCAATAATCAATGGTGTTTTGTTGGGGGAGATAAAAATGTTAGTTATGGATTAACTGATACGTCATCTAATAAGTAATCCACTCCTATAGGTAATCCATCAAAATACATAAATAACTCCGCTAATGTACATTCTGGTACCACTAATTCACCGGTGACTTGTTGCCAATCAAGATTATTGATCAATCCAGCACCTACGCCGTTATACAGTTCACTGTCACCTTCACAACGTGATTTAACTGTAATAGAGATATTATGCTCAATAGTGCTCATGCTGCTGATTTTTGACCAAGCCGTGATTTGATAAGTCTGACCAGCTGTTGCCGTAGGTAATAAATCATATACAGCGCCCTGCCATTCTGCAGTCCTATTTTGAACCAATGCACTAAAATTTCCTGAATGAGCATCGATATCAGTTTGGCTAATATTTGCATCTCCCCATGTTACCCAACCTTGTGTATCCTGTTCAAAATGAGGGTTTGTGATGAGATTATTTGGGTCTTCAACCAATTCTGTACTGATAGTCACTTCATCTAGATAGATATTTGCATCAATAACAGGTCCATCAAAGTAAACAAATACCTCTTCCAATTGGCAATTTGGTAAGGTTAACGAACCATTTATAGCTGTCCAACCATCATTAGTTGCTTGAACACTGGCTAATTGTTGATATTGCTCTGTTTCACCAACACAGAGTGTTTTAACTGTAATGTTAACAGGATTAGATTCAATACCTTCAATGCGTGTATATCCATTAATATTTATCAATTGTCCCGCTTGAACACGTGATAATAAGTCAATTAACGGTCCTTGCCATGTGCCAGTTCTATTAGATAATAATGCACTTTGAGTCCCTTGATATGCCTGCGCTGAAGTAACTTGTAAATCTCCACCCCACGCACTCCAGGTATCAAGACCATTTTCAAAATCACTAAATTGTATAACCGCGTTAATGGGTTGCGTGATGGCTTCATGTAATACCACGTCATCTAAGTATATATTTGTCTCAGGGGATGGCCCTTCAAAATACAATACAGCTTCAATGAAGTTACAATTAGGAATAGTGACTAAGCCGCCAAGTAATCGCCACTCAGTGTTGCTGGCTGTCGTCCCTCCTACACCAATATATTGATCTCCAGCAGGACAAGTTACTCGAATAGTCGCTTTTACGGTGGCTTGAGAGGCTGAAATTAAACTCTGTGCAAATAACTGATATGAATTACCCGCTGTTACTATGTTGGTTAGATCTAATGCAGGTCCCTGCCAGGTTTCTGTTCTGTCGACAGCAAGCAGGCTTTGCGACCCCGAATAGGCATTATCAGTTGTTATTGTTAAGACAGAATCACCAAATGGAAACCATTCATGATTAACCTGCTCAAAATCACTATTATCAATTAGATTAGGCCCAAATCCTTCAGTATTTGGCACTAAGCGTTTAGGTCTCAGGGTTAAGCCATCAACAAATAAGTCTATACCTGCTTGTGGGCCTTCTATATATAAAGATGCCGTTAATGAATCGCAATCAGGTGCTGTAAAGCTTGCCGTAATTTGAGACCAACGAAAAAGTCGAGGAGAGACTGTATCTAAGGATTGGTATATCGCACCTTCACTATCACACTGTGTCATTAAACTTAATGATACTTGTTGATTTCGTGCAATTACGCGAGTCCAAACACTAGTATCGTACTCTTGAGCGGGTTTTATAACTTCACTGATATCGTAAACTGCACCATGCCAATTTTCAGTACGGTTCTTAACTCTTAATCCACCACGGCCATTTTTTGCAAAAAAAGCGGTTCGCTTAAGTTCACCAGCCCAGGTCGACCAGCCATCAAGGCCGATTTCTAAATTACCGTTAGCGATTAAATTGGGTAGTTGCCCTGCTTCATCAGCTTCAATTCTTAATAAACCATCTGCAACACCAAAATATGCCGGTTTACGTTGATATTCATCATCATAGATGAGTGGATCATCTTCACCAAACTCTCCATCAATCCAGGTGTATTTGTCAGTGAATCCCCAAAGCGTAAACGCATCACATTGACGTACATTCATACATGCATTCACAGCACGATGATAAACTTGTTGTTGTATCGCTAGATTGGTGACGTCGTCCCAAGGAAGTGAAGATATTCTAACGTCAATCTCACTAATGTTGACTGACAAGCCAAGATCCGCAAAACGTTGTAAATTTGCAGTCATCTCTTCAGTACTAGGTGCAGAAGCGGCATCTAGGTGCATTTGAAACCCTATTCCATCAATAGGTACACCATCAGCAATTAATTCAGCCATCATAGTATAAACGGCATCTGATTTAGCATTGATGGAATCAATACCATAATCGTTGTAAAATAATTTCGCTCTTGGATCAGCAGCCCTTGCTGAAATATAGGCATCAGCAATATAAGATTTTCCTAATTTTTTGTAAAAAACAGATTGTCTATAGTTAGCATCATCACCCATAACCTCATTAACAACATCCCAGGCATAAATTTCACCTGCATAATATTGCATTGTGGTGGTGATATGATTATCAATCATTTGTGCTAGCGTTGCTGCATCAACTTGGTCATTGACAAAATTTGGTGCCTGTCTGTGCCAAACTAATGCGTGCCCTTTAACTTTTTGTTTGTTGTCTTGGGAAATTGCCAACATGGAATCAAAAGCACTAAAATCCCATTCTTTAGCGCTAACAGGTTGCAAAGGTCCCCACTTTGCTACGTTCTCCGGAGTAATATAGTTAAACTCAGATGCAAGTAGTGATAAATAATCTTCTTCACCTGAAGCCATGACACCATAACTTGGTGCCGTCCCCACTTTTTTACGTGCTTTTTTACTTGCATCTGCAAGAGTTTCGACATGACTGAAAAAATTAAACTTTTTCCAATCCGATTTTTTTTGCGGAGCAGCCTCCGCAATATTTATTGTTAACGTGGCTAACGCTAACGCGCATAACCCACCGTTTTTTACATGCTTGTTCATTAACTAATCCTTAAATAGATTCAGTTTTAAGGCAAAGAAAGCCCAAATAATTTTTTGATTGTTTTAGCTCTTATTCAGTGACTGCTTTTTAAACCGAATAACAAAAAACTAACATATGGTCTTTTTGACAACAAGATGAATTTTTAATCTATCTATTTTAAAGAGCACAATACCGATACGGGTAATACACACAAATGATAAGCAATTTGGGCTTGATAAAATTTATTTGTTTATTTTTTCTAATGTGATTTTTTAAGCAAATAAATTCACTTAACACTGTTTCAATAAACAATCATTTTTGAAAGATACCCTTGATGCCCATTACAAAAGGCTTCAAGGATAAAATTTAGATCATTTGTTGGCGATTTTGGGTCAACTTATAAATCAGTTGTCATGTATCTATTTACAATAATTCAGATAGTTACTAAAAATATTGTTTTATCAAATATTGCGAAACTTAGAACTAGCTACACAATACTAGATTTAGCCCGTTATTGAATTTTCGGTATGTTCAAGATTGAAGTTAGAGCAGGTTTATAGCTTAAATCGCGATTCCATAACAATGGATAGTTAGTTCTTTGTGGAATAGGATAATCATTTTTCCAAGACATCGTGTCATGTACTCCCCAAAACGTGACTCGGTCAATTTTATCCTTCTTACGGTAAAACAATTCGAACAAAGCCTGATATCTTTTAGTAAGTTGCACTTGAACAGAATCAGGTAAACCATCACGATATGGGTCTAAATATGCTTTAAACTCTGACAGTTGAAATTGTGGGTGCGAGAAAGCCTGTCCAATGACTTGCCCATGCTTGGTAAATGGTAGTACGTCTATATCTAATTCTGTAATCATTACCTTTAACCCGAGCGCTGCATATGCATCAATTGCCGCTTCAATTTGCTCAATTTCAGGATAATTAAGTCCCCAATGGGCTTGAATACCGATACCATCAATTCTAATGCCTTCATCCTGTAGTAACTTGACCATTCGGATGATGCCATCACGTTTATTTGGCCTCCATGCATTAAAATCGTTGTAATATAGTTCTGTATCGGGTGCATATACAGCTGCAAACTGATATGCATATTTCACAAGTTTATCCCCATCACCCACGGCCTTAACCCAATTCGTTTGGCGATAATATCCATCCTCACCAATCACTTCATTAACAACATCCCATGCATCGACTTTGCCAGCATATCTTCCTGCAACAAGTTTAATGTGCTGTTTCATTCTGTCTAATTGCTGCTCAGAAGAATTTGCTGAGTTGTCAGGTTGTAAGAAAAACCAATCAGGTGTTTGGTTATGCCAAACTAATGTATGCCCAATAATGAACATCTTATGTTGTAAACCGAACTCAACAAAATTGTCAGCTTCAGTGAAGTCATAATATGAACGAGTAGGATTAACAACCTCTGCTTTCATGGCATTTTCTAACGTTATGCTGTTGAACTGAGTCGTTACAATATCGGTTAATTTAGGCGAATTACCGTTGATAATTGATTCATTTATCGCAACTCCAACTTTAAAGTGGCCATTATAGTGACTTTTTAAAGTCTCTAAAGTTTTGGTTTGTTCATTATTCGCCACTGTATACGCTGAAAAGAAACACAGACTTGTAAAAATACAAATAATTATTGGCTTAAGATAAACTCCGTATAGTGAACTGGTAATATTCTTGTATCTTTTTCCCTTGGAACACCTTTGACTATTCAATTTACCCCTCCTTTTGTAATTAGCTTTTCCTCATGAGTGATTTAATTATCCTCACATTTTTAAGCATATATAACGACGCACCTAAGTGTCAATTTGACTATTAGGTGCGAGATAATTATGATGTTAAGCAATCGTTAATAGGGAATATTGGGAAAAGGATCAAATGGGCAGCAAACATCTTCGTTTCATAAATATGGTTTTGCTTTTTAGCATGATCTTTTATTTTACTTCTCCTGTTTTCGCTAACCCTGTTCAGCCTAATAAGGCCACTCAACAAGAATTTATTGAAAGCTCAAGTGATACAAGGGCTATCAACTCTCATTCGAATAACAAGGTAAATGTTGCGATAGATACAAAAGCGCAATGTTATTCAGATATTCCACCTTTACCTGTTAATCCCACACCAACATTAATTACTAAAGATCTTGGATTTCTCGAAGGACCAACCTGGTCATCAGTAAAACAACAGTTTTATTTTTCAGAAATGGATTTTGACGGGCCTCAGACATCAGGACCTATTTCAACAATTTATACATGGAGTCATCAAGACGGTGTCAATAAACTAATCAATGATGTTGGTACGAATGGGTTATACGCTAAAGGTAATGAGTTATACCTGCTTGATCATGCTAACCGTGGTATCAGCAAGATGAATTTGTCGTCATTAAATCAACACGTCATTACAAACCAATTTCAAGGCCAACATTTTAATTCTCCTAATGATGCCGTCATGGATAAAGATGAAATACTGTATTTTACTGATCCTGATTGGCAGCTAGGGCCACGAGAGCAGGAAACTCCTTTTACTGGTGTTTATACGTTAAACAAGCAGGGTCATGTCCAGCTTATTAATAAGTCACTTAATAAACCTAATGGAATCGCTTTATCAAAGGATGAAAAGCATATTTATATCGGGGATTACTCGCATCATATATATGTTTATCGCTTAACAGCGGATAAAACAATAGCAGAAATTACGCAGAAAATTAGCATAGATACACCAGATGGAATGGCTATTGATTGTGCTGGCAATTTATATGCTACAAGTCATAACGAGGGTTTTATAAAAATTTATAATAAAAAAGGAAATTTGATTCAGTCAGTGTTCATTGCACCCAAATTGACTAATGTTGCTTTTGGTGGAAAAGATATGAAAACACTGCTCATTACAACGGGTAATGGGCTATTCCAACTGACAACAAAAGTTCCTGGTTAAAGAACACTTTACTGACGATAACCAAGACCTGTTGCCGCCCAATAAATGCCCCCGTATAAATGGGCTAAAAACAACGGGTCTTGATACACTGCCCCCAGATGACCTAAGCCTGTATAAAAAGAGCGACCACCATCATAATATTGAAACCACGCAATGGGGTGAAAATCTCCCATCCCATCACCCTGTTTGACTTCCCAATCAGATTGCGTTTGATAAGTCTGCTCGTCCACAGTTAATAAGTATTGCAAAGACGGTGTATTGGCCTCACTAAAGTCGTACCACTCGTCTGTAAACCAAAAAGAAGCAGGTAATTGTTCAGATCCGACAAAATCAATGGCAGTTTTATTAACGAGCGCAGTTTGCACTGTTGGATGAATGATAAATGTATGGCCAATTAATTTTTGGTACCACTCCCAACTGTATTCTGTATCAGCAGCGCTGTGAATACCTACAAAACCTTTACCGCTTTGAACATATGTTTCGAGTGCTTGCTTTTGCTTTTCATTTAAAATGTCGCCACTTGTGGCCAAGAAAATAACCACATCAACATCTGCAAGGTACTGGGTATTAATATAATGTGCTTCCTGATGCCAGATAACATTAAAGAAATGTCTCTCGGCCAATTCTTCTATTGCCTTCACTCCATTTAATATAGATTTATGATGCCAACCAGAAGTTTTACTAAAAACCAATACGTTAAATTGCTTTTTAGGCAACGTATCAAACCCCGTTGCATTAACTTGTTTAATTGTACAACACCAAGCTGAAATAAATAATAGAAGCAAAAAACCAAGTAATTTTGATTGATAAAAACTAGATACGAAAACACGAGTTAACTGATAATTTTTACTGATCATAATCTGTTATTCCTAATAGAATTATCTGAAAAGTTAGCAGTTAACTATCAGCTACTAGCAAGCTTACAAAAATTTAGCCCTACTTTATTATTCAAAGCCACGTTAAATAACAAATGGCAGAAGTTTAAAATTAACTTACCTCATTTCAGCAGAGCGGCAATAATTTTGAATAAAATCTACATGGTTAGGTAAGCTGTTTACCCTTCTCTGAATTGTTGATTTTATGGTGTTTAGAAAACCAGCTAACTCCTCGTCAGACATGTTATCGACGATTGGATGATATTCTTTGGGCATGAGTCCTTGACCAATCATCACTTGTAACCATGACGCTTCGCCAAACAATTCTTGATCTGTTTTATATACTTGTGCACTTTGTACAAACAAATCAATTCTATCTTGTAAGCTTTTTGGTATTTCCATCGATTTACAATAGCGCCAAAACTCACTGTCATCTCGCTGAGTTACATGATAGTGCAGCACAATAAAGTCGCGAACATTTTCGATTTCAAGTCGCATCTTTCGATTAAAATCATCAACTACAGCTGGTTCCATTTCTGTAGAAGGTAAGCTTTGCATCAATCTAACGACACTTTGTTGAATTAAATGAATACTCGTGGACTCTAGTGGCTCAATAAAGCCACTAGCAAGACCAATTGCTACACAGTTTTTGTTCCAGTGTTTACGGCGAGTACCAGTTTTAAACTTCAGCACTCTAGGTTCATTAAGTTTGTCACCTTCAATGTTTTCAAGCAGCAGCTCTATTGCTTGCTGGTCTGTCATGTATTTACTACAAAACACTAAGCCATTACCCATTCTATTTTGAAGTGGTATTTGCCATTGCCAACCCGATGGATGCGCTATTGAGCGTGTGTACGGGACTAACGGTTTAGTTTGCCTTGTTTGCACAGCAATAGCGCTATCACAAGGTAACCAGTGACGCCAATCTTCGTAACCAGTATGAAGTGCTTCTTCAATGAGTAATCCTTTAAATCCTGTGCAATCAATAAATAAATCGCCGTTGATCTGTTGACCATCAGCTAAGGTCAGCGATTTTATAAAACCGTTTGAATGATTAAGGTTAACTTTCGAAATTGTACCTTCAATCCGTTTGGCACCATGTTGTTCAGAAATGGCACGTAAAAACTTTGCATATAAACCGGCATCGGTATGAAAAGCATGGTTGCGGTCTTGATTAGGTAAAGCGGCGAATTTACCTAATCGACTGGCTAAATATTCCGGGCAATAGTCACCAATTTCACTCGCTATCCCCTGTTGATAACCTTTGAGCCAAAAATGCTGGAAACCTGCAGCCCAGCAACTTTGGCCAATATAGCCAAACGAGTGCATATAATCTTCATTCACTTGTTTCCAATTCTCAAAAGAAATCCCAAGCTTGAATGTCGCATTCGTTGCCGCCATAAAATCTGACTCTTTAATTTTTAACAGGTCATGAAATAAATGAAGCGTGGGGATTGTCGCTTCACCAACACCAACGGTAGGAATCTTATCAGATTCAATTAAAGTGACTGAAATATGCTTTCCTAACAATTTAGAGAAAGCCGCAGCAGCCATCCAACCTGCTGTTCCGCCACCAGCTATAACTACATTTTTAATTTTATTGGACATTGTAATCCCCACTTGTACCTAGATTGTTAGGTTATTGTTTTTATTCTATATTAAAACTTTAACGCCTTAACTGATTTTGAATTTGCGCACGTAATTTTCTTGCCGTTATTTCATTTAATGGAGATCGCAAAACACCTTGTGCAGATGGTTGGATATGTTCAAAATTACTGTATTCATCGTTAAAAACATAATGATCGAACAATTTTTTCCAAGCATCTTTTTGCACTTTAGGTAAGTCACGGAGACTTAAAATACCGTGCATTAAAGCGTTACTCGGTTGACCTAAATGCCCCAAGCCCGAAGTAAACCAATAGTTAATTAACACATTAAATGGTGCTAAGGCTTCAACTTGATGCCACCACATGCTAGGAATAATCAACGCATCCCCCACTTCTAATTCGACAACTTGAGAAGCGTTAAATGCATGTTTAAGCTTTGGATATCGCTCAAAATCAGGATTTGTTAAATCAGCTAAGCTAATTGGCTGACCTCCAGGAGCAAGATCTATTGGACCAATATAAAGGTTATCTATTTGCTCAGGCGGAAATAAAGTAAAACGACGCCTTCCAACGACTGAACATGCTAGGTTTTGCGCAACATCATAATGGGCTGATATGTTTGTTTGATTACCCATCCAGATATTCGTTAATGCATCATCTGGCATGGTATCGATTGTAATTTCTTCCAATAATTCAGGGAAATAGTGCTTAATGCTCGTTGAACCTACATAAATAGTATCGGGATGCGGTTTTGAGATTTGGTCAATGAGTTGTGCTAACACATCATTTAAAGGCAACTGCAAAGGATCAAAATTAAATCCTGACAAATCTTCATTATAAAAAACTCGCCCTTGATGGTCGTTGTGTAGATAACAAGCATTAACACTATCACCATCAAATTTTTTACGTAAATAATCCATGGCTTTAAGTAATGACTTTTTACCATGGTGAACAAGTGTCCAGTCACTGGCAAAGTTTTTTAATATGACTGGTTGCTCTGAATATAGCAGTGTTCTGTCGATATTCTGGGTCGTGACACTAGTATATTCACTAATTACTAATTTTTTATTGGCCATATCATTCTCTTCAATCAACTCTGTGAGGGGGTAAGTCAACCTTTGCTGTTAACACTCTGAAGTTAATTGTTTAGCTGTTTATTTTTTCGTTCAATCAGCTTATTAATGTGAGCTTGAGACGCGATAATCATGTAAATAACTTCTAAATAACCTGCATGGTGAAGTCCTAGAAGTTCTGCATCTTCTAATTTGGCTAGTCGTTCTTCATTAATGATATAAAATCCAATTAATTGATGATGAGAGCTATCATTTAATTTAATGTCCATCGACACCGATTCTAATAAATCACAATGGATTAACGCTGCAATAAATTGCTGATTTTCTTGTAAACCTAGGTGTAGGGTTTCAAGCACACTGCCAATATGTTCTAGATAATCACTGTTACCACCTAGCGGAAGAAACAAAGCTGTTCCTTGGTTGCTACTCACTCTCGGAGAGTCTGTATCTAAAGTAATGACACGTTGCATATCAGTAACACCGTCTTGCGCTGTTTTTTGATAGCCAATATAAAAAGGCATCCTTTGAACTGATAGTGGGATATAGCTCGCATCCCAGCCGTTTTCAGTTAAAAATAGATTTTCTTGGTTTTTAAAGCCGAATAAGGTGACAGGGCTAAACTCGCCAGTATCAGAATGCTTCTGAAATAAGATGGGATAATGGGCTTGCGCAGTTTTAATCTCTGCTAAAAAAGTCGCAGCAAACCATAAATCATCGCCAAGTTCTGCTGAACGCTGTGTATTGATACGTAATTCTTTGTGTTCTACATTGTTAAGTAGTACATGATTCATCTTATTCTCCCGACAAGATTGCCCTTACCCACAATCTCATATTATTTTGTTTATCTTGGTTAGTTTGTTTTAGTTAGATAGCAGAAAAGCCTTGTTGCCTAACAAGATCTAACAGTTCCCGATTAGATTTCATTCGTTGAGATAATGTTTGTCGTTTACTCATCACATCTTCTAAAAAGGCGATATAACGAGGAGTGATGCCTGAGTTTGGACTCAATAAATTAGCCTTTGGATCAGGTGTATTCGCTGTTGTCGTCTCCTTCATCCCCATATAAACATATTGGTAACTCGCACTAGGAAAGAGAGGATTCACGTGAGTAATATCCGCTGCACTTGGTAATTGGTGTTGCCACAGATTGAGTAATGTTTTTAGTGAATCAGGTATTGAGCTTAATGTTTGATGATCGCACCAATATTGGCTATCTCGTCGCTTGGATAAGACATAGTGCAATTTTAAAAATTCGATAATTTGCTGCCAATGTAACTTCATGCGCTCATTAAAACGCTCAGTAACGATTGGAAGAATTGCCAGATCTGTTGGAAATTGTTGTGCAATTTCAATTGCAGACTGTTCAACAAGCGCAATGGCAGACGCTTCAAGTGGTTCTATAAATCCCGCAGACATCCCTACTGCAACACAGTTTTTATGCCAGAATTGGCGACGAAAACCTGGTGAAAAAGCAAGATGTTTAAATGACAAATTTTCACGTTGCTGCTCAGATAAATTAGGCGTACTTGTCGCGATATAGCGCTTAATTTCAGTTAAGGCCTCATCCTTTGTTTGATGTAAAGAGGAATATACATGACCTACACCTCTTCTTGTTTGTAGCCCAATATCCCAAATCCATCCCGCACTTACAGCTGTTGATAACGTACTTGAGTTTATGCTGGCTGTAGTGTCGTTAGGGATTTGAACCGCTATTGCACTGTCATTAAATAATATTGATTTTTGACACACTAATGGGATCTTGTAATGCTGGCCTAATAACAATGAATGCTGACCGCTGCAGTCAATGAACAAATCACCTTGAATCTTTCTATCCCTGTTACTTGAATCTTTAATCGTCACTGATTCAATATGCCCATGGCGGCAAGTAGCGCTATTATTTTCAGAATACTCGGTATCTGAAATTTGAACATCTACGCATTGGTTTACGTTATTTATACCAATCACATTAGCAGCGATATGACTCACCTTAAGTCTATTCACGCAATGTTGTTTTAATAAGTTTGCAAATTTTGCTGCATCTAAATGGTATCCATAATTACAAACGAATTGGTACTCTGGGGTTGATATTAGCTTAGGTGCGAGATTTTGCTGACATAACTGGGTTTGATATCCCATAGCATCAGCAAACTTGATATCAAACGGTAAATTATTTTTTACCGTATGATATTGCTTAAAAGCATCGGTAAATGGGAAGCTAATCAGTGAAAATGGATGGTAATAACTATGAGTGACAGAATTATCACTACAACTAGTATCACTCACATTCCAATTAATAAACTTCGAGGCTTGTTTGAAACTTGCATCGCACTCAGTTAAAAACTCAGCCTCACTAATACCTATATCTTGTAAAGTTTGACGCATTGAAGGCCACGTCCCTTCACCGACACCGATTGTCGCGATATCGGGCGATTCGATTAAGGTAATAGTGACAGCATAATGAGTTATTTTAGTAGCCAAAATTGCAGCGGTTAACCAACCCGCAGTTCCGCCCCCAACAATAACGATATTTTTAATGGCTGTTGAAGTCATGTTGTGATCCACCAGATAAACATTCAAATTAATCGTACTGGCTCATCTACCGAAATAGATGAGCCAGTGACGCATTGTTAGAATGTATATCTAACTCCTAAGCCATAACGTGCTCCTGTTTGAGTTATTTTATACACTAACTGATCAACTCGACCGTATTCTTTAACGTACTCTTCAGTCACGTTAATACCTTCTAAGAATACTGTTAGGCCTTCTACAGCAGGGATGTCATAACTTACGTTGAAATCTATCTGATAATACTCGTCAGTATAAATAGGCGCAGTTAGATCACCATTTACACGACGCTCATTTAAAAATGCATCACGCCAGTTATAAGCAACGCGCGCTTGTAAACCATAATTATCGTAGAATAAAACTAAGTTGGCCGTATCACTTAACCCAACTAATGCTTCAGTGTCTTCTAGCGAATTATTATCGTATTCAAGATCTGAGTTAACCATGGTGTAGTTAACGATACCGCCAAAGCCAGTTTCGCCAAATAAATGCTGAACATTAAATTCGAAGCCATCAATGGTGTGTTCTTCATCGCCATTAACAGGAACATTCAAGTTAAATGTGACTTCGTCGTCGGTAGCAGGATCACCAATAATTGTTCCGCCATCTAAGTTACCGTCAGCATCATAGTTTGGTTGAACATTCGGATCATTTTCATAATTCTCGAAAATATACTCGCGAATTTCCTCGTTCGTTGCACCAGCACCCAATTCAGCCACTGCTGAATCAAACTTTTGTCCACTTAATGGATTTGATAAATTGAAAATATTAGAGGTGGTTGTTCCGGTACGGATCCAATTCGAAACATCTTTTCTAAAGTAACCAACAGAGGCATAGCTGCCTTCATCGTAATACCACTCACCGGTGAAGTCGTAGTTAATTGATTCTAAAGGTTCAAGTCCTGGATTTCCTGAACTACCAGAGTAACCACTTAAACTGCCACCAGTATTAATTGAAGTTCCACCTAGCAAATCATTGTAACTTGCACGTGAGATGGTTTTACTTGCAGCAGCACGCACCATAAGATCATCAGTGACTGATAAATTGAAGTTTAAATTAGGCAAGAATTGGTCGTAATCAGCTGATTGATTCAAAGATTCAATACCTGTGATACCTGTTACGGAAGTTGAGGTTGCTTCAGTCCATTCAACACGGCTATAACCTGGAGCAGACGCTTGTGAGAACACATCTGTTTGTTCATAGCGTAATCCTACGTGAACACTAAAAGGCATATCCGAGATTTCGCCAAAGTAGTTGGCTTGCAAATAAGCAGCTGTGGTTTTCTCTTCTGTAAAACGATTTGTTCCCGCATCCCATTGCGTTGACGCACAGAATTGACCTTCTCCATTAGGGCCAGATGCCGCGCCAGGGGCAGCCTGACAATCACCGTATAAACCATCAACATTCGCTTCAGGATCAGCAAGTTCTGCAGCATTAACAATCTGGTCAAAATCGGCATAAAAG
Source organism: Shewanella sp. UCD-FRSSP16_17 (assembly GCF_001675935.1). Classification (NCBI taxonomy): domain Bacteria; kingdom Pseudomonadati; phylum Pseudomonadota; class Gammaproteobacteria; order Alteromonadales; family Shewanellaceae; genus Shewanella; species Shewanella sp. UCD-FRSSP16_17. The sequence continues at coordinate 573,608 of NZ_LZFV01000001.1, forward strand.
ATTTTGTTGAATAGATCATAATCTTCTTGCGTAGGCGTTCCTTCGAAATTGCCAGGTGTACCAGAAAATTTATCTAAGATAGTGTCTTCAGTCCAATCAATACCAGCGAAGTCACCTACCTCACCAACACCACCCCAATCTGGGCGCTGAACTTGAGTATGACGATAATGGTTATTCACTTTATTGTAAGCGACACCAAAGTCGATATTTAAATCTTCATTTAAATGATATTTACCACTTAATTGAGTTTGCTCAATATCAGAAGAATATTTGTCATTAGCAAACCAACTACCCGATAAACGCATCGTGCTAGGATTAAAGTTTTCGATATTACCAGTCGCAATCCCCGGAAGACTGCCGGTTAAGTCGAGACCTGTACGGCTACGGGTATAAGAAGGAAGTTGTACGTTATTACGTGTTCCGTGCCTAGGATCACTCGCTTCCATCGCCGCTGAGGAGTTATGATAATCTAACGTTAAAGACAAATCGTCAGTCACATCCCAATCTAAGTTAATACCAATAGAATCTGTTGTTTCTTCACGGCCCCAAGCACCGACAGTTAATGACGTATCTTGTAAATCTGCAGGACTATTGATGTTATAAATTTCAGAGTAAATCTCAGGCCATGCGTTAGGTTCACCGCTCCAAACAGATTCACTTCTATCACCAGCATAGTTGAACCATACAGATGCATCAGTATGCTGTTCTTCGATGTTATTTCTAAACGTAGTGTAATCGACTGTTGCAGTGAAGTTTTCAACTGGGCGATATTGTAGAGTTACTTGACCGTTTATGCGTTCGCGTTGACGCTCTTCAAAGATATAACGAGGTTGTTGTGCATTTGAGTAAATACCGGAAGTTGGACGGTTTGTACCACCTTCAGCACCTGCAGGAACACCACCCCAGCCAGTATTAGTATAGTCACTTGCACGATAGCCTTGATCTTGAAGGAATTGCTGCATGCCACTTTCACGTTCCTGATAACTGCCTGAAATGGCAATACCAAATTTATCATCAGCAAAAGTTTGTGAATAAAGACCACTTAGCTCTGGTGTTGTACTGGCTTTATCTGATGACTTATCTTCAATTGCTTTACCATTGATAGTGGCTTTTAATCCTGGATTATCAAGTGGTTTAAAAGTAGTAAGATTAATCGTTGCACCAATACCACCTGATGTAACACTGGCATTAGAGGTTTTATAAACTTGTACCCCATTAACACTTTCAGCTGCAACATTGGCAAAATCAAACGTTCTGTCGCCTGTTGTATTTGGTAATTGACGGCCATTTAAAGTTATTAAGTTATTCGCTGCGCCAAAACCACGTACAGTGACACGACTGCCTTCCCCACTAGCTCGGTCAATAGATACACCAGTAATACGCTGTAATGATTCTGCTAAGTTGGTATCAGGAAATTTACCGATATCTTCTGCAGAAATTGCATCAACAACACCTTCTGATTCACGTTTAATATCCATGGCTCTTTCTAAGCCACCACGAATACCCGTAACGGTAATGACTTCAACTTCTTCATCAGCGTAGCTGTTATTAGCAGCCATTGAACTTAATGCTGCTAGAATCGAAGTTGTTATAATCGTTTTGTTAAACATCTAACTCTCCCCTTTTCTTCATTATTGCCAAATCGGCAATGACTCCTTTTTGGTTTACACAAGCCAATAAAAAACTTGAAAACCTAATTATCATTATCAATAAAGAGTGCTAACAAAGACTGCTATCGGTTTAGATGTTATTAAATAGTTAAAAGCATTAACTATCAAGTCCTTACCGATACTCTGTACATTTATTGCTTCATAGACTGTAAAAAATTGACTACAGCTTTAATTCTCATTGACATCGTCTGTATTGACTTAACAATTTAATGTCAACTTGACCATAACTAAAGTAAGCAAAAAAATTTGCTCTAATGCTAGTTATACGCGGTTATTGGCAAAATCTTGCCATTTATATCGTGTATTAATTCTGTTTTCTTTACGCATCTCAGATGGGTTTTACCTGATGACAAACTAGAGTCATGATAAAACAACCACCATTTTTCTTGATGAAATACAATTGAATGATGATTCGTCCATCCTAAAACTGGATTTAAAATCACACCTTGATAAACAAATGGTCCATAAGGGTTATCTGCTATGCCATAAGCAATTTTATGGGTATCACCTGTCGAATATGAAAAGTAATACTTGCCTTGATATTTATGTAGCCACGATGCTTCAAAAAAGCGCCTCTCGTTATCACCTGTTGTTATTGGAGCGCCTGATTCATCAACAATCACAATATCTTTTACAGGCTCAGCAAGCGTTAACATATCGTCTGATAATTTAGCCATTTTTGCTGGTAACGCAGGCTCATTATCAGCTGGGTAGCTATATTGAATACTAAATTTACCATCACGCCAGTTTTGTAGCTGACCGCCCCATAAACCACCAAAATAAAGGTAATAACTGCCATCATCATCTTTAAACACGGCGGGATCGATACTGAAGCTCCCTTCGATATAGTTTTCCTGTGCTTTAAAAGGCCCAGATGGCCTGTCACTAATCGCAACACCAATTCTAAAAATACCGTCATAATCACGAGCTGGAAAATAGAAATAAAATTGACCAGATTTTTCTGCGGCATCAGGTGCCCATAGTTGCTTTGAAGCCCATTTAATGTCTTCTAAACTTAATGCCACGCCGTGATCTGTCACTTCTTCACTATGGTTATCTATCGAAAGAACATGATAATCACGCATAGCAAAATGGTCGCCATCATCATTTATCGCACTGTCGGTTTCGATATCATGTGAAGGGTAAATATAAATTTTTTCATTAAATACATGAGCCGAAGGATCTGCTGTATAAATATTGGTGACTAATGGCGGATTCTTTGGCTTAAAAGATCTCGCTTTCTTTAAGTCAAGTTGTTGTTTACGCTCGGCATCACTCATTTCAGCTTCTGGTTTCTTTTCCGATTCCATGTTGTTTACATCTCATCCATTATTAAACGTTGGCAAACTTGTTATAGAAACAATCCTTACCGTCCATATTCTGTAGCGATTAGCAAGTCTTTGCCTTATTACTGCTCAGTCCCTATCAATTTGAGTTGAATTTTTTTAACTTCAACTTCTGTGAGCTTGTATTTCGCAATCACAATTAAACAAATGACAGTGCAAATCACAGGTATGCCGGCAAAGGCTAATAATATGCCAGACAAGGTTTCATCTGTTTGCTGCTGATTGGGTATATAGTTATAAGCCGACAGCAACCATCCTGCTAATGCTCCGCCTATTGCGAAACCAAATTTGATAGCTAATAAATGGCCCGAAAAAGTAATTGCAGTCAGGCGTCTACCTATCTTTTCAACACCATAGTCAACGGTGTCTGCAACCATTGAGAACATAATGGGCGTAATAATCATGTGTGCAAAATTAGCAATAAAATAGATGATAAATATCAGCAGTATTTGATCGTTAGCAATCACGTAAAATAAACTATGAGAGATAATGACAACAACTAAAGCAACCTGAAACAACACCTTTTTTTCAAAGTATTTAGATAAGAAATTTGTCGAAATTGCACCTAGAACAGAGCCAATAGCTGCTACTGTTAAAAAATTTGATAGAAGGCTCTCGTCACCCACATAATATTTAATGTAATGCGGTGCGACAGATGCACGGATCCCTATGAGTGTTAACGTCGCTAAGCTTATAATGGCTATCACTAGCCATTGGTCATTCTTAAATAATTCAAAGAAGTCTTTATAAATGTGTCTAAAGCTTTTTCTCTCTGATACCTGAATAGTTTCTTTCGTCATTTTAAAGCATAACAAGAAGCAGCTTGCAGCTAATGCTCCCATGAACACCATTGCTAATGGATAGCCTTTGGTATCAGAACCTTGACCAAAAAACTCAACTAGTCTCGGAATTGCCCACACAATAATGACTAACGCAGCCATAGCCATTGCAAATCGGTAAGACTGTAATGACGTTCTTTCCTTAGGATCATTAACCATGACACCGCCAAGAGCACCATAAGGAATATTGATTGCGGTATAACAGGTCATCAATAGTCCATAAGTGATATAGGCATAGATAAGTTTTCCAGTGGTATCAAAATCAGGAGTAATGAAGGCTAAACACGCTAAAACACCATAAGGAATCGCAAGAAACAAAATATATGGACGATACGATCCCCAACGGGTTCTCGTTCTATCAGCAATGCCGCCCATGACTGGATCAGTAAAACCATCAAATAACCTGACCGACAGCAATAAGGTACCGGCTGCAGCTGCAGACAGGCCATAAACATCGGTATAGAAAATCAACATGAAATTAGCGACCATTTGAAACACGATATTACTGGCAGTATCACCTAACCCATACCCCATTTTTTCTTTGATGGTCAGCTTTGCGTTTTCCATTTATTCCCCAGCCAAATGTAATTAACCTGTTATAGTCAAAAATACTATATGGTTAAAATTAGATTGTAAATACCTTTTAATGGAAATTTATCCATTTAGTAACAACAAGCTTGATGTGGGGTAATATAAAGAGACATTGTCGCCTAAATAGAATGTGTTCAGCGTTATTGACTAGTCACGACATTGATAAGAAGACATTGATAAGAAGACATTGATAAGAAGACTTTCATTTTTTCGTGTTCAAGATTTGAAGCGGCTGATTAAGGATGGTTAACTTAACAAAGTTTAACATACTCGTATAAGGACATTATTATGAGTAAAAGCATTCAAGGGTCTGATTTAACGGTTCCTGATAAAACAGACGTTTATAAGCAATAAAAAAGGCGATGTATTCATCGCCCTTATAATTAGAAACTTATTCTTTGTCGTAGCCATTTGGATTGGCAGATTGCCAACGCCATGTATCTTCCATCATTTGTTGCAATGTACGAGTGGCTTTCCAATTAAGCTGTTTATTGGCTTTCTCAGCATTGGCCCAGAAAGCCGGTAAATCACCAGCACGTCTTGGACTAACTTCATAAGGAATGGCTTTTTTTACCGCTAATTCGAAAGCGCTAACAATTTCAAATACTGAAACGCCATTTCCTGTACCTAAATTGAACGCTTCAACCCCGGTAAATGCAGGATGACGTGTTAACCAATTCATCGCTGCTACATGACCTTCAGCAAGATCCATTACGTGTAAATAATCTCTCTCACAAGTACCATCTTTAGTTGGATAATCATCGCCGAATACACTTAACTTTTCTCTTTTCCCAACCATAACTTGTGCGACATATGGCAGTAAATTGTTTGGTATTCCTTTAGGCGACTCACCAATCTGACCACTCTCATGTGCGCCGATCGGATTAAAGTACCTGAGTGACACCCCTCTAAAATCGGGATTTGATGAAGCGGTATCGGCCATAATGCGCTCAACCATTACTTTAGTGGCACCATACGGACTTGAAGGCGTACCTAATTTCATCGTTTCAACATACGGAACATCATTTTCTTCTCCGTATACTGTAGCCGATGAACTAAAAATAAAATTATGCACATTATGTTCAGCCATCACTTCCAGTAAGCAAACAGAACCATGCACATTATTTTGATAATAAGCCAATGGAATTTGTCCTGATTCACCAACCGCTTTTAATGCAGCAAAGTGAATGACTGTATCAATATTATTTTCACTAAATAATGATTTAAGCTGCGACTTATCTCTGATATCACCTTCAATAAAATGAACAGACTTTCCAGTTAGGTTTTCAACTCGCTTAATCGATTCTAGGTTTGAGTTAAATAAATTATCAAAAACAATTACATTACAATCATTTTCGAGTAACGATAAAACCGTATGCGAACCAATATAACCCGCACCACCAGTGACTAAAACGTTCATTTCTATTCCTTGTGAAATACTTTTACTTAAATGTGCTATTTGCTGAGCGTAATTTTGAACGTTAATGACAAAATTAGCTAATGAAATTAAGTCTATCGTAAAAATGAACCTTTATACAGATTGTTTTTTGTTAACGATATGCAGTATTCACCAAGAAATGATTAACAATAAAATGCTTGCTGAGGCCTACCGCCCTCGTTACGAGTAACAAAATGGTTACAAAGTGAACTATGTAAACCTTTGAACTTCGCCTTAAATATGTACTTTGTCGTACTTAACAAACCTTAGAAATTCTAACAATCAAATTTAAACTATTGATTATTAAAAGCAATAAGTGATCTAAAACGCAGCGTATTATGTATACCTAATTGACACAAAAAATTACACATTGAAACAGTCACCTTTTAACAAAGCGTGTAACATACTCGTATAATATCTATAACCATAATATTTAAGCGGGCATTTGGCCTGTATAAGCTTCAACAAGAGGAAGTGTCGTGGCTACAGCAAAACAAATTTTATTCCCATTAGGGATCATTGGTGTAGGTCTTTTGATTTCAGGCGTGTTTATTTCAATGCAAAAACCACCTGAAGAAAAGCCACCAATTGATAATACGCCTCTCGTATCAATTGAAAAAATACAATACCAACCAATGACGTTTACCGTCAGCTCTTACGGGGTTGTCAATGCGAAATACCATACTGAAATAGTCGCTCAAGTCAGTGGTGAAATTACCTATCTATCAGATAACTTTGTTAAAGGCGGCTTCATCAAAAAAGGAGATGTCCTAGCCAGAATTGATCCAAGTGACTATGAATCAGCGCTGTTAGATGCACAAGCCAATCTTGCATCAGCAAAAGCGACATTAGTACAAGAAAAAGCAAACGCTCAAGTAGCCGAACGTGAATGGGCAGAAATTACTGATAGCAAACCCAGTGACTTAAGTCTTCGTAAACCACAACTGGCACAAGAGATTGCTAAACTGAAAAGCGCTGAAGCTGGACTATTACGGGCTAAACGCAACCTTGAACGTGCCATCATTAAAGCCCCATACGATGCGCTTATTGGCAGTCGTAACATAGGTCTTGGTACTTATGTCAGTAATGGCGCTTCAATTGGGTTGGTTTATAGCACAGACAAAGCGGAAGTGAGATTACCTCTCGCAGATAAAGAAATGCAATATCTTGACCGTAAAGGTGCCAATGCTGAAGTTAAACTTGTTGGTAATTTTGCCGGTGAAAAACAAGAGTGGATAGGCACTATTGTCCGTAGTGAAGGCATTATTGATAGTAAAAGTAGAATGACTTACCTCGTTGCTGAAGTCGACGATCCTTATGGTCTTAAAGGGGAGCATAAAGAGTTACGTTACGGCACTTATGTTACTGCACATATTGGTGGAACCCATGCTGGTGAAGTTGCTGTGGTTCCAAGGCACCTTATTGTAAATGGTCTTGTCGCCACTATGGATAAAGAAAATAAGCTGCGTTATTTACCCGTTAACATAATTCGACAAGATGGCAGTAACGTCATTATTTCGAGTGGATTAGAAAATGGTATGAACATTATCACTTCAGCCCTAGATTATCCTGTTGAAGGGATGTCAGTTGCTTTACCACAGGATAAAGTTTTACAAACTGAGCCAACAATTGGGGTGAATTCTGACACCGCTGTAGCCATGGAAGACAAGGAATAATTCATGGAAGATACAAATAAAGGCTTAATTGCTTGGTTTGCTCGTAACAGTGTTGCTGCAAACTTACTGATGATCATTATATTACTTGGTGGTTTACTGACTGCTAATACGATTCGTAAGCAGTTCTTCCCTGCCGTTGAAATTAACTGGATTGAATTTAGTGCAGTTTACCCTGGCGCAGCACCGCAAGAAGTTGAAGAAGGTATAACAGTAAAAATTGAACAAGCACTTGAAACCGTTCAAGGTTTACAACGTGTCATCACCTACTCTAACCGCAACCAAGCAAACGGCTATTTCAGGATTGAAGACTCTTATGATCCACAGATTGTTTTAGATGAAGTAAAATCTGAAATTGGTTCTGTATCAACCTTTCCTGCGGGGATGGAATTTCCAAAAGTTGAGCGAATTAAAATTCGTCAAGAAGTCATGTATTTAAGTTTGTATGGCGATCTATCTCAGCGACAACTAAAAGATTTAGGCGAAAAAATCCATAAAGAGATCATGCAATTACCGAATGTAAATATTTCGGAGTTTTATGGTGGTTTAAATTACGAAATCAGTGTCGAGGTAAGTAAAGACCGTTTGCGTGAATTTGGTCTTAACTTTAATGATGTTGCAGAAGCTGTGCGTGGCTACTCACGTAATATGTCTGCTGGACAAATCAAAGCTGAAAACGGCTATATTAACTTACGTGTTGAAAACCAAGCTTATGTTGGTTATGAATTTGAAGATTTGCCACTGTTAACCTTAGATGATGGTACTAACCTTTTATTAGGCGATGTTGCCACGGTTAATGATGGATTTGAAGAAGGTATTCAATACTCAAAATTTAATGGACAAAATGCCGTCACATTTTTTGTCGGAGCAGCAAAAAATCAAAGCATCACCGATGTTGCTGACACAATGAAGGAATACATTGCAAAGAAACAAGCGCTGTTACCAGAAGGTGTAACATTAGAGCCCTGGGTAGATATGACCTATTACCTAGATGGTCGGTTAGATTTGATGCTAGACAGTATGAAAACAGGTGCTGTTCTTGTGTTTTTCATGTTAGCGCTATTTTTACGTGTCAGGCTCGCTTTTTGGGTAATGATGGGACTACCTGTTTGTTTCCTTGGTACCCTATTATTTATGCCAATGGGATTTATTGACGTGACAATCAACGTCATTAGTTTATTCGCATTTATTCTCGTCCTCGGTATCGTGGTAGATGATGCCATCGTCATGGGCGAAAGTGCTCACACAGAATGTGAAGAAAATGGCCAAAACATAGATAGTGTTATTAAAGGGGTTAAACGAGTTGCTATGCCTGCGACATTCGGCGTACTGACCACCATTGCCGCGTTTTTACCTATTACTTTAGATGACGGACCTTCATCCGCCTTTGGCCAAGCAATCGGCTATGTCGTCATATTGTGTCTATTATTTTCTTTAGTTGAGTCAAAGCTGATTTTACCTTCTCACTTAGCCCATATGAACAAACCCAAAGTTGTTCAACCAGGTTCAAAGAATCCGTTGGATTGGCTGCGAAATGGGGTCAATTTCATTCAGAAGAAAATCGAAACTAATCTGACTTGGTTCATAAAAAACGTTTATAAACCAAGCCTTACTGTTGCGGTTAAATACCGTTATGCGGTTATTGCAACCTTTTTGATGTTAATTGTTATATGCGCATCATTATATATCAGTGGATTAGTTAGGTTTATTGGCCAACCTAAAATCCCACATGATTTCCCTCGCATCAGCTTGGAAATGAATGTCGATGCTGCGGAAACAGCAACATTAGATGCAGCTCACTCAATCGAAAAAGCCTTACGTACCGTTGAAAAGCAACTAGAGGATCAATATGGTCAAGGCATGATTGCAGAGCTACAAGTTGAATTACAAGGTCGTACTCGGGCGGAAGTAAGAACTAAGCTTGTTGATCCATCTTTACGACCTATCAATACATTTGAAGTCGCAGAAATGTGGCGCCAAGCAATGCCTAAAATCCCAGGAGTCAAATCGTTCACTGTTCAAGATAGTTTATTTGGCGGTGGACGTGATGACGGTGATATTAGCTTTAGGTTGGAAGGAAATGATGAACAACAACTGTTAGCTGCTTCTCAAGCATTAAAAGACAAACTAAACACCTTAAAAGGTGTCAGTGACGTCAATGACAGCCGCCAATCTTCAGCCAAAGAAGTTCAATTTGATTTAAAGCCGTTAGCCCATAGTTTAGGTCTTACCTTAGCCAACATTGCATCGCAAGTTGGTAACAGTTTTTATGGTCTTGAGGCACAACGTATTATTCGCAACGGTGAAGAAATTAAAGTGATGCTTCGTTACCCTGAGGAACAACGTAATTCTATCGCCTTGGTTCAAGATGTTTTAATCAAAACTCCACAAGGCGCAGAACTGCCTTTATCTGAAGTGGCTAACATTACTGTCGTACAAGGTGTGAGTAGTATTCGTCGTGAAAATGGTAATCGCACCATCAATGTATGGGCTTCAGTTGATGCAGAGCAAGCAGAGCCTTTCAAACTGGCTAAAGATATCCGCGATAACTTTATGCCAGAATTGTTAGCCAAATATCCTCGTGTAAAAAGTGAAGTCTCAGGCAGTATTCAAGAGCAGCTTGATAGTGCTGATACGCAAATGCGTGATTTTATTATTTCAATGCTAGTGATATATAGTTTGTTAGCGATTCCGCTTAAATCCTATGTGCAACCTTTTATGATCATGTCAGTGATCCCGTTTGGTGTGATTGGCTCTATGTTAGGACATATCATATTAGGCATTGATTTAAGTGCCCTATCGGTATTCGGGATCATCGCCGCTGCAGGTGTTGTAGTCAATGACTCCCTCGTTATGGTCGATTATGTCAATAATTCCCGTAAACAAGGCATTAGGCTGAATGAAGCTGTTATTAATGCAGGTTGTCGCCGTTTTAGAGCGATAATGTTAACGTCATTAACCACATTTATTGGGCTTGTACCTATTATGACGGAAACAAGCATGCAAGCTCAGATGGTTATTCCCATGGCTGTTTCATTAGCGTTTGGCGTGTTATTTGCGACTGTGGTTACCTTATGTTTAATCCCATGTTTGTATATTGCGATAGAAGATATGCGACGTATTGCACGTAAGATTTATCATCTTTACGTACCACAAACAAAGGAACAAGCATTAGCAGAGCTTAATTCGTTAACGAATAGTTCAAGCTAGCAAGGGATTAACTTCTGAATTGGCCATACAAAGAATTAACGGCTAACGATTAAAAAAGCGAAACTTAGGTTTCGCTTTTTTTATTACTTTTAAGCCAGTCTTTGTCGATTTGTCATATAACTAGGCTATATTAACTCGCGTAAAGCATTATTAGTGTTAATGAAAACGAAAATTTAATCTCAACAGTGCTTCAGTTCTTTCAAAGGAAAATTATCACAATGCAAGCAAGTGTTCCCTTCAAAAATAGGTTGTTCATAGTCGTACTTTTAACCTGGTGCGTATTACTTTCCGCCAATGTTAACGCAGACAGTCAAAAAGCAGCTAAACAGCAAAATGTTCTATTAATCTCTATTGACGGTTATCGATACGATTACAATCAGCTACATAACCCTCAAGCACTTAATCAATTTGCTAAGGATGCCGCAACGGTTGAGTTATTCACTCCGGCTTTTCCTACAGTAACTTTTCCTAATCACTTAACTTTAGTGACCGGTCTGTATCCGGCAAATCACGGTATTGTGTCGAATCGTTTTTATAATCCAGTATTAAAACGTGATTATGCAATGAATATTCATGAAGCAGTCACCGATGGCCAGTTCTATCAAGGTGTGCCTTTATGGTCTTTGGCGCGTCAACAAGGATTAAAATCTGCCACTTATTTCTGGCCAGGGTCTGAAGCTAAAATTGCTGGCTTTAGACCTAATTACTGGCTTAAATATGATGGCCGAACCCCAAATGAGCAACGCATTCAACAAGTCGTTGAGTGGTTTTCATTACCAGAAAGCGAAAGACCACAATTCGTTACCTTATATTTTTCGGATGTTGATAGCGCAGGCCATCATCACGGCCCAGAGTCAACACAGACATACAACGCAGTGCAATACATTGATAAACTTATTGCGAGTTTACTTAAACAAATAAATGACTTACCGATTGATATCAATGTCATCATCACTTCAGATCACGGCATGGCTAAAGTAGATGAATTTGATAGAATTTACACAGATAAATTAGTGGGTAAAGTCGCTGATTTAAAGGATAAGTTTATCTTTAATAATGATGCTGCCTTCTCATTAGTCACAGCCATAGGTGAAAATAAAAAGCAAGATTTAGCTAGGCTGAAAGCGCTTGTGGAAGAGGTAGACGGTTTAGCGTTTTAYTTACAAGCTGAAATGCCAGAACGCCTCCATTTTAGTGGAAACCCTTCAATTGGTGATGCCGTTATTATTAGTAACAATCACTATATTACTTCCACAGATGCAAAACCTGGTGTGATTGGAAAGCATGGCTATGATCCACAAACTATTCACGATATGAATACGGTTTTATACGCCAAAGGGCCTGCATTTAATCAGGCAACAATTGATCAAGCAGATAATATTCATCTCTACCCTTTGATTGCCAATATTTTAGGGCTAACGATACCCGATGATATTGATGGTGAGCTACGTTTTTTGTCGCCTTTGCTGCGCAAACCGTAACGCTATGACTTAACGGATCCCCTATTTGGTGATAAAAAAGCCTGTTGTCATCAACAGGCTTTTATAACAACCAAGGAGTAGACAATATAGCGATAGTTACTTAGCTTCAGATTCCATTATTTTATGATAAAGCGCATCTTTCATTTCAACGCGTTGTTGTTTTAAATCATGGATTGCATCATCGGCAATTGGCGAGTCTTTGAGCTCTAAATCACGTATTTGTTTATCGAGTTCATCATAACGCTTTAAAATCTCAGCAAAGTTCGCATCACTACTGTTTAGTGCAGTGATTGTGTCTAAATGATCTGGAAATTCATTTCTAAGAGAGTGATTTTCACCTAACATAAAAGCCTCATTTGATTATTAAATAAACCATGTTCGTTCTTTATAAATTTACAAGAATAAATCTAATGTATTTAGAATGTAGATCACACAGTTTAAAATTCAATCAAATAATGCCACTTTTGACGCTAAGGTTTACAAGAAAGTGTTTTTAATTAAATACAGTAATTCAAAAGAACATATTTTTTGCCTATAAAGCAGGCGTTTGCAAGGCAATTTTTAGCGCTATTTCTGGATTACTGTTAAGCTTACTGGTAAATATTTCTCTTTTTCTCATCCGTCGTTATGGTTCTAACATGCAATTATTTGAGTCGCCACATTTTGGCCAAGTGACAATTATTGGCAATGCCAACGGAGATTGGCAAGCATCTAAAAAAGGCTACTCGATAATTTTTAATGGAACTGTTGCTGAAGGAGAGCATATCATTAATATTTGTAATGGCCCTTTTGCAGGTTCAACAGAAGATTTTGTCGTTACCGGCCACCATAATAAATGGTTAAGCACTCAACTCTCTGCTATTGCTCATGAACTTCAAAGCAGATTGAATTGCTGGCCTTCCTCTGGACTGGCATGTTTTATCTTATTTAGTCGTTTAACGATTCCCCTTTCATTAACAAGAATGTCGTTATTGCCTAATTTAGCCCGTAATAATACCATGGCAAAAAACGAGCACCTGCCTTGCGTTGTTCATAACTGGCTTGGAGAAAGAAGAATCGCACTAAGCCAAATTAAAGAGTCACCAAGATCACAGATTAATTGGCCTGCTTTATTGTTATCATCAGATAACGATAAAACCCTCTATCGTGCAGTAGACGTCACATCAGAGCAAAGCTTTAACGACTCTCCTTTTAGCCTACTAGCTAAAATTGCGAACTTACAATCAAGCACACCTGAAGGTGTTATAGCGCTAGAGAAACTAGCGAATTTACCGTTATCACACTGGTTAGCATGTTCTACACAATCTAACTTATTAGACGTAGAACCCCTTTTCTTTAACCAACAACCTGAAAAAAACGCAGGCATATGGTATTTGTCTGATAATCACGCATCACAATATCTTGACTCAATTCGCTTATCGTTAGCACTCTGTCAGCAAGCATTATTGAAATAAACAGCGTTACAACACCATTGTCTTATTTATCATTTTAAGGATCTCTGTTAAACATATCTAAGTACGTATCAATATTGAGTACACACTTCGACCACTATGTTGAAAAGGATATCAAATGAAATGGATGCCAATCGTTGCCGCTTTATCAGTTTGTCTTGTAAATCAGGTTGATGCTAAAGAGCCTAAATTAATCTTACAGATCACTGTTGACCAATTACGCGCTGATTTACTCAACCGCTATCAGCATCACTTTACCGATGAAGGATTCAACTACCTTATTGATGAAGGCGTGTATTATACCGAAGCCCATCACCAACATGCCATTACAGAAACAGTTGTTGGCCACACCACTTTGGCGACAGGCGCACATCCTTCGAGTCATGGTATGGTGAGTAATTTATGGTTTGATAAACAATTACAGCAGCCCATCTATAACGTTCAAGATAAAACTCACCCTTTGATCAGTGCCAATGCCGCTGTTGATGCTGAAAATGAAATAGACCCCACGCAAAAAGCCAGTAAAGTTGAAGGCCGCTCACCTAAAAATATCTTAGCGACCACCTTTAGTGATGAGCTCACTGCCAGTAACAATGGTAAATCCAAAATATTTGCAGTGTCAGTAAAAGACAGAGGTGCAATTACACTTGCAGGTCACACAGGAAAAGCTTTTTGGTTCTCTAAATCAGCGGGTGAGTTTGTCAGTAGTCAATATTATTTTGATCAATATCCACAATGGGTTAACGAATTCAATAAACAAAATGATATTGCAAAATATGCAAATACGTCTTGGACATTATCTAAAGAATCAACTGAATATTTGTTTGGTGATAATGCGGCTCATGACTGGAAAACTAAATTACCAGGTTACGGTATTACATTCCCACATCAATTTGGAAAGCGAGACAATCCGTATTTCAGTACGTTTTTAACTGTCAGCCCAGTCGGTGACGAAATGACGGCCAATTTTGCTAAATCAGTCATAGAACATAATCAATTAGGTCAAAACAAAGTCACTGATTATTTATCTGTTAGTTTTTCATCTACGGATTATGTTGGCCATATTTTTGGGCCATCTAGTTTAGAAGCAGAAGATAATTTACTTCGTCTTGATAGAACGCTAGCCAGTTTATTTTCTTATGTCGATGACAAAGTAGGTTTAGATAATACCTTAATTGTATTATCAGCAGATCATGGCGCACCTGAAGCACCGGGCTATTTAACCCAATTTGGCACCAAAGCCACTCATTTTGATTTAGCCTCTCTAGAAAAACAACAAGATATCGTTAAACTAAAAAAAGACTTGAAGATTAGCGGTAATTTGTTTGCCAATGCTTGGCAACCTTATGTCAATTTAGATCACGATGCCCTCAAAAAAAGTGGAATTAAATTGAAAGATGCAACGTCTGTAGTCGCTGACGTTCTAAATAATGTTGCAGGCATACATCGTGCCTACAGTTATCATCATTTACTAGAAGGTGCAGTACCTAAAGATGAGATAACTCAAAAGGTCATTAATAGTTTTTACCMCAGCCGCTCAGGTGATATCTACATCGTATTTGAGCCAAATGTATTCGTAGCAGATTTCGATGGCCTCAATGTCGCATCTGTACATGGTTCCCCATGGCGTTACGACACTCATGTTCCAATAATCTTTGCTGGATTAAAACTCGATGGGCAACAGATTGAACGGCCTGTCGCCACCGTTGATGTGGCCACTACCTTAAGTGCCATTCTTGGTATTAATGCGCCATCGAGTGCTGCTGGGTTTCCATTAAAAGAAGTGATTAAACAATTTAAAGATTAATCACTTTTACAAAATATCGACGTTTCGTGGTTATATCTATTGCAAACAAAAAGCCAAACTTATGTTTGGCTTTTTCAATTAGACATCAGTTAGTGTTGGTAAATTGTAAAATTGGCTTTACTATAAAAGTCCTTTTGATAAATAGCAGTTTTAATATGAAATTCAATCAGCTAGTTTTGTTTGCCAGCATTCTTATTACTTCTTATTGTTACCACTCAATAACACAAGCCGCTGAGTTCGTCGGGACAGATCAATGTATAGATTGCCATCAAACTGAATATAAAGACTGGCAAGGTTCACATCATGATATGTCAATGCGTCATGCAAATGCCGAATCGGTATTAGGAAATTTCGACAATACCTCTCTCACAGTCAAAGGTGAAGTATATCGATTATTTAAAATTGATGACCAATACTGGGTGAATACAAAAGGGCCTAACGGCAAGTTTAATGATTATCAAATAAGCTACACGTTTGGCTACCATCCATTACAACAATATATGGTTGAGTTCCCTGATGGTCGGCTACAACTTATTCCATTAGCATGGGATGCCCGAGATCAAGACCAAGGTGGGCAAAGATGGTTTCACCTTTACCCTGATATGGAACCCTATGATGAATTCTTCTGGACTAATAATGGCCAGAACTGGAATTACATGTGCGCTGATTGTCATTCTACAAACATCAGCAAAAATTATGATGCTGAAAAAAATCAATACAATACCTCTTGGTCCGAGATTAATGTCGGTTGCGAGGCTTGCCATGGCCCCGCCAGCGACCACTTGTATTGGGCTAACCAACAACCCAACACCTCAAATGTAAAAGCTAAAATCAAAGGCAATAGCCAAGCGACACACCAAGATGATAGTAATACGAAAATAAATGATGCGACTTTCGGGTTTGAGCGTACTTTATCGCCGAAAGTAGGAAAGTGGGTCTATAAAAAAGGTCAGAAAATATTAACCCCAACTGAAGTTCAGGGATCTGATCAATTAGCCACTTGTGGTCAATGTCATAGCCGTAGAGCGCAAATAAGTGACCAAAATGATCACATTAAAGGCAACTTTTATGATAAATACATTTTGAATGCTGTCACTTCAGATCTGTATTATCCAGATGGCCAAATCTATGATGAAGTGTTTGTTTTAGGTTCATTTAAACAATCCAAAATGCATCAAGCTGGGGTCGTCTGCAGTGATTGCCATAACCCTCATAGTAATAAACTTAATGCGCCAATCGAGTCGATTTGTTTTAAATGCCACTTACCTAGTGAATATACCGCTGACACTCATAGCCAACATAAATCAGGCACAGACGCAGCGCAGTGTGTGACCTGTCATATGCCTAAAACGACGTATATGGACGTTGACCCTCGAGCCGATCATAGTTTTAAGGTTCCTAGACCAGATATCAGTTTAAAAATCGGCACTCCTAACGTTTGCACATCTTGTCATACCGATAAAGACAACCAATGGGCTGATAATGCAATTAAGCAGCGTTACCCACAATCAAATTATCGACAAACTGACTCTTTTGCTACAGTGTTTGCTCAAGCTGCTGTAGGCGTACCGACGAGCGGAGATAGCTTATCGTATATTGCTCAAAATAATGCTAACCCAGATATCATAAGAGCATCAGCATTAAGTAGATTAAGTGATTACCCTGGACAAAATGCACTAGTTGCAATAATGCGCGGTGTAAAACATGAAGATCCACAAATCAAGCTGGGCGCTATTGCTGGTGTGACCTCATATCCATTTTCTGACCGTTGGCAAATCATAAGTCCTTTACTTGATGACCCTGTACTTGCAGTAAGAACAGAAACGGCAAGTTCTCTCATTAATGACTGGGCAAGTATGACTCATACCCAACAAGAAAAACTTCGCCCCGCTTTGGATGAGTATCTAGCAATTCAATCCTTTAATGCAGATCGAGGTTTTGGTTTGATGAATACAGCTAACGTATATTTAGCCCAAGGAAAAATACAACAAGCAGAGAAGAGCTATTTAAAAGCAATTGAAATTGAACCTATCTTTGCCACAAGTTATGCCAATTTAGCTGATTTATATCGACAAACCGGTGATGATGACAAGTCCTTAGCTATTTTAAAACAAGGAATAACTAATCAACCTAAAGCGGGGTTACTAAGGTATAGCGCAGGACTTAATTTATATCGACAACAGCAACTTGCAGAAGCAATTGACTACTTCGAACAAGCAACGAAAGTAGAACCAAGAAATCCTCAATACTGGTATGTATTAGGACTCGCGCAAGAGAAAATAGATATAAAAAAAGCAATGAACTCAATCGAACAAGCTTATAAAGTGGGTAATAACCCACAACATTTGTATGCGTTATGCGAGTTTAAAATAAAACATCGTGACCCAACAACGAATGCTTGTATTAATCGACTGTCAAAAATTGTTCCTCCACAGGTAATTAAGCAATTAACTAGACGTTAAGCATGAATGACTATTATTAGATTAACGTACGCGCCTTACAGTGCACTCAAGGTTACAATAAACTCTGTAATCTTGAGTCACTAGTCTGAGTGAGCGCTTTTTATCTGAAAAAGTTAATTATATTTATATCGAATTAAGAACAACCTCTAAAACTCCAAATCCCCCCTTCTAAAGCAGATATCCAAAAATTGCATTTTCAATAAATAGAAACGCAATTATATTTATTGCAACTTACTCTGTTTTTACTAGGAAAAAGGGGTTTATTCTGCAATTTTATACTTAAACCCCAGCTGTCTAAATTAGCTTCAATTGATTAAAATCAAATCAAACCTCATTGTTCGCCAATTAAATCAATCAAGTGTTTTAAAGTTGATTTATATCAATATGCCTCAGTTCAAGCCTCTTTATATTGTGTCCATATAGTTTGATCCTTCACCACGGAATAAGGTTGATTCATGGATACACACTCAGCTCTCTATAACCGCAGCAAGACACGATTGGCACAGCTTCGTGAAATTGCACCTCGCCAAACCGTTACCCTAGAAGAAAAATTAAAGGAAAATGGCATCACTCGTCGTGAATTTATGACTWGGAGTGCGTCAGTAACGGCTTTATTAGCACTGCCCTTGCCTTTTACGACTTTAGTTTCTGAAGCTGCTGAACTGGCCGATCGTGTGCCACTTATATGGCTACATATGGCTGAGTGCACTGGTTGTTCAGAATCACTTATACGAACTGATACACCCAACTTAGACAGTTTAATATTTGATCATATCTCCCTTGAATATCATGAAACCCTTATGGCGGCATCAGGCTGGCAAGCTGAAGAAAATTTAGAACATGCACTGGAAGCTTATAAAGGTAACTATTTACTCGCAGTTGAAGGGGCTATTCCGACCGCAAATAATGGCGCCTATTTAACCGTTGGCTGTAAAGGACATACAGGGCTTCATATCGTTAAAGAAGCAGCTGAAGGTGCTGCTGCAATTATTTCAGTTGGCACTTGTGCTGCCTTTGGTGGTGTTCAAGCAGCAGCGCCAAATCCAACGGGTGCTAAAGGGGTACAAGATGTCATTAACAAACCTGTTATTAACTTAGGAGGCTGCCCACCAAGTGAAAAAAACATCGTCGGCACTCTGATGTATTTCATTATGTTTGGCAAACTTCCCGCTTTAGATATGTTTAACCGTCCTAAGTGGGCATATGGCGCACGCGTTCACGACAATTGTGAAAGACGTGGTCGCTTTGATGCCGGTGAGTTTGTTGAAACCTTTGGTGACGAAGGTGCAAAAGATGGCTATTGCTTGTATAAAGTCGGCTGTAAAGGCCCATACACCTACAACAATTGCCCAACAGAACGATTTAACCACCACACCAGTTGGCCAGTGCTTGCAGGGCACGGCTGTATTGGCTGCTCAGAACCGAACTTCTGGGATGACATGGCTGATTTTGAAAAACCACTCGGGAGGCAATTACTTCACGGAGTTGATGCAACAGCAGACACTATCGGCGCAGTTATTTTAGGCGCAACCGTTGTAGGAATCGGTGCACATGCCGTCGCTAGCCTTTTTGCCAAGCCTTTAGAGGAATAACTCATGAACAAACGTGTCGTAATCGATCCTATTACTCGTATTGAAGGTCACCTTCGTGTTGAAGTCGAAGTTGATGAAAATAATGTCATTCAAAAAGCATGGTCATCTTCAACTTTATGGCGTGGCATAGAAGTCATTTTAAAAGGCAGAACGCCAATGGATGTTGGCCTGATTGTGCAACGGATCTGTGGTGTGTGTACCTATTCTCACTACCGTTGCGGAACCGAGGCTGTTGAAAATGCGCTTGGCGTTAAAATACCACTGAATGCAAAGTATTTACGCTCATTAATGCAAACCTCGCTCTATATGCATGATCACATTGTTCACTTTTATCATTTACACGGTTTGGATTGGGTTGATGTGGTTTCTGCATTATCAGCTGATCCCGCGCTCGCTGCACAAGAGGCATTAAAATATACAGCAAATCCCATTGCTGCTGGTGAAGGTGACTTACGTGCCGCTCAAGAGCGTGTTAAAGGCTTAGTTGATACCGGTAAACTAGGTCCGTTTGCAAATGCTTACTGGGGGAATAGAACCTATAAATTTACGCCAGAGCAAAATCTAATAGCCCTATCTCACTATCTCAAAGCATTAGAAGTACAACGAGTAGCAGCTGAAATGCTGGCGATATTCGGGGGTAAATCCCCTCACCCGCAATCATTAGTAGTTGGTGGAGTGACATCTGTTCGAGATATGTTAAGCCCTGCTCGCTTACAAGAATGGAAACAAAAACACGCAATCGTACAGGATTTTATATTACGTGCTTATAAAGCCGATATCGTCATGGCAGCGGCAGCATTTGGTTCAGAACCGAGTGTGTTAGGCGGCGTTAATGTCAAAAACTTTATGGCCACCAATGATTTTGTATTAGCTGATGGTCAATACATGTTTGACCAAGGCGTCATTATGAATGGTGATTTAGCAGGTGTAACTGATATCGATCCTGATTCAATTAAAGAAGATGTGACTCATGCTTGGTATGAAGCAGATAATGCGCAACATCCATACGAAGGCACTACTGTCCCTAACTATACCGGTTTTGTTGAACGAGACACGGTTTACGGCAAATTACCAACGGTCGATGGTGATGGTAAATACTCTTGGGTTAAATCACCACGATACAAAGATGAACCCGTTGAGGTTGGGCCGCTCGCATCATTACTTGTGAGTTATGCCCGTGGTAATAAGGTCGTTGTTAATTCAGTTAATGGTTTACTTGAAGCAACTGGATTACCTATTGAAGCTTTATTTACCACATTAGGACGCACAGCGGCTCGCATGCTTCAAACCGTAATTGTTGCTGAAGAAGGATTAAAAACCTTTGATGCGATGCTAGTCAATATGCAATCAGACGAAAGCACCTTTGTTACACCAGAAATAGATTCTTCTAAGGATTATGTTGGTCACGCAATGATTGAAGCCCCTAGAGGAATGCTAAGTCATTGGATCCGCATTAAAGGCGGAAAAATTGAAAACTATCAGGCGATTGTACCAACGACTTGGAATGCGGGCCCCGTAGATGTAAATGGTAAAGTAGGCCCCTATGAAGCGTCTTTAATTGGGCTTGAACTTGAAGATCCTAGTAAACCTTTAGAAGTGATTCGTATCATCCACTCGTTTGATCCTTGCATGGCATGTGCTGTACATGTGATGGACTTTAAAGGTACCAGTTTAGGCGAGTTTCGTATCGACCCTAATGGACTCTAATGGACTCTAATGGACTATAACGAGACGACTGTCGAAGAGGATTGAATTATGACTCAGGTTGCTACGCATCACAGAGAACTCATATTTTCACCAGCAATAAGGATATTTCATTGGCTTAGAGCATTAGCCATTGTTGTGTTAGTTGTGACAGGCTTTTACATTTCTTGGCCTTTTTTAGTGGCACCAGAGTCATCTGATGTATTGGTACAAGGCTGGATCAGGTTTGCTCACATTGTTTTTGGCTTTGTATTAACTAGTGTCACGCTTATTCGTTTTTATTTGTTCTTTTTTGGAAAAAGCAGTATCGAAAGACGTTCTATAAAAGATGTACTCAGTGTTAAAAGCTGGATTGTTCAAATTAAATCCTACATTTGGATGGGACACCTTGATAAAGCGGGTGTTTACGGGCCACTGCAGTTTGTCACTTATGTTGCCATTTCACTGGTAGCGTTATTTATGTGCATTACTGGCTTGGTACTTTACGCCAACGTTTATCATGAAGGTTTAGGTGGCTTACTGTGGGATGTGTCTGCATGGTTCACTGCAATAATGGGTGGTTTAGCACAAGTCAGAATATGGCATCACATTCTGACTTGGGTATTTATCGTCTTTGTGGTCATTCATGTCTATATGGCTGTGTGGTCTGGTATTCGCTTCAAACATAACGCTGTGGACTCTATCGTGTCAGGTTATGACTACCATAAGGATCATTAAGCCTTGACCTCTACCTTACTTATAGGAATAGGTAACGTATTGTACGCCGATGAAGGTATCGGCGTACATTTCGTTAATTATATCCAAGAGAAATATCAATTTTATCATCCTAATATCACACTCGATTTATTAGATGGCGGTACCCTAGCCCAAGGGTTAATTCCAATATTATGCCGTTATGATAATTTGATTGTCGTCGATACCGTCAACAGTCCTGGGGTTCAACCAGGCGAAGTTTACTCGTTTAACTTTGATCAAGCTCCACCAGAAATTGATTGGCAAGGTAGTGCTCATGAAGTTGAAATGCTGCAAACCTTAATCATGATGGAAATGGTGGGCGACCGCCCAAATACCCATGTTATTGGTGTAACACCAACTGTGATTGAACCAATGACATTAGGTTTAACCTCTCAAATACAGGCCGCAGTGCCAGTGATGGAACAAGCCTTACTTAAGCATCTCAGTCTTCAGGGCTTTAGCTCAAAATGTATTGCAGAGGTCGACATCAATTCATTAATCCCTGATTCTTATAAGCGTGGAGCAAACATGTATGCCTAAAATCAGGTTTAACTTTTTTTGCCATCAACCAATCGCGCTGTACGCAAAGTTGTGTAATCAGTACATCAATGATAATCGGTATTTTTTCACTACAATCCACCAGCTGCATCGGGAGCAACAATTTGATGTGTTGCACCAATATTGTATTGAAGTTGAAGCTGAAGAAAATCAGCTAACTGTAATTGCAGACGAGATAGCCGAGCGTTTTTTATATTCAGTTTGGCTTGAACGAGCCGAAGTTATTCGTATTACAGAAAGAATCGGCTCACAGGAGCAAATCCTACATTCAAAGCTCAATCAATATTTTTGTCATGCTTGCAGTAAGCCCATAGCAGACCATACAATTCCAGCTGATATCTCATTCGCTTGCCAACAATGCCATGGTGAAAATAATCTTAAACCTTATGAGATAGGTTATAGTCATCATGATATTGCTCAACTTGCGACAAAACTGATTAAGGGCGACACGGTTGAGTTAACTTCTGATCTGAAAGCAAGCGGTATAGATAAAGCCAATGGCATCAGGTTATCTTTACTTCCTTTAGCAGCCCAGCAGCTTGACAAAAAAGCGTGGCATCAACAAATTTGTCCACATATCTTAGTGACAAACCCTGAGCGTATCAGTCGTTATTTCCATATTGCGCCACATCAAGTCCATGCTTTATCAAGCCTTGAAAAACCATCAATAACATTACTTGCTAACAAGCAGCCTTCAGAGTCTGAATCGAGATTAAGTGAAACCTATTATCAAGTGTGTTTTGCAGATTCACGGCTACTATTGCAACTATCAACACACTTACAACAACAAGGCATTGATTGGCTTTATATTGATAAACAACAAGATGACCTCGCATTAAGCTGGGTAAACCTTGCCTGGGTCGCAAACAAAACTAATGTTGCAGAGGTTAACATCCCTGCACCTATGCCAAGACATGATATTCATACTTATGGTCAATATCAGGCTACATATCTAAAAGAGATGATTACTTGTAAATCAACGCTATTACCTAGCGGTATAACAAGCAGTCCACATGTAAAAATTCCAGATATTGTTACTCCGATAGCAAAGGTATTTCCCGGGTTTGAGGCCGCGAGCAGTGCTTTACATGCAGGAATACTAGCGAATTCTTTCTCTGCATCTCAGTATAAAGCTAATAAACGTCATATAAACAAACAAACAGCAACGAGTACAGTCTGTATCTACTTATCCAATCAACACCCTAGTTGTGTGATCACTCAAGATACATCAGCAAAGCATGATTGCTTTTTAATGATGCCCGATATTGCTAAATCAGGCGCAAGCATTCTCACTGAACTAGATAAAAACAAGCATCAAATTAGCGATAAGTTTCAACAAAAATATAGTCAACGATGCCAAATCATTAAATCTGTTTCTTTTAGCTCACACAATACTAGCAATAGCTTAGAGCGATTTATCGCAGTAGTGGCCTTGTTTGTATTATCTGAAGCGGACATACGGGCAATTACGCCGTGTAACTTAACGACTGTTGCTGAGACTCAACCGCTAACTTGCAAGCACATCGCCCAGTTAGCCGCTAAATTTCATCAATTAGCTCAATCATACAATGTAAACAATGCCCCACGTATCGACTTCCCGTTATGTGCATATAACGGAGCAAACACTTCCGAATCACAAACACGTTCGATTAACTGGCAGCAAACGCTTTCATCAGTAATGAGTTTTATACTTGCTGATGCCAACCCTGCAATAGTGGCCTTTGGTTTTTTTGACTCTTTAGCTGACTATTTAAGTAACTGGATGGATCATCTAGACCAGGAAATGGGTCTTGATGCTGTTGTCTTAGCCGGAAGTGATTTCAGGTACTCAGTGTTAGCAGATAGGCTGTGTTTGCGCTTAGGGAAAAATTATCCCATTGTCGTCAATCGACTACTTGATTTAGACGGTGCAAACCTCGCAGTGGGTGGTTTATTCCTCGCTAAACGTCGACGTTACTAAGGAGTCTTTTATGACCATACACCAAGGTTACCGTCAACAAGTCAGACTTAACATCAATGGAATTGTTCAAGGGGTTGGATTTAGGCCCTTTGTTTACCGGTTAGCGACTGAATTGAACCTCGTCGGTTCAGTATTGAATAATCAGCAAGGCGTTTGTATTCATTTACAAGGGTTAAACACCGATATTAACCGTGTTGTGCATCAATTAAAGGTGAACCCGCCTCCTCTGGCTAGAATTGATAAATTGATGATCAAAGAAGAAGCGATTGATCGCGATTTAACCCAATTTGAAATAAAAACCAGTCACAGTGAGGACGTCGCAGTCGTTTCAATATCCGCAGACAAAAGCACTTGTGGAGATTGTTTACTGGAAATGCGCGATCCTAACAACAGACATTATTTGTATCCTTTTACCAACTGCACCAATTGCGGGCCACGCTATAGTATCGTTAAACAATTGCCGTATGATCGCGTAAATACCTCAATGGCAACGTTTGAAATGTGTGATGATTGCGCACATGCCTATCATGACCCATTAAATCGGCGTTACCATGCTCAACCTGTGAGTTGTCCTAATTGTGGTCCGCAGATACGTTACTCTCAAATCAACTCAGATAAAACAATCACATCAAATGCCCATGCCCAATCTCACAACAGTCAACATGTATTGCAAGCAGTGGTTAACGATCTTAACCAAGGTAAAATTATCGCAATAAAAGGCTTAGGGGGATTTCATTTAATATGTGATGCAACAAACGCCAAAGCAGTGAACACTTTACGCCTTCGTAAACAACGTAAAACTAAACCTTTTGCAGTTATGGCTGTTGATATTAACCAAGCTAAACAAATAGTTTCGGGTTCATTAAAAGAGTGGCAAATCCTTAACTCAGCTGAAAAGCCTATAACATTATTAAAAAAACGTGATGATGTTGCATCTATAATATGCGACGACATTGCACCGGGTATTGATACTTTAGGGGTATTTTTACCCTACACACCATTACATTACTTACTGTTAGATTTATTTAAAAAACCTATTGTTGCAACCAGTGCCAATAAGTCTTCTATGCCAATCATCACGGACTCACAAAACATCATAAGTCAACTAGGCGATGTAATTGATGGAATACTCGACCATAACCGAGATATCGTCAATGCGTGTGATGACAGTGTCGTGCAGGTCATAAATGATGAGTTACAAGTTATAAGGCTTGCTCGGGGTTACGCACCGTTGAGTATTCCATTACCTCACTCTTTAAACCATGCCCTACTGGGTGTGGGTGCACAGCAAAAAAATACCCAATGCTACGCTTTTAATGAGAACGCGTTTGTTAGCCCTTATATTGGTGATTTATTTAATTTAGAAACTGATCAGCACTTCATTAAAACCTTATCAACATTCAACCGACTCTATCAATTTAACCCTGAACAGATTATTACTGATAAACACCCGACTTATTCTTCAAGCCAGTGGGCTGCAAAACAAGCTGATTTACATCAACTCCCCCTAGCTAAAGTTCAGCACCACTATGCACATGTATTAAGTGTTTTAGCGGCTAACAATTATCAGCATAACGTAATTGCATTTAGTTTTGACGGCACAGGTTTGGGAGATGATGAACAGCTCTGGGGCAGCGAGTGTATGGTTGCTGATACTGACGGCTTTGAACTTAAAGCACATCTTAACTCGTTTAAATTAATTGGCGGTGAACAAGCTATCAAGCAACCAGTAAGAATTTTACTGGCTTTGTTATTTGAGAGTATGACAATTGAACAAGTCATGTCATTACCCATTAATGCAATACAACAAATGGACAAAAGCACGATTACCAATTTACATACCATGTGGCGTAATGACACGGCATGTATCCATAGTCGCTCTATGGGGCGACTGTTTGATGCCGTCGCTGTAGCACTTGATTTAATTGTACAAAATGATTTTGAAGCTCAATCAGGCATGTTAATTGAAACTTATGCAAATGAAGCCATTAAATCGCTGCAATCCCCTCAAAATCGAGTTAATGCTTTAGATCTGCTTACACTACAGCCCTTAGACCAGACACTGCCTGACGCTTGTCCTGTTCCCCATTTGAGTATGGAAGCAAATACAAGTAAAGATCAGGTACTAAATAAAAATCCGGCCGTATTTAACACGGCTTTATTAATACAGCAGCTAGTTAAGGCATTACCTGAAACCTCGTCAGATAATAAGCAAGCGCACCTTTGCTTAGCATTTATCAATAGTATCGCTGACATGGTGTGTGACATAGCCAATCAGTCTTCACATCTTAAAGTCGTTCTCTGCGGCGGCGTTTTTCAAAATAAACTTTTGAATGAACTCGTAAGAATTAAGCTCACGTCCCATGACAATAGCCTTGTTAGTAACCTTAAAACCTATGCCAACCGCTCAGAAATAAATGCGATGAAAAACACACGTATTTTACCTTGTCACAAAGTACCCATTAATGATTCGGGAATTTCAGTTGGGCAAGTTTGGTACGCGTATCAGCAACTTAATAGATCACAAACTCAGCATTAAGTCATGATAAGAGATAAATAGCTGATATGAATCAAAGAAGTATTACCAACGCTTATTGATACTGGTTTGTACTAGATTCAGGGCGTTTTAAAGGAGTAAATAATATGTGCCAAGATTGCGGATGCTCACTGACAGATCATAATCATCTTCATAGTAACCCACAGCTGAATGACACGAAAACCTTGTCGGTTATTCATAAAATACTCGACAAAAATGATCATGAAGCTCAGCATAATCGTGAGCATTTTGAGGCTAATCAGGTTCGTGCTTTTAATTTAATGAGTAGCCCTGGTAGTGGCAAAACAACATTACTCGAACACTTACACGAATATTTAGCTAAAAAGTACGCTGTCATTGAAGGCGATTTAGAAACCTCACGCGATGCGGATCGTCTTATTGCTAAAGGCATAGAAGCATACCAAGTACAAACGGGTTCAGCTTGCCACTTAGACGCATTTATGGTTCATCAAGCATTACATCATATCGATCTTGCGCCTATTGATATCTGTTTTATTGAAAACGTTGGTAATCTGGTCTGCCCTGCTAGCTATGATGTGGGTACCCATCGAAATATCATTTTACTGTCAGTACCCGAAGGTGACGATAAAATTGAAAAATACCCTGTCATGTTTAGACGTGCAGATCTGGTATTAATCACCAAAATGGATTTAGCAGAACACTTTGATTTTTCATTACTAGAGTGCCGTAAACAACTTCAAAAGCTCAATCCAGACGTCACCCTCATGCCAATATCTATTAAGGACCCACAATCTATCACTGCCGTAGCAAATTGGCTTAATAAGCAATTAGAGGAATAACATTATGTGCTTGTCTGTGCCTTCTCAAGTAACGCAAGTGCATGCTGACGCCACAGTAACTGTCGATACCTTAGGTGTAAAACGACGTGTTAGTTCTCATCTAATGTCTGAGCCTCTATTAATCGGTGATTTTGTGTTAATACACATCGGATTTGTAATGAATAAAATTGATGAGGAAGATGCAAAACTGAGCTTAGCGTTATACAGAGAAATCGTTGAAAAACTTGAGCAAGAGGAATAAGCATAATGGAATTATCCAACTTGTATAAAGAATTTCGCGATCCGAAAACCATTAGAGCACTTGCTAATGCTGTTAAATCTTATGCTAAGACGGTTAATCAAGATATTAACATAATGGAAGTGTGTGGTGGGCATACACACACCATTATGAAATACGGTTTAAATCAACTACTACCATCTAATATCAAATTTATTCATGGGCCTGGCTGCCCTGTATGTATCATGCCAAAAGAACGCATTGACCATGCCGCCACGTTAGCAATGCAGCCTAATGTCATTTTACTCACATTAGGCGACATGATCAGAGTGCCCGGTTCAAAAGGCAGTTTAGCCAAAATTCGCTCACAAGGTGCAGATATTAGGCCTTTATATGATCCAATGGATGCCTTGAATATTGCAAAACAGCACCCTGATAAACAGGTGATATTTTTTGCAATTGGCTTTGAAACCTCTACACCCATGACTGCGGTACTGATTGATCAAGCTGAAAAGCAGCAAATCAATAACTTATTATTTCATATAAACCATGTACTTGTTCCACCAGCCATTGATGCTGTTATGGCTGATAAAAGAACCCAAGTAAATGCCTTTATTGGACCCGCGCATGTGAGTGTTATAAGCGGAGCTAAAATATATCGTCCAGCTGTAGACCAATATCAAACCCCAGTCGTGGTTTCAGGCTTCGAACCTGTCGATGTTATGGAGTCGATTCTTAATATTGTTAAACAAAAGGCCCAGCAAAAATCAGAATTACAAATTCAATATAGCCGCGCAGTAACTGAAGATGGCAATGTCGCAGCACAAGCACTCATCCATCAATATCTGACAACTAAAACGTCTTTTCGTTGGCGTGGCCTAGGACCTATACCCAATTCAGYGCTTACTTTAAAACATGAATATGCTCACCGAGATGCTGAAGTCATTTTTCAATCACAATTACCCCGTGAAGAAATTGATGACCATAAAGCCTGCCAGTGCGGTGACATACTGCGGGGATTATCTAATCCGCCAGATTGTAAAGTGTTTGGTAAAGGCTGCACGCCAGACAACCCATTAGGTAGCTGTATGGTCAGCTCAGAAGGAGCGTGTAACGCTTATTATCGCTACGCAGGAGTCGCACATGCCAATACGTAAAAACGATCGGATCCAACTGAGTCACGGCGGTGGCGGTAAAGAAATGAATGTTTTGATCCATGACATGTTTTTTAAAGCTTTTGCCAATCCAATTTTGGCCGCTGAAGAAGATGCCGCACAACTGCAGCTATGTGGTACGACAGCTTTTACAACAGACTCTTTTACTGTAGACCCGTTATTTTTTGCGGGTGGAAATATTGGCAAACTCGCAATTGCCGGTACTGTTAACGACTTAGCCATGATGGGTGCCATACCAGAATACTTAAGTTGCAGCTTTATCATTGAAGAAGGCTTTGCAATAACAGATCTGCAAACAATAGTGACGAGTATGGCTGACGAGATGCAGCACTGCGGTGCACATATCGTGTGCGGTGACACTAAAGTTGTGCCTAAAGGGTGTGCTGATGGTATTTTTATCAATACCTCAGGCATTGGCCAAATTGTTAAACCTGATATTTCCGTGAAAAACTTACAACAAGACGATGTGATAATCGTTTCTCGCGATATAGGAAGACATGGCGCTGCAATTCTAATGGCAAGAGACAGTTTAACGTTGGAATCGGCACTCACAAGCGACTGTGCGACATTGTGGCCGATAGTTGAGCAACTTATTGCATCAAATGTAGACATTCATGCGATGCGTGATGCTACTCGAGGTGGCCTTTCAGCTGTGCTTAATGAATGGGCGCAAGCATCTAATGTTGGTATCAATATCAATGAAACCGCCATTCCAGTCTCTTCGGAAGTACAAGGGCTGTGTGAACTGTATGGATTTGAACCCTTTGATTTGGCCAATGAAGGCACGTTTATTATTGCCCTGCCACGCAGTGCAGCAGATAAAGCACTAGAAGTCATGGCTCAGTATTGTCATTGCGATCAAGCAGCCATTATTGGCAATGTAACAGATAAGAATCCAGGTAAAGTCGTGCTCAATACACCTTGGGGTAGTAGCCGATATTTAGATATCCCTCAGGGTGAATTACTACCAAGGATTTGCTAATGCACGAATACTCGATTGTGATGTCTCTAATGGAACAAATTACTCAGCTCGCTAAAGATAATAATGCAACTGACATCATAAGGGTCGATATAAAAGTCGGTGTATTGAGTGGCGTTGAACCACAGTTACTTCAAACGGCTTTCGATACCTTTAAGCTGGGCACTATTTGTAATGATGCTGAATTAAATCTGCAACAACAGGCATTAGTTATCAAGTGTCGGCAATGTAATCAACAAACTGAATTAACTCAGCGAAATATTGTTTGCCCACACTGTTTAAGCTATGAGACACAAGTCATTGATGGCGAAGATATGATGCTCATGCAACTTGAAATGAATTCGATTTGAAAGAGTTAACACTGTTCAAAATTGATTGTTTAACATAACCAACTTAATGATAAAGGACACGACTATGAAAACTAAAATCGCAGCGGTACTCATGGCTATCACACCGTCACTCGCTATGGCACATGAAGGTCATGGCGGTGTTGGCCTTTTCCATCACATGTATGAAGTGGTGCCAGCGATAGTATTAGTCGCTATCGTTGCTTTTATTTTCTACAAGAAATCTAAGTAGCAATGACAACCTCAAAACAAAAAGCCCTCTACTGAGGGCTTTGAAGTCACTATTTATTAATTAATAAATAGCTATGCTTTTAAGGCAGTATCAATCATCACCTGAGCTTGACTGATTATGTCTTGCAGATGGGTTTCGCTTACAAAGCTTTCTGCATATATTTTGAAAAGTGCTTCAGTTCCTGAAGGACGTGCGGCAAACCAGCCATTTTCGGTGGTCACCTTAATACCGCCAATCGCAGCGTTATTACCTGGAGCGTGAGACAATATAGCGGTAATGTCTTCGCCTGCTAGGGTTTTATCGGTAAAACTATCTGATGATAATTGCTCAAACTTAGCTTTTTTCTTTAAGCTAATTGGACTGTCGATTCGGGTATAAAAACTTTCACCGAATTTGTCGGTTAACTCAGCGTATCGCTGTGCTGGCGTTTTGCCAGTTACCGCGATGATTTCAGCAGCAAGCAAAGCTAAAATAAAGCCATCTTTATCTGTACACCAAGTGCTACCATCTTTATTCAAAAAGGCTGCACCTGCACTTTCTTCTCCGCCAAACGCAATCGTACTTTGAGCCAATCCATCAACAAACCATTTAAATCCGACAGGCACTTCTAGACATTGACGCTCATGGGATTGGCAGATTCGGTCGATAATTGCACTCGAAACCAACGTTTTGCCGATAGCTAAGTCAGCAGACCAATCTTTTCGGTAAGTTAGTAAGTAGTCGATTGCTACAGCTAAATAATGATTTGGATTCATTAAGCCAAAACCGGGACAAACAATGCCATGTCTGTCGTAATCAGGATCATTACCGACACAAACATCAAAGTTTTCACTGTGTGCTAATAAGCCAGCCATAGCGTAAGGAGAAGAACAATCCATACGAATTTTGCCATCTTTATCTAATGGCATGAAGCTAAATGACGGATCAACTTTGTCATTAATGACGGTAATATCTAACCCATGTGCTTGTGCAATATGGGACCAGTAATAGATACCAGATCCGCCTAATGGATCGACACCAATACGAATGTTAGCTTTTGCAATAGCTTCAAGGTCAATAACACTGCTTAAGGCATTGACATATGGAGCGATAAAATCAACGTGATCAATCCAACCTGAATCTACTGCAACACCATAATTAACCTTGTTAACACCAGAGAGTTGTTTGGCAAGATATTCATTGGCTTTAGCTTCAATTTGTTTAGTAATCTCAGCTTCAGCAGGCCCGCCATGTGGTGGATTATATTTAATCCCGCCATCTTGCGGAGGATTATGAGAAGGAGTAATAATTAAACCATCAGTTAAATCGGTGCTGTTTCGATTAGCTGCAACGATAGCTTGAGAAACCACAGGAGTCGGGGTAAATCCATCATCCTTTTGAACGCAGACTTTGACTTGATTTGCTGTTAGAACTTCAAGTACTGACATGTACGCTGCATAAGATAATGCATGAGTATCAAAGCCAACAATCATTGGGCCTTTGATGCCGGCTTGTTGACGGTAATCAACGACAGCTTGGGTGATTGCCCAAATATGGTTCTGGTTAAAGCTCGCTTTTAATGCGCTACCACGATGGCCAGAAGTCCCAAAAGTCACCTTTTGCTGAACATCGTCAACATTCGGGATGATGCGATAATAATGGCTCATTAATTTAGGTAAATTGATTAAATCTGACTGTTGAGCCACAGTCCCTGCTCTTTGATGAATCGCCACCCGTAATCTCCCTATCGTAATTAAATGTTATCTGCTATCGATTTTGCCTGAGATTCATTACAACCTAATTGCAATAATACTTCCGATAAAATCGTACGCTTTTTCGCCGTATTATTGTTGGTTGTTACCCAATAACCGCTGTCACCAATTTCCTTTGGATTAGCAGATTGACTTGCTGATAATAATTCAGCTTTTGAACGTGCGAAATACAAACGACCGCGACCTTGAATTTTAAGGATTTGGTCAAATGTTGAAGGTGTTAAAACTGATAGTGATTCAAGCAAGTACATAAAGCGACCTACGGCCCCTTTTTGCTGAGCTAGCATATGTTCATGAACCAAGGTACTAAAATCAACAGGTGTGTTTGGTGTCGCAATATTTGCCTCATTACCTGAAAGTGCAGCCGTGTTACTGACGGTGCTAACTTCTGCAGAGCTGGTTTCTATTTCTGCTTCAACGGCTGACTGATCATTTTCTATTGAAGTAGCTTCAGATGAAACGGCAACAGATTGCGTATTTGCTGAAGCTTCTAGACTTGGGTGACTAATATCAAGCGGCTCTGCGTGCTCAACAGCTTCTACAGATAACTCTAACAAACGACGTAAAATATCAGATGCACTTTCGCCAATACGTTCTGTTTTGCTAGCAATATAACGATAGAGCTCTTCATCTACCTCAATATATTTCATATTAGTCTTATTCCTTTTGGCTTAAACGAATGCCGCCAAATGCATTGCCTTGTAAAACGTCATACTCTTAATCATTATGATAGTTATAAACAAGTTAAGGGCGGCTAAAGGATCGATTTTGATCGATCTTAATCATGTTCACAGTCTACCCATGTGTGGCAAAACGATAAAGAGCTAATGTCACTTAATCTCTTAAAAATGAGTCGATTTCATCAGTTAATCTTGCTGGTGGATTGATTAATGAACATTTTAGATTTTTTTAATCTGATAACTCACTTGAAATCCAGCTAGGTTTACAGGCAAAATCACGCCTCATTAATCATCATATAGAGAAAAGTGAATGCATTACGTTTCGACAGGACAAGGACCAGCAGTGGTATTAATCCACGGCTTATTCGGTAATTTAGACAACCTAAAGAATCTAGCGAATGCATTAGAGCCTCATTATCAAGTTATTCGTGTTGACTTGCCAAACCATGGACAAAGTCAGCACTGGCAACAAATGGATTACCCTCAATTAGCACAAGAATGTGTGAACCTATTGTCTACATTAGCAATACCAGAAGCCCACTTTGTTGGTCACTCGATGGGTGGCAAAGTCGCAATGGCTTTGGCGCTTCTTCATCCAGAAAAAGTAACCAGTTTGGTGGTCGCTGATATTGCGCCTGTGAGTTACTCACCAAGGCATCAAAAAGTGTTTGCTGGATTAACAAGCTTACCTCTTGATAGCAAAACCACCCGTAAAACGGCTTTAGAACATCTTTTAGCTGCTGACATTGATGTCGGCACTGCACAGTTTTTACTTAAGAATCTACAACGCACAGATACGGGTTTTGAATGGAAAATGAATCTTGCTGGTCTCATTGAAAATTACCCGCAAATCATTGGTTGGGATATGCCTAACACCAGCTTCAATAAACCTTGTTTTTTCATTAGAGGTGGAGAATCTGAATACGTTACAGCAGAACATACAGACGCTATTATGCAACAGTTTCCAAAGGTGAGTGCTAAAACGATAAACGGTACTGGCCATTGGTTACATGCACAAAAGCCAGAGATTTTTAATCGTTTAGTTGTTGAGTTTATTGACAAGCATTCGGTATAAATCTTTACGTAAATTTTAATCAATTGAACTAAGCAGATATAGCCCACGTATCATCAATGTGATATATTCCTGCCCTCTTTTTAGCCTTAAAGCAAAACGAATGGTAAAAAACATGTTGAATCAATACATGGATCAAATTGAGACCTTAGGTCTAAACTTGTTTTTTGCTTTAATCTTTTTCTTTATAGGCATGGCGATTCACGATGTGCTCAAACAAGGTAAAGTACCTAAGTTTGGTCGTTATATCGTTTGGTTAGTATTATTCCTTGGCTGTGCCGGGTTTGTAGCAAAAGGTATTATTCAGATGACCTGGGAAGGCTCAGGCGTCGGTTAAACAAAACGATGGCAAAAGAATCAACAGACAGAACAACGATTGACCTGTTTGCTTCTGAAAAACGTCGTGGACGTCCAAGAAGCAATCCCTTAAGTCGGGAACAACAGCTAAAAATCAATAAGCGTAATCAGATCCAACGTGATCGCGCTAACGGATTAAAACGAATAGAGTTAAAGGTGTCACAAGTTTTGTATGACGCCTTGAACGAACAAGCATTGGCCAGTAACATCAGCCGTAGCCAGTTAATCGAATTAATCCTGCAACAACAAATCGACAACTGAACCGTTTTTTACAATTCGCAAGACGAACTAGATATTTAAAGGATAGACAATGGCAACTGTAGGTCTTTTTTTCGGTAGTGACACGGGTAACACCGAGGCTGTAGCCAAAATGATCCAGAAAAAACTGGGTAAGCAAATGGTTGATGTTAAAGACATCGCCAAAAGCACCAAGGAGCAAATCGCTGAATTCGATTTACTATTATTCGGTATCCCGACTTGGTATTACGGTGAAGCACAATGTGACTGGGATGATTTCTTTCCAGATCTAGAGCAAGTTGATTTCACAGATAAGCTAGTTGCTATCTTTGGTTGTGGTGACCAAGAAGATTACGCAGAGTACTTCCTGGATGCAATGGGCATGGTTGGTGATATTGTGTCTGCACGTGGTGGTATCATCATTGGCCATTGGCCAACCGAAGGTTATGACTTTGAAGCTTCTAAAGGCTTAGTTGATGACAAACATTTCATCGGCTTAGGTATTGACGAAGATCGTCAACCTGAATTAACTGAAGAACGTGTTGATGCATGGGTTAAGCAAATTTACGAAGAAATGTGCTTAGCAGAATTGGAAGACTAATCTCGTCACAATTCTCCTAATAAAAAGCGGCTTAAGCCGCTTTTTTTGAGTCCGCAACAAACTCATTAGAATAAGTCATAATTTCAACATGATAATCTAGCTAATTAAAGTGATGCCAACGCCGTGAATAAACAAGTTAATTATAATGCTCCTCACTGGGACGTCTTTTGTGCTGTTGTTGATAACTACGGTGATATCGGTGTCACTTGGCGATTAGCAAAACAGTTACATGCAGAATATGGCATTACGATTAACTTATGGGTTGATGATCTCAAAAGTTTCTCACATATTTTACCCAAGCTTGACCCGTTGGCTTCAATTCAATGTTTTTATGGTGTGAATATTTATCAATGGAACCAGCCACTAGATATTACTTTTACACCAGGAGAGTTATTAATTGAGGCATTTGCCTGTGAACTTCCCTCACAGGTAATTGAAGTAATTGAAGCTCAACATCAAACGTATAAGCAATCAAACGGTCATGCTATCGCACCGCCAAAGTGGATTAATCTTGAATACTTATCGGCAGAAGATTGGGTAAACGGCTGTCATGGCCTTCCATCTATGCAGCCTAGTGGCATCAAGAAGCATTTCTATTTCCCAGGTTTTACCCGAGAGTCTGGCGGCTTAATATGTGAATCTTCATTATTTGATGAACGGGATCAATGGCAATCAGATGTTTCTAATAAAATGGCCTTGTTTAGCCAACTAAATCTTAAAGGTATCGAGTCATCTGATACTGTAATTAGTGTATTTAGTTACGAATCCACTGCATTAACTCAGTTATGTAAGCATTGGACAAAGGGTACATTTGATCAAACTAGTAATGTTATTACTCCTATTCATGCTTTGATACCCAAAGGTAAAAGTTTATCGAGTCTTGCGTCATTTTTAGATATCCCAATCGACTCTATCAACAGCGGTCAATCATTTACTGTAGACCATTTAACTATTCACGTTTTACCCATGACAGATCAAACTCAGTTTGACCGCCTATTATGGAGCTGTGACCTCAATATTGTACGAGGGGAAGACTCGTTTTTACGTGCTCAATGGGCTGCAAAACCATTTATTTGGCACATATACCCGCAAGAAGATGATTATCATCTAGTAAAATTGCAGGCTTTTGTTAATATCTACATTCAGAAACTTGATGATGACATTGCAACTAATTGGTCTAAAACCAATTTTGCGTTCAATCAGCAAGATGCTGATGTCGTTAAACATTGGCAAAAACTAATTTCAGCGCAATTGCCGTTATTGCAGCATGCAAAACAATGGGCAATTGATGCTAAAACAGGTGCAGATCTTGCGTCTCGACTGGTTCAATTCGTTAAAACCAGCTAAGATACTGCACAATTAAAATTACTACCTAAACATATAGGAATAATGCAATGAAAACTGCTCATGAACTCCGTCCTGGAAACGTGATCATGTTAGATGGCAGCCCATGGGTTGTTCAAAAAACTGAAACAACTCGCTCTGGCCGTAACGCTGCTATCGTTAAAATGAAGCTTAAAAACGTACTTTTAGACTCTACTACTGAAACCACCTTTAAAGGTGAAGATAAGATGGAAGACATCATCTTAGAGCGTTTAGACTGTACTTATTCTTACTATGCTGATCCTATGTATGTATTCATGGATGCAGAATATAACCAATACGATGTTGAAGCTGACAACCTAGGTGACGCTGCTGCATATATCGTTGATGGTATGGAAGAACAATGCTCTGTTACTTTCTACGAAGGTAAAGCGATTTCAGTTGAATTACCTGTCACTATCGTACGTGAAGTCACTTACACTGAGCCTGCTGCTCGTGGCGATACTTCTGGTAAAGTAATGAAGCCTGCAACTATCACTGGTGGCGGGACTGTTACTGTTGCTGAATTCGTTAAAATCGGCGATAAAATCGAAATCGATACTCGCACTAACGAATTCAAAAAACGCGTATAATCGCCAGCATAATTGATCATTGTTAATACAATGATAATTAAGTGAATCAAAGGCCAGCAATTGCTGGCTTTTTTATTGGGTACATTGAAATTATTAAGACTTTATTTCACTAGCGTCTTTACCTTCCCTACCCCTCACAAACAAGCAAAAAAACTTTAAACCGCACCCTTACCAGAATAATACTTCAACAATCTCACTTAACAACCTACTCGTTAGAATAAAACGCTAAAAATATACTCTCAAAAATTAAATAGTGCTTTTATATCCCTATTAAATTCGTTATTGTTCGCTGACTTAAGTCGTATTTAGTAAGGTTAAGCAAGTATGCGTCCCATTATCAAATCCAATAAACTCGATAGCGTTTGCTACGATATTCGAGGCCCTGTTCACAAAGAAGCGCGTCGACTAGAAGACGAAGGCCATCGTATTTTAAAGTTAAACATTGGCAACCCTGCCCCATTTGGATTTGAAGCACCTGAAGAAATTGTTCGTGATGTCATTTTGAACCTGCCTAGTGCACAAGGGTATTGTGAATCAAAAGGGTTATTCTCTGCTCGAAAGGCGATTGTTCAGCACTATCAAGCCCATGGTATTCAAGGGATCGATATTGAAGACGTTTACATTGGAAATGGCGCATCTGAATTAATTTGTATGGCGTTACAAGGATTACTCAATACCGATGATGAAGTCCTTATTCCATCGCCTGATTATCCGCTCTGGACAGCTGCTGCAAACCTTGCAGGCGGTAAAGCGGTTCATTATCGCTGTGACGAAGAATCTGATTGGTTTCCTGACTTAGATGATATTAAAAGCAAAATCACTTCTAGAACTCGTGGCATTGTGATCATTAATCCTAACAACCCGACAGGCGCTGTTTACAGCAAAGCGTTGTTATTAGAAGTCATTGAGTTATGTCGTCAACATGACATTATTTTATTCGCCGATGAAATTTATGACAAAATCTTATATGACGAAGCTGTTCATACCCATGCAGCGTCCCTGTCAGATGATATTTTAACCGTTACGTTTAATGGCTTATCTAAGGCTTATCGAGCTGCAGGTTTCCGAGTCGGTTGGATGGTACTCAGTGGCAATTTAAAATCGGCCAAAAACTATATTGAAGGTTTAGACATGTTGGCTTCAATGCGTTTATGCTCAAATGTGCCCAATCAACATGCAATTCAAACCGCATTAGGTGGATATCAGAGTATTAATGAATTAATCCTACCCAATGGTCGCTTAACGGCGCAGCGTGATGTCTGTTATGAAGTATTAAACAGTATTCCTGGTGTTAGTGTTAAAAAGCCTAAAGGAGCGCTCTACGCTTTCCCTAAGCTCGATATGAAGAAATTCAATCTACGAGATGATGAACGCCTAGTACTTGATTTGTTGAAGTCACAAAAAATCTTATTAGTGCAAGGTACCGCTTTTAATTGGCCAGAACCCGATCATGTTCGTGTTGTCTTTCTACCTCATAAAGAAGATTTGCATAAAGCATTATCAGACTTTGGTAATTTCTTGGAAGATTATTCTCAATAAATAAAGCTAACGATGCTTGTACTCAAACAAGATAAACATCAAAAGCTTGAAGATTAACTAGCCACTGCTTAAACAGTGGCTTTTTTATGCCTCTGAATAAAGGCTTATAGTAAGGGGCTAAATAGATAAAACACTTGCTCAATGACTCGGCGATACATCGGACGCTTCTGCCATTCATCATGCGATAACCTGTCAGAATTATCCATGTAAGTCTGTAACAACCCCTTTAGCTTTGTGGCAAATTTAATGTCATCAACCGCAAGCGTCAATTCGAAGTTAAGCCATAAACTGCGCATATCCATATTAACAGTGCCAATCAAACAATGTTCGTCATCAATTAACACCGATTTGGTATGCAATAAACCACCATTAAATTGATATATATTGACATTAGCAGCTAACAGCTCACTAAAGAACGAACTGCTGGCCCATTTCACCATTGTCGAGTCATTGCGCCTAGGAATAATAATGTTCACTTCAACCCCACGTAGTGAGGCAGTAACTAACGCATCTAACAACTGTTCACTTGGTACAAAATATGGTGTGGTGATAACAATTTTCTTTTGCGCTTGATACAAACTTTGCAGTAAAACTTGATGAATGACTTCTTCAGGCATACCTGGGCCAGATGGAATTGCCTGTACTAAAGATGATGTGTCAGTACATTGTGCTTTGTCTGGGAACGCTGGCAACAAACGTTCGTTCGTTTCAACTTCCCAGTCCCAAGCACTAACGGTATTGATAACAGGAACAACTGGTCCAGTAATCCGAACCATCATATCGATCCACTCACCAACACCATCTCCCTGTTTGAAGTATTTAGGGTCAACTAAATTCATCGAACCTGTATAACCAATATGGTTGTCAATAACCACTATTTTACGGTGAAGTCGCAGGTCCATCCTTCTAAAAAACATCCGTATAGGACTAACAATTAACGCTTGAACTACGTTGATATCAGATTTTTTCATCGCTTTAGGCCATTCAGACTTAAAGAATTGTCTACTGCCAGCGGCATCTAATAATAAGTTAACTTTTACACCTCGATTCGCAGCGCTAATTAACGCCTTAGCAACTTCATCCGCTAATCCACCGGGATGCCAAATATAAAACTCCATATTGATGGTCGTTTTAGCGTGATTAATATCGTTAATTATCGCGTGTAATATTTGCTCGGGCGTGTGCTGTAACTCTAATTCATTTGAAGTGAGTGAAGGAATATTAAGCTGTGAGTCGCACAACTTACTGATTGAAGCGGCATAATCACTTTGCTTATCTGGTTGGTGTGAATTATGGCTATACAGCGTACTAAACCACTTCCCATAGGGTTCATACATTGCTTTTGAGCGGCTTGAGCGAGCTTTGCCTAGATGCAATTCGCCAAAAAGCATATAGGCAAATACACCGACAAAAGGCAGAAAATAAATGATCAGTAACCAAGAAAAAGATACGCCAATACTGCGACGTTTAATGACAATACGGGTCGCTACGGCGCCTAATATCAGCCAATATAAAAAGACACCAAGGACCGCAATGATTTGAGTTAACTGATCCATTTTTAAAAATGTTATCCTTGGTGCTAGAGAATAGTAGAATAATTAATAGTAAAGTTTGATTGTACTCAATTCTTTATAAATCGTCACAAATGGCATTAATCTTCGTTAATAAATTGCATTCTAGTGACTAAACTTCGCTATTGTGAGGCTCAATTGCAGACAAGAAGTATTCAATATTGGCTGTTATTTACGTTTGTAACGATTTTAGGGATTTATATCGTTGCTATTTGCTATTTTAACGGTAATCCCGAGATCATGATGACGGAATCAAAACCCTATTTTTCTAGCCAATGCCTTTCCCAAGACACCACTTCACCACTCGATAGAAATGGACGGTTGAGTATTGCGGTTTGGAATATATACAAGCAAAAAAAGCAAGATTGGCAACCCGTACTTAAGCAGTTAACAGATCATAATGATCTCGTATTATTACAAGAAGCCAAACTTAATCATACATTTGCCACTTATCTTGAAGAGATTCAGCATCACGTTGTGATGGCTAAAGGCTTTAAGTTATTGAATGTACCTATGGGTGTCATGAACATTTCATCACAGCCAGCCAATCAGGCTTGTGCTTATCAAACCACTGAGCCTTTAATACGGTTTGCAAAATCAACGCTTGTCGCATCTTATCCATTATCAACCGGTGAAACGCTTATGGTAGTTAATCTCCATGGAGTCAATTTTGACATTCG
Organism: Shewanella sp. UCD-FRSSP16_17; assembly: GCF_001675935.1. Lineage (NCBI taxonomy): Bacteria > Pseudomonadati > Pseudomonadota > Gammaproteobacteria > Alteromonadales > Shewanellaceae > Shewanella > Shewanella sp. UCD-FRSSP16_17. Next base: position 614,875 of record NZ_LZFV01000001.1, read on the forward strand.
ATTAAATCGTTTCGAAGCTCAATTTAAACAAGTCATCCACAAAATTAGCTCACACCGTGGGCCTATTATTCTTGCTGGTGATTTTAATACATGGCGTGATGGCAGGCTTAACATCGTAAAGCATCTGACACAGGGAATAAGACTACAAGAAGCGCACTATAGAACTGATTTTAGAAAACGCGTATTTGGCTTGCCATTAGATCATTTATATTACCGTGGGCTTACTTTGGTTGAGGCTAATTCTGATAGAACGACAGCATCAGATCATAACCCGATCAAAACACAATTTATGCTGATGAATGAATAACGGGGCCCCTTAGAGAGCCTAATTCGTATTGTATTTCAATCTGTCACAATGCTGAGCTAGAAGACTTTGAGGCTAATTAAACGTGGCTCATTACAAGTAAAGCGATAAAAATCAGTTTCTCTGTCTTGCCTACCAACAAACACGATCGCAGCCTTTTTATCAGTGCCTTTGACCAGTTGTTGTATGTGTTTTAATCGTTCGATCAAGTGATTAATGCTTGTTTGGGTCCAACTAGCAATATTAATTTCGATATAATATGGCTTTAGATTTTGCTTTTTACCGTCCACTTCTTGCCACCAGCCAGCCGAAAGTTTTACTGTTATGGTATTTTCTGTAATGGCAGGTTTCTCCCAAGATAATGTGGAATAGAACACTTTATTTTCATCATCTTTGCTTTGAAATCGAAATTTTTGTTTACCCACAGGGTTTAAGATTTTTTGGAAAACATCTCGATATTCAGCACCAGTTATTCCTTCAAAGTTAAGCTTTCTATCTCGGTCGTAAGGAAAATTAAAATATTGATCAACTACTGTTTGAAATGAACTCGTCACATAGTTATTTTTCTGACGAACTCCCAAATCTGCTTTAGCAGCCCTTTTAGAATGAGACGTGTCAGTCCCCTTTTCATCTGACACTTCAGGACTATGTTTTACCGATTTTGCTGCAGTTAGATTAAAACAATTAGGATAAGATAATGGAAAGCCTTCTTCAGTAGTAATCCTAGACTTCTTGGCTTGTTCTCTAATTTTAGACACGGCTTTAGCAAAACAATGTGGCTTATGTTCTTTATTCTTACCGGTTTTGAAATAAGGTTTACGTAAGTTAATGGCTTTTTTATAAGAACATGGGATTAATTCAACGCCGCATTCATCGCATATAAAGGTATGGGATTTAACGTTTTCAAGTAGGTACAAATCTTCATTAGTCATGCGTTTATTTAACTCAACGCAGTGGGCATCATCCATGTCAATACTCTATGATTAGATCAATAAGTCAGAGTAAATCTATCACATCCTAAATTCAACAATATCGACAAATATCATTAAATTAATGAATAAAAACAAGGTAATGTTCTGGCAGTTACTGAATAACTGCAGTAATGTTAACCAACAAAAAGGCTTATTTATAATCACGTTTAAGCCTGAGGCTTTTTGAATTCAGCGAGTCATTACTCACTAAGGGGCGAACATGAAACCAAGTACCTTTATGGCATGGATAACACGTATGCCATTATTAGAACGCTGGGCATTGATGCATTGCTTTCAAAAAGAAAATGTATCTGAACATTGTCACCAAGTCGCTGTCATTGCACACCTTTTGGTCGTGATTAAAAACAAACGCTTTGGTGGTCAACTCAATCCAGAAAAAGCCGCTACCATAGCCTTGTATCACGAAGTATCAGAAACCAAATTACAAGATATCAATTCAAACACTAAATACCACAGCCCTGAATTTACTAAAGCATTTAAAAAACTTGAAGATTTAGCTGAAAAGGAATGCTTAGCATCCCTTCCTGACGATCTTAGAGATGAAATGGAACCTTTACTGGTGCAATCAGAGGTCGATCCTGAGTATAAGGCCATAGTCAAAGCCGCTGATATATTACAAGCATACGTTAAAACTATGAACGAATTGAGATTTAACAATGATGAATTTCACCATGTTAAAGATAACTTAGATCGTAAATTAAGTGAGATCCAACAGGCTTTACCTGAAGTAAAATGCTTTATAGATATATTTTTAGATAGCTGCACTTCAACACTCGATAAACTAACCCAAGATGATCCCCATCTATAGTTAGTTCAACAATAAAAATGTTTTGTTTAATGAACGACCCAATTGCAAGCACGAAAAGGAAGCGCCATGTCAGATACCATTTCTTTTAATACCGCATCAAATGAAACTCCTTGGCATGCAAGACGATTAGGTGAAGATAAAGCCCGACGCAATGATCATCGCAGCCCTTTTCAACGAGATAGAGCTCGTATATTACATTCCGCAGCATTTAGAAGACTACAAGCTAAAACCCAGGTTCATGGTATTGGTATGAATGACTTTTTTCGTACTCGGTTAACCCATTCATTAGAAGTATCGCAAATAGGCACTGGTATTGCGGCTCAATTAAAACGTAAATACCCACACATAAGCCATTTATTAGATTCAATGAGTTTAATAGAATCATTATGTTTAGCACATGATATTGGCCACCCGCCTTTTGGTCATGGTGGTGAAGTCGCATTAAATTATATGATGCGAAATCACGGAGGATTTGAAGGAAACGGGCAAACATTTCGGATTTTAGCTCGTCTTGAGCCTTACACTGAGTATTGGGGAATGAACTTAACCCGCAGAACATTACTCGGTATTTTAAAATACCCAGCCCTTTATCATCAGCTTCATATTGATCTAGGACAGCAAGAAATTAAAAACCATCGTCAACTTAAACCATCCGAGTGGCCGCCAGTCAAAGGCTTATTCGATGATGATAAAGATATCTATGATTGGGTATTATCAGCCCTGTCTACCCAAGACAGAAACCGGTTTGTCAGTTACAAAAACACTGGCGTATCTGTTTACCCTCATCTTAAAACGCAATATAAATCTTTTGACTGTTCCATTATGGAATTAGCTGATGATATTGCATATGCAGTCCATGATTTAGAAGATGCTATCGTGATGGGTGTTGTGTCACCAAAACAATGGCAACAAGATGTTGCTTCTCATTTATCACTGAGTGAGGATGAATGGCTTAGCAATGAGTTTACTCATATCGCAGAGAAGTTGTTTTCACATCAACATCACCTCCGTAAAGATGCCATTGGTACCCTAGTTAATGGGTTTGTCACTGCGATTGTCATTGATGAAGACCCCCTGTTTGATGAACCCTTGCTGCGTTTTAATGCCAAACTAGAGCCAGCATTTGCTGATGCCTTAACGACACTGAAAAATTTCGTATTCAAGTTCGTTATTCGAAAACCCGAAATTCAAATGCTCGAATACAAAGGACAACAAATCATTATGGAGTTATTCGAAGCATTTGAATCCGACCCACAACGTTTATTACCGTTAAATACTCAAGAGCGTTGGCAACATGCCAAGGATAATAATTTGAACGAAATGCGTGTGATTGCCGATTATATTTCGGGAATGACAGATGAATTTGCTGGACGATTACATCAGCAACTGTTCGGTCCAAAGTCAGCGGGTATTTTTGAAATCAGTTTAGAGCGCTAACCCGACATATACGGCAGTCGACCTATTAAGTAGCACTGCCGTATGCCCCTTATTAAACTATAATCCCTTTAAGCTAACTTTTAGCGTTATCGCTCGTTATCTATATAATCCTAACTGTGAATCCATAAGTAAATTAGCCTAGTGGCAATCTGCTAATGAACTGAGATTATTCATCAATTGACCTGCTAAGTTAACACTAAAGTGCACTATTCAATGACTGTCATTTTTAGTTCAATAAATCAGCATATGATTAGCAACCGCTACCTTTATTCCTCTCTCGTTAAAATGTAATAAAATTACACTTAACTTGAATCTGTGGGCTTGATCACGACATAAATGCCTCTAAAGGGGTAATTTTATAACAGAGACACAAATTAAGAATTTGAAAGAGTCGTTAACTAAACTGATTTAGTTAACTATTTTTAAGGGAGTGATTATGACTGTCACCAATTCTGAACAACTTAACCAATTAGTCGATCGTGTTGCCAAGGCGCAAAAAGAATTTGCTAATTTCAGCCAAGAACAAGTCGATAATATATTTAGAGCTGCTGCACTCGCTGCAACTGATGCTCGTATTTCACTGGCCAAAATGGCAGCAAGTGAAACCGGTATGGGGTTACTTGAAGATAAAGTCATCAAAAATCACTTTGCATCAGAGTACATCTATAACAAGTACAAAGATGACAAAACCTGCGGCATTATCGATGAAGATGTCACATTCGGTACAATAACAATTGCAGAACCTGTCGGTATTATCTGTGGCATAGTCCCGACCACTAACCCAACCTCAACAGCAATTTTTAAAGCGCTAATTAGCCTTAAAACGCGAAATGGGATTATTTTTTCACCCCATCCTCGAGCAAAAGAGTCAACCACAACAGCTGCAAGAATTGTACTTGAAGCCGCCATTGAAGCTGGCGCTCCTAAAGATATCATTGGTTGGATTGACGAACCTTCAGTTGCGCTTTCAAATCAGTTAATGACTCATGAGAGAATTAATCTCATTTTAGCAACTGGTGGTCCTGGTATGGTAAAAGCGGCTTATTCTTCTGGTAAGCCAGCAATTGGTGTCGGTGCGGGTAACACCCCTATCGTGATTGACGAAACAGCTGACATCAAACGTGCCGTGAGTTCGATTCTCATGTCTAAAACGTTCGATTACGGTGTTGTGTGTGCTTCTGAACAAGCCGTTGTGGTTGTTGATAGTATTTACGATCAAGTCAAAGAGCGTTTTGCTAGCCATGGTGGCTACATGCTATCTAAAAAAGAAACAAAGGCTATGCAAGGTGTCATTCTTAAAAATGGCGGCTTAAACGCAGATATCGTTGGTCAAAGCGCCGCGACGATTGCTGCTATGGCAGATATTACTGTCCCAAGCTGGACCAAGGTATTAATTGGCGAAGTCTCTGACATTTCTGATGCAGAAGCATTCGCCCATGAAAAACTATCGCCATTACTAGGTATGTACCGAGCAGCCGACTTTAACGACGCAATGGATAAAGCTGAAGCATTAGTCACCCTAGGCGGTATAGGCCATACATCAGGTCTATATACCGATCAAGATAGTCAAAGCGATCGAGTTAAAGCGTTTGGTTTTAGAATGAAAACCGCCCGTATCTTAATTAATACTCCAGCCTCTCAAGGTGGAATTGGTGATTTATATAACTTTAAACTCGCACCATCATTAACCTTAGGTTGTGGTTCATGGGGCGGCAACTCTATCTCAGAAAATGTGGGTCCTAGTCATTTAATTAATAAGAAAACCGTCGCGAAAAGGGCTGAAAATATGTTGTGGCATAAACTTCCATCTTCAATTTATTTCCGCCGTGGCAGTTTACCTATCGCACTTGAAGAACTTGAAACTAAAAAACGAGCCTTGATCGTTACCGACAAGTTCCTGTTCAATAACGGTTATTGCGACGAAACCATMAAGATTTTAAAAGCTCAAGGACTTGAAACTGAAGTATTTTATGAAGTAGAAGCGGATCCGACCTTAGCGATTGTTAAACAAGGTGCAAAGGTCGCTCAAAGTTTTCAACCTGATGTCATAATTGCACTAGGTGGCGGTTCACCAATGGATGCGGCTAAAATCATTTGGGTTTTATATGAGCATCCTGACGTTGATTTTGCAGATTTAGCACTACGCTTTATGGATATCCGTAAGCGTATCTATAAATTCCCTAAACTGGGCGTAAAAGCTCAAATGGTGGCCATCCCAACCACGTCAGGAACAGGCTCTGAAGTGACCCCGTTTGCAGTTGTAACTGATGAAGTATCTGGGATGAAATACCCTATTGCGGATTACCAGTTAACACCCAATATCGCCATTGTCGATCCTAACTTAGTAATGGATATGCCAAAATCATTAACCGCTTTTGGTGGAATTGATGCGGTTACTCACGCATTAGAAGCCTATGTTAGTGTGATGGCAAATGAGTTTAGCGATGGTCAAGCACTACAAGCACTAGATTTACTGGTTGAGTATCTACCAGCAGCTTACGAGCAAGGATCGAATGCACCTGTTGCCAGAGAGAAAGTTCACAATGGCGCCACGATTGCTGGTATTGCATTTGCTAACGCTTTCTTAGGAATTTGCCACTCTCTTGCTCATAAACTTGGCGCTGAATTCCACTTAGCCCACGGTCTTGCAAATGCATTATTAATCAGTAATGTCATTCGCTTTAACGCGACTGACATGCCAACTAAACAAGCCTCTTTCAGCCAATATGATCGTCCAAAAGCCCTGTGTCGTTATGCAACGATTGCAGATCACCTAAAACTTGACGGTGTGGAAAAAGCTAAAACTGATAATGACAAAGTTGAACTACTAATTGCAAAAATTGATGAACTAAAATCGGTTGTCGGTATACCCGCTTCAATTCAAGAAGCAGGTGTTAATGAAGCAGACTTTTTAGCAAAACTCGATGAATTAGCAGAACATGCATTTGATGATCAATGTACAGGTGCCAACCCACGTTATCCTTTGATCAAAGAGTTAAAGCAAATATTGCTCGATAGCTTTTATGGTAAGGCGTATCAAGATAGCTAAACATTTCCCCTTTAGTTTTTATTACGCATAAAGAAAAACGCTAACAATGTTGAATTTTGTTAGCGTTTTTTTATATAGCATTTCGATGATTAGATAATTAGCAAAGCAAGCTATTTGCTGAAATCGTTCACATCTGATTTACTAGTCTACAAATTAAACATAAGACGGTAACTCACAAGCGATGCAACGTAGATTGGTTTTGAAATCATTAATTGCAGGTGGTGCAGTGTTCAGTGCAGCGGGTATAACTTGGTTTTCTATTTCGCCAGAAAACCAACCTCTGACAATCAAGCAGACGATTAACACCTTAAATACACTCCATATGATTTTAGTCACCCAGAGTGAATCCAATTCCGAGTACATATCATCAGCAGGACAATGGAAATTGGGGCAAATATTTGAGCACTGCGCCCAGAGTGTTGAATATTCGATGACAGGTTACCCTGAACATAAATCAGCACTATTTAAAAGCACCTTAGGCCATATCGCTTTTTCGGCATTCTCAGCTAAAGGAAAAATGACTCATAGTCTTCATGAAACAATACCAGGAGCACCTCAGCTTTCATTAAATCAAGACGTTAGCTATTATTTATCGGCTTTATCGAGACTAAGAAAATCACTAACCGATTTTGAATCTTACGTCGGAACGTTAAAGCCCCACTTTGCTTATGGCGCATTAACAAAAGCAGAATATGAACTCGCCCATGTCATGCACATTAATAACCACCTAAGTGAAATTATCACTCGAATATGAGACGAACTTTGGTACTGTCTACAAGTTTAACTTCATTTCTACTAAGGTTTTTGTAAAGCCTACTTTCTCATAGGCTCGAATTGCTGCATCGTTAGCATCATAAACATCTAGATAAAAATCCAAAACACCTTGTTCCTTGCTCCAGTGAACAAGTTTGTCTATCAGACATTTATTAATGCCTTGGCCTCTGTATTCAGACTCAACAAACATAAAGCCTAAATAACAGTGTTTAGTATGATTCAAAGATATTTTAGACTGTCTGATTTGTGCATAACCTGTTGCGATAATGTCATTTTGTATTTCGCCAACTAAAACACAACTAAGTGGGTCTATCAGTAATGATTCTAAATCATAATAAATAGTGTTTTCGGGTTTAATACTCGAATTATAAGGCCTTTCCGCTTGAACCACCTTCTGTTCAAACTCTCGCAAAATGGCTATATCTGCCAGTGACGCAGTTCTAAAAGTAATATTATCCAATCTTTTTTCTCATCATTTAACCAGTGTCTATTAATTCATTGTGATAAAACCATTAAGCTCACCGCGTAGCTTTATTGATAGTCTACGCAATAAAAAAATGGGAAACCGATATTGGTTAACTAAGTTAGTTTATCCGATGCTGAATTAGCGAAATCATTTTTTGTGGGCTATCAACACCAATATAAATCTGTTTTGCATCATCAATTTCAGTCTTCAAAACGATGTGGATATTGGGTGTACCACTAAAATTATATCGCTTAACGCCTTTTTGCCTTCTTATCACACTCTGATTAAATTCTATTGTTTTAATATTATCCAACGCAATGGTAAACACGTTAAACACCCCGTAACGTAAATATATCTGGCGATCATCAATCGAGATAGGTCGTCTAGACATGGCTAGATACTCTGCGACAAAGAAAACTAAACTGAGTGCAGTTAACAATGTCACTATATTAGCTGCTAAGGGTGACCAAATAAAATGTAATACTAGGTGCATGAGTGGGATTTCGAATGCAATCATCAATATAAATCCTAGGGAATTAGATTGATTTGCATCTTTTAAATGATAACTGAATTGTTCATCTCCTTCATAAGCACTTGAATGAATCAATCGACTGCAAAAAATAAAGCTCCACACTCTCGTTTCAAAAATAATTAACTTACTGATAGCACTATCACCAATAAAACGTTTTATTGGCTTTTCGGTAGCAAAGTCGGGATCAAGCCCCTTGGTTAACGCCTGTTTAATTGCAAATATTACGCAAGCAATAACGCTCAATTCAACGACAATAAAGCCAAATAAAATAAGGTAACGTAGGTCGGTCAGGTAAGGCCAGACAACTTGATACTGATTGGGAATAATGTAGCTACCTGCAGCCACCAACAATGCAAAATAACCAATTGATTTCATTAAAGCTATCTTTTTAGGTTTAATACAAATAAAACACAGCAAAGGTAAGGTAACGCCAATATCAATCAACAATAACCAATCACTTTTTGACTGGCCGAAATCATTTAGCCAGGTGTCATAATTAAAAAAATGCCACCAGCTTGCAGCCATCAATATCAGAAATACCAGTGGTAGTTTTTCAATAACGTGTACGCGCTGTATATTCATGAATGTCCATTTCAATCAGTAAAACTGTCAGTAAATCAATTTATTTACCCTAATCGCTTAAGATACATAAAACAATCTGTAGCTTGTTTCACACCATCAATAAAATAGTCTTTTTCGTATTGTTCAATAACCTCAAAGCCATTCTCACGAAATAAGTTTGCGACATATTTTGACGGGTAAAAATACATATGTACTTTATTTCCTTGGGTTGAGGTTTGAGTTTGTGAATAGAACTTATTTGAGGTCATAAAACTGACAAACAAGATGCTGTTATTGGCCATAAACTGAGGCAAGTCAGCAATAAATTGCTTCAGTTCGTGTTGATTTAAATATGGAAAACAAAAAGCACAAATAGCAAAGTGATACTTATTAGATAATAACGCAGTAGAGGCATTACGTACCTTACGCATATCCAACACTTCATAATGAAAAAGTGGATTGTTAGCTGTTGCTAAAGCAACCATTTGTTCAGCAAGATCGAAACCATAGACACAAATATCTATGCTTATTTGTCGAGTCGCTTCCCAAGTTTTACACTGCTGGTATAAATACAAACTCACATTACCTGGGCCGCAACCTATATCCAATATGAATATGGGTTTTGTATAAGTGACTGAGTCAACATCCAAAACTTGATTAACATCGGGAGATAAAGCCATTTCGAGAATATAGTCGCACAACTTATCAATACTATGGCTATATAAACTGCAATCCATGTATTTATCTTGATATTGTTGTGCCATTCTATTAAATGTTGCCACACTTTGCGCTGATTTATCCATATGACCTTTATAAGGAATAAAAGAGTAAAACGATGGCTAAGATGCTAACAATTAAACTCTTCCCTAACTCCTAACGCCTAACGCCTAACGCCTAACGCCTAACCAAATGATATCAACCATTTCAATTTTGAAGATTATTTTAATTAATGTGCATTTTAAACATTAGTCTATTTTAACCAATAAAAAACCACCCGAAGGTGGTTTAATTTAACGAATGCTCACTTAAAGAGAGTAATTAAAGCGCACTAATCGCATCTTTACATAACTGGGTAATTCGGTCCCAATCGCCTTGCTCCATAGCATCAGTTGGTGCTATCCAGCTACCACCAATACAATCAACATTGGGTAAAGCCAAATAGTTTTTGTAACTAGTTGGAGTAATACCGCCTGTTGGGCAAAAACGAATATTTGCCAAAGGACCTGAAAATGCTTTTAACGCACCTACACCACCAGAGGCTTCTGCAGGGAAGAATTTGAAATGAGTGTAACCTAATTCCATGCCGACCATGACTTCAGAAATACTCGCAACACCAGGAATTAAAGGTACAGTGCCTTTCATAGCCGCCTTCAATAACCCTTCTGTTGCACCAGGGGTGATGATGAATTGCGAACCTGCATCTATTGCTTGCTGAAGATGTTGTTCGTTTAAAATTGTACCTGCACCCACAATGGCTTCTGGCACTTCTTTAGCAATTAATTTAATTGCTTCTAAAGCGCACTCTGTGCGTAAAGTTATCTCTAAAACACTGATACCGCCCGCAACTAATGCTTTCGCTAACGGTACTGCATGCTCAATTTTATTGATAACCATTACAGGAACAATCGGACTGCGTTTAAAAATATCTTGTGGCTGTATCGTCCAGTTATTCTCAAGCATTCGTTATTCTTCCTTACAATTAGTATTTTTCATCAATGGCACTGGTACAGCGAGCGCCGGTTTCAGGACCACTTAAATTACTTCGTAAAGCACCAAATAATTCACGTCCCATGCCAAAACTTGAATGATGTAAATCGACTTTAGCAGCTGTCCTCGCGGCTAATGTTGCATCGTCAACTAAAAGTGTTAGTTCACCAGTATCAGAATTAACACGAATTACATCGCCGTTTTCAATTTTTGCAATCATGCCACCGTCTAACGCTTCTGGTGTTAGATGAATAGCGGCAGGCACCTTGCCTGACGCACCTGACATGCGGCCATCAGTCACAAGTGCAACTTTAAAGCCTTTATCTTGTAGCGTACCTAAGTAAGGGGTTAACTTATGAAGTTCTGGCATGCCGTTGGCTTTAGGTCCTTGACCTTTAACCACGACAACACAGTCCTTATCTAACTCACCCGCTTTAAAGATAGCGTCTAACTTATTTTGATCGTCAATAACAACTGCTGGCGCTTCAACAACACGATTAGCAACTGGCACTGCCGATACTTTAATTACTGCTCGTCCGATATTACCTTTGAGCAATGTTAAGCCACCATTTGATTGGAATGGTGTATCAATATGGGTTAACACTTCTTTGTCTAAACTTTCTGTTGGGCCTTCAACCCAAATCAGTTCGCCGTCGACCAATCGAGGCTCTTGGGTATATTTACGTAAACCAAAACCTGCAACTGTATTAACGTCTTCGTGTAACAGACCGGCATCCAATAGTTCTTTAACCAATAACGCCATACCGCCTGCTGCATGAAAATGGTTAATATCAGCGTGGCCATTAGGGTAGACACGAGCAAGTAAAGGCACGTTTGCAGAAAGTTCTGAAAAATCATCCCAATTGACAATGATCCCTGCAGCACGAGCAGCAGCGACAATATGCATGGTTAAGTTGGTAGAGCCACCTGTTGCCAATAGTGCAACGATGCCGTTAACAACTGATTTTTCATTAACGATTTCACCAATTGGGCTGTATTGCGTTCCCATTGAAGTTAAACGACATACCTGTTTAGCTGCCATTGACGTTAATGCATCACGCAACGGATCATCTGGGTTAACAAATGACGAACCAGGTAATTGAAGCCCCATAACTTCGAGCATTAATTGATTTGAATTTGCAGTACCATAGAAAGTACATGTACCAGCACTGTGGTAAGAGCTAGATTCAGCTTCTAACAATGCTTCTCTATCAACTTTGCCTTGAGCGAAAAGTTGGCGTACTCGCGCTTTTTCTTTATTAGGAATACCAGATTTCATTGGGCCAGCTGGCACAAATAACATCGGTAAGTGACCAAAACTTAACGCACCGATCAATAGACCCGGCACGATTTTGTCACAGATACCTAATAATAAAGCGCCATCAAACATATTGTGAGATAACCCTACAGCAGTCGACATCGCAATGACTTCACGGCTAAGTAGACTGAGTTCCATACCAGGTTGACCTTGAGTCACACCGTCACACATCGCAGGTACACCTGCGGCAACTTGAGCAACACTGCCTACTTCCTGACAGGCTTTCTTTAAGAAGTTCGGATAATCTTCATATGGCTGATGCGCCGACAGCATGTCATTAAATGCTGTAACAATACCAATGTTAGCTTTAGTAAATTGACGTAATGATTCTTTATCTGCAGGCTGACAAGCAGCAAACCCATGGGCTAAGTTACCGCAGCTTAAAGCACTGCGGTGTACGCCTTTTGCATTAGCATCGTTAAGGGCTTCAAGGTATTTCTTACGTGTATCTTTGCTTCGTTCGATTATTCTATCGGTAACAGCTTGAACTACTGAGTGCATAATTGACTCCTTAAGCGCTATAGAACACATCAACGGGCGTTTTACGCTGCGCTAATACGGCTCTAATAGGCATTTCGTTCACATCGTCATTTTGTAATGCTTGGCGATATACGGATAATTTAGATTCACCAACAAGATGAAGATAAATCTGACGACTGTTTAAGATTGCCCCTTTTGATAATGTGATGCGGGGATGCGGTGCGGTTGTCGGGTTGACAGCTGCGCATAACAAATCAGTCGTAAAAGCGTTTTCTAGTTCGGTACTGCATGGGAACCATGAACATGTATGCCCGTCTGTTCCCATACCTAATACCACCACATCGAAAGGCTTTGGAAAGTTAGCTAATGATTCAATGGTCATTTCGCAGCCCTTTTCTGGACTATCGAACATGTTTTTCAAACCACGAAACTTAGCACTAGCAGCACGGTTTTGTAGAAGGTGCTCACGGACTAGGCGCTCATTAGAATCAGCTTCTTCAGCATCAACCCAACGTTCGTCAGCTAATGTAATGTAAACATCACTCCAATCGATTGCTTTATTACTAAGTAATTTAAACAGTTTTAACGGTGTGGAACCGCCTGATACTACAAGACTGGCTTTACCACGACTATCAACAGCATCTTGTAGTTGATTAGAAATTTTCTCTGCTAATTTAGCTTCTAAATCAGCAGGAGTATCAAATGATTTAAATACAGATTCTTTAATCATGACTCATTCCTTATTCGTCCCAAGAGCGGCCGTCTTTAGTGATCAGTGCAACTGAAGCAACTGGGCCCCAAGTCCCAGCTGGATAAGGCTTAGGTTTTTCACCGCCTTTTTCCCAAGAGTTCATGATGCCATCAACCCATGTCCACGCTTCTTCAACTTCATCACGACGAACAAATAAGGCTTGATTACCTATCATGGCTTCAAGTAACAAACGCTCATAAGCATCAGCAATACGTTCATTTTTGAAAGTATCGGTAAAACTTAAATCAAGTTTAGTAGTTTGAATGCGCTGCTTCTCTTCAAGACCAGGCACTTTATTCATCATTTGGATCTCTACACCCTCATGAGGCTGCAGACGAATGGTTAATTTATTTGGTGGCAGATTGCGCATACTGTCACGGTATAGATTCAATGGTGGGTTTTTAAAATAAACCACAATTTCAGAACTCTTGAACGGCATACGTTTACCGCTGCGCAAGTAAAATGGCACCCCAGCCCAACGCCAGTTATCTATATCAACACGCAGTGCGACAAACGTTTCAGTATTAGACTTAACATTAGCGCCCTCTTCTTCAAGGTAACCAGGAACAGGGCTGCCTTTTAAGAAACCTGCAGTATATTGACCACGTACGGTATTTTCAAAAACATTGTATGGCGTAATTGGACGAAGAGATTTAAGTACTTTTACTTTTTCATCACGGATGCTGTCAGCATCAAGATTGACAGGCGGATCCATTGCAACCAGTGTCAGCACTTGTAATAAATGGTTTTGAATCATGTCACGCATTTGACCAGCAGTATCAAAGTAGCCCCAACGCCCTTCGATGCCCACTTCTTCAGCAACTGTAATTTGTACATGATCAATTGTTCGATTATCCCACTTTGACGCAAATAGCGAGTTAGCAAATCGAAGTGCAATTAGGTTTTGAACGGTTTCTTTACCAAGATAATGGTCAATACGATAAACTTGGTTTTCGTTGAAGTATTCAGAAACTTTGTCGTTAATGACTTTTGATGATGCTAAACACGTACCGATTGGTTTTTCTAAAACGATACGAGTGTCAGGATGGATGAGGTTTTGTTCATTTAAACAGCGACAGATATCGCCAAAAATAGAAGGAGGCGTTGCGAAGTAACTAACCATGACACGTTTTGTTGGTTCTAATAGGTCATGGAATGCTTTGTAACCTTCAGCTTCTGTAAAATTAGTCCCTATATAATGACAACGCCCAATAAAGCGTTCTAAGGTCTCTTCACATAATTCATCTTTTACAAAGGTATTTAATGCTTTTTGTACTAACGCGATAAATTCTTCTTGAGTGAAGGCATCTTTTGCAACGCCAATCACTTTAGTGTCTGTATCTAACAGGTTAGCTTTATCTAGTTGATAAAGCGAAGGCAACAATTTACGTCTCGCGAGATCGCCCTTTGTACCAAAAAGCACAAAATCGCAAGCTTTAGCCCCTGAAGTTGAGTTACTCATTGCTCTACATACTCCTTTATTTTGTGTGATTCACCTTACGAAATTTAAGTATCCGACGATTTAAACCACACTTTTGTTGTAATATAACAACAGAATTCGTTTTATGCATCTATAATTTGAAAATAATCCTTTGTTTTGTATCTAGCATTATTAACATAAAACCTGATAGTATTTTGGTGATTAAATTACTTTACTATCTTAGTCTAGTTACAAAACAACGATGAAAAGTGACTACATTTTGTTTTCAGAGGGATAAAAATTACTTCATTTCCTCTCAAATTGTAATTTATGATATAAAATTACATCATCCATTTTAGCGGACAATTGCTTATGAATACCCTTGAAAAGGTGCAAAAGAGCCTGACACAGTTTAGTAAGTCAGAGCGTAAAGTGGCAGAAGTTATTTTAGCTTCTCCTCAAACAGCTATCCACTCAAGTATCGCTACCCTTGCCAAAATGGCTGACGTCAGTGAGCCGACCGTAAACCGCTTTTGCCGACGACTGGATACTAAAGGGTTCCCTGATTTTAAATTACATCTTGCTCAAAGTCTTGCTAATGGTACGCCATACGTAAGTCGACATGTAGAAGAAGATGACTCACCTGAGTCGTACACAACAAAAATCTTTGAGTCTTCAATGGCATCCCTTGATACCGCACGTCAAAGCCTTGATGTGGTTGCTGTCAACAAAGCCGTCGATATTCTCACTCAAGCAAAAACAATCTCGTTCTTTGGTCTTGGTGCCTCATCATCTGTTGCACATGACGCTCAAAATAAATTCTTTCGTTTTAACGTCCCAGTAATTTGTTTTGATGATGTTCTCATGCAACGTATGAGCTGCATTGGTTGTAATGAAGGTGATGTTGTTGTGTTGATATCCCATACAGGCCGTACTAAATCATTGATTGAAATTGCACGTATCGCACGTGAAAATGGTGCTGCAGTGATTGGGATTACAGCACGTAATTCTCCACTGTCCCATGAATGCACTTTGCCTGTAACCATGGAAGTACCAGAAGATACCGATATGTACCTACCCATGGCATCTCGTCTAGCTCAGTTGGTCACTATCGATGTTCTCGCAACTGGATTTACCCTAAGACGTGGACCTCGATTCCGTGACAATTTGAAGCGAGTTAAGGAAGTATTGAAAGAATCACGAGTTAATAAAGATCTTACTATCTAAATATTTCTGTTGAATGACACTTCCAAAAGGCCGAACAGTCTTGACTGTTTGGCCTTTATTTTCTGTAAATATCGAATCTGTCACAAAAATAAAACATTAAAAATGACCTTTTTGTTCGTAACTTTCCTACAAAATACTAAAATCTCTGTTAATATAGTTTCATATTTGTACCGAATTCTTTTTCTTAATATTAACGGAGTATCTTATGTTCCGCAGAACTAAAATCGTTACAACACTTGGTCCAGCAACAGATCGTGATGACAACCTACGTAAAATCATCGCAGCCGGCGCAAATGTTGTACGTCTTAACTTCTCACATGGCTCACCAGAAGATCATTTAAAACGTGCTACAGACGCTCGTAACATCGCTAAAGAGTTAGGTGTTCATGTTGCAGTTCTTGGTGACTTACAAGGCCCGAAAATCCGCGTTTCTACATTTAAAGATAACAAAAAAATTCAATTGAATTTAGGTGATACCTTTATCTTAGATGCTGATTTAGCAAAAGGCGAAGGTGACGAAAAGCAAGTCGGCATTGATTACAAAGAATTACCAAAAGATGTCACAATTGGTGATATTTTGATGCTGGATGACGGTCGCGTTCAACTTAAAGTTGAATCAGTTGAAGGTAACAAGGTATTTACCTCTGTCACTGTGGCCGGTCCCCTTTCAAATAATAAAGGCATCAACAAACAAGGTGGCGGTTTAACAGCCCCTGCACTAACTGATAAAGATAAAGCTGATATTTTAACTGCTGCTCAAATTCAAGTTGATTACTTAGCTGTATCTTTCCCACGTACAGGTGCTGATTTAGATTATGCTCGTAAATTAGCAGAAGAAGCTGGCAGTTTTGCATTGATCGTTTCAAAAGTTGAACGTGCTGAAGCAGTTGGCACTGACGAAGCAATGGATGACGTTATCAAAGCATCAGATGCTGTAATGGTTGCACGTGGTGACTTAGGTGTTGAAATCGGTGATGCTGCCCTTGTTGCTGTTCAAAAGAAACTAATTAAACGTTCTCGTCAGTTGAACAAAGTGGTTATTACTGCAACTCAAATGATGGAATCTATGATTTCAAGTCCAATGCCAACACGTGCAGAAGTCATGGACGTTGCTAATGCTGTTTTAGATGGTACTGATGCAGTTATGTTATCAGCAGAAACTGCAGCAGGTGATTTCCCAGAAGAAACAGTACTCGCAATGGGTAATGTTTGCGCTGGCGCAGAAAAACACCCTTCAGTGATGTCTTCTAAGCATAGATTAGACCAGAAGTTCAATTCTATTGAAGAGACGATTGCACTTTCGACTATGTATGCAGCGAACCACCTTGAAGGTGTTAAAGCGATTATTAGTTTAACGGAATCTGGTGAGACAACTAAGTTGATGTCGCGCATTAGTTCTTCTTTACCTATCTTTGCTCTGTCTCGTCACGAAAAGACATTAGCTAAATTAGCTTTGTTCCGTGGTGTATTGCCCGTTAAATTTGATTCAACAGCTGTACCTGCTGATGCATTAGCATCAGAAGCGTTAAAAGCAGTTGCTAAAGCGGGTTACTTAAAATCAGGTGATATGGTATTGATGACTAAAGGCGATGCGATGGAAACTGTCGGTGGCACCAATACATGTAAAGTGCTGGTTGTTGCATAATTCTGGCATCGCAAATATGAGTTAAGTTGGTCTGTTATAAAATTAACTTAGCAAATATAAAGTATAAAAAAACCACCTCAATGAGGTGGTTTTCTATTTGTGCTTAAATCGTTTTTTAGCAGGCTAGTTTCATCAGCAAGCTATAGACTTTCAAAGTCATCAACATTGATAGCAGCTAAGCGTTTGGTATCTGCATCAACAAGTTGAGCATGCTCTTCATCATTGATAACCCCTTTCTCTAATGCTTGAGCAAATAACGTTAATGCAGGCAGTTTAGGCGTTAACTCTCCGGCCTTTTGCGCTTTCTTTAATCGTTTAAATAACTGCGTGCAAGCATATTTAGCTAAAAATGCTTGTTCGACTTCTGCTATGCCGCTCTTATCACCTTCAAATTCAGCACATAAGAAAGTAATTCGATCACGAGCAGGAGAAGGTTGTAAAAAGTTATCAGCTAACACTGTCGCTTGCTTATCCGTTGGCGCATTAAAATGATTGCCTAATGGGAATATCACTAGCTTTAATAAAATGCCCACAAACTTACTTGGGAAGTTACGGATAGCTTGTTGCAATGCTTCAGCAGCTAAATGGAGGCGCTGTGTCATCACATAATGAACAATCGGCAAATCATCTTGTTGACGACCATTATCTTCAAATTGCTTCAACGTCGCTGACGCTAAATACAACTGACTTAATACATCGCCCATTCGTGCAGAAATCATTTCTTTACGTTTCAGATCGCCACCCATGATCAACATAGATAAATCAGTCATGATAGCTAAACCAGAAGATAAACGGCTCATATCACGGTAATACTGCTGCGTTGTACCACTCACTGGCGCTGAATTCGTTTTACTTGCTGTTAGTGCGTTAAAAAACGCCATAAAGCCATTACGAGCAGCATAGCCCATATGTCCCATGAGTAAAGCGTCAAATCGGTTGATAGCCGCTTTTTGATCTTCCATTGCTGCTGTTTCCATTTCAGCGAGCACATATGGATGACAACGCGTTGCACCTTGACCAAATATCATTAACGAACGCGTTAAAATATTTGCCCCTTCAACCGTAATTGAAATGGGACTTGCCATGTATGCATGACCAAGATAGTTTTTAGTACCCAGCTGGATCCCTTTACCTGATTGAATGTCCATTGCATCTTCAACTACATCACGACCTAACTCAGTCATATGGTATTTAGCAATTGCTGTAACAACTGAAGGTTTAACTTTTAAATCAATTCCTGTCGTAGTCAAACAACGTGCAGCTTCCAATTGATATGTATTGGCAATAATACGTGCTAAAGCTTCTTGTACACCTTCAAACTTACCAATAGGCATGCCAAATTGTTGTCTTACAAAACTATAAGCTGTTGTCGTTTTAGTGGCCATATGACCAGAAGCGGTCGCCAGCGCAGGCAAAGAAATACCACGCCCAGCAGATAAACACTCAACAAGCATTCGCCAGCCTTTACCTGCAAATTGAGGCCCACCAATAATCCAATCAAGCGGAATAAAGACATCTTCGCCACTCGTCGTTCCGTTCATAAATGCCATCATTAACGGGTTATGACGACGACCAATTTCTACACCTTCGTGATCAGTCGGAATTAACGCACAAGTTATACCTAAGTTAACTGTATCACCAAGTAACCCATCAGGATCGCGCATTTGGAATGCTAAACCAAGCACTGTCGCTACAGGGGCTAGTGTGATGTATCGTTTATTCCAAGTTAGGCTTAAGCCAAGTGTTTCTTCACCATTAAACTCACGACGACAAACAATTCCAGTATCAGGAATAGCACCAGCATCCGAGCCTGCCTCAGGACCCGTTAATGCAAAACAGGGTAACTCTTCACCTTTAGCAAGCGCTGGTAACCAACGCTCTTTTTGCTCTTGAGTACCATAATGCGTTAGTAATTCACCTGGGCCTAATGAGTTTGGCACCATAACGGTTACGGCAGCACTAATACTGCGCGTGGCAATTTTACTGACAATGGTCGAATTGGCGTATGCAGAAAACTCTCGACCACCAAACTTTTTAGGAATGATAAGCGCAAAGAAGCCTTCTTTCTTAAAGTAATCCCATAATTCAGGAGGTAAATCTTTACGGTTATTAACAATGTCATGATCATCAATCATGGTGAGCGCTGTCATCACTTGATTGTCGATAAAGTCTTGTTCATCTGCCGTTAATTGAGGTTTGCCATAATTGTGAAGCATATTCCAATCAGGTTTACCGCGGAATAACTCTCCTTCCCACCAAACATCTCCAGCTTCCATGGCTTCTTTCTCTGTACTGGACAAAGGGGGTAGCACTTTTTTAAAGAAGCTAAATACAGGTCGCGTGATAAAACGCATACGTAAATTTCGAACACCAAATAGCACTAGCAGTGCTATTAATACGAGTATGAGGACAGTCATGTTAATCCCTTATTCCTTTCCTAAAATCGGTACAGATACACCAGCTGCCATATATGGAATAACCTTACGAATAATCGCTTCAGTATCATTATGTTCACCGTAGTCAGCCTCTGCGATTTCATTTAATGCATCAGCTGATGCCATAGTGAAAACGATGGTGCCTAAGGTAAAGTGTAGTCGCCAAAACATCTCAGCAGGCGGAATATGTGGCGCACTAGCTGAAACAGCTTTAACAAACACTTGTAAGTATTCACCGTAATGCGTAGTGATAAACCATCTTAAATGACCTTGGCTTTCTATATATCCACGACCCAGTAATTGAAGAAAGATGGTTGTACCACCTTGCCTAACTTGATTTAATTCTAACAGCGGTTTTATTAGCGATGAAAAAATTTCATTCAAATTCGCCAGCTCTGGATTCTTAAAAAGTCTTTTAATTTCAGATGCTGCGCTAGGCATAAACACATCTAAATACCGTGCTAAAACAGCGCGAATTAACTCTTTCTTTGAACCAAAATGATAGTTCACAGAGGCCAAATTTACTTCAGCTTTGCTGGTAATTAGCCTCAAAGATGTTTCAGAAAAACCTCTTTCTGCAAAAAGTTTTTCAGCAGCATCGAGAATTCTTGTTTTTGTATCAGTTCTGCTTGCCATTCCGTGACCCAATTCAATTTAAAACACCCGTTTAAATTAAACACTGAGCGCACACTTGTCAATGTTAAATCAGATTATATGTTCAAGCTTACGCCGTCTTTAGTACTCTTCTGGCACTGTTTATTAACTAAAATGCAATATTTACCCTAATTATGTAAACTGTCGACGACAATAAAAATAAGGAAACCTGTAAGATGAACCAGCCTTTTAAACAGCCGTCTAAAATTGCAATCGTCATTTCAGTCGTATTGGGATTATCAGCATGCCAGCAAGCTGAAGAAGAAATCGTTACATCAACCACAAAAGTCACTCAACAATCAGCAAGCATTTCAACGGAATCTGCTATTGCATTTATAAATGAAGCAGAAGCTGAATTAGCTCAATTATCCGTTGAAGGTGCACGAACCGAATGGGTTTACAGTAATTTTATTACTGAAGATACTGCAGCAATGTCGGCAGCTATTGGTGAAAAGCTGACATCTCGATCTGTATACTTTGCTACAGAAGCAGCTAAGTATGCCAATGTAAAACTTGATCCAATCAATGCGCGCAAACTTCACATCCTTCGCAGTAGCTTAGTACTACCGGCCCCATTAGATCCTGCTAAAAATGCAGAGCTTGCGCAAATTAGTTCAGAATTAAATGGCTTATATGGTAAAGGTAAATATTGTTTCACTGATGGTCGTTGCATGACTCAGCCAGAGCTATCAGCGTTGATGGCAGATTCTAAAGATCCTGCAGTGTTACTAGAAGCATGGCAAGGCTGGCGTGAAATTGCCAAACCAATGCGACCTTTATTCAAACGCGAGGTTGAGCTAGCTAATGAAGGCGCACGCGATCTCGGCTTTACCGACCTCTCAGAGCTTTGGCGTAGCCAATATGATATGAAACCTGATGATTTTTCAAATGAACTTGATAGGTTATGGGGAGATATTAAACCACTTTATGATTCACTACATTGTTATGTACGTGGTGAGTTAAACGAACAATATGGCGATACTATTGTACCAAATCAAGGGCCAATCCCAGCGCATTTATTAGGCAATATGTGGGCTCAGCAATGGGGCACAATATATGATTCTGTTGCGCCGCAAGATGCAGATCCAGGCTATGATGTCACCGCATTGCTGGCAGAGAATCAATATGATGAAATTAAGATGGTCAAACAAGCTGAAGGCTTCTTCTCTTCACTAGGTTTTAGTCCATTGCCTGATACTTTCTGGACTCGGTCGTTGTTTGTTCAACCAAAAGACCGTGATGTCGTTTGCCACGCTTCTGCTTGGGATTTAGATAACGAAGATGATATCCGCATTAAAATGTGTATTCAAAAAACAGCGGAAGACTTTACAGTCATTCACCATGAACTGGGTCATAACTATTATCAACGTGCCTACAAAAACCAACCACATTTGTTTAAAGGCTCTGCTAATGATGGCTTTCATGAAGCAATTGGTGACACTATTGCCCTCTCCATTACACCCAGTTATTTAAAACAAATTGGCTTACTAGAACAAGTACCTGACGAATCGAAAGATATCGGTTTATTGCTTAAACAAGCGTTGGATAAAATTGCCTTTATGCCATTTGGCCTAATGATAGATCAATGGCGTTGGAAAGTGTTCAACGGTGAAATTTCACCAGAGCAATACAACCAAGCATGGTGGGAGCTGCGTGAAAAGTACCAAGGTGTAGCTGCACCAATAGCACGAACTGAGGCCGACTTTGACCCTGGCGCCAAATATCATGTACCTGGTAATGTGCCATATACACGTTATTTTTTAGCTCACGTATTACAGTTCCAATTCCATCAATCATTGTGTGAAATAGCGGGTAACGAAGGACCAGTTCACCGTTGTAGTATTTACGGTAATAAAGATGCGGGTCATAAGTTAAATGAAATGCTAGAAGCTGGATTAAGCCAACCTTGGCCTGAAGCACTTAATATCGTGACTGGCACTAAAGCAATGGATGCAAACGCTGTTTTAGACTATTTTGCGCCATTACATGTATGGCTCGACAAACAAAACCAATCTAAAAACCGTCAATGTGGTTGGTAATGTATCGACTCAAAATACATTAAAATCAATAGCAATATAAAGATAAATATAAAGCACCTTAGGGTGCTTTATATTTTGGCTTCAATCATCGTAAATCTCAGTTAATATATACACCCGCCAAGAATTAACACTAATACAACAGAGTAAAAACATCCCCAAAACACAAAGCGCCACATGCTTTAACGACAATAATATGACACCTGTCAATTTGCACCGATGCGTGATCAGGATCACATAAAAAACCATTCTCACCCCTGTCGTTTATGATAATTTTACGCGGTACACAAAGTGAATGGAGTTACTTGTACACGTCATTATGACAAGTGTAATAAAAGCCAAAAGTCACATTAAGTATCAATACGACTTGCCGTTATATCTACGCTTATCAAGTATTAAAACCTTCTATATTTTGAGTATAACGATACAGATTCATTTCTGTTTTGTCGTTTGATATTGCTAATGAAAAAAAGAAACTACGTAAAATTAAGAAATGGCCGTGCTAAGCGGATCCGTAAAGGTTCAACCCTTAATTATAGTAATCATAAGAGTAGTATTCATTTATTGTTTATTACCATCGCTATTTTATATTTTGTGCTGAATTAGCGATACCTAAAATAACGTTAACATGATAACGAGATTAACAAATTCACTAAAGTACACTTACATTTCTAACAAGGTTCTTTAGCATCTCTAGAATGAAAAGCAGTCATTTTCTGCAAAGATCACAAATCTAACCCAAACAAGGTTATTAGCATGCTTGAAAGTGACAAAGTCTAGCGTCACTGCTTGTGTGAATTACACTTGTTGTTGTTTGTTAGCCTAGGTGTAGCATGAAGAAAAGTCATTACCAAAAATTAAGAAAT
This sequence comes from Shewanella sp. UCD-FRSSP16_17, assembly GCF_001675935.1. Taxonomy (NCBI): domain Bacteria; kingdom Pseudomonadati; phylum Pseudomonadota; class Gammaproteobacteria; order Alteromonadales; family Shewanellaceae; genus Shewanella; species Shewanella sp. UCD-FRSSP16_17. The sequence continues at coordinate 638,337 of NZ_LZFV01000001.1, forward strand.
GAACGTTCAAAACGATTAAATAATGAAGAGACGCCAAGAGAAACGAATCCTAAAATGATAGTGGCTGTTATTGTACTCCTTGCCATCCTAGCTTTCTTACTCGTTTAACTTGCAAGCATCTTTTTAAGAATTGTTTTATAACGATGTTTGATAAGGGCTTTATTAAAAGCCCTTATGAATATGTCATATACCAACCATATACAAGCGTTACCGAAAGCCACTGCCTTTTCTATTCGTTTCTCCTGATACAATGCGTTGCTCATCAGACTTAACCAACATCACAAACAATGCACCAGTTCCGCCTTGTTCACGGGTCGCACTGTGAAATGCTTGCACTTGTTCAAACTGCATCAACCAATCGTTGACCGCAGATTTCATGAGCGCTGGATAGGGTTTATTATTCACTCCTTTACCATGAATGATTAATAAATTTCGTTCGCCTCTTTCATGTGCTTGAATAATCGTTTCAACAAGCAACTCTCTGGCTTGACTCAATCGATAGGCATGCAAATCTAACACTGTTTGCTTTTTGTATTTGCCTAAACGCAAATGGCGGAACACTTCTTCTTGGACACCATTTCGTTTGTAACTCAAAATCTCATCAGGAGCTATTGGAGTTAATAACCTTGGTTCAATGGGTAATTTCGCCAAATACTCATTTTGCATTGCTGCTTTACGTCTTGCTCGATGTGCATCCGTATCGAGTTGTTGTGATGAGACAAATACCTTGTCATTAGTGGTTAATGGTTTAACGTCGCCCATTTCAGCTAAAAATAATGCTGTATCATCAACGCTCATAATCAACTCCTACACACTTTGTAAAGATTACTTACTGTTGCTAATTAATAGAATAATTTATAGTGTCATGCATTATTAAAATCTGCACCTGAAATTATTCATTAGCCAGAGTAAAGAGTAAAAAATCTTGATGACTTATATCAAATTGTTGTTTTGTTGTACTTTTATGCTTCTCAGCATCAATGCCTTAGCGGGAAAAACACCTGAAACAACTTTATCAGACAACGACATCATTAATAATAATTATAAAACCTTCCACGCAGGTTTCGAGAGTCTAGATCTGGACTTTATTAATAAAATATACACGGATGATGCCACATATATATCTGAGGTGTTAGATCAAGAAATCGTCATTGGTAAACAAAACATCCTCGACCTCTATACGGTATTTTTCAAGAAAATAGCCAAAAAAGATGCTCATATTGAAGTTGATTTCAGGGTGATTAACCGTGAGTTAACTGAATCAAGTGCCACAGATGTAGGTTACTACCTAGTGAGGTTTCACCCTCGTAAAGAAACAGGCGATCCTACAAGTGTTTTCTCTGGTAAGTTTGTTTTAGTATCGCGAAAGACAGCGAAAGATCAGTGGCAATTTATTGTTGATTCAAACACTAAAACAGATCCTAAGTACTATTTTACCGCCAAACCTGTTTCAAACTTATATTACGGCAGACAATTCAACCAAGCCCCCAAACCAGACATCATCGTTGAAACTGAATCAGAACCTAATACGCAGCAGCCTATTGATTCGACAGATGCCCATAATCATTAAAGCGACCTGTAATGAATACTCGTTTAATCAATACTCAAACAGCTAAGACCCAGATGGCCAATACAATGTGCCCTTGCGGTCGAAATCAACACTATTCTGAGTGCTGTGAGCCTTATCACTTAAACGTAAATACAGCAGCTGACGTAGAGACATTAATGCGCTCACGTTACTGCGCTTTTGTATTACAAGAATTTCAATATTTACTCGATACCCATCACCCTGATTTTCTGAACGGGCTTAGCATTGCGTTACTGGCTGAAAATGCGTCATCAACAACTTGGCTGGGATTAACTGTCGATGAGGCCAATCAAACCGCTAACCATGGCACTGTCACCTTTAAAGCATGGTTTTTACATGATGGTGTTATTGATGCCATTTTTGAAGCATCACAATTTGAGTGTGTAGGTGGACAATGGTTTTATACTACTGGCGAGCAAAAACAAGCTAAATTACCAAAACGTAATGAAACGTGTATCTGTCACAGCGGCAAAAAGTTTAAGGCCTGTTGTTTAAAGAAAATAAGTTAGTTTGCAAACTGAATGAATTAGTTGAAAAGTGAATGAGTCAGATAACACCTAGGTTGTCGTTTCAAACACTCACCTATTTCCACACTGGGGTATGCATCATCACCGTAACCATTATCGCTTTATAAAAGCACTGTGATTATAGAGATTTAATTTAAGAGGTTTGATTTAACTGATTTAACTAACTTAACCAGTTAGGTCAAAATAATCAGACTTAACTAATTTGGTTTAGCAAAAAGGTTTTAGATTTGCTGGCTGTTATGAATGAACAGTTACGAGTGTGCAGTTATGAGTAGAGAGTTTCGAATTTAATGTACCGTTTCATTTTGCTCAGAAATGAACCGAGAGAATTCATTTTCTCTTATAGCGGGACTGTATAAATAGCCTTGAGCGTGATTACAAAGACTATCTTCTAAAAACAACTCTTGTTCTTTTGTCTCTACTCCTTCAGCCGTCAGTGAAATATTTAATGCTTTCGCCATTGCGATAATCGCACTTACAATTTCTCTGCTTTGATGACTGGTCGTTAAATCTGAAATAAATGAACGGTCGATTTTTAATTTGCTGATTGGGAACTGTTTTAAATAACGCATTGAACTGTAACCCGTACCAAAATCATCAATGGCCAAGCCTACCCCTAAATCAGCCAACTCTTGACACAAACAAGTCGCATGACGCACATCACCCATTAATTCAGTTTCAGTGATTTCTAATATCAAGCTTTGTGGCTTTAAACGGTAGCGAGTCACTAAATTCCAAACTTGCTCAAATAAATTCCCGCTAAAGAATTGTCTTGCCGCTACGTTAACATGCATAACAATATCGACATTTTTACGTTGCCATAAGTTAAGTTGTTTACAGGCAGCTTCTAATACCCAATCTCCGATGGCATTGATCATGCCCGTTTGTTCGGCAATATCAATGAATGCGCCTGGGTAGAGCACTCCTTTCTTAGGGTGATGCCAACGTATTAAGGCTTCTGCGCCAATGAACTTATGGTTCTTTAAATCCATTAAAGGTTGGTAATAAAGCTCGAACTGACGCCCACGTATTGCTGTTTGTAAGTCACGTTCAATTTCTGCATTATTTTTAAAGGTCGCTAATAAATCATCATTGAAAATTTGATAATTCATCATAGCTTTCTTTTTTGCATATTGAAGCGCAATATCAGCGCAAGAAAGCGGTGAAAACTCCCCAACAACAGGCGCAATATCAACCACAGCAATCGCGGCTTTCGGGTCAACCTTTTCTCTTCCGATCACAGATGGGACACTAAGTTTTTGATATAGCTTAACAATCGTTTCTTCTAAAATGTCACTTGAATGTATCGCCGGTAAAATCAAGGCAAACTCATCGCTGCCAACTCGGGCAACATCAATTGCTCCGTTACTTTCAGCAAAATGCTTGAGCCTTCTTGCCACTTCAGTGAGCAAGGAATCCCCTTGCTCGTGACCACTTGTGTCATTGAAACGCTTAAAGCCCATTAAATCGATTAGTATCAGAACACCTTCAGACGTGACGTCGAGCTGTTGAGTAAAATGAAGTCGATTGTGTAAACCCGTTAACGTGCAGTTCCATGCGAGCTTTTCAAGTTCATCTTTATGACGTCGCTGTTCTGAAACATCTAAACACGACACCAATGCGTAATAGTTGCCTTGCTCGGTAACGAAACGACTAGCTTGATATTGTACCCAATAATTTGTGCCGTCGATTCGTTGTAATTCGGTTTCGCCTTGAACGGTTTTGCCCGCTATTAACTCTTGTGTTAATTCATTAGCAAGTTCACGCTTACCTCTAAAGAAATCCAAGGTAATGAGTTCATTGTTTTGCACAACGTCACGAGACAGCCCTGTCATTTTTTCATGTGCAGGATTGATATACTCAATAATTTGATTTTTTAAGTTAACCAACATCAACACATGTTTAGCTTGCTCTGTTGCACTATGGAACAAGGTTAAACGTTCGTCTTTGTCATAAGCGTAACGGGTGGCAAGTGTCAGTGCTAATTGGTCTGCAAATTGACAAGCAAATTCAATCGACTGTTTTGGCAGTTCAATTTGGTGATCAAATTCAATGCACAGTAGTCCTTCAATATGACCATTGATTCGAATTGCGACATCTAAATTTGATTGGATTCCAGACTGGAGATAATACTCAGAAAAGCAAGTAAGGCGTTTATCTGTAGAAGAAATATTACTGACAACGTGTCGATAACGTCGTATTTCATCAAAATACAGCTCTGATGCAAAGTGTTTATGACGGAATTTCTTGGTGACTTCAACCATAGCTGTGTTGGGTGAGGCGCAAGCAACAACTTTTTGCTCAAGTGCTTTATTTCGTAGCGAAATAACTGATACACAAGTCGCATTAAAGTATTTCAATAACAATTTACAGGCAAGTTCAGAGGTCGCAGTAAAGTCGCCCTTTTCTTTTGCTTTTGAGTTAACAATTAACTCTAATAAATGTTGTTGCTCATTTTGCTTCATTATTGTTCCCAAAAAGACAGCATAACAGTCGGGTCACCTCATTCTTTGGAGGCTTTTTCCAGCTAAAATAAGGGGTGACTTGACAAAAATCAACATCCCTCATGTACCAAAGCAAATGTAAAATGGCCTTGGCGCTTATGACATATGTCTAAGCATAAAGTAGTAATGTAACGATGGTTACACTCACTGAATTAAATTGCAAGTTGTTAGCGCAAAAATCATTATATATTTGATATATTTTAGCTATTTACAAGCCATTCTCTAATTGAAAGATCATTTTTTCAGCAGTGAATTCAAAATCTATAATGACAGTAATATCTGCTTCCGCTTGCTCGCTATTAACCTTAACTGAGTCAAAACGAATTTTTGCTTTAGTAATGATATCTTCTGCTTCTTCGGCAACTGCATCACCAGTAATTTTCAAAATAAGGCGTGTATCCTGCTCGTCAATTACAGTGCCAATATCGACAAATGATCCACAATCATTACAGCTATCGCTTACCTGAACTTCTTGCTGGGTAATTGTTTTAATCATAATTAGTCACCTATCACAATGATAAAGAAAGCGTCAGCTTAACGTAAAAACTGAGATTAATTTTATAACTAGTTCACACTATTAGCGGTTTATGTTATTTCATTCTGAATCGGGTGGTTATTTGTCGATACTCTATATTGTGTTATGCAACTGCATACAGCTGATTAGCAATTGTTTCGCTAATTTTTCGCTGTACTGATAACTGATCTAAAAAGTGCATTTTATCTAACTCAGATACTTCAGGTAGTTTTTGTTGATGCTTTAATTTTGTTAATAGATCACAGTTTGCTAGTGCTATTTGCATGTCATCATCAAACTCACCACGAGTCACTATGGCCTCAGGATGTAATGCTTGAGTCAACTGAAATTGAGATGAACCGCTTTGATGAAATGCACTAGCATTATCTATTGCTTGTTGTTTCGATAAATCACAAACCAATTGTTGCTGCTTGGGTAAGTCAAAGGCTTTATACAGCTTTTGATTATCATCGAGTTCTTTATCAAGCTGAAATTGCGACATATCTCTAGCGTCTGCTGATAGCATTGATAATAGTAAGCCAAATTCGCCGCGGCGGTCATGTTCGATTGCGTCATTTAAACGACGACCTAACTGCAGTTCATTGACTAAAGGAAACTCGATTTGCATATAAAAACATCATTAATTACTAGGATTGATATTTTATCGACCACTTAAACAAATACTTGAGAGTTATTTTCGATTTTGGCTTTACTTATATTTAATTCGTGACTATCATTGCCGCCGCAATTGAGGAGGGGTTCCCGAGTGGCCAAAGGGATCAGACTGTAAATCTGACGGCTCAGCCTTCGAAGGTTCGAATCCTTCTCCCTCCACCATTTGCACCAATGATAAATATACCGTTTCGTGGAGGGGTTCCCGAGTGGCCAAAGGGATCAGACTGTAAATCTGACGGCTCAGCCTTCGAAGGTTCGAATCCTTCTCCCTCCACCATTTATCGGTTTATTGATTATTAAAAAATATTGTTGTGGCCAACAATACTGCAAGACAAGTAAGAAAATGTGGAGGGGTTCCCGAGTGGCCAAAGGGATCAGACTGTAAATCTGACGGCTCAGCCTTCGAAGGTTCGAATCCTTCTCCCTCCACCACTTCTTATTTTATATATCTCGTTTCAAATATCTCCCATTATCTCTCTATTCAAGACTATTCTCTTTAAAGCAGTAAATATGTCGAATAAACTTTATATATACCCGTTTGATGCGCCAATTAATGTTATTTAATCGATAAAGTGATCTGTATACCTTTTAGCGTTGCCACTTTGAGTCTATGATGATTTTTTATTTGTTAATCGGGATCTCATCATGTCAAAGCAATGGGTAAATCAAGCAATCGCCAAAATTGAAGCAGATTTTCAGCGAAGTGCCGATACTCACCTTATCAAACTCGATTTACCGCAGCTCTCCGGTATTGATATATACCTTAAAGACGAGAGTACCCATCCTACAGGCAGTTTAAAACATCGTTTAGCACGTTCACTGTTCTTATATGCGCTTTCAAACGGATGGGTAAACGAGAACACTACCATAATCGAATCTTCATCAGGCAGCACCGCCGTGTCCGAAGCCTATTTTTCAAGATTATTAGGCTTACCATTTATTGCCGTTATGCCATCTTCAACTGCAAAAACTAAGATTGAACAAATTGAGTTTTATGGTGGTCAGTGCCACTTTGTCGATCACAGCAGTAAAATTTATGCTGAATCTCAAAAGTTAGCCACTGAGCTTAATGGCCATTATATGGATCAGTTTACTTATGCAGAGCGAGCAACCGACTGGCGTGGTAATAATAATATTGCTGACTCTATTTTTAACCAAATGCTGAAAGAGCCGTACCCTACTCCTGCTTGGATAGTCATGAGTCCTGGCACTGGCGGTACATCTGCAACCATAGGCCGTTACTTAAATTACCAACAATTACCAACACAGTTATGTGTAGTCGACCCTGAGAATTCGGTGTTTTACGATTATTACCACAAAAGAGATCTCACCATTACGTGTGAAAACGGCAGTAAAATTGAAGGGATTGGTAGACCAAGAGTCGAACCTTCTTTTATCGCTGGGGTTGTGGACGATATGAAAAAAATACCTGATGCTGCGTCATTAGCAACAATGAATTGGCTAGCCAAACTGATAGGACGCAAAGTGGGTCCATCAACAGGAACTAACCTTTATGGCGTTCTTCAGCTAGCTTGTGAAATGAAACAGCACAATCAGCAAGGCTCGTTAGTCACCTTATTATGTGACTCTGGGGATCGGTATTTAGACACCTATTACAACCCTGAGTGGATAAGTAAAAACATCGGCGATACTGCATTTTTCGACCAGCAACTTACACAATTTAATCGTAGTGGTTCGTTAAAACCTTAAGCGATTAACCGTACCAATAAAAAACCGCTCAATGAGCGGTTTTTTATTTAATCAATATCTAAATATTTATGTGTTTGAATCGAAAGGCGCCAATTTCTAGCAATACATGTTTTCATCGCAAGTTCAGTCGCTCTAGGTTTTTGACTAATTGGCTGTAAACACACCACTTTATCTTGCGTATCGATATTTGCTAATAAGGCATCTAATTCATCAATGTGTTTTTGTGTTGCTATGGGATGCTTAATCTCATTCGCGCGTGTTAACGCCTGCTCAAGCACCTCATATCCGCCTTTCATGTTTACCTTAGGTGAAACCGTCACAAAGACCTTGTCGTGGCACAGCACTTCAAAAGTGCCACTGGTTTCAATCTGCACAGCATAACCTGCAGCAATAAACTCACTGGTTAAATCAGTGACATCGTACATACATGGCTCGCCGCCAGTCAGTACAATGTGCTTTGCGGTATATCCTTTGGCTTGAAAAGCTTGAATTAAACTACTTGCATCATGCTCGGCCCAACGTCCAATAGTGCCATCAACTTGAATGACATCAGCTTGGTTTACCTTGTTTTGAGCTAACACTTCCCAGGTCTGCTGAGTATCACACCAAGCACAACCCACAGGACAGCCTTGTAAACGGACAAAAATGGCAGGTACTCCGGTAAAGCTACCTTCACCTTGAATTGTTTCAAATACTTCGTTTACAGGATAATTCATTTGCAAGCCTTATTAATTTCAAGGGCGCATTTATAGATGATTTTGTTTCTAGCTGCAAGTTTTTGCCAACTTTATGCTGGATAAGATAAAATGCACTTTTGTTATTAATAAACAGACAAACATGTGCATAGTAATGATGACTTTCGTCCATTACCTTATATTTGTCTTTCCGGTGATTTTAATGTCCAAAGCAATTGTAGTTTTTTCAGGTGGTCAAGACTCCACCACATGCCTTATTCAAGCCTTGACTCAATACGATGAAGTCCATGCCATTACCTTTGACTATGGTCAACGCCATAGAGAAGAAATCGACATTGCCCAAGCGCTTGCAAAAAAGCTTAAAGTAGCAAGCCATAAAGTCATGGATGTCAGTTTATTAAATGAATTAGCCATTTCTTCATTAACACGAGATGCGATTCCGGTTTCACATGAATTAATGGACAATGGCCTACCGAGTACCTTCGTTCCTGGTCGCAATATATTGTTTCTAACATTAGCAGGGATTTATGCCTATCAATTAGGCTGCGATGCAATCATCACTGGGGTATGTGAAACCGATTTTTCAGGATATCCGGATTGCAGAAATGATTTTGTAAAATCAATGCAACAAGCATTAGAGCTTGGTATGGACAAACCGCTCAATATTGTTACCCCCCTTATGTGGCTGAATAAAGCTGAAACATGGGCATTGGCTGATAAGTACCACTCACTCACTCTCGTTAAAGATGACACCTTAACCTGTTACAACGGCATTAAAGGCAGCGGTTGTGGAGATTGCCCAGCTTGTTTATTGAGACAAAGAGGTTTAGAGGATTACCTTAATAATCGTCAAAGCGTTATGGCTGATTTAAATCGTAAGTCAGCACGTTAAAACGCGTGTCACTTTATCAAATCAATTTACCAACAAATCGCTAGGTGATTTGAAACGTCAGCCATAAACCTCTATTGCCTGACTGTGTTTAACAGCATTTAGTTAAGCAAAGTGTTAACGATTCACTATAATAAACAATATTATAAGGTAAAACGGACTTAAAACATGGCAAGAAGAAGTCGTAACAGTGCAAGTGCCTATTACTTTGCAATTTTGGTCAGTATTACATGCTGTGTATTCTTTGTTTTGTCGATGAACCCATTGGGAACAATTGATGTCGATAACCTATTAAGTTATCGCTACGATAACATCGCTCAAGGTGAGTACTGGCGTATCATCACAGGTAATTTGTTACACACAAACTTGTGGCACTTATTAATGAACCTTGCAGGCTTTTGGGTTATTTTATTTTTACATGAATCTCATTACAAAGGCCATATAAGTCAGTTTGCTTCGTTGTTTATCAGTTTGTGTGTATTAGAAGGATTAGGTCTTTACTGGTTTTTTCCAGAGCTTAAAGGTTATGTCGGACTCAGCGGGTTATTACATGGCCTATTTACCTTTGGTGCCCTATTAGATATACGTAAAGGCTATAATTCAGGTTATTTATTATTGCTAGGTGTGTTTGCCAAAGTGGGATACGAAATGTACTTTGGTGCCAGCGAAAGTGTCAGCGCTATTATCAATGCACGTGTCGCGACCGAATCTCATTTTATTGGCGTACTCGGTGGGTTATTTTGTGGCTTTATCTGGCTGCCATTAACGCGTTTTTTTAAACACCAAAAATTACAAAGCCAATAAAAAAAGGAGCAATTGCTCCCTTTTCTTTTCTAAGATGATTAGTCTCGGCGCATATAAGCCAACATCATCAACAAAACCAATACTGCAATAAGGCCAAGTGGTAACCAAGTGTTGATTTGCAAAACGGTATCGACGTTGGAACCAGTATGAATACCTGTTGAGTTAATAAAGCGCTCTATTTTACTTAACCCTAGGTAATCACTCCAAATACTAATCAACCCCAATATTTGGATACAGGATATGATGAACAATATTTGATTTTGGCGACGATTAGATTGCTCTGCTTTACGAGCGTAAGCACGTTCTAAATAGTCTTTAAAAAAACTAACGTAAGTTTTAGCATGCTCTAGGCTGCTTTCTACATTCCATTTAGACTCAATTTTTTGATAAACATCTTCGTTGTCTGACTCAATTGCTAATTTGAAATTTTCGTTATTCATTCGTAGCAACTCAATCTTATTAATATATTCATCAATAACATTACGTTTTGAGTTAAGGGTTTTCTTCGAGTCATTTGCAAGAATATGACTATTTAGTTTATCTAAGACACGGCTATAAAAACTGACGTAATACCAAGTTGATTGAATATGATGCTGAATCGGCGCAAATCGGTAATATCGTCCTATATCTAACGTCATAATCGTATGAAAACGACTGAAAAAGGCATAATGCACACAATCATTATCGATAATTGTCGTATTATTACCTTTAACACGCTCAGCTTTGGCATTACAGGCTAGAAACTGCTGCTTCATTTGTTTATCTTGCGGGCTAGCTTCGACAAAGAAAGTGAAATTACCTGAATTATTACCGATATAAGCTAATGGTCTGTGGCTACTTTTTAACGGAATATGGCTAATAGCCTGAATTCTTTTACACACTTCTAAACGTACTGCATTACCCCATTGACTGAGTGCGCTAGTGTCATGTTCTTTTACTAATAAATTTCTCAGATTATTATAGAAATCAGCACCTTGACTTTCTGCAAGTTCATCTGCTGTCAGCTCTGTTGATAACAGTTCAGCTGTTTTGTCATCAGGTAAGTTTAAGTGTATTTCAACAACCAAAACAAAATTAAAAAATCGTTGATCGAAAACCAATTCATAGGTTGTATTTTCAAGATCAAGATACTCACTGATGTCATGCAAACCATTTACATGAAAGTCTGTAGACTGTAGATCTTGCTTTAATAAAAGATTTGAAACCTTGCTTTCTTCACTGCGATAAATACATTTAAAATTTGATAAATCACGATGTAATGCGTTGAATTGTTTAAGCCATTCTATTTTGAAATGGTTTCTGTCAAATGTCCCAATTAACTTGCCAATACGACTTTTCTTACTGATGAGTTGTTCATATTGTTCTGAATCAACCTCAATAGGCTGTACACACATAACGCGAATTTTCGGCATAAGGATTTCTTATTATTATAAAAATTGTTTTTCTGGGTTAGTTAGATAGTCGTCAGAAAGTTGCTCTTTGCGATAATCAATCGTTAGTTCTTCACCAACTTGAATCTCTTTGATAGCCACTAGACGCATTGGGTGATACCTGATTTCAGTATTCGGCGTTCTTGAGTGGTTAATATAACTGTATTTAGTTCTGAAATTTCTGACTAATAAGGTTTCATTATTGAGGTAATTACATTCCATGAAAATGTAATTCGAATAAGGGGCAATGTCTTTTGCCATAAGCGACTCGATTTTTTCATAGTCTGCAATTGATACCACTTGGCCATCAAATAAATAAAGAATTTGCTCATCTTTAATGGCATCTGTAGCAAACAAACCAAACCCATGTAATTCACTTGAGTGAATCATGGTCTTTGCGATCGTATCTAGCGTTGCTTTACGGACAAAATCTAAATCTTGTGTCTTATCAATTTGTTGAGAATTCGACATACCAAACCCAAAGTAATGAACAAAATAGTAAAATATTAAGTAATTACTTTAACTTATCAATGCTGGGTTGAAAATAAATAAACAGCTGAAAATGTCACAGAATGTGCAAATTGATTACATTTATCTTGTTCGATATATGGATTATTACATCGCTTTAACGCCTTTTAGTCATCATTTTGAGAGCTTAAATAGATTGAAGGACGCCAAATTTGCATTAAAATTTCTGGATTTTCTATTGGGAGGAAACCAAACTGAGCATACAAACCATGGGCATCTCTAGTTGCTAGCAACATTCTCCGTAACCCAACAATTTCAGGGTGAGTCACAATCTCATTTATTAACCATTTGCTTAAACCTTTACCGCGATGCTGCTCAAGAATAAACACGTCAGCGAGATAGGCAAAAGAGGCTTTATCAGTAATAAGGCGGGCAAAACCAACTTGTTGATCATCCACGGTATACACAGCAAAACATAATGAATTGGCAATGGCTTTGGTCAGCACTTCAATTGGGATATCTTTCGCCCAGTAAGAATTGGAAATATACCCATAGACGACATTTATATCGATTTTAGTTTTATCCGTATCGATATAATACCCGTCTACCGGTTGAACAGACTCAAACTTATTATGCTGATTCACTGTCGCTCCCTACTGTGCGATTTACTGTATGTGCTTATAGACTTCTGATTACTGGTGCTTCATGTTGATTTTTTAAATGGGCGGCTTACTCATGTTGTTGGTAGTACAGTTTGGTATATGCCAGTAACGCCTGATCGTCTAATCGACTTGATTCGCTTAGTCCAGCAAGCACTCCCTTTTGATCGGCCAGAGAGCGATGCTGGCCTAATTTATTTTTGCCTTCAATTGAATCGATTTTTACTTTAAAGCCCACTATCGCTTTGGCTAACTTCAATTTATAGTCAGGCGGTATAAAACCATCATGACCATGGGTTTCACTACTCAGTAAACTGGGTTCATATTTCGCAATAGTGTCGTTAAGTATAGACAAGGTTGTTTCATCGTCTGTCAATGTGACAGTCCCTTTTACATGTACAGCCGCATGATTCCATGTGGGTACAGCGGGACTGCTCTCATACCATGTTGGTGAGATATAGCCATGTGGGCCTGAAAAAACAGTTAAAACTGACTGCCCATCGGCTATCTTCCAGTGCTGATTAGCTCGAGCCATATGGCCATAGAGTGTGCCCAATTCACCTTCATCTGCTTTAAGTAATAAGGGTAAATGGGATGCGGTTAAATCCGCAGTTGTGATGACAGCAAAACCATAATCAGCAACAAACATATGGAGTGATGTTAAATCATTAATTCTTAGATTTTTTGGAATATACAAAACAAATCCTTGTTTTAGTTGATGTCATTATAGTATTCATCAATAATCTATTTCGGCTAGATATCGTTTAAGTCTCTGCTGTAAAGAGTTAATAGCTTGTGGGTGATTCAGGTAATCTTCAATATCCATCAGCCTCCAATACTGGCCTTCATTTCCGAACCTAATCTTATCAAGCTGTTCATTATCAATATGAGCTGCAAAAAAATAAGCGTTGCCATTACCAGTTTGATTAATGTCGATTTGTTTATATATCAAACACGCTTTAGTTAAAACAAGTGAAAACTCTTCATTCAATTCACGAAGCACACACTCTTCAGCTGTTTCGTTCCCCTCACGCCCACCACCTGGAAAGTCCCAACAATTGGGATAAGGAATGGTTGCAAGGTTATCTCTTAAATACACAACCAACTGACGGCCTGAAATTAACGCCATTTTACAACCCGTAAACTTCTCAGTGTTCTTGTCATTCATTAGGCTGAACTCCAGATAATATAAAACCAGTGACAAGCACTGGTTTTAACATTATTAGCCACGACAGATAAGTCGCGTCGACTTCATGTGGTCACATTATTACGCTATCACAATAAAACCTATCACGGTGATGCTTGCCGCAATCAAAGTGTATGGCAACTGAGTGATGGCATGGCTGACTAAGTTACACCCTGCACCTTGCGCTGCTAACACTGTAGAATCACTGTAAAAGCAAGCTTGACTCCCAAAGGATGATGCAGAAAGTAATGCACCGATCACTAACGGAATATCCGCGCCGACCGCTTGAGCAAGCGGCATAACAATAGGAATCGATACGGCAAAAATCCCCCAGCTTGACCCCGTAGCAAAGGCTAATAATGCCATTGCAACAAACACGACTGCAGGTAAAAACTGTGCTGTCATGTAGGGACTTAAGCTCTCAATTACATATTGAGGTAACAGCAACTTATCGCATACATCTTTAAAAATAAATGCTGCAATCACTGTCCCAATTGCGGGTAACATACTTTTAAAGCCATCAATCATTTGCTCCATCATTTCAGCAAAAGGCATTAAACGCTGCACAGCATAATAAGGGATCGTAATTGTCATGGTCGCTAACAAACCAAGCCACACATCAATATCAAAATATACGGTAAAACCAACAAGCATTATAATTGGCACAAGGAAATTATGTAATTTCCCTTGATGATCAGCCGTTTTAAATTCATCTTCCATCGCCTTAACGGCATAGTCATTACTGGTTTGAATATCAGCTGACTCATCAACCGGTATCCCAATACCTTGCTTTGCTTTTAACTCAGCCTTTTTCATCGGACCAATAAGCGGCATCACCCCTAAAATGACTAAAGGAACCATAATCACAGCAACCCATGCATAAAGCATATATGGAATGGCTTGCATATAAACTGAGATTGCTTGCCCAGGTTCTGCTATACCGTTATCAACAAGTAAGCCGCCAAAAAACACAGCCCACGTCGATAAAGGGACGAGAACACAAATAGGTGCGGCTGTGGAATCGACAACATACGCCAGCATTTCACGAGAAATACGAAATTTATCCGTCACTCGCTTCATGGTTTCACCCACAGTTAATGCATTAAGATAGTCATCAATAAAAATGGCAACACCTAAAACAAATGTCATCATTAACGATGATTTAGGGCCTTTAGCTACCTTCAGTGCATTTTTCCCAAATGCGAATGCCCCGCCCGTTCGAACGAGTAAAGCGATTAGCGCACCAAACGTGCCACATACTAAGATTAACCAACCAATGGTTTCATCAGCCATGACACTTAACGATATTTCCGAAAAATTATTTAATGCTTCAACAGGATCAAGCATTAATAAACCCACAACAGCACCTATTACTAACGCTAAAATAGGTCTTCTTAATACAATTGCTAATATCAAAACAACCACTGGCGGGATCAAACTGATCGCTGATGGCTCTGTCATGATTTTTTTCCTTGTTGGTAATGTAAGTCAAAAATGGAGATGCAAAATAATGTCGTTATGTCACTGAGTCAACATAATTTATACAATAATAGAAAATAAAATAAGAATTTTTGACAGAGAAATCAAATTAGATTCATTCAAGTAAACACCTAGACTAATATGACGACATAAAAAACTGAGTTATAGTAAAATCGACTTATAACTCAGTTTGTTTAAACAAATTGCTGCCATAGCCTTAGCCAGTAAAATTCACTGAAAATTGGCCTATCCCTTGGTAATTAATGTTAACAGGACTATTCATCGCTACCTTTACAACACCACAATAGGAACCTGTAATAATAACTTGCCCCGCTCTCAATGAAATTCCTCTTGCTGTTAAGTGATTAACAAGCCAATAAAGTGGGTTCTGAGGTAACTCACATGGATGAACACCTGCAAAGACTTGCTCAGTTTTTTCTTGGCTAATATTAATGTCAATTTTTGCAGCTTTATAAGCAATAGGTTTGTCAATAACTGGGCCTAAATACAAGCCTTGATTACTTAAGCCATCAGCTAAGCGTTCAAAATGATTAGCATCGTAGTCTTTAGAAAATCGTGGTTCAATTAATTCTAATGCTAAGCGTGTTTCCCCTACTGCATCATCGATTTCATCATTACTGTATGTTTGACCTGCAGATAAATCATTAGCTAATACAAATGCAATTTCAGGTTCAATTAGGGCATAACCTTTTATTGATTTTATTGAACAATCTTGCTGCTCTGTGGCTAATTGGGATAATAATGGCGCAACGATCACATTCCCGTTTTGTTGTGGAATTAAGCATTTCCACCCAATATGCTCACTGGAGGTTTGAGCCATCATGATTTGTTGAATAGCAAACGCATCATCAAGTGTCTTGGGCGCATTGTTTCGTAAATCAGAAACAGGTATAGCTTGTTGTCGCTGCTTTAATAAATGCGTTGCAGCATCTAATTGAGATTGACTGTATTCTTGTTTGTCCTCGTTCATGTGCAAATCTTGATGTTCTTGCACATCGCCCTGTTTTGTTTGATTAAACTCGCTCACAATAATTCCTTTAATAACATCAATTGATTTTTAACTGATTGAGCAACACGTTGCCTTGATTTCTATTAAATAAATTTAAACATATGATGTTTATATAAACAATGTAAATATATTCACTAAGTTTTTAGTCAGCACAAAAAAGCCCAACTATTGTTGGGCTTATGTTTTACAACTTAACAATGATTGCTAGTAAGAGAAACTTACTTCATTAACTGCGTCAGTCGTGCTTTAGCATCACTTAATAGTGTTTCAGTTAACGATTGCGCTAACTCACCATTACGGTCTTTAATGGCATCGAAGACTTCTTGGTGAAATGGAATTGAGCTTTTATTTTCTGCATCATTTTGGTTAGTGACTCGAATACTGACCAAAAGTGATGAAAAAATCACACACTCCATAGAAATAAATAATTCATTGTGAGATGCGCGTAGAATTGCGCCATGATAGTGGGCATCGGCTACAACGAAGCGATCAACATCATTGGTTGAAGAAGCCATCTCTTCAAGGGCAGCCGCTATTGCTTGAATATCTTCATCGGTCGCATTCATGGCCGCTAGTGACGCAGCTTTGGGCTCAAATGCGAGTCGAAACTCCATCAATTGAGTTAGGAATTCTGGATTCAGTGGTGCTGAAAGGTGCCAAGCCAGTACATCATCGTCAAGTAAAGCCCAATGATTTCTCGCTTTAACTTTCGTACCAATACCACGGCGAACATCTAATAAGCCTTTACCTACCAGAATTTTAACGGCATCACGTACTACAACACGGCTAACTTTGAAGCGCTCAGCTAGCTTGTTTTCGTCATCAATTAACGTCCCAGGAGTATAGGTGCCGGCAACAATTCTACGACCCAGTTCTTTCGCTACTTGAACAGGTAAACTCGGTGACATCGAATTTGTTCGTCTTAAATCGTAGTATGTTAATTCACTCATGTAATTATATTGTCCATAAAAATAACTACATACTATTTATCTGATTTTAGGACAATAGACAACCGCCAGAGACGATTAATTGCTGTTTTGAGTCAAAGAAAGTCGAATACTGGCATCATTCAGCAATTTTTCAGTGAGCTTTTCTGCTTTATCACCATCTTTAGCTGCAATAGCTTCATAAACTTCTCGATGAAAAGGCACCGACGCCCCATTTTCACGAGGGTCTTTATTCGTGACTTTAATACTCACTAATAACGCAGAGTAAATCACTCCTTCCATTGACGCTAAAAAGCCATTGTTGGCGGCTTTCATCACTGACTTATGAAACAGTGAATCGGCAATAATAAAATCTTCTGCGGTATTATTAGCTTGAGCCATTCTCTCAACAGCTGATTCGATGTCGGCTAAATCTTCTGCAGTAGCACGCTCAGCAGCCCACCTAGCCGCTTTAGGCTCAAAAGCCAATCGCACATCCATCAATTGTTTTAAAAAGCTAAGATTTGGTGGCGCAGATAAATGCCATGCAAGAATATCGTCATCCAGCATATTCCATTTATCTCTAGATTGAACACGAGTACCAATTCCACGTCGAACTTCTAACAGTCCTTTACTTACGAGGATTTTAACTGCGTCACGAACAACAACTCGGCTAACTTGATAACGGGCAGCTAATGCATTTTCATCATCAATTAGACTATGGGCTTCAAAAGCGCCTGACACAATTCTGCGACCAAGCTCTTTCGCGACTTGCACCGATAGACTTGGAGACATTCCTTGGGTGCATTTTAAATCGTAATATATTAATTCACTCATAAGTCCTATAGAAACATAGTATGTTTAAAGTGTCAATTGAAAACAATCAACACCTTGGTCTTTATTCTATATTTTTAGCCATTTGTTATAGGTCATAAAAATTAATAGCGGTTAAGTAGCATAAAAAACTAAAAAAAATGCAGCCTTACGGCTGCTAAAGATACAGAAGTGAAATAGGAAACTAACAAGGTAAAATAAAAAGGTAATTAATTTAGCAATTTATTACTTAATGAATGTTAACGGCGGCTTGATACCCCTCAACATAAGACAATGCATTTTGCTTCGTTTGCTCAGCTGACATGCCCGCTTTGTATAACCCGCTACCTAAACCAAAACCACTGGCTCCAGCATCTAAAAACGCTTTCATTGTACTTGGGGATACGCCACCTACCGGTAAAATCGGCATCTCTTTTGGTAGCACAACTGACATCGCTTTTAACCCTTTAGGGCCAACTGTATCAGCAGGAAATAACTTTAAGGAATCTGCACCTGCATTAATTGCGGCGTAAGCTTCAGTCGGGTTCAAGAAACCAGGAACGCTATATAAAGACAGCTTTTTACTGTATTGAATAATGTCGATATCTGCATGAGGCGATATAATAATTCTCCCACCCGCCTCTTTGACTAAATCAACCTGCTCCTTCGATACTACCGTCCCTGCACCTATTACAACAGATTCACCATACTTTTCACTTAAGCGTTTGATGCTTTCATAAGGATTAGGAGAATTCAGTGGCACTTCAATTACACGATATCCTGCTGCTACAAGTACATCAGCTATAGCGATCACTTCTTCAGGAGTCACGCCACGTAAAATTGCCACTAAAGGTAATTCTTTTAATGCATCTGTTAATGAAATAGTCATTATCCTTTGTCCTTTGATGTTACAAGTTTTGCTTGTTTTGCGATATTTAACATGCCAACGGCAGACGCTTTCGAACTACTAACCGTCGTTGATAAATACCCCAATTCTTTTAATGCTTCGCTGTATAAATAATTAAGTTGTGAACCACCAATAAGATAAATATGTTCAAGATTAGGCGATGATGTCAGTACTGCATTGAGTTCTGCCCCAATGAGTACACCAGAAATATAACTTGTGACATCTGATTCAGTTAAGCGCTGTTCTAACCTTAATGTTCTTGCGCTAAATAAATGATGTAATAATCCACCTTCACGTTGACTGGTATGAACGCCTTGCAAGAAGCTCGCAATATCAAAAGCCATTTCGTTATTGGTGTTGGCTAGACCTTTACCTAAAATGCTATGTTCAACAATCAGGTTATAAACCTCACCAGTCATATGCGTCGATAAATCATCAATTACTGCGTCACCCGCATCACTTTTTGCCATTCTGATCCACTTTGAGTGTGTACCAGGTAAACAAAACACGAGTTTTTCAAGTTGTGCGTTATTTAATAAGCCTAACTCTTGCTCCAATAAAGCCACTGCGCCAAATGCCTGTACTTCTTCACCGCGCATGACATCGGGTTGTAAATGACTCGTCTGGCATTTTACTCCTGGCACAATGTGAATATTAAGTTGTGCTTGATTAGTGACTTTATGTAACTGTTCAGCCGCTTGCATGGCATCTGCTGGACAGCTGATATAACCTGCATCACACCAGCCTTGCGCACTGCCGACCATTCCGGCCATGAGTATTGGCAAGCGGCTTTTGGTATTTGAACTGTTTTCCGTTTTGCCTTGATCATTTATCCAAGGACTTATCTGTTGAAATAAGGTTGATTCGAATTGCTCTTTGTCTAAATTAAGCATGCCTTTTGCTGCACTTACTTCAGATAATATTTGACCCCGTTGATCCAATAAGAAGGATCTAAAGTTACTACTTCCCCAGTCAACCGCGATTAACGCAGGTTGAGACGATGATTTTTCTATCATGAGAATGTTCTCGATATGCTATTAAGAGACTTCGTAATGCTTAATAAAGTCAGGATCTGGCTCGACTCCGATCCCTGGACCTTGAGGTAAAGCAACACTTCCTTGATTTTCTTTAACTTGTTTAAGAATGTTTAATGGCTCTTTTAACAAGTCTTCACGAAATCTATTTGGCGTTGTGTCATATTCGAGCATAGGTTGAACGGGATGGGCTGCACCAGGCAAATCGGGTAAGGCAGCCAAAAGGTGTAAGTTTGTGCCTACCGCAATGGCAGAGCCCCAAACATGGTTAATCACTGGAATAAAATGTGCGTGCGCCATTGCGAGCACTTTTTGATACTCAGTAATGCCACCGAGTGCACAGACTTCTGGCTGTAATAAGTCTACGCAGCGATTTTCAATGAGATCTCTAAAGCCCCAACGAGTAAATTCAGCTTCGCCACCAGCAATAGTCATATCTAAGGCTTCACATAAATCGCGATATCCTTGTTTATCTTCTGGTGCGACAGGTTCTTCAAACCAATAAACGCCGAGGTTTTGTAACTCACGTCCTAATGGAATCGCTTCTCTTGCGGTGTAAGCATGATTAGCATCAACCATTAAACGCATGTCATCGCCAATGCCATTTCGTACCGCTTCGACTAATTTAATATCGCGCTCAGGGCTTAATCCAATTTTCATCTTGGTTGCGTTAAAGCCCATCGCTTTTATTCTCGCACTTTCATCAGTAAATCGAGCTTCCAGATCATCGTAACGCTGTAACATCATCCCATAACCATATGCAGGAATACGTTCTCTAAACGCACCGCCAAGTAGCTTATAAACGGGTTGATTGTGGAATTTTCCTGCAATGTCCCACAAGGCAATATCGACACCTGATAAGGATTGGATTGGCATCCCTTTCTGACCATGATCTCGCATCAAGTTATAGACTTTGTGCCAAATCACTTCTCTGTCTAATGGATCCATCCCCAAGATCATTGGTTGGATAACTTTCTCGACTATGGTTTTGTTTGCAAAAGCGATCCCGCCGCCACCAAAACATTCACCCCAACCTGTAATCCCAGCATCTGTTATAACCTCAACAAGGTGGGTTGTTCTTTGGGCGTAATATTGCTGTGAGTAACCCAATTCTTCTTCAAGATCGTATTGCAGTACGTGACTTTTTATTTCAATAATTTTCATGAGTAACTATCCTAGATACTGATTAAAGAGCACGTGAAATACGTTTGTAGCTAAGGTAATCGTCGAGCGCTAGCAACGAACAATCTACCCCAACTCCTGACTGTTTGATCCCAAAGTGTGGCAGATTAATCGCATATTTAATGCCGTTAACTTGCACTTCGGCAAACCTCAGTTCACTCGAAAAATGGGCAATTCTGGTTTCATCTTGGGTGAAAATATATGAGGTTAAGCCCGCATCAGTATCATTAGCATCAGCTAGCACAGCCTCATCGTTTGAGAAGGTTGAAATACAAATAACGGGACCGAAGATTTCTTCCTGATATATCGCCATCTTTGGTGTGACACCCGTTAAAATGGTCGGACTATAGTAGTAGCCAGTCTCTAATCCTTTTGGCTTTCCGCCACCTGTAAGTAGTGTTGCACCTTGTTTGATTGCATCCTTAACGAGATTATCAATGCGAATCCAAGAAGCCTCATCCATTAAAGGTCCCATATCGATGTCTGCATTTTTATCGAAGCCGACCTTAACGTTGCTTGCTTTAATCAGTAGCATGTCGATAAATTGTGCAACGATCGTTTCATCCACAAATACACGGTTTGGAGTTACACAAATTTGACCCGCATTACTGAATTTAACACCACTAATGACATCAGCAGCAGTATTTAAATCTGCATCTGCAAACACAATAGCGGGCGCATTACCACCTAGTTCCATTGAATATCGTTTGATTGATGTCGCACCGGTTCCAATAACATGTTTACCTACATTCGTTGAACCGATTAATGTTAAAAGTGCTGGAATAGTGGATGACGAAATAGCATCTCCGACTTTATGATCAGGACCCGATATGATGTTAACAACACCTGCAGGCAAACCAATTTGAGCGCAAAGTTCACCTACTGCATAAGCTGATAATGGTGTTTTTACCGATGGTTTAATGACAATGGGACAGCCTGCAGCCATCGCAGGACCTATTTTGTAAGCCAAATTAAGTAAAGGAAAGTTCCAAGCTAAAAAAGCGGCAGCAACCCCTAACGGTTCACGTCTTAACTCATGTGAATGGGTGCCCTCTTTGTCTTCGAGCGGCTCTTGCTCCATGGTTAACATCGCATCAGCATAAAACTCTAAACTATCGACTAACATTTGGAAATCATCTTTCGTTGATGACCAAGGCTTTGCCATTTCTAGCTGAATACAATCTCGTAAATGCTGCTCATTTTCTACTACCGCATCACGGAGTTTAAACATCCAATCAGTACGCTCTTTAATCGATGTTTTCGACCAAATCGGAAATGCATTTTGTGCTGCCACTAATGCTTGCTCAGCATGTGGAATATCTGCAGCGGCGATACTGCCTACAGGTTGCAATGTTGCTGGATTAACAACATCTGTCGTTACATTGCTTGTAACAAGCTCGCCACCGATATAAAGTTTTTTATAAAGCATTAGTACAGCTCCATTTGTATCATTCTAAAACATTACTCGTTGTTAACTGCTTGCCTAGTTAGCGCAAAGCTAAGTCACCTATTAATAGGTCTCATCACAAGTAAAAATTCACAACCACATAACATGATAACTATTTAAACATATGATGTTTAAAATAACAATCCTATCGGCAGAGATTCTCTTAAAATTGTTAAAAAAATGTTTTACCCTCGATATGGGTTTTAAAGCAAGATTGGTTAATAGCGTAAATTCAGACAGTTATTCAATAAAACAGCTAACACTCCAGCTGTGCTTGCCGCTCGAAGGAACCTGCGCATATTCATTTTTGGTAATAGCCTGTTGCAGTGAGTCATGCCCGCCTATACAGGGTTCCAGCCCAACAACATAGGCTGGCGCTAATGCACTTCCTGACCATCCTTGATAATTGAGCCAGAGCCCGACATGACTCACTTCATCGGAATAATACGAAAAGCCACAGCGCTGCACACCGTTATCACGAGTCAGTGCAACTGTGATCAAGTTATTTCGAGCATTGTTATTCATGGGCTTACTAAAGAGCTTTGATGCAAAATGGCTTTGTTTGTCCATTACGTAAGATAAACAACAATATTGAGAATATCGCTGATTATCGCAAGACTGACTCGCGAAGGGCTGATTTAAAGACTGAGCACCTGCTTTAAAGGTATGGTTTTCAATTAGGCTATCGATATTGGAAGGAGCGTAAGTGTATGGCCAATGAATTACTGACTCTGAATGATTAAAAAACCGATTAAAGCCATTATCTGTATAAAATTGTTTTATGTTGTCACTAAGTTGTATTTGCATGCCAGGTTGCGCAGCAAATATTGGATGCATTGACCACATATAAGGCAGTGGATTCAGACCAAGATTGACCAGTTGATAGTGAATAACAAATTCATGACTGTCTTTATGTAAAGTAATACTGCGAGTAAATTGATATGGCAGCTGCCTACCTTGGCAACATAAAGACAATGTCACAAAGTTATCTGTTTCGATGATTTTAGTAATCTTCCAAGGTAAGCACCATAGTTCACCGTGATCTGGCAGCGCTAAATCCTTATAACCTTCTGCTGAGTAAATCACTTGCTTAATACTTGGAAAACATTCATCCCAACCTCCCGTATCGAATCCATTAATAAAGGAGTCGCCATATTCTGGCACTGACATCTTGGAATAAGGTGACTGCTGCAACCATTCATATTGATTCGTTAACGACTTTAACGAGATAATCTTAGCCCCTAATTCAGGTACAATGCTCATAGATACACGTGCATTAGCTAAGGTAATCACTTCAACATTGGTTTCTTTCTTGCCTGATAAAGCCTTTACGAAAGAACGAGTCAGCGTCAACATCAATGATAATTAATCGTGATAAATAACAGAACGTCCACCGTCAACAACTAAGCTTTGGCCAGTCATAAAACTTGAATCGTCTGAGGCTAAAAATAATGCAGGCTTGGCAATTTCAGCTGTCGTGCCATTACGTTTCAATGGATGTACATCGCCCATTGCTTTACGTGAGCCTTGTGGGTCATCGGTATTATCCCATGACTTGAATGCCATAGGCGTCTCAATCATACCTGGACATAACGCATTTACGCGGATATTAAACTGGGCAAACTCAACCGCCATATTTCTTGTTAACCCGATAACGGCATGCTTTGTCACTGCGTAAGGAAAGTAACCCGGTACAATTTTAAAAGAATGAACCGAGCCCACATTGACTATGCTACCTCGTTGATGCTTTTTCATGTATGGGTACACGGCTTTACTGCAAAACCACATTCCATCTACATTAACTGAAAAACTTTTTTTCCACGCATCTACGCCCACAGCATCTATATCATTGCCTGGACTTATTAATGCAGCATTATTGATGAGTATACTTGGCTCACCTAACTCTGCGACTGTATGAGCAACCATGGCATTGACTAATGTTTCATCTGAGATATCCACGGCAAAAAAAGTGGCATCAAATCCTTGAGCAACAAGTTGACTTGCCACTTGCATACCTAGTGCTTCGTTCCTATCAGCAATACACACTTTAGCACCTTGCAGGCAAAACTCCTGTGCAATAGCAGCTCCAATACCATCTGCGCCGCCTGTAACAATCGCAACTTCACCTAATAAACGTTCAGACATAGTTATCTCTATTATTGTTTTGTGTTATTGATATTTCTTGTATGAGCCAGTTTTAGGATTAATGTAGCTCATTTCTTTGCCACTATTTTTCAGTGACCAAGTCACGTTCAATCGCTTCAATCGTTTTACCTTTTGTTTCTGGCAAGATTAACCACATTACAATGCAGCCAATAAACGCCACGCCACCATAATACAAAAACGTATTGGCAGCGCCCATATTTTCTAATTGCCACGGGAAAAACTGCTGAATACTCCAACTTGATATACTTTGCACTAATGCTGCGAAAGGTAAAGCGACACTCCGTACTCGACTAGAGAAAATTTCTGAGAATATGACCCACATGATCGGGCCAATTGACATGTTAAAAGCAGCTAGAAATGCAAATAAACCGAACAATACAAAAGCTGGATTAATATTAATTGATGCGTTAATCACAGCGCCACTCACTAACGGCAACTCTTTTTTGGTATATACACTCGCTAAGTCAGCTTTGAGTTCAACGTCTGTTTGGTAGTGTTTACCTAATAACGGTAACAATTTATCGGCATCAACTTGCTGCTCTGCAACCTTTTCAATCACAGGTTGGTTAATCACGTAGCTTGCATTATCAAAACCATACCAAATAGAGACATGGGCTAAGGTAATTAGCAACAAGCCAATCACGGTCAGCGCTTTTCGACCCAGTTTTTCAACGGTAAAAATAGCCACTAAGGTAAACAACACCGACACACTACCTAATACAATGGTCTGCAAAAAGGTGTTTTCTACACTCATGCCTATTTGTTCAAATACGGTAGGCGCATAAAATAGCACAGCATTCATACCCGTTGCCCCTTGAACCACCGCATAACACACGGCTATTAACACTAAAAACCGCATTGGCTTACTGAATAATAATTTAAGTTGCTGCATCACTGACTGGCTACTGTCTTGCTTAACAGTTTGTTTAATCTGAGCCATCAAAGGGGCAACTTCACCCTGCTCAGTAATTCTTTCAAAGACTGTTTGGGCTTCTTGATCACGTTGTTTACTGATTAACCACCGAGGAGACTCTGGGATGGTCAATAATAGTGAGAACCATATGATGTTAGGAATAATTTCGAAACCTAACATTAATCGCCAAATATTTTCATCTGTTAATGATTCAATGTTTCCAATTGATTTTACAAGGAAGTAATTAATAATAAATGCACAGAGGCTGCCTAAGGTAATTAATAACTGATTGACCGACACAAACTGACCACGCTGTTTAGCTGGCGCTATTTCGCCGATATACATGGCGGACACTGTGATGGAGGCAAAAGCAACCCCACCGATAAATCGGCCTACCACCAACATTTCATAACTTACTGCAAATGCCGATATAACTGTTGATAGTGAATACGTAAGCGAAATCCCAATCAGCACCTTTTTACGCCCAAAACGTTGACATAAACTGCCTGTAAAAAATAACGCTAGAATAACCCCAACAATCGCACAGCCCACAACATTGCCCGTTTGCAGACTGGTCAACTCAAATTGAGAACTCACATAACGAAGTGCGCCAGAAATGTTTGCAGCATCAAGTCCAAATACAAATCCACCGAAAGCGGCAATCATCGAAAATTTAATGGCTTGAATATGTTTATTCGTTTTTGTTATAGCGTTGTCTGCGGTTGATGTCTCTATCACGGTGAAATCCCCAGTTTTTTGCAGTCAGTTAACCTTGCTTATGTCTGGTAAATTCACTTGAGTTTCACCAAGGTACAATTTACTGATAAGAGGGTTTAGTTATAATTTATTAACAAGATTTAAACATATGATGTTTCAATAGGCAATATGTTTATGAGAATGTTAATAAAATTATTCCTGAGCTTAGAAAGTCCGGATTTACTCAGAGATGAAGGAATTCATCCAGGATGAGAATGACGAGATAAAAAAAACGGAGTCAGTGACTCCGTTCAATGAAAAAACAACAATAATCTAGGCAATGATCACAGCTGGCTCATATACGCCCTTGATCTGCTCAGAGACTAACAGTGTTGTGCCATGTTCATGCGGTAATACAGGCTCTTGTTCAAGTCCACATTGCGCTGTCGTCGTATATAGTTGATGGGCATTAGCGCCTCCGAAACCAGGACAAGTTGGCCGCAGAGTCCCCACATCAATGCGTGATAACTCTTCACCTGATGGTGAAATACACACCACACAAGCGCCATCCCATAGTGCTATCCACACATTGCCACTTGCATCAACAACAGCCCCGTCGGGTGAAAATTTTGTTGAAGAAAAATCTGCAAATAACGTCGGCTTAACGCCCGCTAGCGGTGCACCATTTTCAGGGTCTAGTTCAAGACTAAACATTTTCTGCGACTGTGAATCTGCGTAATATGCTCGGCAACGAGACTTATCAAAGCACATCCCATTAGGAATAGTCAGTTCTGAAATATATTGAGTCAGATCACCTTGATAGTAACGATAAAAACTGCCTTTATTGAGGGTTGCCTCGTTATCCATGGTGCCGATCCAAAAGCCGCCCCAAGGATCTGCCCTTCCATCATTACTGCGATTCGTTGTTAATGTATGTTCTACATTAATAATTAACACTGTTTTTTGAGTTAATAAGTGAAATTGATATAAGCCTGTTTCTGTGGCAATTAATAAATGGGCTTCATCAATCCAGCCAATGGCCGTGGCCATTTCGGCTAACTGATATTCCACAGTTTGTGTAGCACTCTTGCCTCTGATTAATTTATTGGGAAAATCAACCCAATAAAGCGTTTGCGTAAGTGGATGCCACAACGGGCTTTCACCAACATAGTTAATTCTTGCATCAAAAAGCTTACTCATAACATCCCTTGTAACACATGCTGTTATTTTGCAACATTCAATCAGTCCCTAGTCAAACTACCAATTGGTATGTGAGCCATCACGTTTGCTTAAATGCGGCGCTTCAACTTCAATCGGCGTCGCTTTTCTAAACGCGGCTTCATTCACTTCGACACCTAAGCCGGGTAATTCAGGTACCGTAAATTGAGGGCCAGATAAAGTATGCTGCACAGGAAATAGTGCCTTATCATGGGCTCCAAATGGGCTGAATGGCCCTTGATGGGTTTCCATTAAACTAAAGTTAGGTAAAGCTGCTGCAAAATGGTTGGTTGCTGCAGTACAAACTGGCCCTAGGGGGTTATGAGGCATGACATCAATATAATGCGCTTCTGCCCAGCCTGAAACTTTCATCGCCTCAGTGAGACCACCAATATTACACACATCCACACGCAAATATTGCGTCAAACCTTGCTCAATATAAGGCTTGGCGGCCCATTTAGAGCTAAATTCTTCGCCGATAGCAAATGGAATGTTTGTCATGGTTCTTAAAGTTTTGTAGGCATCAGGTGATTCATGACGGATAGGCTCTTCAATAAAATCTAAGGTGTCTGGGGCTAAACGCTGACAAAAAGAGGCGGTTTCAGCCACACTCAACCTATGATGATAATCAATACCTAAGGTAATATCCGGCCCCAGTATTTTACGTAAGTCATTTAAACAGCGAGCTGTGCGAGTGATAGACTCTTGTGGTTCAAAGTAAACTGGATCATCAAAACGACTCGGTATCACTCGAATGGTCGTCCAACCTAACTCAGCTAAGGCCAAAGCCTCTTTGGCAAGCTCGTCAAGTTTATCGGGGTCAGCCTCTGTGTAACAGCATGCAAAACAAGGAATAGTGTCACGCTGTTTACCACCGAGTAATTGAAATACAGGTACATTTAACTTTTTACCCAGTATGTCATACAAGGCGATATCAATTGCAGAGATGGCAGCGGTGACAACACGGCCACCTTCGAAGTAATGGCTGCGGTAT
This sequence comes from Shewanella sp. UCD-FRSSP16_17, assembly GCF_001675935.1. Lineage (NCBI taxonomy): Bacteria > Pseudomonadati > Pseudomonadota > Gammaproteobacteria > Alteromonadales > Shewanellaceae > Shewanella > Shewanella sp. UCD-FRSSP16_17. The sequence goes on from NZ_LZFV01000001.1 coordinate 666,791, forward strand.
AATTCTTGCCAAATACGGCCAATTTGTCGTGCGTCCTTACCTTTAAGGAAAGACGCAAAGTGTTTAACAGCTCCCATCACTGCATATTCACGATTGGATAAACCTGATTCGCCCCACCCAACGATGCCGCATTCAGTCACGACTTTAACAAGTAACTGATTTCTTGCGCCAACGCAGCCCAACAAGGCTTCTACTGATTCAATTTTCATTTGTATTCACCGGCTTATTATTTTGTTTTTATACTTATTGAGTTGCAGGCTCACGATATTTATCCATTCTGTCTAAATCGTATTTTTCAAACTTACGCTTTAATAACCATCTTGGGCGTTCAAGCGTTAACTCCCAATCGAATAATGACTTAAACATTGCTCTCACACGCTCTGGGTGTTTCGCTGCTAGATCGTGTTGCTCGCCTGTGTCAGATGCTAGATTGTATAACTCTGCAGGTCTATCTGGATAACGAATAAGTTTCCAGTCTTCGTCACGGATAACGGCTCTGGTTTCCTTTTTCCAGTACATGACTGGATGTGGTCGTGAAGTATTTTCACCATTAATGTACGGAACTAAATCCACACCATCTGTATCAGTAACAGTATCTAAACCACCCGCCGCAGCGACAAAAGTAGGCAGTAAGTCGATTGTGCTTACAGGATAAGTATAACGCTGATTTTCTTTAATTTTCGCAGGCCAACTCATAATAAATGGCACACGGATACCGCCTTCTAAGTGATTTGATTTTGTGCCAGCTAAAGGGGCATTGTTTGATGCATTCTTATCTGATGGCCCACCATTATCATTCGTGAAAACAACAATAGTGTTATCAGTTAAATTCAATGCATCTAGTTTGTCCATGACGACACCTGTTGCACGATCCATTGCTAATGTCATAGCAGCGAGTTCTTGATGTTTTCCTGTTAAATGAGGAAATTGCTTTAAATCTTCAGGCTTTGACTCAAGTGGAGTGTGCACAGCATTAAATGCTAGGTAAATAAAGAAAGGATCAGATTGGTTTCTTTCGATGAAGTCAGCCGCGGCATCACCCAAAATATCAGTTAAGTAACCTTCTCGTTCTTCAAAGTTACCCATGCCCTTTTCAAGTTGTTTATCGTACATAATGTCATTGATATCACTATGTGTAGTGTCAGGGTAAGGAAAATAACTGCGGTCGCCACCTCTGAAACCTAAAAACTCATCAAAACCACGATTTAATGGATGAAATCTATCTGCACTACCAAGATGCCATTTACCAAACACAGCGGTTTTATAACCTTGCTTTTTAAGATAATCAGCCATGGTTAATTGATCTAGTGGTAACCCCATTTCAGTACCATCTAAAGCCGAGTTATCACTCATAAAGCCAGGCACATTGATTTCTTCATAACCAAATCGTTGTTGATACTTACCTGTCATAAGCCCAGCTCTTGAAGGGCCGCAAGTTGCATCGCTGACATAACCTTGCTCAAAAATAACCCCTTGCTGTGCAATATCATCCAAATGTGGCGTTTGCATAACCTTACTGCCCTGAAAACCAAAGTCTCCATAACCTGCATCATCGGCAAAGATTAAAATGATATTAGGTTGTTCAGTGACTTCTTCGGCAAAGGTATTAAAAGACAAGGTACTCGATAACAATACCAGACTGCCTATTATTGATGCTTTCATTTAGAAAATACTCCATTTCATATACACGATGATTTACAACTTCATGCTGACAATCGTGACTTACAAGCTAAGGTCTTTACGCCATAAACACTAATAAGGACTAATTACATGCCCAGCGACTATATAAAACATGCTTAGGAAACATGACATTAATACCGACATCACTGTTAAAGGATTGGCGACCTCATATACTCAGCCAAGCCGCAACATATTGTTAACCTACCTTAAATCAACACTAAAACATAGCAATTTAACAAACATATGATGTTTGTATTTATAAACAATGTTTTTGAGGTTAGCCAACAACTAGCAATATTGAACAACAGTAAATCGATTTCGCATGATGATGAAAAGTAACGTTAATCATTGAGCTTACTGTAAAAAGACATCAACAACCTGTCCTAAATTCTATCTCTTTTATTGATAAACCATCCTTTTTGAAACCTTTGCTTTTGGTTCTTATCACCACAATAAATTGATTTTTTTATTTACAAAAATACCACAAGCAAGGACAATTTCACCAATAAATAACAGAAAATCAATGCGATAGACCGTGAAAATAACAAAAGTTTAACATGTTGCACATTTAAACATCATATGTTTAAATACTTCATATGAACTGTATTACCTGTTTTTTATACATATACCAACAAGCAGGTTTTAATACATCGTGAACAGTTAGTCGTCGTTTACTCGGTTCATTTTGTATGGGGGGGGAAGTCACATTCCCGCAATGAGACATAAATAATAAATACACGGAGTAAGAAAATGCCGAAATATAGTAAATTGCACAAAGCAATATTGCTGGCTGGTTGTTCTTTTGCAGCCACATCAAGCAATCTATATGCGCAGGATGGAACGGATAATGCTGAACAGGCCGCTTCAACAAAAGATATTGAAGTCATCATGGTCAGCGCGCAAAAGCGTGAGCAAGCATTAAAAGATGTTCCTGTTTCTATTGAAGTACTCGATGGCGACTTAGTTCAAGAGTTAGGCGTACAAAATGGCTTTGATCTTGTTAAATACCTACCAGGTTTTGGTATTGATGAAAGCAGTGAAATCCGAACAACTACACTAAAATCACGTGGTATTGGAACATTCACTAACTCTATTGGTTTGCAATCATCAAATTTAGTAGTCATTGATGGTGAAGTTTTACCTCGACAGTCAATGCTTAACCTTGCGGTCGCCGATGTCGAACGTGTTGAAGCTTTACGTGGTCCACAAGGTACCCTATTCGGCCAAAATACCTCGACGGGTATGCTGCATTATGTCACCAAAAAACCAAACTTAAATGCTGTTGGCGGCAATATCCGAACTGAAGTCACTCAAGATAACGGTATTGATGTTAGTGGTGTAGTAAATGTACCGATCGGTGATAATTGGGCATTCAGAATGAATGCACAATGGAGTGAAGTTGATGGTTGGATCGACAATACCATGCCAGGTCATGAAGACTACAAAATCGGTGAACAAGATAAATCAGGACTTCGTGGTCAACTGTTATATGACGACGGCGAAGACTTTAATATTTTATTCCGTGCAGAATATGCTGAAACAGATACCAACTGTTGTTCTATGACTCAAATTGGACCTGTAAACCCAGATTACGGGCCAAGACCTATTATTAACGTGAAAGATGACGGTACTATCGAAGGGACAACCTACAACCGTATTAATTCATCTAAATCATTTGATGATGTTGGAAAACCAGTTACTGCACGTAACCCAGAAGCGAACTATGGTTCTACTGAAAATTTAGGTTTTTCTATCGCAGCTGACTATTATCTGAATGACGATCTTACCTTATCGTATAACGGTAGCTACCGTGATTTTGACTTATATAATAGCTCTGGATTCTTCACTCTAAACTTCCCATTAGAGCGCTCAGCCTTTGGTGGTAATGAATCTGTCGATGTGAGCCAACACGAAATACGCTTAAGCTCTTTTGATAATGAAAAGTTTGATTGGATTGTCGGTTTGTTCTACCACAATACTGAAGGTCAACGTTCTGAAAACCGTGATGGCTGTATTGCAGGTAACTTCGGTTTTATTAACGGTGGAGAGTTATCTGGTTGTTATGACCGTCAATCTACCCGTAACTTCTTAAGTATGTATGAAGGCCAAGTATTCGATGAAAGCATGATGGCTGACTTAACCCCAGGGCGTTTATTATCTGGTGGTAACTTCACAACGAATTTCGAAAACTACGCAATTTTTGGTCAATTTGAATATCAAATTACTGACCAGCTTGATGCAACTTTTGGTTTCCGTGCATTACATGAAAACGGTGAAGCAACATTCGAGCGTACAGACTTGTTCACTCCTGCTGATGGTATCGGAATGGATACATACGCCGATGTATTAGCCATGTCGCAAACTGACCCATCATTAATTAAACGTCAAACTGAAAAAACAACGTTTTCTGATTCAGATGATGCCTTTATCTATAAAGCAGTTATCGGCTACGACTTTACTCGCTCTATCCGAGGTTACGTCAACTATTCGACTGGTTACAAAGGTGCATCTTACTTTGTAACAACGAATACGAATCCAGCTGATGCCGATCAATTCCCAACTAAACCCGAACAATCTACCAACTTTGAAGTTGGTTTACGTTCAGGCTTCTTCGATAATGATGTGTTATTTAACATCACCTACTTTGATATGACTGTTGAAGACTATCAAGTTCGTGCAACACGTGTTATTGACGAAGAAAACGGCGTTGTGTTTGCAGGTTATGTTAATGCGAATGAAGCACGCTCTACTGGTTTTGAAGCCGATGCTATTGTCGATATCACCGAAGATCTTCGTTGGACAGCAAGTTACGCTATCTTTGATGCACGTTATGAAGACTTTTCTGATACGCCAATCAACTGTCCTGCTGGTGACGGTGGAGAGTTAGCAGATCGTTGTACTACTGATCCAGTAACAGGTTTACAACGCTTCGATCAAACCGGTCTTTCATTCCCGAATAATGCCGAGCAGCAATTGTTCAGTACGCTTAAATACTCTACCGAGTTCGGTAATACTGGTTGGAACGGGAGCTTACAAGCTAACTGGCGTTATAACGGTGCACATACTCAATCAATTAATGAATTAGCACTAAACCAAAGTGCTAACCCATCATCAAGTATTTGGGATCTGTACTTTAACTTTGGCCAAGAGAATTTACGTTTCAGTTTATACGTGAAAAACTTATTTGACCAAGCTTACACTACACGTCAAAACACCAACCAAGAAGGTTACGGTCAAGGGTTCTACCCACGTGATTGGAATCGCTTTTATGGTGGCAGTGTTCAGTATATTTTCTAAGTTGACACTGATTTAACTAAAGTCACATTTGCTACATAGCTAACTTTGTGGAGGCTGCCCCAACAGCCTCCAAATAATAAGGTTACATTCCTTATTAAAGGGGCCAGCTAAATGATGACAACTGAGTTATTTAACCGCTGTATTTAAGCAATCGACAATGTATTTTGCATTCCTTTCTGCAACTTTCGTTGTCGATTTTTCTTTAAATATCATAATGTAATTTTAATATTCAACCTTCTGGTGTATTACCTTCATTAAGACTTGTATTTATTCTTTACCGTCTTAAATTAATAGGTTTTACTCGATAGCWTCACGTTATTGTTTGCCAGTATGGGGATCACTCGGTATCCGCCCTTCTGTTCAGTTTTAACGAATAAGCATGTAAGCTTTCTGAGCGACTCCCCGCGTAAAGTCAGCTTCATGCTTATTGGTTACTGGTTCGGTTTTAATTATTGAAAAACCGAGTTAATGAGTCACAGTATTTACTGGCTAAATTCAGTTAATTACAATGAGTCCTAACCCGCTTATAATTAACCTTTACTAGTTTTAATGAACATGACGTTTTCACATTAACCCATGCTGTTATTTCTTAACGAGAGTGCTGAATAGACTATGACCAACTTAGTATTAGATCCCACAGATTTTGCCATATTATCGTTATTACAAACCCATGGCAGGCTCTCAAATCAAGATCTAGCTGCAAAGGTTAATTTGTCACCTTCTCCTTGCTCAAGGCGAGTTAAATCTCTTGAAGAGGCGGGTTATATCAATGGTTATGCAACATTACTCAATCCTGAACAATTTAACCTAAAACTCACCGTTTATATCCAAGTCAGACTTGCCAAACATGCGAGTGACGTATTAAACGCATTTGAGTTATTCATTAGTGAGTATGATGAAGTGCAAGAATGCTGTCTGATCACGGGCAGTGAGGCTGACTATCAACTCAAAGTCTTAGTTAAGGATATGGAAGATTATAAAGAGTTCTTACTTAATAAGTTGACCACAAACCCGCATATTGTGGGTATTCAATCCAGTTTTGTACTCAAAAAAGTAAAAAGTACCACTGCAATTCCTATGGGTTGACCCTGCCCTTTGTGAAGTAACTCTCACTTTGCCTAAGTCACTTAACTCAAATTAAATTGCGTCAGTTAACGCAATTGATAAAAACATAACAACAAATTGCTAGGGTTAGCCAAATAAAAGAATTTTATTTCAAAAAATAGAATCTAAACATATCATTTATTGCTCGTTAACTTATCGACCAAGCTATTTTATTCATTGACCCATTATTGATTTTCACTATGATGCGCTCTCTTTTTTAACATATAGAGTTAAGCGTAAGCATGAGCGTGAATACAAGCGGACAATTTAGTTCAAGAATCGGTTTTATTATGGCTGCAGCAGGTTCAGCTGTAGGAGTTGGCAATATCTGGGGGTTTCCAACACAAGCGGCGACCTACGGCGGTGGTGCATTTTTGTTAGTTTACGCGTTACTGATCGTATTGCTGGGTTACCCGATGTTGATGGCGGAATTAATGGTCGGTCGTCATGGTCAAACTAACCCAGCTGATGCAATGGCAACACTTGGCTCAAATGCCCTTTCAAGAAAAATAGGTAAAGCCATTGGCTTTGTTTCCATCATTACCGCTACGCTCATTTGTACTTTTTACAGTATTTTATCTGGTTGGTTTGTTAGTTTTGCATTAGCCCCCGTTGCAGAACTCACTCAACAGCAATCACTTTCTGCTTGGCTCACCGAATTTTCAGTATCACGTAATTTAGTGTTCACATTAGTGTTTATTGCATTAGTTATCTTAGTCATCAGACAAGGTGTACAACAGGGTATTGAACGCTGGTCAAAAAGATTAATGCCACTACTGTTAATCATGCTTATTGCTGGTGCAATGTATATCTTGAGTCAGCCTGGTGCAATTGAGGGATTAAAAGCCTTATTGGTACCCGATTTTACTATGGTATTTCATACTGCTGTTTTGGTTAGCGCACTAGGACAAACCTTTTTTTCATTATCTGTGGGTACGGGTGCGATGATGGTTTATGGCGCTTATTTAAATAAACAAGAAAATTTAGCCAAGCTTACTGCATACGTGACTCTCACGGACACCTCAGTAGCATTTCTGGCCGCGCTGATGATTATTCCAGCAATGTATGTCGCACAACATAATGGGGTTCAAATATTTGCAGAAAACGGCACTTTACTTAATTCTGATACATTAGTGTTCACAGTATTACCGGCATTATTCGACTCAATTGGCGGGTATAGTCAATATATACTGGCTATTATATTCTTCGCCTTAATGACCATAGCAGGCTTAACGTCAGCGATATCTATTGTTGAAGTACCTACCAGTTACATAGTAGAAAAAACCACTATCAGCCGAAATAAGGCGACATTATTGGTCGGCGGGGTTATTGCAATCCTTGCCTCATTAATCGTGTTTAACTTTTCTAGTTTATTTGGTTTTATTATTACCATGACAACTGAAAGAGCTCAGCCATTAATTGCTTTGGGTATTGCGGTATTTGTTGGCTGGGTATGGCATAGAAATGATTTATTAAAAGATATTGCTAATCAAGAAGGCGTAGATGCGGATAGCTTGTTCTGGCGAGTATGGCCTGTATACGTCAAATTTATTTGTCCACTGCTCATTATCGTTATCATTATGCAGCTAGTTAACTAACGCAATCATTCGCGGCATAGGCATCAGTCTCAGATTTACATGCAGACTCATGTCTATGCCGCTTTGTCTTGGCCTAATTCACTCGGCTGCTTATCCATTTCGATAATGGTTTTGCCGTCATACCGTGTAAAATTAAACTAATAAACACAGTACAGATTACTGTCATTGCCATGAACTCTCCGCCCGGTAAATCTCGCTCGAGCATGATGACAACAAACACGATTGATGCAAGCCCTCTAGGACCAAACCAGCCTAAGAATAACCGTGACGCCACGTTTTCCCCTTTAAGGCCTAGGGATAAGAATATTGGCAACATTCGCACTACCGTTAAGCTTAGCAACGCATAAATCAACATAGTCCAGGTAAACGCTTCAAACGCACGACTGATAATCACCGCCCCAAAGAGCATCCAAGTTAGTAGCGCTAAAATCTCGCCAATGCCTTCAGTAGGCAATATCATTTTATGTTTGTGTTCTTTCATTAAGTAGCCAAATAATAATCCGCCCGAAAACGCTGCGATATAACCACTTCCCTCTAATGATTGCGCAATAGCAAAACAACAAAGCGCTAAGCTAAGAACAATATTTTGGCTCCAAATTTCAGTAATCCAATTTTTGCTATAACAGTAATGAATCAGTTTACTGGCCAAATAACTTGCAGATAACCCAACGATTAAGCCAATACCTAGTTCTTCTAATAAAAACTCAAATGCAATATGGGTCACTTGCCCTTCTACAACGCTGCCCGCTGCTAACGCAAGAAATACGAACAGAATAGGCACACATATGCCGTCGTTAAGGCCACTTTCAATATTTAAGCCTTCACGCAACTTTGATGGCACTATTGGGCTCGTCACTACGGCTTTACCTAACGCAGCATCTGTCGCTGCCAGCATAGTCGCAAGGGCTGCCACTTCGTAAACACTCAAATTAGGAAATAATAAGTATCCAACAGCAAAGCCCATTAAAATAGCACCAGGTAACCCGTAAAGCAGCATTCTTGATGGAATCGCAATATGGCGCTTTAAAATGGATAAATTACTGTTTGACGCATCACAAAATAACACGACTGCTAAGGTTAAATCTGCGAATACTCTCATGCCTGAACCATCAACGCTTTTGCCTAACCAGCCAAGCATCTCAGGCCCTAATACAAAACCAACAACCACAAACACCATAGGCCCGGAAATCATCGAGTTTTCGACTCGGCCAGCGATTAAACAATAACTGAAAGCAAAAATAGTTAAAATTGCTAACTCTTCGTACATAACTCAATCTCCATATTGAGGTCATTAAGGCAAAAAGTCCGAGGCTTAAGCCAATCAATATTGTGTTTATTACCATTGAATACTGCGTCGCAATCATATAAGCCATAACTTCTTAGATTGAAAAACAGTGACTTATATCATCCTAAGCTATGATGATTATTTCACCAACCCTTATTACCAATAAAAACGCCCCGATATTATCGAGGCGTTGTTAACTTAGTCGTATTGATAAGGTTTAGTTGACGACATTGATTTGATTCAGGTTGATATTGGTTTGTTTTAGATTTTCACCATTAGTCCATTTAACATGAGCAGAATCCACTTTTTCACAACTGCCTAGACCAAAGTGTAAATGCTTATTATAAGACTGAGTATACGGCGCTCCTGTTGCACCAACTTTACGTGAAAGAGTTTGGCCACATGCCTTCAATAACACCACAGCTCCCATAGCTGTGGCATCGTTTGATGGCGAATTGCCAATGTCTAGCACAACATAATTGGTATTGTCTTTTGTTAGCGACTCATTTTTAAATAGGTGCCATTGACCCCGTTCATTAGCATAAATGATATCGACAAAACCATCCTTGTTATAATCAAAGCTATCACTGCCAGCACCTAGCGCGCCTAATTCTTTCGAGACGACTCCATGCCCTTTTGCAAGGGTAAACTGTCCTTGACCATTATTGAGCCATAACAATTGACTTGTTTCAGTTGATAAATCACCTTGTTTTATGACTAATAAATCTTGATGTCCCGAATTAGTGAAATCGGCAACGGTCACACTTGAAGTATGCTCGTTGATCGCTAAGTTAGCTTTTTGAGTCACATCAACAAAACGTCCGTGTTTATTTTCTAATAGTAAATCAGTCGGTGCACTAGGTTGCACATTCGCATCATACTGTTTTACCCCTTTTATAACACCAGTGGTCGGCGAAAATGTATTACCAGCAATACGCCAAGTGTCATTGCCTATATATCCGACATACATGCCTTTATTAGGCAGTTTATCGGGCCAACCTAAGGCATTACTGCTAACAAGTTTGACATTTTGGCCACGATGACGCTCACCTTCAAATTGATATTTATAAGTGCCTTCACCCACAAAAATATCTTGGCTTGGATAAGGTGATTGATAATTTTCTAACTCGAAAATGTCGCCAATGACCAAGTCTTTAAACCGAAATTTGCCACGTTTTGTATAAAACGCAAAAGTGTTAGATTTTTCATCGAAAAAGGTGTCACCCGCTTCTAATGGCCTTGCTCTTGTCAGGTATAAATCAACGTCGCCATCATTGTCATAATCTATTTCAGCAATGCCAGTAACATGCCTAATATCCTGTTCAAATAACGTATCGGTGACATCTTGGTATTGATAATCCCCTGTGCCTTTAAGGGCAATCAGCCTGTTATGACCATAAATTAATAAGTCATCTATCTGATCTTGATTAAAGTCCGTGATAAGTACCTTTTGTCCATCTTGATAGGTTTGAGGCAAATTTGTCACATGTACAATATTGCCTTTACCGTCATTTTTGTAGACAAAGTTTTCAGAATCGCTTTTAGGCTTAGGCCCTTTTGCTCGTGAAGGAAAACCCATTAAGAGCAGGTCTAGGTCGCCATTATTATTAGCATCAAAAAACTTACTGGTTCGGCCTCGTAAATTTTGTAGCGGTGGTTTAAATTCATTTCCCTCGATGATTTCACGGCCATTAAAATGGTAAAGCTTTGCATTGCGAGCATTAGAACCCGAGCCACCGCCACGTGAAATGAGTACGTCTAATTTGCCATCATTGTTGTAGTCACTTACACCAATACCATGCATATCACCGACAATCAGATCATAACCTTTGTCGTAAACGCCATTATTGTTCCAATATAGTTTGACGCTATATCCATGATCAGTCAGTAATAAATCCTGAAAGCCATCTTGATCAAAATCGGCAATGACTGGGTTATCCCATTTACGGCGATTCACTTTCTCAAGTTTGATGTCTTCATGAGTGTCGCTAAATGACACCAAAGGCTTCACATTATCGATGTTATTATTATCGTGGGTGGATTGACAGCCGCCTATAGCCATCATAACGGCAAGGCTAACAAGTGAAAGCGATCGCTTTGATAAATTATGCATTTGAACATCCTGCTGCAATGCATCACCGTAAGGGCTTACGATGATGACTTAACTAAACATGGAAAAGCGTGATGATTACTTTTCGGTAGAGTAAGTTTTGTCAAAACGTGGCATGCCATGTAGACGCCATTCCGCTCCTTCAAAGTTTTCGTGAAACCACAAAGGCTGTTTATTATCCCAGCTCCACTTTTCCATCTCACGAACCATATCATTCAATTTATTGCGATGCTTTGAACTGAGATCTTCAGTTTCGTTGGCATCAGTTTCGACGTTAAACAGTTTCCAGGGTTGTTGACTGTGTTTAACCGCTTTCCACTCATTACGTCTCACTGCCGCATCGCTATAGCCTTTGCGATGACGAAGGACATAAAATAATTCATCTTGATGAGGGTTTTTATTGGCACTGAATGCTGGCCAGATGTTCTTACCGTCTAAACGTTTCTGTTGCGGGACGTCTGCGCCAGCAAGCGCTGCAAAAGTGGGATACAAATCCAATGCTAAAACAGGATGTTCAAAACGTTGCCCTGATGCCACCTTGTCAGGCCAATGGAATAACATCGGCGTTCTGTAACCACCTTCATAAACACTGCCTTTACCTTCTTTTAAAGGATAGTTATTGGCGCCTTTACTTAACTTGCCGCCGTTATCACTCATAAAAACGATTAAAGTATTATTAAGTTGATCAGTTTTATCGAGCGTTTCAACAATTTGACCGACACCACGGTCAACGGCGTACACCATGCCAGCATAGGTTTTACGTTTTTGGTCTTTGATAGTTGGAAACTGATCCATATCAGATTGTTTCGCCTCAAGTGGCACATGCGGTGCGTTATAAGCAAGATACAAGAAGAAAGGTTTATCATGCTTGGCGGCGTCAGCGACAAAACGGCTCGCTTCACGTGAAAGAGCATCTGTAATGTATTCGTTTTCGTCTACTTCTTTACCATTATGCTCAAGAGGTAAAATGTAGTGATTGATATTCGTATTCCCCTGCTTTATCTGCTCTGCATATTGCGCTTTGAATTGTTGTGGGAAATAATTGTGACCGCCTCCTGTGAATCCATAAAAGTCATCAAAACCACGAGCATTTGGATGAAATTCAGGCGCTTCGCCAAGATGCCACTTTCCAACAGCCCCAGTGTTATAGCCATTACTTTGTAATAGTTTACTAATAAACTGTTCTTCTAACGGCACCCCAACAAACGAGCCTTTAGTCGGTAAATTAAATTGAGAACCTATTTTATGCGGGTATCGCCCAGTCATGAGTGCTGCTCGACTTGGGCCACAAAATGGATGCGCGACATATGCCTGTGAAAAAGATGTCCCATTCGCTGCCAGTTGATCTAAATTAGGCGTTTTAATTTCCTTTGAGCCATTAAAACCAACATCGTTGTACCCAAGATCGTCAGTTAATATCAATAAAATATTAGGCTGTTTACCCTTCGTTATTTCAGTATTAGCATCAACCGATAACGCTGGTGCAGCTTCTGCTGATACAGAAATGGCCAGCATTGCCGTTGTTAACAGTGCAGTCATATTTTTAGTTGTGATATTACGCATTAACGACTCCCCCATTAGCGCACCACGCCAATGACTCACAGCCTCAACTATATTATTTATCCGTATATTATTCATAACATCCATTTCTCTATCGCTAAGTTATTATTTATATTTAATATTTTTGCCAAATTTTCTCTGTGATGACACAAGGTATTACTGATAATTACTTCATTTAAATGACACCAAACTCATACAATAAAGCTTCAATATGTTGTTGATGCTCGGTAGATAAACTATGCCCATTTTGTGCGTGTAACATTGTTAAGGCATTAATTAATTGAGGATCATTCAATTGTCTTTGGCCTATCACTGTTAAGGCTGCATTACTGACATCGTTATCAAGGTCAAACAAAGCTTGTTCAAGTAATTCAATCTCATCTTCTCGCTGTACAAGCCCAATCACTTCTATTGCCGCGGCTCTTACTTCAGCATAGGGAGAGTCGTAAAAAGGCTGATATTCCAGATTAAAAGACTGTGTTTCAGCGTCTGTCATTGCCCCTGTTTGACTAGTGAGTTGAATAGCACGCTTAATGTATTCAGGCTGTGTCATTGCATGTAATTGACGTCTTAACGCTTGTCGCTGCTCTGCGGTTATTTTATGTGAAAATTTTTGTTCCAATATTTCGAATGCGATTTCATCATCCGGGTTATCTAGTACAAAATTATATAAACCCTTGGCCACGCCCTCTTTAAAATCAGAGCTTTCATCAACTACCATGTTAATTGCTAAGCTTTTAGCTTGAGCGTTTTTTATTGAATTTATTTCACCCATTAACTCAATAAGATTTAATTCCGTATTTAAATTGTTCAGTTTATTGTCTAATCCGACCAATAATTGGCAGCTTGTTGTAAATTCATTTATGGCATTATTTGGCAATGTATTAACATCGAACTTCGCGAAAGATCTGCTCTGTAAAGCGCGTTTGTATTCTTTGCTATTACCAAGATGCAATTCACTAGCTAAATGATGCGATTCTTCAGCAGCGGTAATAAACTGATTTCCCTTTAAAGAAATAACGGCATATCGGTATCCCGCAATACTTGAAAATAAGCTGGCAACTAGGATGAGCAAAACCACAGTGAATGCACTTAGCTGAACTCGCTTGTTTGTGATATCCATATAGCCCCATCAAATATCAACAGTGCGGTAAAGTTAATTACCGCACTGGGTTATGTATTAATAACAAGCCAATATATGGTTTGCTTCACGGCAATTAAGCATTATTTATTAATCCAGGCTGTTGCAGGCTTATTGTTCAGCTTTATTGCATCTTCACGATAAAATACGTTCGTTGAACGCTCATAGTTGCCAGTTTTAATAATATTGGCATTTGAAATATCTATCCCAAAACGACCTTTAGCAGAGGTACCAACCGTATTGCGATTTAACGCCGAAGCTATTAACACTGGTGCCATTGGCTTGGTATGCCAACGACGTCCTGATGGATCATTTGGAAAATCTGCAATTTTCGTTCTGCCAACACTTTCACTTGGTTCAACAAAATATTGTGAAGAGGCTCCAATATCTGCCAATGGTGTATTTTTGGTTTTAGTTAACGAAATACGCCCAGTAAACTTTGTTCTTTCAAAATAACCACGACTGAATGTATTAGAGTCGCTGGAATTGCTCATAATAGTAAAAGCACTATTCACGCCGCGAATGTTTGAGCCGGTAATGTCTGAACATATCTTTTGATGAGGTTTGAGGAACAAAGCTGCCATTCCTTCAGTGTTTTCAATATCAATCATCTTAATATCAGCGATGTTACCCACTCTTGGCCCAGCCTGATTTAAATAATCAGAAGGACGGCCACTACCAGGTTCTAACCTAATCGTTAACCCACCCTCAGCGTCTAAGTTTTTAAGACGCATTTTCTTGCCACTAAATAGCTGAATTAAGGCATAGCCTGCTGCTACTTTGGTTGCAGAAATATTTTCTACTACGCCTTTTTCGGGGATCCGGCCATAAGTTGCGTTATTAGCCACCGTTCTTGCGTCACTGTCTGCCACCATAAATAACGAAGGGAAAATAGAATAGTTATCTTTGATGTTAAAGTTTGATAATGCGAAGTTTTTGACATAGCCCACTCTCACAGGAATAGCATTAGAGAAGATGGCACTTTTATTTACGTCTATATTAAAACGACCGCTACCCGTTGAGGTTATTTCCACATTCTGCATTAACGGCGCACGGGGACCTTGGCCATTGCGGTTTAAGTTAAATAGCACTTTATCTGCCATTTTAATGGTTTTGCCTGACTGAATTTCTAACCTTACATTCGCTTTAAGATCGATTTGAGCTAATTTGATGTCGTTGCCCATAACTTTAACAACACCGCCATTTACTTTATTACTCGCACGGTTAATTGCAGCCTGCAGTTGACTCGTTTGCTGCGATGCGTTTCCTGATAAATTGACTGTTTCTGACGTTCCAGTCACTTTGTTAGTGAAATATCTTCCTTGATTACCAATACTTGCAGCTTCTGTTGACGTGCTATAAGTCATTGATGCAATAGAAAGCGTTAACATAGTTCCCATTAAACAATGCTGAATTGTTTTACCTATGCTTTGATTAATAACGCTATTCATAATGTCTCCTAATTGAAATTATTTTTACTGCTTTGCCAACATTGGAGCCGCAAAAACCCAGCTTTTAGCCATTGGCCAAAAGCTGTTTCCAATCTAAAACAGGGGTTAGTGGCAATGAATGCCGTGGTTTACGGTGAGCAGTTTTGTTATGTCAAACCGACCAGCGTAAATTCTGTTTACAACATTTCTTTCATATGTTGTTTAAATTTGGTGATAGCAGGATCATCGACTCTCACAAGCTCGTCATGCATATACTTAACCATCTGTTTCAGTTGTTTTTTGTACTTAGGGTCGTTAATTGAATTTGTCATTTCATAGGGATCGTTTTTTAAGTCGTATAACTCATCTCGACTATCCCCTGGGTTCCATACAAACTTCATCTCTGGTGTTCTAATCGCTCGAATACCAAACCAGCCGCCGTTGTACCATTCGTAAGCATACAAAGCGATGTCGGCTTTGTTACTATCAGCAATATCACCTTGTTCCATAAGGGGAACTAATGAACGGCCATCGACGTCCCCATCATTGGGTAATGTCATCCAATCAGCCAACGTAGGCGCGATATCTAACATAGACACTTGGCGTTCAATGATTTTAGGTTCGACATTCGGATCACGAATAATAAGTGGCATTCTCATGAGTTCGTCATAAGCATATGGGCCTTTATCGTATAGGTTATGCTCGCCTAACATACTGCCTTGATCGCCAATAACGATAATGCGTAAATCATCATACATACCAACTTCTTTTGCGGTTTTAATTAACTCACCAACCGCATGATCTATCATGGCAATCGCGCCATAATAAAAGGTGCGTGACTTGCGCCAATCTTCATCGGTCATATGACTTACATCATGCCAAGGCCACCAAATATCATCTTGTGACATTGGTTTATTAACGCGTTCAACACCATGGTTTTTAGGAAGTTTTACGGTTTTAGGATCAAACATACTCGCGTAAGGTTCTGGCACACGGTATGGTGGATGAGGTTGTTCGAAACTGATAATGCCAAAAAATGGTTCATCTTTTTTAGCCGCTGCTTTAAGCATTTTTTGCCCTTCTCGGACTTCCTTACCCGCTTTGGTATCCTCAAAAGTGCCTGGCATTGTGCGGTAATATTCGTGCTTTTCACCATTAGCATCGCGTTCGCCACGTTTGAATTTAGCGATATTTTCTTTCGTTTCGTAAGGCGCCCATTGGCGACCATGACGCTCTACATCTTTATCATGACCATAAACAAACTCAGCCCCTCTTAACGCAGGGCCTTGTGCGCCAATATGCCATTTGCCAACATAGCCCACTTTATATCCGGCATCGACGGCACGTCTGATGACTCCACCTTCTTCGACACGCAGTTCGTCTAAACGAGAATGATATAGGCCAACGTTGTCATCAAGCCCCGTTTTATGTCCCCAGCGACCAGTAAACATTGCGGCTCTTGAAGGTGAACATAATCCCGTACTCGTCATTGCATTATCGAATCTAATGCCTTCGTGCGCTAATGCATCAATATTAGGGGTATTAACCGGGCCATCACGATAAGAGAATGTATCAAAGCGCATATCATCAAACATCAAAATCAACACGTCGGGCTGATTCTCGCTATCCTTTGCGCTGACTTGTATCGGTAACACACTCAATGCCATGGCAGTGACACATGCAAGTGCTAGTGCTGTCGTTTTATTGTGAAATATCATAATCACTCTCTTGAGACCGCTCGATACATCAGACTTCAGTCAATCTCGTATATTACTGCGCCAACATACATTTTCATCTGCTATTAACGCGGTTTAAATCCATTAAAATTAGCCACATAACTAAATCATTATGTGGCTTTCCTTTTAGCTTAACTTATTGTTTAACAACTGAAATGTCGTCGATATAAAACAATGCAGATACATCTTTAATCTGGCTTGGATCAACCGTGATTGTTAACTTAGCGTCATTGGCTACAGGCGCGTTAAGGCTTATATCTTGGCTTACTGTAATCCATTGTGCTTTGTGCGCATGGTCAATTTCGCTTAGATTGAATGGCGCTAAAACAAAGCCTGCATCATCACCATTTGCATTATTAACAGTCACGTTAAACTCACTAAGAGAGTTACTAGTATCAACCCAAAGACGCATTGAGAAACGATAATCACCTTTGTCTAATCTCACTGCTTTTTCAGGTGAACTAACCTTGATTAGCTCATCTGTAGCATCTTTGTCTGCGGCAATTTTAAGGCTGCGTAAACCTGTGATTCGCTGTTCTTTAGTGATGGTTGCATAGTTTGCTGAGTTAGCATCAATATCCCAAAACTTTTGATATTGATTATTTTCAGAATTTTCAGGTACCAATTTAAGCGGACGTTTATTTTCTTGAAACAGTATAGGCCCTTCAAATCCGAAGAATGCACGGTCGAGTAGTTCTGGGTTAGGCTTTTGCCATACTCGCATATAGTCAACTTCAAAATCAGCTGGAAGTTCTTCTTTATTAGGCATACCTAACCAAGCAAAAATTTCAGAATCCAACCAAATTTCTAGCGGGTTATTAAGCACCCAACGATCGCCTAGCTCTTTTTGAGTAAAGCGTTGCAGTAATTTTCCATCAAGATATAAGTTTAAGTAATCTTCGCCCCACTCTGCTGCGTAAATATGAAACTCGTCAGCAACGCGATATGGTAAATTTTCCTTGTGATGGAATACACGAGTTGGACGTTTTGCTGGTGGACTCCAATCATGAACAGTTGACTTAGATTGATCAGGTTTGATATCGCCAATGATTTTCGGATTACCGATTTGTTCATAGATATCTAACTCAGACTGATAACCAATGGCCCAGAACGCACTGGTCATTGAAACGTTAACCGCTTTGGAACGTATTTCCATGTAGCCATTTAAAAAGCGTTTATTACTGACAATGGCAGCTGTTGTTATTGGCATAGGATCGCCATTAGCCAATGAACCATATTTCGCATCGACTTTGCCGTCTGCGTAGTTTTCATTAGCAAATTCAAAATCAGGTTCCCACTGACTACGTAATTTTAAAAAGCCGTCTTCAACAATCACATTATGAGGAGCAAACTGAGACGGTGCTCGACCTTTCCAAATGTAGTAATCACCGTTTTCCCCTTGGACAAACCACTTTTCTTGGTCAATTTCAGTGCCATCAAATTCATCACTGATTTCAGTATTAAGCACCCAACCACCTGAATTGGTTGGATCAGAGAAAGGCAAAATTTGAGTAGATGTTTCTTGTTCTACTGTTGCGCTATTTACAACAGACTCAACCTCTGCATTAGTTTCTTTATTTTGGCAAGCCATCAAGCTTTGAGATATACAAAGTACTAATGCAGTTTTTTTAAACATCGATTTGACCAATAGTGGCTTGGCAACGATAGACTTCATTGAAGGACGTCCTTTTAATTCAACCTTAATCATCTGAATAAATTAAGGAAATACTAGCTAATAATCATTCCACAGTTGCAACCTGTTATTACTAACGATTTTGTTTACAGATTTGTGAAACTTGTTAAATTAACCACTATGTAAACATATGATGTTTGCATTTGCAATATCTATTTGGGTCATTTTTATTCAATTTGTTAAAGCAGAATAAAACATTTTTTCAAAATCATAGCACTGCAAAGATAAAATATCCCATGCTCAAAGCATAAAGATAAGATATTGTAATTAAAGCTTTTATAAACTTAGATTTTGCTTAGAAGGATATGTTTTAAAAGATACTAACCGTAAATTTATTGCCTAAAAACAAAGCATGTTCAGTTTTTTATCCTGAGTGGGGTTATGACATGTCAAATCACACTTGTGCCATTGTAGTGCAATTAATTAACACTACAGAGCAAAATACCAATAACTCGTCAGTTTGACATTTTAGGCTTCAATCAGGCTACAAATTGAGCCGTCGTACTGATAACGTGTAGTATATTTGCTGCTCGCCCTGTATCGCTAGTTAAATTAGCTACCATAGTCACAAGTCGTTAATTCATAATCTGATAACATGCTATTTATCGCTAGTAATGACTCACGTAATAAGTAAAGT
This sequence comes from Shewanella sp. UCD-FRSSP16_17, assembly GCF_001675935.1. Classification (NCBI taxonomy): domain Bacteria; kingdom Pseudomonadati; phylum Pseudomonadota; class Gammaproteobacteria; order Alteromonadales; family Shewanellaceae; genus Shewanella; species Shewanella sp. UCD-FRSSP16_17. The sequence goes on from NZ_LZFV01000001.1 coordinate 686,062, forward strand.
TAAGCTGATGACTATACTTAACGTTACACCACATAAGACGCCTTATTAGGACAGTAAATGAGTGAATCCCCTTCAATAATACAACTCGGTTGGCAGCCTTTTTTTCAGCAACAATTATCGCTGGAAGAGATGGAATTAATTAGCGATGACAACGCAGATGATAGGCTAATTATTGGCCGAGTTATTGAACAACACCGTAGTGGCGTGATCGTACTCACCCCAAGCGGTCAATGGGCAATGTCGCAAACCGCACATCAAGCCAGTGTCACTGATAGATTGTGTGTTGGAGACTGGGTGTTATGTGATCAACAGCATAAGTTTGTTCGATTACTTGAACGCAAATCAGTATTTCAACGAAAAGCGCCTGGAAGTAAGGTTGAGTCGCAGCTTATTTCAGCTAATGTCGACAGTTTGTTCATTGTCTGCTCATTAAATAATGACTTTAATCTAAGTCGAATTGAACGATATTTATCGCTGGCCAATGAGTCACAAGTCACGCCTATTGTTATATTAACTAAAGCAGATCAGTGTGACGATGTAGCAGATAAAACTCAGTTAGTTCAATCATTGAATCCTTTAATGATGGTGCATTCAGTCAATGCTCTTGATGAAACCGAAATAATACCGCTACTCGATTATTGCAAACAAGGACAGACTATCGCTTTGTTAGGCTCTTCTGGCGTAGGGAAATCAACCTTAGTCAATGGATTATTGGGAAGTTCAACTCAGCTCACTAGCGCAATACGAGAAGATGACAGTAAAGGTCGTCATACAACCACATCAAGAGCACTTAAATGGATGTCTCGAGGTGAGCAAAGTGGTGGATTAATACTCGATACCCCCGGGATGCGTGAATTACAGCTAGGTGCCTGTGAGCAAGGCGTCAGTGAAACATTCAGTGAAATAACACAACTTGCATCGCAGTGCCGTTTTTCAGATTGCCAACATCAAGCGGAGCCAGGCTGTGCAATTCAAGCCGCGCTTGCTTCAGGTGAGTTAACTGAAAGACGACTTATTAGTTACCAAAAACTAATGCGAGAACAAGCATTAAACGGGGCAACATTAGCGCAAAAACGCGCTAAAGATAAAGCCTTAGGGAAAATGATCAATTCAGTACAGACAGCATCCCGCTCTCGTAAAAAAGGCGATTATTAACTCGCTCAATACTGATTTTTACTTAGGCCGTGTTTAATTAATAATTTACGGACCGATTATTGACTTACCAAAACGAAAAATCAGTATTTTATCGACAAGTATCAATGTTTACTTGATGCCTTTAACGCTGAGTAGTTAGCCGTAATGCTTAAAAAGAAAATATTGTGCAGGACTTTTACCAAATGCAGGTGCAGAACCAATGACTTCAAATCCATGTCGTTGGTAAAACCCTGACGCTTGAAATGCTAAGGTATCTACTTGAGCAGCTAGGCAACCACGTTCAATAGCAGCGTTTTCTGCCAGTATCATTAATTTATGGCCTAATCCCTCGCTGCGCATAGACTCATCTACCCATAACACATTGATTAAAAATTTTTGATATATCGTTCTACCTGCAATACCAGCAATGATCTTGTCATTTCCATCTCGCATTACGATAGTTAATGGCTTTGATAGCTCACTTCCCATATTCATTATGTTAAACGCTCTTACCCCATCAACCAGTTGATCGACAATATCTGGGGCTTCAGAATAAATGATCTCTGTGTTCAATTGACATCCTTACTCTATAAGTGTGAGTGACTTAATACCGATTTTAGCTTTAATTTATTAAAAAGCATCCTGTATAGCAACTAGGGCCTGTTGATCTTTGCTGGTTAAGTTTTGTTTGAAATAAAAGCGTTTTAATTGAGGCGGATGGATTGATGCTTAGTCATCTAAGCAAAATTCATCCAACAAAGAGTAAAACGCTTTTACTCGAACCCTTTGGGCAGCGTTTGTTGGCCATTTTTACTGCGTTATTGACTTTTTATGTAGAATAACCACACCACAAAGTCTCTTCCATGTATAAATGGCCAACAATTCGCTGCAAAAACAACCTTGAAAGATCTACAGGCCCTAATAAAAAGCCATTTGATAATCAAATGGCTTTCTAATCACTTACAACAATAGGCTATAAATACTGCTGTAAAAAGACTAAATATTTATTAGATGCACTAATACGGTTGTCTTTCTTACTAAAACCATGGCCTTCATCATCGAATACTAAGTAATCAACGTGTGTACCGCCAGCTCGAATAGATTCAACCATTTCATCACTCTCAATCTTCAACACTCTTGGATCATTTGCCCCCTGAACCACTAAAACAGGGCTTTTGACTTGATGACCAAAGAACACGGGTGAAATATTATGTAAGCGTTCTTTATCAGTGGCAGGATCGCCTAATTCATCATAAAGACTTTTTCTAAATGCTTCCCAGTAAGGCGGAATACTCTCTAAGGTTCTTACCCAATTAGTCACGCCGAAAATATTAATACCTACTTTAAACTCGTCGGTAAACGCCATTGCCGCCATAGTAAGGTAGCCACCATAGCTCCCTCCCATAACGCCAATTTTGTCAGCATCGACCCAATTTAAAGTTTGTAAGTATTTTTTGTTGAAAACCACATCTTGTAAATCATCTTCACCATGTCGTTTATCATCTAAATGAAAAAAGGTTTTACCATAACCACTTGAACCACGGTTATTAATTTTGATAATGGCGTAACCATTATTAACCAAATGCTGAACGGTTGCAGAGTAGCCCTTGCGAGATTGACCGCCGGGCCCGCCATGAATATAGATTAACGCAGGTACCTTTTTAAACTCAGCTTGTTTGGGCTTATATAAAATTGCTGGTATCTCAAGTCCATCAAAGCTTTTAAACCTCACCACCTCACCAGTCACAAGGTTTTGCTCCAAAATAGCTGGATTACCAGAATTGGTCAGACGTTTTACAGATGAAGAACCAATGGTATGGCTGTATAAATTGGATGGTGAGGTATCAGAATTGATATAAAACACCATTGATTTAGAATCCTGTGAAAAGTTAACGCCACGTAAATCGCCGCTTGGAAGCTTAGGTAATGACAGCTCTTTTTGCTCAACAAGATCAGTGATGGTTAATTGCGTTTGTGCGTCAGCATTAATCCCAGTAACTTGGTATCGACCATCATTTGAGAAATAACTAAAACTAACATCCCAATCCGCTTTGTAATTAACTTTATGGGAACCCGTTGCAATGTCATATGCCCACGCTTGCTTAAACTCACCAAATTCGTTAGTTGAATATAATAGTTGCTCGTTATCTTTAGTAAACGTGTAGGCGGAATAAGAAACGTTACCTTGGTGCTCGGTAATTAAACGAGGTTTGGCCATCTTCAAGCGTAAATCAACGAGATACAAGTCAGTATTACTGTTTGAATGGTCTTTACTCAATACAATAAATCGGCCATTTGGACTCATGGTTTCAACGGTATAACCTAAGTCGTTTTTGTACACTAAGTTACGGCTGTAGTCGTCAGTGTTGTATTGATAAATATCAAAGTATTTAGCATCACGTTCATTGGTCAACGCAAAGAAAGACTCATCATTTTCATGCCAAGATAACATCACGGCTTTGAGGCCCTCACCTGGAGTGAGATCGATTTGATTCCCTTCGACATCTTGTACAAACAAATGATCTAACTCATCCCCTCCTTTATCAGCACTAAACAAAAAGCGATTGTCATTGGGAAACCAAGATTTTACAAATACTGACTCTTCTGTGGAAAATGTTAATTGAGTGATTTCAGAGCCGTCTACAGGCACTTTGTAAGCATTAAATATCCCTGTTTTATCATTACTTACCAGTACTGCAGTGCCATCATGGTTGATAGAAGAGCCGAACACACTGGTGGTTTTATAAAAGTCCTCAGCAGTATAAGTTTTAAAAACACTTTGCGCTGGTGGGGATATTTGTGGGGTGACTTGCACTTGCTTATCAGCAGTCGAGCAGCCAGTGAGCATTAGCGTTATCACTGCACTACTAATCAATGTTTTCAGCATAATATGTCCTTATTTTGCGTGAAAAAGGGTTAACTTACTAACGTAACGACTCTGAACGTTAATATACTGTTAGTTAACCTAGCACTGAGTTACTGCTATAGCGAATATTTTACTTATTTCTGATTATTTAGGACTCGTTGAATTTGTTGTTTCTCTTGTTTTGACAGGGCTTGATAATCTCTTGGGTAAGGCCAGCCGTAGCCCCAACGATAGGTTGTCGGAAAATATGGACTGCCACCAACTCTCACCCCTGCAAGCATAAGGCTAGCTATATGCGGTTGGCCAAGGTTGGCGACGCATTGCTTTAAGCGTTGATCTGATTCAAGGCGTTCCTTGGCCGTACCGCCCTGCCAATAGTCAAAATCATGTGCAGTACAACATGCAAGCCATAATTGATTGTCGGCCAAAGTGCCATCGGGGAAAACACTACAACCATCAGAGGTAAATGGCACGATATCATCCGCATGAGCATAATTTACGAGGGGTTGAGCGATAAAAATAGAACTTAACAACAGGTAAGCCCAAGCGCGATAATGGTGTTGTCTAAACATATAACGGCCTTACAAAATCATTAAAAGCTGTGCGGCTGAACTGTTCGCTAAAGAATTAGCATAAGAATCAGCATAAGAATCAGCATTTGAATCAAGAACGAGTTGGGCTGTTTGCTCTGGAATATGGAATTCAATTAACGCCGCAATGACAAAAAACACTAAAAACGTCACTGCCAATGCTGCAAAAATAACCACAATAAATCGTAAAACGCTAGACATACATTCTCAGTTAACATCATGTTTCATACTGTACTGTCAAAACTAAACGACAATAAGCATCAATTAAAAGTAAGTGTTTCACTCACACCAATCAATCTCAGCAATCAATCTCAGCAATCAATCTCAGCAATCAATCAGGCCAGTTAATCACGCCAATCATAATTGAAGATAATGCATCATTGTCGGTGAGATGAGACAGCCTAAAAACTCAATATATCACAGTTAATGAATCAGTTGAGCGTTGCAGTTAGTCGCTTATTTAGACCAAGACTGTTCGTATGGATTGATATTCACAACTTTTAAAAGTACTGACAATGATAGAGATACTTAACATTCTGAATAAGTGAAAAAGTGTAGCTTGATTTTTGATTCAAAAAAATTGATTTCAGAATGGATACTTCATTAAAAAAACCGTATCAAAACAAGCATCACTTACCTTACTTGCCCCGAGCACTCATCTATAACTTTAAATAATCAAATAATCCGCTACTTCTATTGTGATTAATTCAATTTTATTGCACTAGCAGAAATATCGACACTTCCCTTACTTTGGTTATATTTTAGCAATGCTGTCACTTGTAATAAGGTATTAAACTGTTCATCTGTTAGCGGTGCAGCAGTATCTATTGAGTATGTTTGAGTTAATAACCGCTCTAATAGTGAATATTTTTCACTGTCAGATTTGTAAAACTGTTTGAGACTCAGAATAATGTCATTATTTAAATGACTATTATCTAAGCCTCTTTCATTTGAGTGATGATGATTTAACAATGAAACTGCTGTACCCGTTTTTGATAATTGCGCATCTTGATATTCAATATAGCGGTACAACAATTGACACACTTTAGCGTAATTTCCTTGCTCATATTCCTGTCGTAAGCTTACTTGTAATTGCTTAATTTCATACTGAGATAAAGATAAATATAACGCCTTAAGATTAGTGCGATTCTGGGCAAGTCGCGTTAGCAAGTAAATCAGAATGAATAGGCTGACAATCACTAAACTATATTTACTCAACCACGCTTTAAATGATGAAGCGGTGCCATCACTGCTCGCGCTTATAGCACCACCTTTGACGACCCAAGTTACTGAAGGCACAGTGAGTTCTGTTACCTCATTTTGTTGTAAGTTATACCAATACAAAACTTGCTTGGGCGTAGTAAACTCACCCGCTTGTTCAAATATATAACTCGTCGTTTGCGACATTATGCCAGTTAATTCACCTCGGTTAGATTGATCACTGAGTTTACTGGGTTGCTGGTAAACACTTAACCCACTCAATTGTGTTTGTGCTAAAACTGGTAACATCATTGCAGGGACACCTTTTGCGGTGATAGAAACCGTTTGGGTAACTGCATCCCCGACATTAAACGTTCTCGCTACGTCTGTTATATCGAGTACTTCATTGCCGATATCATGCTTTACAGACAGTGTGACAGAAGGTGAAACAATTAAGTTATCTTCAATCTCAGTTGTAAAACCTACACCTGTATCCAGTTCTGTAACCACTTGTGGCATTCTAGCTTCAATTTGAAAGTCGTCAGTTTTAAGTACGCCTTCAACAATGCCATATTCTGTATTAACCGATGCAAATACATCAAAAGCTGGCAGCTCATAAACGCCCTCTTGCATGGGATATAAGGTTATTTCTCGAATAATGTATGTCCATGTTTGTCCATTAATCTTTTTTGTTCCAGTAATCGATGAACTCGAAGTAGGTAAAAAGACAATATCTTTATAAGCAGGAGGCGTTACCTGAACACCTTTTGAAAACCAGCGATCGCTTGACACTTCAACTTGAACAATAATAGGTTGTTTAACGACAAAAGGAGCTTTACTTTGAACACGAATCTCGATGCTTAATTGGTTCTTATCTATCAAGGACTCAAGTGTGATACTTGAGTCTGCAGATTCAACAGCTTGGCTAAGTTTAGCCACGCTCAAGCTAAAAAGGACTAAAACTAGCAAAACTAAGAGTTTAAACAGCAATATCTGCCTTGTAAAAACATCGCAGAGAAAAGACATCATTGACTCTCCTCATTGGTGGTTAACGGTCGCGAGTTTAGCGATGTTGGGGCTGTTTGCATTTGAAATTTATTCGCTAGGAACCGCGCAGGATCTTTTTGAACTTGTCTTAACCACATTTCATTTAACTTAGGGTCAAGCAACAACTGACTTGCGTCATAATGCTCAGCTACCTTTAGCACCATTTCTTTTTTCTTTGCACCATCACCAGTTTGCGGATCGTCACCTAGCTCTTGTGGCGAGTCTCCTGCTTCACCCTGCTGGCTTTCAGCTATGCGATTCACTTCATCAATAATACCTTGAACAAGGGCTAAATTATGCATCGCTTGCTTATTATTTGGCGCAGTTTGTAATACTTGTTGATAGATATTTTTAGCTGCTACATATCGCCTTGCGTGCGCTAAAGCATTGGCGCGAGCAATTTGATCTATTTCATCTTCAAACTGGTCATATAAAATAGCAGATTGATCAAATTCTTCTGCGCCATACAAACTGAATGCTTGCCAGCGAACAAGACTAAAATGATTACTAGCTTGCTGGTAATACCCCATATTAAACAGCAACATTCCTTGTTGATCTCGAGTCAGCCATAAATCAGCAAAAGATTGAGGTTTTAATATAGCGAATAACGCGCCAATGATGATAACAAAAATCATTATTCGAGTGCGCCACTTTGTATACCATGCAGATATTTTCGACAACGAACTCACAATCACCATGGTGAGTTCATTTACAATAAATTTGATCGACGAATTTACCATTGCAGTGTCCACCCTCGTCTAAACCAGAGTAAATATATTGCTGCAATGATATACACCAACCAATAACCAGCATCTAACCAAGGCCGGCTTTCATCTTCACTAATAACGAGATTGTTATTTATATACCCATTTACCTTTTCGATATCTTGTTTATCATCAGTCAATATAACTATCCGTCCACCAGCCTTATCTGTAAGGGTTTCTAATCGTTCTTGCTGCATTGGAATAATGGTTGAGCCAGATTCGAGCGAGCTTGCATTATCACGCCCAATCGCCCAAACCACTAACTGATGTTGTGCCTTTGAAAAATAGGTGCCAAAAGCGCTAAATGCATTATCACTGGTGCCATCGGTAATGAATAAAATGGTTCCAGGGGTTTGAGTTGCTTCAAGTAATCCGTTGGCAATCGGTAAAACAGTCTGTGGTTGCTTCCCTGAATTAGGCATTATCTTAAAACTCAGTGAATCTAAAAACTGCTTTATCATCTTGCTGTCATTAGTTATCGGCATCACTGTATGTGCCGAGCCTGTGTAAGCAATCAGTGCTGTGTTGGCATCACCGCGAACAGCCAATAACTCAATTACTTTCTGTTTCGCACGTGTTAAGCGTGTAGGTAATACATCCGTTTGCTCCATCGTTTCAGATAAATCTAACGCAATAATCAGCGCTGACTTATCTTCTGTAAATGGGCTTGGTTGCTGTTTCCATGTTGGACCTACTAAAACCAATACACTGATAATGCCTAAAACTATGGTCAAATTTAAAGGTGAAATAACCCGTTGATTATCTCCTTTGACTGTCAATGTCTGTAAAATTTTAGCTGACATATGCTCATGCCAATTCACTAAATTATCCTGACGGTACTTTAAACGATAAACAATATATGCCAGTGGTAATAAGGCTAATAGCCACCAAGGTCGGAGTAAATGAAAGTGCTGTAATTGAATTAACCATTGCTCCATTAGTTAGCCCCTTTTTTCACATTAGGGAAACGCAAGGTGACGATTAACAACGACACTAGATACAAACCTAAAAACAGTGCGATCGGAATATAATGAATACTGGTTTTTGGCCTAAAGGTTTGCGACTCGAATAACTCTGGCTCTAAGTCATTAATCGCTTCATAAACATTTTCAAGCGCTTGTGTATCAATAGCTTGATAACTTTGCCCGCCTGTTATTGAGGCAATGTTTTCTAGTACAGCTATATCAACTTTTTCTTCACCAACAGCGATAGGATCGCCAATGGCAATGGTGTAAATTTTGATGTTAGAGGCCGCAGCAACCTTTGCAGCTTCAACAGGGGGGACTTTCGAAGCGGTATCATTTCCGTCGGTAAGCACAATAAGCACTCTATTTTGTGTCTCATGGCTGTTAAACACGCTAATGGATAACCCAATGGCATCTCCAAAAGCGGTACTTTGTCCAGCCATCCCAACTTGCGTGTCATTCAACAGTGTTAACCATGTATCTAAATCATTGGTAAATGGCGCTTGAAGGTATGGCGCATCGCCAAAAAGAATCAACCCTAGCCTGTCACTGTCGCGCTGACTGACAAACTTACGTAAAACCTGTTTTACTGCCGTTAATCTATCAACCTCGTTAGACTGATTTTCTGGCAATACAAAATCTTCTACCGCCATAGATCCTGATAGATCCACTGCAATCATTAAGTCTCTAGCCGACTTTTGCTGGGTGACGGGTGTACCGATAACTTCAGGTTTGGCCATAGCGACAACAATGCATAGCCAAGCAAGTATTAACAGCAATTTTTGAATATGCTTTCTTGACAGTATTACCGCCCCTTTTTGCGGTTTCTCACCTGTAATATCAACTAGCTGTTCAAAGTACGGCACTTGAATAGAGCTGCGTTTTTCTTTATAAGCAGGCGCAATAAAATACATAATGACTGGGGCAAGCAGCAAAACAAAACATAGTGGGTAAGCAAACTCAATCATACTCACCTCGATGTTGTTCTATCCAAATTCGTATCTGGTTAATTAACTTCGTCATCTGTGCAGTATTCACTTCTAAAGCAGAATCATAAGCTAACTCATGTAATGTAAAGCCGATATCTTCAAACTTGGCTTGAGGACACTGTTTACTCAACCACTGTGTCCATTCATCAGCTGATAATGTTGCAATTTCGGTGCGCTTATAACCACCTAAAGCGGTTTTACGAACAAGATTCGGTAATTGACGATAGATAGGTTGAGCAGATAATTGTTCAAAGGGAGGTAATAAGTTTAACCATGCTATCGCATCACGACGATACTGATTATGCTGGTATAAACGCCAAGCAAAATACAGTCTACGACAAACAAGCGTAAGGCCGATTAGTGCAACAACCTGCCAGCCAAAAGTTTGTGGCCACCAGCTAATGGCATTGGGCGCATCTGTTTCAATTAAGTCTTTTACAATACTACTGCCCCACGTATCACCAAATTGAGTCATTCACCACCTCGGCGAAACGCATTGATCAACTGCGTGCTAACAGGGTCAATGGTATTAATGGTCAATAAGGGTACGCGATATTTACGGGCGGTTTGCGCATATAAAGTCAATTTTGACTCTATTTGTTGTTGATATTGCTGTTGATTTTTGCCTAAAGCATCAAATTGGATTTGAAGTTTTCCATCACTGACGACCATTTGCGCCATACTCGGTAATTTTTGCTCTAACGCATCAATAATGTTGCAGGCGATCACTTCATTATGGCGTCTAATATTCTTCATTAAATGCGTTGTTTTATCGTTCCAACCATTACCATCACCAATATAAATAATTAACGAGTCGTGACCACAAACTTGTGCAGTTTTATGCCAGCTTTGATTCAAGCTGTCACTCGCACGAGTGCTATTGTTGCTCGCACCTAATTGATGATTTTGTTTTACTATCGATTTAAAAATTTGCGCAAGATGCTGACCGCCTCTTTTGGCAGGAATAACCGACGCAGAATCATCATTAAATACCAACGCGCCAATGCGATCGCCTGCACCAACAATGCGCCAACCAATCAGTGCTGCTAACTCGGCACAAATTACTGATTTCATTTTGCCTTTACTTCCAAAAAACATCGCAGCACGTTGATCGACAATCAAATATACGTTGCGTTCTCGCTCTTCGGTATAGACTTTTATATGGGGTTTACCTGTGCGTTTAGTGATTTTCCAATCCATGCAGCGGATATCATCACCTGGACGATAATGCCGAAGTTCTTCAAAATTTAATCCACGACCACGTAACTTAGATGAATAGCGCCCATTTAAGACACTGTTTACTGCTTGGCGTGGAGAAAAATTAACCCCTACAGCTTGGTATTGCAGCTTTCTAAGTTGCTCAATAGAAACATAAATATCACTGTCAGATTTATCCATCATAAAGCTCGACTAGGCCGCTATCACTTGACGTAATATTTCATCGATAACCTGATCAGGCGTTACCCCATCAGCAATTGCATCGTAGCTAAGTACCAAACGATGACGCAATACACTATGCACTATGGAGCGAACATCGTCAGGATCCACAAAGGTTTTACCAGCAAGCCATGCCGAGGCACGAGCACATTTATCTAACGCAATACTGGCTCTAGGACTTGAACCGACGGATAACCATTGAGCCAAGGGAGAATCTGGATAACGAGAAGGTTGACGAGTGGCCATCACAATAGCAACTATATAAGCGGTTATTGCATCACTCATATGAATTTGATGAATAAGATCTCGTGCAGAAAAGATATGAGTAGGATCTATCGGTGCCGGTTTGTCCACTGATAAGGCTTCTTCAGCACGCACTAACTCAATAATTTTTACTTCAGTCTCATCATCAGGATAATCCAACAAGACTTTCATCATAAAGCGATCCATTTGCGCTTCAGGCAAAGGATAAGTTCCTTCTTGCTCAATTGGGTTTTGAGTCGCAAGCACCATAAACAGTTTAGGTAGCACATGGGTTTTACCTGCCACAGTGATTTGCCTTTCTTCCATTGCTTCAAGCAGTGCCGCTTGCACTTTAGCTGGGGAACGATTGATTTCGTCAGCCAATAGTAAGTTGTTAAATACTGGTCCAGGTTGAAAAGTCAGCGTGGATTTTCCCTCAACCTCTTGATAAATCTCAGTCCCTGTCACATCAGATGGCAATAAGTCGGGTGTAAATTGCACACGCCCTAAGCTCACTTCTAACGCATTTGAAAGCGCTTTGATTGAACGAGTTTTAGCCGTGCCAGGTAAGCCTTCTAGCAACACATTACCATTCGTTAATAAGGATAATATGAGCGCATCAACAACATGTTCTTGTCCAATGACTGATGCTTGAATACTTTGCTTTAAGCGTTGAATTTCATCAAAACAAACAGTCATAAATCACCTTTGTAAATTGTCGTTGAGTTAGCGAGTAATGTCGTTGAAATTTGAATGTACAACTGGATAGTGAGCCACAGCTTTAAGCCCATGGACTGTAGTGAACACAATGAAGAAACGATAAAGAAGACCATTCAAAATCCTTATGAAAGTTCTTGTATCTAGAAAGGAAAAATAAAACTCGTGCAACTTATTAACGAGTGCAACCTAATGAAATTGAAAAGCTAGCCATTCGGCGTTAGCAAGACACAGCTTGATACTTGCGCCTTAGTCTAGTCCATATTTAACACATTATCATAAGTCACTTATATAAAACCTATTATACTTGTGGCGATAGTGTCAATCAGTCAAACAAAGGATAGCTTTTCAGATTGAAGACTTTACTTATTAAATCTTGATGAGTCCTATGTCATTTTCCCGCTCAACTATCGGTTGCGGTTAATCCATTTAATGGTGCTCACACTAAATAAAGTGATGCCTACTGCATCAGCCGTTAAATCGCCAATATCAAAGGTACGTGTCGCGATAAAACCCTGACTGACTTCTTCAATAAACACTAAGGTACTGATTGCGACAATGGCGTAATAAATTTTACGATCAAATAAGTAAAAATATGCCGCTCGCGATGCAATCAAGGCCAGTGATGTCAGCATGCCAAACAGCATCATATGGCCAACTTTATCGCCGTAAGGAACGACTCTCACTAAATCAAAAAATATGTTATTGCCACCAGTATTGGCTTGATAAATTATCCAGCCAATAAAAATAGCAAAACTGACCAATGCCAAACTCAATAAAGGTACTTGGGTTCGCACACGGCTTTTAACGCCATGCTGTTCTGATGAAACTGGCGCTGTTGCTCCCGACTGAGACTCAATATCTTGGGTACGTTGTTGAGGCGTTTGTTGGAGATTTGATTGGAGATTTTGTTGGGGTATGTCCATATCAGCTATTACATAAGTTTTGCAATGCGCTTTGGTATCAGTATTGATGAGGTTGCAAGTCGCCTTATTACTCTGTTGCTTTGTATCCTTAACAGCCTTGTTCATTCAGATAATCCATTAATATCATGTATATTTCTTCATATTACAGTAACTAAAAACACGCAATCAATGAAAGATGAACAAAAATAAATCCAGCCTAAGGCTGGATTTATATAGGGCTAATCACTATTGACCATATCGCTGTTGGTACATAGTAGAGGTGACTTGTTTAACAGCTTGAATCATTTCAGGATAAGGTACGTCAGTGACCGTTACAAAACCTATGTTGGCATTTTCGCCATCAAACGCCCTGCCAGTAATGGGTTCATCAATGTATTGAAACCAATGTGCGCCAACCATATACGGTTTTTCTAGCACACTTTTCATATAAGCTTTATACATACGCGCTCGATCGACTTGATTCGCAGCATGGACAATACCTGGGCTATACATACCTGAGTCGGTTGCAGTCCCAATATGGAATTCTCCTACTACAACAGGTAAATCCACTTTTTCTAAAAACTGCCAATAATCAGTTTGTAACCCTTCTTCATAAATATTGAAGCTGAGTACATCTGAGTATTTAAGCGATGCTTTAATGATTTCATCAGGCATCCCCCAGTTTGCCATTCTTGCCCCCATATATAAATGATTCGGCAATACCTTCTCTAGCGTGTTGTGAACAACGTTAAAATATTGCTCGCCAAGTTTTTCTAACAGCAGCGATAAATCGGCAATTAACTCAGGAGTATGGTCTGCAAACTCAAGTCCAAGGTTTAGATCGCTCCACTGAGTATATTGCGCTCCCCACGCTGCATTAATGTTATCGATAGCGCCATATTGCTCTTGCAGCACCTTAACAAAGGCTTTTTTAGCTGGGCTTTGGCTAGCGGGTTTTGAAAGTGCATCGAGAATCACACCATAACGCGCTTCAACTGAGCCTTCTCTCTCACCCCAACTTTTCTCATTATCAATAAAAATACCGGCACACCAAGGTGAAGATTGAATATCCTTTGCAATGGCGTCAATGGTAATTTTTGCTCGCTCGGCGAACACGGGATCGAACGGATCTGGCATTAAGCCCCAATGATTAGTTTTACCTGACAAGGTTTTAAAATCACCAATTATCCAGCCATTGGCAAAGTAAGGAACCTGATTGGATTGATAAAAACCAGGGTCAACCCAGTTGCCAAATGAAGTAAAGCCCCAATCATGCATGCGTTTTGCTGTGACATCCTGCCAAGCTTGTAAGTATTTAGCTTGCGAAGAATGTTGTGTTTTTTGTTCCAGATGTTGATTTTCTTCTAGATAGTTTGATGGCTTAAATACCGCAGGATAAGAAGCAATATCCATCTCATTATATCTACGCTCTAAATTAGCGCGGTAAAAGCTGTATGTTTCGCCATAAGGTATTGGCCCTTTATGAGTTGTTCTGCGATAACTGTAATGTTTAGCTAGTGGCGCATCATAGTCGGGTAACCAAGTGAACATGTCATGCCTTAATGATGAAATAACGTAGCGTTTTTCTTTCACCTCTTTAGGAACATCCACAATCCCCATCGAATCTTCAGGTGTAATTTCATCACTGGTTCTTACCCTTATCTGAGGTTCATCATAATCAATCCCTGTTAACGTACTCATGTTAGCCATTCGTACATTAGCTGGCCCATGAGAGAAAAACAGATTGCCCTCTGGATCGACCATCCACCACTTACCATCGACTTTTTCAGTTCGAAAATACCCTGTCGCGTTTAATTTAGGCCCTTGGGTAAACCCACCGTATTGTGAACGGTTAGGCATGCCACTAGACGCTTGTAACTGACTGAGCTCGTTATCTGCCAGCGCTTTTAATTGCGTTTCTGAATTGATATGTAGCGCCGTGGGTTGTTTATTATTTTGACCGAAGCGATCAATTAAGCCAACGAGATAGTCAAAGGGGTTACCTGTCTTTACAGGCGGGTTTTGACGGATACGAATGTCATCAATTATCACCGACTTAGCGCGTAAATTGCCAATAGTAAAAAATGATAATGACGACAGTTCAGTAAATGAGGCGCCTTTTTCACGCCATGAACGCCACACCATCATATCGTCATTGGTATTCCAAGGTCTTACGTCACCCCATACACCGGTATCGGTTTGCGCCTCAATTCCACTCAGTGGAAAATATATCGTGCCATTATATCCAGCAACTAAACTGATTGAGCGACTTTGATACTGTCCAAGAGGGTTTGTAATGTCCACATAAAGCTGAATAGATTCATCACTGGTATTCGTGACATTCAATGCTAAATTTGCACGAGGAAACTCAGCAACATTCCAAGGTGAATCAGGTTTGATGGTTAATTTGGGAATATTGGCTGTTTGCGGGAAATCCACTTTTAAACTTTGGCTATTATTACTGGAATTGTGAACAACTGCGGTTTGCGTATCAGTAAGTTTGAGCCAACTGAGCTGCTCATCATTATTAAAATCAACCAAGTGTTTAAGGACGACTTCGTCAGCAAACACATCATCAGCTTGATGGTTTTGCGTATTAACGATTTGCCCCTTACTTGCTTTATCGACACTTGCCTCCTGCGAATGGCAAGCTGTTAACGCAACCAAAACGCCTAGCAATAGCGCACTCAATTTTGTTTTAGATTGACTAAAAGTAATAGGTAAAGTGCTTGAATTTTCCGCACAGTGATCTGCTGAACGAATAACAGATGCTTGAAATGCTTGCGTATTAGTAAGATAAAACTTCCTTTTCATTTTTATCATCCTTTTAATGAACCAAGGTAATATCAACCACAAGTGCTATTGCGGTTGTTTGACCAAATCGAGCGAATAAAGATGTTGATGTGCAGTAACAAACACCGTGGAGTAGTCATCGTTAAAGGCAAGGTTGGCAGCAATACTGGGTAAATGTACTTTGGCTAGTAACTTTCCCGAATAATCAAATAGCCATAGTCCATCTGGGCCTGTGGCGAGAACATCTCCAGAAGGCAGGACTTTTAATCCATCGGGTAAACCACGTCCTTCGTCTTTCACTGGCGGTAATTGATGAAATACCTGACGCTGTATCACTTGCCAATCAGTATTCAAGGTATATTGATACCAGGCAGGCTTTTGTGGATTTGAAGCTGCAACGTACAAGGTATAGGTATTGTCGCTCGACGGCACGGATGCAGCCAATGCAATCCCATTGGGATAGCGTAAACTGTCATCAATTAGGCTTAATTCATGTTGCTTAGATAGCCGATATACCCCTTGAAATGACAATTCCTTTTCAGGATCGTTAAGCTGCTGCGCTAGTCCATAAGGCGGATCAGTAAACAGTAAACTACCATCTTGGCTTAACACACCATCATTAGGACTATTTAAGCGCTTACCGTTGAACTGACTAACCACTCTTTGATAGTTAGCCTTAGGTTTATCAAGTGGGGCCTGCATCACTGCAACCCGACGAGAGCGAGACTGTAGCAATATTAATTGCTCAGCCTCACTATCAGATGTGTTAATCACCAGCCCATTAGAAAAGCCGCTTACAGGTAAATACTCATTAAGCCCCTGATCGGGATGAAATTGAAACACTTTGCCTGCAGGGATATCTGAAAACAGCAAATACTGGCCAGCAGAAGACCAAACAGGTCCTTCTGCCCACTGAAACCCTGAGGCTAACGTATGAAGCGGCGCAGATGTGTTTAACACTTCATACGCTCTATCGTCAAAGATCTCATATCGAATATTACGTAAGCTTGGTTTTTCTTGCTCTGGTAAATTCAGCACCGGCGCAGCTTGGCTGTGATGACTCACAGATAAAGTGTAATACATCACTAACAGCGCCAATAACTGTGACCCGAAACGGCGAGTTATGTTACTGCACGAATTGCTATAAATACTATAATCACTACTGTAATCACTACTGTTATAAACACTGTTATAGCCAGCGGCAGAAATAGTGTTGCAATTTGGCCGAGACATCATTTTATTTAACGTGAACATCACCAAAACGCCTCGTATAAATTTGCTGATTGACCGCTTTTGCTGCATCAACTAATGGCTGATAAGGAATATCTGTCACACTCACGAACCCAACGTTATAGTTTTCACCATCGTAGGCACGACCTGTCAGAGGTGAATCAATATATTGGAACCAATGCGAGCCAACTAAATACGGATTATCTAATACGCTGTTAACGTATTCTTGGTATTTAGCGCCTCGGTCGGCTTGTGAAGAAGCATGAATAAGTCCAGGGTTTAGTAAACCAGAATCCATTGAACCATTATGGAACTCACCTATGATACTTGGCATATCAATGCCTTCAAGAAATGACCAGAAGGAGTCATTCACCGATTCTTTGTAATAGTTATAACTCATTACATCGACATGTTTAGCCGCGGCCGATCGCACTTCGGGTGTCATCCCCCAACTGGCAAAGCGAGCACCTAAGTACAAATGATTTGGTAAGTATTGCGCAACTGCATCGCTCACCACCGCAAAATACTCGCTGGTATAATGCTCAAGTAATAACGATAAATCCGTTACCACTTCATCCTTAAAATCAGCAATCTCTATACCGGTTTCAACTCGCTTCCATGTAGCAAAATTTGTTCCCCATTGGCGGTTTAATTCGCCGATGTCGGTATATTTTGTCTTTAATACCTTAACGAACTCAGCTTTAGTTGGGCTATCGCTTGCGTCTATACCTAGCGTGTTGATGACAAGACCATATTGAGACTCTATGCTGCCCATTTGTCCCCAGCTTTTCTCGTTATCGATAAATATACCAACACACCAAGGATTATTTTGAACTTCAGCGGCAATTTGTTTAGCAGTGAAATGAGCCCGTTTTACAAATTCGGGATCAAAAGGGTCAGGCAGTGGGCTCCAATAATCATTACCACTACTGACAGTTTTAAAGTCGCCGATAATCCAACCATTAGCAAAGTATGGAATTCGATTAAGTTGGTAAAAGCTGGGATCGACCCAATTACCAAATGACGTAAAGCCCCAGCTAAGCATGCGATCGACTGTGGTATCTCGCCATTTAGGCATAAACACATCAGCGTCGTTAGATTGATATTTACGCGCAAGATTTGCTTGATAAAAACTAAAGGTTTCGCCCTTTTCTACTGCACCAGTATGCACTTCACGACGATATCCAAAGTGTTCAGATAACGGCTCGCCATATTTAGGCATCCAACTGAACATCTTAGCTCTTAACTCGGAACTGACATACCTTGTATCCCAAGCAGATTCAGGTGCCCTATTTAATCCAATTGAATCCTCAGGCGTGAAATCGCCTTCAGCTCTTGGTGTTATATGCGTGGTATTAAAATCATACCCTGTGATGGTAGAAGTATTTGCCATGCGTATATTGGCAATACCATTTGAGAAAAATAAATAACCTTCAGGATCAACAAGGCTCCATTTTCCTTGATACTTCTCAACTCTAAAATATCCTGTTGCATCAAGCTTAGGTCCAGCCTTCCAGCCATTAAAAGTTGAGCGTCCCTCTGGTACGGTCTTACGTAAACTCGCTTGTTCTTTTGCAGAAATGGCAATTAATTCATCTGTAGATTTCACTTTATTGATAAAATCAATCTTGGTGCTTTGGCCAAATTCATCCACTAAATTCTCTAAATATTGGTCATTAAGTTTTGTCGCTTTAATCAATTGTAAATTGCTTAATAAGATTTGCTTGTCTTCTGGTACACCATGGACACTAAACTCAATTTCAGCGACATTTTTAAGGTCAATATTTTTCACACCATAACGCCAAATTATAGGCGTATAATCCGTTAACCAAGGATTAGGATTACTTCTAATGCCTGTTTCAATTGATAAGTCTTTACCAGATAACGCCATAAAATAGTTATCTTGGCTTTTAGCTGGTAACACAATATTTCGATTATGACTTAAGCCAGCACTGTCTTTTACTTTGACATGAATAAAGACTGACGTTGACTTCGGGTTAGCCAATGAAACAGCAAACCCTATTGGCTCATTCGATTGCCAATTAAAACTTTTATCAGGTTTAACACTAAAGCTAGCGCTATGGTGCTGCTTTGAATCAAGATGAACAACTAATTGCTCTTTACCATCAATTTTTTTAATCTCACCACGAGAATGTTCAAAATCAAACTGATTTAGTATTCCCGGTTTACTTAACTCTTCGTAACCTGTTAACGGCGACAATAAAACTGATGCTTGCGTTTTTTGCTGTTCGATACTGTTTACAGCCTCAGTTTCACCCCTTGCTTCCATGTCTTTTTCGGTGATTTGATTATTGCCGTTATCATTAACACCATCACTGCAAGCAAGTAATAAACTGGATATCAGTAAAGATGAATAAAAACGTTTGTGCCTTGAGCTAGGTTTAATTGTCATTAGCTTGCCTTCCTTGTTAATTCTTTTGCATTAATTTTTGCGACTATTTCACTGACATTTTTGGTCAATTGTTCGGCTTGTTGCGGACTGTAAACGGGCTGCGCCAAACTCCCGCCGATACCAACACCTGACGCTCCACTATCAAACCAAGCGTCGATATTGGAGGCATCGATACCACCAACGGGAAAAAAGTAGGTATCAAGAAAAGGACCATGAGCTAATGCTTGTAAATAGTTTGCTCCCATAGGTCCTGCGGGAAATAACTTAATAATGTCAGCGTTAAATTGAGAGGCATCAACGATATCTGTCGGGGTCATAGCGCCCATGACCACAGGCACATCTAACGCGTGGGCATGTCGCACAATCGCCTCGTTAGTATTAGGCGTTACCAAAAACTGAGCACCTGCTTTAATTGCCCGTTTTGCAATTCGATGATCGGTCACCGTTCCTACGCCAATTAACATGTGTGGGAATTGCTGCCTGAGCTGAGTTATTGCCATTTCATAACCTGGAGTATTGCTGGTGACTTCTACCGCCAGTACGCCAGCATCAGACATACATTGAACAATGCCTTCAATGTCACTGGGGTCTTTTACTCTAATAATGACAATTAATTTTTGACTGATTAATTGCTCAACCACCTCGTGTCTCATGTCGTCTCCCTTTGTCTATTTTTCCTAAATGACTGAACTGATAACCTTGTTCATCGAATAATGTGGCCAGATAGATTACCGTCCGCAATGTATTGAATCTCAGCTTCATTTGACCAATTTTGATCGCCAATGCCCGTATGAGCTAGAGCAAATGCAGCATTGGCAAATTGCGCAATTTGCTGCCCATGCCAACCACGTTCTAACCCGTGCAATACCCCAGCAGCAAAGGCATCACCTGTGCCTAAACGGTCTTTAATTTCTACGGTAATCGGTGCTGAAAAACTGCATGTTGTCGAAGTAATATAAAAACCAGTTAAGGTATTTTGATTAGCGCTATGATGCACTCGCTCAGTCATTGCAAAATCAACATCAAATTTAGCCCGTAAAAATTCAGCCAAATCATTAGCTTGATACCAGCTGCGCTGGCTAGTTTTGCCCAATCGTTCAAGAGAATGCTGAGAAATAACCTGGGCGAGTTCTTTTTCAGAGATATCTGGCGTCTGATAATCAAACACGTCACTTATAACGCCAGCATTTCCAAAGGCTAGATTGGAATAGGTTAGGATTTCGCTGAAATAATCACGTGCCTTTTGGCTGTCATCCCAAAGCGAACGTCGATAGTTAAGATCAAAACTGACTTTTACCCCAAGAGACTTGGCAATTTTGACCGCTTTAATCGTTTCTGCTGCGCATTGGGCCGATAATGCTGGTGAAATACCACTAACATGCAACCAACGCTTACCAGACAAAATACTTGGCCAATCAAACTCGTCATTAGAGATTTGCGAAAAAGCGGAATAAGCGCGGTCATAAACCACTTTAGATGGCCTAATAGACATGCCCATTTCAATAAAATAACTGCCAATACGTTGTCCACCTCGACAGATATAATCAGTTTGAATCCCGTATTTTTTAAGGCTTGCAATGCCATGATCGCCAAGTGCATTACTTGGCAGCTTAGTAACAAAATGGCATTCATGGCCCATTAATGCCAAGGAACTGGCCACATTCGATTCAGCACCGGCAAAATCTACAGATAGCTGTTCTGCACACACCAGTTGCTGTTGTGCAATTGAAGGCGTTAAACGCAGCATCATTTCACCAAAAAAGAGCAAACTCATTTTGATTTGCCCTCAATGATTGACGCTTCAACTAGTTCAGCCGTTGAATCAAGCTCCATGTCAGATGGCACAGTTATCTGCTCGACTTTACCGACCAAGAACAAGTACGAGCACAAACCACACATACCCAAGGCTGCGATTAACATTAATGCAGGTTTAAAGTCGCCATCTTGTGCTAGGTATCCAATGGCAATGGGGACGATCACGGCAGATAATCCACCAATGAAATTAAAACACCCTCCCACTAAACCAACCATATGTTTAGGCGCGAGTAATGAAACAAACACCCAATTGATAGACGCTAACCCATTTCCAAAAAATGTCACTGACAGGAAGAATGTCATCCAAGCCGTACTATCGACATAATTTGCGAAAATTACACAACTAGAAAGCAGCAACCCTATAATAATCGGTGCTTTTCGAGCAACTTCATTTGAAATGCCTTTTCGCACCAACCAATCAGAAACAAAGCCAGACACCAAAACACCGGCAAAAGCACACAAAAATGGAATAGCGGCAAGAAATCCGGTATTGATATCGCTTAATCCACGATATTCAGCCAGATAGGTAGGAAACCAAGTTAAAAAGAAAATCAAAGTCCCGCCTAAACAAAACTGACCTATGTAAATGCCCCATAACTTGCGACTGGTAAAAGCGACTTTTAGATTTGACCAGTTGATTACAGCTTGTTGAACAGGCTTTTGAGATTGCTTTGATAATGGCTTATCTGACAGCGTCTTTTCTGTCTCAGCAGAGACAGCCTCATCAGGATCTTTATAAAGCCAATACCATATTCCAGCCCAAATAATGCCGATGGCACCTGAAACATAAAACAAACCACGCCAACCAAAATACTCCTGAATAACCGCCAGCACAGGCATTAAAAATGCCAAACCGATGAATTGACCTGAGGTATACACAGCAATCGCGCTCGCTCTTTCTTGTTCTTTAAACCATTGCGTCACGATTTTATTATTAGCAGGATATGAAGGCGCTTCGAAAAAACCAATCGCCATTCGACAACCGATTAACGCTGCTAATGAACTGACCATCCCCTGCACTATGGTGGCTAACGACCATGCCACTAATATAAAGGGATATAAAACACGGATCTTGATTGCATCGACCACCATGCCGCCAGGAATTTGCATAATGGAATACGTCCATGCAAATGCAGAAAATATCATCCCCATTTCTAATTTACTGATGTCGAGATCAGCAGAAATTGCCTGCGCTGCAACCGAAATGTTGGTGCGATCCATGTAATTAATAACCACACTACAAAATATCAGCGCCAGTACAGCAAACTTTTGTTTAGGCTGATGAGGTGTAACTTGTTCTTGTTTCATTTTCTATCCATGAAAGCGTTAGCATTGTTAATAACAGCTTCATACAAGCCTCTAAAATGAGTCATACACGATGCTGTTGGCTAGATTGACTTAATTCGTTATGTTGCCTGTTACCAGTTGGTGTAGGAGCCATCCGGTTTGTGTAATCTTGGCGGCTCCCAAAACTTGAAAGCCTGCTTAGGTAATGAGGCCTCATCAACATCAATGCCTAAACCAGGCAAGTCAGAAACGGGATATGCATTGTGAGAGACACGAGGCCGATGAGTAAAAATGGCGTCATATTCAGATAAATCACCATCATAAGGCGGTAACTCCAGCCAGCTTAAATTACTTATTGCAGCGCAATAATGAATCGAAGCTGCGGTACAAATCGGACTCAATGGATTGTGTGGCATCATGTCGATATATTTGGTTTCACACATCGCGGCCACTTTCATAGCCTCGGTAAAGCCACCAGCATTACAGATATCAATTCGGGCAAAATTGGTAAGCGCAGTATCGACATAAGGAGCAAAATCCCATTTACTGGAAAACTCCTCTCCAATAGCAAATGGAACGTCCGTCATTGAGCGTAGATTTTGATAACTCGTTAATGACTGATCGCGAATAGGCTCCTCAATAAAATCTAAGGTACCTACAGGCATTTTTTGGCAAAAAGATACGGTCTCAGCAACTGTTAACCTATGGTGATAATCAATACCTAAAACAATCTCTCGGCCAATACTCTCTCGAGTTTTAGTTAGCCACTCAGCGGCGATTGAAATTGATTTTCGTGCATCAAACAAGCTTGATTTTTCTGCACAGCCATGTTCGCCTGTGGTGGCTCTAATAGCTTGCCAACCCTGTTGTTTTAGTCTTTTTACTTCATCAACAAAGTCGTCATTAAAGGCTAACGTAGAAGTGACAAATAGCGGGATCTGTTTTCGCTGTTTACCCCCTAATAGTTGATAAACAGGCACATTAAAATGCTTTCCTGCAATGTCATGTAACGCGATATCGATAGCTGAAATCGCAGCGGCAAGCACTCGACCGCCTTCAAAATACTGACTTCGGTAAAGCTCTTGCCAAATATGAGAAATATTTAACGCAGATTGACCAATTAAAAACTGTTTGAAGTGTTCAATTGCACCAGTAACCGCAAGCTCACGACCAGAAAGACCAGATTCTCCCCAACCATAAACGCCGGAATCGGTTTCAACTTTAACCAGGCAAACATTTCTAAAACCCAACCAGAAGTTATAGGTATAAATATCCGTTATGATCATCTGTCATTCCCTATACATAATTAAACCTAAGCCGTTTCACTTTTCAGCTTTCAAGTGCAACATTGCTCTGCCAGTAATCACCGCCACTTTTAACGTGTTTTGTTAACGTTCTAACCGCAGACTCTTCATCTTTTGCGTTTATCAAATACAGTAAATGGCTGTGCTCACGTAAAATAGCCTCGTATCGACTTGGTTTTACTGCCAAATTCCCCAATAAAGCCTGTAACATTAACTTCTTGTTTTTCCACAACACTAAAGCACTTTGGTTATAGTGATGGCGATACATTTCCCAATGAAACTCTGTATCAAGTTGCCTAAGTTGACTCGCTTCATGCTTAGGTAATAACGTCATTTTTTGATGTATTCTTGCTAACTTGTCTAAACTTTCTTGGCTTGCGTTACTGACATACCAAGACAAAAAATATGGCTCTAACAATTGCAAAATTTCAAAAACATCCCTCATGCTTGAATAAGCAAAATTAGCGACCCTAGCACCGCTATTTTTTTTAAAGGTGACAAACCCTTCGCCCTCTAACAGCTTTAGCGCCTCACGGACGGGATTAACGCTAGAGTCATAGCGTTTAGCTAACAAGGTCGTAATCAATCTATCGCCACTGACTAATTCGCCCTGCGCAATATCAGCTAAAATCCTGCTATAAATATCAGTTTCTAATTGCATAACGTCCCATTTGGCAGACAGATATTGTTTAGTGCCGCAGCTTGATTGCACATAATCCTGAGTTAGTAACAGCATTTTTTGCGTCAAAAACCAGCAAGCAAGTTCAAAAAAGCAGCAAATACTGTTGGATTACACAATCTATCAATTAGCCACTATTGTCAACAATTAACATTAAATAATTTATCATTTAATAAACAGCAGATAAGATTCAGCGATGGTAATAGAGAAAAAATATCAACAAGAAGGCGTAAACAGCATGACTTAAGTAATTGAAAAAATTGTATATAAAATCCTGTTAAAACTGTTGTCATACAGCTTTGGCATAAAATGATGAGTCTAATAAATATTTAACATTCACTAGCAGGTTTGAGCACACAAGCAGTCATAGATATACCTGCATACAAAGCAGCTGGAATACATAGATATGAGAAAGGTAGTGACAATCGCCCTGTCACCTACAGCAGGCAGAGGATTACAATTCAATAAGTGAAATGAATGAAGTGAGTGAAGTGAGTGAAGTGACTAAAGTGAAGTGAAGTGAAGTGAAGTGAAGTGAAGTGAATTTAAAAAAAGAAGTATCTTTTTATCAAATTAACTAAATGATTTATCAAGAAGTTAGCCGTTCATCATCCTAGCTCGAAGTAAATTGGCAAGAGCTGTGGTTGTCCAATAACTAGAATAGAGAGCAGTGAGCAAAGTGAGCAAAGTGAGCAAAGTGAGCAAAGTGAGCAAAGTGAGCAAAGTGAGCAAAGAAACGATATTTTATGCTCGATAAACATCTACTTTCCTGATAACTTATTGAATTTGCGATGATTGATAAAAGGTTAAAGAGACCTCTACATTATTATTGCACTCACTTTATACGGGCTTAATATTGATAATATCGGTCTTAATTTTTATTTTTATCATTATTAAACAGTCGGTTAGCTTGGTAAGGTTACTGCTAAATTTGATTTTAGCCAGAAGATTATCGAGCAGCTATATAATACGCTGTTATATGCACTTGGAGTATTGAAGTATGCCTTTTAACTTAGATGAAAAATATGTACTTGAAGCTGAAGAACAGTTGAAAGCTAAATTACCCTCTGAATATAAAAAGGCGATGGTTAGTAATAATGGTGGGGATATTGATATCAACGATGAAATTTGGGAACAGTACCCAATCTTTGATAAATCTGATCGCAAACGTTTATCTAGAACTTGCAACCACATTATTACCGAAACAGATTCGTGTAAAGACTTTGGAAACTTTGGCGAAAACTTATTGGCTATAGCATCAAATGGTTGCGGTGATCAGCTTGTTTTTGTTAAAGAGGGTAAAAAGTATTTACCTGCTGTTCATATCTGGTCGCATGAAACAGGTAAATTAACCCAAGTATCAAATAGTTTTAACGCGGTAATGTGCATATAACAAGTTACTCAAACGGACGCTAAACTGTTGGCTAGCTTCGTTCCTCGCAATTTTAGCCAACAATTTCGCGCCGCTTAGTAAGGCGTTATGTTTACAGGGAAGGTTCGGTGATTCTGTTTAATTCTGATATCGTTGAAATTTTACAAAAGGCTCTCAGTGAGCAATACCTAGATTCAACTTTATTGTCTTCTTGTGGGATCGGGTTTAAATTCTGCGATGTCAATATTCATTGTAATGAGCGCGTTATTGCTCGTATCAATGGAAACATTTATGAATGGGATGATTCACCCAATAGTGCACCATGGGGGAACTTGGTCAGGCAACAATTCTCAAGTGTTTGTTTATCCTCACCGAGTTTGCTTAAAATCACTCTGCAATCTGGCGACTATATCGAAATTGAAAGTGTAGAAAGCCAATATGAATCGGTCATTATTAACTTCCCATCTAAAGGTAAAGAAATAATAATGGAAACGTTTTAGTAAATGTAAACATAACAAGCTGTTAACAGGGCGTTAGTTTACAAAGGGAGTTTGGTGGTGTTTGAGAGTATTGCGATCTATTCAGGATTAATTGCAACAATCTGGATTTTCATTGGTGTTTATGTCGCAAGTCGGTTTTATGCTGGGTATAGCCATTCTAAGCAATTTTGTAGCGAGTTAGGTGCGACTGGTAGCCCAACTGAAAAATTGTCTCCTTTAATTAATAATTATCCTCTTGGTTTTCTATTTTGTTTTTTCGGCTGGTATCTGGCTCAACTCTCAAATGTTTCAACTTTAGTGAATGTAGCGGGTTGGTTAGTTATAGCTCATGGTGTTGGTACATGGGTCGCTGGTTACTTCCCAATGGACGCCGATCCATTTACTAAAAATCCAACTTTTAATTGTAAGGTACATTCTTGGGCAGGTTTTATCATGTTGCTTTCATTAGTTGTAGCACCAATATTAATTGCTATAAGTCCAACAACTGAAATTATCCCATTATATTTCCGTATTTTTTCATTGGTTTCTGTTGTAGCTGCTGTTTATTATCTTTTCGCAATGGCTAAAGCTGTAAAATCCCAAAGCAATCCTGGAATCCATCAGCGTATTTCATATGGCTTTCAGCTAATTTGGCTAAGCGCTTTTTCACTAGTATTGGTGTAATTGTAAACTAACACATATGAGCCTTCCGCTAGTCAATAGGCAAGCCTAACTTATTTGACTGCTTTTGCAGTCAAATTAAAATCAATCAACAAATTCATCTACTTCGTCTGTCAGTTAGCTGTCAAATCATCGTGCCTTTAGTAACAACAGCATGCAAACACATATAGAGGCTTTTCTAGTGCGATTTCTTTAAAAATAAAGAGTGCTGCCTGACGCTTTTCAATCCTTTGAAATATCAGGGGCACTACGACTAAATGGATTTAGGAGATAGAGTGACGCAGGAAGCCAAAACCGAGACATTTATCGGTTAACCCTAAGATGGCACTATTCAAGTCAGAGGTGCTTGTTGCACAGTTAGTTTCAGGCTCATTTAAGGTGTAAACGACTTTGGTGATTGTACTCATTAATGCGCGCCAATAAGGTGTCATTCTTTATAAAATCAAGTGCAGTCGATGTAGCTTAAATAGCATTTGGCATAGTGATGATGGTGTGAAGTCATTGCTTCATTAGCCACATCATTCACGGTCATGCTCGCTTCTCTTTTTCAAGAGTATCTAGTTAGGTGTTCAGCTCACCTTATTGCGCGACTTATCCTTTTAAGAATCGTTGTTCATCAAACACCGTTTTGTTCTTTAGCATGAAATAGACACAGCGACCAAGCTTGTGTGCCCGTGCTGACAAGGCTTTGGCCTTACTCATTCTTTTTTGTAATTTATTAAGATAATTACGGGCATTATCATTACCTCGAAGGTAAAGCACAGCCGCTTCAGAGAATGCCCATTTTAAATGAGCATTACCGATTTTATTGCCATTAGTGCCATAGGTTTTTCCGGCGGATTCGGCTTTGCATTTCACTAATCTAGAGTAAGAAGCGAACTTTTGTACAGATTCAAATCGGGCGACATCACCGATTTCATATAAAGGGCATGACCTAGAATAAAGTCGATGCCGAGTTCAGCGCACCAATCAGACACCCAATACCAACAATGCATGCACTCAACTCCGACAATGACATTGCCGATATAGGGTTCGAGTATGAGTAATAAATCATCTTTGTCAGCCCCAATCTTTTTATGGACGACAACTTCCCCTTTAGAATCAATGATGCAGACATAAAGTAAGCGTGCATGTAAATCGATTCCACAGTAGTATGGATGTGAGTTATTATAAAATCTCATTGAGCTTTCTCCTGTTGGTTTGGTCACCTTAAGCATACCGCTGATGCGGCTTGCTAGGGAGGGGGCTCAATGATTATCAAGCCAATCAAGGTGGACGCGTAAAGCTTAAGGAAATATATGCGTATACGTAAAGCAAATACAAGCGACATTGATGTTGCGTGGGAAATTCGTAAAGAATCAATCAAAGCTGAATGCGTTGATTATTACCCTAACGAAGTAATCGAACCTTGGCTTAATGGTGCCCTACCTGAAGGTTTCGCATCTGAGATTGAAAGTCATTTCTATGTTGCCTTGCAAGGCAATAACATCATAGGATTAGGTGCATTCAGTTATAGCGAAAATAAAATTTACGCAATTTTTGTTAAGCCTGAATTTATGGGTAAAGGTGTCGGTAAACAGATTATGGCTTTTCTTGAAGCTTTAGCTCTCGAAAGTAACATTAAAACCGTTTACCTAGACTCAACTTTAAATGCTGCGCCGTTTTATCGTTCACTTGGCTATGTTGGTGATACCGTCATCAAGTACAACAACCCACGAGGTTTTGTAATGGATTGCGTGGCAATGCAGAAGTCGTTAACCGGCCTATGAAAAGGCATTAACCACCCACTGACAAAGCACTCAACAGGTCGTTTGAGGCTAGATTTTTCTTGCTGTGCTGATTATTTTAGCCGAGGTTCAGCCGCCCGTTAACAGGGCTACTTGGACTTACCTTTGCCAAACAATTTTCCGTTTAACAATGTAAGGCTTGTCGCACTATAACGTGCCATAATCCCGTTCAACTTTCGCGATACGAACTTTAAAATCACTATACCATTTGGTTCGGCCATGCTGCTGGGCTAACATGTGTTCTGAATTGGCTTTCCATTGTTTAATCGCATTAATATCACTCCAATAAGACACCGTTATACCAATATTTTCTCTTGCTGATTCTATTCCTAAAAAACCAGGTTGTTGTGCTGCTAACGCTACCATTTGGGTCGCAACTTCACTGTAACCTTCATCAACGTCGGAACGTGTTGATGAAAATACCACAGCGTAATATGGCGGCTTAGGGGTATTAGCAATATTGGTCATCATCACTCCGTATTAACTGTTTGAAGAAACATTATGATAGCGATAGTTAACATCAATCCTTCGCCCCACTTTGTCAATAAAATATCAATTAAACCTTAACGAATCCTTTAATTTAGGCTTGGCTAAGCTGCATATATATCATTGATATCATATACTGTATTAACAAAATCAATTCTTAAAAATATCGAGCGAATAATGGAAGTCGAACTATTAGAAATTCGTAACTTCATCCGCCAATATCCTCCTTTTGATCAGCTACCTGAACAGGCGTTAGAAGAAGTCTCGCAAAGCGTTGAAATTTCTTACTATCGTGCTGATAGTATGATCATTGAATTTGCAGACAAAATACACGATTTATTTATGATCCGAAGTGGCGTTGTAGAAGTGTATCGACGCAACGGTGAGTTATACAATCGTTTAGATCAAGGCGGTTTATTCGGTCAAATGGGCTTATTGACCAATAATAAAGTCCGTTACCCTGCTAAGTCGATTAAAGACACCTTATTGTATTGTATTCCTGAAAAATTGTTTGAAGCATTTTGCGAGCGTTATGACGTTTTTGCGGATTTTGTAGAAGTTGAAGGCAGTATTAGATTACAGCAAGCAGTTGAAGATAATAACGACGATGCAAACTCGTTAACCACCTCAAAAGTTAAAACATTAGTCAGTGGTGAGCCCGTCATGTTTGCGACAACCACCAGCATTCAGCAAGTGGCTAAAATCATGTCTGATGAGAATGTATCAGCAGCCATGATCCATGATCCTAACCTGCCAAGTGAAGGCGGGAATAGTTTTGTGGGTATCATCACTGAACGAGACTTATGTGCCAAGGTTATCGCTCAAGGGCTAGATGTAAACACCCAAGTCGATGAGATCATGTCGACAGAATTAATTTCACTTGATCACAACGCTTATATTTTTGAAGCCATGTTAATGATGCTTCGTTATAACGTGCATCACTTACCTATCCTCAAGAATAAACAACCAATAGGTTTAATTGAAGTCACTGACATCATTCGCTATGAATCACAAAACAGCCTGTTAATCGTTAGCAGTATTTTTCAGCAAAACAGTATTGATGATTTGATCGTACTTTCAAGCCAAATTAAAGATTGCTTTGTTCGGATGGTGAATGAGGATGCAAACTCCCACATGGTGGGTCGCGCTATGTCTGAAATTGGCAGGAGCTTTAAACAAAGGTTACTTGAACTTGCCGAAGAAAAATTAGGCCCCCCGCCAATTCCCTATTGTTTTCTTGCATTAGGTTCTATGGCGCGTGACGAGCAGTTGATTGTAACAGACCAAGATAACGCCATTATTCTAGATAACGATTATCAAGAAGCGCTTCATGGTGAATACTTTACATCCTTAGCCACATTTGTATGTGATGGACTAGCATCATGTGGATATTCGTATTGTACTGGCAATATTATGGCCACTAACCCTGAATACCGAAAAACCCAAACAGAGTGGGAAGAATGCTTTACTGATTGGATTGAACACCCTAATGCACAAGCGTTACTTAACTGTTCGATATTTTTTGATTTATACGGGGTGTATGGTCGTCCTAAATGGGCTGAGCAACTCAATGCGTTCATATTACGTAAAGCCAAAAAGAATAACCGCTTTCTTGCATGTTTAGCCAGAAATGCCCTTAATCGCACCCCACCGCTGGGGTTTTTCAAAGATTTTGTAATGGAAAAAGATGGACGCCATAATAACTCTATAAATTTAAAACGCCGTGGCACAGCGCCCTTGGCTGATTTAATACGTGTGCATGCGTTAGCAATTGGTTCACAATCTCAAAATTCATTTGATCGATTAGAAGATATTATTGAAGCTGGTATTTTACCGCCAACCAAAGGTAAAGATTTGCAGCATGCAATGGAGCTTATCTCGCTTGTGCGTATTCGTCATCAAGCACTGGATATTGAGGCAGATCAAGAACCCGATAACAATATTGAGCCTGAAAACATGTCTGGTTTTGAACGCCGTAACTTAAAAGATGCTTTTTTGGTGTTAAGTAGCGCGCAAAACTTTTTGAAATTCCGTTATAGCGCTAATAGCATGCAAGGGTAATTATGCGTAATTTTGCTAATCAAGAAGTGCTTAACTGGAAGGTTTTTCTACAAAACAAAGCCTTAAAAAGCAAAGATGCCCGCTTAACTCACTTTTACGAAGCTAACACCTACCATGGTGAGACTCAGTTGAAAGATATTGAGTTCGTGGCATTAGATTTTGAAACAACAGGATTAGATGCCCAGCAAAATAGCATTATTAGCATTGGACTCGTTCCCTTTACCCTTAACCGAATAGCATGTCGGCAAGCTAAGCATTGGTTTATTACCCCTGAAGATAAACTGCAAGAAGAGTCAATTATCATTCACGGTATTACCCACTCAGATTTAAAAGGTGCACCTGATTTACTCAGGATACTTGAGCAATTATTAGATCAATTAGCAGGTAAAATTGTGGTAGTGCATTACCGCCGTATTGAACGTGACTTCTTTGATGCTGCACTTCGCAGTTTAATTAACGAAGGCATAGTGTTTCCTGTGATTGATACGATGCAAATTGAAGCTGATATTTATCAAGCTAGACCTAAGCAGTTTCTTGATTGGATTATTAAACCTAAACCTCACTCTATTCGTTTAGCCAATAGCCGCACACGCTATAATTTACCAACTTACCCACCCCATGATGCACTCACCGATGCGATTGCTACAGCTGAATTATTACAAGCGCAAATTAGGCATCATTTCAGCCCCGAAACACCGATTAAAAAGTTATGGCTCTAATTTTGTTTGTTTAACTGGCTCACCCAGTAACCTTATTGTGTTTAAGCTATTATTCACAAACCACAAATGAAAAGCCGATGAGTGCAACACACTCATCGGCTTTTTCTATTGTTTGGATTATTAGCGTTAGCGAACATTACTAGCGTTAACGAACATTACTGGCGTTAGCACACATTAATATTGCTAGCACAGCGAATCCTTAATTAGCGCTTCTCGGTTCTAAGCCCCATGATTAAACTCACACACATCACCAGTAAAATGATGGTAAAAGGTAATGCGGTGGATATGGCGCCAGCTTGTAGTGCTTCGATAGCTTCTGTGCCGCCGACCCAAACAAGTGCTGCAGCAATTGCCCCCTCAACCAGTGCCCAGAAAACACGTTGTGGTGCTGGCGCATCAACTTTACCGCCCGAGGTAATACTATCAATAACCAGTGAACCTGAGTCTGAAGAGGTAACAAAGAACACCAAAACAAGCACCACAGCTAATAGCGAAATGATGTTACCAATAGGTAACTCATCAAATACCTGGAACATGGCTAATGGCACTTCTGTTAAGCCCTTTTCACCTAATGCCCCTACGCCATTGACCACTTGGTCAATACCCACACCGCCAAATACTGACATCCATATGATGGTAACAACTGTTGGAGCGATTAACACCGCAGTCATAAACTCACGAATGGTTCTACCACGTGAAATACGTGCGATAAACATGCCCACAAATGGGGACCAAGATATCCACCAAGCCCAGTAGAAAACAGTCCAACCGTGCATCCAAGCTTCATCTTCTCGTCCAATAGGATTACTGAGGGGAATGATATTTTCGATATAACCCATGACCGTTGTCGGGATGGTGCCCATTGAAACTGCAAACGTCACTAACGCGACAAACACCAATAAGGCTAACGCCATTAACATATTAATGTTACTAATGACCTTAACACCACCATCAATCCCCCTCATCACTGACACAACTGCGACTAAGGTGACGGCAAAAATAATGGTAATTTGTAGCGTTAACCCGTTAGCAATGCCAAAGATATGATGAAAACCACTTGCCGCTTGTTGAGCCCCTAAGCCCAGTGAAGTAGCAAGTCCAAATAAAGTGGCTAATACTGCTAGAATATCCACAATATGACCAGGCCAGCCCCAGGTTCTATCACCTAAAATAGGATAGAAAACCGATCTCATCGATAAAGGTAAGCCTTTATTGTAAGCAAAAAATGCTAGCGATAATGACACCACACCGTAGATAGCCCAAGGATGCAGTCCCCAATGGAACATGGTTGCGCCCATTGCTAATTTAGCTGCTTCAGGCGTATTCGCTTCAACGCCTAGCGGGGTTTCATACCAGCCTGTGAAGTAAGCAACAGGCTCTGCAACCGCCCAAAACATCAAACCAATTCCCATACCGGCAGCAAATAACATTGCCACCCATGATAATCTTGAATAGTCAGTTTTCGCCTCTTCTCCTCCTAAACGCACTTTACCAAAAGGAGAAATAATCATTAGCAGGCAGAACAAAACAAAAATGTTGGCAGACCACATAAACAAGCCGTCAAATGCACCGATGATTTTCCATTTAATTCCATCAAGTACGGCTTTGGAGGTGGCAGGGTCTAAAACGAGTAAGGCAATGATAAATATGCCGATGAGAGAAGCGCTGATCCCAAAAACAGGGTTGTGGACATCAAAGCCCCATTTTTGAATATTATCCTGACCGACTGTGTAATCGGTATTATCTATACTGTACTTATCTTTATTCTTTTTCATTGTTCCTCAATTAGAAGAAATTTTCATTCGAAAATTGTATTTATATTTTACGTTATAAGGTGAGCTTTTGCTGAGAAATGACCAGAACAATCTTGTTTCATGTCACTATTTACACCAAAAGTTAGATATTTTTAACAAAATGAATGCGTAAAATGGCAAATCGGCGGGTTATTGTTTCGATGAGTTGAGTTTTTCATCAAAATAATTTTTAGTTAAATATCAATTGTTTTTGTCTTGCCCCGGTTTACATAAGCCAAAAACAAACAAGCTCAGCAAAGGCTGAGCTTGTTTCATACTAAAGCGATGTGATCAAACCTTGTTAACTGTTTAAGATGATTTGCTCTCTTAACTGCTTAACTTGATCTCTGAGCGCCGCTGCTTGTTCAAATTCAAGATCCCTTGCATGTTGATGCATTTGTTTTTCAAGCTCGTCGATTTGCTGTGATAGCTCAGCAACGCTTTGTACTTTACTGGTAGCGGTATCGTATTGAGGCTCAGACTCTGCAACTTTACCAAATGCGGTATATTTATGTTTGCTGTTACCCCGATGTGGATCGCCTAAATCCATCACATCAGTGATCTTTTTAGTCACACCTTTTGGCGTTTGTCCCAATTTAACATTATGAGCGTGCTGTTTCTCACGACGCCTTTCAGTTTCACCTATCGCTTTTTCCATCGATTTAGTCACCGTATCGGCATACAAGATAACTTTGCCGTTAACGTTTCGTGCAGCGCGGCCAATGGTTTGAATTAGTGAACGTTCTGAGCGTAAAAATCCTTCTTTATCCGCATCTAAAATACACACCAGTGAGACTTCTGGCATGTCTAATCCTTCACGAAGTAAGTTAATCCCTACCAGCACATCAAAATGACCGAGTCGTAAATCTCGTATCACTTCCACCCGCTCTACTGTATCAATATCTGAGTGCAAGTAGCGCACTTTAACCCCATGTTCATCAAGGTATTCGGTTAAATCTTCAGACATTCGTTTTGTCAGGGTCGTGATTAACACCCTTTCATTAGCAGCGACTCGCTTAGGAATTTCAGATAATAAATCATCGACTTGTATCGCCACTGGACGAATTTCAATTTCAGGGTCAAGTAATCCTGTAGGTCTAACGACTTGCTCTGCGACTTCGCCGTCGCTTTGGTCAAGTTCGTAATCACTTGGGGTTGCCGACACAAATACCGTTTGTGGCATTAGTTGCTCAAATTCTTCAAACTTTAATGGTCTGTTATCTAATGCAGAGGGTAAACGAAAACCATATTCTACAAGCGTCGTTTTACGGCTACGATCACCTTTATACATGGCTCCTATTTGCGGTACGGTAACATGTGACTCATCAATAATTAATAACCCATTGGCAGGCAAGTAATCAAGCAAGGTTGGCGGCCCGTCCCCCTCAGCTCTACCAGAAAGATAGCGAGAGTAATTTTCGATACCTGAGCAATACCCAAGCTCAACCATCATCTCGATATCATATTGTACTCGCTCAGAGATACGCTGCGCTTCAATCAGCTTATTGTTATCCAATAATTCCTGACGTCGCTCTCTTAATTCTTCTTTAATATGCTCTGTCGCTTCGATGATTTTTTCTCTTGGCGTCACATAATGGCTTTTAGGATATACCGTGGTGCGCGCTAATCTTCGAGTGACTTGACCTGTTAACGGGTCAAACTCACTTAACTGTTCAATTTCGTCATCAAACAATTCAACTCTGACAGCATCTCTTTCTGACTCTGCTGGGAAAATATCGATTACTTCACCACGAACACGGAAAGTACCACGCTGCAAATCTATGTCGTTGCGAGTATATTGCAATTCACCAAGGCGGGTAATGATGTCACGTTGCCCCATAAAGTCGCCTTGACGAAGATGCAATAACATCTTCATATAAAGTTCAGGATCACCTAGACCGTAAATGGCAGAAACTGAAGCAATCAATACTACATCTTTGCGCTCTAACAAGGCCTTAGTTGCAGACAAACGCATTTGTTCAATATGGGCGTTTACGGAAGCATCTTTTTCGATAAAGGTATTGGAAGCAGGCACATAAGCTTCAGGCTGATAATAGTCATAATATGAAACGAAATACTCAACCGCGTTATGTGGGAAAAACTCTTTCATTTCACCATATAATTGTGCAGCTAAGGTTTTATTAGGCGCCATGATAATCGTTGGGCGGCCTAAGGTTTGAATTAAGTTAGCAACCGTAAAGGTTTTACCAGACCCCGTCACCCCAAGCAGCGTTTGTTTAGCCACTCCCGCTTCTAAGCCATCAACAAGTTGTTTAATCGCAGTCGGTTGATCACCCGCGGGTGAATAATCTGAAACGAGGTTGAATACTGTGTCAGTCAAAGCAAATACCCTTTATATAACGTCATGCTATTTTATACTGAACCCGATAAATTTAGCTAACCGTTCGATTAAATTTCCCAAAACAAAAAACAAAGTGTATTCAATTGATGAGCTAAAGTGATGAGTTAGATGCGTAAATACCCACCCCTTATAAACTTTAATCAAGTCGCTAACGGATAGAGCACCCCACTTCCTTATCAAGAGATTATTACAATATAAAGAAAGAAAGATGAAATAATGCTACAACAGTTACACACTATGTTATTTGTACGTAAAACCGCCAAAAACCCCGTTTATTAGGCAATTTAATACACAATCTGGTGCAATAACTGAATACTTTACCCATCCCTAAATAACAAGTGCTAAAAAATAGTTATTGCTTTTTTCAACATGCTGAAAAATATATAAAAAATAATCTTGTTGAATATCAGCCAAATTTAAGTCTGTTTCAATAAAAATAAGGGTTACAGAGCATATTTAAGGAGTAACTCACAGGCTTATCCACAGATTTAGTGGATAAGTGCTTCAAACCCATTAATCGTGGGCTATCGACGTAAACAGAAATTAATAAAACCGTAAGAAAAGCAACATGAAATAAAATTACATTTGTAAGTTGATTAAATTAGTGCCCTATTTTAGCGCATACAAGACTAGTACAATGGTTTGATGAAAACCTATGATTTAGGTTCAATAATACATTGCCATTTACAGCACATTTCTTGATGCTTTTGAGTAAAGGCTGCAGAACAGGTTTACTGCTTAGTAGCAAAAACGACGGTGTTTTTTGAATACTCCCGCAGCTCAATTGAAAGCCGTTCTATAGGATGATGCTCTAACGCTACTTTACTCAAAGCGCTATTGTTAATTACCCAGCAGTATTAACCAATGCGAATTACACACGTTGAAATGCTCGATACTCAGCATGCTCTTCTAGTACACGCTTGCAAGCGCTCTTCTATAGTGCTTTTCTTTTAGCGCCCTTCTTTACCGCTCTACACAAAATGTTTTGTACAAATTGCTTTTATATTAAGTGCTTTTATACGAAGAGCTTTATATAAGAAGTGCTTTTATAGCTAACGTGAACCTTCTACCTATATAGGTAATAATGTCGGTTTGTCATTTCTGCCACCTCTTTATTGACTAAAGATTTCTCATTACTTGATCAGTTCTAGTGAACCTTATCTTTAATCTGCTATTCATTTGCCGCTAAGCGCCTTCCATTCTATGCGCTGTTCGCTAAAGGTTATCAGCTGTACATTAATTGACGTGCATTGTTTGTTCATTAACTCAATACTTAGTGCTTGATGCTTAGTTCAAAACAAGCTTAGTGGCAGTCCAAATCGTTAAACGACATAACATACTCGTCTTGAATCAATCCTAAAAAGCAAAAAGACAACCGAAAATCGGCGCTGATAGCAGTTAAAACCTTATTTTGCCGTGGTTGATACTTGAATTAACCCATTAAAGTGGAGATGATGAGTTAAATGACACGATTCATTGCCGTTGAGTAAAAGTGTTACTTTTCAAATTGATTAGTAAAAAATAGCCATTATGGGCATTTATAAGCCACGATGGGTATTAGATGAGCAGTTAACATCAATTTTTCACTTTTTTTTATATCTCGAGTTGACTCATTGATCAGGGCGTTTTACTATGCGCTCCGTTCTCAGCAATACATTGCTAAAAACGATTCCCCTGTAGTTCAGTTGGTAGAACGGCGGACTGTTAATCCGTATGTCACTGGTTCGAGTCCAGTCTGGGGAGCCAATTTAGTTTAGTTTGTTGAAAATAAAGATAAAATGCGATTCCCCTGTAGTTCAGTTGGTAGAACGGCGGACTGTTAATCCGTATGTCACTGGTTCGAGTCCAGTCTGGGGAGCCAATTTTATCTTAGTTTTAATCGATTCCCCTGTAGTTCAGTTGGTAGAACGGCGGACTGTTAATCCGTATGTCACTGGTTCGAGTCCAGTCTGGGGAGCCAATTAAAACACAATTAAGAAATAGCGATTCCCCTGTAGTTCAGTTGGTAGAACGGCGGACTGTTAATCCGTATGTCACTGGTTCGAGTCCAGTCTGGGGAGCCAATTCTTATATATTCTTCAATTCCCCTGTAGTTCAGTTGGTAGAACGGCGGACTGTTAATCCGTATGTCACTGGTTCGAGTCCAGTCTGGGGAGCCAAGAAGAATTCAATCGTTAAAATTACTACCTTCCTCCTATTACTATCTTTTTTAAATTCCCTTATATTTTTTTGTAAATTACACTACAATTCTATTCGTTAACTCCTTTATTTGTTGTAGCTTTTTATTTTTCCGCTATACCAAAATTGAATGAAGACAACTGTGTATTATAGGAAATGGACTATTCATGGGTTTATCAAAATCTTTCCAATTAGTTTTATTTGTCATTTTCGGATTATTACTTTATCGGATTTACGATCTAGAAAATAAAGAAATGCAGCGCCAAGGTTCTATAGCGACCGAAAAGTACGCTGAATATGTTAATCAAATGTCTGATTGGACAGGTGACGGCAAATCACTATATGAATTACTTTCTCAACAGTTTACTTTTCAATTTTTTCAATACATACATGAAAGTGACAGTGATAAGAACTTCACGTTTGGTTCACTCGCTAAAGCTGAAGGCAATTTTGAAGATACCATTTTTAAAATTGAACTTGGCCATACAAAAGCATTCTCACAAGGCCGACTGCAAGTCAGACTGAGTACGAGTTCGGTAATTTCAGCAAGTTTTGTCAACCTTGAAAAAGCAGCAACCTTAACAATTGTTGCTTACTTGTTGATAATGATTAGCTTTGCAATACTTATGGCCATTCATCGCCGTGGCATAAAATATATTTGTGATTACGTAGATAATATCCCCAACCTGTCTTTTCAGGCTGTTGAGACTTCACGCTTACGAGGTTCATTAAAACCCATTGGCGTTGCTCTTGAGAAAAGCCGAATTGAGCTGAAAACCAGTATTGGTAACTTCCATAAAGAAAACGACTTATTAACCAAAGCCGCATATCAAGATCCTGTAACTGGCTTCTCTACTCGTCGTCGATTTAATGATTATTTAAAAACGATTACTGATTCAGATAAACAACAATTTGGGGTGCTTTGCATTATTAAAGCCGCCGAATTATCAAGTATTAATCAGCTTCATGGCCGTGAAGCTGGCGATGATTATCTAAGTAAAATTGCCACGTGCATACGTCAAGCAGCAGCCAAAACAGGGGTCAATGAATATTATCGCGTATCGAGCAGTGATTTTGCGTTATTTATTAACGATATTACCGTTAAAGAAGGCGAACAGTTTTTAGTCAGCTTAAAACGTTACCTCGATGAATATGCTCAAACGGTTGATACCGATAGCATCGCCCATAGCGGAATGGTGCCGTTTGAACAAAACTGTGACTCTCATGCCCTGCTGACACTTGCAGATACTGCAGTTAGCATTGCTCAAACATCAGGGCCTAATCGTTACCATATACTCGAGAAGTTTTCTGGTAATCAGCAATTGGGCGACGATCACTGGAAAGTGACCATTAATGAATTAATTAATCGTAAAGGCATCAAGTTTTTCCAGCAGCCTATTTTACCTTGTAACAATCAAGTGGATGTTTATCGAGAATTATTTGCTCGCTTTTATAATAGTGAAGGCTCAAACTTGCCCACTGCCAGTGTCATTGCCATGTCAGAACGTCATGGACTAAATGTGGATTTAGATAAAATGATTGTGGTGCACACGCTACAACTATTAAATTCAAACCCAAGCCTAACGGGTAACTTCGGTATTAACATCAGTGCCTCATCAGCCTTACAAGAAGTGTTTGTGTCATGGTTACGCGATATATTGTCGAGTCACCGCTCTACCTCTGCAAGAATCGTATTTGAGCTTAATGAATCTGGCATGCAAAAAAATGTCACTGCCAGTCGCCGTTTCGTCAACGAAATGCATAAAGTGGGCGCAAAAGTGGCCATTCAACATTTCGGATTAGGCTTTTCTTCGTTTAAATTTTTCCGCGAAGTAAAACCAGATGTCATTAAATTAGACAGCAGTTACAGCGAAAACATTGATCAAGATAATAACAACAAATTCTTTGTCAGAATGATTGTTGATATTTCACGCAGAATTGGGATTAAAGTCATAGCCACAGGCGTTGAAAAACAAGATGAGAAACTCACATTAGAAAAAATGTTAGTTGACGGATTACAAGGTTATTATATTGCTAGGCCAGAAATTATCGCTAAAACAGATAAATAATCGACCAATGT
Source organism: Shewanella sp. UCD-FRSSP16_17 (assembly GCF_001675935.1). Taxonomy (NCBI): domain Bacteria; kingdom Pseudomonadati; phylum Pseudomonadota; class Gammaproteobacteria; order Alteromonadales; family Shewanellaceae; genus Shewanella; species Shewanella sp. UCD-FRSSP16_17. Next base: position 726,438 of record NZ_LZFV01000001.1, read on the forward strand.
CAGTCCAATCTTACAAATTAGGGTTATTATTTACATAACCCTTTTTTTTATCCGTTGTTTCTCAAGCCTAAACCTTAGATAATACAACTAATATCTGAATTAAAAAGTGTAGTAATGACAGACTATCTCTTACTGTTAATTGGCACCGTGTTAGTCAATAACTTTGTGTTAGTAAAATTCCTTGGTTTGTGCCCTTTTATGGGAGTATCAAGCAAGCTCGCCTCAGCCATTGGTATGTCCATGGCGACAACGTTTGTGTTGACCCTAGCTAGTATTCTCAGCTTTTTAACCAATGAGTTCTTATTAAAGCCTTTCGACCTCAACTATCTAAGAACCATGAGTTTTATCTTGGTCATTGCTGTCGTCGTGCAGTTTACTGAGATGATGGTTCAAAAAACCAGTGCATCATTACATCGAGCTTTAGGTATTTACCTGCCACTTATCACAACCAATTGTGCTGTATTAGGTGTTGCCCTATTGAACGTCAATGAAGACCATAACTTTATTCAATCTGCAGTTTATGGCTTTGGCGCCGCTATTGGTTTTTCATTAGTGCTTGTTTTATTTTCAGCCATGAGAGAACGTCTTGCTGCAGCAGATGTCCCACTACCTTTCAAAGGCGGGGCTATCGCCATGATCACAGCGGGTTTAATGTCTCTTGCCTTCATGGGATTTGCGGGGCTGGTTAAATAATCATGTCTAGTATTGTAATCGCAGTTATCGTGCTCACCGTATTAGCACTCATATTCGGACTCATTTTAGGTTATGCCTCCATCAAGTTTAAAGTTGAAGGCAACCCCATTGTTGAACAAGTTGAAGCGCTGCTACCGCAAACACAATGTGGCCAATGTGGCTACCCTGGCTGTCGCCCATACGCAGAAGCAATTGCCAATGGCGATAATGTCAATAAATGCCCACCAGGCGGCACTGCGACAATGGAAAAAATTGCCAGTTTGATGGGCGTTGATCCTGAGCCGTTAAATGAAGTCGCTCAAGAAAATATTAAAAAGGTCGCCTTTATTCGCGAAGACGAATGTATTGGTTGCACTAAGTGTATTCAAGCCTGTCCAGTGGATGCCATATTAGGCGCTGGTAAGTTAATGCATACCGTTATCGCTAAAGACTGTACAGGCTGTGATTTGTGTGTCGAGCCCTGCCCGGTAGATTGCATTGACATGATACCTGTTGAACAAAACCTTAAAAATTGGGATTGGAAGTTAAGCCGTATCCCAGTAACCATTGTAGAAGGTGTTCAAGCGCCTAACCGTGAAGTAAAAGAGGAATCTCAGTGCTAACTTTATTAGAACAAATTGATAAAGGGACGTTATGGCACTCTCCAGGCGGGATCCATCCACCACAATTAAAAAGCGTATCCAATCAAGTTAATAGCGCTCGACTACCGTTATCGCGTTATTATTCTGTACCTGTCCCGCAAGTGGGTGACAGCGCACGCTTACAAGTAAAGGTTGGCGACAAAGTATTAAAAGGCCAAATGCTGACTGAAGGTGAAGGCTTTATTTACTTACCAGTGCATGCGCCAACATCAGGCATTATTGCTGATATTGCGTTAAAGCCAAGTAATCATGCATCAGGCTTACCCGTATTGACATGTGTGATACAAGCCGATGGCAAAGACGACAGCATTGATTATCAGAGCAGTGAATTAGCAACCCTATCTAATCAACAAATTCTAGATAAAATCATGCAAGCTGGCATTGCGGGTATGGGGGGAGCAAGTTTTCCTAGCCATATAAAATTAAACCCAGCCAGTGAAATCGATTTAGTTATCATTAATGGTGTGGAATGCGAACCTTACATTACCTCAGATGATGTAATTATGCGTGAAAACGCTACCGAGATCCTCTCAGGCATTAACATCATTAATACTTTGCTCTCTCCTCAGCGCATTATTATTGCTATTGAAGATAATAAACCAGAAGCTGTCAGTGCAATGCGTAGTGCACTTGATAACGCTACTGAATTACAAGGGATTGTCAAAGTGACAGTCATCCCTACTAAGTATCCTTCTGGTGGTGAAAAACAGCTTATACAAATCATTACTGGCCGTGAAGTACCAACTGGCAGCATTCCAGCTCAGCAAGGCATTGTTGTTCATAACGTCGGTACGGCTTACGCTATTCAAGATGCCGTGCTACATGGGAAACCGTTAATTGAGCGCCTAGTGACTTTAACTGGTGAGCAAGTCTCAACACCAGGTAACTACTGGTTACCCATAGGTTCAAGTGTTAAAGATATACTTGAACAAGTTGGTTTTGATGAGGCGCCTTTACAAAAAGTGATTATTGGTGGCCCAATGATGGGTTACGCACTACCAGATTTTGATGTACCAGTGCTAAAAGGCACCAACTGTATATTGACCCCAAGTCAAAATGAAATAGCGCCTGATACTGAAGAAAAAGCATGTATACGCTGCGGAGAATGCGCCATTGCATGCCCTGCACTATTATTGCCTCAGCAGTTATTTTGGCATGCAAAAGCAGAAGAGTATGACAAAGCAGCCAGCTTTAATTTAAAAGACTGTATCGAATGCGGCTGTTGCAGTTACGTTTGTCCAAGCGATATCCCCTTAGTTGAATATTATCGTATTGCAAAATCTGCTCTTAAAAACGAAGCTGAAGAAAAAAGACAAGCAGAACAAGCAAAAGTCCGATTTGAGGCAAGACTGCAGCGTTTAGAAGATGAAAAACGTGCACGAGAAGAAAAGTCACGCTTAGCCGCAGAAAAACGTAAAGCTGCGATGGAAAATAGTGATAAGAAAAACGCGGTTGCTGAAGCAATGGCTAGAGTGGCTGCGAAAAAGAAAATGGCAGAACAAAACACTCAAGCAGATAGTAAACCTGCCGCTTCCACAGATAAGTCATCAGCAGTTAGCGCTGCCATTGCACGTGCTAAAGCGAAAAAGCTCGCGCAACAGGCAGAAAATCAAGCATCAATTCAGGAACCATCAGCACAGTTAGATCAAACAACAGAACACGCTTCACCTGTTGATGACAAGAAAGCACAAATAGCTGCGGCAGTTGCACGAGCAAAAGCCAAAAAACGTCCGCAACAGAGCGATAATAAGGTTTCTGAGCAAGCACCCGATAACACTAATGAATCTGTACCTGTTGATGATAAAAAAGCCCAGATAGCTGCTGCAGTTGCACGAGCAAAAGCCAAAAAGCTTGCGCAACAAAGCGATAATAAGGTTTCTGAGCAAGCACCCGATAACACTAAGGAATCTGTGCCTGTTGATGATAAAAAAGCCCAGATAGCTGCTGCAGTAGCCAGAGCTAAAGCTAAAAAACTGGCTAAACAAGCTGATACTCAATCAGAAGATCAACAGCAAACAATAGAATCGTCTTCAGTTAACGAGCAATCGTCAGTGCAAGCGTCGTTATCTCCTGCAGATGAGAAAAAAGCAAGAATTGCCGCAGCTGTCGCTAAAGCAAAAGCGAAAAGGCTGGCTCAAAGTGCTGGACAACCGCAGCAAGATGATGAACACCTTGCACAAGCACAAGCAATTGACACTTCCGTTACCGTTACCCCAGAAACAGAATCAGGTTCAGTAGCGGAAACACTCACTTTGTCTCCTGCAGATGAGAAAAAAGCAAGAGTTGCCGCTGCTGTCGCTAAAGCAAAAGCGAAAAAGCTCGCACAAAGTGCTGGTCAAAGTGCTAGTCAAAGTGCTGGTCAACGTGCTGGTCAACCGCAGCAAGATGATGATCACCTTGTTCAATCACAAGCAATTGACACTCCCGTTACCGTTAAGACAGAAACACAATCAGATTCGGTACCTGAAACAGCCACTTTGTCTCCTGCTGATGAGAAAAAAGCAAGAATTGCCGCTGCTGTCGCTAAAGCAAAAGCGAAAAAGCTCGCACTAGGCGCAACTCAGCCACTGCAAAGTGAAGCAAAAGCAGTTGAAACCGACATTAGCGACACCCAATTTGATCAAACCTCAATTGAGCCAATAAAATCGGCTGCTGAGGTAAAAAAAGCAAGAATCGCCGCTGCTGTAGCCAAAGCTAAAGCGAAAAAATTAGCGAATCAACAGAGCAGTGAAAAGGAATAAACATGGCATTTAAAATTGCTTCTTCACCCCATGTGAGTACCAATTTGCAAACCAATAAGGTGATGCAAAGAGTCGCGCTATGCCTTATTCCAGGTATTGCAGCGCAAGTTTACTTTTTTGGCATGGGCACCTTGGTGCAAATATTAATTGCCGTTTTGGTTTCATTATCCGCTGAAGCTGCAGTGATGAAATTGAGAAACAAGTCGATAAAAAGTGCGTTATCAGATAACAGCGCCCTAGTTACCGCACTACTTATTGCTGTTGCCATTCCTCCGCTAACGCCTTGGTGGATGACCGTGATTGGCTGTTTATTTGCCATCGTGATCGTTAAACATCTATATGGCGGATTGGGCAATAATATTTTCAACCCTGCAATGGCTGCTTATGTATTGCTGCTTGTTTCATTTCCACTGCAAATGACCAATTGGGTAGCACCTGCAGAACTGACTGCCAACCATGTTGGAATAACAGCGGCTTTAAGCCAAATTTTTGAAATCAGCCCAGCGAGTCTAGATTACTTCAAAATCACGGTTGATGGACACACTATGGCCACGCCATTAGATACGTTTAAAACAGATTTATCTATGGGAATGACCAGTACAGAAAGTCTGCAGCGTAACGTATTTGACGGTATGACAGGTATCGGCTGGTTTTGGGTAAACATGGCTTACCTTCTTGGTGGCTTGGTGATGTTGAAGCTCAAGGTCATTCGCTGGCATATCAGTAGTGCAATATTACTCAGTATTTTTATTTGTTCAGGTTTTGCGTTTTTACTTAACCCTGACACCCATGCAAGCCCGATTCTGCATTTGTTTTCTGGTGGCACAATGTTATGTGCATTTTTCATCGCTACAGATCCTGTAACAGCAGCAACGAGCCCAAAAGGCAGATTACTGTTCGGCGCAATAATTGGCGTGTTAATTTTTGTCATACGCACTTATGGTGGTTACCCTGATGCCGTAGCATTTGCCGTATTATTGGCCAACATGTGCGCACCATTTATTGACTATTACATTCGTCCTCGTTCATATGGCCACCGTGCAGGTAATTAACCTGCGAGCTAACTGGATTATCAATGTTAAAAATTATTTCTAAAAATGGATTATTACTCGGGCTATTTGCGCTGTGTTGTACAGGCCTTGTAGCGTCGGTTAATTTTCTAACTAAAGATACGATTATCGAACAACAACGCAAGCAACTTGTCAGTGTGTTAGAGCAAATCATTCCTAACTCAATGCACAACAATCAACTTACTGATGATTGTATCCTAGTGGCCAATGCTGAATATTTAGGCACAGATGAGCCATTACCCGTTTATATCGCTAAAATGGATCAGCAAGCTGTTGCTCTTGCCATAGAAGCAGTGGCTCCAGATGGCTACAATGGGGATATAAAAATTATTCTTGGTATCAGTAATGACAACGAATTACTGGGTGTTCGTACATTAACTCATCAAGAAACACCTGGCCTTGGCGATAAAATTGAATTTAGAAAATCTGATTGGGTTCTTGGTTTTAGCGGTATGACTTATGACTCTAATTCCAAACCAATGGCAGTTAAAAAAGACGGTGGCGACATTGACCAATTTACAGGTGCGACAATTACTCCTCGTGCTTATGTAGGCGCTATCAATAAAGCACTTGAATTTGTTGAACAACATCGTGATGAGTTGTTATCAACCGTCAATCATTGTGGACGTGAACATGACTAATTATCGTGAAATAGCTTGGCAAGGCTTATGGAAAAATAACCCAGGTTTAGTACAACTATTAGGCTTATGTCCACTGCTGGCAGTCACTGCCACTGTGACAAATGCGTTAGGACTCGGTTTAGCGACGCTATTGGTATTAGTGGGCTCTAACATCTTAGTCTCGTTAGTAAGGGACTATGTACCAAAAGAAATTCGTATACCGGTATTTGTTATGATCATTGCAGCGCTCGTCACCTGCGTGCAATTACTTATCAATGCTTACGCCTATGGTTTGTACCTTTCATTAGGTATATTCTTGCCACTGATTGTCACTAACTGCGTCATTATCGGCCGTGCTGAAGCATTTGCTTCACGTAATAATGTCACCAGTGCTGCATTTGACGGACTCATGATGGGTGTGGGTTTCACAGGTATTCTAGTGGTGCTAGGTGGAATGCGGGAACTACTGGGTCAAGGCACATTATTTGATGGTGCTGAACTCTTACTTGGCGATTGGGCTAGCTCATTAACCATTCAAGTATTTAATGTCGAAAGCCCTTTCCTCTTGGCGATGTTACCACCAGGTGCATTTATCGCCATGGGATTATTGATTGCATTAAAAAATGTCATCGACGCGCAAATTGAAAATAGAAAACCACAACAAGAAACAGAGACAATTGCACGTGCTCGGATAACAAAGGTTAGCTAAGTCATGAACAAACAAAAACGCCATGAAATTTTAACTCGCTTACGGGCAAACAACCCTAAGCCGGAAACAGAACTCAACTTTTCATCACCGTTTGAATTGTTAGTTGCTGTGACTTTGTCGGCACAAGCAACTGATGTCAGTGTTAACAAAGCCACTGACAAACTGTTTCCTGTAGCAAATACTGCCCAGCAAATATACGATCTTGGCGTAGAAGGATTAAAAACCTACATCAAAACTATCGGTCTTTATAATAATAAAGCGATTAATGTCATTAAAGCGTGTGAAATGTTGATAAACCTTCATGGCGGTGAAGTGCCAGAGAACCGTGAAGCATTAGAAGCACTACCTGGTGTCGGTCGTAAAACCGCTAATGTTGTACTCAATACTGCATTTGGCTGGCCTACTATCGCAGTTGATACCCATATTTTCAGAATGGCAAACCGCACTAAGTTTGCCATGGGTAAAAATGTCGACCAAGTAGAAGAAAAAATGCTTAAGGTGACACCTGCTGAATTTAAAGTTGATGTGCATCATTGGTTTATCTTACATGGAAGATATACCTGTATTGCCCGTAAACCTCGTTGCGGCAGTTGCATTATTGAAGATTTATGCGAATTTAAAGATAAAACAGACTAAGGTTTACCAACGTCTTTCAACTATATCGCCTTTGAACGAACAGTATTTTAAACTTTTCAAAGGCGCCCTTCCTCTTAGCCTCCTCTCCACTCAACGATAATTACAAACGCCCTCGATAACGCACCTGTGACTTAATATCACTTGACCAACATAATCAGTCTGTGTGTAAATTAGTGATTGTTTAAACCATCACCGAATATGTTGGCTTAATAAGCAGTTACATTTTGGGTGCATAGTGGATACTCAATCAACGTGATTAGGGGGCTTCAGTGGGACATCAGCAAAGCAATTTACAGCGACTAGCTTCATTAACTGCATTATTTACCTTAACGTTAAGCTCAGCGCCGGTGTTAAGTGATGATCAAGCAAAAATGGTTAACCAGCTATGCTCGAGCTGCCATGGCATTAACAATATTGATCGCAGTGCTGGGTATTCACAAGTTCATTGGCAGTCACTTATATCATCCATGGTTAAACTAGATCCTAATTCTGTCAGTCAAATTAGTAAATATCTTGCCAATAACAACCCGCCTAGTGACAAACGAGCTTCGACAGTAGTCGATGGTGACATTGAGTTACAATTTACCTACTGGCAAGTCCCCACACTGGGCCAGCGAGCAAGGGATCCAATTCAAGGAAAAAATGGCATTATTTGGTGGGTCGGACAATGGGGGAATATCCTTGGGCGACTGGATCCCAAAACAGGTGAAATGAAGGAATACCCTCTGCCTGAAGGCACCTTCCCCCACAGCGTATCCTTAGATAAAAACCTAACGCCTTGGTTTCTTGGGAATAAAAATGGCACAGTGGGTTATTTAGACCTCGAAACAGAAAAGTTTACCGTGTTTAACATGCCTGACAAAAACGCTCGCGATCCTCATACTGGTGTATTCGATGATAACGGCATTTTTTGGTTTACCCTCCAACACAGTAATATGATTGGCCAATTAAATCCTATAAATGGCGACATTAAGCTTGTTTCATTGCCAAGTAAAAAATCTCGCCCCTATGGCATTAAACTCGACTCGACAGGTACACCTTGGGTCTCATGTAATGGCTCAAACTGTCTGATTAAAGTAGACAAGCAATCTATGGCTTTAGATGAAATTCGCTTGCCTGGTGATCAGACTCATACGCGTCGTCTCGCAATTACTCCTGATGATATGGTGTTTTATGTCAATTCAGGCATGGGAAAACTCGGCAGGTATAACCCTAAAACAGGGGAAATAACACAATGGGATACGCCTAGTGGTCAATATAGTCATCCTTATGCAATAGAGTATGCAAATGATGCAATTTGGTTTAATGAATCCGCTAAAAGACCAGAGACACTAGTCAGATTTGATCTTAAAAATGAAACCATGCAAAGCTGGCAAATTCCTAGTAAGGATGGGGTTTATTCAGGACTTATCCGGCACATGAGGATGGGAGAAAATGGTCTAATTATTCATCAAACAGCGACTAATCAAATAGCCGAAGTGACTTGGACTCAAGCTAATAAAGACTAAAGTGAATAAGGCTAAAGCGAACGAGATTAATGTTAATAGCACTAAAGTTAATAGCACTAAAGTTAATGGTGCTAACTAGCCTTAAATAAAAGCTTCAAACCTGAAAGCTATTATTCTTATTATTAGCAGAAAATAGCTTTAGGTTTAGGCTTGTTTTATGTCTTTATAGGACCATTAAGATAAACTTAGCCTTGCCGCTCCATGCGCTTAAGCGACTGATTTATTTCAGCTACAATAAATTATTTAACTTCGTGTTTTAATCGTCCACCAAACTAAAGGCACTAACATCACAAGTTCTATTGCGACATTGACCCATTGTTTAGGTACAGAGCCATCAAGCACAATACCAATAAGCCTTGCTATTAACAAACCAATGAGTAGCGAGGTTAGTGTTGCAGAAACAGTCGCTTGCCATGGCGTTAATTGAAAATGAAACTGAAGCAAAAGCCCTGCACCAATAAATAACCCCCACCAGATCCGTCGCTCAACAGCGTTAAACGTATCGTTTGGAATAGGTTTATTACTCACTAACTCTGGGTTAGCTGACAGCACTAACCCAATCAAAAGGAGTATAAAACCCAGCCCTCTGATAAGTATTCTATCTTCCATCATGACTCCTGATTAGATGCAGCAAGGCATCAAACTCATTACACTATTGCCCCTTGTGGTAGCTCTGTAGTTTGGCTCCACTGTTTAGGTGATTGTCCGTACAATCGTTTAAACTCACGACTGAATTGCGAAGAACTTTGATAGCCAACAGCCATTGCTGCAACATTTACACTCACTCCTGTAGCAATTTTCATTGCAGCGGTATTCAACCGCATTGTTTTTACAAATTGAATCGGCGACATGGCAGTTGCTTGCTTAAATTTTCGATGTAACACTGCGCGGCTCATACCTACCTGTTCAGCCATCTCTTCAATCGTGACAGATTCATGTAAACGTGATGAAAGGTATTCGATTGAACGTGCTATCTCATTTCCGACTCCGAATGCTGCTCGCGCAGCTTCGCCTGCATCGCCTTTTAGTACCGCAAAATATAATTCTCTCAGTCGGCTTGCAGCCAGAACCGCAATATCAAGTTCACTACCTTGTAGTTGTAGAAGACGCAGTAACGCATCTGTAAACGTGTCATCCCAACGCGCTAAAGATAAGCCTTGAGAGCCTGTTTTATATTTATTTTTGTGCCCCCCACTCGCTGCCATTTCAATGCTAAGTTCAGTCATCGTTTTTGTATCTAGTGATATCATCACTCCTAATAACGGATTATCAGGTGATGCTGTTGGGGTTCCTGCTTCAACTGGCATAGATATAGGGCAACACATATAACGATTTTCATCATATATAATATGTTTACCATCTAATATGGCTTGTTTAGCACCACTAATAATCGCAATAACGCAAGGTTCGTAGACAGCAGGTGCACAGCGCATAGATTCAGTCACGCGAAACAGTTGCACGCCTTTTATCCCAGTCTCTATTACACCATCTTGCGTGATTTTAGCTTCTATTAATCGTTTAATTTCTGATTTACTCATAAATGTCTTCTTAGTGGCACAAACTACAATCGCTAAGCTGCTAATTGCCACAGCTACAATAAATAAAGCCATGTTTTGCTTGTTTTCATGTAACTCAAAAGTAGCACTGAAAAACAGCCAACTCAACAAGGTGATACAAATAGGCATATTTTAGAGACTATATCGCCTAGTTAGCGCCAAAAGTGAGAGTTATAGTAGCGTCATCAGTTCATTAAACAGACACCTTAATGAACAAGAAACTCATTTTACTATTCACGATGCACACGCCATCGCCTTAGGAGAAACACATGTCACACAACAATCCATTTGGTGCTATGGGCTGGACACCAACACAGTTAGGTTCACTTTTAGGTAAAACCTATCTCATCACAGGCGCTAATGCAGGAGCAGGATTTCAAGCTTCTAGAATACTATTATCTAAAGGCGCTAAAGTGATAATGCTTAATCGTAACCCAGAAAAATCCTCTGCAGCGATAGCAAAATTAAAGCAAGAATTTAGCTCAGAAGCCGATGTTAGTTTTATCAAACTTGATCTCGCTGAACTTAAATCTGTTCGAGGTGCAGCTCAAAGCATCCTTGAAACAGTAACAAAGATAGATGCCCTCATTTGTAATGGCGCCATAGCACAGATTGCTAAGCAAGAATTCACTAAAGACGGTTTTGAGAGTCAGTTGGGTGTAAATCATTACGGTCATTTTTTACTGTGCGGCTTACTGTTTAACAAAATTGAAGCATCTAAAGGACGCATTGTGGTTGTTGCGAGTGAAGGATATAAGATGGGGCTTAAAACAATTCAGTTTAATGATATGAATTGGGATAAAAACTATCATCCAAACAAAACTTATTGTCATAGTAAATTAGCGCAGATGATGTTTGCGTATGAATTACAAAACAAAATCGCCGCCGCGAATAAGCATGTTGAAGTATATGTTTGCCACCCTGGTGCATCAAATACTTCACTGATTAACGAAAAAGTAAACCTGTTTACTCGCGCATCATGGTCGATGATGGTCAAACTTGGCTTAGTTCAAACCGCTGAGCAAGGTGCTTATCCTGAAGTCATGTGTGCCACTGAACAATCCATTGCGCAACGTGCATACTATGGGCCTTCAGGAAGGTGGAATTGGGTTGGCCCTGTTGGCGAGTGTAAGCTTGAATCCTTTGCTACAGATGCATCTGTTTTAAGCAAGCTGTGGACAGTATCAGAACAACAAACTGCTTTCAATTGGGAATTTTAGCGTTAGTAAGCTCTTCATAAAATATTAACACTCACTTGAAATTCAGCCACAAAAAAACCGCGTTAAGCGGTTTCTTTTGGCTACTTGAATAATGCTCTTAAAACATTGAAACAAAGAAAGCACTAAAACAAATTACGATTACCACTGAGGTACCAAGAGCCATTTTTATTTCTGTTGTCATTATCTTGTCTCCAAATGAATATAAATTAATTTTAGCGTGTCTAAACATTTTTCCTACCTTTTAGAGGTAATTATGTGAACTCAAACAGTAAAATGGCACGCTAAATCAATTTTTTAACAGGCTTAAAATTTGTTACCCTAAACAAAACAACTAACTACAAAGAGTTTATTATGTCGCAATTGCTCCACACCATGATAAGAGTCGGTAATCTTGAACGCAGTATTGAGTTTTATACCCAGGTTATGGGGATGACATTACTGAGAAAATCTGAAAATGCCCAATATGAATATACCCTCGCCTTTGTTGGTTTTGGTGAAGAATCTACTGGTCAAGCGGTGATCGAATTAACTTATAATTGGGGCACTGATAGCTATGATTTAGGTAATGGCTTTGGTCACCTTGCTATTGGTGAAGAAGATATTTATGAACGCTGTAAAGCAATTGAAGCTGCTGGCGGAAAAATCACTCGTGCACCTGGCCCTGTAGCCGGTGGCACAACTGAAATCGCGTTCGTTGAAGATCCAGATGGTTATAAAATTGAACTGATTCAAAAGAAAGCCATGAGCGAAGGATTAGGTTAATTCGTTAATGATTTAGCTTTATATTCAACAAAAAAGCCAGCAAATGCTGGCTTTTTTGATGGAATAAACTTCGATTAGAAGTTCATTGTTACTCCAACAAAGTATGTACGACCGATAGTGTCGTAAACTTCTGGTACTGTACCACCGTCACTACCGTTAGACACTCTTGATGGTTCTTCATCAGTTAAGTTTTTAACACCACCACTTAACATCCAAGAATCATTGATAAAGTAGCTAGCTGAAATGTTGTGATAAAGAATTGAATCAACTTTAGTGCCAGCACTTAAGTCATCCATTTCACCGATATAACGGTTGAAGTACATTACACTCCAATCATCTTGACCTGCTTTGATACTAAAGTTGTTACGTACTTGAGCGTATGCGCCGAAGTTACCGTCGATAGTATTAGTGTAGTCAATGCCATCTTGCTCAAAGTTTAACAAGTAAGTTGTATCGTTACTGACTGTCCAATCTAAGTTTAGCGCGTCAAAGCGGTAAGCTAAGTTGAAATCAATACCACTTGTGTCTTGGTAACCTACGTTGGTTAATGAGTTTGTTAAGTTAGACAAATCTCCATTTGAACCAATGTTGAATAGCTCACAAGTTGCTTGGTCGCCGTTGTAACATGCATTAAGACCTGCTTGAGTATCTAAACGCGTAATTGCGTTTTTAACTTTAAAGCGCCAGTAATCTAACGTTAATGACATGCCATCGATGTAGCTAGGCGAGTAAACTAGACCTGCTGTGTAAGACTCTGATTCTTCTGGTTGTAGATCTTCATCTGATGTGTAGTTAACCAAGATTTGCTCATCTTGCTCATTACCCCATGGATCTTCTAAGTAATCGTAAGAACCTGAGTTACCACCGTATAGCTCGCTCACACTTGGAGCACGGAAACCGGTTGCCGCAACGGTACGGATCATTAAGTCGTCTGTTGCTTCGTAGGTTAAACCAATTTTCCAAGTTGATGCATTACCAAATGTAGAGTAATCATCAAAGCGTAATGCGAATTCACCGGTTAGTTTTTCAGTAAACGGTACGCTCACTTCTTGGAAGATAGAGAAAACATTGTAGCTGCCATCTGTTGGATCTTGCTGGGCTGCTGTACCTTCACCAGCAACGATAATTGGATCAGGATTGTAATAGCCGCTTTCATAGCGGTATTCAGCACCAACTGCGAAAGCTACTGGACCTGCATCTAAGTCAAATAACTCACCGTTTAAGCCCGCAGAGAATACATGCTGCTCGTTACCACCATTAGCTTTTTCTGTGTACGCAACACTGTCTAATAACGCTTGGTCAGTCATCGGTTGACCTGTTAACCACGCATCTTGATCAGCATAAATAGCATCAGCCATTAATGTTGCATTAATCGAGTTTTCTACAGAGGTATCTGCTTTGTTATTACCATAGGTATAAGATACATCCCAGTTCATACCAGTGTTGATATCTAAAGAACCTTCAAGGCCAGCAGAAACTCTCCAAGTATCAGTATCTTGACTGTAAATACGTGGACCAACATCATTCATACGCTTACGGTAGTCGATTTGACCGTCATCATTAGGAGCCATACCAGCATCAATCATGTCTTGATCAAGTTCAAAACACTTAGCTGGATCATCACCCGGCTGACAAACATCTAATGCTAAAATTGCAGGTTGAGCTGCTAGCTGCTGATTCGACTTACGTTTAGTGTAAAGAATATCACCAGTTAAAATAATGTCATTACCTAGCTCTTGCGTCATGTTTGCAAATAAGCTGTAACGTTTGCTTGGTGTTTGATAGAAACTGTCTTGAGTGAAGTCATAGCCTTCTTCACGATCAACCCAGTTACCATCAGCATCTTTAACCATGCCATCTAAAGAACCATTTGGCGTAGTAGAACTGTTACCTGGATCGGTCCAATCACGATCCGATTGAATAACACCTCTACGCTCAGAGTATGCAGCACCAAACGTATAGTTACCTGTATCGGTGTTAAAACCATATAGTGCACTGATTTCGCCGTTTTCACCGTCGCTCTTATCAGTCATGCCGCCTTGAACGTCTACTTGGAAACCTTCAAAGTCTTTCTTAGTGATAATGTTAACTACACCAGCAATCGCATCAGAACCATAAACAGCTGAAGCGCCATCTTTTAGAATCTCGACACGCGAAATCATTGCAACTGGAATTGCGTTTAAGTCAACTGAGCTATCAGCACCAGAACCTGAGTTAACCATACGACGGCCGTTAAGCAATACTAATGTACGTTGTGAGCCCATACCACGAAGGTCGACTTGAGCAACACCGTCAGAACCGTTGTTGGTGCTTGAACCAACTGCAGCACCAGCCATTGACGTTTGAGCCTGAAGTAGCTCATCGACTGTTGTAAAACCTTCTGAACGAATCGCAGCAGCATCAATCACAGTGACTGGAGAAGCAGTTTCCATGTCTTGACGTTGAATACGGGAGCCAGTAACTGCAATTCTTTCTACGTTAGCTGATTCTTCTTCAGCATAAGCACTTACCGATACGGCTGAAGCAGCGGAAACTGAGGCTAATAAAGCCACGTTTATGCTGTTTGATAGTTTTGATCTTTTAATCATTTGTTGCTCCCTGGTGATATCTTTTCTTATTCTGTTTACGCAAATAAATAAATATTTAAAATTGCGTTGGCCTAGATACTGAATAACCAGAGATATTTCGTCAAACCACGAAGTTGTAACTTTTAAGCCATTTTTTGTTAATAAATATGCACTACGATTGTAATCAAAAATAAGTGATCTACATCCCAAAACACCTTCAATTTAAATAAGCAGGATAAAAAACTATTTAATTGCAAATTGTTCAGCATTAATCACTGGTGTCGTTATAACATTTTTTAAACTTACTTCTAACCAAAAGTGTGACCTAGATCACACAAATATATTGAACCATGATTGGAGAATCGTTAATTAATTCAGAATTGGTTCAGCTACTGGATAGTTTTACTCAGAAAACGCTGAAAGCACCGCCACAACTAGCATTCAAGGATTATCAAATAATGATGTCTATTTCATCAGCATTATTATTAACAATGGAGGGTAATTATTTTGAGTTAGTTGTACTAATTACGAATTGATATATTGGCACAATCAATAAGATATTTTTACATTGGAGATATATACTGCCTAGGTATAACAAATCAGCAACAACATGCTGAAGAAAAATATTTTTTGAATGAATTTTACACAGTAGCAATTGTTATAAAATTGATAACAATCACTTTTGAATAGTTATTCACTTTTTAAAAACATAAAAAAAGGAAAGCTAATGCTTTCCCTTTTAAAAATGTTAACACTTTATTCTGCTGGTTTTATTATATCAAAGTGTTGATAAGCTCTATCTGTTGCAATACGACCTCGAGGTGTTCGTTGAATAAAGCCTTGTTGAATCAAAAATGGTTCTAATACATCTTCAATTGTTTCTCTGTCCTCACCAATAGCAGCTGCAAGGTTGTCTAAACCAACAGGCCCGCCCATGAACTTATCAATAATGGCTAACAATAGCTTTCTGTCTAAATAGTCAAAGCCCTCTAAATCGACATCGAGTAAGTCCAGCGCTTTTTTAGCCACATCTTCAGTAACAAAACCATTATGTTTAACTTCAGCGTAATCTCTAACGCGTCTTAATAAACGATTGGCAATTCGAGGGGTACCTCTAGAGCGTTTGGCTATTTCAAAAGCGCCAGCTTCATCAATCGGTAACTCCATCACCTTGGCAGAGCGAGTCACAATGGTGCACAAATCTTTGACGTTATAAAACTCTAGCCTTAACGGTATACCGAAACGCGCTCTTAATGGCGATGTTAATGCCCCTGCTCTAGTTGTCGCACCAATTAAAGAAAATGGCGGTAAATCCAGTTTAATTGAACGAGCCGCGGGCCCTTCACCAATCATAATATCCAGTTGATAATCTTCCATAGCAGGATATAAGATTTCTTCAACAACTGGACTTAAACGATGAATTTCATCGATAAACAACACATCGCCATGCTCAAGGTTAGTTAGTAGAGCGGCTAAATCGCCTGCTTTTTCAAGAACCGGCCCAGAAGTTGATTTGATATTAACGCCCATTTCATTGGCAACAATCATTGCTAACGTCGTCTTACCCAATCCTGGAGGACCGAATATCAACATATGATCCAGCGCTTCTTCACGTTTCAGTGCAGCCTCAATAAAAACTTTAAGCTGCGCACGAGTATCATCTTGCCCTGTGTAATCATCGAGCATTTTCGGCCGCATAGCACGGTCAATATGCACTTCTTGCTCAAACTCTTGTGGCTGAATTAAACGATCCGCTTCTATCATTGTTGCCTCTTTATAGCATTGACTTTAATGCAGCCTTAATCAGGACTTCGCTGCTCATACCGTCAGTGTATGCACTTAATACAGCTTTACTCGCTTGTGCTGGTTTATAGCCTAGAGAAACAAGTGCTGCAATGGCATCTTCTTCTGCATTGTTTTCAACAACTGCTGGCTTATAGTTACTCTGTAAAGCAAACTCGCGCTCAGATCCAACAGAGGCCTCTAGTAAGCTTTTAAGCTTATCTCGCATCTCAACCACTAAACGCTCTGCCGTTTTTTTACCGACTCCAGGTAACTTAACTAAAGTGACTATATCATCTCGTTCGACACAATTAACAAACTCCGCCGCCGTCATACCGGACAATATTGTTAAGGCGAGTTTAGGACCAACACCGTTAGTTTTAATTAATAACCTAAATAACGCCCGCTCTTGCTTGGTTATAAAACCATACAAAAGCTGTGCATCTTCACGCACCACAAAGTGGGTGAATAACATTGCTTGTTGATTTAACTCAGGGAGCTCATAGAAACTGGTCATAGGTACCTGTAACTCATAACCTACACCATTTACATCCAACACGATTTCCGGTGCTTGTTTCTCAACAACCAACCCACTTAATCTTCCTATCATTTATAACGTCCGTATGTTCGGCTATGGGCTTTACCGCCCATTGCAATTAAACTTTGAAAAGTATGATGATGGCAAACGGCAACACCCAATGCATCAGCGGCATCTGCTTGCGGGGCAGCTGGCAATTTGAAAATTTGTTGGATCATGTGCTGAACTTGCTCTTTTTGGGCGCGTCCAGTACCAACAACTGCACTTTTGATCTGAGTTGCACTGTATTCAGCAACGGGTAAGTTGGCGTTCATAGCTGCAACAATTGCTACTCCTCTCGCCTGGCCGAGTTTGAGTGCTGAATCGGCATTTTTAGCCATAAACACACGTTCAATGGCAAATTGATCTGGCTGATACTGTTTAATGATTTCTGTTATACCATCAAAAACTTGCTTGAGTCTTGTGGGTAAATCATCGGCAGAAGTTCGAATACAGCCACTACCAAGATAGCGTTGTTGGCGACCTTGGCATTGAATAACGCCGTAACCTGTGATCCTAGAGCCTGGGTCAATGCCCAATATAATTGTCATGGTTTACCCATTGCTTGAGCGTGTTAACCCAAGGTCTCCATTACTTCATCTGAAATTTCAGCATTATGATATACCTCTTGAACATCATCATGATCTTCAAGGTTATCAATTAAGCGCATAAATTTAGCAGCTGTATCCGCATCTAATTCAGCTTTAGTTCCTGCAATCATAGTCACTTCAGCATTAATCGCTTCAAAGCCTGCTGCATCTAATGCATCTTTTACCACACCAAAAGCATCCGGCGTAGTCATGACATCAAATGCGCCATTGTCATGGGTGATAACATCTTCCGCACCCGCTTCTAATGCAGCATCCATCAATTCATCTTCGTCGATATTTGCATCATAAGAAATGACACCGGACTTAGTAAACATATAAGCAACTGAACCATCAGTACCTAAGTTACCACCCGATTTACTGAACGCATTACGCACACCTGATACGGTTCGGTTTTTATTATCAGTCATGGTTTCAACCATCACTGCAGTACCGCCTGGTCCATAACCTTCATAAATGATGGTATCGAGTTGTTGCCCATCCAGCTCACCAGCCCCACGTTTAACAGCACGTTCGACTGTATCACGGGTCATGTTATTGGATAAGGCTTTATCAATCGCGGCTCGCAGTCTCGGGTTTGCATCAGGATCTGAACCACCTTCACGTGCCGATACTGTTAACTCTCGGATAAATTTACTGAAAAGTTTTCCTCGTTTTGCATCTTGCGCTGCTTTACGATGTTTAATGTTGTCCCATTTACTGTGACCTGCCATTACGACTCCTTCAGTTATTTTGTTCTATATAAAAACAGACCGAGGCAATTGCCTCGGTTTGTCATTTAATGCTTGATGTCGACATACAAAAAAATCGACTTAATCATTAAGCTTACTCGTCAGCAGCAGGTTTCTC
This sequence comes from Shewanella sp. UCD-FRSSP16_17, assembly GCF_001675935.1. Lineage (NCBI taxonomy): Bacteria > Pseudomonadati > Pseudomonadota > Gammaproteobacteria > Alteromonadales > Shewanellaceae > Shewanella > Shewanella sp. UCD-FRSSP16_17. Next base: position 744,977 of record NZ_LZFV01000001.1, read on the forward strand.
TTGAGGAATGACACTCACACCTAACTCAACCAGTTGTTGTGGATTGGCAAATCCTGGAGCATTGGTTAGTGGGCATGCTGCCGTTGTTGTTTTAGGGAATGCCATCACATCACGAATTGAGCTTGCTCCGGTCATCAACATAATAATGCGATCTAAACCAAAGGCTAAACCAGCATGTGGTGGTGTACCGTAACGTAACGCTTCTAATAAGAAACCAAACTTCTCGTTTGCTTCTTCGTCTGAAATACCTAAGATGCGGAATACTGCACTTTGCATTTCTGCATTGTGGATACGGACTGAACCGCCACCTAATTCGCAACCATTAAGTACCATGTCATAAGCATCAGAAACAGTACCAGCTGGATCGGCTTCTAATTGCTCAGGCGAAACACCACGTGGTGCGGTAAATGGATGGTGAACAGCATGGAAGCCACCATTTATTTTTTCGAACATAGGGAAATCGACAACCCATAATGGACGCCATTCACCTTCTAACAACTCAAAGTCTTCACCGGCTTTAAGACGTAATGCGCCCATGGCTTCCGCAACTACGTTAGCTTTATCTGCACCAAATAAAATAATGTCACCAGTTTGTGCATTAGTGCGAGCAATAATTTCATTAACGATGTCTTCGTTCAAGAATTTAAGCACAGGAGATTGGATACCTTCCATACCAGCACTTAAATCATTGATTTTCATCCACGCTAAACCTTTAGCACCGTAAATGCCGACATATTTAGTGTAGTTATCAATCTGTTTACGAGACAGTGATGCACCTGTTGGAATACGTAATGCTGCTACACGGCCTTCTTCATCATTTGCAGGACCACTGAATACTGCAAATTCAACGTCTTTTAATACGTCAGCAACGTCCACTAATTCAAGCGGGTTACGTAAATCAGGCTTATCTGAACCATATCTTGTCATTGCTTCTGCATATGACATTCTTGGAAATTCGCCCAAATCTACATTCAGTAAATCGTTAAATAAACCGCGAACCATTTCTTCCGTTTTTGCCATCACTTGCTCAGATGACATAAATGACGTTTCGATATCAATTTGAGTAAATTCAGGCTGACGATCAGCACGTAAATCTTCGTCACGGAAACATTTTACGATTTGGTAATATCTATCAAAGCCCGACATCATTAACAATTGCTTAAACAATTGTGGAGACTGAGGCAAAGCAAAGAACTGACCTTTATAAGTACGACTAGGTACTAAATAATCACGCGCACCTTCAGGTGTGGCTTTGGTTAATATTGGTGTTTCAATATCTAAAAAGCCACTGTCATCTAAAAAGCGACGAACAGCGCTAGTCACTTTTGAGCGGAAAACCAAACGATCAGCCATTTCTGGGCGACGTAAATCTAGGTAGCGATATTTTAAGCGTTGTTCTTCACTATTGTTTTGGTGATTATCCATGCTCAGTGGTAATGGCGCTGAAGTATTGATAATGGTTAGGTCTTTACCTAATACTTCAATTTCCCCAGTTTTCATCTGCGCATTGATTTGGCTATCAGGACGCGCACGTACTAAGCCTTTAACTTGCACACAGAATTCACCGCGTAGACTGCTGGCCACCTTGAACACATCTTCTAAGTCAGGATCGTATACAACCTGAACAATCCCTTCTCTGTCACGAAGGTCTAAAAATATAACACCGCCTAAATCACGGCTACGGTTAACCCAACCGACTAAGGTGACTTCTTGACCAAGATGAGACTTATTGACGTCTCCACAATAATGACTGCGCATTTAACTCTACCCTTTATTCGGAAATAGGTGTCTAAAAGAATGTATTTTTGCATTATATTAAAATAATGCTGGCAACTATAGCACTTATAATACGCCAATTTAGCGTTTAATAAATGAGTGCGTAATTTTTGCTAGGAAGTATCAATCAGTTTACTGCAATTGGCTAGAGTTTAGGAAAAACTTAGCAGCATAAGCGTGCAAAAAAGCAGCAAACAATAATGTTTTGGCTGCTTTTGGCCATTTTTGAGCCAATGGCAACGATTAGCTGTGTTTATCACCACCCTGCTTTTTCACTGTATACATTTTTTTATCAGCGAACTGTAACAATGAAATCGGGTCATCACCATCATCTGGATAAACGGCAATGCCAATACTTGCAGATGCGGTTAACGAAATCTCTCCCACCTTAATTGGCTCACTGAGCACGTTTAAAATGTTGTCGGCGACTTTGGCTGCACATTGAGCACTTTCAATTTTATTAAGTAAGATAACGAACTCATCACCGCCAAATCGCGACACGGTATCCGACTTTCTCACCACCGTCTTAAGCAAGTCAGCAATGCCTATCAATAGCGCATCACCAATATGATGACCATATTGATCGTTCACCATTTTAAATTTATCTAAATCGATAAATAACAACGCAAATTTCACCTGCTCTCGGTGATGGCTATTGATTGCGCAAGCCAAACGGTCATCTAATAATCCTCTATTAGGTAACTTGGTCACAGGATCATGTTCTGCAATAAATTTTATTTTCTTTTCAGCATTCTTGCGACGAGAAATCTCAAGTTTAAGGCGCTTATTACCTAAGAACACAACAAACGTAATCACACTGATAATCAGCAAGCCAAATAGCACAATGTTGAACCACTTTTGGTACTTGTCAGCTTCTGACCGTAAATCGACTGCGACCCAGTCTTGGTATAATTGCTGCTGTTTAGTTTCATCAATGGTTTCAATTGCTCGATTTAATATCGGTACCAGTTCTTTTAATTTTGGATAGACACCAATGTGACTTTTTTGCTCAGTTAAATCAGCAACCAAGGCCATTTTCAAATCAGGAAAGCCCCCTTCATTAAGGGCGTAAGCCAGTGTAACAACCTGTTCAATGAACAAGTCTACGTGACCGGAAGACACTGCACTCAAGCCACTTTTCGTGCTTTCTACTTGCACAATTTCAAGGCCTGGAAATTGCTGCCTTAAAATATTTATCACATTGTAATCTTTAACCACAGCAATGCGCTTACCATTATATTGGCTTAGGTTAAACAATGGTTGCTGGGTTAATGTAGTGGCAATTGCCCAAGGTGACGGCCAATAGCCCTCAGTGAATTCAAGGTTTGGTTCACGATGGCTATTTTTCGCCATACTCCCGACAAGGTGAATTTTCCCCATTTTTAAATCTTGATTGAGCATGCTCCAGTTCTGATACGCTACTGGAATAATGTCGATACCAAGCTGATGGGTAATAATGTTGACGACATCTTTATTAATACCAGAAAATTCACCTAGTTCATTTTGATATTCCATTGGAGCCCATTCGGTTAAGTAACCTAACTTAATGGCACCTAGTGAAGCTAAGTATTGCTTTTCCTTATTACTGATATAGATTTTTTTATCAATAGTAGAAAACGTCCTATCGGCTTTATTGAGTAGCCATTTTTGCTCTATTTTCGCCATTTCATACTGACTAATCAGCTTAAAACCATTGGCAATTCGCTCTGCAAGCTCAACATCTTCTAAATTTGTGAGGTTATAAATATTGGTATCAAAGTCTACGGCATTAAACTGATAAAACTCAGACCAAGATTTATGGTTAAGTAAATAGTGTGAGGTATACGCGCTCGATGCAACGAATCCAACAATATCGCCGTCGCGACTGGCCTTTATTAATTGGTCGATTGAGTCGTAATAACGAATTTGCGCATTAGGAACTAATTTTCTTAATTCGATGATGTAAGGCGATGTCGCAAATAAACCGATACGCTTTCCATCAACTTCGCTAATGTCTTTTATTTCTTTTTCATAGCTAAAAAATCGACTTTTGACAGAATAGATATGATTAGCCCTATTAAGCCCCGTATTGATTTGATCGCTTTCCGGGTAGCCAATATGCACATCAGCATGACCTTGCTTAATCAACTCGATACTGCCGTTCATATCACTTGGAATAAAATCAATAGCAATGCCTGTTTTTTCAGACCATAAACGCCAAAGATCAACAAACAAACCATGGGGTAGACCATCTAATCCAATATCAACGAAAGGTTCGACATTCATCTGCATCGCAATGACAACACCACTTGATTCACGACGATAACCAAACCAACGCTTTTCAATTTCATCAACTAACTGCGTGGGTATTTGCTCAAAACCTTGATTAATCGCAGGTAACCAAGCTGCATTTTTTATCTTTACTGCAGGAGACAAATCAATTTCTTTGATCAGTAATCTTGATGAAATATGAAAGTTATTAGCTAATTCAAAATTGATTGGAATGCCATTGTAATAACCCTGTATAGCAGCAAAAGCATATAACTCACCTGCTACCACAGCATCATATAGCGCTTGTTTGGTTTTAAAATATTTAAAGGTTAATTTAGGTTCTATGGCTAATAAATCGGCTTCGTGAGAAGTGCCTTCAATGATGCCAATTTTAAAAGGCTTAATTTCAGTAATGGATTTTTTATTTGCGATATCTTTATGCAGGTATAAATAGGAATGAAGTGACGAAACTTTATCAGCGTAGGAGAATTGTCGCAGTCGCTCTTCTGTCACCGCCATACCAATATGTAAATCAACATGTCCATCTGTTAAGGCTTGTAAAGACTGATGCCATTGCATGGGTTTAAATGTCACTTTGGTGCCTGTGACTATTGACCACTCGCGCCATAAATCAACCATGACCCCTGCAGCGTTACCTTTAGCGTCGACAAATTGATAGGGATAAGCATCCTCACTCATAGATAATGTCATACTACTTGGTAGCGATTCAGCAACAGAAGAAGTGCCTTCATTGGCTGAAACGAAGAAGAAAAAAGGGATAACCAGTACTATTACTAATAATGTTCTAATTAACTTCAAGCGCATTCCTTTGTAAATTGTCCCAACTCTACAATGATTTATAATGAGGTTTACCACTTTATCAGTGATTCCCTTCTGTAAAAAATTTATTAAGAACTTCTGCTAACAATGTAAAAGTTTTTACATTTATGTTCATCATACCGATTTATATCGACCATTTGACCTCTTACATTAAAAAATTATGCAAAATTAGCTAAATAAATAAAAAAATACAAAAAATACCAATAGGATACTTGCTGCTATTTGCTAGGATTAGCTAAAATGAAATTACGATTTTTTCAAGTTACTGCAGATGAATTCTCAACAAGACACAATTTATGCTTCCGCTAGCGAACAAATATCAGATTTTCAGTTTGATAATCGTGTAGCAGGTGTTTTTAACGACATGATCCGTCGCTCTGTTCCTGGTTATACCCAAATCATTAGCACCATAGGTGATTTTGCTAATCGTTACGTAACACCAAAATCTAACGTTTACGATTTAGGAAGTTCATTAGGTTCAGCTACGCTAAGTATTCGTCGTCAAATTGAGCAGCGTCAATGCCGTATCATTGCCGTTGATAATAGCGAATCAATGGTGTCTCGTTGCCAAGAGAATCTATCAGCCTACGTTAGCGATACCGAAGTCGAATTAATTTGTGGTGATATAAGAGACATCGAAATATCAAACGCATCAATGGTGGTGCTTAACTTTACATTACAGTTTTTGCCTGTAACGGATAGAGACGCAATCATCGCCAAAATTTATCAAGGACTATTGCCAGGTGGTATATTAGTCATATCAGAAAAATTACGCTTTGAAGATGCTACTATTCAGACATTACTGGATGAGCAACACTTAGACTTTAAACGTGCCAATGGATATAGCGAATTAGAAATTAGCCAAAAGCGCAGTGCATTAGAAAATGTCATGCGCCCTGATAACTTATCTATGCATCAACAGCGTTTTGCCGATAATGGTTTTAGCCATTCGACAGTGTGGTTTCAATGTTTTAACTTTGCATCTATGGTGGCAATAAAGTGATTAGTTTTAGTTCTTTTTATCAGCAAATAGCAGACTCGAATCTTCAACATTGGTTAGAAGAACTTCCAGCAATATTAGGTAAATGGCAACGTGAACATAAACACGGCAATTTACCTAAATGGGAAAAAGTACTCAATAAGCTACATTACCCAGCGCCAACTACAATAGACCTCTTCAATGGTGTACAAATTGGAGATGGCTCGCAATTAACTACGGGACAAGCTGAAAAGCTAAAGAATTTACTCGGATTATTTCAACCTTGGCGTAAAGGACCATTTCAAATCCATGGTATCGACATTGACACTGAATGGCGAAGCGATTGGAAATGGGACCGAGTAAAAGAACATATTTCACCACTTGAAAACCGCACGGTTTTAGATGTGGGTTGTGGCAGTGGTTACCATATGTGGCGAATGCTTGGTGCTGGTGCTAAACGTGTGGTTGGTATTGACCCTTCACCACTATTTTTATGCCAGTTTGAAGCGGTTAAACGCCTAGCAGGTAATGAGCACCCTGTTCATTTATTACCGCTAGGCATTGAAGAGTTACCTCCACTCGACGCCTTTGATACCGTGTTTTCAATGGGAGTCCTTTACCACCGCCGTTCACCTATAGATCACTTGCTTCAATTACGCGACCAATTAAGAATGGGTGGCGAACTTGTGCTTGAAACGTTAGTCATAGATGGTGATGAAAATGCCGTTCTTGTACCAGAAGATAGATATGGCAAGATGAATAACGTGTGGTTTTTACCCTCTGTAGATGCACTCATGCTATGGTTAAAGAAATGCGACTTTACCGATATTAGATGTGTAGACGTAGATATTACATCTATGGCAGAACAACGTTCTACGCAGTGGATGAAGAATGAATCTTTAGTGGATTATCTTGACCCTAATGATGTGAGCTTAACAGTAGAGGGTTATCCTGCTCCTAAAAGAGCCACAATCATAGCAATAAAAAATCAACCCAATCATGATTTAGTCTAACCTTACACTGGTTAGTAATAACAAATAGTAAAAACAATAAATTCAGATGTATTAATAACAGGAATTGTCATGTTAAAGCAGGTAATCGTTTTATCAATCACCGCTACTTTAATGGCCGGTTGTGCAAGTAAAGACAAAATCACGCCAGTTGGAAGTGATGAGTTAAATGCAAATTTAGCTTCGTCTCAAACTGCCATCATTGAAGCCATTAATGCACAATGCGCCCACTCTACCGCCGAGATGCAAAGCTTAAGCGCTGAAGTAAACGATCTAAAATTACAGATTACCGATGCACTAGCAAAACAATCTAAAAAAATGAATGATGATGCAGCAGCACTTGCTCAGCTCAGTGAAGCTCCGCAATGTCCTGAATCTGCAGTGTCTGACAAAATCATGCTTGGTGAAGTTGAACATGTTTATGTCGATGAACTTAAGGCGTCATTTGAAACACGTATTGATACCGGTGCAGAGTCTTCATCATTAGATGCCAGAAATATCGTTCTTTTTGAGCGAAACGGTGTTCAGTGGGTTCGTTTTGATGTGATGACCAATGGAAAAGATCAACCAGGTAATACATTCGAGCATAAAGTTGAGCGATTTGTACGTATTAAACAAGATGCAGATGCGCCAGACGATAGACGCCCAGTGATCCATGCTCATCTAAAAATTGGCAAATATGCAGCTGAAACAGATTTAAACTTAACCGACCGAAGCCATCTTGAATATCCATTACTGCTTGGTCGTAAGTTTATGAAAGACATTGCAGTTGTTGATGTCGGCCAAATTTATATTCACGGTAAAAAACCGCAACAAGCAGCGACTAACAGCCAATAGGACTTAAAATGCATTCTCGTAAACCGTTTTTTATCTTTGTCGCCCTACTTTTTATATTTGGCATTAGTACCAGTATTTATCGAAGTGTTGAGCATAACGTACCGTTTTTTCCGGGCAAACAAGTTCAAAGCTGGTCAGTTGAAGCCAAAGTGATGTTCAATGGCACAGACAAACCTGCTGAAGCATCTTTGTCTTTACCACAAGATCCCGCATTTGACGTGCTTGCTGAAAATGCCACATCTGCGGGTTATGGCCTAAACATCTCTGAAGGTGAAGATCGCCGTGCCGTGTGGTCAATACGTGAAGCTTCAGGCCGCCAATCTCTATACTACCGCGTCACATTAGTGCCTACGGGTCAGTTATCAGTCGATGCAGAAGAAGAACCTGTGACTCCTGAACCATACCTTTGGCAAGTTACAGAGCGCGGTGCTGCTGAACAAATTATCAATGATGTATGGGAACGAAGCGCCAGTAATCTGTCTTACGCGCAACAGCTTATGTCTGTGATTAATGACAGTAATCAATCTCAAAATCTCGCTCTGTTGTTATCGGTAAACACTCGTACCCAACTATTTTTACATATGATGCAATCTAAAGGGGTTCCTGCTAAACAAGTTAGCGGCTTAATGCTTGAAGATCAGCGTCGTCGTCAACAATTAAATCCCTATGTTCAAGTCTACCAAGATGGTGAGTGGGTATTATTTGACGTTGAAAATAATAAACAAGGCCGTCCTGAAAACTTGGTTCTTTGGCAGCACAATGGCTTATCAGTACTCGATGTAACTGGGGGGAGTAATTCACAAGTTAACTTCTCAATGTTACAAGAGACTCGCTCAGCCTTAGCGACTTCTATCGATATGATGATGAATAGCGATAGCTTAGACTTCTCTTTGTATCAATTACCACTTGAAGAGCAAAGCACCTTTAAAGGCATCCTATTAATTCCTATTGGTGTGTTAGTCGTCGTATTCTTACGCGTCATTATCGGGATTAAAACGTCTGGTACGTTTATGCCAGTATTAATCGCCCTCGCCTTTATACAAACTACATTATTGACAGGTCTAATCGGCTTCTTGCTAATTGTGGCGTTTGGTTTGATGATTCGTTCTTACTTATCGCAGCTCAACTTACTGCTAATATCCCGAATATCGGCCGTCATCATTGTGGTTATTTTCATTATTGGCTTATTTACCCTTATCTCTTATAAGGTTGGGCTTAGTGAAGGATTAACTATTACCTTCTTCCCGATGATTATTCTTGCTTGGACGATTGAAAGAATGTCGATTTTATGGGAAGAAGAAGGCCCTAAATCAGTCATGATGGCAGGTGGCGGCAGTCTATTTGTCGCAACCTTAGCTTATTTGGCAATGAGTAACACGCTAATCCAACATTGGGTATTTAACTTCTTAGGTATTCACTTGGTGATTTTAGCCTTAGTTCTTGTGATGGGACAATACACAGGATATCGCTTAACAGAGCTTAAACGCTTTAAGCCTTTGGCTGGAGATAAGTAATGAACTTTGCTTGGCCTTGGGAGTTACGCCGAAATGGCGTGTTAAACATGAATAAGCGCAATATCGATTATATTGGCAAATATAATCCACGTAAGTTTTACAAGCGTGTTGATGATAAATTGATTACAAAGCAGCTTGCGCTAGCTAACGATATTGCGGTGCCTGACTTAATTGGTGTTGTTGAAGAACAACATAAAATTAATGAAATCCCACAAATGGTTTTAGGACGAAGTGGCTTTGTTATCAAACCCGCTAAAGGATCTGGTGGTAAAGGGATTTTAGTTATTACCCATGTAGAAAATGGACGTTACTACAAACCTAATGGTGATGAAGTTACCCCTAATGAAGTCTACCGTCATGTATCAAACATATTGAGTGGCTTATTCTCCTTAGGCGGCAAGCCAGATGTCGGTATTGTTGAAGGCTTAATTCAATTTGACCCGGTTTTTGACGGTTTCAGTTATGAGGGCGTTCCAGATATTCGGTTGATTATTTTCAAAGGCTACCCCGTCATGGGAATGCTTCGATGTTCTACAGCAGCCTCAGACGGCAAAGCTAATTTGCACCAAGGCGCAGTTGGGGTTGGTTTAGATATCGCGACAGGTAAAAGCCTGCATGCTGTTCAATTTGATAAACCAGTGCTTAAACACCCAGACACCAACTTTGAATTATCAAAAATTCAAGTACCCAATTGGGACACACTGTTACATACCGCATCAAGCGCTTATGAGATGTGTGAACTGGGTTATTTAGGTACCGATATGGTATTAGATAAAGAACGTGGGCCTTTATTACTTGAGCTCAATGCACGTCCCGGACTTGCTATTCAAACAGCAAATGGAAAAGGGATTGTAGGAAGACTTAAACATGTCGAAGGTCTAAAAGGACCGACGTTATCAGTGGAAGAACGCGTCGCTTATGCAAAAGAACACTTTTGTAGTAATCCTAGTTTTTAGTCTTATGGCAACTGCTCCGGCAGTTGCCAGTCCTTTAAACCTCTTCATTCAGCAATGTTTGCAATTTAAGCCAACATTATCTCAGCTTGATACTCAAGCCAGTGCTTCAACTCAAGCAGTTCAATTTGAGCAGCTCACCCTGGGCTTTAATAACATCAATGATAGGTTAAATTACTATCGTGACTTAGCCCAAGATAATCAACGTGAAAGCATCTTAATGTGTCAGCTACATCTTGCTGATGAATTACAAGCCATGCTCAATTCTCCTAACTTAACGAAGTTGATCAGTAAGCTTGATAATGATGAGCCTACCTACGCCAAATTATCGTTAAGACTGGCCACATTAAAAGCCACACAGTTAGATATTAACCTCAAGTCGCAACTCCATAATGCGCAAGCAACAATTAGGCGAAACTTACAAAGCCAACATCTCTCAATGGTATTTAATCAATCTGGCTGTGAATTACCTCAACCAATTAACTCAGCGACAGCGGGAATCAAGTCAAAAGAAACGCTCGGCTTGAGTAACGTAGAAACTAACGCAAGAAATAAGAAAGATTTTGATATCAGTTTAGCAAAATACCTTATTTTACAACCTGATGAACAATGCAGAAAAAGTGCTTGGATTGCTTACCAAACAAGAGCGAAAGACAAAAATAAAACGCCACTTGCTGCAGTTAAAACAATTAAAATGGCATCTAATGCCGCTAAGCCATCAATATACTCAGCGCAATATTACGACAGCAATTTAACCTCTGCACAAATCACAAGATTTTTAAACTCTCGAACAAACAACATCAATGTAGCCCCATGGAATATTGGCCAGTATCTCGCAACGCTGCCTCATCAAGCATATCAGGGCACAACGTCAGCGTTAACGTTAATCGAACAAAGCATGGACGTGCTAAGTGACTTTGGCGTTACATTCGACGTGATTAAACCTTATGCTCATAAGCTCGATAATAATCTATCCTCGCAACAAACTAATAATGTCAACGTTACCGGTACAGATACTGATACTGATACTGATACTGATACAGAAAGTCTCACGTTAAATGCAAATCAAAATACGACTATACGTGTTTGGCATAACAAGCGTTTATTAGGCGAGTTATTTATCCACCCTAGCGAAAAAACAGCGACCCACATCATACGTTACCCGGTGATCGGCCATCAATTTGCGCAGGTTAGTATCAGTTATCGAGAAAAAATCAAAAATAGAAGACAAGCATTAAGTGTCATTGACGCGATAGCGCAAGCTATTTCGGGACTTGCTAGAGGCAGCCAATTTTACTTAAACAATAAATTTGGTGCTTCAGCGGACCACCATCAACTTGGTCAGCATTGGTTAAGCCAATATATACAACTGCGTGTCCCACACTTGCAAGCCTCGGCGCGTGAGCAAGCAGCTAGCGTTTATCAGCAGCAATTAAGAGTGTTTAGAAGTCAGTTAATAATGCAGTTCTATTCAACATCTCATTTAGACACAGCAAGATTACACAACACTTTTTATAATAGTTTTAATTCACACTGGTATGAAGCGGCAGATTTAACCTATAGTTTTAACGGCATTGCTAACGAAGGCATCGAGTATTATTTACCGCTATGGTATCAAGCACTTGTTAATGTCATTATTCACTCTCGTAAATCGTCAGTAACAGCGCGTCAAGTTTTTGAAATTTTTATTGTTAACGAAGATAATTTAATTCTCAGCGAGCAATTGGCCATTATACTAGCGCCACCCACTGATATTTCATCCATCATCAGGAGAACCATAAATGACGGCAATTCGAAAGATTAAATCATTTGCTTGTTTAGCTAGTTTTTCTTTGTTACTCACCTCTGGTGCAAGTTTCGCTAAAACTGGTGAATCCAACGATCACCAGCTCACACATGAACAAGTACGAAGTGCAATTCAAGTGAACCTAGAACAAAACATGTATTCTTTGCCGCCAAGAATTCAAGGGCATTATGGTTTAAGAATGTATCGAATGACAGGTGATGAAAAGTATTCTAATGCTGCCTTAATTGATCTTATTACCATTACTGAGCGCCAAAACTTCTTTGCTTGTAACGTAGATAAACCTAATTTTATCAATGAACAAAGCCAACAAGCGATTAGCGTGTTAGGTAAAGGCCCTCGTGCTAAAGCTCGTAAAAAAGCACTAGCTCCCTTCCCTGAATTCATTTTCTACAGTGATATTTTATTACGTTATGCAAGTAGAACTGATGAATTAGGCTTTATGGGACCTTGTCATCAGCAAATGGTTAAGGCAGTAAAATCATACGATTTAGCGCCAGCATTAACTGATCCTGCAATGATAAAAGCATGGGCAGCACAACTGGTAAACTATGTCTATTGGGCTAAACAGCTTAATGTTGGCGATTATGTCGCAGAATATAAAAAAGCGTTTATCGAGACTTACCCAAATGAGCAGGATTCTGAATTAGATAAAAAGCAATTTAGAAACAAACTCTACGGTATGACGCACTTTATTTTTGCTGCAAGCGGCTATTATCAACAAGAAGTGAGTCAAAAAGAATTCCAATGGATTTTAGACTATTTCGATAGCAATATTGAACGAATTTTAACTGACGCCACTGACGATATTATTGCCGAAGTAGGTATTAGTTTCTTACTTACAGGCCAGCGAGAGCATCCTGTGGTGAAGAAAACTCAAGATCACATAACCTCATCGTTTAATCCTGAGTATCAGCTTATTCCATCACCAAGAGGAAATCCTGATATGGTCATGGGAGAACATCGAAATGTGCTGGCAATGATGCTATTAGATTGGCCAAAAACGCTGCATAAAGGCCCATACTTAGCAAATATCAAAGCAACTCAAAAGTATTTGCCAGTGCAAGTCACTTCAAAAGAGAAGATTAAACCAAACAAGTAAGCTTAACTTGTTATATGGCGCGTTATACAACGCGCCATTTTTATATAAATAGTAAAATACAAATAGAGAAAAAAATGAGTAGAGCTAAATCCACCCTAGAACAATGGCGAATAATACAATCAGTTGTGGATTACGGTGGATACGCGCAAGCGGCTGAAAAACTGAATAAAAGTCAATCTTCACTAAATCATGCAGTCGCTAAATTACAATCGCAGCTCGGTATTCAGTTACTTGAAGTTAAAGGCAGAAAAGCCTACCTAACTGAGCAAGGCGAAGTATTACTAAGACGCTCCCGTCATTTAACTCAAACTGTGGATGATTTAGAGTTACTTGCCAGTAATTTAGGACAAGGTTGGGAGCCAAATTTAACCATTGCTCGAGAACTCATCTATCCGATGCACTATTTAGTCGGTGCATTGCAAGCCTTCTTACCACATAGTCGGGGCACTCGAGTCACTATTATCGATTCTGTCATTTCTGGTACTCATGAGTTAATTACGCAACAACAAGCAGATATCGCTATTTGTGGTGTCCCCCCGAAAGGCTTTATTGCAGAATCTATCTGTGAATCAGAAATGATATTAGTATGCGCCCCTGAACACGCATTAGCACAACAATCAGTGATTAATGACGATCAAGAATTAGCGCAACATTTGCAAATCGTTATTAAAGATACTGCGAAAGAAAAAACCATCGAGACAGGTTGGCTCAAGTCAGAACAACGCTGGACGGTAACTAATTTTCATGAGGCCATTACCATTTTAAAAAATGGGTTGGGATTTTGTTGGTTACCCGCTTATTTAGTCAGTGAAGACATTGCTAATAAGTCACTACATAGATTGTCATTAATCGGCAGCACAAGTCGGAAAATCCAACTTTCACTGGTTGTACCCAACCGCGATAGACAAGGTCCTGCTAGCCAATTATTGGAATCGCTGATTCTACACCAGCATGGGCTTACTCGACTTTAGGCTTTTATTAAATAGACGATAACGCTGTAGCATATTGCTGATAATTGATTAAACAGCGATATCAATGGCTGATAAACGTGTATTGGTTTCACGTTCTGATTGAGGGTTTGGTTGAAAGTTTGATTGATCAGACAATGTGGAATTAAGCTGTTCAAGCTCTAGTCCACTATTGAGGCTGTCACCATCAACATTGTTAAAAATCTGACCTAAGTCATTAATATGTTGAGTTTCCTCTGTCGACATTACTTTTTCTTGTCGCTCGACTATAAGCTCTTTTTTGGCTTCATTTAATTTTCGAGTTGCTTCTGCAGCGACTTGTAAATCTGCTGATGAAGGCTGAACGGGTGCCATTGCTGCAGCGTAAACTTTCTGCATCTTAGTAACCGTAGCTTGAGCATCCCCTTCTATCACTCCGACATCAATGTTTACCTTACCTTCTACTGCATAACGCTTACCATCCGGACCTTTTTCGTAGGTATATTCAGGAGAGTTAGCATAATTGCCACCGACTGCTGCATGAGCTTGTTCGTGAGTTTTAACTTCAAGATCTCTTGCTGCAAGTGCCTTGATAATTGCTTCATCTTTTTGTTGTTGAACCTTTTCCTGAGCAGCTTGTTCTTTTTCTGCCTGCTCTACTTGGTCTTGCTTTTCTAATTTATCTTTCTCTGCAGATTGTTCTTGTTCAGTCGGCTCTTGCTGGCTAGAACTTGTGACCGCTTGTTCTGAGTTCACAGATTGAGAAGTGTCAGCATTAGGATTAATGATGGGATCCTGTTCCGTTGATTTTTCATTCTTTAGCATGACAGTAGCGGCTTGATTGATATCACTCGCTCCCATTAGCCCCGCAACATTGACTGCACCGGTTTTTAAATTGTAGGTCGCGCTATTTTCTGATGAAGTTTGAGAAATAGCAGTCTGTGATGAGGCCCCCATAGGAATTATCGTTTGAAATGCTAGCTTATCAGCATGGCTTGAACCATCCATCTGACGAATTTGAGAAGGTGGTATTTCAAGCGCATGTAACGCTGTAGGTTCACTCTTACTTGACGTCAGTAGTGCAGTCTTTGAAGATGCGACTAGGGTTGATGGTGCAATAAACGTTGGCGTTTTTGGACTTGATGCTTGGATTGTTGATTGAGTTAATACTTGAGCAGATTGACTTGAAGCTTGAGTTGAAACCAGGCTTGATGAGATCGTGGTCTTTTCGGAATTTGAAACTGCCGTTAACGGCGTTACAGTATTCCTAGCTATAGCTGATTGGCTATATTGAGTGACAGATTGTTCAGTTTGAATCATTTTAGGATTCAAACTGTGGCTAACCGCATTAATCATAATCAAACAGATAAATCGATAATTGTGCCAACATTTTCATTGGCGACATTAATGACCTCTGCAGATGCTTGACCATGATTAACCGCTTGTTGAGCATCAATTAGTGCTGACACTTTATCTGTCGAATTTGATTGACTGCTCAAGCTAACTGTATCTTCAGCTAAATAGGCCGAAGATGAAGTTTGAACCGGTTCTGGTTTAGCCACTGTAGTGGTTGCCTGAGCAAGGTCATTCTGAGCCCCTTGAAGGCCTTGAACACCTGAACTCATTGCTGAAGGTATTTGCATACTCGTTGCCCCCTAATTTGTAGACAATCAAACTAACAACAATTATCAAACAAAATTTGCACTTTGTACAGTGAGAGCGAGCTTCAATTTTCTTCCCTTGCACAAAGAATATTGTTTATCAATCTTACTTCTAGCACCAAGCTTTTTCCCAATCTTTCCAAACGGGGTTTAAGCCTATAGTACGCATAGTATTTGCCATTTCACTGGCGCTACGCTCATCACTTATTTCAAACTGATCCAATTGTGTATTAGGGTTTTGATACCCCCCAGGCTCTGTTGAGCTCCCTGCACTGATATTGGTGACGCCAAGCGGCAGTAAATTGTTCCTAAAGCTGGGTTCTTCACGTGTTGACAAGCTAATCTCAAGTTGTGCATTGAATAATCTGAATGCACAAATCATTTGCACTAAGCCTTTATCAGTTAACTCAACTTTCGGGGGCACACCACCAGTACAAGGTCTTAACCTTGGTAGAGAAATACTATAACGAGAACGCCAGAAGCGACGTTCTAAATACGATAAATGATACCCCATTAACAGTGCATCTAAACGCCAATCATCCAAACCAAGTAATACTCCGAGACCAATTTTATCGACACCAGCACTAGCTACACGCTCAGGTGTCGTTAACCGATAGACGAAGTCTTGTTTTTTACCACGCGTATGATGCTTAGCATAGGTTATGGGTTGATACGTTTCTTGATAGACCATAACAGCATCTAAGCCTAATGCTACAAGCGCTTGATACTCTTCTGTTTTCAATGGCTGCACTTCAATAGCAACATAACTAAAATGTTGCTTAACTATTGGTAAAACATGGCTAAAATAGTCAATTCCAACTTTGGTTTCGTGTTCACCTGACACCAATAAGATTGAATCAAAACCACGTTGTTTAATGATCGAAATTTCTGCTAATAACTCATCATCAGACAATGTTTTTCTTTTCAATTTATTACTCATTGAAAAGCCGCAATAATCACACTCGTTAGCACATAAATTAGATAGATATAGAGGTAAGTACATACCAATATTGGCACCAAAGCGTTGTCTTGTTATCTGATATGCTTGCTGCGCCATTTGCTCTAAATATGCAGATGCCGCTGGTGATAACAGCGCCATTAAGTGGTCGATATCACGCTGCGGGGCAGCAAGTGCACGTTCAACATCATTTGCTGTGCAGGAATATAACTGCATGGACAACTTATCGAGGTCTAATTGTTTAAAATAATCACTAAAACTCATCGTTTCATCCTGATAAAAAATCTACCGTCCATCAAATAACCTCTAAGGTTGATGAAAAACTTCTCAGTTTGATCAGTTCTCTAAAAACTGTGTCAATGGACTGGTATGTTCAGCATGTTTTGTCACACTACCAAGACCTGCAAGATAAGCCATACGCCCAGTGTTAACAGCATCTTTAAAACATGTCGCCATATGTTGAGGATTGGCACTACTCGCAATTGCTGTGTTAACTAACACAGCATCAGCTCCCATTTCCATTGCCCGACACGCTTGTGAAGGCGCACCTATCCCAGCATCGATAACGACTGGAATATTAGCTTGCTCTATGATGATTTCTAAAAATGGTTCTGTCGCTAACCCCTGATTGCTGCCTATTGGGCTACCCAGTGGCATCACAGCAGCGCAGCCAACTTCTTCAAGTCGACGACATAACACTGGATCTGCGTGAACATATGGCAACACCGTAAAGCCTTTTTCACATAACACTGAGGCAGCAGCAAGCGTTTCTATAGCATCAGGCATCAGGTATTTAGGGTCTGGGTGAATTTCAAGTTTAACCCAATTAGTACCAAGCATTTCTCTAGCTAACTCAGCAGCAAAAATGGCTTCTTTCGCTGTACGAGCGCCAGCGGTGTTAGGCAATAGTTTTACCCCCATTTCTTGTAAAGGCGTGAGTAAGTCATCAAAGTTCTTGCTGAGATCGATACGTTTCATGGCTAATGTGACCAGCTGCGATTGCGAAGTCGATAATGCAGCTAACATGGTTTGAGTATCAGAAAACTTGCCAGTTCCGGTAAATAACCGAGATTCAAATTGGTGATCGGCAATAGTTAACATGTCAGCCTCCTGCTACCGCTGAAAAAATATCTATTTTATCGCTATCTTGACACTCAATTTGAGCCCAGCGACTTCTTGGTACCACTTGTTCATTCAGCACTAAAGCCACTGTTTTAGGATTAATTTCCTTTGACTCAATTAACTGCAACAAACTCGGGTTATGACCTACTTCTTCTTGTAATCCATTAAATTTTATCGTAATCATATATTCCAGCCTTACCTAGCTCAGTTAGGTTAACTTGTATAACAAACGGGACATTCAGCATCTTGACTCAGCGTAACTTGACGCCATTGCAAACTGCGAGCATCAAAAAGATGTAGCAGCCCTATTAATGATTGTTTCGCGTCATCGTCACCACTAAGCCATTGCAATCCCATCAGTGTTTGCATTGATGCGACACTAAGCACTGTTGCATTTAATACACCGAGAACAGAACACTTTTGAGCCATTAAGGTATCTTCTGGGAACAGACATTGAAAACAGCCACTACGGTTATTTGACAGTGCTTTTGCTGACTTAGTTTGTGTTGAATTAGCTCGTATTGAATTAGCTTGTGTTGAACTTGCTAGTGACGTGTCATGCATAGATGCGGTTACTGATAAAGGCTCATAAGCCGGCGCAACACACAATAATTGCCCCTGGTAACCACTAATAGCAGCACTGATTAAGGGTATTTGATACTTAACCGCGACTTTATTATTCAGCAATCTAGACTCGAAATTATCAGTACAATCGAAAATGATATCGACACTTTGCAGTACATCAGCATCCTGTTCAGTGAAGCGTTTTTGGCGGGCTGTTATTGTGCAGTCTTCATAAGCTAACGATAGTTTTTGCGCGGCAACGGTTACTTTAGCTTTACCAATATCCGAATCTGTAAATAACAGCTGCCGAGGTAAGTTAGAAAGTTCAACCTTGTCATCATCAAATAATATTAATTCAGCGATACCTGCAGCAGCGAGTTGTTGAGCCACAGCATGGCCTAAGCCACCGACTCCAATGACTACCGCCTTACTCATTTGCAGTGTTTGCTGCCCCAACTCACCAAATTCAGGCAGTAATATTTGCGCAGAAAAGCGCATAAATTGCTGGTCACTCAGTTCATAAGCCTTACTCATCGCACACCTCTTCTAACTGAGGTCTACGAGTGA
The DNA here is from genome assembly GCF_001675935.1 of Shewanella sp. UCD-FRSSP16_17. NCBI lineage: Bacteria > Pseudomonadati > Pseudomonadota > Gammaproteobacteria > Alteromonadales > Shewanellaceae > Shewanella > Shewanella sp. UCD-FRSSP16_17. Next base: position 763,861 of record NZ_LZFV01000001.1, read on the forward strand.
CTAGATCTATAGGGCTATCACTCGCACGATGAGGACTAAACTCTGGTGCTAACCATTGTTTATACAGCTTTAAATAGGCGCTAGCTGGCTCATCTGCGGTTGTTACGGCTCTTACTACAGCAGCACTGTCTACACCTGTGTGCTTAATTTGTGCGAGTACCGATTCATTGATCCCACCTATTGCTACGGTTGGACAAACATGTTTTAACAACTCAGCATAAATCGAAAGCTTTTCTAAACCTTGCGGTTTTGAAGGCATCACTTTGGTTGTGGTGGCAAAGATATGCCCCAGTGCGATATACGAAGGTTTTAATTGATTGGCCAATAAAATTTCGAACACACTGTGGCTAGAAAGACCTAATGCAATGCCTGCACTTTTAAGGGCTGGTAAATCAGCGAGAATCGCATCTTCTTGCCCTAAATGCACCCCGAACGCATTATGTTTTAGAGCCAGTTGCCAATGATCATTGATAAATACTTGCGCATTGTATTGTCTACCTAATGCAATAGCTTGCTTAATATCTCGCTCAAGCTGCTCGCTAGAAACAGGACCGTCGGCTTTAATTCGTAATTGTACGGTCGTGCAATTCGCTTGCAGTAACTGCGCTAGCATCGCTATGTCATCAACAACAGGATAAATGCCGATATCACGTTGCAAACGCACAAACTCATTAGCTTGTGCATCATGGTTTAACGCGCTATCGAGCAATAATGTATTATTGATATAATATGCAATCTTAGGATAAAAACTAATATCACTTGGCCATCCTGTTTTTGCTACAGGTCCTGCGCCTTTCCCATAACTAACACTATAGGTTAAGCCTTTTAAAACATATGCTTTTGCCATGACAATCGCATCATGCAAAACAAAACCTTTGGCCATAAAGGCAGCTATTGCACTTGAAAGCGTGCAACCAGTACCATGATTATTTGTTGTTAATACTCGTGGTGCGGTTAGCCAATATCGCTGAAATTGGTGTTCTTCACTGACACCTAAAACAGCCTCACAGACAAATAAATCAATGGCATTATCACCTTGCCAACCATGAGTATCACCACCTTTAGCCAACACATGACAATCTAGATATTCACTTAACCAACATGACGCTTGATAAAAGCCATGCTGAGCATCAATATCAATATTCGATTGGGTTAGCTTTATAAGTTCATGGGCATTGGGGGTAATCAAATCCACTAGCCCTTTGAATGGAGTAAAATCTAACTCAGACTCACTATTGAGGCTGTCTCCAGAGCTTGCGACCATAACCGGATCTAAAACGATAGGGATAGTCTTAAAGGCCAATGAACGACATTTAAATGATTTTATCCAACGGGCTATTAATTCAAGCTGTTTTTGATTGGCAATTAAGCCAATTTTTATTGCTGATGGCGCTAAATCCTCGGCCAAAGCATTTAGCTGGCCGAGTAACATTTCTTGAGAAACAGCGTCAACCAGCGCAACAGTCACGGAATTTTGCGCCGTCAATGCTGTGATAACACTGCAACCAAAGCATGACAAATCATTAATTGTCGCTAAATCGGTTTGTATACCAGCGCCTCCACCACTATCAGAGCCAGCAATCGTCCAAACGATAGGCTTGGCACTTAGTGGTTGTTGACGCTGTTGATGAAATTGGTCCATGAATCACCCCTCAACAGACTCAGATTCCAATTCCATTTCAAGCTTATCGCTCGTCTTATTGAGTGGTTGATAGATTTCTGAGCCTGTGGCTTTAAATTCAGCTGACTTTTGTGCCATTGCCGCTTCAATATGCTGAGGATCATTAACCTGAGAAGCACTAAATGCAGTTGCATCTACCACTGAAATAGTTTGAGAAACCCCAGTATTACCTGCTTCGCGTTCTTGTTTGGCAGCGTAATCACGTACTTCTTGCGTGATTTTCATCGAGCAGAATTTAGGGCCACACATTGAGCAAAAGTGCGCAACTTTAGCGGATTCTTGTGGCAATGATTCATCGTGGTACGCTCTTGCTGTATCAGGGTCTAAACCTAGGTTATATTGATCTTCCCAACGAAACTCAAAACGGGCTTTAGATAAGGCATTATCACGAATTTGTGCGCCAGGGTGCCCCTTGGCAACATCCGCAGCATGAGCCGCAATTTTATAAGCGATTAACCCTTGCTTAACGTCTTCTTTATTTGGCAGACCTAAATGCTCTTTAGGCGTGACATAACACAGCATTGCAACGCCATACCAGGCCATTTGCGCAGCACCAATACCTGACGTAAAGTGATCATATCCAGGAGCTATATCTGTAGTTTGAGGGCCTAACGTATAAAACGGCGCTTCATCACAGTGAGCCAATTGTTTTTCCATATTCACTTTAATGAGCTGCATTGGTACATGCCCAGGACCTTCGATTATGGTTTGAACATCATACTCCCACGCCACTTTAACCAATTCGCCTAATGTTTCTAATTCTGCAAATTGCGCTTCATCATTGGCATCAGCAATACTGCCTGGGCGCATGCCATCACCTAGTGACAGTGACACGTCATATGCGGCGCAAATCTCACAAATTTCTCTAAAATGCTCGTATAAAAAACTTTCTTTATGATGACTTAAACACCATTTCGCCATGATCGAACCGCCACGAGAAACAATGCCAGTCAGTCGTTTTGCAGTCATTGGCACATAGCGAAGCAATACTCCAGCATGAATCGTGAAATAATCAACCCCTTGCTCTGCTTGCTCAATCAAAGTATCTCTAAACACTTCCCATGTTAAATCTTCAGCAACGCCATTAACTTTTTCAAGCGCTTGATAAATGGGTACAGTTCCAATCGGCACAGGCGAATTACGGATGATCCATTCACGGGTTTCATGAATATAACGACCAGTGGATAAATCCATCACCGTATCGGCGCCCCATCGAGTTGACCAGACAAGTTTTTCTACTTCTTCTTCAATAGACGAGGTCACCGCTGAGTTGCCAATATTGGCATTCACTTTAACCAAAAAATTTCGGCCAATGATCATTGGTTCAGCTTCAGGATGATTGATGTTAAGCGGGATAATTGCTCTACCACGAGCCACTTCTGAACGAACAAATTCAGCAGTTATTGGCTGACCTATACTTGCCCCAAAGGCTTCACCTTGAGCTTTTTGAGTTAAGATCTTATCGGTAACCTGCTCCCGAGCCATGTTTTCACGAATCGCGATGTATTCCATTTCAGGAGTAATAATCCCCTGTCGAGCATAATGCATCTGTGTAACACACTTGCCCGTTTTGGCGCGTTTAGGAGACACTAAAGCCTCAAAACGTAAATGATCTAACCCATCGTCAGCTAATCTTTGCTGAGTAAAATTAGAACTAACCCCTTTAAGCTGCTCAGTATCTTCACGCTCTTCAATCCATGCTTGTCTAAATTTGTTTAAACCTAGACGGACATTAATTTTGGCTTTAGGATCTGAATAAGCCCCCGCGCAATCATAAACTTTTATTGGTGGGTTTGACTCGGTAACCGGATTCTCGTCATTGCCACCAATAATGGTGTCCGTTTGATGAATTTGGCGCATGCCGACTCGCAAATCATCTCGAGAGCCTGTCAGATAAATTTTTTCAGAGTTAGGATGTTGTAGTGGTTTTAGCGTATCAATAAACGCTTGGGCTTGTTCACGGGTTTGACGACGATTTGACATTAGCAACCTCAAAATTAATTAAATAGAGTTGCTTGTCTGGAGAATGATGTTGATGACGAGCGAGTTATAAAAACTCTGTAATTTGCTGATGACGTTTACTCAAAAATGATCCTTGAGCGTAAACTTTCTATGCTTTTACATTAGAAATAATTTGCTAGAAACAAAGCATAAACGGCTTTATTTTGAAGCGAATCATTTACACGCTAAGCAAAAAACGAGCAAATTAACTGCTTGTTTCCTTCGCAGGTTTTAACCTGATCAGGTTCAACGGATCCCGAATAAACGGTCTCAGCCATAAGGCACTCCGACAAGATGTCAGCAGTATACTCAGCTTAAATAACAAATTACAAGTGAATTTATATAAAGTTAATTCGCCTTACGTTCAAAAACTGCGCTGAGCTAAATGACTGATATTATTATTTATATTTCAAAACCAACTTACTAAAGTATAAGTTGAATGAATATTAATGACAGCAAATAACTTAAATAAACCTCCAACAAACGAATAAATCATTTAGGGAAGTCGAATTTTAGCTAACCTTTTCTCAATTGACTTTGAAATGGCTTTCTTCATTTTGGCACTATCACAGGGCTCTGCATAACCTAACCCTTCAGCATGAGGATTTATTTGCGTAGGCAGTTTAACAACACGATAGCAGGTATCACCTTGACGCATAATTCGATTCGGATCTAAACGGTGATCAAATGTTGTTGCTTGACGAGTATCTTCAATAATAATGAGTTCAATATCTTTCATCTCCGGTGTCATTTCACTCACACTTGCACCACTTTTTGATGTTGCATTGTGTGCTTGATTACCGATTAATAAATCCAGCGATTGCTGATTCAAGTTTTTTAACATGTCATGGCTCGCTTGATTAATAATGGCGAGCTTGTCATTACTACCAATCCCTATTGCCTTTGATTCGGACGAAAACAAATCACTGTCAAAAAGATGATTATCGCTATTCACTTGCTCAATATCTTGCAAGTACATACTTTCAACGTTATTCCAATTAAACGCTTGTTCTGGTTCACCTTGTTGTAACAGTGAAGATTCCGCTTTAACGGTATCACTTAATTTAACCACCGCTTTGAGTTCAGAGTCCTGTTGTGATTGAATGTGTTGCGTTGTCACTTCAACAACAGGTGCTTTTTCTGGTTCAGGCGCCATTGTTTTTTCTTGACTGGCAGTTGCAGCATTCTCATCTAGCTCAGGTGCTGATTTTTGCAAATCATTTTCTTTTATCGATGCTTCTTCAGCTTTATGTTCTCGCTGCTTATCTGATGCCTCATCAATCGCTGGTAGTTCTGTGGCAACATCTTGAGTATTTTGTTTTGGCGTTTCATCTTCTTGCTGCAAAGATGCCTGTATTGCGGCGAGCTGCTCTGCCGTCATAAAGTAGGCGTTAATTTCTTTTTTACTTGGAGTTTCTGCCACATTTTCCTGTGACTCAACAACCTCGACAAATGCATCAACCGTTTTGTCTGCGACTTGCATTAATAACCAAAAACCTACTATGTGAACGGCTGAAATTCCAATGATCATCAGAGCCATTTTCCAATGATTTATTGGATTAACAGCTTTATTATGACGTTCATGTTGAGATGAAATAACAGGGGGTAATACAGGGGTGACAATCGCGTTCTCATCTTGAGCAAGAGTCAAAGACGACTTAATAGGGTCAGCTTTATTCGAGATAACTGCCAATTCATATTGATTAAACTCAATTGGCACAACCTCTTCACTACGAGACTCTACTTTAAAAGCTTTATCAACATGTGCTTTAGATTCAACAGAGTTGTCTCGAGGTTGTTTCATTAGCGCTTCCTATCGCATTATGATGGTTAACATTTAGCAGGTCACTTACTCTATATACTGGCAGCATGAATACGGCTTAATGAAATATTAGCCCTATGAATTCAATCATAAAATAACCTATATAAATCATTTAACATACTCAGTTAACCTCAGATACTAAAGATTAAATTTAGTTCAATTCTTATCCGTATTTCCGACTATTTCTACTTATAATTAACTAAGCTACTGAAAATAAACACCATAAATAAGCTTACACGTGTAAGCTAAAATGGTGGTTTTTTCAGATTTAAGCTGTTACTCTAATTTCCTATTTGCTTATCTAGGTCGTATGCAACAATGTCAATTGAGTTAAGAGCGCAACAACAATTAAATCAAACAAGCAGTCATCAGGCTGACTATTGTGCTACTGAAGAAATGGCTAATAGTCTCACTCATGGGCTTGGTGTTGTTGCAGGTATCGCAGCATTTTCCGCAATGTTAATAAAGGGATATGGGCAATTAACGACTTTTGAATTACTTGGTGTTGCTATATATGGTTTAAGTATTGTATTGCTGTTTCTTGCATCAACCCTATATCACTCTAGTACCAGCCCAATTTGGAGAAAACGATTCAAAATGGCGGACCATTGTGCAATTTATACCTTGATTGCAGGTACATACACACCTTTAATGCTCATTAGCCTCGATGGTGAACAAGCCAATATTGTTTTAGCATCCATTTGGCTATTAGCGCTAGGGGGTATCATTTTTAAAACCCTGTTTATAGGAAAATTTAAAGCCTTTTCAGTCATTCTATATCTCATCATGGGCTGGTTGTGTGTCACCGTAATGAGTGATTTGATAAAAGGTATGACAGATTTAGGTTTCAATTTGCTCCTTGCAGGTGGTGCATTTTATAGCGTTGGCGTGGTATTTTACGTAAATAAACGTATTCCTTACAATCACGCTATTTGGCATCTCTTTGTCCTTGCTGGTGCGCTATCGCATTTCTTGTGTATTTACTTAACTGTCATTTAATTATCATTTACTTTGTATTAAAAATATAATCATCTCAGGGTTTCCTATAACGAATTGAATGATTTATGCTGTTGTTTTTACTGCTATAGAACATAGTTATGACCACCCTATCCCCGAAACAACGAATTTGGTTTATCGTTAACATGATCCCATCTGGAAATGTGTTAGCCTATGGTAAAGTAGCCGATCTCGCAGGACTTCCAGGTCGTGCCCGATATGTATCTAAAGCATTAAAAGAAGCACCTGAGCATCTAAACCTTCCTTGGCACCGTGTCATCAATAGCCAAGGCAAAATTTCATTTAAACTCAATACCCTTCATTTCCAAAATCAACAAGAACGACTAAGATCAGAAGGAATAGAAGTGAACAAAGGCAAGATTTCATTGTCGAAATTTGAGTGGAAACCAGACATGGCAACCTTGGTTTTGTCCTTACCTTTTTAACATCATGTATAGGTCTAATTTTGATTAAGATATGTTCTGTAATACTCACAGGTATGATGACTTTTTCAAGCCCCGTAATCGCTGCAGAGCCTGCTGAAACAAGTTCACATCAAGACTTTTTAAAGCCATTGACTCCACATAATGCGGAATACAAAGTCTATTATGGCAGTATTGAATTAGGTAAAGCACGCTATCAATTACCTGCAAGTAGTGACGGCTATTATGAATATCGTTTTGATAGTGATGTCAGTTTGTTAATGCTCTCCGATGTACGCAATATTAAAAGTGAATTTCAGTTAGTAGAGGGAAAAATAAAACCCATTCGCTATATGAGTGAACGCTCGGGTACTGGCAGCGACTACAGTGAGCAAACTGCATTTGCAGCGTCACAAGGTGTCATTCATACAATATATAAAGAAGAGAGAGAAAAACTTGAATACGCAGAAAATGTGCTTGATCCATTAACCGCACAACTGCAATTTAGAATGGATATGTACTCAAACCCTAAAACATTACATTACGATATGGTCAAAGAAAAAGAGTTTGATGACTACGAATTTAAAATTGTGGGTAAAGAGCAAGTCATTATTGATAGTGGTACATATCAAACGGTCAAAATTGAAGTGGTTCGTAACAGTAAAAAGCGACAAACGTTTTTTTGGATGGCACCTGATTTAAATTATTTACCTGTTCGATTAAGCCATTTTTCTAAAGGCAGTAAACAACTGGATATCCAATTAGACAATTACCATTTTTTTGAATCACAAAAAATGGAAGCCCCAACGGTACATTCTAAGGAATAAGGATATGCTGACTTAAGAGATAATTGCTTTTCGTCAGTAATATTCACTGAAGCAACTATCTCTTAAAAGCTATCTCTTAAAAGCTATTTCTTAAAACAGCCTCTTAGAAACAATGCTTGTTAAACAATCTCTGTTAAATCATTCGCCCTATATAGCAGACTATTTTAGGTTCAGTATAAAACCATAAGTATTGTTAACAGACTTGTAGTTCACCTTGTCTAAACAACTTCCATTCGCCTGGCGATAATATATGCCATTGCTCGTTATTGGTCAGTGGTCTTGTCGCAATAACCGTAACAACATCATTCGGTGTGGTTTCTTTATCAAAATCGATTACGACGTCTGTATCAATCAAAGTAGCTTTACCAAACGGTGCTCGACGAGTGATATAACATAAGTTGTTGCTGCAATAGGTCATCAAATCAACCCCATCACTTAAAATCATGTTAAATACACCTAAGGCACGTATCTCATCCGCAAGCCCTGAAATAAAACTAAAGACCTTTTTCATGTCTTCTGGTTGCTTATGGCCAAATTCAGCTAACACCTGTTCCATAATCCAACAAAAAGCTAATTCACTGTCGGTATCCCCAACAGGCTGAAAACGTTCAACAACAAACTTATCTTGATAGTCTGAAAGCTGACCATTATGAGCATAAGTCCAATACTTCCCCCATAATTCACGTGTAAAAGGATGGGTATTTTCTAAAGAAACACATCCACGATTTGCTTGACGAATATGGCTTACAACTATTTCACTTTTAATAGGGTATGATTTAATTAACTTCGCAATATGCGACTCGCTACTTGGGCAAGCATCTTTAAAAGTTCGACTGCCCTTACCTTCATAAAAAGTAATTCCCCAGCCATCAACATGTGGGCCAGTCACCCCACCTCTTTCAGCTAAACCTGTGAAACTAAACACAATATCAGTTGGAACATTAGCGCTCATCGCTAGTAATTCACACATGAAACACGCCTTAAAAATGTTTTAAAAGTCAAAAAATTACCTAATGACTATTGTACCTAGTGAAAAACTTTTTGTGGATATTTATTGCTTAAAATATTTTAAACAATTGTTTGAAAAAACTTGTAATCGTGGTCAGTAAGGTTTAATTTTATGTGATACAGGTCTGACCACGTTCAGTTCTGTGAATAGGATCATTAATTTGTAAGTGCTCAATTTTTTGAGGGCTTTAAGGAGAAAGACTTTGACTACCCTTACCTGGATCATCGCCATGATCGCAGTTCTTGGCGCCGCAACTTACATGCGGGTGTCGTTATTAACGGCAACAATCGCTGCAGCTGCTGTCATGTTCATTGGCAGCGTATTAGATATTGTTGGTGGTGTAACATGGATAGTATTTTTAGCCCTCGCATTACCACTGAATATAAAGTCTTTTCGTCAAAACTTTATCTCTCGTCCACTACTTAAAGTTTATCAAGGCATCATGCCTGAAATGTCTTCTACTGAAAAAGAAGCCATCGAAGCGGGAACAACTTGGTGGGAAGCAGATCTGTTTGCTGGTAACCCAAACTGGAACAAGCTTCATAACTACCCTAAAGGACGATTAACCGCAGAAGAGCAAGCCTTCCTCAATGGGCCAGTTGAAACCGTTTGTAAAATGGTTAATCAACATCAAGTTTCACACGAACTTGCTGATTTACCACAAGATGTATGGCAATACCTTAAAGATGAAGGCTTCTTTGCCATGATCATTAAGAAAAAATACGGTGGTCTTGAGTTTTCTGCGTACGCACAATCACGTGTATTACAAAAATTAGCCGGTCTGAGCAGTGAACTTGCGTCAACTGTCGGCGTGCCAAATTCATTAGGGCCTGGTGAGCTATTACAGCACTATGGTACCCCTGAACAACAAGATCATTACTTACCTCGTCTCGCTAAAGGACTGGAAGTTCCTTGTTTTGCATTAACAAGCCCTGAAGCTGGTAGTGATGCGGGTGCAATTCCTGATTTTGGTATTGTATGTAAAGGTGAGTTTGAAGGCGAAGAAGTGTTAGGCATGAAGCTTACATGGAACAAACGCTACATTACCCTAGCCCCTGTTGCCACGGTTCTGGGTTTAGCATTTAAACTTCGAGATCCAGATGGACTGTTAGGTGATACTGAAGATCTAGGTATTACCTGTGCGTTAATCCCGACAGATATTCCAGGCGTAGAAACAGGTCGTCGTCACTTCCCTCTAAACTGTATGTTCCAAAATGGTCCAACACGCGGTAATGAAGTATTTGTACCACTTAGTTTTATTATTGGTGGTCCAGAAATGGCCGGCCAAGGCTGGCGCATGCTAGTTGAGTGTTTATCTGTAGGTCGTGGTATTACCCTACCATCTAATTCTGCAGGTGGTGTTAAAACTGCAGCGTTAGCAACTGGTGCATATGCACGTATTCGTCGTCAGTTTAAATTACCGATTGGTAAGCTTGAAGGTATTGAAGAGCCAATGGCACGCATTGGTGGTAACGCTTATCTGATGGATGCTGTGAGTTCGTTAACGACTGTTGGTATTGGTTTAGGTGAGAAACCTTCGGTTATTTCAGCCATTGTTAAATACCATTTAACCGACAGAATGCAAAAGTGCGTTATTGACGCTATGGATATTCATGGTGGTAAAGGTGTTTGTCTCGGCCCCAATAACTATTTAGGCCGTGGTTATCAAGCTGCACCCATTGCCATTACCGTTGAAGGTGCAAACATTTTAACCCGCTCAATGATCATTTATGGTCAAGGTGCAATCCGTTGTCATCCATATGTATTAGCTGAAATGGAATCTGCTTTTGATACCACTTCAGGAAAAGGATTAAGTAACTTTGATAATGCCATTTTCGGTCATATTGGGTTTGCTATGTCTAACTTTGTTAGAAGCTTTTGGATGGGGTTAACGTCAAGTCGACTATCTAAATCACCTTATAGCGATAAAACAAAACGTTATTATCAACATATGAACCGCTTTAGTGCCAACCTAGCTTTGCTATCTGATTTAGCGATGGCAACCTTAGGCGGTAACCTGAAACGTAAAGAACGTATTTCTGCTCGATTAGGTGATTTGTTAAGTGAACTATATCTCGCATCTGCAACTTTAAAACGTTATGAAGACGAAGGACGTTTAACTGAAGACTTACCTTTAGTTCAATGGGCAGTAGAAGATTCACTGTATAAACTACAAAGCTCACTTGATGATTTATTAGATAATTTCCCTATGGGTCTTGGCATTGCACTTCGTGCTGTTATCTTCCCATTCGGTCGCCCATTAAAACGTCCTAGCGATGTGCTTGATCATAAAGTTTCTAAGATCATGCAAACGCCATGTGCGAGTCGTGACCGTTTAGGTCAAGGCCAATTCTGGACTCCTTCAGAGCACAACGTTGTGGGCATTCAAGAACAAACCTTACTTGATATCCTGGCTTCTGAGCCTGTGTATGACAAGGTATGTAAAGCAGCTGGCAAACGTCTACCATTTATGTGGTTAGATAAGGTTGCCGCAGAAGGTAAAGCACTAGGCGTGTTAAGCGATGCTGAAGTAGCCTTACTCGAAAGAGCTGAAGTTGGGCGTTTGAAAACCATCAATGTGGATGATTTTGACCCAGAAGAACTTGAAGCAAAAACTGCTGCCGTAGCTAATCAAATACAAGCAGCGTAATGCTAGTTAATTTGTTTTAGTCTATTAAAGCCAAAGGGAAAGCATCTGCTTTCCCTTTTTTATACCTAAAAATGCCCCGCTAACGTGCATAGAGTCATTCATTTTGCACCCGAATACAGTGTATTCAATCGAAACCATTCTATTAAGCTGTGCTTTGACAGCACCTGTTAAATTAACTCTATTACAAATAGACAAATTTCCCTTGTTGTCAGCCAATTAGTACTAGCTTAATTGTCATTTGTTATAACTGCGCCAATGAGTTAGCTTAGATTATAAACAGATCACTTACTCTCAAGGAAGAACTATGAAAATTGTATCCAAACTTGCTGCTATTGCGATATTAACCTCAACCAGCGTGAGCGCTGAACCTATCATCGTCAATCAAGATAACTTCCCTCAGGCTTACACCAACCTTAGATTTGCTGCGATAATTGAAAAAGCGGGTGGCTTAAACACGTTCTTAAAGATGCCAGTTCCAAGTAGTGATCCGACACAGCAATTCGTTGTAAGAATGAACAGAGATACAGCTTATTCAACTTCTGTTTTCGATTTATCTAGCAGGAAGGTTTATATCACCATCCCGAAAACGGATAAATATGTCACCATACAAATCGTCGATGAAAACCATGAAACACAACGAATGATATATGGGCCTGGCAGACACTTAATCACCGCTAAGACAGATCATGCATTCGTCATAGTCCGTACTCTTGATAGTGAATTACGTGACAATATTGTGGTAGAGGCGCCGAAACCAAAGCCATTCAAAACAAAAAACTGGGATAAACCATCTTTCCAAAAAACTGAAGAAGAAGGTAATGCTGATTTCAGTGATGGTTATTACCAAGCTGGTGCTTTTAGTAATGTTGAAAGCGGTCAAACTCCATACATGAACTATGTTGGAGTTGCAGGTGGCTGGGGCGGCGCAATGGTCATGGATAACATTTATCAAACCAGCCCCTATTTTGACGCTAATGGATGTTATGAAACCACATTCGTCAATCCAGAAGCAAAATACTTTTGGTCAGCGACTGTTTATAACGGTGACGGATATATGTTTAATGACGTAGCCAATATATCAAGTGAAATGAACCCAAAGCAAAATAAAGATGGAACTTACACCTTGCGTTTTGGTTGTAAAGGCCAGCCAAATAATATTCCAGTATTAGAAGGAAATACCACTGGCAAATTCAATGTCTTGATGCGCCATTATGGCCCAAGTGACATGGTGAGCAACGGTGAGTATGGCTACAACATGACTCAGTTTATTAGAAAGGCAGATTAATGTTAATTACCTAATCAAAAGATTAATTATTACGAACTGAATTAAGCAAAGAAAATTACTTCAATCGCTTTGCCCATTTGCCATTATGCTGCGCCTCACAACGTGTTTCGCTATCAAACACAATTTGTTTGGTTTGCAGCTTAATGCCCTGCTGCTGTAACTGATGGATAATCAAATTCTGGATATAAACATCTTCCTTGTTTAACACTAAATCTGTCAGTTGAGCATCATTTTCAAAAATACAGACGACTTTTAATGAGGTCGGAAATGCATTGAAATTAACCGTATGAGTTAGCCATTCAAAACCTGGATATAGCTCAAGTAGCCTATCGCAAACTTCTGTCAGTGTTTGAATAATTTGTTTTTCTATTTTCTTATCTGTTTTTTTCATATCATCACTTCTCCGTTGCCAACCTTTCCGACAATCATCGAGTAACTTTCCTTTTAGCTTTATGAATTAGCAATAAAAAAGCCAGTTTTATATAACTGGCTTTTACCGAATGAACCGAAAGCTAAATGGCTAATTAATTTTTTAATTCTTCATCTAACAGTTTAGCGATAGCTTCAGGTGAGCTACTGTTTCGAGCAAAAATACTATAAGCTACAGGTATCACCAATAAGGTGAAGAAGGTTGCTAATAAAATGCCTGAAAGCACAACAACACCAATCACAAAACGAGTTTCAGCTCCTGCACCACTTGATAACACCAAAGGAATTGCGCCTGCAGCTGTGGTAATACCCGTCATTAAAATAGGTCTTAGACGCTGCGCCGATGCTTGAACAATCGCTTCATCAAAAGCAATCCCTTTATCTCGCAATTGGTTAGCAAACTCAACAATCAAAATACCATTTTTAGCAGCCAGTCCCACCAGCATAATAATACCAATCTGACTGTAGATATTGATGCTTTGACCTGTAAACCATAAACCGATTAACGCCCCTAAGGTAGCTAATGGCACAGTTAACATAATCACCATTGGATGCACATAGCTTTCAAATTGCGCCGCTAATACAAGGAACACAATACCGAGTGCTAAAACAAATACAAAGTACATAGAATTACCAGAACTTTGATAATCTAACGATTGTCCTTTGTAGCTGATGACAGCTTCAGCTGGCAAATAAGTATGGGCAATATCGTTTAAGTAATCTAACGCTTCGCCTAAACTGTATCCATCCGCTAAATTCGCTTCAATGGTGATTGCTCGCATTCGGTTATATCGATTTAACGAACTTGCATCAGCATATTCTTCGACCTTAACTAGGTTAGATAACGGCACTAACTCACTGGTTCTATCCGAGCGAACATAGATATTTTCAAGATCAGAGGCTGTATTTTGATTGTCACGATTACCTTCAATAATGACATCATACTCTTCACCGTCACGCATAAAGGTTGTCACCAAACGTGACCCTAGCATTGACTCTAAAGTACGACCAATATGTGAAATAGACACGCCTAAATCTGCAGCACGATCTTTATCTATCGCCACTCTTAACTGCGGTTTGGTTTCTTTATAATCATGGTCAAGCCCAACGAGCATCTGATTTTCAGAGGCTTTTTCTAATAACATATCTCGCCAAAGTGCAAGCTCTTCGTAGCTCGGGCCACCTAATACAAATTGCACAGGTTTACCGACACCACGCCCAAACGCTTGTCTCATGATCGGGAATGCTCTCACCCCAGCTAAATCAGAAATTCGACTACGGATATCGACAATAATTTCATTCGCAGCTCGTCTAACAGACCAATCTTCTAAAACAATAATCGCCATGCCGTTAGAAAAGTCAGCCGCGGTTCCAAAGCCCCTTGGTGCACGAATTAACAGACGCTTAATATCACCAGACTCAACTAAAGGCATCAACCTACCTTCAATTTCATCCATGTACTTTTCAATATACTCAAAACTTGCACCTTGAGGGCCGTTAACGACTAGGAACATTGAGCCCCTATCTTCACTTGGTGCAAATTCTTGCGGAATTTTATTAAGCAAATAACCACTGACAGCAAAGGCAACGACCACAATCAGACCAATTAAATACGGCTGCTTAATCGCGGAGTTAAGGTTCGACTGATAAATTGATGACAGATAATCCATTAAGGCATCAACTTTTTTGACTAACCATGAGCTCTCACCAGCAGGCTTTAATAGTTTAGAGCACATCATTGGGCTTAAGGTTAATGCCACTAAGCTCGAGAATATGACCGCTGCGCTCATCGTCACAGCAAACTCTTTAAATAGTTTGCCTAAATCACCGTCCAAAAAACTTATCGGCATAAATACCGCAATCAAAACAAGAGTTGTAGCAACAACGGCAAACGCAACTTCTCGACCACCAAGGTAAGCCGCCTTCAACGGTGAGTCGCCAAGTTCAATACGGCGGTGAATGTTTTCAAGCATCACGATGGCATCATCAACCACCATACCAATCGCAAGGATCATCGCTAACAGCGTTAACAGATTAATTGTGTAGCCAAGACTATAAAGAACAATAAATGTTCCCATGAGCGATACAGGCACGGTTAGCGCTGGAATTAACATCGCCCGCACGCTACCCAAGAACAGATAGATCACGATAATGACCAAGATCATAGCAATAAAGAGTGTCTGATAAACTTCTTTAATTGAAGCTTCGATAAACACTGAGCTATCGTATGAGCGTTTAATTTCCATTCCAGCTGGTAGAGTTGGATTAATTACATCCACTAGTGCATTAGCCGCACGCGCCACTTCTAACGTGTTAGATGTTGACTGCTTAGATACACCGAGTCCAATCATTGATTCAGTGTTACCACGGAACATAATACGCTCTTCTTCAGAGCCGATTGCAACCTTGGCGACATCACCCAACTTAACTAAGTAACCATCGTCACCTTGGGTAATCACTAAA
Organism: Shewanella sp. UCD-FRSSP16_17; assembly: GCF_001675935.1. Classification (NCBI taxonomy): domain Bacteria; kingdom Pseudomonadati; phylum Pseudomonadota; class Gammaproteobacteria; order Alteromonadales; family Shewanellaceae; genus Shewanella; species Shewanella sp. UCD-FRSSP16_17. Next base: position 779,446 of record NZ_LZFV01000001.1, read on the forward strand.
TTGGCAAAGTCCTGTTCGGTTCTAAAACTTCTATCAACTCGCACTGTAAAGTGACGCTCTTTTGATTCAATAGAACCAGCAGGCAACTCAACGTTTTCTGAGCGAAGCGCGGATTCAACGTCCGCTACCGTCAAGTTTCGAGATGCCAATGCTTGGCGATCAATCCAAATGCGCATGGCATACACTTTACCGCCACCTAAACGAATATTGGCGACACCGTCTACGACTGAAAAGCGATCAACTAAATAACGACGTGCGTAATCGGTGAGCTGCAACGTTGTCATTTGATCAGAGACAAGGTTTAGCCACATGATCACTTCATCACCACCGTTAGCTTTCTCAACCTCTGGCGGATCGGCTTCTTCAGGTAAATTGTCTAATAATCCAGAGATTCGATCACGTACATCGTTAGCTGCCGCTTCAATATCTCGACCAACATCGAACTCTAACGTCACTGAAGAGCGACCGTCACGGCTTGTTGAGCTAACATGCTTAATCCCTTCGACCCCACTAATCCTATCTTCAATAAGTTGGGTAATACGACTCTCAACTACCGTGGCACTCGCACCACGATAACGGGTATCAATAGACACAACTGGCGGGTCAATATTGGGATATTCTCGTAAGGGTAGCTTTTCAAAAGACACTAAACCCAAAATGATAATCAAAATACTAATTACAGAAGCTAATACCGGTCTTTTTACTGAAATATCAGTTAATATCATGCGGCGTTCTCCGCTCCGGCGACCTTAGCAAAGTTAAATGCTTCAGCTGCTTCTGTTTTTACCTCATCGCCAGGTCTCACCTTTAATAGGCCGCGAATAATCACAGGTTCATCAATCACAAGTCCATCAATGATTTCTACCCAGCCACGATTTCTAATACCTAAAGAAACTTGTTTACGTTCAACAATATTTTCATCATTCACTATGTATACATAGTGCTTTGATTGAATGGGAATAATGGCTGACTCAGGTAATAGCAAGGTTTCACGGTTTTGCTTGATTAGTTTCACCTTCATCAACATACCCGGTAACAATGCAGAATCTGCGTTATCTATAATCGCACGAACAATAACAGCACGGGTTGATGGATTAACTCGGCTATCTATCGATGTGACTTCGCCTTTAAAAATACGATCAGGAAACGCAATCGCTTTTGCCTCAACACTCTTGCCTAACTGTAACTCTTGAATAAATCGCTCAGGTACAGAAAAGTCGAGTTTAATTTTACTGACATCATCTAACGTGGTTATTTGTGTGCCAGGAGAAACTAAACTACCTACGCTCACTTGCTTTAAACCAAGGCGCCCAGAAAATGGGGCATGAATGGCTCTGTCTTCTAATGCCGCTTTAGCTTGTTCAAGTTCCGCTCTGGTGGTGTCAATTAATGTTTGAAGTCTGTCTCTTTCAAGCTCAGCAACCGTTTTACTGGTTACTAGGCTTCTAATACGGTCAAGTTCACGAAGGTTATCAGTAACTTTGACTTCAGCAGCTCTTACTTTTGCAACTTGCTCACGATTTCTTAGTTGTACTAACAAATCACCTTTAGAAACAATATCACCATCATTAAAATTAATGCTTGCGACCTGCTCAGTGACTTTCGGGGTAATGGTTATTGATTCAAACGCTTTGTTTGTTCCAATCGCTTCAACTTCGTCACGGACAGGAAGCATGGCAACTTTAGCCACAACGACATTAGGGATAGGTTTGACACGTTGATTAGATTTTTCAGGAGCCATGGTTGATTGATAACCAAACCAAGCCAGAGCTAATGCTACGAGTAATATAATTGTTTTTTTCATCGTTATTCCGTTCATCCCTCTATCGAAAGAGGTTTGATGTTAGCGAGTATCAGTTTTGTGGCAAACGTTAGTTTACCTAGCGGTAACTCGGTATCAAGGCGTTTTACCTTTACTTACAAATTACACATTTAATTAACATTCAACTTCAGTACGAAATAACCTGAATCTAAGTTCACTTTTGGTGAATTATCCTAACCTGTCATGTAAACCTAGCGTTTTCGCCAACTCAATTGGCATTTCTAGCATAAAAAAAAAGAGACACATAAATGTGTCTCTTTGTAAGTATGTATGTCTGTGAAGCAAAACAAACAATAATGGGTGATTATCTCACCTTACGGTCAGCTTCCATGGCATCGCTAAGTACTCGGTATACTTCAGTGATGACTTCATTTGATAATGGATCACCTACCGCATTTTTAGCAAAAATCTTAGTTTGCTGTTTATCTTCTGTAGGCTCTAGTTCAACACGGTAATTACCGCGCTCTAAAGGTAACTTTTCATCACCCCATAATGAGCTCCAGAATCCTCCGCTTTCTTCAAGCACGATATAAAATAAGCCTTCAGCATTATTCATATCGACTATATCAAAACCAAGCTCTGGTAAAACTATTCGTAGACGGTCCCAAGTTTTACTGTAATCCGCTTCAGCAATCCAATAAGCACCTTTATCTTCAGTTTCTGCCACTAAATCTAAAGTAATACCTAGACTCTGCTCGATACGGTCAGCTTTAATTTGCTTATCACGAGTAATACTCATGTAAGCAATAGAATTATTCAGCATATCTATTGTGTAGCGACGTTTATCTTCACCACTTAAGAATACTTCTTGGTCTTCACCGTCGTAAGATTCTTCATGTTCGATAAGATCTATGCTCATACTACCTGAACGGCCATGAGGACTAACATCAACATCGTAACGGTAGCGTTGGCGTAATAAGTAAACTTTATCTTCACCAAACCAACTTGAATCAATCACCTCACGGTTTTCAATCCAGCCTGTTTCTATAACGCCTTCTTCGTAATCTTCTTTTTCAATTGGCACTTCGTACTTATTTAAGAAGCCTTTTAAGTTTTCAAACACTTCTTGTTTTAAGTCTTTAGTTGTTGCGATAGATTCAACGATAACTTTAATATTATCGCTGCCCTCTTCCACACGTGTGCCTTCAGACATCGGCAATACAAGTAATGGAGGACGAATATCTAAACGCTTACCAACCAGTTCTTTATTAACTTCACTACCTGGCTCAGGAATATCATACTCTTTACCATAAGTTGGTGTTTTAAGCCCTTCAGGTATGATTAATAACGGCGCAGCTTTGGCATTAACAAAGTCATCATTGCCATTTGCAATACGTCGATCTGTCGGAGTGCTACATGCAGATAGTGCTGCTATAACGAGAATTGGGGTGACTTGCTTCAACATTTATTGGTTTACCTCTATCAGGGCTTGCTTCATCGCTTCTAACAACAGACCATGAAACTGCTCAGAAAGTTCAGTTAAAGGTAAACGAATATGTCCTTGGCTAATTAAACCCATTTGATGAGCGGCCCATTTCACAGGAATTGGGTTTGCTTCACAGAACAAGTGTTCATATAAACCTTTCATTGGCTGGTTTATACTTTCTGATAACGCTAAATCGCCAGCCAGTGCAGCTTCGCACATAGCCTTAAAGGATTTTGGAACGATATTGTTGGCAACGGAAATGACCCCATCACCACCAAGTAATAAGAAATCTCTAGCCGTAGCATCATCGCCACTGTAAAGCTTAAAATCATTACCACATAATTCACGCAATTTAGCGACACGGGTTAAATCGCCAGTGGCTTCTTTAACACCGATAATATTTGGTACTGAGACTAATTCAGCGACGGTTTCAGGTAACATATCAACAGAAGTTCTGCCGGGTACATTATATAAAATCTGAGGAATATCTGTGCAAGCTGCAACGGCTTTATAATGTGCAATAAGCCCTTTTGGCGTTGGCTTATTGTAATATGGGGTCACGCCTAACATGCCTACGATGCCTGAATCGGCCATAGATTGAGTCAGCTCAATAGCTTCGGCAGTGGCGTTGGCGCCATTTCCGCCAATAACAGGAATGCGTCCTGCTGCAAACTTAACCGTTTGCGCTACAACTTGTGCATGTTCTTTCATCGGTAAAGTCGCTGACTCACCTGTTGTCCCAACGGCGACAATCGCATCTGTGCCTTGGTCAATATGAAACTCTACCAGCCTTTCAAGACTCGCGTAATCTACTGTGCCATCACTATTCATTGGTGTGATTAAGGCAACGATGCTTCCGTTTATCATCTAAATTCCCCAAGGTTTCAGGATTCGCTATGTTACTTATGCCTACTACTAATGACAAGCATTAACGGGGCTCTTAAATGCATTTATCTAAAACGTTTCACTATTCGCCAAAAATAGGCTAATAATTTGCGTAAATATCAACGTTGTTTACAGAAGAAATAAACTTTATTTCCTTATAAATCAACAGTTATTAAAATATATTCACTAAACTAGTCATAATTCAAACAGATTAAAGGCAAATACACACATACTTATGTGGTTTTCTTTTAGTTATGGTAGCATTACAACCCGCAAAAAAACTTTGCGTTAGCTCGCTAGTTTACGCTCTATGATATCGAAAAAGTGAGGAAAATCCATGACCAACTATCTGGTCGTTACTGCTATGGGTGCTGATCGCCCAGGTTTAGTCAGTCGTCTATCCCGTTTAGCCAGTGAATGTGAATGTGACATCGTTGATAGCCGCATGGCTTTATTCGGAAACGAATTCACCTTAATCATGATGATTTCTGGCTCGTGGGCTGCCATCACTAAGATAGAAACTCTATTACCTGGTTTAAGTGTTGAGCTTGAATTATTGATGGTAATGAAGCGTACCTCTAAGCACACCCCTAAGAATTTCATTTCACGAATTGAAGTTAGTGTAAATGGGCAAGATCAGCGCGGTACCATGAAGCGTATAACCGAGTTTCTTGCCGACCGCTCACTGGATTTAGCCGCAGTTCGTTCTCACGCTGATGACGATAATCTCACTCAGACAATTTTATTCACCATCAATGTGCCTGAAAAAGTTGATCTGGTTAAGCTTGAAAACAGTATCCATGAACTCGCAGCAGAACTTTCGCTAGATTGTTCAATCAATCACATGCAAGCAAGTGAAAAATAAGTAATCAAAATAAGGACTATTAATGAATACCCTAACCGTTGGTGATTCAGCACCGCAATTTAGCTTACAAAATCAGTTTGATGAAACCGTATCGTTAAGTGATGCATTAAAAAATGGGCCAGTATTAGTTTATTTTTACCCAAAAGCATCAACACCTGGTTGCACAGTACAGGCACAAGGCTTACGTGACAGTAAAGCTGAGTTAGCAAATCACAATGTTACGGTTTTCGGTTTAAGTCCAGATCCCGTGGCCAAGCTGCTTAAATTTAATGACAAGCAAGAATTAAACTTCTCACTACTTAGCGATGAAGACCACGCTGTTGCCGATGCATTTGGTGTATGGGGTGAAAAGAAATTTATGGGTAAAATTTACGACGGTATCCATCGTTTAAGCTTTTTGATTGGCCAAGATGGCAAAGTTGCCCATGTATTCGACAAGTTCAAAACTAAAAATCACCATGAAGTGGTCCTTTCGGTATTAGCTCAGCAATAACACTAAGATATCGAGTGAAAACCTCAATAAAAAAGCTTCGTTTCGACGAAGCTTTTTTTGTTGGTAATAATGACGTTTAATCTACAAAACTATTGCTTTGTTGCGTCCTTTTCATTAATTGCATTATTCACTGTAGTGTTAGCTTCTGCATCACCTTCTGAATCAACTGCAGTTAACGTTTGAGAAGTTGGTGCTTCTTCATTGTTTAGCTCTACTGTTTGCTCTTGTGAGTCAAGGGTCTTTTGAGCAGCTTTATTGGCTTGTTCTTCTGCTTCGGCTAAATTACGTTGAATAATCGCTTGCTCTTGCGCGTCTTGTGGCAACAAGCTAATTAACTCAATTCCAACGGGTAAGTCAGTGTCTTCACCTGTGACAATTTTAACTTTTTGCTCTTTGGTTAAATATATCAGTGGCATTGCGGTTTCACCGTAACGCTCCCTAAAGTGGGTCAAGGTGAAATTTTCGGTAATGTTAGTCACTTTAATTACTGCGCCTTTTGACATATAGCTCGCAATGCGAGCATATGAGACTGACTCCCCAAATAAACATAATCGTTTTAAATACGATTCTGACAATTGGTGTCTTGCGCTACCACCTTCGGCGTTATTTAGGCCGTATACTTTTTTAACGCCAAATAAATCCTGAAAATGAAAGCTTACCAATGGGTTTAATTGTCGATAAGGCGATAGAATTAGCACTCTGCCTATACCACTTAAATCCATAAAGTTTTCAGCATGTTCTGATGCAGGGTTACCAAAGTACACCGGAATATTTGCCATTCTTGCTTGGCGAATGTTGTCCCAGTTATTATCTGCCAATACCACTTTAACATTTTTATCAGTCAGAACTTTTGCTAGTTCTCGAGAAAACTTAGACGCGCCAAATAATAGCAATCCCTGAGATGAGTCAGCCTTAACCCCCAAAAACTTAGCCCAAGGGCTCGCAGTAAGACTTTGAATAACCACAGTGCCAATAATGATCAAGAACACTAACGGTACGATTGAACTTGCTCCGTTAACGCCAATGGCTTCCAATTTAATAGCAAAGAGTGATGATATGGCAGCTGCCACAATACCTCTTGGTGCTACCCAACTTAAGAACCATTTATCAGCCCGAGATAAACTTGTCCCAATTCCTGAAATCCAAATACTCAGCGGACGGGCAATAAATAAAACGACCAATAATACACCGACGCCTCCCCATCCTAGATCCAACATCGCTGTCGAATTTAATCGTGCGGCGAGTAAAATAAACAGTGCCGAAATCAACAGTACAGTAAGTGTTTCTTTAAACTCTAAAATATCGGCAATGTCGACGCCACGCATATTGGCAAGCCATATCCCCATGACCGTCACCGTCAATAACCCCGATTCTTCTTGAAGCAAGTTCGATCCAACAAACATACCCAGCATGATGGTTAATACTGCGGTATTTTTTAGATAATGGGGAAATACATTGGTTCTTAGCGCAATACCGATGAGGTAGCCTGCAATGGCGCCCATGCCAAAACCAAGTAAAAGTGTCATTCCTAAAGCTGACAAAACATGCGTCGTAGGATCTGCTGCAGCGGCGACAGCAATATACTCATAAACCAGAACAGCGAGAATCGCCCCAATAGGATCAATAACGATACCTTCCCAGCGTAATATGCTGGCAAGGTTTGATTTAGGTCGTACGGTGCGCAGCATGGGAACAATCACTGTTGGGCCCGTAACAACAACTAATGCGCCAAACAACATAGCCATAGGCCACTCAAAACCTAATAACCAATGTGCTGCTGGTGCAATACAAGCCCATGTAATAAAAGCGCCAAAAGTCACTAAATTGGTCACCATTCTGCCGTGATCTTTTATTTCTTTAAAATTAAGTGTCAGTGCGCCTTCAAATAAAATGACCGCCACACCTAACGAAATGATAGGGAAAAGTAAATCACCAAAAATGGCATCTGGATTTAATATATCTAGACCTGGGCCAAGTAATAACCCGCAAAGAAGTAGCGGTAAAATAGCGGGTAAACGAAACTTCCAACCTAACCATTGACACAATAGAGACAAGACGCCAATTAACGCAAGCATGCCTGTGATGTGTTCTACCATGTTATTTCCTTATAAAGACACTAAATACTTATGCCATCAAATGTTGACGCTAATACCTTTAATAAAATACTAAATGTGATTATAGAGCAAGCGGTAATTGACAGTTTGATAGCATTTTATCGAATTTGATTAACATTGAAGAGCTAGTATTAAGAGTGGCAATAAATATTGTATATTCAGTAGGTTAAATTGAAGACACAAAAAAGCCCTTGTCATACGACAAGGGCTAATCTGTTTGGCGGAGCGGACGGGACTCGAACCCGCGACCCCCGGCGTGACAGGCCGGTATTCTAACCAACTGAACTACCGCTCCTAAACTGTGTCACCTGTATATACAGATAAACAAAATTTAAGTAACTTAACTGGCGGAGCGGACGGGACTCGAACCCGCGACCCCCGGCGTGACAGGCCGGTATTCTAACCAACTGAACTACCGCTCCACTTAAGTTGCGAAGAATAATAAAGTTGTCGTGAAAAACCGTCAACCATTTTTTTGAACTTTTTGTCTGTTTAGTTAAAAAATGCGCAGTAAAGGCTAAAAGATACACTTATTGATGATAAAACTGGCAAATCAAATAGCGTTAATATTTCAAGCGGGACAGGATTCTAACGACAAGCAGGCCTGATGGACTAAAAAACTTACTGTTAAATTAACTAAAATCAGTTTTAGTTTTAGTTTTAGTTTTAGTTTTAGTTTTAGTTTTAGTTTTATGAGTATAGTAGAAACATAACGCATGAAAATACAAAGGGTAAAAAACCCTGTGGACAAAGCATCAATAAAGAGTCGGTGTTGTTAAGGTGGTTATTGCTGAATTAGCTAGCCGCTTTGCAGCGGCTATCTGTAAAGTCGTTTACGACTCAAGTCATCCTCCTTATAAAGAGGATTTAAATCCAACCATCAAAATAACACTACTTTTCATCTGGCATTGTTAAATCAAGATCATCAAGAGAAGGGACATCTTCCTTCTCGTCTCCCTCTTGCTCTAATCGCAGCTTAGTCGCAGCTAATGCTTTATTAAGCGCTTGTTTTTTCCGCCAAATGATTAAGCCTAGAATACCAATGACTAATAAAGTGCCATTAACGACAAGGATCCAGAAGATAGCTTCTTCCTTAGCTGCAGCTTCTTCATTTGCAGCTTGTATCGCTGCTCGTCTAGCGAGCTCTTCAGCTGAAGGTGGCGGCGCTGGCGGTTCGATGAGATTAAAAAACTGCTCGGGTAAATCGAGTACTATTTCTCGTCCTTCGACTGTTGTAGATACCGCAGTGCCTTTAATTCGGTAACTACCAAAGTCAGTCACTTGAGGAATCGAAATCAATGTTTCAGTACTCGTCACTTCATTAAAACTTAACGGTAATTTAAGCCCTGCGGGACCAACAATATCAAAGTGAAAATGCGTTTGTTCCAGTTTTAATGCTTCTTCATTGACCAGCGCTTGAATCTGCCAAATACCATTGAGCTTATCTTCTGGCTCAATAATGTCGACTTCAATTGGCTTTTCAGACAAATAGAACGGATAACTGACTTCTCGCTGAAAGATATTATTACGAGCTTCAACTGTTAAAGTGTAATTACCCCAAGGCTGATTTAAATTCTTTTTACCAGTGAACACACCATCATCAGGTGCATCATCTAATCCTTCGCCATTGTCTTTATAGGAACCGACAATGATTGTGCCCGTTGTAAAGTTGGCATCGGTGTTTTTATGATGGCTTGCAAATTTTGTGGTCCACTCCACCATAAAATCTAAGCCAGGTAATCTAACGGTTAACCCGTCACCTAATAATCGTGCAGTGACTTTTAGACGTTCACCTTGATATAAAGGCTGCGGAATGGGTTCAACTTCGATTTCCAGTTCTGAAACTTTCTGAATACTTGAGCCTTCAGCAAGACTACCCAACAATTGCCAAGGGCCAGGCATAGGCTTGGTGATTTTAATCATATCGCCAGTTAAGCCATCAACCCACTTAACTGATTCAGGGTGACGGTCTGAATACCATTTTGAGCCGTCAGGTAAAATGACAATGACAGGCGCTGTGCCGTATTCTCGCTGTACTAACAAGGTTAACTCATCAACCATATGATCAATTCGAAAACGGTTTTTGAGTTCACTCGCTTGAGTGTATGGAACAGCAAAAGCCGATTGAGAAATCAAATTCCCAATCAGCAAAATGAACAATAAACAATACGGCTTTAATGCGGTCATCGGCTACGCTTCACCTCTCCAGAGGCACTTTCCTGACTTTTGAACTAAATCAAGACGTTGATCATGTGATACTAGTTCATCGGCCGTTGCAGAGATCACTTTAAGATTAAACTCATTTTGATCGATAAGCTGAATGCCACCCGCCTCTTGACCCGCTTTTTCATTGGACAAATTAAACTTAATTTGTCCACCCGTCATGATTAAATAAACATCTGCGAGGATTTCAGCATCGAGTAATGCACCGTGATAGGTTCTTCTTGAATTATCAATGCCATAGCGCTTACATAAGGCATCCAAGTTGTTCTTTTGACCAGGATGTAAATGCTTAGCAACGGTTAATGAATCGAGAATGCCACAGATGTCGGCAGTTTTCGGTCCGTTAGGCTGCAAGTTAGCAAATTCATGATCCATAAAGCTGATATCGAAGGGAGCGTTGTGTGCAACAATTTCAGCTCCATCAATAAAGTCGATAAACTCTTGAGCAATTTGATGAAAACGCGGCTCTTTGGCAACCCTTTCGTCAGTGATACCATGAACTTCAATTGCTTCAGGGTCAATTGCTTGACCTGGGTTGATGTATTGGTGATATGTACGGCCCGTGAGTTTTCTATCTATGACTTCTACACAACCAATTTCAATAATGCGATGTCCAATATATACAGGGCCACCAGCTTGGTTCATACCTGTTGTTTCGGTATCTAAAATAACCTGACGGCTTGCGCTCGAAATAATATTCATAGGTAACTCATTAATAAATGTTTAGGTATAATTGCCAAAAATAAGGTCAAACGTATGGTAACAATTCAATGTCAGAACTAAAACTTATCACAATCTATACTGACGGCTCATGTTTAGGAAACCCAGGTCCTGGCGGATACGGTATTGTAATGAAATATAAGCGCCAAACCAAAGAAATGTCTGACGGATTTAAGCTTACCACCAATAATAGAATGGAGCTGCTCGCGCCAATCATCGCATTAGAAGCCTTGTATGAGCCCTGCCAAGTCATATTAACCAGTGATAGCCAATATATGCGACAGGGTATCACGCAATGGATCCACGGTTGGAAAAAAAAGGGCTGGATAACCTCAACGAAGACCCCAGTAAAAAATGTCGATTTATGGAAACGTTTAGATAAGGTCAGCCAAATCCATCAAATGGATTGGCGTTGGGTTAAAGGTCATGCTGGCCATGCAGAAAACGAACGTTGTGATGATTTAGCTCGATGGGCTGCTGAAGCGAAGCCTGAGCAAGAAGATGTCAATTATAATGCAGACTAGCCATATTATTGGTTAGTCTGTTTAGAATGACCCGTTCGCCCCGCTGTTGATGCTTGGGCCCATTGCGGCGCTCGAGCTTTTTTCTTTTCTCGTATAGGTGTTAATGGCGAGTCCATTTTACGTGCAACGATTAAATAGACGCTGCCGATTCCTGGTAGCCATCGCTCTAAGCGGTTTTGCCACCAACTACCTTGATTGATATCGCCTATTAAAGGGTGATAAATAAACCGTTCATCTTGAAGTATTTGATAACCGAGCAATCCTAACCAATCTTTGACTCGAGCAGGCATAAAAAATTGCCCAGACCAAGGAATTTGAGTTTGGTACTTAGGTAACAATTTACCCGCAAACGCCGTGCTTACCGGGTTTAGGCCACAAATGAAAATATAACCACCACAAATCATTACCCTATCGACTTCACGTAGTAGTCGATAAGGATCTTGTTCAAACTCAATTAAGAAACTCATTAAAACCGCATCCATTGAGCCACTTTGTAAAGGTAAGTGATGTGGATCAGCAATAATCGAAGCACCTTCTTCCTCATGAATAGAAAAATGGCGAGAGATATTACAATTTAAGCTGGAGATTTGATGACTTAAAGGACCTAATTTTAATAAATGGTAGCCGAATATTCTTGGCCACCAACTTGCTAAGCGCTGTTCTACAGCCAATTGTATTTCATCACCACAGGGTAATTGATGCCACTGTTGCGGTTTGTGGTGAATCGACATAAACGCCCAACCCCTTATAAATACATATCGATAATTGAGTATAACGATTTATAACCCAAAGTCGTCAAGGGATAACAAAATATTTATTGTTTTGAGATCAATAAGTAAAATTGATGACATTCTTTATTCTAGTGGCAATAACGTCGCCTTTATTTCTTGTTAAATGACAGTGTTTAATCAAAGTCAACATATAGAGTGCACTGTTTATTGAGAGAGTGTATTCACCCAACAAGGCCCATCATACTGTTGATCAACATTTGGCGAGCTTCCAATAATCCGTTACTCTGTATCGACATATTTTACTAAGGTTAAATCATGCTTTCTGTTAACGCTATTCCCGCATTTAATGATAACTATATCTGGTTAATTCATCAGCAAGGAACCAATAAAGCTTACGTTGTCGATCCTGGATGTAGTCAAAGTGTGTTAGATCATATCAATGACACAGACCTTGAATTAGTCGGTATTCTAATCACACATCACCATGCAGATCATACTGGCGGTATCGCAGGTTTACAGCAAGCTTACAACGAACAACTGAGCGTATATGGTCCTCAAAAAGAAAACATCGCAGGATTAACTCATCCTATTGAATGCGAACAAGCCCTGACGTTACCTTTTATCAAATCGTCAGTGCAGGTACTTATGGTACCAGGACATACACTCGGCCATATCGCCTACTGCATTGATGATGCTCTCTTTTGCGGAGATACCTTATTTAGTGGCGGCTGTGGTCGATTATTTGAAGGAACGCCTGAGCAAATGGCAGCGTCATTGGCAAAATTGACCAAACTAAATGGCAACACAAAAGTCTACTGTGCACATGAATACACCCAAGCTAACATCACTTTTGCGGTCGCGGTAGAGCCTAATAACACAGCTTTACTGCAATACGATCAAAAAGTTGCAGCAGCAAGACAGAACAATATTTCAACAATCCCGTCTACCATTGCAACAGAATTAGCAATTAATCCATTTTTACGAAGTGATAGTACAGAAATCAAACAATCTATTTCAAAGCAGTTTAATCAACAAAATTTGACTGAACTACAAACATTTACTCTTCTCAGAGAATGGAAGAATCACTTTTAGTTTAGGGTTGATATCCCACGCAGGTTAACTTAACAAAGACAATTAGCGCATTTTGCTCTACAATGCCGCTTCAATTTTGACCAATACTTTAGGCTGACGTACTAAACATGTCAGTTTTGCAAGACTTAGGAATTTCGTTTTTGATGCATAAATCTTTATATTTTATCGTTGGTGGTGTGGCCTTTTTAAGTGGCTGTCAAACACTAACAACACCTAAGCCGGCTAAAGAGCCTATTACCATTCAAAAGCCAGTAGAGTCTGAAGAAACGGTCGTTAAAGTTGAAAAGCCCGTCGAGATCACAGATGTATGGCAACGCATTAGCCTACAGATGAAAATGCCGATTGATGACCAAAAGCTCGTCAATCAATATCGTGACTGGTATTTGGCGAACCCAAGGCATTTGGAAATCGTTTCACAACGGGCTGAGCCATACTTACATTACATTGTAGAAGAGCTTGAAAAGCGTGACATGCCAATTGAAATTGCGCTATTGCCCATCGTTGAAAGCTCATTTGACCCATCTGCTTATTCAGCAAGTGCAGCTTCGGGGCTTTGGCAGCTCACGACCCCAATATCGAATCATTTTGGGGTAAAAAGTGATTGGTGGTACGACGGACGCAGAGATGTACCTGCGGCGACGACTGCTGCGTTAGATTTTCTAGAATATCTTTACGACAGAACTGGCGAAAACTGGTTGTATGCCATAGCAGCGTATAACACTGGTGAAGGCAGAGTAAATAATGCCGTTCGCAGAAATAAAGCCGCAGGTAAAAGCACTGAATTTTGGGCATTATCATTACCTCGAGAAACCCGACGTTACGTCCCGCAGCTCATCGCTTTATCCGATGTCATCAAAAATGCCGATAAATACGGCATTACCTTAACACCTATCGCTAATGAGCCACATATCGCCGTTGTCGATACCCAAAGCCAAATTGATTTAAAACTGGCTGCTGATTTAGCGGACATGAACATAAACCAACTTAAAGCACTTAACCCAGGTCTTGATCGCTGGGCCACGTCACCAGAAGGCCCGCACACTCTAGTGCTGCCTTATGACAAAAGAGATGTATTTGAGCAAAAACTGGCGCAACTTGACCCAAAAGACAAGCTCAATTGGCATCGTTATAAGATTCAATCAGGTGATACTGTCAGTCATATCGCCAAACGCTTCGATACGTCAGCATCGTTTATTCGCTCAAGTAACAATCTTAAAAACAACAATATTCGAGCTGGCAGATATTTAATTATCCCAGTGCCACCTGAAGGCGCTGATTTAACAACAGATCAGTTATTAGCGCAAAATCAATTAACACCTAAGAATATCACTTATACAGTGAAGTCTGGCGATTCACTGTGGGTTATCGCAAAGCGTTACAATGTCTCGGTCGATGATTTAATTCGCTGGAACCGTCTGCCTAAAAATGGCGCGTTAAGTATTGGAAAAGAACTGACAATTGGTAGCCGTGCATCAACAAATGCAACTGAGCGAACAGTTAACTACAAAGTTCGCTCAGGTGATTCACTTGCCCGTATTGCCAATAAATTTAACGTATCTGTAGATGACTTAATCAAGTGGAATAAGTTACATAACACCAAATATATTCAGCCTGGACAGATGTTACGTTTAATTGTTGATGTATCAAAAGTGAACGCTTAATTGAGTTACGCTATTCATTACTGATTACAACAGTGCTGATTCGTTAAGCTTGAATCGGTTACTTAAACCAAAAATGATTGGTTTTATTTACCTACTTAAATACCACCAATAAAAATGGCAAGTGATAATATCACTTGCCATTTTTTACGCTGATTAGTGCTAATGGAAACGAAATGCTAGTTAACAACCAAAGGTGTTGAACCTGCATTTATCACTGGCATTGCACTTTCTTCAGCTTTACCGGCAAACTTGACACTGAATCGATATCCCGGTCCTGACACTTTTGCCATCACAGCAGCAGGGACACTAAAACGAGTTTCGATTGTTTGTGCTGGTGCTAACGTAACAGTACGCAATGCTTGGGTATACATCATATCCTGAGAAGAAGACCAAATTTGTTGACCTTTAGGATCATAAAGTCCTAAATCAGCGGTCATCCCTGAATTAAACATCAAGCTAACAGGATAACTCTGACTGTTAGTTGCCGTATGTTTTACCGACATTGCTTTAGTAGAGTCTGTATAGGTTTCAGCTTCTAAAAAGCCGACTAATAAGGTTTCTGCCATTGTTGATACTCCAGCACCAAGCGAAATTGATTTTGCTTTTACGACACTTTTAGTCTCTTTCGCAGTATCGACATCCGTGTTTTGTGCAGTGACATCTGTACTTGTTGTACTACAGCCCACTAACAGCAAACTTAAGCAACCTATAAAACGTTTCATTAAAACCCTCCTAATTTTTTGAACAAGCTATCTTTAAGCTTATCGGTTTCACCTTTTATTTTGGCATCAAATAACGCACTCGTGTCGATACCAAATTTAGGGTCTTGCATGCTACCTGTAATCGTTAACGGAATATCAACGCCCGCTAATGCATCTTTTTCTCCACCCTGTCCTGCTAAAGAACCCACTAAAGACGTAGTTAATTTATAATCTACTGTTTGTGAGTCTATATTGGCATTACCATTACCGCTTAAACGTATAAGTGGTGATGACATCGCTAAATCAGGGTTGGTCAGTACTGCATTATTTAAATCAAAGCTACCTGTCAGACTTGTAAAATCTGTTTTTAACTCTTCAGTATTTTTCGCAGAAAGATCACCTTTGAGTTTATCTTGCGCACTGCGGATCATTTGCGGAATATTAACCCCATAAAGTGAACCATCAGCGATTTCAAAATCCCCTTTCGCTAATAGGTTTTTCTTTATATTGTCAGGGATTAAACTTTTACCAGAGCCTTTAACTTTGAAGTTTGCTGCACCTGAAATTAAATCCACATCAGCAGCGTCTTTTAGTAGCGGTCTGAATTGTACGCCAGTCAATGATTCTTCAAAGTGATAACTTGCGACTTTTTGGCGTGCATCAAGTTTTGCCGTTGCTTGAATACTACCTTCATATAGGTTTGCAGAAAATTCACTCAAATTGGCGATACCATCTTTAACTGTGGCGTTCACTTTCCAATTTTGAGTCAGTAAATTAGCCACTTTAATTGACTTAATAGTGACGCCCATAGTCACATCAATGGTTTTCAATGCGGATAAGTCAGGCTCTGTTGCAGGTGCCGTGCTCGCCACCTTTTCTGTTTCTGCTGGAGTTTGCTCATCAGAAGCGGGCATTAACTTATCCACATCGATATCGCCAAAGTCCATTTGCATGTTTATTTTCGGGATTTTTGCACCATAGTTGACACTTAGCTTACCTGTAGCATCAATTTCCATTGCAGATAATTTGCTAATAATGACTTCTACGTTTTGTGAATCAAGTGCAACGGCTATATCTGTCACTAATTGCGTGGATACTTGATTATTAGGAATGCCCTTACCGCTGACATCAGTATTAACCGTGAAGCCGTTAATGGCTAATTTAGACAAGTCTTTACTGACATTTAGCTTACCTTCACCATTACTGTTAACCGTCATATCAGGAAGCTGTGCTGAAAAGTCATATGCAAAGTCAGCGTCATTACCCAATGAAAACTCACCCAATGTTAAGCTATTAAGCTTGAAGACTTGAGTCGTATCTGTCGTTTCATCAATCAGATTAATAGTGGTATTGGTGATTGCTACTCCGCCAATTTGTAAGCTTTGTAGTTCAACACTTGTTTTAGTTGTTGAATCAGTCGTTTTGTCTTCTGCCACAGCTGCCGAACTGTCACCACTCAAACCATCGATACTCGTGGTACCGTCCTTTTGCGTTATCATATTGACCGTTAAGCCATCTAATGAAAGCATCGCAATTTCAACTTCTTGGCTTAATAACGGCATTAATTCTACGTTGGCAACAGCTTCATTCACTTCAACAAAGTTGTTAGCAGAAAAATTTTCTGGATTTGATAATGATATCCCACCCAATTTTATGCCAATCGATGGGAATACACTCCAGCTCAAATCATCCTTAATGACAAATGTACGTCCAGTTTGATTTTCAACCGCCTCAACAATTTGCGGCTTAAAACTATTCAAATCAAAAAATACCGTTAAGTACACTGCGAGTATTAATATTACCCCAGCCACGATACCTAACAGCCATTTAAGTGCCTTCATGTTTGCTTCCTTGTCAGTAAATTGGTTCTCAATTTAGCGTTACTATGTTGTTATGTAACAGTTTAGCTCAAAACCGTTAAATCTAAAGGTTTTTCAGCAATGGCAATACCATTGATATCAGCATAGATCATCATCTTGGGTTTAATATCGACACCAGCAATATTGATGGCAGCATCAATTAAACCGACATCTTTTTTCTCAGTTTTAATTGGGTTTGTCGCAAGTGCCTGCACACCAATATCTATGGTAGCGATAGTACCTGCATCTCTGATTGCGCCATAAATGATTATCCCTTCCCATTCATTATTAAATGCAGACTCCGCAATCATATCGCCCAATAAGGCCCGTCGACAGACGCCACCACCATCAACCACTAGCACTTTACCTTTTCCCGGTGTAGCTAATACTGACTTAACTTTAGAGTTATCTTCAAAACATTTAACGGTGACCACTTCGCCATAAAAAATAGTTTTACCACCATAAGAGTTCCAATTCGATTGAACTAAAGTCAGTTTATTTTCGTAATGGTCAAATAAGTCGGGTAATAAATCTAACATCTCACACTCCATGTACTAAAATGAATAGGTTACCTCATAATATAAACGTCCATAGCTATTGAAACAATTCATTAATCTGAATAAACTGTCGCCTATACTTTACTTGTTCATGGATGAAAACATTGCAGTATTTGAATTTCTCATTTATTGCGAAATACCAATTAACTTTTAAGTAGTTTTCAATATGACTGATATCAATTTACAAAATGTAATAAATGCGTTCGATGAATTAGATTTTGAAAATAGAACAACTAAAAATCTTGAGAATGCACGTAATAGAATGCAAATGAAGACGTATTTATCTTCTTTGGATTACAGTTTACGACGCTTAAAAATCTTAGAAGAAGTGGTTTCTGAAATTGTCGAAGAAAAACAAACTGAATTGGTAAAGCAAGAACATATTCAAACCTACAAAGCAAAAATCATCCAGTTATCAAGAGAGTATAAAATCTCGTATCAAGACGTTATCAACATAATGAATAAGTTGAAACACCAGTAATGACTGGGCTTACTAATTAATTGGCTTAATACCGATTCATCTTCCTCGATAACTACCCTTTGCTAACTACTATCGACCATCGTTGATTTATATGTGCTGTATTATATATGCAGCATTAAATCTCCACTCCAGTCTAGCACTCATTTCTAACCCCATAAGTGGTCTATCAGATAGCTTATGTTATTTTTAATGTGTTTAACGCAAATATCAATTAGTCAGCTATGTAAATTAACCATAAACAGTTAACAAAAATGAAATAAATTTGCATTTACAAGTTCGAATAAAAAAACCTTGTTGAATATTTCCAACAAGGCTTTATTAGTTTATAAATGCGAGGTGTTCATCAATAAGACTATTTATGGTTTACACTTTAAACTGCCCTACTATGTTTTCAAGCTCATTTGAGCCTTTTGCTATATTGTCACTACTATCCAGTAATTTCTCGTTATGATTTTTATTCTCTACCGACATATCATTAATGCGGGTAATATTCATATTTAATTCTGAAATCACTGCACTTTGCTCTTCTGTTGCACCTGCTATTTGAATATTCATTTGAGAAATATCCCCAATCGCTGACTTAATTGAATGAAGTGCTTGTTCTACTTTTTGCGTTTCACCAACGGTTTCATCTGATTGTGTTAAAGCCCGTTCTACTGAATGGTTTACATCTTCAATAGCCTCTCTAATAGCGTCAATAATGCCATTGATTTCACGGGTTGAATCTTGCGTTCTACTAGCAAGCGTTCTAACCTCATCGGCAACCACAGCAAAGCCTCGACCCGCTTCACCAGCACGAGCGGCTTCAATAGCAGCATTCAATGCCAATAAATTGGTTTGCTCAGCAATACCAACAATAACATCTAATATTTGCCCAATCTGGCTTGAGCTAACTTTCAGGCCTTTTGCAACAGATTCGGTTTGTTGTAGCTCAGAAGACAAATCACCAATTTTTGACATTGCCTTATCTACAATCATGGCAGTATTGTCGGCTTCAGTGTCGGCAATATTTGCACTCTGTGCAGCAGCTTGTGCATTTGACGCAACTTCTGCGGCTGTCATCGACATTTCATTTATCGCAGTAGCAACATTTTCGGTTTCCATTTGAACATTACTCGACACTTGATTCGCATCAGATGATATAGATGCAAGCTGTTGAGCAAGAGCTTGGCTTTGAGTGACATTTCCCGCAACTGAAGATACTAGATTTTGGATCTTGTCTGTAAAAATATTAAAATTATGGGCAATTTGGTTAAGTTCATCTTGACCATCTTCGGCTAATCTCAGTGTCAAATCCCCTTCACCTTTAGCAATATTCTCAAAAGCTGAAATAGTCTGTTGCATCGGCTTTGAAATACTTTTAGTGATAACAAACAAAATAATCAGGATCGGTAACCAAACCAATAAGAGTAAAAATAAATATTGCATCAAAAATTCAGTTTTTTGCGTTTGGATATCGTCGATATAAATCCCCGTACCAACGACCCATCCCCATGGAGTAAAACGTTCGACAACACTCATTTTAGGGCTAGGAGTATCTTGATTGGGTTTATTCCACATGTAGTTAACCGTGGCGTTTTTGGCATTATGAGTACGTTCAATCATTAATTGAAATAACGGCACATTATCAGGGTCACGCATTGATAACACATTTGTATTGATAAGTTTTTTCGCAAATGCGTGTTGTACCATGACCCCACTGGTATCAACGGTAAAAAAATATTCATTACCAGAATAACGTAAATTATCTAAGGCATTAATAGCAGCAAGTTTCGCTTCTGCCTCCGACATATCACCTTGCTCAGAAGCCAAATAAAACTGATTGATGACAGAGCTTGCGACCTCAATAATACCAGTAAGTTTGGCCTGCTTTTCTTGCACCAATACATTTTCGATACGGTTAAAAGCGAACAAAAACATGAGCACAGTTGCAAAAGCTGCAACCATAATCATGGCCATCAAGCGGTTAGAAATACTCGTTTTACGAAAAAAATGATCTATAGCATTCATTGTCGTTCACCGTATTATTAGAATAAATATCGAGACAAACTAGACTATGGTTAAAGCTAATGAATAAGTAATGAATTGATTGTTACTTCCCCAAACAATCATCATTCAAATTTAGCTTATCAACATACCTTATTCCTTATAATCGACCGATTAAAGAAATTATTTAGCAAAGCACATGAATAAAAATCAATCAATAAACTCAGCAACTATGCGTAAGCCGCAAATGATTCGTGGTGAATAGAATAATTAAATATAGAATAGTGAGAGGTGTTTGCGATGTAATAACGCTTGTCGAAAAGGTGTTCATCAAAAAATAATAGCAAACATTAAGCAAAAGTTAACTAAGGTCATCACTAGATGACGTGCATTACTGCGTTATCAATTGAATCTGATTTTTACCATTCTGTTTTGCACGATATAAGGCTTTATCACCATGAGAAATCAACTCGTTCAAATCCCAACGTTGTTTTACATCTATTGACGCTCCAATAGAAATCGTGACCCTGAGGTTGGTATTCGGCCAATACAATTTGGGAACATCATCTAAGATTTTCTCTGCAATCTGACATAACTGTTGCTCATTGAAGCACTGAAAAACAGATAAAAACTCTTCTCCTCCGTATCGTACATTCATTCCAGTATACCGACCGCAATGTTGACGTATAATTTGCGCTACTCCATAAATCACATTGTCGCCTACTTGGTGGCCATAGGTATCATTAATTGATTTGAAGTTATCAATATCTATCATTAACACGCTTAATGGTTTATTCGTGTGTTGTGCGCTTTGTTCAATTTGCGGACCATTTTTAGTTAAATACAAACGGTTTTTAAGCTCGGTTAATGGATCCGTAACTGTTTGCAACGCTAATTTTTTCTGACTTGCTCTAAGCCGTAACTGTTGGCTTCTAATTTGGCTAAACTGCTGGAAGCTTTTACGAGTTTCAGAATCTCGGCGTAAGCTAGCCACTAAACTAATTAGGAACACAGCAAAAAAGATAGATATTCTATCGAGCTCTTCACCATAATCTTGTCCAATTCTATCTGGTGCGATTACCAGTAAATAACTCAACAACATCAGTGACAAACCAAATAGGCTCAGCTTAAATGGCATTCGAGATAATGCCCCGATGTAAACCATGACTAACACGCCACCTGATTGATAATCAAAATTACCTTGGGTCATCGCCAATTTTCCGATAGTAATAATCGACATGTATACCGTTAACACTAAAAACAGCTCGGCGAGCTCTAAATACTTGGATGCATAACGCCGCAAAGTAATTAACACCACGATGCAAAGTATCGATAAGAAGACTCTGCTGAGCGTCGCAACCCAAGCATGCTCAGTTAAGTGCTGGTAATCTAAAAGGCCAAACAAAAGATAAATAGGAATGACAGATAACAAAAAACCGGAATACGGCAACATGACTTGATGGACGTGATAATGCTTAAAACGCAATAACGAAAAGCCGGTTAGTTTTTGATGAAAAGGCCGTAAAATAAAGTCGAACATAGACTACCCATTTTTCCTAAATTTTGCTTAAAAGCAGCAAAAACAGGTAAAACATTATTAATATTATGTCTTTATATATAGCAAAGTTTTCAAATACTAGCTACGAAATCATCCTCCATATGATTGAATAAATATGACATAAATTTACCACACCACTCAATAATGTGAATAACACAAATTCTATCGCCATGTTATTCACATTAAGTCAGAAAGTATGTATGTCCATTCCTATTGGTGGCGTTCTTTGTAGTCAAAGTAGCTAAACTCTGCAACTGTGTTTTGCCCAGTTAAATCTTGAGCACATAAACCAACAAATGCACCAGTAAAACTGGAACCTTCTCCTTTGCCTGCTTCATCAGAAATTAAACTGTAATCTAAAGACGCAATGTGAAACCAGTCAGCTCCATTTAATGAGTATTCAAATTTAAGTGTTTCATAGTGCACATCTGCTCGTAGATAAACCGATGACTGTAACAAGGGAATACGCTGTTCAAATATTGGAAATACAAGATCTAAACTTTGCTCACCTTCACAGCTCATAATATCTAGGTTTAGCCCAATTTTTTCATCATAAGATAAATATAAATAATGAAATTTATGAGCGTTGTAATAACAAATTAATCCTGCGGTTTGCTGAAAGTGGTTAGATTCAAACATGATTTTGGTTTGAGCAACAAATGAAAAATGACGCTGCCTTGTCGCAACCAACGCTTGCTCAAATGTGCTACCTAATGAATGCATTCCTGTCAGCAATAAGCTACCTGGTTTACGGGTTGTGCTTACAAAGTTTTCAGGGGTTGGACTTCTAAGCCATTGAAATTGATCCGCGATAAATCTATCTGTGAACTCATCTCTAAACGAGAAATCTCGCTGCGGTTTAGCTGTTAATCCAATTGGATTTAATTGTGCCTGCGATGAGTTAGTCGCTAACCTAAACCAACCATCATCGGTATATTGAACAGATTCTATTGCTGTTTCTCTGCCCATAGGACTGCGACGCTGTGATGTAGGTTGTTCAATATCAAGTGGTCTAGAAGTCAGATGGGCTAAATACCATTCCCCTTCTTTACTTTCTACTAAGCTACCATGACCATTACGTTGCAATTTGTGCTGTAAATGAGGAACCGTTGCTACGATAGGACCTTGAGGATCAACGTCATAAGGGCCATCGATATGTTTTGAACGGGCCATAGTACAAACATGTTCGTACCCAGTCCCCCCCTCAGCAGTTAATAAATAATAGTAACCATTTTTTTTATATAAATGAGGCCCTTCAGTTAACCCGAACTCTGTACCCGTAAAAATAATTTTCGATTCGCCAATTAATCTTTCTGTTTTATCGCAATATTGTTGTAAAGCGATACCGCCGAAGAAACTTCTATCTGGCCGATAATCCCAAACCATATTCAATAGCCACTTTTTCCCATCGTCATCGTGAAATAAAGATGGATCAAAGCCACTACTATTGAGATAAACCGGACGAGTCCACTCTCCATCGATTGTTTCACAGGTAGTTAAATAATTAGGTGAATCTTTAAAGTTGCCATCAAATCGTTTGACGTTGGTATAAATAAGATAGAACTTACCATTATTGTGTGTAAGACATGGTGCCCAAATACCACATGAGTCTGGAACACCAGTCATATCTAATAAATCAGCTCGATTTAACGGTCGATGGACTAAGGTCCAATTAACCAAATCTGTTGAATGATAGATTTGTACGCCTGGATACCACTCAAATGTTGATACAGCGATATAGTAATCATCATTCACACGTACAATACTTGGATCTGGATTAAACCCTGGCAGTATGGGATTAATATCGGGTAAATTCATAGCTCACCTTTTCAGTTTGATAAGTTAAATGCTTTCACACTCTTTTAATCGCCAATATAAAACAACTGGATGTTAACAGTATGATACAACTTGCATATGTTAACGATAACATATTACCAAATTAGCTTAGTGTCAATTTGACAAATAAAAGCATTGTAAATGATGAAGAGGGACAACAGACGAGGTGACACAAAAAAGCAGCAAATAATTGCTGCTAATAAAATTCACTTGGTGTGGTGTGGTCAGGCGTTAGGAATGAGCTATGACTTAACCCGGCTCGTTGAATCACGCTGTTTTAATTCAAAATCAAGCACGTGGCGTAAGTCAGACAATTTATCACTCAAGCCTTGATCAAACTTTCCTGTCGTCAACATTGCTATTGCAGCTTCTGCCATGGCTTCAATTGGTTGCTTAACCGTTGTAATGTTGGGCCAAATCGTCGTCGCTATTGGCGTATCATCATAACCTACGACACTAAGCTGCTGAGGGACTTGTATCCCTAAAGAATTTGCCACAGAGATAACCGCTGCCGCCATATCATCATTACTTGCGAAAATAGCTGTTGGCATATTATTACAAGTTAACAACGCCTTAGCCGCGCTTAATCCAGATTTATAACTGAACAAACCTTGCTCGATGTATTCTGGCGGTATAGTTAACTTATTTGAACGCATTGCATCTAAGAAGCCTTGATAACGTAATCGACTTGCTCCTACATCTGGATGGCCAATAATAAACGCTATATCTCTATGCCCTTGCTCTATCAATAGATTCGTCATTTCAAAAGCGGCTTGATAATCATCCATACAAACAAATGGGGATTGAGTCAGCTCGACATCAGGTGAAACACGAATGTAAGGAACGTTCAATGCTTTAAGCTCATTTAGAATTTCAATATTATTGCAAAATGGCGGCAATAAAATGACGCCATCGACACGGGTTTCTTCAACGAGATCACGAGTAATAGTCAGTTTTTCTACCTGAGTCCCTTCACATTCATCGACGACTAAATGATAACCACGCTGCCGACAGCTTTTTAACGCTGACATCATAAACTGACTGACATAACCACCTTGGCTAGGGTTTTCGTACAGTAATCCAATGAAGTAAGATTTTGCACTGGCTAAGCGACGAGCCGAAATATTTGGTCTGTAATGTAATTTATTAGCCGCCTCTTTAACTTTTAAACGCGTTTTATCACTGACCTTTTCATCATTGTTCAACACTCGAGAAACTGTCATTTTTGATACACCAGCTAATTCAGCAACATCCTGAATCGTGGACTTTGTTTTTGAATTACTCTTACTTATTGGACTCATTACAGACTCGTCAGCAGCTTAAAAATGTTACGAAATTCAAATGTAACAATACGAAGGAAAAAATAACAGGATTACTCAACAAATAACCCAGTTTGAACATATTAAAATTATCTGTTTATGCTTTATTAAGACAAAACATACCAATATAAAACGAATAGAAACATAGCAATAAGTAACATTAATCTTATAAAGTGCCAAACAAGAATAATTATGATACCGATAACTTACAAAAACGATTAATCATTGCTTGCGTCTTAAGCACCATGTTATTAAAAACGCTTAAGCATCCATATATCACAGCCACCATGAATAGTTCCTGTAAGAGGCTTATCTAAATGTGTAAATCCCATAGATTCATATAAAGAAATAGCAGCTTTCATTGATGCCAAGGTATCTAAATAGCACTGCTCGTATCCTTGAGATTGCGCAAAATCCAAACACACTTTAGTAAGTTTTCTACCAATGCCAAAGCCTCTTGATTCTGGTAACAGGAACAATTTTCGTAATTCACAAGTCTGCTCACTATCATTAAACTTTGCTATTCCACCGCATCCCACAATTTGGCCATTTAATGTTGCTACATAATATTGGCTTTTATTTTCTAAAGAATAATAACGGCTCATTTGACTTACTTCAGGATCTGAAGGACCAAACCCCTCCCCAATTGCACCAAATTCTGTACCTACTTTTGCAATAATATCTGCAACGGTCTGATCTTGATTTGGTGTGATCGGTTTGATTTCAATATTCATTTTTACTCCACTCCAAATTAACTAGCACTTTGTCAAACTCAAAAGGTATCTTCGAGTCAAAAACTATTGGTTTATTTGGGATTTGATCCATTCCATCCGTGCTTGAAATGCTAATGACATTTGCTCAGTCACTATATTAGATGAGAGTTTACCTGCCAAAATATCGTTTGCAGCAGCTTCTATTTCAAAATTAAAACCGATACTTTTACGTTTATCAGTAAACTCCGAGATTAATTCATCTCCCTGATATAAAAAGCACTCACTTGCTCGCCAAAAATCTGGAATAGCAATATAACCTTTGTCACCAATGATGTAAGCCCAATTTTGTAATTTACATCTAAAAGATGTGGCTAAGGTGGCCGTTACATTTTCATATTCAAATATGAAAGCTGCATCATTTTCGATTCCATTAGGTGCCAGATGTGAGGTAACAAATCCTGATATTGGCGTTTCATTAATGAAAAGTTGAGTAATGGCAATAGGATATACTCCCATATCATATACACAGCCACCAGCAAGCTCTTTGGCATACTCTCTTGAGTTAGGTTCATAAGGCTGCGGATAACCAAAATCAGCTTTAATGTGCATTAAATTGCCAATATGTCCTTCTTTAACCCATTGCTTTGCTTGCTGAATCGCTGGTAAAAAATACGTCCACATTCCTTCTAACAAATAAACTTTTTTTTGCTTTGCTAATTGATAAAGTGCCTTTGCTTCTTCAGTAGAGATGGTTATTGGCTTTTCACACAGTACGGCCTTTCCTGCCAGAATTGCAGCCTTTGCTTGCTCGAAATGAAAATTGTGTGGGGTCGCAATATAAATAGCATCGACATTTTCATCATTGAATAAACTGTCATAATCTCCGTAAGATTGACAAATATCATATTGCGTCTTAAAAGCTTCAGCTCTTTTAGAGTCACGTGCTGCGATGGCATATAATCTGCTATTGTCGACATATGACATATCTGCAGCAAATTGATGAGCAATCCTACCTGCCCCAATAATTCCCCAGCTAACTTGCTTCATTTCTAATCCTTGTTTGTTCATTATTTATCCCACTCTGATTGTTCTGAGTCCCATGGATAAAATATAATCAATAATCTTCCGTAACTTTTTAAACCCAAATAATAGTCCAAGCTTATCCATTTAATGAAAGGCATGAGCAAGATTAACTTTTATCATTATCTATTTTTATACTATTGGCGATTAACGGTCACGACAATAAAAAAGCCGTTAATTAGTATTAACGGCGGTTTATCAATACGACAACCAAAGTTATCGCAACTCTTATTAAGCAAGCATTGCATTGATAAGAGCCAATAAAAAGTAATCAATATTCACAAGCGACCTTCTTGTAGAATGAGATTACGTGAAAAAGTATGAACATTAAAAAATAATGCGATTAACATAATTTTCTAATAATTCTTGCTGACCACTCTGTGGTTTAGGGTCAAGCTGCTTAGCTTGGGCAAATTCACTTAACCCTGCTAAATCTAGCTTACCATGTAAAATGTTTTGACCTAGTTCACCATCCCAACCTGCATAGCGTTGCGTAACCTTTTTCTCTAAGGTTGCATCTGTAAACATGTCAGCCGCTTTAAGCAATGCCACAGCAATCGTATCCATACCACCAATATGGCCGTGGAATAAATCATTTGGATCAATACTTTGACGGCGAATTTTAGTATCAAAGTTAAAGCCACCAGATTTAAAACCACCACCTTTCAAAATTTCATGCATGATTAATGTCATTTCTTCGACACTATTTGGGAACTGATCCGTATCCCAACCCAGTTGAGGATCGCCACGGTTAGCGTCGATAGAGCCAAACACATCGAGTGCAAAGGCATTAGCAATTTCGTGATGGAATGAATGTCCTGCTAGCGTTGCGTGGTTAGCTTCGATGTTCACTTGGAACTCTTTTTCTAAACCGTACTGAGATAAGAAGCCATGCACCGTTGCTGTATCGTAATCATACTGATGCTTAGTCGGCTCTTGTGGTTTAGGTTCGATTAATAAAGAACCTTTAAATCCAATTTTATGCTTATGCTCAACAACCATGGTAAGGAATCGAGCAAACTGTTCACGTTCACGCTTTAAATCAGTATTTAATAGTGTTTCGTAACCTTCACGACCACCCCATAATACGTAATTCTCACCGCCTAAACGTTGTGTTGCATTCATTGCAGTACAAACCTGGGTTGCGCCATAAGCAAACACTTCAGGGTCTGGATTCGTCGCACCACCTGACATATAACGCTTATTACTGAATAAATTTGCAGTACCCCAAAGTAACTTCATGCCGGTCTCTTCTTGCTTTTGTGCAAGCACATCCGTCATTTCGGCAAAGTTATTCAAATATTCACGAATGCTGGCACCTTCAGGAGAAACGTCCACATCATGAAAACAGTAATAAGGAACACCAAGCTTTTGGAAAAACTCAAATGCGACATCGGCTTTTTGCTTTGCCATTGCTAAAGGTTCGCCAGATTCTAACCAAGGACGGTCAAAGGTATTAGCACCAAAAATATCAAAACCATTCCAACAAAAGTTATGCCAGTAACATGCTGCAAAACGCAGATGCTCTTTCATTGTTTTACCTAATACGACTTTATTTTCATCGTAATAACGAAAAGCCAAAGGATTAGTTGATTCTGGGCCTTCATATTTTATTTTGCTGACGCCACTAAAGAATTCACTCATAGTTCTCTCCAAACAGTAAGGTAAATACGCATGTAAAAAATCACTACTTTTTCAATACGCTTATTATTAATCATTAAAATAATGAATTTAGGTTTTGATAAATTTGGCTGAATTTTTCACGACGCTCTTTGTGATGGTTAAATTCGGCTTGATTGGGTTCATATGACTCAACTAATGTTGGTACAGGACAAATATCTTCAATATTGGCATTGGGTGTTACCGCGAGTTGTGCAAGTCGTGCAGCGCCAAGCGCGGGACCAACATCGCCGCCTTGTCGATAAACGAGATTTTGGCCAAGAATATTTGCCAATAATATGCGCCAATATTCACTTTTAGCACCACCACCTATCAAGGACACTTCATCAGGCTTTACGCCCGATGCATGCAATGCATCGCAGCCATCAGCAAATGCATAGCCCACTCCTTCTAACACGGCTTTAGTCATGTCAGCTCGTTCAGTTGAATGAGTAAGCCCAAAGAAAACACCTTTAGCGTGTGGATTATTGTGTGGCGTGCGTTCGCCACTTAAATAAGGTAAGAAAATAAGATCTGATTGATTATCTGATTGTTGCTGTGCTAATTCATTTAATAACTCAGGTACACTGACATTACCGACTAAATTTGCTAACCA
The DNA here is from genome assembly GCF_001675935.1 of Shewanella sp. UCD-FRSSP16_17. NCBI lineage: Bacteria > Pseudomonadati > Pseudomonadota > Gammaproteobacteria > Alteromonadales > Shewanellaceae > Shewanella > Shewanella sp. UCD-FRSSP16_17. Next base: position 808,367 of record NZ_LZFV01000001.1, read on the forward strand.
ACTCAAACAAGAAGCAGCACTCAATACCACAGACATTAAATGCCATGTACCAGGAAGCGCATGACAAAAACTGTGTACAGCACTATCAGGATTTGATTTATAGCCGTCAGTTACTGCAAAATAAACACCGGAAGTACCAAGAGACAACATAGCTTGACCCGATTTAATAATGCCTACACCTACCGCACCAGCAGCATTATCACCGCCACCGGCAACCACTGGCACTTGTTTAATACCCCAGCGTTTGGCTAATTCTGGTTTAATGTAACCAGTGATTTCAGACCCTTCATAAAGAGTTGGCATGTGGTCACGAGAAAGGCCAGTAGCAGCCAGTAAATTGTCATCCCAATCTCGCTTCGCCACATCAGTCCATACTGTGCCTGTTGCATCGGATAAATCAGATGCAAAGTCACCTGTGAGAAGGTAACGAACATAATCTTTTGGTAATAATACTTTTGCGACCTTATCGAAAATCGCAGGCTCGTTTTCTTTAACCCACAATAACTTTGGCGCGGTAAAACCTGGCATAATCATGTTACCGGTAAGCTGACGAGCATTAGGCACTGATTCCTCAATACTAGAGCACTGCATTGCACTTCGACCATCATTCCATAACATTGTAGGACGAAGTACGTCACCATGATTATCAAGTAATGTTGCGCCATGCATTTGGCCTGAAAGTCCAATTGCTTTTAAATCTGCGAGTTGACCATTAGCAGCAAGTTTGTCCATTGCTGTCATCGCTGCCTGACCCCAAGACTCAGCAGATTGTTCTGACCATAATGGTTGTGGACGAGAAACGGTGAGCGACACACTCGCTGTATCTACAACAGTGCCGCCTTCAGTTAACAATACTAGCTTTATACAAGATGTTCCTAAATCAATCCCTAAGTACACAGTCTCTTCCTCGAACAGTTCTTAATTAAGGCTCATTGGAGAACAATACTTCGCCAAATGAAAGTAACATAAACATTACATTAAAATGTTACCGCTCACAATTAAAAAGTTACTTTTTCAAATAATTTTTGCAATAGGTTATAAAAACAGTAACTTGAAGAACATCCAACTGAGGTAAGCAGTCATTAAAAACTGAAACGTAGCAAAAGACATGAAATATGAGATTGTAGAACAGCGAGAAATATCAAAAATAATATCAATTCGTCATCCTTGACATATCTCCCCCTGTTTATTCATTTTTAGATTTAAGAACAAATAACTAAAGCTAAACACTGCATAATGGCTCGATTTAGTTAAGTGTATTTTAAACAGAGAGCTATGCTTTGCATCAAATATGTAAATGGTTCTTTATTCGGGTTTAGATAATAAGAGTGTTTAACAGCATTCAAGGTTAATAGAATTATTTTAAAGGCCAGTGTTAACTGTTAATGAAAGCTTTAGTGAAAGGAAGAGGGAAAGGGATACGCGTAGTAATAATATTAGCGCCGAAATTGACTGTAAGTTTTTAATGATGACAACATATCAGTCAGCTCAAGAGCTACTCACGATTTAACAGGCTTTCAATTAAAAGATAATTCATAAACAAAATAACCATTCGCTATGAGAAATATATCATGAGCTAAAAACCAAATTATGAGTAACACTGTCTATAACTATCAACCTCATTAACTGGCAGCCTCACTAACTAACAATGCAAATGAAAACGCATCGAAGCTATAGCTTAATAATTAACTTAACGAGCAATTTATCAGCAATATACAGTGACTAATTATCAGGTGATACTGAGCTTTTATTAATCAATATGTCTAGAGTTGCAACTGAAACCAAGATTGTGGGATAGGAAATAAAAGCTTAAATAAAGTAGGAGATATCGAAAAATGGAACAAAGAATATGAATTTATAAGTAAAATATAGCTAGCTAAAAAGAAATTAATCTATAGCATCTAGATTTTCATGCATGTAATGCATTCATTGAGAGATAAACTTGAATTAACTACCCTACTCTATAGCGGTTACGCAGCAACAACCTGTGCAATCTTCTTCAGCGGGTTTAATCGATTATGCATCACTTTAATCGTTTCAAATTGCTGTAAAACTTTAGTTTCGGTTAATGGGCACTCTTTAGATAGCACCATAACTAAAGCTGCTTGCAAACTATTTTCTACCACTAATACCAGTACGTTATTACCACTAGCATTTAACAGAAATAGTTTACCAACTTCGCAATAAACACATTCTTGGCTTATTTCAAAAAACCATGATTTCGGCATTTGTGGTTTAAGCAAAAAATGTGAGGCGGTAGCATTTAATGCAGTTTGAACAATCGCCGCATCAGACATATTGACAATTTTAGGTAAGGTTTCAAGCATGTGAATATAGAATTTAGCGTGCTCGACACTAAATTCTGATGTTATTAACGCATCAGGGATGAGAGATTTACTTTTATATGGAGTTAAGAACTCCATGTCAGGACCCAATGAAATACTTAATTGCTTATAGCATTCATTAAATTCCCACTGCCAGTCCTTATTTGGCATTAATAACATTTTTAGTACCTAATTATAAGAATACAGTCTGATAATAGATTATATTTCCAACAATATCAAAAGTTATTTAAAATAATTGATATAGAGATCAGAAAGTTATAACGATCGAAAGATCAAAAACGCGATCGTTATAACTCACTAAGATCTATTATTTAGATCTTAGTATGGTTTTTAAGCTATTAAGATCTTATTTCGCTTTATAAGCATTAACAATATCATTAATTAAACCAGGCCCTTGATAAATAAAGCCTGTATATATTTGAACCAATTGCGATCCTGCATCGAATTTAGCTAATGCATCTTCTGCACTATTAATTCCACCGACGCCAATAATTGGGATCTCACCGTTCAAAAATTCAGCTAATTGTTTGATCACTTTAGTTGAAAGATCAGTTAATGGCTTACCGCTTAACCCACCCATCTCATTTGCATTATCTAAACCAACGACTGCATCACGAGTTAATGTGGTGTTTGTGGCAATAGCACCATCAAATTTACTCTTTAATAAAGACTGAGCAATTTTTTCAATCTCTTCTGTTGTTAAATCTGGCGCAATTTTAAGCGCAATAGGAACATACTTATTATGTTTTTCAGCTAATTCAGCTTGCTTTGCTTTTAATGAACTTAATAAGTCATCTAAAAGCTCACCATACTGTAAAGTACGTAAACCTGGTGTGTTTGGTGAAGAAATATTTACTGCAATATAATCTGAATGCTGATAAACCTTCTCCATACAAATTAGGTAATCATTTTTACCTTCATCAACTGGGGTATCTTTATTTTTACCGATATTAACACCCACAATAATGTCAGTTTTCTTAGCCATTAAATTTCTAACTAAGTTATCAACACCTTTATTGTTAAAACCCATTCGATTGATAATCGCTTTAGCAGGTTTAAGTCTAAATAAACGTGGTTGTTCGTTACCAGGTTGAGGACGTGGTGTTACAGTCCCTACTTCAACGTGACCGAAGCCCATTGCATGAAATGCATCAATTGATTCGCCATCTTTGTCTAAGCCCGCAGCAAGCCCTACAGGGTTATTAAATGTAATTCCCATGCATGTGACTGGAGCAGCACTTACATTTTGACTATAAAATAGGTTTAAAGGGTTGTTTCCAGTGTTTTTTAAACTTCCAATAGCGATGTTATGCGCTACTTCTGGATCCATTTGAAACATTACTTTTTGTGCCACTTTGTAAAAAAACATGCTTTCTCCTAAACCTAAAAAAAGCCCCGGCTATTTGCCAGGGCTTGTTCACTTATTATAAATAATTATCTTGGGCCTTCGCAATGAAGGATCAATAAATTAAGTTCACGTAACGCCACCGAGAATTTTGCGAAATCATGGCTTTGAGACACTTTAAAGTCCGCTAGTAGATGGAACCAACGTTCCAATAGCTTCTCATTATTATCAATCCACTGCTGAATGATTGTGTCTGCATTACACGTATCAGTACATGCTCTAAGTACTGTTGAGCTCAATGCTCGTTGCTGCCAATCAAGCTCTTCTCTGAAGGCTGCACGTGCTAAAGCTTGCCAATGATTCGATACTGGTTGATTGCTGATTTGTTCAAGGAACCAATGTAATTCAACTTTCGCACCCAATCTGAAGTAAGTTTCTGCTACTAATTGAACAGTCTTTCCTTCGAGTTCAGCAATCTGAGCAATATCTAACGCTGAGAATAATGTACTCATTTTAGCAACAACTTGCGCTAATGACTCAGGTACACCTTGTTCTGTTAATGATTTTATTTCACTTGAAATCGCAATCACTTCTGCAGCAATCATATATTGATCAACATTGGCTTTTAACTCTTCAAATACTGGTTTGAAGAATGCCACTGTTTGCTCAATGTTCTCACCTTTATTGCGGTGACGAATAAACCAACGACAGGCTCTACGCATATTACGACGTAGTTGATGTAGCATCTCACTTTGCACATCAGCCGATACGACGCCATTGAGCTCAGTGATTGACTGAGTTAACTCTGCTAGACCAAAAACTTCGCGGGCCATAGTATAGCAAATAGCAGCCTCTGCGACTGTGGCACCTGTCTCATCTTGCATGCGTTGAACGAAATTAAAGCCCATGTCATTAACTAATTCATTGGCTAATGATGTTGCGATAATTTCACCACGCAGTGGATGTGCAATCATTTTGTCAGCATATTTAGCTTGTAATTGCTGCGGGAAATAATCCGTAAGTAACTTACTTAAGAAAGTATCTTCGGTAATTTCTTCAGTCACTAACTGCTCTTTCAGCACCATTTTACCGTAAGCCACCAATACTGATAACTCAGGTCTAGTCAGTGGGCGATTATTCGCTAAACGCTCGGCAAGCTCATCATCGGTCGGTAAGAATTCAAGCGCTCTATCTAATTTGCCTTCTTTTTCGAGGTATTGGATATAGCGTATGTGCTCTTTTAACTGAGAAATACCATGGGCTTGAGTGACTGAAATAGTACGAGTTTGGTCGTTACAATCTTGAAGTACAATTTCACCAACTTCATCGGTCATGTCTTCAAGTAAACGGTTACGTTGCTTAACAGTCAGTTCGCCGTCAGCAACCAATGTATTAAGTAAAATCTTAATGTTAACTTCGTTATCTGAGCAGTCTACGCCGCCAACGTTATCAACAAAGTCGGTATTGACTCGGCCGCCATTGGCTGCAAATTCAATACGACCTAATTGTGTCGCACCTAAGTTACCGCCTTCACCAATGATTTTAGCTTTCAGTTCATTACCATTTACTCGAATAGCATCATTAGCACGATCACCAACTTCAGCATGTGTTTCTGAAGTTGCTTTAACGTAAGTTCCGATACCACCATTCCAAATTAAATCGACACGCATTTTCAGTAATGCTTGCATCAATTGATTTGGCGTCATGGTGTCTAAATCAGTTTCAAGCATCGCTTTAATTTCTTTAGTCAGCTTCAATGATTTGGCTGAACGTTGGAAAATAGCACTGCCCTTAGACATTAACTTGGTGTTGTAATCTTCCCAGCTTGAACGCGGTAAGTTAAATAAGCGTTCACGCTCAAGATAACTTTTCTCCACATCCGGATTTGGGTCAACGAAGATATGCATATGGTTAAATGCAGCCACTAATTTAGTGTGACGCGATAACAGCATACCGTTACCAAATACGTCGCCCGCCATGTCGCCAACCGCTAAGCAGGTAAAGTCTGTGGTTTGACAGTCAATGCCTTCTTCACGGAAGTGACGTTTAACCGACTCCCATGCCCCTTTTGCAGTAATGCCCATTTTTTTATGGTCATAACCATTACTACCACCCGATGCAAAGGCATCACCAAGCCAGAAATCGTATTCGATAGCAATTTCATTAGCAATGTCAGAGAAAGTCGCTGTGCCTTTATCTGCTGCAACAACAAGGTAAGCATCATCTTCATCGTGTCGAACAACATCTTTTGGTGGCACGACATTACCTTCGATAATGTTATCGCTTATATCGAGTAAGCCACGAATAAATAGACGGTAACATGCTTGACCTTCATTAAAGAACGCTTCACGTCCCCCATCAGTAGGGAGTTGTTTACAAACAAAACCACCTTTAGCTCCCACTGGCACAATGACGGTGTTTTTAACTTGTTGTGCTTTTACAAGGCCGAGTACTTCGGTACGGAAATCTTCTCGTCTATCAGACCAACGTAATCCACCACGTGCGACTTTACCTCCACGTAAATGAACACCTTCAACACGCGGCGAATACACAAAGATTTCAAACTTTGGTAATGGGCGTGGCATCTCTGGGATATCTTCTGGCGAAAACTTAAACGAGATATAAGGCTTATTGATACCTGTTTCTAAAGTTTGATAGAAGTTAGTACGCAATGTGGCATTAATTAAATCTAAATAACGACGAATAATACGATCGTCATCCAAACTTGAAACATCTTCAAGACGTAAATCAACTTGCTCTAGGAACTTGCTCAAGGTACGAGTTTTAAGCTTAGGATTGAATTTACGAATAAACATTTTAACCAACAAATCAGCAATTTGTGGGTAACGATTGAATGTTTCTTCAATGTAAGACTGACTGAAAGTCGCATCAATTTGGCGCATATATTTTGCATATGCACGTAAAATAGACACTTCGCGACCGGTTAAGCTAGTCGCTAAAATCATCCGGTTAAATCCATCGTCTTCCAGCTCTTTATCCCAAACTTGAGATAATGCATTTTGGAAGCGATCTTGACTGTCTGCCAAATTATCGACTGCAGCACCTTGAACTGTCATTAAGAAATCTAAAATCCAGTATGTATGACCATCAGCTGTTTTCACTTCATATGGGCGCTCGTTAATCACACGCAAACCGAAGTTTTCAAGCATAGGTAACACATCAGAAAGATGAATTGGCTCATCTTTATGGAACAGTTTTAACCTAACTTTATTGTCATTTAATGCCGTTTCTTGAGGCTGATAGAACAACATTCCTAACTTATGTTCATCATTTAATGCTTCAAGGTGTTGAATATCAACCACAGCTGAACTTGGTAGAACATCTTCTTTATAGCTTGGTGAAAATGCATTTAAGTAACGCTTGGTTAATCCAGTACCAGACTGTTCACCTAAGGCATTATTTAAAGAACTGTGTAATTTATCTTCCCAAGAGCGAGCAGCTTCAATTAGGTTTTTCTCAATAGCTGCCACATCGACATCCATATTATTATTATCAACTTTGATGATGTAATGCGTACGCGCTAAAGTTGATTCAGAAAAGTAAGTAGTAAATTCAACATCTTCACTACTGTTAAAATGCTGAGCTAAAATACGTTGTGTATCTTGACGTAACTTAGTGTTGTAGCGGTCTTTTGACACATACACTAAACAAGATAAGAAACGACCAAAGCCATCTTTACGGACAAATAATTTTAATTTGTCACGATCTTGCATTTCCAGAACACCACGAGCTATATCAGCGAGCTGATTTTCTTTAGCTTGTATTAGCTCATCACGTGGTAAGTTCTCAAGGATATTCATCAAGGCTTTATAGTCATGGGAGCGAGGCGCTAAACCTGATTGCTCCATAACACGCTCAACTTTACCCGCAAGCAAAGGAATTTCGCGAGGGCTACGGTTATATAAGTTAGATGCATATAAACCTAAGAAGCGATCTTCACCAATCACGTTTCCGGCTTTATCAAAGCGTTTAATCCCGACATAATCGACATATGCTGGGCGGTGAACACGACTTTTAGTCGAGCTTTTCGTTAATACGAGTAAGCTAGAATCTAATGCTTCTTTACGGGCAGATGCTGAGAACGTTGACAGTAATAAGCCACGGTCACTATGTTGATTGCTTGAACGTCCCATCAAACCAAGGCTTGATTCTAAATCTGGAACAAGCTCAACATCACCTTCTACTCGCTTAAGCTCATAATAACGATAACCTAGCAGTGTGAAATGATGATTATTCAAGTAGGTCAAAAAGTTAGTCGCTTCTTCCATTTCGGCTTTTTCACCAGGAAATGGCTGCTTAGGTAACTTTTTAATGGTTTCTGATAATTTGTCAGACATCTGTTGCCAATCATCAACAGATGAGACGACATCGGCAAAAACTGACTCAAGTTCTTTACCAATGGCTTTAATATCTTTTTCACTGCTTTGACGGTCAATTTCAATTAAAAATACCGCAACATTTTCAGTTGCTTCTGGCGCATCTTTAATAAATGACACTTCTTTAACCAATTCCTCATCACGTTGTAAAGCAAGTGGTGTATGTAACACCATATGCGCCGTAATGCCCATGCGGTTTAATGCCATAGTCACTGAATCAACCAAAAATGGCATATCAGGTTGAATAATTTCAATAATACTATGGGTAGACTGCCAGCCATGTTTTGACTGACTTGGGTTAAACACACGGATGTGGCTGTTGGTTTTAGCTGATTTGTTTAGCGCATTCCAAAGGCTTAATACTGCACCATAAAGGTCGCTGTCATTACGAGCATTTAAGTCGTCTTTAGACATATGTGCATATATACAATTGGCAAATTGCTCAACTTGTTTAGCTTGAGAATTAGGGATTTTTTTATGAATTAAATTGACTACATTTTCTAGTAGTACTGAAGGCATTGCATCTTTAAAGGCCATGTTGCAGTTTCCTTAAGCGTTTATGGCAGCGCTTTTATCATTATATTGGATGCTTCGGCTTGTTGATTCAGTTTTAGAACTGAGATCTGGAGCAAAGTTTATTACTAATTTAATGCTATTTCGAGCACTATTTTAGTGGTAGATCCTCTAAAATCCTTGTTAACACAGCAATTATAGTCACTATTTGACCAATCAAGCGTTTAGATAGAGTAAGTATGCAAAAAAAAAGAGGAGCTAAGCTCCTCTTTATAATTCTAAACCGTTTACCTACTTGGGTTTGCGCCAAAATACTGCTGATAATGCAGGTAAAATAATTATCGCCCCCAACATATTCACTAAAAACATGAAAGTTAACAAAATACCCATGTCCATTTGGAACTTAAGTGCCGAGAAGAACCAAGTACTTACACCGATGGCTAATGTTAAGCCAGTAAAGATAACCGCACTACCTCGTTCAACAAGTGCTTCGAAATACGCTTGTTGAACTGCCATTCCTTGGGTTAATTTGCCGGACATGGTCGATAAAATATAAATACCATAATCAACACCAATCCCGACACCTAACGCAATAACAGGTAACGTACTCACTGCAAGACCAATATCTAACCAAGTCATTAATGCTTGAGCTAAAGTCGACACGACATACAAAGGCACGATGACTGCTATGGTGGCTTTAATTGAACGGAAACTTATCAAACAAAGAACAAATACAGCGCCATACACATAAATCATCATAGGCAATTGCGCTTCACTGACAGCTTCATTAGTGGCAGCCATTACTCCTACAGGTCCTGATGCCAATTTAAATTGCAAGGTATCAGTGTTTAGTTGTGCTGCAACTTGTTTAACTTTTGCAGTGACAACTTCAATCGTTTCTGCTTTATGATCCTTTAAGAAAAGAAACACTGGCATGACCGAACAGTTACCATTAAGCAAACCAGATGTAGTTGGCACCCGCCCTACAGCTTGAACCAAACTTGCTGTAGTACGTGGAAGCACCTGCCATTTAGGGTTACCTTCATTAAAACCAGCATTCACCTGCTTAGACACCGACGCAAGACTTGCTGTTGACTCAACACCTGGCGTATTACCAACCATCCATTCAAATTGGTCTATTTCATTAAGAATCGAATGATAAGTACACGCTTCAGGTGTCGCCTCAACAATTACCGTCATGTAATCGGTAGTAATTGAGTAATTATCGGTAATATGAAAAGTATCTTGGTTATAACGCGAATCAAGGTGCAATGCTGGCGCTCCGCCTTGTAAGTCACCAATTTTCATATTGCTAGCTTGCTGAAAACCAAAGGCATAAAGCAGTGCCGTACAGACTAATACTACACTGGCATATTTTGGCGTTGCAAAACGTGATAGCGATTTCCACAAACCTTCAATTTTTGCTTTTTTTACTGGGTCTTCTTTTTCTGGCTTTATCGTGGTGTATGAAATGACCAGAGGCAATAAAATGAGATTGGTTAAAATAATAACCGCAACACCTAGCGATGCTGAAATAGCAAGCTCACGGATAATGCCGATATCAATCGCTAATAAGGTTAAAAAGCCCACGGTGTCAGATAATAATGCGACGCCACCTGGAACTAATAAACTGCGAAAAGCTGACGCTGAAGCGGCTTTTGTATTTTGACCATCAATAACACGACGTCTAACAGCATTAATCATTTGTACGCCATGACTTACACCAATAGCAAATACCAAGAAAGGGACAAGAATTGACATAGGGTCAAGACCGAAACCCACTACCGTTAATAATCCCAATTGCCAGCAAACCGCAACCAAGCTACAAATCAAAGGCAATAAAGTTAACATTAATGATTTAGAAAAAAGGTAAACCATGACGGCGGTGATTAAAATCGCAATCAAGAAGAAAAGTAAAACGCCTTTTGCACCTTCAGCGACATCACCAGCCATTTTAGCAAAACCAATAATATGAATTTTTATCGTATCAGTTTCGTATTTACCCCGTAGCTCTTCTTCAAGTTGCTTAGCAAATTGAATGGTATTCAATGGTTTGGTGGTAATATCTTTTTCTGCGCCTTCAGACTCTGCCATTTCTTCGTCAGTTTTGGCCACAAAATCCATTAACTGAGCCGTTAACATGGCTGATGAGTAGTCATTTGATACTAAACGTCCAACAATCCCCGCCTTTTCAACGTTATCGCGGACTACATTTAAGCCGTATTCATCATTACGAAAGTCTGCTGGAATGACAGGGCCGCCAGCAAAACCGTCTTCAACGACTTCAGTAAAGCGAGTTGATGGCGAATAAAGTGATTTAACTTGAGACCGTTCAACTCCAGGAATGAAAAATAATTGATCGTGAACGTTTTTAAGTGTTTCGAAGTATTCAGGGTTAAAAATATTGCCACTGGTATCTTCAACAGACACCATAATCCTATTCGCCCCACCAAAATCTTTTTGATGTTTGGTATACGTTTTCATGTACTCATGATTCAGCGGAATATTTTTGCTGAACGCCGCATCCATTTTTAATTGGCTAGCTTGGTAACCCAAAAAAATTGTAATGAGTATGAATGACAAAATCACCCACATACGGTTTCTGAAAAGATGGGTTTCAAATCCATTGACCAGTTTTTCTAACATCTTATCGGCCCTATTATTGTTGTTTTATTTTTATGTTTATCTAACGTAAATCAAATATCAGTCTAAAATGAATTTCAATGTCAAAGCTTAGAACTTATCTTGAATAACTCGATTAAACTTAGCCTAAATTATCTATTTAAGCTGAAATAACCCTTTAGAACCTGCAAACCAAAGTTCACCTTTAGCGTCACTTTCGATTGCTACAATGTTTTCGCCTTGTCTTCGAGTGACAATGTTAGCGGCATCGTTAGAATCAAGCTCAATCACCACCCCAGCGTTACCCACTAAATAGACTAAGTTATCTTTAATATAGGCATTATTAATGGATGACTTAACAGGCAGTGCGATTTCATTCCACTGAGTAAATTGTTTATCAGTTTTAAACACGTGACCACGAAGCCCCATGACATAAATAGCATCGTTTGTTTCAATAGCATTAAACATAGACCCCTCATAATAAAAATCTTTGGTCTCAAATGTTTGGCCATTATTATTTGAAGTTGCTACTAACCCAAGTTCACCAACCATGAGCAGTTGAGTATCACTTAATTGAATAACACGGTTAAAATGCGGTAATAATGCAGCTCGCTCTGATAAATACAATGCTTCATCTTCTGCTTTTAAATCTGCTAAATAGGAAACATCTTCCGGAAATAGTAGCTCTTCATGAAACTCTTCCTGCCATTGCTTACCACCATCGGTTGTGCGATAAAACAAACCATAAGCACCCACTGCGATGCCTTCATTTTCATTGAAGAATAAAATATCAAGTAATGGCTTTTCTACTTCGATAGACTGAAACTGTACTCGCCAAGTCAACCCGCCATCTTCGGTGTGAATAATGGTGGCATCATGGCCAACTGCCCATCCCTTTTTATCATCAAGGAAAAACACTTTAGTTAACTGTGAGATGACTGGCGTAGCAACTTGTTGCCATTGATTATCTTGCTTAACAAGCACATGCCCTCTTTCTCCCACGGCAACAAGGCTGTTGCCTGCTTTGGCTAAATCAAGAACAAGAGAAGATTGCGCTAAAGGTTGGAGCTGAACAGAAAGTGGATCGAATTGAGCATGGACTGGCGCTTGAGCTAAAAAACAACTGGCACTAAAAGCGACAACATTGCGAAGTGTGCGGAACGACATACAAACTTCCTTAGAAATTGTAGGGGCGCATTGCGCCCCTATTTGGTCTTAACGAATACCTGCACGGCGAAGCGCATCAGGCGTGAAGTTAGCTTCAGAAAGGTTTGCATCAAAATCGTACATGCGCCCTTCGTTGTCTAACCCCATCGCTAAGTAACGACGAGATTGTAAATCATGGAAGATTTCTAACGTGCTCCAATGGGTCGGAACTTCATAGTAGTTAATCGAGTGCGCAGTACCTACACGGTATAACTCATCACGGTTATCGTACATATCCGTTAGTGAAACCTGCCAAGAATCTTCATCGATGTAGAAAACACGTGTTTTATAGATATGGCGCATACCATCTTTAAGGGTCGCTTTAACTTCCCATACACGGTGTTTTTCCCAGCGCGCAAACTCTGGATTAATATGGCCAGGCGTTAAGATTTGATCGTATTCAAGTGCGTCAGAATGAAGCTTGTAATCATTATATGGGATATAAAGCTCTTTCTTGCCGACTAATTCCCAGTTATAACGCACTGGAGATCCGTTAAACATATCAAAGTCATCAGTGGTTCTTAAACCATCTGAAACAGTACCTGGAGTATCAAAGGCAACGTTTGGTGCTTTACGTACACGACGTTGTCCTGTGTTATAGGTCCAAGCCTGACGTGGAAGCGCTTCTTGATCCATCGTTTCTTTTACAAGTAGTGCCGTACCCGCTAGACGCGCAGGTTGACGTACAACTTGCTTGAAGAAGAACAAGGTGTTCGACTCTTTTAATTGATCTAACGTCACTTCTGGACGACTGTAACTGAAACGAATTTCTTCAGCAGTTTCAATTAATGTGTACGAACCACTTGCTGTTGGAGCCGCTTGGCTACGTGCAGTTTTAATATCAACACCACGATAGCGAAGAATATGGTTCCAAATGACCTCTAACCCGTTATTTGGAATTGGAAACGGTACACTTATCGACGCACCACTTACACCATTACCATTTGCTACAAGTTCAGCATTTAATGCATTAGCCTTAGTTGCATCATAAACATACTGAGGCAACGAGGCAGTACGGCGAGTCTCGTAAACATTCATTTTGTATGTATCAGGATACAGTTCAAAAAGCTTGTTTTGGCCCGGCGTTAAAAATTCAGCATATTGCGCTTTATTTGCATTAGTAATGGTGAATAAAATTTTATCTGAAGGAAAAGGATCTGGATGATGCATTCCTTTTTCATATCCAGCAACTGGAGATGTAATGCCGTTATCCCAAGCAGGGATAGAACCATCAGCATTACCTGCTTTAACAGCACCTACTGGAGTAAGCTCGTTACCCAATTTCGCTGCTTCAGCTTCAGATACTTTCGCCATCGCTGCAGGAGCGCTAAACGCCATGATTACTGCAGCCGATAATATCGTCAGTTTCTTCATTATTATTGTCCTTCTAGATAGAATACTTGACGTTAAACGAGACATAATCTCGGTCAGTCATTGCATTAGTTGTTCCTACACCACCAAAGAAGCTGTTGTAAGAAATATCAGCGCCCCAACGACTGCGGTAATCAAAGTTAACACCGACAGCGACAGACTTACGACCTTCAGTAAATAAGAACATTGGATCGGGTGTAATACCGTCAACATCATGTGAGAAAATCACACGTGGTGACATATTTACACCTGCGAAGATATTATTGTAGTCGGCTTTAGCCACTAAGCGATAACCCCAAGCAAAATCAGTTGGGAATGGATTGGTTTCAGGACCATCGTGCAGAGCTTCGATAATACCTGGCATATCAGGATTACCACCAGAACGAGCGGTACCAGGCCCATTTAGGCGAAGCTCATCAAAGCCAGGCATGTCATGGATCCAGACACCACCAATCTCAGCTAACATTGTTAAGTTATCTGTACCTAATGTTGGTCCAAATAAATGAGTAAATGTTACTTGAGCTTGAGTTGTGTCTGATAGGATAAAACCATCTATAGATTCGCCAGGTTTAACACCTTCAATTTGTGAGATACCATCTAAGTCATTTCTAGGCAAACCAGCTTCATCGCTTTCAATATCAGTATTAGCTAGTTGCTGAGGCATACCAGCGAAGAGTAATTCAACATCATCGATTTGTAATGGTTCATCAATACGATGTGCAATTTCACCTGCAACTGAAGTATCACCCACTAAAGTGTTAAAGCTGAAACCATAAAGCTGAATATCTTCAGGGTAAACAATTTGCGCTTTAGTGAAGGTTTCCATGCTTAACAGCAATTCGCGGTCAATTTCACCGCCACTTGCCATTAGTTTGCCAAAATCACTTGACACAGCTGCCGCATTAAAGTTTGAAGCGGTACCACTGATCAGCGGTCGACGGCTATGGTAATTCATGTAATACAAACCAAATTCTGTTTCGCCTAAACTTGGTGCGTAATAACCTAACTTGATACCGTATTGACCATCATCACTTGGTTTTTCTTCATCTTGCACAAGCGCGACTTTAGTTGCGTAAGGCACCATAAGAGTTGCATATGAATTTGCAATTTCCTGATACTCCTCAGGACTAGTTGCAGCAGCTAAAGCTGCACCTGCTGCACCATATAATTCGGTATATTCAGACATTAAAAATTCAAGGTTAATATCTGGGTTAGCATTGAAACCTAATTGTGCGTTTTGGGCATAACCACCAAAACCTGCAAAATCATTGGTTGCAAAATTAGAACCTGGTGTAGGTACCCAAATAGGCTCCCAGTCATATTGGTAATAAGCTTCAACCGATAAATTATCGGTAATACCCAAAGAAGCCCACACCATACCTTGTGGACGGAACGCTTCTTTAAGCTCTGCACCTGGTGCATTCAAAATGTTTAAATCCACAGCATTAATAACACCAATGCCATGAGGAATTAGGGTACTTTCGCCCCAAGAAACCACTTGGTTACCAACACGAACAGATAATGGGTTTTGGCCATCATTAAAGTCCCAGTTAGCGTAAACAAAGGCATCTAATAAGCGAACATCTTTACACTGAACTTCTGATGCGCGGTCATCTTCACATGGATCAAATTCGTTACCAGTAAGAGGATCGTTAAAATCATAATCACCATCGTTTAATTTACGATCGTAAAAATACATTCCACGAACGAATAAACCATAATTTTTGTATTCCAACGATAACTCGTGTAAGCCTTTAAAAATTTCTGAGGTGGTATCACCTTGAGAATAAAGTAGATTACTTAAGTCATTGTTACTTGAATATGAGCCTGGTTGGCTCCAGATTTGAGAAGTGGTGTACTTTGGTGTTTGGCCAAAAGGCGCACCAAAAGCAGAATAACCAGACCAATCAAATTGTGGCTGGTTAACTTTACCGATTTGCCCTTCCCAATCACGCTCAGACACACGCCAGCTAGCCCCGACTGTCCAAGTAGAATCGAAAGTGCCTCGTACTTCACCCCAATCAAATGAAACAGCACTAGCGCTACTGCTCATCCCTAAAGTCAATGCCGACATCACCCCCAAAGCGAGTGCCGACTTGTTAAAGCGTCTTTTAACAATATTCATTTTTGCTTCTCTCCGTAACCTGCCGGATTCGTTGTTATAGGATTTGAACCAACATTTTGTTAGCCTGCAGGCAACACCATTGTTACAGCAATTAACATCATTGAGCAAGTTCAAAAAACAGAAAATTTGTTAACGAATTGGTGTAGTTAGGAGATTTTTTGAGAGATTAAACTGAACTTTATTTGAATTAGATCACACGAATTGACTACTAGATGATATTAGTTAATAAATAACAAATAAAATCATAAAGTTAATTGAAACAAGACTTAGCTAATTTACTTTTTTAAAATCAATTGAACGTTTGAAGTATTTACTCTAAATTTTATTTAGAGAAATAAATTTTCCAGAGGCATCCAGTTGCAAAACGAACTGACCTTGAATACCAGAAGTGGTAACAAATGGTCTGAAATATTTACCATTAATGTGTAATAGTTTGCCTCTTACATCCCTCACCTCAACATTTTTTACATAGCCTCGGTAATAAGGAAGGAAGTCTTCAAAACTAATATACATGGTAAAAGTAAATTGCATGGTGTGAAACAAACTCTATGCGCTGTGATATGAAAGGTAATGCTAATTAATTTGGCAGGTATTGTCACTCGGTAATTGAAGTAATTAATATGAAGATTACCACTGATAACATCACATTATCAGTGGTAATTTATTAAGGGTTAAGCGAGGGCTTTTTCAACTTTTTCAAATAAATCTTTTGATAAATTAGGTAAGCCTTTTAAGCGAAGTAAGCACTGTTTCATTTTTTGCTGACGTTCGAGATCAAACTTACTGAATTGAATCAGTGGCGTTATCATTCTTGCTGCCGTTTGTGGATTCAGCTCATTTAACTTAATTAAAATATCAGTCAAATACTCATACCCAGAGCCATTTGCCTCATGGAATTGATAAGTGTTTGCCGCCACGAAGAAACCAATCAAAGAACGAACACGATTTGGGTTATTAAAACTAAAGCTTTCATGCTTGGTCAGTGATTTGATAACCTCGAGTACCTCAGGTGTATTTTGAGATGCTTGTAAGCTAAACCACTTATCCATCACTAACGGAGTCGATAACCATTTTTGTTCGAAATCTTGCATTAATGCATCTTTGCAGCTTAATTGACCAGAAACAGCGGCTTTAAGTGCTGCTAAGCTATCGGTCATATTGGCTGCTGCTTTATATTGTTCAGTCACTAACTCTTCATATTCAGAAGACACTCGAGACAACAAGACTAAACAGATGTTTTTAAATGCACGTGCTGCAGGGTTATCTTCAGTAATTAATGAACGATAACGCGTGACTAATTCATCTAAGCAAGCTTCAGCAAGCTCATCTACAACAAATTCTCTAGCAGCTTGTAAAGCATCTAAGTTTACCGTATCAACTTGTTCAATAAGCGCCGCAGCTGTTGGGAAAGCAAGTATTTCAGCAACTAGCGCTTTATCGATATTCTCATCTAAAATTACGCCTCGAATCGCTTCAATCACTCTTGGGTCAAGATGCATTGATTCTTTTGCTGAAAGGCTTTCCACATTTTGCCAAACCGCTTGGCTGAATAAACCAACAGATGCTTCCCAACGAGCGACTTCACTGGTTGCAAATCGAGTTAAGTGCACTAATTGATCGACATTAAATTCATAATCTAGACGCACTGGCGCTGAAAAATCTTGCAGTAATGAAGGCACTGGCATTGACTCAATACCATCAAAGGTGAAGGTTTGCTCAGCTTGCTTGACTGCCAACACTTGATTATTTATCGACTGACCTTCGGCATCTAATAATTCTACGCTGAAAGGTATATGCAACAACTTGCCTTTCTCGCCTTGTGATTGCACTGATTGTTTAACTGTTAACTGATATTGCTTTTTATCGGCATCAAAGCTGTCTGTCACGCTAACAACGGGGGTACCTGCTTGGCTGTACCAATTTCTAAATAAACCTAAATCGATACCGCTCGCTGATTCCATAGCGTTAACAAAGTCATCGCAAGTCACAGCTTGTCCATCGTGACGTTCGAAATAGCACTTCATGCCTAATTGGAAATTTTTCTCACCTAAAATGGTGTGCATCATGCGAATGACTTCAGCACCTTTGTTGTAAACAGTCACGGTGTAAAAGTTATTCATCTCAATGACTGATTCTGGACGAATTGGATGCGACATTGGGCCTGCATCTTCAGCAAACTGCTGATTTTTCATAACGCGGATTGCTTGAATACGATTAACCGCACGGGAACCTAAGTCAGAGCTAAACTCTTGATCTCTAAATACAGTTAAGCCTTCTTTCAGGCTTAGTTGGAACCAATCACGACATGTGACACGGTTACCCGTCCAGTTATGGAAATACTCATGACCCACGACAGACTCGATACCATGATAATCTTCATCGGTAGCGCTTGCAGTGTCAGCTAATACGTATTTGGTGTTAAAGACATTCAAGCCTTTATTTTCCATGGCGCCCATGTTGAAAAAGTCAACAGCAACAATCATGTAGATGTCTAAGTCATATTCTAAATCAAAACGGCTTTCATCCCATGCCATCGACTTTTGCAGTGATACCATTGCATGATTAGCTTTGTGTAAATTACCTTTATCGACAAACACCTGTAACTTGACTTCGCGGCCGCTACGAGTCACAAACTTATCTTCTAATAAGTCAAAATCACCCGCAACTAGCGCAAAAAGGTAGCTTGGTTTTGGAAATGGATCTTCCCAGCGGACATAATGACGGCCTGCAGTTGTTTCCCCCTTCTCGACAAGGTTGCCGTTACTTAACAAAAAAGGAAATGCAGTTTTGTCCGCTTCAACTCTCACAGTATAAATAGCAAGGACATCTGGACGGTCTAAGAAATAAGTAATTCTTCTGAAGCCTTCGGCTTCACACTGGGTACAGTATGCGCCATCAGACATATACAAGCCCTCTAGGCTAGAATTAGCCTCAGGATCTTGTAAGGTCACTAGGGTTAATTCAAAGTCATCAAGGCTCGTTTGAATCACTAATTCATTATTTGCTTCTTGATATTGAGCTTTGTCACCGTTTATCAAAACAGACTGTAAATTTATTTGCTCACCAACCAAGATTAAATTTTCGGTATGTTGACCAACACGTTGCACCTTACTGGTGGCTACAACTGTGGTTTCATTGCCCTTTAAATCGAAATTTAAATCAATATGGCTAATGGTATAAGCGGGTGCTTGGTAATCTTTTAGGTGTTTTGCTTGAGCTTGAGTCATAAATAATCCTTGAATAACACTTAGCAAATTATGCGATAAATTTTACTTAATAAAAAACGCGCTTAAAGCGCGTTTTTTTCTGGCGAAATAATGATTACTTCGCAGCTAGTTTTTTAGCATCAACCATATCTAAAGTGATTAATGCTGTTTCTTCTAAGAACGCATCTGGCACTTCTAATTCATCTTCATCTGACGCATCTGTTTCACTTTCAGCGGCTTCGCTTTCTGCAACTTCAGTTGTTTCAGTCTCAGTTGATTCTTCATCTTCATCATCTAAAGACGCAAGAGGCTCTAGTCCATTCTTAACGCGGCGTTCATTGGTACGATCAAGAATACGTTTTTCGTCTTCTTCACGTGATGCAATACGCTCACTTTCAACTAATGAAATCGTCTTATCGTTATGATGCTTTTTAAATTCTGCTATATCATCAAAAATATAACCAAATTCGACATCCGTTTTAATACGTTGCTGATGCTTAGTATCAAGCTTGGTAATCAGCTCAGGATAGATATTGCCAAGTGTTCCGTATTGCGCAACTGGCACTTTATCCCAAGGTAAGGCGTTTTTCTCTTCAGATTCACCATATTCGCCCGGCTCTAAGGCACTTGGGAATTTAATGTCAGGTGTTACACCTTTAAGCTGAGTACTGCCACCATTAATACGATAGAACTTTGCGATAGTGTATTGAACATGACCAATTGGTTTTTCATACATGTCGTAAATGCGGCCAAGGCTCTTGTGTTGTTGCACAGTACCTTTACCAAAACTTGCTTCACCAACAATGAGTGCACGCTCGTAATCTTGCAGTGCTGCAGCAAAAATTTCTGAAGCTGAAGCGCTATAGCGATCGACCATTACTGTTAGTGGACCGTTATAAGCACTCTTACCGTCGTTATCACGATTTTGAGTTACGCGGCCATTGGCATCACGAATTTGAACCACTGGGCCCATATCGATGAATAGTCCGGTAAGCAAAGTAGCCTCGGTTAACGCACCGCCGCCATTGCCACGTAAATCGATGATAATGCCTTCTACGTTATCTTCTTTCAGTTTGGCAATTTCTTTTTCTACATCTACAGATAAGTTCATGTAGAAACCAGGAATTTGAATAACCCCGACCTTACGGTTGGCATACTCACCTTCTGTTGGTTCAACAACTTTAGATGTTGCAGCTCGGTCTTCTAAGCGAATTTTATCTCGAATGATAGTTACTTCGAAAGTTTTCGCATTAGCGCCACCTTTTTTAGGTAGTATTTGTAAATTAACCTCACTGCCTTTTGGCCCTTTGATTAATTCAACTACATCATCTAATCGCCAGCCGATAACATCAACAATTTCACCGTCTTTTTGGCCTACACCAATGATTTTATCTTCAGGTGATAGTTTTTCACTACTAGCCGCAGGGCCACCAGCAACAAGACTTTTAATGACAGTGTAATCGTCATCCATCTGTAATACAGCACCAATGCCTTCGAGGCTTAGGTTCATTTCCATTTGGAAACGTTCAGCATTACGAGGAGATAAATAACTTGTATGAGGTTCTACTGTACGCGCAAAGGCGTTCATCACACCTTGGAATACATCTTCACTGTGAGTTTGGCTCAGACGCTTGATAGCATTGTTATAACGCTTACCGAGTACTTCGACTGTTTCTTCCCAGTCTTTACCAGCAAGTTTAAGATTCAATGCATCGTATTTAACACGCTGACGCCAAAGCTCATTAAGTTCAGCTTCATCTTTTGGCCAAGCAGCTTCTTCACGATCGAACTCATAAGCATCACCAGCTTCGGTAAAGTCGAATTCTTTATCAAGTAAAGTTAACGCATAGGCAAAACGTTCATAGCGACGTTTTTGCAATAAAGAGAACATATCAAAGGCAGGAGCGATATTGCCCGTTTTGACCATATCGTCAAACTGAGTTTGATACTGCTTGAAGCTATTTACATCAGCTTGGGTAAGCACATTACGTCTGAAATCTAACTGTTGCAGATAACGGTCATAAATGAGCTTAGAAAAAGCATCATCAAGTTCAAAGCGATGGTAATGAGAACGGGTAAATAAATTCGTTACTCTTTTACTCGCAACCTTATGTTGAGGCTCTTGCTCAAGTTTGGGTAACTCGTTGATTTGAATAGTGGGTGAAATTGCCCAAGCCGAAAAACCGACAAATAAAGTGGCAATCGACGCAGCCAAAGTGAGTTTTCGCATCAACAAGTTACTCCTTAAATGATCACGATAATAAAATATGCTCGGCACGTACTTTAACGACTAAACCAGAATCAAGCTGTACATGGACATCTTCTTTCTTGATATCAGTGATAACGCCGGCAACTGGGTTTTGCCCTAACTTCACACTAACACGTTGTTTTTGTTTAAGCTCGTCAAATTTTGCTGGCACATAATTAACTTTTGGTTCAGCAGGCTTTTTCGCTTTTGCTGGACGGTCTTTCTTAACTGGAGCAGCTTTTGCTGAAGGTGCTTTTCTAGCAGGCTTCTTCGGATTTGCTTTTGCAGCTTGTGCTTGGCGTTTCGCCTTTGCTTTCTCTTGGCCTTCTTTTAGGGTTTGCTGAGCGTGATCAATATGCTCTTGCTCAAGCTCACCACAATCTTGGCCATCTAAGTCGATACGCTGTACGCCAGCTTTAACGCCTTTAAGGTAGCGCCAGCTACTTGTATAACGTCTAAGTGCAACACGTAATTGTGTCTTACTTACTTTAGAATCATCAGCCAACCTTTCAGCTAAATCTTGAAACAAACCAATTTTTAATGGCTTAGTTTCACCTTCTGCAATAAAGCATGAAGGAAAAGTTTCATATAAATACGCTAAAACTGCGTTGGTGTCGGTCAACTTGTCTGTTGATTCCATTTTTACTTCCACGTTATATAAGGGGACTGGTTAATAGCTTTCTTGGCTAGTACAGTCGTTTGTCTTTCGTTAAACAGAGTCTTGCTTAACGTTCAAATTAGCACTTCCTACATGATTGCTAAAGCAATTGAAACATGCCTTAACAAATTAACTTAGTTAGCTGCAATTTTACAGTAAATAAATTTTCCAGTAGTTAATGCGTGCAGCTCAGTATTATAAAGCGCATCACAGCGATTGCGACCTGCAATTTAGATTATTTGTTCGCAAATTAAGCAAATAAGCAAGATTCGAAGCTTTTTACTAAGATTTCGAGACCTTTTTGATCGTCTGTATCAAAACGATTCAACAATGGACTGTCAATATCGAGCACGGCAACCACATCATTTCCGTTATGAACCGGCACAACGATTTCTGAATTACTGGCTGCATCACAAGCAATATGCCCTTCAAATTGGTGTACATCTTCAACAAGTTGAGTCTGATCTAGTGCCGCAGCTGTCCCACAAACTCCTTTGCCTATCACAATGCGAGTACAGGCAACTTTACCTTGAAACGGACCTAAGACTAATTGGTCTGCTTTTTTAATGTAAAAGCCGACCCAATTTATATTGTCTAAATTATCGTTTAACAAGGCCGAAAAGTTTGCCATACCAGCAATCAGATCATCTTCGCCTTCCATTAATGCTAATACTTGACGGTTCAATGTGTCATAAAACTCAGCTTTCATTCTACTTCCTAAAATATTTTATTCTGTTGGCGCTTTTTTATTAGTTTTTTTCGTGGCTGCTTTATTGGCAGCTGGCTTAGGTTTTACTACGCCTTTTAATAAATTAGCTAGCTCATCTTTATTAGAAGCTAAGTAAAAAGCAAGCTTCTCCACACTATTCTCGTCAATTTCGAGTTCAGCGCTAGTAATAAAAGGAACTAAGTTATCAGCAATGTCGAGCATTTTGTCATAGGCATCGGCTTCCTTTTTAGATGTAAATGTCATCTTTTCCACCCCTTCTCTTACCACGACAAACTTTGTAATTACCGCCATGATTAACCTCTTACTGTTTTTATATACAGTGCATAGAGTGTCATAGAACTAACTTCTGATGCAAGTATTCTGATTATTCTGGTATTATCTGGTTTTATTGTATCTTGAATAATTGACGTTTTGACTATTTAAAGCCATATTTTGTGCACTTTAGTCAGATATTGTTCAGTAATTTAGAGCTCTTAATTATATAGATGGATGGTTTGCGCTTTATATGCCAAAAAATGTAGATCAAGAGAGCATCGTTTTATGTCGCTCTTGTGACTTAGCAGTTCAGCGCCGTGCGCTACCTTCGAATGTCAGAGCCCTATGTCCTCGCTGCCATACGGCACTCTATGATGTGCCATATTGCTCTATTAACGGCATGCTAGCTTTGTGTATTACCGCGCTACTTTTTTTTATCCCAGCTAATTTTTTACCCGTTTTAGAAATCCATTTTTTGGGTAGCATCCGTGCAACGACTGTCTACGAGACAGCCATCGCAGTTTGGGCACAAGGTTATTGGATTGTCGCTGTTGCAGTTATTGCCTCAGCAGTGATTGCTCCTGGCTTATTGATACTGTCGATATTGCTACAAATCATTATCGTAAAAAACAAATTACACAGCTACTTTTGGCAACGAACCTATCGGCGTTTGCTGAAAAACCAAGCCTTACTCACCCAATTATCAATGTTAGAAATTTATGTCATTTCTTTCTTGGTGGCCGCATTCAATTTATCTGACTTTGCGGATATCTATTTAGGCATGGGAACTTTTTGTTTCGGAATGTTATTTTTGGTTATTTTGTTTTTGCAACGTGAGTATAATCTGGAACATATGTGGAAGCTGACTCATGACGAATAAAATAGAACAAGCTAAAAGCAATGATTACCAGCAAGGTAAAGATATCGGTATGACCTTGTGTGGGGTATGTCGCAACATTAACCCTATTGAGCAAGGGTATTGCAGCCGCTGCGAATCAAAAATACAACCTCGTAATGAACAGAGTTTGCAACAAAGCTGGGCGTTATTAATTACTGCAGCGATTTTATTAATACCAGCCAATATTTATCCGATCACAATGCTCACAAACCAAGGCAAAGTGACTTACGATACTATTTTTACTGGGATAGTACATTTAGTGCATTCGGATATGATCCCTATTGCCATTATCGTATTCACCGCCAGTATTTTAGTACCATGGCTAAAAATTGCAGGACTAGCGATATATTTAACTGCGATTAGTTTTAACTTACCAGTTTCAAAAAAGAAGCTCATGGTGGGGTTTCATATTATTGAATGGATTGGCCGCTGGTCTATGTTGGATTTATTCGTTATTGCGCTGACAGTTGCGGTAGTCAATATGGGCCAACTTTTAGATGCTAAACCCGCTCCGGCAGCAACCGCATTTGCACTCGTTATCTTACTGACTCAATTGGCAGCTAAGGTGCTTGATACACGTTTACTTTGGGATCGCTTGGACAAAAAAAATGACACGAATTGAATCACCAAAAGTCGTTAAAAAGAAACTTTTCTCTCCGATTTGGTTACTTCCTATTGTTGCCCTGGTATTAGGGGCTTGGCTAGGTGTTAAAAGTATCAAAGAGTCGGGAATTGAAGTTCAAGTGCACTTCCCTAGTGCTATCGGTATCGATATCGGTAAAACCCTAGTTAAATATCAGGGATTAACGGTCGGTAAAGTCACCGATATCAGCATTGATAAAGACCTTTCTGGCGTCAATGTTAAAATCATTATGGATTATCGCTCTGATCCATTTTTAAACAAAAATACCCAGTTTTGGCTTGTTACTCCAAAAGCAAGTATCACCGGGATAGAAGGATTAGATACCTTATTTTCAGGTAACTATATTGCTATTCAGCCAGGAGATGGCAGTTCGGCTTCAGAGTTTGTTGCTTTAACAGAAGCCCCTACGATGATCCCCAATGATGAAGAAGGCATTGTTGTAAACCTTACCACTTCAACACTAGGCTCCCTTGATGTCGGCTCAATGGTATTTTACCGCCAAGTGCCAGTTGGCAAGGTGGTTAACTACCGCTTAATCGATAGTGATACCATTACTATCAGTACCTTTATCGAGCAGCAATACGCACACTTGGTCAATCAAGAGTCACAATTTTGGAATGTCTCTGGGCTCAAAATCGATGCCTCTATGTCAGGAATTAAGGTGAATACCGAAAGTTTGGCATCATTACTTGCTGGCGGGATCAGTTTCAACTCAGATACAAAAGCGGACAAAGCAGTTAGCGGCGATACCTACGTACTTTACCCTGATGAAGAAAGTGCAGTTAAAGGGATTGAATTTGTACTTACCGCCGAGAATGCAGATGAGATAAACCAAGGTTCAGCGCTGGTTTATCGTGGCGTTCAGGTGGGTAAAGTTCATCAAACTCAATTGACTGAATCCGGCGTTAAATTTTTAGCCAAGTTTGATGTGCAATATCAGCACTTATTAAATGCCGATAGCCAATTCTGGATTGCTGGTGCCGACATTTCGCTTGAAGGTGTGAAACATGCAGCACGTTTATTAACTGGGAGTGTCGTCAATGTGCTCCCAGGCACCAGTGACCAAGCGTTACCAGAGCTATTTACTTTACAACCTGAAGCGCCAGATTTGCTTCAAGCGCAAAAGCTCACCATACAACTCACTTCTGATGAGCACAGTGGCTTAACTGCAGGCGCAGAAGTTAGATTTAAACAGATGCCTATTGGTACTATCACTGAAGTGACATTAACCGAAGACTTTACCGGTGTTCTGTACCAAGTCGAAATTTTACCTGAGTTCGCCTCACTATTAACAACTGATAGTTATTTTGTCACAGAGTCAGCGTTAAGTATTGACGCATCTTTAGACGGCGTATCTGTAACAACAAGAGATTTAAACACTGTTATTGAAGGTGCGATTTCCTTAGTTCAAGGAAAAAATAAAGCATTAGTTACCCCGAAGGCAAAATTTGCCTTGTATCGTTCTAATGATGATGCACTTGTCGCCCTTAATAAAAATAACATCACCACATTAACACTCGACAGTATCGATGGCGCGGGGTTATCTGCAGGTTCTCCTATTTATTACAAAAAAATGCAAATCGGTAGTGTTAAAGAAGTTTATTGGAACAGCAATACAGACCAATTCTCGATTCGTATCGCAATACAAAATAAGTTTAAACAGTTGATTAAAGACTCAAGTGTATTTTGGCGTAACGATGCAGCAAATATCAATGCAAGCTTGTCTGGTATCGAAGTCGATGTGGCACCTTTAGAAGGTGCACTCAAAGGCAGTATTAGCCTTGGTTTACTTGATAATGACCAACCAGGCAATGTATCTCGCTTGTATGACTCTAAAGCCTTAGCGCTTAAACAGGCTAAAGCCATTACCTTAATCTTGCCTGCCGAAGCAAAAGTTTCTGAAAAAGCAGCGATTCGCTATCAAGGCCATCAAATTGGTGTAGTGCAGCAGGTGAAGTTAAATCAAAACCTCGATACGTTAACAGCAAGTGCCTATTTATACGGTGAATATGCTGATCACTTTACTAAAGCGGACAGTGAATATTTTGTGGTTGATGCGCAAATATCTTTAACGGGTATAACAGCCCCAGAAACCCTAATCACCGGCCCTTACATCGGTGTTTTACCGGGCAATCAAACTGATATTAGCGATAACTTTACCGCACATTTGTCAGCCCGATATGATGCAAATATCGATGCTGATGCAGTCACGTTAGTCCTTGAAGATAGTCAACTGGGTTCTATCAAAGTGGGTACCCCTATTTTCTTCAGAGGTATTTCTATTGGCCAAGTTGATGGTTATTCATTATCAGAAAACGGCAACAAGGTATTGATGTACTCGCATATCGAAAAGCAATACACGCACTTAGTTAATCAAAGCAGCCGCTTCTGGGACGCATCCGGTATCAAACTTGAGGTTGGGATTTTCTCTGGTGCACAAATCGAAACCGGTTCACTAGAAACACTGCTTTCAGGGGGGATTTCTGTTGTTACCGAAGACATCACTACCCCAGCAAATCAAATCGCTTCAGGTGCGAGATTTAACCTTTACAACAAGATGAAAGAAGAGTGGCGTAGATGGCAGCCAGAACAAGTGAAGCCGTAATCATTAAAATGACACTATGTAAACTGAACTAGGTTGGTTTTCGAGTTACATTAGATTAAGTGACGTTAGCTTCAAGGAACATTTAAAAAGTCGGCATTTGCCGACTTTTGTCTAATCAAACATCAATAAGCTCATAAAAACCTGAATTCACAATAAACGCTTAAATAAATGGGTAAATATCTGACGTTCACTTAACCATAGAACCAATAGCACACTGCAATAGCAGCAATTATTCCGCCGACATCGGCAGCCAAACCACAGCCCAGTGCATGGCGGCTATTACGGATCCCTACAGAACCAAAGTAAACAGCTAACACATAAAAAGTGGTTTCTGTGCTACCTTGGAAAATTGCCGATAATCGACCAGCAAAAGAGTCAACACCATGATGTTCCATCGTTTCTAACATCATGGCCCGTGCGCCGGAACCACTAAAAGGCTTCATTAACGCAGTAGGCATGGCATCAACAAAACGATTATCAAACCCCATCATGGACACAAGACCAGCAAGCCCCTGTAATGCATAATCTAGCGCACCGGATGCCCTTAACATGCCAATCGCTAACAACATCGCTAATAAATAAGGGATTAACGTTATAGCTTGAGAAAAACCTCCTTTGGCACCTTCTACAAACTCATCGTATATTGCGACTTTCCGGTAGCCTGCAATTAAGATAAAACTCAAAATTAATAATAATAAAATCCCGTTACCGAGCGCAGTAGAAATGGTACCAATGGCTGATGCTGATAAGGTTAGCAGATAGAATACACTTGCGGTTAATCCACTAAATAGAACTGCGCCATACCCCAGCACCACGGTATTTAGCAATGATAACCGCTGTACTATCGCCACCACAGTCAAGCCGACAACGGTTGATGCAACCGTTGCTAATAATATCGGTAAGAAAACGTCAGCCGGCGCTGCCGCGCCCTGCTGCGCTCGATATAGAAAAACGGTTACAGGTACTAAAGTCACAGATGAAGTATTTAATACCAAGAAAAGAATTTGTGCATTGGTCGCGACAGTTTTATCTGGGTTCAAGCTTTGTAAGTCGTGCATGGCTTTTAAGCCAAGTGGAGTTGCTGCGTTATCTAGACCAAGCATATTAGCTGTCAGGTTCATCGTCATACTGCCATAAGCGGGATGACCTCGAGGTACCTCTGGCATTAATTTAGATAATAACGGTTCAAATAATTTGGCGAAAACACCAACTACACCGGCTTTCTCTCCTACTTGCATTAGCCCCATCCACAGAGCAAGCACTCCGATTAAGCCAATAGATATCTCAGCGGCGAGTTTCGCACTACTAAATATGCCATTTACAGCATCACTCAATACTCCGACATGACCATTGAATAGTTGAATAACAATCGCAATAGCAGCCGTTACAAAAAAGAACAACCAAACTCGATTCAGCACTTAATACTCCATCATTATTGCCCGAGGAACTCACGGTGATAAATGCATGATATAATCTAATCCATAATTACACAGTTGTTTTATCGAATTTTTTTACTATGGCGCAAATTAACCCAAATTACCTCACTCACATTTCTTCAGAACTACCTGAACATCTTGATCTAGATGAGTTTATTGCAGCGTGTCAGCGCCCACTTAGAAAGTCCATTAGAGTCAACACTCTCAAAATTTCTGTGGCTGCTTTTATCGACATAATGAAGCAAAAAAACTGGAGTTATGAACCTATCCCTTGGTGTAGTGAAGGTTTTTGGATTACTCACTCTGAAGATCAGCAACCAGGTAACATGGTAGAACATATACAAGGGCTATTTTATATTCAAGAAGCTAGCTCTATGTTGCCGCCCGTAGCACTATTTGATAGCACAGATAGCAACATACTTGAGACGGTACTCGACGTTGCCTCTGCACCCGGTTCTAAAACCACACAACTCGCTGCCCTAATGAATAACCATGGCTTACTCATAGCAAATGAATACTCATCAAGCCGAGTTAAAATATTACATGCTAATGTGCAGCGTATGGGAGTGAATCAATGTGCCCTTACCCATTTTGACGGTAAAGTGTTCGGTGAATACTTATATGAAAAGTTTGATGCTATTTTACTTGATGCCCCGTGCGGCGGTGAAGGCACAGTACGTAAGGACCCGAACGCCCTAAAGCATTGGCAATTAGATGACGTTACTGACATAGCTGAAACACAGAAAGTCCTTATAGAATCAGCATTATTAGCGCTCAAGCCTGGTGGAACTTTAGTGTATTCCACTTGTACACTCAGCCAAATCGAAAATCAGCAGATTTGTCACTATATTCAGCAACAGTATCCAGATGCGGTTGAGTTTATGCCACTTAATGGTTTATTTCCTGGTGCTGAAAAAGCATGTACTGAAGAAGGCTTTTTACATGTTTGGCCACAGATTTTCGACAGTGAAGGTTTTTTTGTCGCTAAAATAAAAAAAATAACCTCAGTACCAAGATTGAAAAAATGCCCCAAACCACAACGCAACTTCCCGTTTGTATCGGCTAATAGCAAACAAGTAATGGCTATCAAAGCCTACTTCAGCCAACAATTCAATATCCAGCTTCCTGAAAATTATACTGTGATGCTGCGTGATGATGAGTACTGGCTATTCCCTACTAAGTTCAACGAGTTTATTGGTTTGATGCGCTTCCAACGTATCGGGTTTAAGCTCGCAGATGTGATGAAGAAAGGCTTTAAAGTTAAGCACGAAGCTATCATGGCGTTAAGTCATTATATCCAAAATACAGAGCGAGTCATTGAACTGAGCCGCGCTCAAG
Organism: Shewanella sp. UCD-FRSSP16_17; assembly: GCF_001675935.1. Classification (NCBI taxonomy): domain Bacteria; kingdom Pseudomonadati; phylum Pseudomonadota; class Gammaproteobacteria; order Alteromonadales; family Shewanellaceae; genus Shewanella; species Shewanella sp. UCD-FRSSP16_17. The sequence continues at coordinate 838,308 of NZ_LZFV01000001.1, forward strand.
CCATTGAGTTTTTGATGGGCAGAGACATTTCAACTCTAGAGATTGATGGGATTGAACAGTCGGCAATGGGAGAAATGTTGGTTAGTTTTAATCAAACACCATTAGGTGTCGTCAAGCATTTAGGCCATAGATTAAAAAACAATCTACCACGTGACTTGGTTAAAGACAAAATAGATAAAGTTTAATAAAATCAAACAAATATAAGCAAAATTCGAATTAAGCTGTGGCTCGTTTTATACACTAGCGTCATCCCAAAGTAGGTTATTTGCATAATTATCGTTCAATAAATGTGCAATATGACAAATGATAACTATAATTTGTGAATCAAGTTGTGCTAGCGAAACATTCCTTAATGTAGACCACAATGCAACTTAACTGAATGCAACTTAACTGAATACAACTTAACTGAATACAACTTAACTGATTTACTGAGAATAGCCTCTCAACAGTAGCGCAAGGCTCTTTTATGAAGAGCCATTCCCCTAGACCCAGAACAATTGGATAGTTTTGGGTCTTTTTTTGTCTGAAACTAGCGACCAATGAGTTTCGCTGCATCTGTGAAAAGGTTAAAGAAGTTCTCAGAGGTATAACGAGCTAACTCTTCATATTTCTCACCACGAAGTTCAGCGACAAATTCAGCGACATCACGCACATAAGCTGGTTGATTCTCCTGACCTCTGTGCGGTACGGGCGCTAAATACGGTGAGTCAGTTTCAACAAGTAATCTATCTTGCGGCACTTGTCGAATAACACTGCGTAATTCACCAGCATTTTTAAACGTCACAATACCAGACACTGAGATATAAAAACCTAAGTCAATCGCCGCCTTCGCCATCTCCCAGTTTTCAGTAAAGCAATGTAATACACCACCAACTTTATCAGCGCCGCCTGCTTTTAACATTGAAATAGTGTCTTCACGGGCATCACGTGTATGGACAATCAGCGGTTTATTCACTTCAACAGCCAAGGCAATTTGCTGCTCGAAACATTGTTGTTGCAGCGTTTTCGTTTCTGGTGCGTAAAAATAATCTAAACCAGTTTCACCAATTGCAACCACCTTTTTATCAGTCGCAAATTGTTTGATTTCAGCTAGATTTAGCCCTTCTTGAACATCTAATGGGTGCACACCAGAAGAAAGGAATACGTTATCGAATTGCGCCATTTTCTCACGCATTGATTCGAAACCTTGTTGGCGTACATTAACGCATAACAGGTAATCTACACCGCGAGATTTAGCAGCGTCGATGATAGCTTGTAAACTAGGTTGATCTGGCGCCGCTTTTAAACGGTCCAAGTGGCAATGAGAGTCAATTAACATGGGTATTTTATCTAAAACGAAAATAAGCCAGCAAGAATACCTAGCTACATAGTGCAGGTCAAATCACTTGAAGAAAGTTCACTTGAAAGCAATTTTTCAATATGGTGTTTATGGCTTTCAGGATCGGTTTTAATTTTGACACCAATACCTGCTGGCCTGCCACCTGATGCGCCTAAAGGGTTAATCCAAACCACAACACCTTTAAAGTCGGTCATTTGAGATGTACCAGGTAATTTATATGAAATAGACAACTCTTGCCCTAAAAAATGGCTTTCAGTCGTTGAAATAAATAAACCCGCAGGTTTAATAAAAGGCATATAAGCTCTGTACAATTGGTGCAGAGTATCAAAATTTACCACAAGATCGGTCATAGTCTCAGTCTATTATTTAAGATGAATAAGTTGTCTAAATTCGAGTATATAGTCTTGGCATAATGCTGGGGCATTAATACTCGCCATTGTCGTTAATCGCTGACACATTTGTGCCACTTTCGAAGACAAACCAATAATGTTACTTGTCGCTAATGGATCTATCTTTTTACTTTTTAACACATATTGTCGCAAGTACAAATATAAAACATTAAGTGCGTCAACAATTTGCTGTTCAGAAACCTTGATTAAACTACCACTAAGATGACCTGACTGAATACTTTTAGCCCAATCTTGTCGAAAAGTTAATAGCTTATGATAATGCTCATTTTCTAAACTCTCAGCCAATTTTAACGGTCCACCCATCATACCTAAACACCACGTGACATCATGTGTTTTTTGGCCTTCTGGTGCAGGAGGCAGTAGTTGGAATTGATTTAACCAATCAAGTACTTGTTGCTTGTTAGGTTTAAGGTAAGCCACCTGTTGGCAACGACTTTTAATTGTAGCAAGTAATCGAGACGGCACATCAGTTTGTAAAATAATTAAAATATTATTCCCAGGCTCTTCCAATGTTTTTAATAGTGCATTTGCTGAAGCAAGGTTGAATTGCTCACTATTTTGAATAATTGCAACCCGTTGACCACCTTGCTGCGCTGTCACCGTGAGTTTTTGGCACAAGTCACGTATTTGATCCACTTTAATCTGTGTACCATCAGCTTTAATAACATGACAATCTGGGTGTGTTCCTGCTTTAAACAATAAACAACTTTTGCATTGCCCACATGCGCCAACAGGTGTTAGTTGAGTGCACATTGCAGCTTCAGCCATTTCCCTAGCAAGAATATGCCCGCCATACCCTTGTTCAATGCTTACCAGTTGCGCATGAGCACTATGACCACTTAGTCGCTCGTTAACAAAACGCGTAAATGGCGCATCTAACCACGGAAGTTGGTTCAAATAAAATGCCTGCATTATTGGCTCACTGTTTGTCGTGAAGTGGTGCTATTCAAGATAATCTTGCCGTTAATTCTGTCGTAATTTGTTGATGCACTTCTTCAAGGGTTTTACTGGCATCAATAACAATAATAGAGTCATCTTTTGCAGCAAAATCTAAAAATGTTGCTCGTGCGCGTTCAAAAAATTCGATTTTTTGAACTTCAATTCTATCCAGTGCACCACGATTTGCAGCTCGCTCAAGCCCAAGTTTTGGCTCAATATCCAAGTACAAGGTCAAATCCGGTTTAAACCCTTTTAAGGTAATATCACTGATTGATTTTACAAGCGGCATCAACCCTCTTCCACCGCCTTGATAGGCTAAAGATGACAAGTTATGGCGATCGCCTAATACCCATGTATTGTCAGCAAGTGCAGGCTTAATTACATTGGCAATAAGCTGAGCCCTTGCAGCATAAAAAAGTAGGCATTCTGCTTCATCACATAAAGGATCGGTTTCATCAGCAACTTTTACTAAATCGCGCATTTTCTCAGCTAATGGTGTTCCACCAGGCTCACGAGTACACACCGGCGCTTTTCCGGTATGGGAGGTAATGAGTGTTTTTACAAGTTCAATCGCACTTGATTTTCCTGCGCCTTCGAGGCCTTCAATTACGACAAACTTCACTTTTTGTTCGATCATTTTCTGTTTCTCTGATACTCGTTAACGGCACGATTATGTTGTGCTAATGTCTCTGAAAATACATGACTACCGTCATTTCTTGATACAAAGTATAAATACTTCACGTCAGCTGGTTTCGCAGCGGCAAAAATAGCAGCCTTACTTGGGGCAGCGATTGGTGTAGGCGGTAGCCCATTTATTCGATAGGTATTAAATGCTGTTTTCTCGCGTAAATCAGCGCGCGTGATATTTCCGTTATAGCGCTCACCCATGCCATAAATCACTGTTGGATCGGTTTGCAAGCGCATCCCAAGTTTCAATCTGTTATTAAACACTGCGGCAACCCAATCACGCTCTGATGGCTTACCTGTTTCTTTCTCAATAATAGATGCAATTGTTAGTAATTCATAAGGCGTCTTGAGTTTAAGTTCCTTATCTCGCTCTTCCCAAGCTTGCTCTAAGGTCTTTTGCATCATCTGATAGCTGCGATTTAAAATTGACTCAAGTGATTCGTTGGCTTGATATTGATAAGTTTCGGGAAAAAACTTTCCTTCAGGTAATCCTGAATCATCACCATTTTTTAGCAGAACTCGATTAAATACGTCCTCATCAAACGTTAAATGCGGCAAATCAGTTAATGCTTCATGCCATTCTTTAATGGTTTTACCTTCAATTAAGGTCAACGAAAAAGTCATTTCGTCGCCTCGGTTTAGTTTTGTTAACAATGACTCGATATTGTCTCCAGGATTAATTTGATATAACCCTGTTCTTATATGCGCATATTCAGGCTTAATTTTTAATAAATATTTAAATTTCCAACTATCAGAAAGCGTTCCATTTGTTTCAAGTTCTTTTCCTAGTTTAGTAATATTCATACCTTGGGCAATCACTAATTCGGTCGGCTCTTCAAGCTTGAGTGCTTGTTTGGGGTAGGCCAAAATCTGTTGGTAGGCCCAAAACCCAACCACACACGCAACCGTAGTCAGTGTCATCAAAGATGTAAGAAGTATCGTGAGTGTTTTTTTCATATTATTTTATAGTGACAATGTTAGCTGGGTTAATAATGGTGTGGTGTACTGCCAAGGTTTATAGTGAGTGGTCGAGCTTAAGCTGGCATTAACTTGGCGATCAATAATTGAATTAATATTTACCATACCCAATAAACTATTGGTGATAAAGACATGGTCAGCGTTTTTAATATCATCCATTGTCACCTTTGTCGCCATGACAGCAAAATGATTATCTAGCAATGTGTTGATGACTTGCTCTCGCATTACGCCCGCCACACCGCTATCAGAAAGTTTTGGGGTAATCACTTGGTTACCTATGACCAAAAATATATTAGCCATTGAAGTTTCAACAACATGATTATCAGTATCCAAAATAAGCCAATCATCTGCTTTAGCTGTTAATTCATACTGTTTAATCAACACTTGTTCGAGGCGATTTAAATGCTTCATTCCCGCTAATAATGGCTGTTTAGCCAACTGTACGGATGAAACTGACAAACTAATACCTTGCTGCTGCCAACCTTGGTAATGCTTTGGTATCTCATGCAGAGATATCATTTCAGTTATGGTCGGATTCGATGGGGCGGTATAACCGCGTCCACCAACACCACGACTAATTAAGAGCTTTATACATCCCTCACCGAGTGATTGTGCATGCTTTTGCAAACGGGACTGTAAATCAGATAAAACTGGAGGTTGGAAACCTAATCTAAGGCAAGCTTGGTTTAACCGAGACAGGTGCGCTTCAATAAACATCAACTGACTATTGGAAACTCGCATAGTTGCAAATACGCCATCGCCATATGCAAGCCCCCTGTCGAGCGCTTGAATAGTATTATCAGATTGTCCGTTCACAAATACTAAAGCCATGTTTTATCCTGAATCTATCCCTGCGGGTGAAAACTACTTTTTTACTTAATCTGTTATCAATTTACATCGATGAGTTATTGCAAGACATTTGTAACACCCCGCCGCAACGCCATATTTACGTATCTTGTAGGTGATAATTAAAATAACAAGCGGTGTAATACTATTTAAAAGCGTCATTAAAAAATAGGCTCTGAATTAGAGCCTATAATTTATCACTTAAACAAGCATCTGTATAAAGCGAAAAATATTATCTTGCTAATAGATGTTGAATTCGAGCTTTTAAAATATCCGTCGCAATTCTGTTTTTACCACCACGAGGTACAATGATATCAGCATGCTGTTTTGACGGTTCAATAAACTGTAAGAACATTGGGCGCACTGTTGCTTTATATTGCGCAATAACCGATTCCATTGTACGGCCACGCTCTGCAACGTCACGAGTTAAACGACGTAAGAAACAAATATCCAACGGTGTGTCCATGAATACACTCGCATCCATAAGTTCACGTAATTTAGGATCAGTTAACAATAAAATACCTTCTAAGATAATGACCTTTTTAGGCTGCATATCCAGAGTTTTACTCATGCGAGTATGTTCTTTGTAGCTATAACAAGGAATATTTACCTGCTCACCCTTCTTTAATTGTTTAAGGTGTTCAGCTAATAGTTGATGATCCAGTGCTTTAGGATGATCATAATTGGTTTTAACACGGTCTTCCATTGTCATATGACTTTGGTCACGGTAATACGCATCTTCATTAATCACACCGATTTGATCGGTGCCTAGGTCGCGTTTTAGTTCTTCAAAAATCGTTTGGGCAATTAAACTTTTGCCTGATGCTGAAGCACCTGCGATACCAATAATGACACATTGCTGAGAATTCATTACTTAACCTTACTCGTCGTCTGAAATACTGATTGAAACTGTGTTTTTGTTTTGCTGCTTGGCAAGTTGTGCACCCACTTTACGGGCAATTTCACGATAAATAGCAGCAACTTCTGAGTCTGGCTTACTGGCAACCGCAGGGTTACCTTCATCCATTGACTCACGAATATTAATATTAAGCGGCAATGCGCCCAATAATGGCACTTCATAACGTTCAGCAATCTTGCTGCCGCCATGGGTACCAAAAGGATGTTCTTTATGACCACATTCAGGACATAAATGAAAGCTCATGTTCTCGATGATACCTAAAACTGGAATATCCACTTTTTGGAACATGGTGATGCCTTTTTTAGCATCTTCAAGTGCGATATCTTGTGGTGTTGTAACAACAACCGTGCCACTGACTGGAAACTTTTGTGACAGTGTTAATTGTATGTCACCAGTTCCTGGTGGCAAATCAATCACTAAATAATCTAATTCTGGCCACTGAGTTTCAGTTAATAACTGGTTCAATGCACCTGCTGCCATTGGACCGCGCCAAACAGCGGCTTCTCCATCACCTAGCATAAAGCCAATTGATTGAGCTGAAATGCCATGTGCAGAAGCTGCTGTCATCATTTTGCCATCTGGTGATGTCGGTTTAAAACCTTGAAGCCCCAACATCATTGGGATTGATGGGCCATAAATATCAGCATCTAAAATACCGACTTCAGCGCCTTCTGCTTTTAATGCCAACGCAAGGTTGACAGCGGTTGTAGATTTACCGACACCACCTTTACCAGAAGCCACAGCAATCACTTGCTTGATATTTGGAATAGGTTCTACTGAAGCAATGGCTGAAAATACGCGAGGCTGGAAATCAATTTCGCATTCGACTTCGTCGATGGCGTCTAACACGGCGAGCTTTTTTGTCACATCCATAACCGTATCGCGATATTGCGTCATACAAGGGTAAGGATATACCAAGCCAAGAAGCAGTCGTTTGCCTTCTATCGCAAGCTTATTAACACAACCTGCAGACACTAACCCTTCGGCTAAATATGGATCTTGATATGCATCTAAAATACTCAATACTGGACCAAGAAGGTCATCACTTAATTGATAATCTGTATGCGAAGTAGACAAAAGCAGAACTCCCAGCGAAAAATTTGCCCAAGTGTACCAGAATTAGAGAAAAATGAGCGCTAATTTAGCCGTTTTTGTTGTTGTTTGATGAAATAATCACTTTGATCGGTTAGTATCTTGACCATATATTTAGTGTAATCGATTGTTGAGACAAAATGACAAATTCACAACGTAAAATCCTGGTGACAAGTGCCCTCCCATATGCCAATGGTCCTATCCATTTAGGTCATATGCTTGAGTATATTCAAACTGATATTTGGTCTCGTTACCAAAAGCTTCGTGGACATGAATGTCACTATATTTGTGCTGATGATGCCCATGGCACCCCAATCATGCTCAAAGCTCAACAAATGGGAATTACCCCAGAAGAAATGATTGCTCAAGTACAAAAAGAGCATGAACAAGATTTCGCGGACTTTAATATTCAATTTGATAACTTTCACAGTACTCACAGTGATGAGAACCGTGAATTAGCCAGTGATATTTACTTAAAATTACGCGATGGCGGTTACATCAAAACCAAAACCATCTCGCAATTATATGATCCTGAAAAAGAAATGTTTTTACCGGATCGTTTCGTTAAAGGCACCTGCCCTAAATGTAAAAGCGAAGATCAATACGGTGATAACTGTGATAACTGCGGTGCAACTTACAGCACAACAGATTTAATCAATCCTTACTCTGTTGTATCAGGTGCAACTCCAGTCATGAAAGACAGTGAACACTTCTTTTTTGACTTACCAGCATTTGAAACCATGTTAGGCGAATGGCTTTCATCAGGTTCTTTACAACCTGAAATTGCTAACAAATTAAGAGAATGGTTCGACCAAGGATTACAACAGTGGGATATCTCACGCGATGCGCCTTATTTTGGATTCGAAATTCCAGAGCAACCTGGCAAGTTTTTCTATGTGTGGCTAGATGCCCCAATTGGTTACATGGGTTCATTCAAAAACTTATGTGATAAACGTGATGATCTGAACTTTGACGAATACTGGAATAAAGATTCAAGCACCGAGCTTTATCACTTTATCGGTAAAGATATCGTAAACTTCCACGGTTTATTCTGGCCTGCAATGCTTGATGGCGCAGGAGTGCGTAAACCTACGAGTGTTTTTGCTCATGGTTACGTCACAGTGAACGGCGCAAAGATGTCTAAATCAAAAGGCACCTTCATCAAAGCCCGTACCTACTTAGATAACTTAAACCCTGAGTACCTTCGTTATTACTATGCCGCAAAATTAAATAGCCGTGTTGATGACTTAGATTTAAACCTTGAAGACTTCGCTCAACGTGTAAACTCAGATCTAGTCGGTAAATTGGTAAACTTAGCATCTCGCACGGCTGGTTTTATCAGTAAACGATTTGAAGGTAAGTTAGCTAAAATTAACGATATGTCGTTAACAGAAGCCTTCTTAGCTAAACAAGATCTTATTGCTGATTTATATGAAACCCGTGAATTCGGTAAAGCAATGCGTGAAATCATGGCACTTGCCGATATGGCGAACGCTTATGTTGCCGATGCTGCACCTTGGCAGTTAATCAAAGACGAAGCAAAACAAGAAGAAGCGCATCAAGTTTGTAGTAATGCACTTAACTTGTTCCGTATTTTGGTGACTTACCTAAAACCAGTGTTGCCTCAGTTAGCTGAAAAAGTTGAAAGCTTCCTACAGTTAACCTTAACTTGGGACAATTTAAACCAAGATTTAGCAGGCCACGAAATTGCTAAGTTTAAAGCGTTAATGCAACGTATTGAAATGAAGAGTATTGAGGCGATTATTGAAGCGTCAACTGAAAATCTTCAAGTTGCAGAAACCAAAGCCCCTAAAGCTGAGCAAGTGCAAACAGAACTTGAAAAAGAGCCGTTAGCACCTGAAATCACTTTTGATGATTTTGCTAAGGTCGATTTACGTATTGCACTCATTGCTAAAGCCGAGCACATTGAAAAAGCGAATAAACTGCTTCGTTTAGAGCTTGATTTAGGCGGTGAAACGAAACAAGTATTTGCTGGCATTAAATCGGCTTATGCGCCAGAAGATTTAATTGGTAAACACACTGTCATGGTTGCAAACCTTGCACCGCGTAAGATGAAGTTTGGCGAGTCTGAAGGCATGGTGTTAGCAGCAGGCCCTGGTGGCAAAGATATCTGGATTTTAGAACCACATGCTGGCGCTAAACCAGGCATGCGAGTGATGTAGTCTCTCGTGAGTGAATACAAAAAAGGCCGTCAATTGACGGCCTTTTTATTTATCAGTCAGCTTCTAGCTAGCCAGAAAACATATTATGACATCACCTTTGGATTAGCATCTTCGCAAGCGTTCGCATTTTCAGGGTCACATGGGGCTTCTTGAGCAAAACGCTGACTTTTATAAGCCTCAGTATCAGCTTCAATTGCTTCTTTTAAACGCTCTTCATATTCAATAAATAGATTAATGAAATCTCCGCCAAACTTCTCACCGTCAGTGCGACTAGCCCATTCGTTATACAGTACTTCAGAAGCTTCTTTTTCCACTCTCATATACGTTTGTTTTTGTCGCTCGACCAACTCTGAAGAGAACCCCATTGCTTTCATTGATTCAGCGCCTACTTTCAATGCCGACCTGAATGTTTCAGATTCAACATAGTCGGCTCCAGCTTGACGTAACAAATGACCATGTCCCCGATCAAATGCACGGCTGATCACTTTTAAGTGAGGATACTTGTACTTAAGGTGCTTGACGAGCTCAACGCTACTTTGTGGGTTATCAATCGCGACAACAAATGCCGACGCAGTGGCAACGCCAGCCGTCTCAAGTAAATCAGGACGAGTTGCATCACCATAGTAAGCTTTCGTATTGATTTTACGTAAGTTGTCTACTTGGGTCGCTTGGTGATCCAGCACGACGGTTTTAACACCATTAGACAGCAGTAAACGATTCACAATCTGTCCGAAACGACCAATACCTGCAATGATGACTGTTCCCTGCTCATCGACTTCATCTTGCTCGCGATCATTCGAGGTTTTCTCGTATTTAGGCAAAATGACTTTTTCGTAAAAAATGAATAACCCAGGGGTAAAGAACATAGATAACGCAACGACTATCGATAATGGCTGCGCAATTTCTTGCGAAATCACATGGTTTTGCTGACTAAAACTTAACAATACAAAGCCAAACTCACCTGCTTGCGCCAAGCTAAGAGTATATAACCATCTATCACTTCCTTTGATACGAAATATAAAGCTCAGCACTAATAATACCAACGCTTTCAATAGCATCACAGCAGCTGTGACGCCTAATATCACTCCGAGATAATTCCAAAGGATTTCAAAGTCGATACCTGCGCCGACCGTAATGAAAAACAAGCCTAGCAATAACCCTTTAAATGGACCAATATGTGTTTCAAGCTCATGTTTAAATTCACTGTTTGCAAGTACGACACCCGCTAAGAATGTACCAAGTGCAGGTGATACCCCTACTAAGCTCATTAGCGTTGCAATCCCAATCACCAAAAGTAAAGCCGCCGCAGTTGAAATCTCACGCACCCCTGAATCTGCAATAAACCTGAATACAGGCCGACTCAAGTAATGTCCCCCAAATACAACCAAGCCGATTGAAAGCACTAATACCAGCGCATATAAACCACCATGTAAGTCTGCAACCAAAGAAAGTTCTTCGTGGTGCTCAGCAGCAGCTGCCACTGAGTATTGCGCAGCTTCAACTAATTCAGGAAGCGCTAGGAGCGGAATAAGCGCAAGCATAGGAATTACCGCGATGTCTTGAAATAACAACACGCCAAATGCATTCTTGCCAGCCGTTGTTTTGGTTAAGCCTTTTTCATTTAATGTTTGTAAAACAATCGCTGTGGAAGATAAGGAGAAAATTAAGCCAATAGTTAACGCGACCGTCCATGACATTTCAAACATCATAGCAATAGCCATCACAATACCCGCCGATAAGCCGACTTGCAGGCCACCCATGCCCACTAATCGATGTCTCATCGACCAGAGCATTTTAGGTTCAAGCTCCAGACCGACTAAAAATAGCATCATGACGACGCCAAATTCTGCAAAATGCTGAATGGTGTTGGTTTCACTTCCGACTAACCCAACAATCGGTCCAATGACAACCCCTGCGATCAAATAGCCAAGTACGGAACCTAAGCCCATGCGTTGAGCAATAGGCACTGCGATAACCGCTGCTGATAAATAAATAAATGCTTGAATAAAATATTCAGTCATGGCGTTAACCTTTGGTTTTTCTATTGATTAAACAGGATTAACAATGTCAATAAACTGATGTGTCAAACCAAATTTTTCAGCTAAATGTTCACCTAATGCTTGAATACCAAATTGCTCAGTTGCATGGTGACCAGCAGCAAAATAATGGATTCCCTGCTCCATTGCACAGTGATACGTGCGCTCAGAAACTTCACCACTTATAAATGCATCAACTCCCAGAGCCGCAGCATGATCAATATAATCTTGCGCTCCACCAGTACACCATGCCAACGATGAAATTATTTGCTCATCATCGCCTATATGAAGTGGTTGGCGATATAATTTTTGATTCAATAACTCACTTAATTGTAGAGGCGAAAGTGGCGTTGCAAGTTTTCCTTTCCAAAGTAAATTTTGTGGAATATCTGCACACACTTCAACATCGACTAATCCCAACTTTTTAGCAAGTTCTGCATTATTTCCAATAGTTTCATGGGCATCTAGTGGTAAATGATAGCCGAATAAATTCATATCGTGACTCATAAGCGTTTTAATTCGCTTATATTTCATCCCTGTAAGCACTTCTGGTTCATTTTTCCAAAAAAATCCATGATGAACCAATATGGCATCAGCATTCACTGCAGCCGCTTGGTCAATGAGCGCTTGGCAAGCTGTTACCCCAGTGACTATGGTACTAATCGTATCTGTGCCCTGAACCTGCAGTCCATTAGGTGCATAATCTTTAAATTGGCTAACGCTAAGGAAATCATTTAGATAGTTGGATAATTGCTCGCGAGATACAGACGTTAATGACATAAAACTAACCCTAAAATTTTTGATATTAATAGTGTAACGCAGACCAATACTTATTGAAAAACCCTTGTTAACATTGCTTATTTGCTAAGCGATTTTGGCTTAAATTGGACTTTTGGGTACTTTAAACACTAAAATTAGCGCTAAGGGATGTTGAAAACATTAAATAAAACTATTCATTACAGAAAAATAGGTCTCAATATGTCAAACTTGACTAAAGAAGCGCTTATCGCCGAACTTAAAGCTGCTCTTGAAAAACAAACTTCAAAAACTGTTGAAATCGAGCAGAAAGGCAGCTGGTATAAAATTGATGGCGGCAAGTCTTTACGCTTTAGCGATCTTGAGAAAATGCACCTTGAAGTGACTCAAGGTCAAACAGAAGCACCTGTTGCAGAAAAAGTTGTCGCTAAAAAGCCTGCAGCTAAAAAAGCTGTTGCAGCCAAAACTGAAGCGAAAAAGCCTACTGCTAAAAAAGCCGACACTTCAGGCGGTAAAACACCTAAAGAACTATGGCGTGAAAAATTAGCAAATGCAGGTAAAAATACCTTACCTCGCGGTTTCTAATACAAGCTTACTGTTACTGAGCTAGCGACCAATCAAAAAAGGAGCCACTGAGGCTCCTTTTTTATTGCGCGAATCACACAAAAAATGTGATTTTACTATCCGTTCATTACATGGCTAAATCCACACGAACATAACCGGTTAAATACACAACACGCACTTCGTCACCTGCAACAAATGACATTCCAGGATCTAAGTCTTGTATCACCATAACTTGTGTTCCATCGTCTAAATTAATCATCATTTCAATTAGTTTATATTCAAGTGTACGAGTTGAGTTGCCGTATTGGTTGGCTGCAGCGCCACCAAGTAATGCGCCTAATACGGTTGCGACATCCTGTCCTGAGCCACCACCAAACTGATGCCCAATAACGCCACCTATTAATGCACCGCCAAAGGTTTTCCAGCCAAGGTTACGATCTTCGACTAATTGCGTTTGTGTAACGTGTTTAATTGATTCGACTTGGCCATAGATTACCTTTTCAACTGGCACTGCCTGATTACGCTCATATGCCGCTAGTGCTGTGCTACTCATTACCCCTGATAATATGACCAAAAGTGCACTAAAAACCATCACTGAGCTGTTTGTGAGTTTCAACATAAGCAAAATTCCGCTAACGTATAGATAAGACCTATTTAATAATATACTTAATTGTGAACTCACTGTCTTATTTAAATCACCTTCCTCAATTTCCTGATCCCATGCAAGCACTTGACGAACCAAATGGCTTACTGGCGGTTGGCGGTGATTTATCACCAACTCGATTAGTCGAAGCCTATTATCAAGGCATTTTCCCCTGGTTTAACGATGATGATCCCATCCTATGGTGGTCACCTCACCCAAGAGCGGTATTTACTCCACAAACTCAGCCGCTAAACAAAACAATGCGAAAATGCCTAAAAAAATCAACGTGGCGATTTACCATTAATCATGCCTTTGCAGAGGTAATCAAAGCATGTTCAGAACCAAGAGCCAGTGAGCAAGGCACTTGGATTTCAACCGATATTCAAAATGCCTATATTAAATTGCACTCTTTAGGTAAAGCTCACTCTATTGAAGTGTGGGATGATAAAACACTTGTTGGCGGTTTATATGGAATAGCGGTAGGCAGTGTATTTTGTGGAGAATCAATGTTTCATCGCCAAACCAATGCATCAAAAGCTGCATTTGCAATGCTTAATCAGCATATTGCCAAACATGGTTTTAAGCTGATTGATGCACAAATTATGAACCCACATTTAGAAAACTTAGGTGCGAAACCTGTACCTAGAAATGAGTTTTTACAAACCTTAAAACAATTACGTAATCAAGTTATTGATAATCAAGCTTGGGTTACTCAAGAGGTATATTTTGACATCTAGAAGCATCAGTGTCGGCATTAGTCACCCTTTTGATTGTAGCTATATTGATGGACTTCAAGAGCAGCTATTAATTATTCAAGAGCCACAGTTGGACAGCGCGCTATTTGAACAATTACTTGGCATGGGCTTTAGACGAAATGGCAACTCTATTTATAAACCACGCTGTCCGAGTTGCTCAGCATGTCAATCTATACGCGTTGTGGTGCCTGAATTTAAACTTTCTAAACGACAAAAACGCACCATCAAAAACAATCAGGACTTAACATGGCAAGTCACAGATGAGTGTTCAGCTGAACACTACGCATTATACGAACGTTATATCAGTGGCCGCCATTCTGATGGGCCAATGTATCCTCCGAGTGAAGCTCAATATAATGACTTCCTGCTGTGCAGCTGGCTTAAACCCACTTACATTGAAGTTTTTGACCAAGATAAACTCATTGGAGTGGCTGTAACGGATCAACTCAATAATAGTTTGTCAGCCATTTATAGTTATTTTGATCCTGACTATGCTAAACGCTCACTCGGCAGCTTCATGATCTTGTTGCAGTGTGATTTAGCCCTGCAACTAGGTAAGCAATTTGTTTATCTGGGCTATCAAATTGATGAAAATAGAAAAATGAATTACAAACGTTTATATCGTCCATATCAAATATTAACAGCGAATGGATGGCAACATATTGAAAAAGAACCCACGCTTTAGTGTTTCAATCCTTTACAGCAAGCGCTTTTTGGGGCATGATACTGCGAATTTTTTTTATATTTGAAGGCATAAAGGTAACCAATTAATGGCGAAAGAAGACAACATTGAAATGCAGGGCACAATCCTTGAGACCTTGCCAAATACAATGTTCCGCGTAGAACTTGAAAATGGTCATGTCGTGATTGCACACATTTCTGGCAAGATGCGCAAAAACTACATCCGTATTTTAACGGGTGATAAAGTCACGGTTCAATTGACTCCTTACGATTTAAGTAAAGGTCGTATCGTCTTCCGCGCACGTTAATTCTGCCTCATCTATTTAAAAACCCGGCTTGATTGTCGGGTTTTTTGTTGGCTAATGATTAACGTTGATGCAAACAAAAATGGCTATCTGTTTTCAGATAGCCATTTTTATTACCAGAATCAACACGATTAAGTTATGACACTTTTTCTTCGCATTCACAGCTAATAACAATTTCATTATCTTTAGCGTCGACTTTGGCAATACCGCCAGCCTCTAACTTACCGAAGAGTATTTCATCAGCTAATGGTCGCTTGATTAGCTCAGTGACAACGCGACCCATTGGTCTTGCGCCCATATTCTTATCGTAGCCTTTTTCAGCCAGTAAAGTACGAGCTTCATCAGTGACCTCTAGAGTAACGCGTTTTTCATCCAATTGAGCTTGTAACTCAATTAAGAACTTATCTACGACCTTGGCAATTATCGTCATATCTAAATGATTAAACCAAATAATTGAATCTAAACGGTTACGGAACTCCGGTGAGAAGACTTTATTGATTTCTGACATCGCATTTAAGCTATTGTCTTGCTGTTTAAAGCCAATCGAAGTACGAATAGACTCTTGGACACCAGCATTGGTGGTCATCACTAAGGTGACATTTCTAAAGTCTGCTTTACGGCCGTTATTGTCAGTTAACGTACCATGATCCATCACTTGCAATAGCAAGTTATAAACATCAGGGTGCGCTTTTTCAATTTCATCCAACAATACAACGCAATGCGGGTTTTTAATGACGGCGTCAGTTAATAGACCACCTTGCTCGTAACCAACATAACCAGGAGGCGAGCCGATTAAACGAGATACAGTATGACGCTCCATATATTCAGACATATCAAAGCGAATCAGCTTCATATTTAAACATGCGGCTAATTGATTGGTAACTTCGGTTTTACCAACACCAGTAGGACCTGCAAATAAGAAACTACCAACCGGCTTTTTCTCCGCACCTAAACCACTTCGAGATAATCGAATAGCAGAACTCAGCCCCTCAATGGCTTTGTCTTGACCAAACACTAACATCTTAAGGTTACGCTCTAGGTTTTTGAGTAAATCCTTGTCAGTTGATGATACGGACTTCTCAGGTATGCGCGCAATTTTAGCGATGATCGCTTCAATTTCAGGTTGACCAATGGTTTTCTTACGTTTGCTTTGCGGTAACATCACCATTCTCGCACCCGCTTCATCAATCACATCAATGGCTTTGTCTGGTAAGTGACGATCATTAATGTGCTTCGCTGATAAACTCGCTGCAGAACTGATTGCCGCTTGAGTATAACGAACACCATGGTGCTCCTCATACTTAGATTTAAGCCCCAATAAGATTTTAGTGGTTTCAGCCACTGACGGCTCATTGATATCGATTTTTTGGAAACGTCTTGCTAACGCTCGGTCTTTTTCAAAAATGCTTTGATATTCTTGGAAAGTCGTTGAGCCCATACAACGTAATGTCCCGTTAGATAATAACGGTTTAAGCAAGTTAGACGCATCCATTACGCCACCTGAAGCGGCACCTGCTCCAATGATGGTATGGATTTCATCAATAAACAGAATCGCATGTTCATTTTTACCCAGTTCTTTAAGCAAGCCTTTAAAGCGTTTCTCAAAATCACCACGGTATTTTGTGCCAGCAAGTAATGAACCTAAATCTAACGAATACACGGTTGCATCTTTAATCACATCGGGGACTTGCTCATTAACGATTCGATAAGCTAACCCTTCAGCAATAGCCGTTTTACCCACACCAGCTTCACCAACAAGTAGTGGATTGTTTTTACGTCGACGACATAAGGTTTGAATTGCACGTTCAACTTCATCATCACGGCCAATGAGTGGGTCAATCACACCATCCTTAGACATTTGATTTAAATCGGTCGCAAACTGCGACAATAAACTTCTGTCTTCAGCCTGTTCAGTTCCTTCTTCTGATGCTTCAGGGTTATTCATTTCCTGATTATCATCATCTTTAGGCAAACCATGTGAGATAAAATTGACCACATCTAAGCGGGTAATTTCACAGCGACGTAATAAGTAAACAGCTTGTGATTCTTGCTCGCTAAAAATTGCCACCAGCACATTTGCGCCAGTGACTTCATTGCGACCTGAAGACTGCACATGAAACACTGCGCGTTGCAGAACACGTTGGAATCCTAATGTTGGTTGAGTTTCTCGCTCTTCAGTGCTTTCAGCGATTAACGGGGTTGTTTGTTGAATGAAGTTAGATACTTCCTCGTGAAGACGAGTAATATCAGCGCCACAAGCCAGTAGTGCTTCTTTGGCCGATGGATTATTGATTAATGCTAATAATAAATGTTCTACCGTCATATATTCATGACGTGAATCTCTAGCTTGTTGAAACGCTAGGTTCAAGGTGACTTCAAGATCTTTGTTTAGCATAAGCACCCCCTAAAAATACTCATAAACTGCAGAGTTACCGATGGAGAAACAACTGTTCACTATGCGGCTTCTAATGTACACAGTAACGGATGTTGGTTTTCTCTGGCAAATTGATTTACTTGTAACACTTTCGTTTCAGCAATGCCAAACGAATAAACACCACATATTCCCTTACCTTGGTGATGGATAGCCAACATAATGTCCGTGGCCTGTTGTTCATCCTTATTAAAAAAACGTTGTAGCACTTCAATCACGAAATCCATCGGAGTGTAATCATCGTTATTTAACACGACTTTATACATTGAAGGTGGTTGTAGCTCCGATTCAACACGCTCTTCTGTGTGCTCTACGCTGCCTAATCTACCCATGTGTTAATACTAGCCTCTAGTTTGGTACAAGACCAATTGATATTATTAAATTAATTAAATGTTGTCATTTTGTTAATTTTTACTTGACATCTTTTCGTACAAATTTCATTCTGTTCTGAGGCGGCAATAAAAGACCGCTGATTAAAATAAGTTTTACTATCTTACTGGTAAGTAGACAACAGAAGGAAGTGGAAGTATGGCAAGCGGAACTGTTAAATGGTTCAACAACGCCAAAGGATTCGGGTTTATTTGCCCAGATCAGGGTGGCGAAGATGTATTTGCACATTATTCAACAATCGAAATGGAAGGTTATAGAACGCTTAAAGCGGGCCAACCTGTAGATTTCGAAACTGAGCAGGGCCCTAAAGGGATGCATGCTTCAGCCATTTCACCGACTAAATAGTCGTTGAAACTATAAAACAAAAAGGCAGAGATTTTAATCTCTGCCTTTTTTATTTCACATAAATAATGTAAATAATTTATCGTTTGCTTATAAATCAAACAAAAACGACCACATCACCTTCAACTTAGCCTCAACTTTTACTTTGTCCATCTTAGATTTTAGCTCAGGTATAAAGCTGCAGAGATAAAAAAAGCAGAGACGTTCATCTCTGCTTTTTAATTAATCGCTCTTTTAAACCGATTATCGCTTAGCCTGTAATAAATGAATTAAGCAATTGGCTAGGACGCATCGCTTTCTCAGCTTTAACAGCGTCTAAACGGAAATAACCGCCTAAATCAACCGCTGGGCCTTGCGAGTCATTTAATTCAGCAACAATTGCAGCTTCATTAGTCGTTAATGATTCAGCAAGTGCGCTAAATTCAGAGGCTAAATCAGCATCTTTCGCTTGAGCCGCTAATGCTTGAGCCCAGTACATCGCTAAATAGAAATGACTACCACGGTTATCAAGCTCACCGACACGACGTGAAGGTGACTTGTTGCTATCTAAGAACTGACCAATGGCAGCATCAAGCGTATCGGCTAATACTTGTGCTTTCGGGTTATTTTGTGTTTGGCTTAAATGCTCAAGCGATGCCGCTAACGCAAGGAACTCACCTAATGAATCCCAACGTAAGTGACCTTCTTTCTCAACTTGTTGAACATGCTTAGGCGCACTACCACCCGCACCTGTCTCGAATAAACCACCGCCATTCATTAGTGGCACGATAGATAGCATTTTCGCACTGGTACCCAGCTCAAGAATTGGGAACAAGTCAGTTAAGTAATCTCGTAAAACGTTACCCGTTACTGAAATGGTATCTAAACCTTCATGTACACGTGCGAGTGTCGCACGGGTTGCAGCTACAGGCGCTAGAATTTGTAAATCTAATCCGTCTGTATCGTGATCTTTTAAGTAACGCTCAACCTTAGCGATTAACTGCGCATCGTGCGCACGGTTACTGTCTAACCAGAAAATTGCAGGTGTATTACTTAAACGTGAACGATTTACAGCAAGTTTTACCCAATCACGGATTGGTGCATCTTTAACTTGGCACATTCTGAAAATATCGCCAGTTTCAACATTATGGCTCATTAATACATTGCCATTACTGTCGATAACTTTCACTAAACCAGCAGTCTCAATTTCAAATGTTTTATCATGGCTGCCGTATTCTTCAGCTTTTTGCGCCATCAAACCAACATTTGGCACACTGCCCATTGTTGTTGGATTGAACGCACCATTGGCTTTACAGAATGCAATTGTTTCTTGGTAAACACCGGCATAACAACGATCTGGGATCATAGCCTTAGTGTCTTTCAACTGACCATCAGGGCCCCACATTTTTCCTGATGAACGAATAGCAGCTGGCATTGATGCATCAATAATGATGTCACTAGGAACATGTAAGTTAGTGATTCCTTTATCAGAATCAACCATAGCAAGTGCAGGACGCTTTGCGTAAACAGCTGCAATATCAGCTTCTACTTCAGCGCGTTTTGCTTCTGGTAATGTTGCAATTTTTGCGTAGACATCACCAAAGCCATTGTTAACATCAACACCGAGTTCATCAAACAATGCTTGGTGTTTAGTGAACACATCTTTAAAGAACACTTTAACTGCATGACCAAATAGAATTGGGTCTGATACTTTCATCATGGTTGCTTTTAAATGCAGTGATAATAAAACATCTTCTGACTTAGCAGCTTCAATTTCACGTTCGTAGAAAGCAACAAGCGCTTTGTTACTCATCACAGCAGTGTCGATGACTTCACCGGCTTGTAAAGGCAAGTCCTGCTTAAGCACAACATCTTGACCATCAGCTTTAGTTAATACAATGCTAACTTTATCTGCTTCGGCAACGGTGACAGATTGCTCGCTACCGTAAAAGTCACCTTCTTGCATGTGAGCAACGTGAGAAGCTGAATTACTTTCCCATTTACCCATTGAATGCGGGTTTTTCTTAGCATAATTTTTTACTGAGCCTGGCGCACGACGATCAGAGTTACCTTCACGTAAAACAGGGTTTACTGCACTGCCCTTAATTTTGTCATAACGGCTTTGAACTTCACGTTCAGCATCTGTCGTAGGCTCATCTGGATAGTTTGGAATATCATAACCTTTGGCTTGTAGCTCAGCGATACAGGCTTTTAGTTGTGGAATTGAGGCACTGATATTCGGTAATTTGATAATATTTGCTTCAGGCGTCCCCGCCATCACACCAAGCTCTGTTAACGCATCAGAAATTGTCTGTTCTGCTGTTAACTTTTCAGGAAAGTTGGCGATAACACGGCCTGATAAAGATATATCTCGGGTTTCTACCTTAACACCAGCAGCATTGGTAAATGTACGGATGATTGGGAGTAATGAAAGCGTCGCTAAAGCGGGTGCTTCATCAGTTTCAGTATAAATGATCGTTGGAGAATTATCTTTCATGCTTTTTCCTACATTATTGAAATAAAAAGTTTTTATAATTTTATTATTGTAATAACTATCTACCTTTCAACTGCATCAATCTATAAGCCGATGTCAGTTGTATATGGCACAAATCCCTATGAAATTAGAAAAATAATGTGTGGCTGCTTGTGTAAAAACGGGCACAGATCACATTTTTTAGGCCAACATCATAGACCATTATCTGTAAGATTCAAATTCCACTAAGGCCCAATGCCAAGTAAACTATACAAAATGAATCAATTTCATCCTAAATAGGCTTATGTATGTCAGCAAATGACAAACCCAAACGTTTTAGCACTAAACCTGCATTTTCCAAAGTAAATAAAAAACACCGTAAGCCGACTAAGCGCACGGTAAGTAAACCTGTTGAAAATCCGATAATAGTGTTATTTAACAAACCTTTTGATGTTCTATGTCAATTTACTGATGAATCAGGAAGACAAACTTTAAAAGATTTTATTCCGGTAAAAGATGTCTATGCCGCTGGCAGATTAGATAGAGACAGCGAAGGATTATTACTGCTGACCAATGACGGTAAATTACAGGCAAAATTAACCCAACCGAATAAAAAGACTTTCAAGACATATTGGGTGCAAGTTGAGGGTGAACCTAGCGAACTCTCAATTACTGCACTACAGCAAGGTGTTGAATTAAAAGATGGAATGACATTACCAGCGAACGTTAAGGTGATTGAAGAGCCCACAGTTTGGGAACGTGTTCCGCCAGTTAGGGAAAGAAAGTCGATCCCCACTACATGGTTAGAAATACAAATTTGTGAAGGCCGCAATCGTCAAGTTAGAAGAATGACCGCTCATGTTGGCCACCCCACTCTAAGATTAATTCGCTATAAAATAGGTCAATGGAGTTTAGATGACTTGCCTAATGGTGCTTATAAAACCATTAAGCAGTAACACATTAATAATAAAAATGATGAGAGGACGACACCATGTCAACACTTCGCTATAAGCCTAATACGACTGTCGCCTGCGTAATCCATAGTCAGGGAAAATTTTTATTCGTTGAAGAACTCATTGATAACCAACTACGTCTAAATCAACCCGCTGGCCATATTGAAGCCCATGAAACACTCGAGCAGGCCTGTAGAAGAGAAGTTAGAGAAGAAACTGGGCTGGATGTTACATTAACTGGCCTTATAAGCATTTATCAATATAGTGCCAGTGAAGAATTAGCTTTTGTGCGTTTTACTTTTGCAGCTGAATGGCAAGATAACGACCAATGCATACCACTAGACAACGACATTATCGCGTGTCACTGGTTAACTTTAGATGAAATTAAACAACGTAAAGCGGTCCTTCGCAGCCCGTTAGTCATTAAATCCATAGATGACTTTTTACATAAAGCTCACAGCCCATTATCACTGATTAATAGTGACTTACAGGTGATAGCCGACAACAATAATGCATGATAGAATATGCGCCGCACAATTTAGAGATTTTCGTAAGGTATTTATCTACGAATAAAGACTGG
Source organism: Shewanella sp. UCD-FRSSP16_17 (assembly GCF_001675935.1). Taxonomy (NCBI): domain Bacteria; kingdom Pseudomonadati; phylum Pseudomonadota; class Gammaproteobacteria; order Alteromonadales; family Shewanellaceae; genus Shewanella; species Shewanella sp. UCD-FRSSP16_17. Next base: position 860,589 of record NZ_LZFV01000001.1, read on the forward strand.
GTTTGTTGACTTGAAAAGCACTCGACTCGACCACATGTTCATCTCTTGTATCCGTAATTTCACTGGTTTTTAGGTTTTATGACATCAATCAATCCCGATTCAAATGGTAAAAAAGTCATCGTAGGCATGTCCGGCGGTGTAGATTCTTCAGTTTCTGCATACTTGCTCCAACAGCAAGGATATCAGGTTGAGGGATTGTTTATGAAGAACTGGGAAGAAGATGACACGGATGAATATTGTCTTGCAGCTGAAGATTTAAAAGATGCGCAGGCAGTATGTGACAAGCTAGGCATTAAGCTTCACACAGTTAACTTCGCCTCTGAATACTGGGACAATGTATTTGAGCACTTTCTTGCTGAATATAAAGCAGGTCGTACTCCTAACCCAGATATTATGTGCAACAAAGAAATCAAATTTAAAGCATTTTTAGAATTTGCAGATGAAATTTTAGATGCTGACTTTATTGCGATGGGCCATTATGTCCGCCGCCGCGACAACGAAGACGGTACCACTCAAATGCTACGTGGTATTGATAACAACAAAGATCAAAGCTACTTCTTGTATACCTTAAGTGACAAACAAGTCGCTAAAAGTTTATTTCCCGTCGGCGAACTAGAAAAATTTCAAGTTCGTGATATCGCCAAAGAAATGGGCTTAATTACCCATGATAAAAAAGACAGTACAGGTATCTGTTTTATCGGTGAAAGAAAGTTCACTGACTTTTTAGGTACATATTTACCAGCGCAACCTGGTGATATTGAAACCGCTGAAGGCGAAGTCATCGGAACCCACCAAGGTTTGATGTATCACACGCTAGGTCAACGTAAAGGGCTTGGCATTGGTGGCATGAAAAACAGTAATGATGATCCTTGGTACGTAGTTGAAAAAGACTTATTGCGTAATGTTTTAATTGTCGGCCAAGGTGGAAACCACCCTCGCCTGATGTCAAATGGCATGACAGTAAGTCAACTTCATTGGGTTGACCGCAAAGGCCCATGTTCACCCGCTAAGATTACCGTGAAAACACGTTACCGTCAGCAAGATGTTAACTGCACCGTGACGACTGAAGGTGATGACAAAATTAGCGTGATATTTGATGAGCCTGTAGCTGCTGTGACACCTGGTCAGTCTGCTGTTTTTTATGATGGTGAAGTCTGCTTAGGCGGCGGTATTATCGATACACTAATTAGAGGATAGAGCGTGAGCCAAGTATTATTTGAACGCACTATGGCGTTTGCAGGTATTTTACAAGCGATTGCTCAAGTTCAACATCTCGCGCGTCATGGCGATTCAGACGAAACAGCTCTTGCTGCGAGTTTGAACACCATTATGGTGACTGACCCAGATTCTGTTTCAGAAATTTATCAAGATAAACAAGCACTCAATAAAGGGTACCAACTGATTGAGAATCAGTTAGGTGATGGCAACAGCAAAGATGTTGAAACCACTCGCTACCTAGTTGGGATGCTTGCATTAGAACGTAAGCTCGCTCGCTCAGCAAATGGGTTAGGTATGCTAGCCGAACGTATCAACCAAGTGCACCGTCAATTACATCACTTCGCCATTACCGATGAACAAATCATTGCGAGTTTAGCGAGCATATACAGCGATGTGATCAGTGAGCTTGGCCCCAAATTACAAATTTCTGGTAATCCAGCTTGCTTGCAACAACCGCAAGTACAACAAAAAATCCGTGCTTTACTTTTATCAGCTATGCGTAGTGCAGTTTTATGGCGCCAACTCGGAGGCAAACGTCGCCACCTCGTTTTTGCTCGTAAAGCCATTGTGGATACTGCTATTAGTAGCCGTAAAAATAATTAATCGTATCACCCTACAACAAAAGTTCATCAAGGAGCTTCAAATGGATCTTTCTGCACTGACTGCTATCTCTCCGATAGACGGTCGTTATGGTAGCAAAACCACCTCTTTACGAGGCATTTTCAGCGAATTCGGTTTAACTAAATACCGTGTTCAAGTTGAAATTAACTGGTTAAAACTACTTTCTAGTTGCCCAGAGATTGAAGAAGTTCCGCCATTCAGCGAAGAAGCATTAACTTTACTGGATAGCATCAAGGATAACTTCAGCGAAGAAGACGCGTTACGCGTTAAAACAATTGAAAGAACCACCAACCACGACGTTAAAGCGGTTGAATATTTCATTAAAGAAAAAATTGCAGACAACGCTGAGTTAGTTGCAATTGACGAATTTGTTCACTTCGCTTGTACTTCTGAAGACATTAACAATCTATCTCATGCGTTAATGCTTAAAGAAGCACGTGATTTAGTATTAGCACCTCAGTGTCTTGAAATTGTTGATGCAATCAAAAAATTAGCGGCAGAAAACAAATCTGTACCGTTAATGTCACGTACACACGGTCAACCAGCATCACCTTCTACATTAGGTAAAGAAATGGCAAACGTGGCAGTTCGTTTAGAACGCCAACTTAACCAAATCAACGCTGTTGAAATCATGGGGAAAATCAATGGTGCTGTTGGTAACTACAACGCACACATCTCTGCTTACCCTGAAGTTAACTGGCATGAATTGTCACAACGCTTTGTAACAAGCCTTGGTATTAACTGGAACCCATACACCACTCAAATCGAACCGCATGATTACATTGCAGAACTATTTGATGCTGTTGCTCGTTTCAATACTATTCTTATCGATTTCGATCGTGATATCTGGGGCTACATTGCATTAGGTCACTTTAAGCAACGTACTATTGCTGGCGAAATTGGTTCTTCTACGATGCCACATAAAGTTAACCCTATCGATTTTGAAAACTCAGAGGGTAACCTTGGTATTGCTAACGCACTTATGCAACATCTTGCTGCTAAGTTACCTGTTTCAAGATGGCAGCGTGACTTAACGGACTCAACCGTATTGCGAAACCTTGGTGTCGGTATGGCTCATTCATTAATTGCTTATCAAGCAACAATGAAAGGGATCAGTAAGCTTGAAGTGAATGAAGAAAACTTACGTGCCGAATTAGACAAGAACTGGGAAGTACTGGCTGAACCAGTACAAACTGTGATGCGTCGTTACGGTATCGAAAAGCCATATGAAAAATTAAAAGAGTTAACACGTGGTAAGCGTATTGATGGCGAACAACTTGCTACATTCATTGATGGTTTAGCGCTGCCTGACAGTGTTAAAGCTGAACTTAAAACAATGACACCAGCTAACTACATCGGCCGCGCTGAAGCGTTTGTTGATGAGTTAAAGTAATTTATAAACAGCTATCTGTTTAAATTAAGGAATGGCGACATCTCAGCAGAGCTGTCGCCTTTTTATTGACTATGTATACATTAAATTTTGATACTGCGGCGTTTGTCAAAGACACTTGGCAAAAAAAGCCTATTGTCATTAAAAATGCTTTTAATGCCTTTGAAGATCCGATTTCTGCCGATGAATTAGCAGGCTTGGCAATGGAAGAAGATATTTCTTCTCGTATTGTCCAAACGAAATCGGATGGTTGGAATGTCATACAAGGTCCCTTTGAGGATTATGACGAATACGGCGAAGACGGATGGCAATTATTAGTACAAGCAGTTAACCATTGGTATCCTGAGTCACAAGCTTTTGTTGAAGCATTCCGGTTTTTACCAGATTGGCGCTTTGATGATTTGATGGTGTCTTTTGCAACACCTAAAGGCGGTGTAGGACCTCATATCGATAATTATGATGTATTCATTATTCAAGGCGAAGGCGAACGTCGCTGGAAAGTCGGCGATAGAGGCGACCATAAACAACGTGGCGGCGATATAAATAGCCCATTAGTTGATGACTTTGAGCCAATTATCGATGTGGTTTTAACTAAAGGTGACATCCTTTACATTCCACCAGGTTTTCCCCACTGCGGCGAAACATTGTCACTGGCATTGAGTTACTCAATCGGTTTTAGAGCACCAAGCCAACAAGAACTGTTAACAGAATTAGCTGATGCATTGATTGACAATAATTGTGGCCAACACCGTTTTACTTCGAATGAAGAAGTCGCAAATAAAGGCCAAGTAAGCCAAGTACAACAACAAGGGATTATGGATTTATTAGCCCAACTGGCAAACGATCCAAACCAATATCAAACAATGCTTGGGAAAATGTTAAGCCAAAGCCGTTTTGAGCTAGACATAAATCCATTTGAACAAGCGATTAGTTCAGCAGATGTGATTGAAGCCATTGAAGACGGTGCAAGCTTACAACGCGTCGGCGGACTCAAAATTCTGTCACTAGAAAACGATAAACAAGCACAAATCTATATCAATGGTGAAGCTGTAAACGTTGACAATATAGAGAGTGAGATTATCGATATCGTCAGTAACGAGCATCTCATCTGTCAGTCAGTTTTACTGAACTGGAAAGATTTACCCGCAGTCATCACAATACTCACATTATGTGTAAATCAAGGTTGGTTATACTTCGCTGAATAGCGTGTAAAGGTCTTGAAGTATTAATACAAAAAAGGCGCTTACCCATTGGGTTAAGCGCCTGTTGTATAATAGCGATTGTTACTGCTAATACAATTCAGACTGACCATTTGGCCTTGTTTTTAAAAACTTCAAAAACCACATGTATTGCTCAGGGTAAGCAATAATGACTTGCTCCACCATCTTATTAAGCGCGATGGCCTCATTATCCTTGCCCACCATATCTTGCTCATCAACTGCAGGCATTAATGTTAAGTTGAATTGATATTTCTCGGTGTCATAGCCAATCTTTACAGGAATAACCCTCGCCTTACCCGCCTGTGCAAGACGGCCAACCACTGGCAAAGTAGCTTTCTCCGTTCCAAGTAAAGGCGCAAAAACACTTTGTTCGGGTCCTAAATCTTCATCTGGTAAGTAAAAGAAACTGTTATCTTGACGTAATTCACTGATTAACGCGCGTATACCCGCTTCTCGCATGTAAACCCGCCCTTTTTGACTACTACGTAGGCGATTACTAAACCAGTTAAACAAACCGTTTCTGTGGGCTTTCGCCATGGTTACCATTGGTAATGCTAAATTTAACCTGATCCCAGCATAATCAATCGGCCAAACATGAGGCATAATAAAGATAATGGGTTGGCCCGCGTCCCTCGCAGCTTGCACATGTTCATAACCCGCTATCGTCACTCGACGTTTAATATGCTCATTCGACCTAATCAAAAGCTCAGCTTGTGACAACAAGGCTAAAACAAACATATCCACGTTTGCTTTAATTAGCGACTCAACTTCATCAGCAGACTTTTCAGGAAAACACGTTTGAATATTCATCCGTGCAACTTGAATAGGTTTTTTAGCAATTCGCATCACTAACTTTGCCAGTAAACGAGAAATGGGATCACGTACTCTGGCAGGTAAGATGCCAAAAATAAATAAAACAGCAATTGCTAACCATGAGCCCCAATATCTTGGGTGAAGTAAGGAAAGAGTGAACCGACGATCGAAATGTTTTGCTTGTCTAGCCAAAAGAAACCTCAGAGATTACAACAACACGAACAAAAAACGATATAAACAAAAGGAATGTTTCAACGTCATATAATACCAATTATATGATTCCAACGGCACACATTTTAACGCCATTCACGACAATCGTTGATGTTTTGCTAAATATACAAACAAAAAAGCCACTCTTCAGAGTGGCTTTTACAACGAAAGCGAAATTATTTCTTAGCCGAGTTAGATTCTTCTACTCGAGTTTTCAGCTTTTGTCCTGGACGGAAAGTCACAACACGACGGGCTGAAATCGGAATATCTTCACCAGTTTTTGGGTTCCTTCCCGGTCTTTGATTCTTATCGCGCAGATCAAAGTTTCCAAAGCCAGATAACTTGACCTGCTCACCACTTTCAAGAGCTTCTCTAATTTCTTCAAAGAAAGACTCAACCATCTCTTTGGCAACACGTTTGTTAATGCCCAGCGTTTCAAAAAGATGTTCTGCCATTTCGGCTTTGGTAAGTGCCATACTTTTAATCCCTCAACGATGCGTTGAACTCGGTCTTAAGTGCAGAGACAACTGAATCAACTGTTTCAGTAATGTCTTTTTCTTCAAGTGTACGAGTAATGTCTTGTAATGTAAGTGCGATTGCTAAGCTCTTTTTGCCAGCCTCTACACCTTTACCTCGGTATACGTCGAACAAGTTTAAGCCAACCAACTGATTTTCGCCAACTTTTCTTATCAAATTCATAACATTAGTTGCAGAAACTTCTTCATCAACAACAACAGCAATATCACGTCGATTTGCAGGAAACTTAGATACAGTCTGGGCTAGCGGCAAACTGGCATGCAGTAAAGCGTCCAGTTCTAACTCAAAAATAATTGTTTTGCCATTGAGTCCAAAAGGCTTTTCCAAACTAGGATGGACAGCACCAATGATACCAATAACTTGATTATTTCGTAGTATTTCAGCACATTGCCCTGGGTGAAGAGCAGAATGTGTTGCACTTCTAAAAGTAAATTCAGAAGTTGAAACTGTCAAGCCGATAATTGATTCTAAATCACCTTTTAAATCAAAGAAGTCGACAGTTTTTGAGTCCATAGACCAATGTTCGTCATTTTGAACACCAGAAATTACCGCACCAATCATTGGTTCTTGTCTAACACCAGAATCTGCTTTGGCATCAGGTACAAAGCGTAAACCCGTCTCGAATAAACGCACTCGACCTTGTTGACGACTTTGGTTATAGCCTACTGACGTTAATAGTCCAGTGAACATAGATAAACGCATTGCTGACATTTCTATTGAAATAGGGTTCGGTAGAATCATCGCTGGCGCGTCAGGATGAACAAGGTTTTGCTGTTTAGGATCAACAAAGCTATACGTCACTGCCTCTTGGAAACCACGAGCGACTAGCACATTACGTACTTTACGTAATGAAATATCAGCTTCTTTGTGATCAGACATGGTTAATGAAGCAACAGGCGCAATATTCGGGATATTGTTATATCCATAAATCCGCGCAACTTCTTCAATCAAATCTTCTTCAATCGCCATATCGAAACGGTAAGTTGCAGTAACAACGTCCCATGTATCTGCTTTGGCAGTCACGGTGAAGCCTAAACGTTCAAGGATTTCAGTCACATCAGTATCAGGGATATGATGACCTAAAATCTTATCTAGTTTGCTACGACGAAGCGTTAAGTTAACCGGCTTAGGTAAATTTGCTTCTGTAACAGCTTCTTCCACAGGGCCTGCTTCGCCGCCACAAATATCTAATACAAGGCGAGTAGCACGATCCATTACTTTGTGTTGTAGTTCTGGGTCAACACCACGCTCAAAACGATGTGAAGCATCGGTATGTAGCCCTAAGCGGCGTGATTTACCCATGATCGCAAGCGGAGCAAAGAATGCACACTCTAACAAGATATCTTGAGTCTTCTCAGTCACACCTGTTTTTTCGCCGCCAAACACACCAGCTAAGGCAATTGAGCCAGTGTCATCTGCGATAACTAACGTGTCATCAGGTACAGTCACTTCATTGCCATCAAGCAATGTCAGCTTTTCTACACCATCACTTAAACGTACTTGAATCGCACCAGTTAGCGTTGCTAAATCAAACGCATGCATTGGCTGACCGTACTCAATCAAGACGTAGTTGGTGATATCAACGATTGGATCAATTGAGCGAATACCACTACGGCGTAATTTTTCTTGCATCCATAATGGGGTTGCGGCAGCAAGGTTAACATTCTTAACCACACGACCTAAGTATCGAGGACATGCTTCATCAGCAATAACATTAATTGCCACTTTATCGTCGATTGTAGCTGTCACAGCTTCCCATGTAGGCTCTGTCACAGTCTCACGATTTAATACACCAACTTCACGAGCAAGACCTGCCATACCAAGACAGTCAGCACGGTTAGCCGTTAAATCTACATCAATAACCGCATCGTTAAGATCTAGGTATTCACGTACATCTTTGCCAATAGGTGCATCTGTTGGTAATTCGATAATGCCATCACTTTCGATGTCGATACCTAATTCACCGTACGAACACAACATACCAAATGATGGTTGGCCACGTAATTTAGCTTTTTTAATTTTGAAATCGCCAGGAAGCACTGCGCCTACCATAGCAACCGCAACTTTTAATCCTAAGCGGCAATTAGGTGCGCCACAGACGATGTCGATAAGTTCTTCATCACCTACGTTAATTTTTGTTACACGTAATTTGTCTGCATCTGGGTGTTGGCCACATTCAACCACTTCACCCACAACGACACCACTAAACTCACCCGCTACTGCATCTACGCCATCTACTTCAAGACCTGCCATAGTGATTTGGTGAGATAAGTCTTCACGGCTTACTGATGGGTTAACCCATTCACGAAGCCAAGATTCACTGAATTTCATCTGTTTATTGCTCCGTTATTTGAATTGCTTAAGAAAACGTAAATCGTTTTCGAAGAAGGCACGTAGGTCGTTAACGCCGTAACGCAGCATCGTTAAACGCTCAACACCCATACCAAAAGCAAAACCAGAGTATTTTTCAGGGTCGATACCGACACTGCGAAGCACATTAGGATGTACCATGCCACAACCTAATACTTCTAACCATTTACCGTTTTTACCCATTACATCAACTTCAGCTGATGGCTCAGTGAACGGGAAGTAAGATGGGCGGAAACGAACTTGCAAATCTTCCTCGAAAAAGTTGCGTAAAAAGTCATGTAAAATGCCTTTTAGCTCCGCAAAGTTAACTTTTTCATCCACTAACAAGCCTTCAACTTGGTGGAACATTGGCGTATGAGTCTGATCGTAGTCATTACGATAAACACGACCTGGAGAAATAATACGTAATGGTGGTTTTTCATGTTCCATCGTGCGAATTTGAACACCTGAAGTCTGCGTGCGTAGCATGACTTTAGGGTTAAAATAAAAGGTATCGTGATCGGCACGTGCAGGATGATGTTCTGAAATATTTAGTGCATCGAAGTTATGGAAGTCATCTTCAATTTCAGGACCATTCTTAACTGAGAAACCAAGTTCACCAAAGAAAGTTTCGATACGTTCTATAGTACGTGTGACAGGATGAAGTCCACCCATCTCAATTGTACGACCGGGTAACGTCACATCGATTTTTTCAGCGATAAGTTGTGCTTCTAATTCCGCAGATTTTAAGCCTTCAATGCGTGCAGAAAGTTCTTTCTGTACAGCTTGTTTAGCTTGGTTGACTGCTTGTCCAAAAGCAGGCTTTTCTGCTGGGCTTAAGCTGCCCATTAATTTCATCATGTCAGTGATTTTACCTTTCTTACCAAGGTAATCGACACGGATATCATCCAATGCCTTTAGATCACTGGCCTTACCTATCACTTCTAAGGCTTGTTCTACGATCTCAGTTAACTGCTGCATTATATCTTCCACTGCATTCTTGCATATCAAATGCGTTAGGGCGCCTAAGGTTCAGGCGACATTATTAGTCTTAGTGTTAAAGCACGCTTTACACTTAGAGCATGGGGTTAAAACAAAAGATGGAATTTTACGTGAGCTAGGTTAATTTTACTAGCATTTATTACAATTTAAGCCAGTAAAATTGAGTATTTATACGCTTTTAGCTCATCAAGTCATGTATATGTTTAATGGATTGTAATGACACATAAATCTCACATCAAACTTAAGCAATACACAACAGCTTCTATCTTGACTCCACCATAAAATATGAGCAAAAAGTCAGCAATTTATAATCCAACTAAAGTTTACCGAACAAGATCCGATATACATTAGTAGCGAGTCATATTATGTAGAGGCGTACATGAAAGAAGTAAAATTTAGATGGATTGACCAATTTTTAATAAAACTAACAATAAAGGCAAAATTCACCATTTTGGCTATGGTGCCAATTTTACTGATTTTGTTACTTACGATAGCGTTAACCACTAGTTTTAAAACGACGTTAGCAGAAGCAGAAATATATGAAGCTATCGCGCTCAATAACAATTATAACCACGCTGTAGAAGTCGCACTAGACTTGCTTAATGAAGAACAAAAACAAACCTTTTTATCAAATATCAACGGCAATAGTAGCGCTGTCAATGTTTCATCATTAGGCCACCAAGCTCAACAAATGGCGCGTCAAGGTGGTGGCTCTATTGAAACAGCAGCTGGATTTGAAGTGCTGAGTAACATTAATAATCACGATATTGTCATCACCACATTAATCCCTCATAGCAATATAGAAGAAAAAGCAGGTAAAAATAATAGCTTAGCCTATGCTTTAACCGCTGTAATCATCATCATCATTTTGCTTTTTTCTTACTATATTTCAACCTTCATTGGTGGTGCATTGTATACCACAGTAATGGCATTGAGACGCGCAGCAGACGGTGACTTGAGTAGTCGATTAAACTTTTTTGAAGTACCTGATGAGTTTAGTTTATTAGCAATTAGTGTCGATACCTTAGTAGACAGACAACATAAACTTGTCCTACAAATGTCGCAGGCAACAGAGCAAATAAGGCAAGTTGTACAATCGTTTAGAGCCACTGCTGAGGACGGTCAAACAGTTGCAGTGAATCAGCGTCAACATTTAGATTCATTAGCGACTGCGATGGAAGAAATGACAGCAGCAGTAAAAGAAGTTGCCCGTAACGCAGAGCAATCGTCATCAGAGACACAAGAAGCAAATAATCAAGTTACCGCAGGCTCTGAAGACATTGCCACAACGGTGCAAGCCATTGATTTATTGTCAACAGAAATTGCTGACGCATCTGATGCTGTTAATGTATTAAATGATAACGCCAGTAAGATTGATGCTGTTGTTACAACAATTAATGCTATTTCTGAGCAAACCAACCTACTCGCTCTGAATGCCGCAATTGAAGCAGCAAGAGCCGGAGAGCAAGGAAGAGGCTTTGCTGTCGTTGCTGATGAAGTCAGAACACTTGCTGGTCGCACGCAATCTGCAACAGTTGAAATCAAAACCATGATTGAAGCATTACAGTCTGGCTCACAAAACCTGACTCAAGTGATGTCTCGCACCGTTGAGCAGGCTGAAGAAGGCAAGAAACATGTACTTCAAACAGGTGAGGATTTAGCAAGTATTGCTCATCACAGTGGTAAGGTATTTGAAATGAGTGTGTTAATTGCCACTTCTGCAGAGGAACAATCAGCAGTAGCAAACGAAATTGCATCAAACTTGATGGAAATCAGGAACCAGTCTCATAACGTTGAAGAAGCGGCCAATATGTCCGTTTCTGGTTGTGATGAACTTAATCGCACCGCAGAAGCGTTAGATAAGTTGATGATAGGTTTGAAGGTTTAACACCTCATAATTTGATAATACGTCTTTAACAAAGCCTTTAATTAAAAAGAGCTTTATAAAAAGCACCATAAACAAAAAAGCGCATTAACAATTCAGTTAACGCGCTTTTTATTTCACACATAAATAATGACCGTTAACGGTTTTTTTCAAGTCTTGCTAACAAACTTGAGGTATCCCAACGGTTACCTTTCATTGCTTGTACTTCTGAGTAGAATTGATCAACTAATGCAGTCACTGGTAAATGGCTGCCATTTTTACGCCCTTCAGCAAGTGCAATGCCTAAATCTTTACGCATCCAATCAATAGCAAAGCCAAAATCATATTCACCCTGCCACATGGTTTGGTAACGATTTTCCATTTGCCAGCTTTGCGCAGCGCCTTTGCTGATCACCTCTACAACTTTTAATCCATCAAGCCCTGCACTTTTAGCAAAATGTAATCCTTCAGCTAAGCCCTGAACCACACCCGCAATACAAATTTGATTAACCATTTTTGTTAATTGACCGGCCCCGACTTCACCTAAAAGCTCAGCACAACGACTGTAGGCATCAATAACAGGTTTGACTTGTTCGAATACGTTTTGTTTTCCACCCATCATCACAGTCAACACGCCATTCTCAGCGCCAGCTTGACCGCCAGATACAGGTGCATCCATAAACTCGATATTTTTACTTGCTAATATGGCCGAAATCTCTCGAGCAACATCAGCTGAAGCTGTCGTGTGATCAACTAAAATAGCGCCATCAGCAATACCATGAATAACACCATTTTCGCCAAGAATAACTTGTTTTAAGTCATCGTCATTGCCTACACAAGTAAATACGATGTCTTGATCTTCTGCGGCTAACTTGGGTGTCAACGCTAATTGGCCATTGTAATCTTTAGTCCATTGCTCTGCTTTGGCCGTAGTACGATTATAAACCGTCACTTGATGCCCCTGTTTTACCAGATGCCCCGCCATTGGATAACCCATTACACCTAAACCAATAAAAGCGACCTTTGCCATACCTTTCCCTTATCATTGTTATTTATGAGATGAAAACGTATTGATTGTAACCTTTAAAGCGCTGGTTTTACATGGGCTTCCATTTCTGCGCCAATGCGTTTACGCATGTCCATCAATCTTAGTGCAGAATCTCGTAACCGAATGTCATCCTCAGTTTCCGGGATCCATTCAGGTACGGAAGTCGGTTTACCGTCATCGTCTACTGCAACCATAATCACAATACAATGAGTCGTTAAGTGACGTTCAGGTTCTTTAGGATCGCCAGCTTTTACATCAATACCTAAATGCATAGAAGATGTGCCGGTATAAATAACTTTGGCGCTGACTTCAACAATATTACCCACATGAATCGGTTTTACGAACCTGATACCGCCTGCATAAACAGTAATACAGTATTTACCGCTCCAACCTGCTGCGCCTGCATAGGCTGCCAAATCAATCCATTTCATCACGGCGCCACCATGGACTTTGCCGCCAAAATTGACATCTGCTGGCTCTGCTAAAAATCGTAATGTAATTTCTCTGTCTACTCCGGCCATTATGCCTCCTAAATTTATGCACTGTCGCCAGTTTACGATATTTCTAATCAGAAGTGGTTAAAAACGCCTAAGTTTAAATAAATATCTCGATTGAATGAATAATTATAATTTAAACCGCAATAAATCAAACATTCTTCATTTTAATTCAGAAACTGAGGCCTATCAGTAAAATAAACTTAAAAACGGTCGTTATAGTAAAAAGCAGGCCAAAAAAAGCAGTAACCTGAGTTACTGCTTATTCACACTTTTAATTAAAGTAACACACTCACTTTGCACGCTTTACGCATCGCCTTTTTTAAATAAAAGCGAACCGTTGGTGCCGCCAAAGCCAAATGAATTACATAATGCATAGTTAAAACGATGCGCTTTAGCAGTGTGAGGCACAAAATCTAAATCACAACCTTCATCCGGATTATCAAGATTAATGGTTGGCGGTACGATTTGATCTCGTAAAGCAAGAATGGTCACAATGGCTTCTACAGAACCCGCAGCACCGAGCAAGTGTCCTGTCATAGATTTAGTGGAGCTGACTAATAAATTATAAGCATGTTCACCAAATACTGACTTAACCGCTGCAGCTTCTGCTTTATCTCCAGCAGGAGTTGAAGTGCCATGGGCATTGATGTAGCCCACTTTTTCATTGTCAATTTGCGCATCATTGATGGCATTTTCCATTGCTGCTGCAGCGCCTGCACCATCAGCTGGAGGTGATGTCATGTGGAATGCATCACCACTCATACCAAAACCAACTAACTCAGCATAGATTTTTGCACCACGTGCTTTGGCATGTTCGTATTCTTCCATAACCATTACACCAGCGCCGTCACCAATAACAAAACCGTCACGGTCTTTATCCCATGGACGACTTGCTGCCGTTGGGTCATCATTGCGTGTTGATAATGCTTTTGCTGAACCAAACCCGGCAACGGCTAATGGACAAGTCACATCCTCTGCGCCGCCAGCAACCATGACATCTGCATCACCGTAGGCGATTGTACGCGCTGCAAAACCGATATTGTGGACACCTGTCGTACAAGCTGTTGTTACAGCAAAGTTCGGGCCTGTCATACCATATTTTATTGATAAGTGACCTGAAATCATATTGATAATGGTACTCGGCACAAAAAATGGAGACACTTTACGAGGACCAGACTTTAATAATGCGGCATGGTTTTGTTCGATTAATGGCATTCCGCCCATTCCCGCACCAATGGCGGTACCCACTCTTGCAGGGTTTTCTTGTGACATATCCAAACCGGCATCGTTCATGGCTTGAATACCAGCAGCCATACCGTATTGGATAAATAAATCCATTTTGCGCGCATCTTTGCGTGATAAGTACTGTTCGATGTCAAAGTCTTTTACTGAACCGCTGAAACGAGTTCCGTATTCAGATGCATCAAATTTAGTTATGGGTGCAATACCACTTTTACCCGCTAATAAAGACTGCCAAGAAGTATCAACATCGTTACCCACTGGAGTAACTAGTCCTAGGCCTGTAATCACGACACGACGTTTAGACACAGTATTCACCTTTGAAATAAATAGGCATAAGCCAAATAAAGATAATTGGTTAATCCATCACCAACAAACAAGGTTAATTGGGCAGATAAGAATCGAGCAGAAGGATTAACGCGTTGAAAATAAGTCTAGTCGAAAAAAATCGACTTCAGAAACAAAAACAGGCGGCATAAATGCCACCTGTTTTTGTAAATCTGGGATTACTGATTCTTTGAAACGTAATCGATCGCTGCTTGAACAGTAGTGATCTTTTCAGCTTCTTCATCAGGGATCTCGGTGTCAAACTCTTCTTCTAGAGCCATAACCAATTCAACAGTGTCCAGAGAATCTGCACCTAAATCGTCTACGAATGATGCAGCTGATTTAACGTCTTCTTCTTTAACGCCAAGTTGCTCAATGATGATTTTCTTTACACGTTCTTCGATGTTGCTCATTAGTTTTCTTTCCTATTCAAATTACACACTTGCGTAAGATTGCGAGTAGTTTATTCGATCCAGCTGACAATGCAAGCTTAGTTTTCGTGGTCTAACCACGAAAATTATCATACTTTGATATCAAACGAGATTCAATAAAGTCGTTGCCATAAAAGGCGATTAAACCATGTACATTCCGCCATTTACATGCAGGGTTTCACCTGTTATGTAAGCAGCTGAGTCAGATGCCAAGAATAAAACAGCATTAGCAATTTCTTGTGCTTGTCCTAAACGTTCCATTGGAACTTGAGACATAATGGCTTGTTGTTGCTCTTCATTTAGCTCATCAGTCATATCAGTTTGAATGAAACCTGGTGCAATAGCATTAACTGTTATTTGACGAGATGCAACCTCTCTAGCAAGAGATTTTGTAAATCCGATCAATCCAGCTTTTGCCGCAGAGTAATTTACTTGCCCTGCATTGCCCATTGTACCTACAACTGAGCCAATATTAATAATGCGGCCATTACGTTTTTTCATCATAGAACGCATAACAGGTTTAGATAATCTAAACAGTGAAGTCAAATTGGTGTCAACGATATCTTGCCACTCATCATCTTTCATTCTCATCAATAAATTATCACGAGTAATACCCGCATTGTTAATCAGAATATCAACATCACCGGCTTTTTCTTTGATCTGGGTGAATAATTGCGCAACTGACTCACTATCGGTGACGTTTAAAACTAAACCATGACCTTTATCACCAAGGTAATCTTGAATTGCTGCAGCACCTTTCTCACTTGTTGCTGTACCAATAACTACAGCGCCAGCTTCAACCAGAGTTTCTGATATAGCGCGGCCGATACCACGGCTTGCACCTGTAACTAAAGCTACTTTGCCTGTTAAATTCATGCTAATGCTCATGTCTTTTCCTTATTGGATTAAAGCAGATAAAGACGCAGCATTATTCACAGCTTGCCCCTTTAACGATTTATTTATTCTTTTTGTTAACCCTGTTAGTACCTTTCCAGGTCCCATTTCAACAAGTTCAGTAACACCTTGAGAAGCAATAAACTCAATTGTTTCGCTCCAGCGCACTGGGCAATATAATTGGCGTACTAACGCATCTTTTATATCTGACTCTGATGTAGGAGCAGCAACATCAACGTTATTGATAACATTGATCGTTGGCTCATTAAACGTAATAGCTTCAAGTGCAGCAGCAAGCTTTTCTGCCGCAGGTTTCATAAGTGCACAATGTGAAGGCACACTCACAGGTAGTGCAACAGCCATTTTAGCACCAGCAGCTTTACATGCTGCAGCTGCTCTTTCAGTTGCTTCTTTTTCACCAGCAATAACCACTTGGCCAGGGCTGTTAAAGTTTACCGGACTGACGACTGCACCATTGGCAGACTCTTCACAGGCTTTTGCAATTGAATCGTTATCTAGACCAATTACAGCAAACATTGCCCCTGTTCCCGCAGGAACCGCTTGTTGCATTAATTGGCCACGCAGCTCAACTAATTTCACTGCGTCTTCAAATGCTATTACGCCACCGCAAACTAGTGCTGAGTACTCACCCAAACTATGACCTGCTAGTAATGCAGGCTTAGCTGCACCACTTTCTTCATACGCACGCCAAATAGCAACACTTGCTGTTAATAATGCAGGTTGAGTTTTATCTGTTTCATTAAGTTTTTCAGCAGGACCATCTTGTGTTAACGCCCATAAGTCGTAACCTAAAACCGCACTTGCTTGAGAAAAAGTTTCTGTGACAATGGGAAATTCAACCGCAAGATCAGCTAACATGCCAACAGCTTGTGAACCTTGTCCAGGAAAAACGAAAGCCATATTTTCCATTATAATTATTACCTTTTTTCGTTCATGAAAAATGAAATAGAACTTCACCAATACTATAAATAAAAAGACACAGAAATCTATGTCTTTAGGTGTCTAGTAGCTTACTGGTGATATTACAAAAAATCTAGAATCTTACTAATGCACTACCCCAAGCAAATCCGCCACCGAATGCTTCAAGTAATATAAGCTGACCACGTTGAATTCGACCATCTCTTACTGCTTCATCCAATGCAATAGGCACTGATGCAGCAGAAGTATTGCCATGCTTTGCTAAGGTCAATACGACTTTGTCTAAACTCATATCCAACTTTTTAGCTGTTGCTTTGATAATTCTGAAGTTAGCTTGATGAGGTACTAACCAATCAATCTCAGATTTATCGATATTGTTAATTCGCAAGGTTTCAGTTACAACATGTGATAGCTGAGTGACAGCAAATTTGAATACATCATTCCCTTTCATTGTCATGAAGCTAACGGCTTCTGACGACTCTGCTGCTCTTGGTGGGAATGAACACTTTAATAAATCGCCCTGACGGCCATCTGCATATATGTGCGTTGAAATAATACCGGGTTGTTCACTTGCACCAATCACGGCTGCACCAGCGCCGTCACCAAATAAAATCACTGTGGTCCTATCTTCAGGATCACACAAACGTGATAACACATCAGCACCTATGACCAATACTTTCTTTGCTGCACCGGTTTTAACAAACTGATCAGCTACAGATAATGCATAAACAAAGCCTGAACACGCAGCGGCAATATCAAAAGCAGGAATGGTGTGAATGCCTAATAATTTTTGTATTTCACATGCGGCAGCAGGAAAAGCATTACTTGCGCTCGTAGTACCACAAACAATCATATCAAGCTCACTGGCCTCAACACCGGCCATTTCTAATGCCTGTAATGCTGCTTGATACCCCATCGTGGTCACAGTTTCATCTTCAGCGGCAATGCGGCGTTCAGATATTCCTGTACGCTCCACAATCCATTGATCTGAAGTTTCAACCATTTTTTCTAGATCGTGATTACTACGAACTTGCACCGGTAGATAACTACCAGTTCCGAGAATTTTTGTATGCATATAATGAGATCAGTTATTGATGTCTAAAAGAATCGTCTCCAAACGATCTTTAATCATTTCTGGAAGACGACGTTTCGCTTCTGTAGCAGCTAAATTAATTGCTTGTAAATATGCTGCTTCATCTGCATTTCCGTGACTCTTTACTACTATTCCGCGCAATCCTATCAGACTTGCACCATTATAGTGGTCGGGGTTCATCTTACTAAGCACAGATTGTATACGTGGAGCGAGGAGTTTAGACAACATCCGAACGAATAAACCTTGCGTTAAGCCTCGTTTTAACTGATGTACGAGTAACTTCGCTATTCCTTCAGAAGTTTTTAAAGTGATATTGCCGACAAATCCATCACAAACAATGACATCAACATTTCCAGTGAATATTTCATCACCTTCAATAAATCCTGTGTAATTGACTTGCTCGGTATCAATTAAGTATTGAGCGGCTTGTTGAACTTGATCATTTCCCTTAACGTCTTCTATTCCGACATTAAGTAATGCAATTTTGGGTTTGGCACGTTTATGGACAGCTTCACATAAAACAGAGCCCATGACAGCAAACTGAAAAAGGGTTTCAGAATCACAGGACACATTAGCGCCAAGATCTAATAGATATACAGGCTTACCTGTAACAGCAGGCAAACAACTCACTAAAGCAGGTCTATCAACACCCGGTAAGGTTTTGAGTAATATTTTAGCGAGTGCCATTAAAGCACCTGTATTACCCGCACTCACACACGCTTGTGCCTTGCCGTCTTTAACAAGCTCTAATGCAAGACGCATAGAACTTTGCTTACGAGAACGAATGGCATGAATAGGCCTATCACCCATGGTGATAACTTCAGTGGTATGAACAATTTGAATGCGTGCACGAATGGCACTGTCAATCTCAACTAAAAAGGGATCAATCTCGGCTTGATTGCCTACAAGAATTAATGATAGTTGGGAATTGAATTTAAGTGCCTGCAAGGCTGCAGGCACTGTGACGGAAGGGCCATTATCGCCCCCCATCACATCCAACGCGAGCGTCAGATCCGTCATAAGATTAGCAACAAATTACTTGTTGATAACCTTTTTACCGCGGTAGAAACCATCAGCAGTCACGTTGTGACGTAGATGTAATTCACCGCTAGTAGCGTCTACAGATAATTGAGCTGTGCTCAATGCATCGTGTGAACGGCGCATGCCGCGCTTTGAACGTGATTTTTTATTCTGTTGTACAGCCATTTGACTTGTCTCCTAGATTACTTGCTCTTCAGTTTTTCTAACACTGCAAACGGATTTGGACGCTCCTCTTGAGAGGGCTCGATTTCGCCTACAGCTATGTCACTTGTTCCTAGATTGCAATCAGCATTCTGATGCATAGGAATAATTGGCATAGCGATTATCAATTCATCTTCAATCAACTGATGCAGACGAACTTCACCAATTTCATTGCACTCAATCGGCTCATACGCATCCGGGAGCTCATCGATTTCTTCTTGAGTCTTACAAGGACTAAAGGAGAAGTCGACCGTAACCTCTGTGGTATATGGTGTCATGCAACGTTGACATAGCAGAGTGAGCTCCGTCACAGCCTTCCCGCTAAGGTAGACTATCCCCTGAATATCGACGCCACATTCTAACGACACTGTCACATCGGAACAATCGCCAGCACATAACTCGTTTAATCGCTTATTCTGTCTGCCTGGAACAATGCCTTCATAACGAAGACCACTGGCAGCAGTTCGAATAGGATCAATTGATACTGGTATCTTTACTGTTTGCATAAGGCGCGCATATTATAGTTTGAAAACGCTAGAGTCAAAGGAAATTTATCCAAATTGCGGTTAAATACATAACCAAACAAAATGAACGATTAACTAAAACGCCAACATTAAAATTGATCGAAGCGAAATATTACCTGTGACCGCGAGCGATCACAAGCGTGATCCGACTAAATTTACTGCATTTGAACGCAATTTTGACTTAATATAGTCGCAATTGGACAAATAGACGAATCGCACCCCATGAATACAAAAATCATCTTAGCTTCAACATCCATTTATCGCAAAGAAATCCTCAGTAAATTGCAGCTTCCATTTGACTGTATTTCACCTGAAACAGACGAGACAGCACTAGAGAATGAAACCGCTGAAGAGTTGGTATTAAGACTAGCAAAAGCCAAGGCTCTCGCAGGGGCTAAACTATATCAGCAAACAAGTCAGACAAACGATGAGGCACTGGTCATTGGTTCAGATCAAGTAGCCGTTATTAATGGCAATATTATCGGTAAACCACTGACACAAGACAATGCAATCAAACAATTACAACAAGCTTCAGGTCAAGCTATCACCTTTTATACTGGCCTTAGTGTCATTAATAGCGATAGTTTACAAGCCCATTCCATCGTAGAACCCTTTACTGTTCACTTTAGGCAGTTAACCCTTGAAGAAATCACTCGTTACGTAGAGCTTGAGCAACCGTTATATTGTGCAGGAAGTTTTAAGTCTGAAGGCTTAGGAATTGCACTGTTTGACAAATTAGCTGGTGATGACCCAAATACATTAATTGGTTTACCACTGATTAAGCTTATCGCTTTGTTAAAACGCCATGGATTAGACGTTCTGACATCTCAATAAAATACACAAATTATTTTTTACTAGAAAACCTAACCCCTTCCAGAAGTTTACAAGGCCCGTTTAAAAGCTTAATTAACCAAGAAATAGATAATAAAAAGCCGCAGATTGAGCTGCGGCTGATAGAAGCATGTTTTGCAACCGTCAACGAATATTTGTGAAAGAGTCGACTTATATATGCAACAGAATATCTTGCGGCGAATTAACTGTATTTGTCGGTGACTGGGTTAGTAAATCTTCTAGGCTATGGGCGCCATAAGTCACTCCAATACTATTCACGCCAGCATTATTAGCCATCGCAATATCTAATTTTGAATCACCTATCATTACCGTTTTACTTGGACAAATGTCCAATTCTTCAAGCAATGAAGTAATCATAGATGGATGCGGTTTAGATTCCGCCTCATCAGCCGAACGTGTTGCAATAAAATAATGACCTAAGCCTGTCTCAGTAAGCATACGGTCAAGGCCTGCTCGGCGTTTACCTGTCGCGATAGCAAGCGTCTGCCCATTGGCTTGAATCTGTGAAAGCACTGACTCAATACCATCAAATAAAGGCGAAGGCGTCGCGTTAATATTCATATAATAGTTTTTATAAGCTTCAAGCAATGCATCATATTGTTCAGGATTGTCAGGAAATAATTTTTCCATCGCAGGTAATATAGACAATCCAATGATGTCTCGAACTTGTTGCTCTGACGGCACAAGTAAATTCAATTCTTTGGCAACACATTGCATGCAATCAACAATCTTACCAATTGAATCCATTAATGTGCCATCCCAATCAAAAATCACTAACTCATACTGCTTAATTGTGTCTTGATTCATGCGCGTTTCAGCTTTTCCAATGTTGATTGTAATACGTCATCTAATGGCGCTTTCACT
Organism: Shewanella sp. UCD-FRSSP16_17; assembly: GCF_001675935.1. Lineage (NCBI taxonomy): Bacteria > Pseudomonadati > Pseudomonadota > Gammaproteobacteria > Alteromonadales > Shewanellaceae > Shewanella > Shewanella sp. UCD-FRSSP16_17. Next base: position 881,763 of record NZ_LZFV01000001.1, read on the forward strand.
ATTTTGACTTCATCATTTTCTGGATGAATGAATTTAAGTTCTGCCGCATGCAAAAATAGGCGATTTAACCCTTTTTCGCGCATTGCATCATCAAATTTTTGCTCACTATATTTATCATCACAAGCGATAGCATGATCCGCAAATTGACAATGAACACGGATTTGATGAGTACGGCCAGTGACAGGGCTTGCCTTTACAAGGGTACAACCTTGATAACGCTGCATGATTTTATAACGAGTTTCAGAAGGCTTCCCCTCTTGATTCACACGAACAATACGTTCACCAGACTTTAGAGTAATTTTCAACAGCGGCGCTTTAACGACTTTATCTTTCGCTTGCCAATCACCACGCACCAACGCCAAATAATCTTTTTGCATGGTTTTTTTACGTAATTGATCATGCAAATGCTTTAATGCACTTCGCTTTTTAGCGATGAGGAGAACCCCTGAGGTATCTTTATCCAGACGATGTACTAGTTCTAAAAACTTTTGTTGTGGACGCAAAGAGCGTAAGCCCTCAATCACACCAAAATCCACACCACTGCCACCGTGAACTGCAATTCCAGCCGGCTTATTTAATACGATTAAGTGATTATCTTCATGAATAATGCGTTGTTCTAGCTGAGTCACTTTAGATAATTTAGGTGACGGCGCTGTTCGATAATCTTTCTCAGCCATTCTGACTGGTGGAATACGAACCACATCATCAATTTGTAATTTGTACTCAGGTTTAATGCGTTTTTTGTTAACTCTAACCTCGCCCTTTCGCACAATACGATAAATCATGCTTTTAGGGACACCTTTAAGTTTGGTGAGTAAAAAATTATCAATGCGTTGCTCAAAATGATCTTCATCAATGGTGACCAACTGAACTTTCGTGGGAGTTTCTGTATTCATGATGCGCCTATAGTAATTACGAGGCACATTGTACCCTAAGTTTTGCTTGGATGGGACAATAAGAATGTGTGGTTTTTATTGCTGTATAAATTGTTTATTGCTATATTTGCGCTGTGATTGAGGATAAACAGTGAATAAATTGTTCACAAGCTCAAATCATTACGGTGTTTTTTCAGTAGAATTCATGAGCACGACAGGTAGCAAGTCATTGATTTGCAAATTGTAAACATCACAATTCGATTAGTATCGTTTTTACAGTTAAACCGTCTGCTTAATCATTATTTACTAAGTTTTCCTGAAAACCTACGCCCCCCTATTCGAACAAATTTTAGCTTGTTATCAAACAGACAGATTCGTCTTGGGCATTACCGGAAAAGAAATTTAAATTTATGGGGTTTGTTGGCGATTAACAACGAATTCCTTGTTTTTGTAATTATTAAAAAATAAGCCATAAATAGGTCGCGACACGCAGCGAATGCGTCTTACAGCAATGCGCACCTAACTTGCCTAAAAACCAGCCGTGAGGCTTAGTGAACAACAATTTTAGGCCCGTAATGCAACGAAATCTCGACGTTTGATGACCTTATTAGAAGAATTAAGTCATCATGAAACGTATGTTAATTAATGCAACTCAATCGGAAGAGTTGCGTGTTGCCCTAGTAGATGGGCAACAATTGTATGATCTGGATATCGAAAGCCCAGGCCATGAACAAAAAAAATCAAATATCTATAAAGGCACCATTACTCGCGTAGAACCTTCATTAGAAGCTGCGTTTGTTGATTACGGCGCTGACCGTCACGGTTTCCTTCCATTAAAAGAAATCGCTCGCGAATACTTCCCTAAAGGATACTCTTTCCAAGGCCGCCCAAATATCAAAGAAGTGGTATCTGAAGGCCAAGAAGTTATCGTCCAAATCGATAAAGAAGAACGTGGTAATAAAGGCGCTGCCTTAACAACGTTTATCTCTCTTGCTGGCTCTTATTTAGTTCTGATGCCAAATAATCCTCGTGCTGGCGGCATTTCGCGTCGTATCGAAGGTGATGAGCGTACTGAGCTTAAAGCGGCTATGTCAGAGTTAACTGTACCAAATGGTATGGGTCTGATTGTACGTACTGCTGGTGTTGGTAAAGATGCTGCTGAATTAAAGTGGGACTTAAAAGTTTTACAACACCACTGGGAAGCAATTCAAGAAGCAGCTCAGAGTAAACCTGCGCCATTTTTGATTCATCAAGAAAGTAACGTGATTGTTCGTGCAATCCGTGATTACTTACGTCGTGACGTGGGCGAAATACTCATTGACCATCCACGAATCTATGAAGAAGCAAAACAGCATATTGGTTTAGTACGCCCTGATTTCGTTGAACGTGTTAAGCGTTACGAGTCTGAAGTACCATTGTTCACACACTTCCAAATCGAATCTCAAATTGAGTCAGCATTCCAACGTGAAGTGCGCTTGCCGTCTGGTGGTTCAATCGTAATTGACCCAACGGAAGCACTAACTTCAATCGATATCAACTCAGCCCGTGCAACAAAAGGCGGCGATATCGAAGAAACAGCGTTAAACACCAACTTAGAAGCGGCAGACGAAATTGCGCGTCAATTACGTTTACGTGATTTAGGCGGTTTAGTCGTCATCGATTTCATTGATATGACGCCAGTTAGACACCAACGTGAAGTTGAGAATAGAATGCGTGATGCGGTTCATTTAGACCGCGCTCGTGTTCAGCTTGGCCGTATTTCACGTTTTGGTTTAATGGAAATGTCTCGTCAACGTCTACGCCCTTCTCTTGGCGAATCAGCAGCGCATTTATGTCCCCGCTGTCATGGCCAAGGTACAATTCGTAGTACTGAGTCATTAGCGCTTTCTATTCTTCGTTTAATGGAAGAAGAAGCCATTAAAGAGAACACGTCTCAAATTGAAGCTGTTGTTCCTGTTGATGTTGCTGCGTTCTTATTAAATGAAAAACGTAAAGCAATTCGCATTACAGAAGAACGTCACAATGTTGAAGTGTATGTCATTCCTGATTCTCACATGACAACACCTGACTACCGTGTATCTCGTTTAAGAAGCGACGATGAAGTCGTTGAATCAAGCTACAAGCGTGTAGAAAAGCCTGAAGCTAAATTATACGAGCCTCGCAAACTTGAACGTGCTGAAGCGCCTCAACCTGCGATTAAAGGTTTCGGTACGCCGAAAGCTGCAGCAAAGCCTGCTGTAGAAGCAAAACCAAAAGCAACGGAATCAGCGCCGTCAGAGCCCGGTTTCTTCGCTAAAATGGTTTCTGCTATCAGCAAGCTATTCTCATCAGATGAACCTGCTAAGAAAGAATCGAAGCAGTCTGATAAGAATCGCAAAGAAGGTCAAAATAATCGCCGTAACCGTCGTAATGACTCTCGCCGAAATGACAACCGTCGCAACCGTAACGATAACCGCAGTGATAATCGTAATGATGCTGACAACAAAGGCAGAGACAACAAAGGCCGTAATAAGAAGGCTGACAGAGATGTTGCAAATAAAGAACAACAAGAAAAACGTCAGTCTAAAAACGACCAACGTAACAAGGCTAACAAGTCTGCAGATAAGTCTCGCCCAGAAGGAGAGAAGTCTCCTAAGCAAGAAGCTGCAAGAGAGCGTCGTCAACGTCGTAACATGCGTCGTAAAGTTCGTATCGAAAACGAACAAAGTGAAGCAAAACTAAATGAAGTTGAAGTAGCTGAAAATGCTAAATCTGCTGATGTAACTGCAAAGCCAAATGCGGAGCAATCAGCTAAACCAACACGCACTCGTCGCCCAAGAAAAGACAACAAGGCGAAAGTTGAAACTGAAGCGAATGCTGAATCTGTAGCAGTTAAACCCTCATTAGATGCCACGGTATCTAAAGTTGAAGCCAGCGCAGAAGTTCCAACTGAAACCACTATTGAAACTAAGGTTGAGCCAAAAGCTGAAACTGTTGTTGAAACAACTGACGCTGTAGCTGCAACAAATAATGCAGCCTCTGAAGCAACTGCTCCTGCTAAAGTTGAATCATCGGACGCTTCAGATGAAGCAACCTCAGAAGACAACGAAGAGAAACAAGGTCAACGTCGTAGCCGTCGTAGCCCACGCCATCTTCGTGCAGCTGGACAACGTCGCCGCCGTGATGAAGATGAAACAGCACCTTCTGCAGCCGTATTTACGCCTGTAGATGAACTAGAAAAGCAACTTGATGCTGAACAAGCTGCAGTAGAAGTCACTACAGAGCCAGCTCCTGCTGTTGAAGCTCCTACTTCTCAAACTGTAGAAACTGAAACACCAGCTGTGACTGACGATAAAGTTGAAGTTACGCAAGAAGTAACGTCAACTGACACTCAAAAAGTTGTCGAGGCTTCAGAGAAGGTTGAGACGCCTGTTGAGTCAGCTCGTGAAGTTGAAGCGCCAGTCGAAGCACCTGTAGCTGAAACTGCAGACGTTATCGAAACAGCACCGCAAGCAGAGACATCAAACAATGTAGTTAAACCTGCCGAAGTTGAAGCTAAGGTTGAAGTTGAAGCTAAGGTTGAAGCTACGGTTGAAGTTAAGGCTGAGCCTGCAAAAGCTGAGGCTGTAAAAACTGAACCAGTAAAAGCTGAAACAGTAACTAAAGATAATTCAATTGCATCAGCACCAATGGCTAAGCCAGCTGCAATCGAACGTAAAGTGGTTACTGCACCAGTTGCTGCCGAAACTAAAACAGAAACTAAAACAGAAGCGAAAACTGATGCACCGGCTAAAAAGCCTGCTGCTAGTCGCTTTGGTTCAATGGTCATGTCAGAAACAACTAAACCTGTATCTGAAGTGCGTCAGCAGCAAGCTGTACCAAAAGGTCGTGAATACCAAAAATCACAACCTGATGCTGAAACGGTAAAATCAAAAGTAGCTAACAGCGCATCTTCTGATACCACTAAAGCATAAACTCAAATACTGAGCCTAATATAGACTCCTAAAAAACCACGCTAAATAGCGTGGTTTTTTTTTGAGTCTACGTTGGTCAAATATAGTAATTAAACTGAATTAAGCTTAAATTCAGGTTTAGTGAAGCATTAAATTTTGTTAACATACGCACACTTTAATTTTCAAACACTTCAATTGTTTTCAGAGGCTAAATGTTCGATCTACTACGTCATAAAACCAGCAGTAGCAAAGCAGATATACTATCAGGTTTAACTGTTGCTCTTGCGCTTATTCCAGAAGCTGTTGCTTTTGCATTCGTCGCACAAGTTGAACCTATGGTAGGTTTATACGCAGCCTTTATTATGGGGTTAATCACTGCTGTAATTGGTGGTCGTCCAGGAATGATTTCTGGTGCAACCGGTGCAATGGCTGTTGTCATGGTATCACTAGTTGTTGAACATGGCGTTCAATACCTATTTGCGGCGGTCGTGCTGGCGGGGATAATTCAAATATCTGCAGGTATATTTAAACTCGGTAAATTTATCCGTATTGTACCGTACCCAGTGATGATCGGATTTGTTAATGGTCTCGCGATTGTGATTTTCTTAGCACAACTTGGTCAATTCCAAGTTAAAGATGCTGCAGGCAACATGGTATGGCTAGGTCAAGAGCCGTTAATGATAATGCTTGGCTTAGTTGCTTTGACCATGGCAATTATTCATTTTTTACCCAAAATAACCACAGCTATCCCCTCTTCATTGGTGGCAATTTTAACAGTAACCGCATTAGTTGTTGGACTAGACTTAGATACACGCAATGTACTCGACTTTTTGAAAACAATGAGTGGTGATGAGCAAGCCACTATTGCTGGCAGCTTACCAAGCTTCTCAATTCCGAGTGTGCCGTTTACCTTAGAAACCCTTTATATCATTTTACCTTATGCCTGTATTTTAGCGGCAGTTGGCTTAATCGAATCGTTACTAACCTTAACGGTAATCGATGAAATGACAAACAGCCGTGGTCGAGGTAACAAAGAATGTGTTGGTCAAGGTGTGGGTAACATTACCAGTGGCTTCTTTGGCGCAATGGGCGGCTGTGCGATGATTGGTCAATCAATGATTAACATCAACTCTGGTGGTCGTGGCCGTTTATCTGGTATCACAGCTGCACTAGCTTTACTTGCGTTTATTCTGTTTGGTGCTGCGTTCATCGAAATCATTCCACTTGCCGCATTGGTCGGTGTAATGTTCATCGTGGTATTAGGCACGTTCGAGTGGGCAAGTTTTAAAGTCATGCGTAAAGTACCTAAGCATGATGCTTTTGTTATTGTGTTAGTGACAACGGTAACCGTATTTACTGACTTAGCCTTTGCTGTGTTTGTTGGTGTTATTGTGTCTGCACTTGTATTTGCATGGGAGCACGCTAAACACATCAACGTTGAAACTAGTACCGATGCTAACGATTGGAAAGTTTATAAACTGAATGGCCCGCTGTTTTTCGGCTCAGTTTCAAACTTCCTAGAGTTATTTGATGCTGCTGACGATCCTGAAGATGTGATTGTGGATTTCCAAAACTCACGTGTTGCTGACCATTCAGCATTAGATGCTATTGATACCTTGGCTGAGCGCTATGTTGCTGCGGGTAAACGACTGCATTTAAGACATTTAAGCCCTGACTGTAAAGAGTTACTACATAAAGCTCGTGACTTAGTTGAGATTAATGTTATCGAAGATCCACATTACAAAGTCGCAGATGATGCACTTGACTCATAAAATACATTAGCCTTTTAAAGCTAATTTATACATAAAAAAGGCGAACTATTCAGTTCGCCTTTTTTATGTTAATACGTTATTGATATATTAAAAACCGGCATCTTTACTTAGTTTTTTAATATAGCCTCAAACTGTTTCATCGCTTGTTCGAACTTAGGCTTAATTAAAATTTGGCAATACGGCTGCTCTGCATTATTGGCAAAATAATTTTCATGAAAACTCTCTGCTTGATAAAACGCTTCAAACATTGTTACTTCTGTCACAATAGGTTTAGGCCAAATACCTTGCTGAATCAGTTTACTGATAGCAATAGTCGCAGCATCAACTTGTTTGGCATCATGAGTAAAAATAACCGAACGATATTGAGGGCCTTTATCATTGCCTTGACGATTTAATGTCGTCGGATCATGAATCGCAAAAAATACCGCAAGTAATGTTTGATAACTTATCACGCTAGGATCATAAGTCACTTGAACAACTTCTGCGTGGCCAGTCGTTCCACTGGTGACCGCTTCGTAATGCGCATCTTCAGTTCCACCGCCGCTATAGCCAGAAATTACAGATTCAACACCGTCTAGACGTTGAAATATCGCTTCGATACACCAAAAACAGCCAGCACCGAAAGTTGCTAACTCCATCGACTTTGCTTTTGCTGAACGTTCATTTTCAATTTCTTCTATGCTTTTAAACACCATCGAAGTTGAATTGACACAATGACGTGTATTTTTACCCGTTAACATTTCGCCTTTAAAAACATGGCCAAGATGGCCACCGCATTCGTGGCAGGTAATTTCTGTGCGTTGACCATCAGCATCCAGCGTTCTATCTATAGCACCGTGAATTTCGTCATCAAATGCTGGCCATCCACAGTAAGCATTAAATTTAAATTCGCTTTTATATAATGGGTTTAAGCATTTTTTACATAAGTACAAGCCTTCTGCATCATGATTGACGTACTCTCCACTAAATGGACGTTCAGTTCCTTTTTGCTCAATGACATACTTTTCAAACTCAGTTAATTCGTTCATTTGCATCGTCCTAACTTCAATCTAGACCTTCATACTTTAAAGCAATTTTTCAGATATGGCAGTATGCCGAATAAAGATCACTAATTCGACTTATTAGACCTGTTTTTACTTCAAAAAATTGCGACAAAGTGTGACCAAGGTTAAAATCAGCATGGGTCAAATAAAACAATAAGTAGAAAATATGAAATTAGAAACCATTGATTACCGTTCAGAAGATTGCGCAAAGCAATTTGTTGAGTCATTACGTGAGACCGGATTTGGTGTTTTATCAAATCACCCTATTAGCAAAGAGCTCGTAGAAACCATCTATAAAGAATGGTATGAGTTTTTTCAATCAGAACAAAAACAGGATTTTCTGTTTAAACCTGAAACCCAAGATGGCTTTTTCCCAGCATCAATATCTGAAACGGCAAAAGGACATACAGTAAAAGATATCAAAGAATATTTTCACGTATACCCTTGGGGTCGTATTCCTGAATCATTAAAACAGAATATTCTTGCTTATTATAAACATGCAAATCAACTCGCCGCTGAACTACTCGGCTGGATTGAACAGTATGCGCCCGAGGACGTCGCCAAGCACTTCTCTATTCCTTTACCTAAAATGATTGAAGATAGTCAAAAGACATTATTAAGAGTGTTGCACTATCCACCAATGTTAGGTGATGAAGAACTGGGTGCAATCCGAGCAGCAGCTCATGAAGATATTAACCTTATCACTGTCTTACCAGCAGCGAATGAACCAGGATTGCAGGTTCAAACCAAGGACGATACTTGGATTGATGTCCCAAGTGACTTTGGAAATATCATTATTAATATCGGCGACATGCTACAAGAAGCCTCTGGTGGTTATTACCCTTCGACATCGCATCGTGTGATCAATCCAGAAGGCACTGATAAAACTAAATCAAGGATCTCTTTGCCACTTTTTTTACATCCTAATCCTGAAGTTGTGCTTTCTGAACGCTATACTGCAGACAGTTATTTAATGGAAAGATTAAGAGAACTTGGTGTAATTTAAGTTTGTTAACGTTTCCAAGTAGTTTAAAGCGTCTTTTGGCGCTTTTTTTTATCTTTTAGAGGCATAACAAGGTAGAATATGCCCCCCTTGTAAGTAGTGGTTTAAAAAAGGCAAACTCATGGCAATTCAATGGTACCCAGGACACATGCACAAAGCTCGTAAAGAGATTGAAGAGGCAATGCCTCAAGTCGATCTTGTCATCGAGGTTTTAGATGCACGTATTCCATATAGTAGCGAAAACCCTATGGTGTCAACGTTAAGGGGCGATAAGCCATGTATCAAATTACTCAATAAATCTGACTTAGCCGATCCTGAAGTCACTGCACGCTGGATTGAATACCTTGAACAAGAGCAAGGCGTTAAAGCAACAGCCATTACCACGCTTCAACCTGGGCAAGTTAAGAGCATTCCTGATATTTGTCGTAAATTAGTACCAACTCGAGACAAAGTAGAAAAAGATATACGTACGATGATTATGGGGATCCCAAACGTCGGAAAATCAACCATTATCAACACACTGGCAGGCAGAACTATCGCTAAAACCGGTAATGAGCCCGCTGTGACTAAACGTCAGCAGCGTATTAATCTCAAAAATGGCATTGTACTATCAGACACGCCAGGCATCTTATGGCCAAAAGTTGACAATGAATCAAGTAGTTACCGCTTGGCAGTAACCGGTGCCATTAAAGATACCGCAATGGAATACGAAGATGTTGCTATGTTTGCGGCAGAATATTTCTTACAAGCTTATCCTAAAGCGATTTGCGAGCGATACAAGCTCGCCGAGCTTCCGGAAACCGATATAGAATTACTCGAAGCGATTGGCCGTAAACGTGGTGCACTTAGACCAGGTGGCCGTATCGATTTACATAAGGCGTCTGAATTATTACTGCATGAATTCCGCTCAGGAAAAACAGGCTTACTAACACTAGAAACGCCTGAAATGGCAGAAATTGAAAAAGCCGAAGTCGCTAGGCTATTAGCTGAGAAAGAGGCTTTAAAGCAACAAAAACTTGAACAAGAAAAGCTGAAACGCTCAGGCAAGCGACACCAGCAAGGCTAAAGAACAAAAAAGGCTTACCACGCGGTAAGCCTTTATTTTGAGAAATCTTGTTTACGACATTTTCTTTGCCAACTGACTTAAACTCGCTTCAAGCAAATCAAGAACTAATTCAAAACCTTGCTCGCCACCATAGTAAGGATCAGGCACTTCCCTTGCTTCCCCTTCCGTATCTATAAAAGATAATATCAACTGCAGTTTATGTTGATATTGAGCAGGACAACGCCTCAGTAAGTCATTAAGATTATTCTTGTCTGCCGCAAGTATTAAATCAAAATGTTCAAAGTCGCTATCGAGTACTTGCCGCGCCTGCATGTTGGTAAAATCTAATCCTCTCCTCTCACCTGCTGCTATAGAGCGAGGATCTGGTGGGTTGCCTTGATGATATGCAGCTGTCCCCGCCGAATCAATTTCTACCGCTAATGAAAATGATTTGGCCTGCGAACGAAACACCGCTTCAGCGCTGGGTGAGCGGCAAATATTACCTAAGCAGACAAACAATACCGATTTTATCTTACTGAAATCCACTTTACTGGTAACGTTACGTGTATTAGTCAAGCTCACTAAATTACTCCTCACCGTGTTAACGGCTCAATTCTATATAAATCTAGACATAAACTCTATTGCTCATACTTATTCATTACTCTTGTTATTCTTATTGTTATTGTTATTGTTATTGTTATTGTTATTGTTATTGTTATTGTTATTGTTATTGTTATTGTTATTGTTATTGCGACTCTCTAACACGCAGAAAATGAGCGAACCGTGGAATGCCATTTTTAGTGAGTCCTAAATATTGATAAGTAATAATAGCGCCCAAAGGAGGCGGATTACGTCGTAGCTCATTAGAAAAACCAGAACCAAGATTGAACTGTTTTCCATTTGGCATTTCAACCTTAAGTGACCCCATCAAGCCTTCGAACTTTCCTTTGCCTTCATTAAAACCAATAACTCGCGCTTCAGCATCATATTTAGGTTTTAACTTTACAATATTCTGACTGCGGCCGATTTGATAATACCCAGATTTAAGATGAAGCATTAACCCTTCACCATTGTTTGCAATAACATGATCAAGTTGAGCCATTAATTGCGCTGTAGAGACAAGCTCCTGTTGCTCTATCGCCTCAATATATCTACTTTCTAAGGCTATTTGTTGCATTGCTTTTACGCGATCAACAAACATCCCCCCATGCTCTGGCAAGTCAAAAATCATATATTTTACCAACTTCCACTCTGCATGATGTGAATGTGAACTGCGAGCTAACGCTGATACCGCATCAAACTCACCTTGCTTAATCCAAAGTTCTCCATCTAATGCTGTTTTGGGGAAATCTGCAGTAAACCAATCGGGTAAAATCATGACTCTTCCCGAACGCGACAGCATTTGATTTCCATCCCAATAGCCTCTTACTCCATCAAGCTTTTCACTGATCAAGTATTGAGTAACATCGGTGTCGGTTTGGTAACGCATAGCGAGTTGGAGCGCGGGCTTATTATTAGCATCTACGGCAGCTGAAATCAGCAAAGCCATAAACACAATTAAGACTGACAATATAAATCGAAACATAGTAGCATCCTTGCTAATTTGAGTGATGGCAATATCCTATCGCACTTATTTTACGGTTCTTTATTTATTGAACTCATTGATTATACTAACCATTTTAAAAACCAATATTTAAAATGATTAATGATTCAAATACAGTTTAGTCAAATATGGCTGATTTGCTTATTTAGCTTACAATGCTAAAGGTTTAGGACATATCATCAATAATTAGGTCACCTATGAAACCCACTAATAATCACGGTATTAAACGCATCATACGAGCAACAGGTTTTTCATTTAAAGGATTAACCAGTGCTTGGAGAAATGAAGCTGCTTTTAGGCAAGAACTAATATTATGTCTTTTCCTTGTTCCCATCGCTTTAATAATCGATGTCAGTGTGATTGAAAAAGTCCTCATGATCATGACACTATTTATTGTACTGATAACTGAACTACTTAACTCAGCGATAGAAGCCGTTGTCGATCGCATTGGCGATGAAATTCACCCACTAAGCGGCCAAGCAAAAGATGTTGCCTCTGCAGCAGTATTTCTCAGTTTATTATTATGTGGACTGACTTGGATAGGGATTTTAACTCATGCTTACCTGCTTTAACCTCTTCACAATTTAGCGGTTAAGCCTGAATATGTTCAGGCTTTCATGCAATACGGTTTAATGAACTAATAACTTTTTCAATTTCATTCATTCGCTCACTTGTTAGCGCATAGGATGCATAAACGTGGCGCCGGATTTCTTTCACATCACAAACTCGATGCAATTTGCCGCAGGCAATATCCTCTGTCACCATAACTTCAGGTAAAAATGCACACCCTTTATTTTGGATAATAAAGTCATGGGCAATTTGCGCTGAACTCGTATGCAAAACGGGTAATGGAAGTGCTGTTAACTCTTGTGCATGAGTAATATTAAAAGCAGTGCCCCAATCCACTTTGACATAGTGCGAAAGAGCCAAATCAGAGATATGCAAATTAGCTTGAGTGGAAACAAGTAATAAATTTACTTGGCTTAAGGTAATTGTATCAATGCCATCAATATGGAAAGGATCGAAGCTTAATGCGATGTCCAGTGTCGTTTCTGCCATCTTTTTTGCCATCACAGCTGAAGTAATCACATCAGTACGAAGTGACAGGCCGTGTTCAGTTTTATATAAAGGTTGTATTGCCCTTTTTAAATAACTTTCCCAAATGTTATGGCCCATGCCTATCGACAACTGAACACTGTGCTGCTCTATTAAGGAAACATCTTGCTTGGCGCGTTCCAGAGCAGTTAATACGGCATTAGCATGGGCTAACATTCGCTCACCCGCAGGAGTTGGTTTGATATTATTGCGTTCACGATCAAATAAAATAACACCTAGCAATGATTCAAGCTGTTTAAGCCTAAAACTGACTGCACTGCGGGTGATATATAAGTTATCAGCAGCCTTGCCAAAGTGACGAGTACGATAAACTTCAAGAAACGTTTTTAATAAATCAGTATCCATAATGGATTTTTACTCAATGTCTAACAAAACATAAACAGTCTAATCGCGATTTATAGCAAAATTATGGCAGCGTGTAATCAAGTTTAATTTACGCATACGAATTAAGTATAGGACTTAGCTGAAGCAGCTTTTCTTTAACCATTTGGGGAATATTTCTCCACACATTACTCGTTACATATTTGTTAACATACAGTCAAAAAGATGACATTCGAAGTTCTTCTGACACATTAAATAGTGCTAATTTAAAGATGAATAAAACGTGCTAGCTAAATAAATACCAACGACAAGAAACCGATAACAACCACTATAAGCAATTGAAATTGAACAACTTTAAATAGACTTGTAGTCCAATAGTTTTACCGCCAAATGTTTAATACGAATAAATCGTGATCTTAGTTCTCATTTTTACAATTCCACAGCAACAAAAGCTTCACATTTAGTTACATAATGTTAGTATGACTACATAATAAGATGTAACCCTGATCAACAATAACAATAAAAGCACAGTTTACTGATTTAAGTAATTTTAAAGTGCGGAGAATAAATGTTAAAGCAAGCCTTCGTAGGACTTTTAGCTGCAGCCAGTTTTTCTGGCCATGTTAATGCAGATGAGTATAAATTCACCATAGGTGCTTTTTATGCCAGTTCCGACTCCACAATGCTTGTTAAAAGCGCCAAAGATACTAATAGTTATTATCTATTAGATTTCGAAGATGATCTGCTACTTACTGAAGATCAATTCCTGCCTTTTTTTGAATTCACATATAGTTTTAACGACCGCCACAATATCTATCTTGACTGGAAGTCACTGCACCGTAACGCTGATACACCTCAATTAGGGTTTGATATCGAAATCCCTGAGTTTGGTGATAACGATGATAATTTTTTAATTGATGGTGAAGCCAAAATTTCGACAACCTTAAATATTGATATTCTTCGTTTAGGCTATGGCTACGACATTTGGGAAGGTGATAATTATACAGTGGGTGCTTCAATCGGCTTACATACAATGTTTGTTGAAACCGTATTTGAAGGCAATATAGGCTTATGTGAAAGCCGAAGCGATCCAAATGCCTTGTGTGACACAGCGACTTTTACCCCTCGTATTGTTGATAATGCCCTTACCGCTCCGTTACCTGATGTAGGTGTTTACGGAAGTTATGAGTTTTACCCTGGCTGGGTATTTAATGCTCATGCACAATACTTTGCGATAAAATATGACAATGTAAAAGGTTCTTTAGTTGATATTCGAGCTGGGGTTCAAGCTATTATTTGTGAGAACTGGCATTTATCATTAGCCTATAATTATTATGATGTTGATGTTGATATTGAGCAATCTCGTAGTATCTTAGACACTGAATTTAGAACCTTTGATTATAATATTAATTACAGTTTCACTGGCCCAATGTTTGCGGTATCTTATTCTTTTTAATATAAATTGAGCATCCTATCTTATGGTGCTGAGTTTGACGTTATTTTTAAATCATTTAGCAAGTTTAACGCGTTCAAGAAAACTAAGCCCTCATTGGTCAAATTGTATTTAATTCAGCTTGGCCTAAAATTAGTACAACGTTTAAAACTCCTGCCTTAATTCGCTAAGTGATGTATCAGAGATGAGGGATTAAATGTCTAACGAGCTACTGAAAACAGCGGCATTAAATTTAAAAAAAGCTGTCCCATTGATGCTAAAACATAGCATTCCTACCACGCCAACCAATTATGCTCTCTGGTATGCTTACGTTTCAGAGTCTAATCCAAAATTAAACATTGCGCTTGATGCTACGATTGCACAAAACCAACAGTATTCTCCGACTTCGAGCGAGTTACTATATCGACAACATATTGCCGATCCTGTTGAATTAGACGTAAGAAGCATGCGCCAGAACCTAGATGCAATGGTTTGCGAACTGTCTCAATCTCTTAAAGACACCAACCACGATACAACCACTTTTCAAACCAAAATCCAAAAAGAATTCAGCAAATTAGCAGAACTGGAAAATCAAGGCTTTTCGTTGGAACAAGTGATAAAAGTTGTCAAAAATATCGTCAGCGAATCTGCAAACATTCATTCAAGTACAACCAGTTTTACCCAGCAGCTTGATAAAGCACAATCAGAAATCAATGCCTTAAAACAACGTCTAGCGGAAACCGAAAAAGATGTGCTTTATGACGCATTAACAGAAGCATTAAATCGGCGTGCATTTGATGATGACATTTCTGCGTTGGTCAATCAGTCGCCTAATGGAGCTTGTTTAATCCTAATTGATATTGATCACTTCAAGCAGTTTAATGACACTTACGGCCACCAGCTAGGGGATTTAGTACTTAAAGTGGTCGCTAAACGCTTACAAGAATCTTGTC
Organism: Shewanella sp. UCD-FRSSP16_17; assembly: GCF_001675935.1. Taxonomy (NCBI): domain Bacteria; kingdom Pseudomonadati; phylum Pseudomonadota; class Gammaproteobacteria; order Alteromonadales; family Shewanellaceae; genus Shewanella; species Shewanella sp. UCD-FRSSP16_17. The sequence continues at coordinate 896,858 of NZ_LZFV01000001.1, forward strand.
GAGATGGTGTAAAACTCTATCGATTTGGCGGTGAAGAATTTGCAGTAATTATCCCCAATAGCCAACAACGCGTAGCAAGACAACTTGCAGAAGCAATGCGCCGATCAATAGAAAAACTCAGTGTAAAAGACCGCCGTAGTGAAACTCGCATTGATAACATTAATGCGTCTTTTGGGGTTAGCGAGTGGAAGCACCAGCAAACAAGTAGTCAACTGATTGAAAGTGCAGACACTCTACTATATGAAGCTAAAAGGCTAGGTAGAAACAGGGTCATGCCAATCTCAAATTAGGCGATGACTGCCGTTGACTTTTTTAGCCGTCACCACATAACGATAATCACTGTTGGCTGATAAATCATCAAATGGATAGCATGTAATCAAGGTTAATTGATTATCCGTTGTCATATCTAACACCTCGGTTTGTGTTTCGTGAACAATATCGGTACTTACAATAAGGTATTGCTGTAACACGCCTTGGGATGTTTGTAGCTCAACAATGTCGCCTCTTTTAACATTTTGTAAAGGCAGAAAGTGGGTATCTCTATGCCCCGCAATGATGGTATTACCCTGCTCGCCAATCCCAGCTCCATTAAGCAATAAACTAGGACCAAAAGCGAGATTTCTGCCAGAAGCACCAGCTAGTACAAACATAGGCTGACCAATTGGGTAAAAATCATGTTCTTTATCAGCAAAGAGTTTAAGCTTCCCAACTGGATGTGTGTCAGCCCAGCGCCAAGGTTTATGAGGACGTTGATCGGCTAAGGTTTTAGTCCACGCTTGTTCAATAAGAAATTGCGCAAAGTTTGCTTTAATTTGCATATACGCTCCATGTGATAAAAAACTCATTCCAATCAAGGCAACACTGCAAGGAATAATCCATTTCATAGAAATCATAAGCAAGCCTCCTCATTAGGTTTCTTCGGTAAAATCAATTTCTGACCTGGTAAATACCCTTTTAACCAACAAGCATTTAATAAGGCTATCAGTAACAAACTAAGCCCAATTAGCACATTCAAACGACTTGAGGTTGCGGTTTGTGGAAGCACTCCTACTGATTGATTTCTTCCTGCAGGCAGATGTCTCTTCACTTGTTTTTGCACGGCCATCTCTGCCATAGGTTTAACCGGTGTAGTATCAATGGCAACCAAACTCGTTTGTGAAGTCACTAAGTGATACTTCATACCAAGCGCTTCAACTTGTTTTTTAATCCGCTGCTGATTCGCTTGTGTGCGAGTTGCTTCAATAGCCTGAATTTGTGCATTAGCCCACAGCAAATCTAGCCCACTAGCATTGTGACTTGCAGAGGTATTGTCCTGACGTTTAATCTGTTTTTTCCAGTACTGACCTTGGGTATAACCCGATAAAATAAAGTCTTGTTGATTGTAAGCTGGCGACTTAACACTGACYAATATGGGCTCATTTGTGTACAAATCAGGAATTTGTGCTGGCCAATAATCCGGTATTGTCCCATCGGCATACGTCAAAGAGACATTGGTGGCAACTGGTTTTTCAATTTTTGCCATTAACTTAGTTATTTTTTGGTTCACTTCTGATGTATTACCAATATAAGTAAACGTACCTCGACCAAATAAAGCCGCGCGCTCCATAAAGTAAGAATTAGGAGCAGCGCCAATACCAACTGTAAATAAACGGCTTTGTCCTAACTCCGCTTCAATCTGTTGAAAAATGCCATGTTCATTACTCACTGCGCCATCGGTAATAAAAATAACTTGTCTTAAAAAGTGGCTTATATCAGATACTGCTTGTGCTTGCTCAACCTGTAACGCCGCAGATAAGGCTTTACCAATTTCAGTTCCGCCATTGGCTTGCAACCCTTTTACAAACTGATGCGCACGGCCAATATTACTACTTGTGCCAGCGAGAGACTGCTGAGATAACCGGTTAACATTATGATTAAACTCATAAATATTAAACTTATCTTGAGCCCTTAACCCAGCTAATGCATAGAGGATAGATTGTTTAGCTTGTGAAAGCGCAGCACCCTGCATCGAACCAGAGGTATCAATCACTAGAATTAACTCTCTGGGTGTATGTGAGGTATCTTCAGTATGCTTTTCACTTATCAGTGGCGGCGATAGCATCACAAGATCATATTGAACATCTTTCAGTCCAGATACATGAGTTGAATTATCATTTTTTGAGTTAGCCGAATCTGTCTTCTTCTGATGGGTTTGGCCCTGCTGAGAAAATACTGCAGCGATTGGTTGATAAGACTCTTGATGCTCTGCCCGCCATTGAAGCACAAAATCTTTATTCGCTTTTTCTGGCTTGGCAAACGAAACAAGCCATTGCTGATGGTTCGAAAACGACTGAAGTGGCGCAGCTTGACGTACTTTATCTATCTTGTGGTAGGGACTTGTTATCGCCTCAGCTTTCACATCAAAACCCGCATCTAAATTTACCGTCATATTCACCATTAATGCGTTATGATTTGACTCTTTCAGCCCCACATTCAAGTCTTGATGCAAGTATGGGTCGGACAATATTTCAGACTGAGTTTCGTCAATGAAATATTCAGGTAAGTAACGAGTGACGGTATCGGGTAACTTGCTCGAAAGAGATTGATAAGACAAATAAGAATGCTGTTTAATGTCCGCGTTACTTTTTTCAGCTGATGACGCCAAGCCCTGTTGGCTATCTTGTCGTTGTAAATGCGCCGGTGTATAACGGGGGGTAATCGTCATAGGAAAGCGTAAGCTAAACATGCCTTCTTTATAATTCAGCTTCTCTTGATAAATGATCTCCACAATTGCAGTTTCACTAGGGCCCAAATTAGCGATCTCAGTGGTAAAAATATTGAGCCGTTGCTGGCTCACTAAACTTGCTCTTTTACCTTGAGATTTTGCCTTTTCAAAATTAGCTTTTGCTTGCTTTTTAGGCTGAATAACACCTTCAATACTACGATCGCCAATAATTAAGCGCATACTGTCTACGGCACTGTTATGAGATAAAGGAAACACATAACTGCCATTTATCCACTCAGACGAATTATTCATAAAGGTTTGCTTAACACTGACCCGATTTGTCCAGCCAGAAACATTCATTGTTACATCCGTGCTTAACGGCAAGCTTTCATACTGTTGACCACCTTGCTGATAACGTAGTACTCCCTGGGTGACTTCTTGATACCGATTTTCAATCGGAATCACCGTTTCGAGCTCAGTTGTAACCGATGAAGTCATGGCATAAACAGGAAATAATACACTTAATACCATTAGCCCAAGTAACACAGATGCAGATAAACTGTAGCCGAGTATTGATTGACCACAGTTGTTACAACTTCTATCACTAGGAGTTGGCTTATTAGATTTATAACCTGTCAGGCATGCCTTATCGGCAATGGCGTAGCAGTGTGCTTTTGAGTTGATACCTTTCATTTGCTCTCTCCATGAATTCAATATCGCCCTAAACCAATACCTAATGGCAACTTGCTCAAGGCGATAATGAAGTAGGTAAATTAGTTGGCAGCTAATGCTTCACCTACAGGCATAACTTTTAATGTCACTCTTCGGTCAAAAAAGTCATTTTCAAAGCTTTGTTGCTCATGTAATGGCGCTGAAGCACCATATGCTTGAGAATGTAATCGCTCTGCTGACACACCTTGACTCACTAAGTAACTTGTCACTTCTATTAATCGCTGCTCTGACAGAGCTTGATTAAATTTACTGTCTCCACGTCTATCGGCATACCCGGTTAAATCCAGTTTTAATTCCGGTGATAACGCCATCAAATACGCCACATCATCAAGTTGTTGCTCAAAATGAGGTTCAATGGTCGAAGAGCCCGTTTTAAACTGAACATTTAAGCCAATCGCTAACTCTTGTAATTGCTGCTGTTGCGCCGCTTTTAAGTCAGAGAGCTGAGCTTGAACATGAAGGTATTCATCTGTCACCTCAGCAAGCGACTGCTGCTTTTCATGTAATGCAGTAAGCTCTGAGGTTTGCATTTCGATAGATAATTTCTGTTGAGCTAATAACTCTTTTTGCGACTGAATTTCGGTATCGTCACCGACAGTTTTACCAATTAACGTACCTGCGAATGCTCCAATGATGGCGCCAACGGGTCCACCAACGACAGCACCAAGTACAGCACCAGATGTGAGACCAACCAATTCTTCTGTGTGCTCTCTTTCCTCATCCTGCACTACCAACTCAGTATTATCGTTATCATTGTCATAGGCGCTTGCATCGAAATGATTAACATCATCTGCTCGTGACACATTTGAAAAAGAAAGACTGCTGATGATAGCGATGGCGATTAGTTGTTTTTTCATGATATTTTCCTTTCAGTGTTTTAATGTGATTAATGAACTCAACAACTTGTTTACTGCGTGTCGTTAAGTTGATGTCACTATTAAACACCTCAGAAATGGCAACCTCAGGGCATAAAAGTGGCAATGTGCAGATGAAATGTGGCAACAATATGGCAATGTGTCTGAGGCGATTTTTTTGCAGTTAAAATCATGTATAGTCAGCCATATAAGCCAAAACAAAGATTAAATAGATGAAAAGAATCGCCATCGTTGAAGATGAAGTCGCTATTAGAGAAAACTACAAAGAGTTATTGCAGCAACAGGGCTACAGCGTACAGGGATATGCCAACCGACCTGCTGCGATGCTGGCATTTAATGCTCGATTACCAGATCTTGCCATCATTGATATTGGCCTAGAAAGTGAAATCGACGGTGGCTTTACTTTATGTCAGTCACTACGTTCAATGTCTAGTAGTTTACCGATCATTTTTTTAACCGCTAGAGACAGCGATTTTGATACTGTCTGTGGTTTACGTTTAGGTGCTGATGATTATTTATCAAAAGATGTTAGCTTCCCGCATTTAATCGCACGTATTGCTGCATTGTTTAGACGTTCAGAACTTATCGGCGCAGCCAACGTAGAAGATAATTTAATTGAACACGGCGCGTTAACCATTGATGGTAATCGTATTCAAGTGTATTGGAATCAACAACCGATTGAGCTCACGGTGACTGAATTTTGGATGGTACACGCCATGGCGAAACACCCAGGTCATGTCAGAAGTCGCCAAGATTTAATGCAAGAAGCTAAGATATTTGTAGATGACAGTACAATTACTTCTCACGTTAAACGGATCCGTAAAAAATTTATTAGTGCCGACAAAAACTTTGATTGTATTGATACGGTTTACGGCATGGGCTATCGCTGGGACAGTGTCAATTAATGTTTAATATTCCCATTGGACTAAGGGCCAAAGTTGTCATTTTATCGCTATTTTTGCTGTGCTTACCTTGGCTTGGGTACGAGTATGTATGGGAAATGGAAAAGTACTTACGTCACGGCCAGGAAAAAACCCTTGAAGGTACAACTCAAGCTTTAGCCACCGCCTTACATGAACGGCCAAAACTGTTTAATCATCAAGCCAGCTTTTTAAGTCAGGTTGAAAAAGGTCGTGACTTATACGCCTACCCGCTTTCTGGCCCAATCCAATTAGATGGTAAGCTGCACGATTGGCAGCAATACCAACATCGAATGATTAACTACTCTAATGAGCACGTGATCTTTAATCGAAATGAAAACCAACCAGTCGATATTCACTTTACGCACATGGTGGGTAAATATGCCGGGTATTTATATGGCTTTTTTCAAGTCAATGACAAACAGCTCGTTTATCGCAGTAAAAACAGCTTACGTGTCGATAAAAACGATCACTTAGTTATCGCCACACAAGCCCCAGATGGGCAATTTAGGCGCTATATTGTTGCTAACACACAAGATGGCTGGTTAAGCGCATTTGAACTACCTCAAGACCCTACGCAATCAATGCCTGTCACGCCTGAAATACGTATTCAAGGACAGTGGCTAGCCACTCAAGATGGTTACAATATCGAGTTCAGAATGCCGCTTTCTATGGTGGGCAGTAAGCTTGGTTTTGCCATCTATAATGTCGATGATATTCAAACTCGCACAGTTAATACAATAATTGGTACCTCAGCCATCGACTCAGTTGCCCATCTTGGTACGGTACTGGTGCCATCACCAGAAATTGAAAACATCATTAAAGGCATGAGCCACAACAGTTCACGTATTTGGGTTGTCGATAATCATGGTCGAGTGTTAGCAAAATCAGGGGATATTCGCGCCAATAATAATGTCTGGTCTTCGAGCTTAAATGAAACCGAAACTCGTAGTGCTTGGAGTCAGTTTAAAAGCGATCATTTACTCCCTCTGTACTATAAAATTCTGACAAAACCTCCGCAGGACTTTGTTGATTCGCTGCAAGATTCAACCGAGTTAAGTGGTAGTCATATTCAACAAGCATTAAATGGCAAACGCGGCTCAACATGGCGCTTAACCCCGGACAATAAAGCGGTCGTTTTAGCGGCAGCAAGCCCTATTTGGATTGATGATAAAGTGATGGGCGCTGTTATAGCAGAAGAGACCACCCATGGTATTCGTACTCTTCGTAACCGAGCCCTTGAAAAGTTATTTAATGTCATTTTAACGATTATGAGTATGGGCACCCTTGCCTTATTTATTTTCGCCTCGAGTATTTCTAGTCGCATCCGTAAATTGCGTGATCAATCTGAGCAAGCCATTGATAGCCAAGGACGAGTCAGGCAACAAATAGTGCCGTCTAAAACACGGGACGAAATTGGTGATTTATCTCGAAGTTTTGCCAGTATCGTTGGCAGACTTGGTCAGTATACTCATTACCTTGAAAACATGTCATCGCGCTTGTCACATGAGCTTAGAACCCCTGTTGCCGTGGTGCGTTCGTCACTTGAACACCTAAGCCTTCAACCGCTTGAACCTGCAAGTGAAAAATACGTTAATCGTGCTCAAGAAGGCGTTAGCCGCCTACATTTAATCTTAAATAACTTAAGCGAAGCTACGCGGCTAGAAGCAAGTTTGTCCCACGCCGAGCGCAGTGAATTTCCGCTGCAACAGGTTGTCAGTGGTTGTATGCAAGGCTATCAATACACTTATCCAGACAACGAATTTGCAATCGACATTGCGACTAACCAAATGATGATGAATGGCGTGCCCGAGTACATAGCGCAATTGATGGATAAATTAATTAATAATGCTATTGAGTTTAGTACTCAAGATCCCATACAAGTATCGTTAACTTTATCTGGCAAAATCGCTACCTTAAAAGTCACCAATAGAGGACCGTTACTGCCAGTCAACATGAGTGAGCAAATTTTCGAATCAATGGTATCGATCCGTCCTCAAGGCGTGCAAAGTAAGCCACACTTAGGATTAGGCCTATACATTGGCAGACTAATTACTGAGTTCCATAAAGGGACAATAAAAGCTGATAACCTTGCAGATGGAACGGGAGTTACTTTCACGCTCACCTTCCCTGTAACTGAAGTAAAATAACTTTATTTTAGCCGTATAGATGTTAGGATGGCTAAAATATCAAATACGCCTATCACCTTGTAAAGATTGGGAATGCATTTATGAGTCACCAGCAAGATAAATTAGCCACTCAAATTGTCAGTGTTGGCCGAGACAAAAAGTACACTAAGGGCATTATTAATTCGCCCGTATTTCGTGCATCTACTGTTGTTTTTGACACGATGGATGACATGCGTTTTGCGATAAAAAACAAAACTAATGGTGAAATGTTTTATGGTAGACGTGGAACACCGACTCACTTCTCATTCCAGCAAGCAATAAGTGAGCTTGAAGGCGGTGTCGGCACTGCATTATACCCTTCTGGTTCAGGCGCTATTAGTGGTGCTTTATTATCATTTCTAAAAAGTGGCGATCACTTACTTATGGTCGACAGTGCTTATGAGCCAACACGAGACCTGTGTAATAAGTTACTGGCAGGCTTTGGAATTGAGACCACCTACTACGATCCATTAATTGGCGAAGGCATCAAAGAACTTATTCAGCCTAATACCAAGGTTTTGTTCTTAGAATCTCCTGGATCAATCACTATGGAGATTCAAGATGTACCGACATTAAGTCGTATAGCCCATGAACATGATATTGTGGTAATGCTTGATAATACTTGGGCATCACCAATCAACTCACGTCCATTTGAGATGGGCGTCGATATTTCAATCCAAGCTGCAACCAAGTACATTGTTGGCCACTCTGATGTCATGATGGGAACAGCGACAGCTAATGAAGCACATTGGGAACAATTGCGTGAAAATAGCTATTTGATGGGACAAACCACCTCGCCAGATGATGTTTATATGGCTGCACGAGGATTACGTACTTTGGGCGTACGTATGGCGCAACATGATAAAAATGCACGCATAGTCGCTAATTGGTTAGTAAGCCGTCCAGAAGTGGATCACCTCCGTCATCCTGCCTTTGATACTTGTCCTGGCCATGAATTTTTTGAACGTGATTTTAGTGGTGGTAACGGTTTGTTCTCGTTCGTATTAAAACAAGGTAACTTAGCTTCGGTCACTGCATTTGTAGAAAATATGCGCCACTTTAAAATGGGCTTTTCATGGGGAGGTTATGAAAGCCTCATCCTTGGTGTTTTTGGTATTAATAAACTGAGAACCGCCACTCAATGGGATAGCAGCAAACCACTTATCAGGTTGCATATTGGTTTAGAAGATCCTGAAGATTTAATTGCAGACTTAACCGCCGCTTTTGAGCGTTATGCAGAAGTGGAAGCCAAACGTTAACTCGTCAATTTAGTTTAAAAACGTTAGCGAAAATACAAAAAGGCCAAACATACTTGTTTGGCCTTTTTATTAAATGAGTGAAGATTTACCGGTTTCAACCATTATTCCACCAGCAATATGGCAGCACTTCAACCAGCAAGTATCTTAGGAAATACTTTTATTAGCATCATAATCTAGTGCTTTCGCCTTTAATTGCTGTATATCTGATGCGCATAAATACCTTTTTAACGTTTCAAACTTTTCAGCAGGCCAATCATAAATGTTGAGCAGTGTCAGCGCTTCGATGATAGCAGGCTCAAAACGATATTTAACTAATCTGGCAGGAGAACCACCAACAATACTATAAGGAGCAACATCTTTAGTTACTACGCTATTCGCAGCAACGACAGCACCTTCACCAATGGTGACACCTGGCATTATCATGGCTCGCATACCGATCCATACACCATCATGAATATAAGTATCGCCTTTACCAATGTAAGCTTCATCGATGTAATCCATTAATGGGTACAAGCAAAACCAATCAGTTCGATGAGTGTGATTTCCTCCCATCAAAATGACGGCCTCAGCGCCAATACAAACGTAATCACCAATATGGAGCTTATCAATTTCCCATCTAGGCTCCCAATGACGACTGATTTCATCACCGTGTAAATACCTGACAACCGATTCTTCAAAACCATTATCCCAACTATCACTATAATAGCTATGTGTTCCCTTTATTGTGATATTGGAGTTAGTCACGACATCATGTAACAACTGAAATCTAGACCAGTGTCTTTCATGCATATATAACCTCAAGCTAATATTAAATAATAAAATGATTTACTTAACATTGAGCTCGTCAATGGATTCGAGGTTGATTTAATAACGGGATAAGTTGCATTGTGATACTCTACGATAGATACAGCTTACAATAACACACATGTATAGTAACTTGTAGAATATATTTGTTATTCTAACTTTGACATCGTTTAACTTTGACATCGTTTAACTTTGACATCGTTTTGGGTAAGTAACTGCCCGTACTAAACCTGATAGACAAAGATCAATTTGGCTAATTTGCATTCACAATTGATTGCAAGACCTTACGTAACTCATCACTATTTTGTTTCGATAACCCAAGAATGATACTCGGTTTTTGGCCACGTGTTTCTATTTCAATTTTATCCCAGATGATCCCACTTCGATAATTGAATCCAGCAATCTTATTCCAAGGCACTTCGTCAGTATTATTCCAAAGACGAAATATCCCCGGTGAGTTAATGGTAATTTTATCTTCATCGGTAATGATTTCTTGCGGCAACAAACGGAAACGAAACAATAATGAAGCAAGCACTTCTGCAGTAAAATGCATGGATATTTGTGTCACATCAACACTTATTTGGCTAAAACGATAATGACAATACCCGCATACTTTTGCCCCTTCAGGCAAGGTATGGCAGCAGTCTGGACACGTATGCCCTGATAAAAAAGATAAACAGGCAGCGCATTTTACTGCGCCGCTAGCAATGCTCGTTTTGCAATAGGGACAGTCCATATACCCTCACTCATGTATTTAACAGAAAACAGATTCATGCCTTAGGTTTGAGTATAGAAGCTTCGCCTTAAGCATGTTATTTGATATTTACTCATTAGCGACTATCAGATAATGCTTAATAGCTCATTGCTAGTCGTTAATGTTTATATCTAACAATGAGTGTCTAATAGCCATCATCGACGCTATTTATCTGAATGTTATTTTCAAATTCCGACACTAAATCGAGTCAATACAAGCAGTTAATGCTATACAAAGCTAGACTAAATAGCAGGTTGTGCTTGCCTGTACGCTTTGGTTCCCCATAAAGGTACTGTAGATAGACTGTGCTTATAACTACCTGATGTCTCTTTGGTTGAGTACGACACATACATTAACGTTTGGTTTTCTTTATCAAAGATACGACGTATTTTCATCGTCTTAAAAAAGATACTTTTCGACTTTTTAAAAACAATTTCACCCGATGCTGACATATCAATACCGGCAATCATTTCCGGTGTAATTTCACCCGTTTGGCGGCATGAAATAGCTGAATCTGATGGGTCTGAAAAGCTTAAATCAGCTTCAATACTTGCCACATGACAAGTCACCCCAGTCACAATGGGATCAACCATCATATTGAGCTTAATATCTTTAGTGGTAAACACCCCTAAACTGACTTTACCCACATCATCACTACAGCTCATTGTGAGGAAACTTGTTGCAACAATCAGTAAGGCTGACGATAGTTTTTTGTTTAAAAATAAGCTTGATTGAGAAAACATAAAGCGACTTTTCCTTAAGAGTTAAATTCTTTGCTTGCCCAGCGCACTAATCCACTGGTTACACTACCAAAGTGATCGCCAACAACAATATCTGCACCAGTAAACTGATCAGCAATGCATTGATGTATCACCGGACTTTTTGCCGTCCCGCCTGTTACATAAACAACATCAGGTAACACACCAGCTTCACCTACCGCTTGCTTCATAATAGTGACTAACTTAGCAACGGGTTGCTCAACAGCGATTTCAAACTCATTTTGATCAACAGTGACGTCAAATTCTGGCTCTATAAACGTTAAGTCTGCAGCATACGTTGATGCTGAGGATAACCCAATTTTTGATTGCTCAGCTTGACGCACAAACTGATAACTCATTTGGTGCAACCTTAAGGATTTTAGTCGAGTCAGTAATTGTGGCTGTTGTGCATCCTTGATTAGTTCATCAATCAACTTAGCAGTAGACAATGCGCTAAATTCACGCTGCGCACTAATGTCATTCACAGCAACCCCATTCCAAAATGGTTGGCGAGGCACTGTTAAGTTATTTTTTAGTTTCGAGCCTAAACCAAGATGCGGCATAAAACAGTTCATGGCAACGGCAATATCTAAATCATTACCGCCAACACGCTGACCACTGTGACCAAGAACATCATCTGAGCGATCGGTTTTATGCTGACGCTCTGGTCCCATTTTCACCATAGAGCAATCAGTCGTACCGCCCCCCACATCCACAACTAACACGGTTTGATTGCTATCCATAGAGGCTTCATAATCCATCGCTGCAGCCATTGGCTCAAACAAAAAACGTACTTCGGTGAATCCAGCTCGTTTTGCGGCCGTTTCTAATATCGTTTGTGCTTGCTGATTACTTTGCTCACCACCAATACCTTGAAAGTTAACAGGTCGTCCAATAACGGCTTGCGTAATCGGTTCATTAATTAATTTGTTTGCACGGGACATAACCTCTAGCATCATCAATGTCACGATATCTTCAAACAAAGCAACTTGTTCTGGACGTAAACCACTGGCGCCAAGAAATGATTTTGGCGACCGGACATAAAAACCTTCATCAGGTAATTCCAGGTATGCGTCAATCGCTTCAGGCCCAACAAAAACCACTTGTTCGTCAGGGTAAATATCTAATTCATGGCGAACTTGGCGTGCACGGCTTAATTGTGATGAACGTAACTGGGCAAATTCTGGCTGAAGTTCTGGTGCAATGCGTTGATATACCGCTTCTGCGATTAACTCTCTATCCATTGCATATAAGGTAGAGGATAAAAAATGACTATCACCATTTATTGGAATTAAACTCACTTCACCATTTTTTTCTACACCAACAGAACAGTTTGCACTGCCATAATCAAACCCAATAAACATTTCTTACCACTCAAAATTTCAAATCAATGCTAAAAATAACACAAGCTTTATATCGGATCTTATAAAGTTTTGTGTTCACTGTTATTTAGCTGACAATTTCATCAATTGGTTTAATTTGCTTAATCAATTTGTTGCACTATTGAATTTACTGAAAACAGTGTTCGCCTCAATAACATCACAAAATTGTCATATTACTGCCTTAAAATACCTTTTGAACTTTATTCATATTAAACAGTGAATTAGCTATTCCACCCTACCGTATTATTTTCGCACCATTCGATTATGGCTTTTATGAAAGTATTACCGCAATGCTTTGCAGGAGCAAAATGTGACTGAATCCCGTCATCTAAAATTCGTTGATAAAGAACTATCTTGGTTGTCATTTAATGAACGTGTATTACAGGAAGCTTATGATGTTTCTGTACCTCTCATTGAGCGAGTGAGGTTCTTAGGGATTTTTTCAAGTAACATGGATGAGTTTTTTCAGGTCAGAGTCGCTGCAGTGAGACGAGCGATACTCGTTTCTGGTATCAGTTCTAAACAAATTAAGTACCAGCAATTAATGAACAAAATTCAGGAAAAAGTATTCGACTTACAAGAGAAGTTTGATCAAATTTATCCTGTATTAATGAAAGAGTTAGCCCGCTGTAATATCTTTTTAATTAACGAGACTCAACTGAGTGAGTTTCACAGTGCCTGGCTTAAGAAGTACTTTAAAAATCAATTAAAGCGTCATATAGCCCCCCATATCGTCACCGATGAAAGTGATTTAGTGCAGCACTTAGTTGATGGGACTACCTACTTAGTCGCTAGCCTGCAATCGGGCGATAATAAAGAGTACGCTTTGGTGGAAGTGCCCAATAAGAATGTACCGCGATTTTTAGAACTACCAACTGAAAAAACATCAAAAATTAAACACTTAATATTGCTAGATAATATTATACGTCACTGTATTGATGATTTATTTAGACCTTTTTTTGAGTTCGATACCATTCAAGTTCTCTCAATGAAAATGACCCGAGATGCGGATTACAACATCAGTAATGAGCTTGAACAGACAACACTTGAACGAATGACAAAAGGGATTAAAAAACGTTTAAATGCTCAACCCGTGAGGCTAGTATATGACCGCAATATGCCTGTAGATATGCTAGAAATGCTAAAGTCACACTTGCATATCAGCTCTACAGAGTGTCTTGTGCCGGGCGGCCGATATCATAGCTTCAAAGACTTTATGGACTTCCCCAATCCAAGTCGAAAAAAACTGGTAAACGAGAAGCTTCATCCTATTGATAGCAGTCAATTTTTAGCGTTTGACAACAGTTTTGATGCAATTAGGCATAAAGATATTATGCTTAATTACCCGTATCATAAGTTTTCTCATTTTACTGAATTAGTCAGACAAGCCGCTTACGATCCAGCTGTTAAATTCATTAAAATTAACCTTTATCGAGTGGCGAAGAAAAGCCACATTATGCAGTCACTGATTGATGCGGTTAAAAATGGTAAACAAGTGACCGCAATCATTGAGCTTAGAGCCCGTTTTGATGAGGAATCAAACATTAACTGGACTCGGCGCTTAGCTGAAGCTGGAGTGACTGTGCATCATGGTATTCCGAGTTTAAAAGTCCATTCAAAATTATGCCTCATAGGCCGTAAAGAGCATGGTCAAACCCAGTATTATTGCCACATAGGTTCAGGTAACTTTAACGAAGGAACAGCCCGTTTTTATACTGACTTTTCGTTGTTTACCGCCAATCAAGATATTGCAGGTGAAGTCAAACAAGTTTTTGATTTAATTGAAAGACCTTACCGTAAAGATGAATTTAATCATCTCATCGTCTCGCCTTATAACTCGCGAACACGCTTTTTAAGCTTAATCGATGATGAAATTGCACAAGCTAAACAAAACAAGCCTGCCAGTATTCAGCTAAAACTGAATAATTTGGTGGATGACATCATGATTAATAAGCTATATGAAGCCTCGAATGCCGGTGTCAAAATCACTATGCTTATCCGTGGTATGTGCAGTTTGATCCCGCAAATAACTGGGCAAAGCGACAACATCAAGGTTTATAGTATTATCGATCGTTATTTAGAGCATTCACGGGTGATGTTGTTCCATGCTGGCGGCGAACAAAAACTGTTTATTGGATCCTCTGACTGGATGACGCGTAATATTGACGAACGAATTGAAGTCTCAACCCCAGTATATGATAAGCAGTTAAAACAAATGGTTATTGCTATACTTTCATTGCAATTTAAAGATAATACTAAGTCTAGGGTGATTAATCAGCAGCATGATAATCGCTATAACCCTAGAGGAAACAAACGCAAACTTCGTAGTCAAGTTGCTATTCATCAATACCTTAATAGCTACGAAAAGAAAGTAAAAACTGCATTAGCAGTCAAACATAACAATAAGAACCAAGCAGAATTACCACAAGAGGCTTAAATTGGCTGATGTTATTGCACAAGACTCGCAACATTTTGTCGCTATCGACATGGGGTCAAATAGTTTTCACTTAGTTATTGCACGTGAACAAGACGGGCTTTTGCAAGTGTTGCATAAAGAAAAACGCCAAGTGCAGCTAGCCAAATACCTTGATAATCACAATGTGTTAGCAGAAGTTGCAATCGAAAATGGTGTTCAATGTCTTAAAGACTTTAGTCAGCGTTTTTCAAACTTAGCGAAAGCTCAAGTCAAAATTGTCGCCACACACACCTTACGGGTAGCCAAAAATCGCCAATCTTTTTTAACCGCAGCCCGCAAAGTACTGCCCTACCCAATTAATGTTGTTTCAGGTCATGAAGAAGCGCGATTAATTTATACCGGTATCGCCCACAGCCAAGTGCTTGAACAAAAAAATATAGTTATCGATATTGGTGGTGGCTCAACAGAAGTGATTGTGGGTAATGAAAAACGCGCTAAACACTTAGCCAGTTTAAAATGTGGCTGCGTTAGCTATAACAAACGCTTTTTTGTAAATGGACACCTTACAAAAGAAGCGTTTAAACAAGCTATTCAAGCTGCAGATAAGCAATTTTCAGGCTTAAGCCAAGTTTACTTTAATCAAGATTGGTCACTCGTGTTAGGGAGTTCAGGCTCAGCAAAAGCCATCACGCTCGCCATCAGTGAAGTAACTGATAATGGCAAAGGTATAACCAGTAAAAACCTTTTAGCGTTAAAGAAACACCTCATCAATGTCGGTAGTATCGACAAGCTTGAATTCGAGCTACTAGATGAAAGAAGGATCCCTCTTCTTGCTGCAGGTTTAGCTATCTTAATCAGTTTTTTTCGGCAATTGGGAATTGAACATTTGCAAGCTGCAAAAGGTGCCCTTCGAGAAGGTGTCCTCTATGAGCTTGCCAAGATTGAACAACAAGATGATATTAGGCAACGCACATTATCGAGTTTGGCTCAGCTATATCATGCTGATGTTAACCAAGCATCTAAGGTGACTAAAACTGCTTTAACCTTATTTGAGCAAGTCAGTAATTCATGGCAATTAGCAGATTATCGTTGGTTACTGGAAGGCGCTTGTCAGCTCCACGAAATTGGCATTTCGATTAATTCAAAATCACATCACAAGCACGGAAGTTACATTCTCGAAAATAGTGACTTACCGGGTTTTAACCAGCAACAACAGCAAATGTTAGCCTTGCTGGTAGGCAATCATCGAAAAAAACTAAACTATCCTGCAATGACGATAGCTGATGAGATTCAGCGCCAAGCTTTTACGCGCTTATTAACCCTTCTGCGTCTCGCTGTATTGTTTAATTTAGGCCGAACATCCAGCAGCAACCAACAAATAAAAGTTAAAGCGCAACAAGCAGATTTGACGATTAAGTTTTCGCAGCGCAAAGAGCAGGATAAAGAAGCAATTCAACGCAGCGAGTTATTAATACAAGACTTATATGCCGAACAAAAGAAGTTAGCCACTATAGGGATTAATTTGAGCTTTAAGTAGGTTAAACTTTAACTCATAAGAATGCCCAAAAAAAGTACACGCTATTATTCATAACGTGTACTTAAATAGTTCTTGAATCTTGTTAGGCCTAATTAAAGAGCAGTAATTTGTTAATGCTTAGTAAAAGCAAACTGATATAAAGAGCGCTTTAACTAGCTTTCGTTTTGCGCTTGTTTTTGGGTTTCTTTTTGTTTCCGGCGCTGTGCAATGACTTGTTTTACTTCACTACCAATATGCGCCTCACCACGTTGTTTTGCTAGTTGAACTTGACGTTCACGTTCAATAAAGCGCTGACGTTGCTCATCTGAAATTTTATCAATACAGTGCGGGCAACTTACCCCTTGAACATACGCGTCTGTTTGCATTTCTTCTTGGGTGATTGGCATACGACACGCATTACATTGGTCATAAACCCCTTTTTCAAGCTGATGGTTAACTGCAACGCGGTTATCAAAAACAAAGCACTCACCTTCCCATAAACTTTGTTCAGGCTTGACTTCTTCTAGATATTTTAGGATGCCACCTTCAAGATGATAAACTTCATCAAAGCCTTGCTCTTTTAGATAAGCTGTCGATTTTTCGCAGCGGATACCACCGGTACAAAACATGGCGACTTTTTTGTGTTTATTTGGGTCAAGGTTTTCTTTTACGTACTCAGGAAACTCTCTAAACGTCTCGGTAACCGGATTAACAGCATTTTTGAAGGTGCCAATTTGTACTTCATAGTCATTTCGGGTATCGACTAATAGCACTTCAGGATCAGATATAAGTTGATTCCAATCTTTTGGTTTAACGTAAGTGCCAACCACTTCACGGGGATCAATACCTTCTACACCCATGGTGACAATTTCTTTTTTTAATTTCACTTTGGTGCGATAAAACGGCATGTTGTCATCAAAAGATAACTTGTAAACAATATCAGCTAACCCGTCTTGTGTTGCCAACCATTCAAGAAGCCTATCTATAGCTTGTTGCGAACCAGCTACGGTCCCGTTGATACCTTCTTTTGCCAGCAGTAAAGTACCACGGATTTCAGAGGATTCCATTTTATCTAATAAAGGAGCACGAATCGCTTCGTAATGGGGTAAGGCTACAAATTTATATAAGGCACATACGACAACTTGTGACATGTTTTTCTCCGCTAGCTGAAACTTAATTTCCAGTGCATGTTTAGTGAATAATTAACCGAATTATTGATTCCAATACCGTCTGGCAACCGCAAGATGGTGATCGTCATCAAATAAAAGCGCAGAATTGTACCTTGCTCACAGCATCAAAGCCAAATAAATAAGACTTAGATCACAAATAAAAAATCGCCATCGCAGATTTTAACTAACAATTATCGCCATAAGGACTTAAAATACTGCCAAATGACTCAATACTATGCCCTATAAAGAAGTCTACCCTCATGATTTTATACAGTTTCAGACGTTGTCCTTATGCAATGAGAGCCAGATTAGGCTTGCATTTATCTGCACTCAACCCAGATGTAAGAGAAATTGAACTGCGTAATAAACCCGAAGCCATGCTGGCTGTTTCGCCTAAAGGAACAGTCCCTGTGTTGGTAATTAATGCACATCACGATGTTTCAGCTGGGGAAAGTGAGGACAAAAGTGCTAAACGCGCTGAAAATATATTGGAAGAAAGTCTTGATATTGCCCGTTTTTCTTTATCTAACTACCCTAATAAGTGCTCTGAATACTTATGCGACAATGCTTATATCTCGCTACTTGAATCATTAGATGATGAAAGTACTGAAAAACTGATCAACAAAAATGACATTGAGTTCAAACCTTGGTTAGATAAATATAAATATGCTGACAGGCATCCAGAGTTTGATGAAATATATTATCGCGATCGGGCTTGCGAATTTATTCAGTGCCTAGAAGAACATTTAACTGATAAAAATCAATTAATGGCAGATACACCGACATTTGCTGATTTCGCTATTTTTCCATTTATTAGACAGTTTGCTCACGTCAATAAACCTTGGTTTGAGCAAAGTCCATATCAACACGTTAGACGTTGGCTGACTGCCCACATGGAAAGTGAGTTGTTTAAAGCTGTGATGGTGAAGTATCCATTATGGCTTGATGACACCAATAAACAGACAAGATTAAAATCAGATAGTTAGCTCCATTATTCCAAAAACTCGATAGATTGGTTATTTAATCAACGATAAATCAACCTTTTGTATATATATGCACAAACATCCTTGAATTATGAATAATGACTGCAGTAGTTTATGTCATCTATAAGATGGATTTTATATTGAAATAGCTGCTAAATAGTAAAATAGGATTAAGCTTAAGTTAGTCTTTTTGCAGCGCTCAAGGATGTAGACATGGAACAAATGGATTTGGTTGTACTACTGATCATATTACTGATCATGTTGCACATTATGTTTTGCTATCGCGCAATCACTACTGGGGCTCATATTGACGACGTTAAACGTTATGTATGGGGCACCATAAGCCTATTTTTTGGGCCTCTAGGTTATTACCTGTTTCAAAACCTACTGCCGCTAGACTCGTTAGATCCGAGAGAATAACTTAATAAGTGGCTAACCATCTGTTGAGCCACTTATTATTCACAATTTACTTTCACCTATAAATAACGGGTAAATTGACGGCCTGGTTTTAATGGCTTAACCGGTGCTTTAACTGCTGGTGTACCTATATATAAAAAACCTACGATTTGATCATCAGCATTTAAGCCAAGCGCTTTATTCACAATGTCACTAAATGCAAAACTCCCCGTTCGCCACACAGCACCTAACCCCAACGAAAATGCAGCTTGCTGCATAGCCATCGTGGCGCAACCTGCTGCTATATGCTGCTCTAATACCGGAACTTTAGGATGCTCATGCTGTTTGGTGGCAACCGTAATGACCATTGGTGCGCGATGCGGCATTACTTTTGCCTTCGCTATATAAGCTTCATCTTTGTTTTTAGCTATTGCATCTTCTACAAACGCTTCGGCCAGTTTATCCAAACCATCACCGGTAGCAATAATAAACTCCCAAGGCGTCAATGCTGCATGATCGGGAACCCGAGCCGCTGCGTTAAGGATAAAATCAAGCTGAGATTCACTCGGTGCTGGTAGGGTTAATCGTGGTGTAGATTGACGAGTAAGTAATAATTCTGATGCGTCCAATGGAGTGTCCTTTTTACTGAATTCAGGAAGATATTAACAAAAATCCCACATTAACGTGGAATTTTTTAATCGCATTGTTTTTCAGAAAAGGCAGATTAAGATAAAAATCGTTTGCCAATAAAGTGATCAACACTGGTGTAGCGACCACCGCCAAGCATAAGTAATGCAAGCAACATGAACAAATACGTAATGGCAAACTCAATACCGTTATTAAGTATGACGAAGTTACCTGAGCTCGTCAGCCAGTCATAATTACCATGCTGCTGAAGAATCGACTTGGCTGCCGCCAGCTTTTCTGCGGACGCAGCAACATTATCATTCGCTAACCATGAACTCGCATCCGCTATAGCAAGCCAGCCATTATCAATATGTACAGCAAACGCCGCCACAAACATAGTGAACATCATTGGAATCGCAACTAATCGCGTCGCCAGACCTATTAACAATAAAAATCCACCAAAAAACTCTGTCCCTGCTGCCAACGCAGTCATCACTTCAGGAAAAGGTAAACCCAAGCCCCAGTCTGGGTTACCGAACCAAGCTGCTGTATCGCTAAAGTGTGATAGTTTGTTATAACCGGCTTGCATTAGCACTGGCGCTAAATAAATTCTAAGTGCTAATGGGGCCAAGCCTTCAATATGCTTCAAAAACCCTAAAAATTGTTGGTATAAATTTACCATGTTCATTCCCTTAAATAGTATCTTCTGTCTCACTAGACCTAATACGTAGAAAAAAACTTTCAACTACCACGACTAAAAATGCATTTCACATAGTGGGGTTTATTTAATTTCTTTAGATAAGTCACTAAAATCTTCAATTAATTCAGACATCTTACGAGTAAAATGTTTACGCTGTTTAGCACTTAAACTTTGGTTGATTTTAATAATAAGTTGGCCAAATAATTGGGTATTTTGTTCCACATGTTGTTGATAAGCTGCAGATTTTAATTCATCAGGATTGGTCATTAATAGACGCATTCTTTGTTCAAGTAATGCCGTTTCATCCCGCTGCTCGATTGCAACTTGAAATTGCCTTAACCAATCTAAACGGTACTCTAACCACATATCCAAGGTCGCCACACGTTGTTGATTATATTCAGCAACTAAAGCTGCTTGTTCATCAGATACTGAACCTAACCAATCATCCATACGGTCTTGAAGCTTTTCATTTGATTCGTTAACTAATTGTAGTTGAGTTTTACCTGCATACTTTTGGTTAAGTTCTTGGTTATCTTTCTTGAGCTGAGCAATTAGCTCATCTGCTTGTTCATCACTAAAGCTGGATAAAATCGGTAATAAATCAGGTAACACAAAATTAAAAATACGAAACCAATGTGCTTTAGCGTCAACAACTTGTTGCTGCCACATTTCGGGCGTTAAGGTTTGATTTTCGATGGCAACTGATAAGGATGTTAATTGACTACTGTATCGAACTAACTCATCTTTTTGATGCCAAACCAGAAATTTATCCAGTAATACATCAAACTTTTCTTGCTGCTCATCATCGAAGGTAACGTATTCTTCAACTCGCCACTCGATAGCCCAATCAAGAAAAAAATAACTAAATTTGGTGGAACAACCCGCCAGAAACATCACCAGCAACAATGGAATCAATGACTTTTTCAACTTGCATTCTCCCTAATTAGCGATACTAAATTAAGAATAATAGGCTTATGAGATTAAAGATAGGTATTTGTTGAACAAGATAAAATATGATGCAATTTCTTCATCGTGCTCTTTGGCATCTAACAAGCTCCTGCCTGCCATCATTAACGCCCAAGCTGCAGAATACATCCAAAATATGTTCATCATTTGGAGCATGAATTTTGGCGCATCAACCGATAAATTACGGTGTAATGACAAGTATTGTGATGTTAGTTCGTCCGTTTGTTGTGGTGTTAAAGGATGAGAAGCAATCACCGAGGCGAGATCAAACATCGGATGACTGGTCGCGCAATATTCAAAATCGATGCAAACCAGTTTGTCTTGCTTAAGTAAAAGATTAAAAGGCGTTAAATCACGATGACAAAATTGTGGTGAAATTAAACAAGACTCGGCATCATTAACCCAAACATCCATTTGTGGTTGCATGGCTAATAATTGCTGAAAGTTAGCGCGCCAATCAGCATGATATTGGGTTAATAATCCTGCCTGCTGAGATTGTGCTAGACGAAGTAAATCATCAAGATATATTTGCCACTGCCCTGACAAGCTCACCACTTTGTCGGGTAATGGTAGTGTTATAAGCTGATTGAGTAATTGCAATAGTAATGGGACGGGATCGACGGGGTAAATTGACTGAGTAGGTCTTACAGGCTGGTTAAAACCAAACTCATCGTAAACGGTTGACCAGTCAAATTGCACCTGCTGAATAAACTCACTGATATAAAAACGTTTGTCGTCACTGATCCATAATAATGTGGGCGCAATGGACATCGCCGCGACATTTTTCCAGCAATCGACTTCATTATTTCTATCACACCACTGCGCTATAGATAGGTTATCTCTAACAACCCAATCTTTGCCATCCATGTGCAAATGATAATTCGTGTTACTGAGTCCAGTAGATAACTTTTCAACCCGAGTACATTGTTGGCTAATCAATAATGCTAATGCTGGCGGTAAGGCCTGCTTTAGTGCATTTGGTAGATATTCCCAAGGTTCATCCTTGTTCATAACAATGATTAACAGGCACTTTTATTAAGTGATATGGATGTGACACCATTATCTTGCTGCATTTTTTTACGCCACATGAAGTAACCGCTAATGGCCATAAAGAGATATAAAATCAATAAACCAGACGTTAGCATTAAGCCTTTTTGCAAATATAAATAAATCGACAGCGAGTTAATCACCATCCAGTAATACCAGTTTTCAATCACTTTTTTAGCCACTAAGTAAGTCGTCATTACTGCAAAGCATGTTGTTAATGCATCAAGGTAAGGAAACGATGCTGAGGTGTTATTTGCCATAAGGTAGCCGACAACCAAAGCTATAACAGTAGTCACACCAATAATTATTAGGTGAGTTTGTAATGACCAACTGACAATAGGTAGCTCGGTATTGTCAGTCTCTTTTTGACCGTATCGCCATAGCCAAAAACCATAAACCGCCATCGCCATATAATAAACGTTTAACACCGACTCCATTAATAATGAGACTTTCCAAAACAACACTGTGTATATTGCCGTGCTGACAAACGCCGCAGCCCAGCACCAGATATTCGTTCTCATGGCCAGGACTAAATAGGCGATCGCCAATATAACCGCAATAGCCTCCCATCCGGTCATTGCTGACGCTTCAGATATCGCCGTTTGTATTGGTTGTAAAATCTCATCAAGCATAGTGTTAACTTCTTATTATTTGCTAATACAGCAGTTTTTTAGTTATTCAGTGTGACTTAAATCCAGCTCACCACCGATGAACTTACACACAAATACCGCTTTGCCCCACTTTTGGTGAGCAGCTTCCATTTCTACAGCGAGCATAGACATCACATCTGCATATTCACCACATACTTGGGTGGCCATCGCATTGGTTTTTCTTTCTATATTGCTATAACTGTCTACACGGCCGATAAACCATTTAATGGGATCCAAGTAGTTTTCGTTAAATGGGTACATACTGATTTCAGCAGTTAATTTCATTCTACATTCCTCGATATTACACTAAATTAAATACCGCCATAGTTTAGCAAACTATGGCGGTATTTTACTGTTACATAGCGTAAAACTGTTGTAATTATTAAAGAAATTATCTTCAATAATGACTTATCATTTCTACATAAACTTCACATCTAATGTAATGCCTAATTGACGAGGGTCACCATATCTTACGTATYGCTTGTCGGCCCAATCAAGATCAGGTTCGTTACCGAAGTAAAAACCCCTGACGCCATATTGCTCATCAAATAGATTTCTGCCCCATAAGTATGCTGACCACATTTGAGATTCATAACCAATTCGAGCATTGAAAATAGTATAGGCATCTGACTTAGATTCATTACTATCTGAGTAATAAAAGTCACTTTTACCACTCGCATTTAGGTTAGTAAACCAGCCAGAATCGCTCACATAGCTCATGCCTGCACTGTAAGTAAATTTAGGTGCATGTGCTTGATCTCGGCCCGTTAAATCAATAACGTTGCCATATTTATCATTATATTGATAATCACCATACTCAGTTTCTAACCAACCGACGCTACCATAAAATTGTATATTTTCAGTAGCATAGTAATTAAAGTCAGCCTCGGCGCCATAGTTTTTAGCACTGCCAGCATTTTCTGTGTATAGAATAAAGCGCTGCTGATCATCAGGATCTTGTTGAGATGCTGAAACTTGTTGGTTTTGACGATCCATATAGAACACTGCAACATTGGTTGCTACATCGCCATCAAACCATGTCGATTTCAAACCTAGTTCATAGTTATATAAGGTTTCAGCATCGAACTCTTTTTTGTCGGACAATTCAGGCGGCAATGTCATGTTAAAGCCACCCGCTTTGTAACCTCGAGCAATTCTAAAGTAAGCGTTATGATCATCAGTTAACACTTTAGAAATGGCTAAATGTCCGCCCCACATGTTCTCACTTGGGCTAAACTCATCGCCGTTACTGTCACTGTATTCGCTTTCTCTGCGTTCTAAACGAAGACCTGCAGAAAATACATAACCGTCACCAAACTGAGTGTCGGTTTGTCCAAAAATGGCATAGTTAGTTGCTTCATACTCTGACACTAAGACTTCATCTGGCCAGCCATTGTATTCAGAATATAAGTCATTATCTTCTTGAAGGTTCATGCCATATAAACCCACTAACCAGTCTGTAGAATCATTAAAGATTCGACCTGCATCATTTGAGCTAATGCGGAATTCTTGAGAAATGGTTTTACGATCGCCTTGTTTGTCCCAAGTGTAATCATAAACACATGGTTCAGTACCAATCACAGCCCAATTCTCGTCATAAGCTGGACATTCTTTTGATGCCCAGTAATCAGGGTTAGCCCAGTCACCATCGTAATTATGATGATGGTCTGTTTGTGCATATGAGGTCAATGAGGTTAATTCAAACGTATCGAATTGAGAGAAAATCGCTTTAAAGCCTACACCTGTGGTTTTTTGGCTGTCTACACCAGGTTTGTCAGTAATGGTTTCAAAACCATTATTGTCTAATGTCCATGCATCATAGCCATTGTCAAAATTTGCATGCAGTAAAGTTAAGTCTAATTGGACATTTTCAGCAGCATACCAGCGTAATTTTGCACGAGCGGTAAACTCATCACGGGCATTGGTATCTTCACGCTCAAGATATGTATTATCGCGGTAGCCATTTTGTGAGTGCTGCTCAAGCGATACGCGATATAATAATTTGCCTGAATCACTCAGTGGGCCAGAGCTAAAACCAGAAAATGTTTGTAAGTCATCATCACCAAGTGACACTTGGGCGCCATGCTCAAACACATCCGTCGGATCGTTACTTTTTAAATAAATTAAACCCGCTAATGCATTAGCACCGTATTGGGTACCTTGAGGTCCACGAAGGACTTCAACTTGTTGCATATCGTACATGCTAGAAACCATGCCGATACCCGAGAGGTCGATATCATCAACAATAAAACCAACCGATGAATTAGGGGCACCTTGATATTCTTCTTGCTCACCGACACCACGAATTTGAAAATATTTAGGACGCGAGCTGCCACCAGACCAGTTAAAATTGGCGATTGAATTTAATACGTCTTCGAAATGTTGAGCACCTTCATCTTGTAATTGTTGGCTATCAATGACAGTGACACTCGATGGAACTTTTTCAAGTTCAACACCACTAAAGTCAGCGTTAACAACAATCACTTCCATTTTTTCGGCATTAGGTGCAACACGTTCAATATTTTCAGTTTGAGCGACAGCTGAAGTAGATAAAGCGGCGAGAATGGCAACCGCCAAAGGCGATTTTGATTTAAATAAAGACATAGGACCTCAAATATTCATTTTGAGATCCGGCAAGCATAGTGAATTAGTTTGTGCATCCATGACAAAAATAGCAAGTAAAGCATGCAGCCCATTCCTACGCCGGTATTAGCCGGATCAGGTTCTAAGGGTTTGTCATAAGACATCTCAGTTTACGAAAAAAACGCAAACACCCCTTGGCGAGGCGGATTATAAACGATTCAACTAAAGTGCGACACTATTAGTGAACACTTTTCATTAACTAAATCAATACAAGCTGGCTTCAGAAACAATTGAATGATTAATAAGAGCACAAAATGCGTGATACTAGCACGAAGGCATGTAATAAATTGTGGTATTTAAACCATAAAAAAAACACCCTATTATTGGGTGTTTTATTATGAGTTTATTTAGCGGCCAAATTGGACTCAGTGAGAAGAAAACCAACGGCTAATGAATCACTAAATCATCACCAATTATGCACGGTATGATGCACGTAACGCTCTAAATAAGTGACGTTAGGATTAATTTGAAAACGCTTTTCTCACATACACTTCAAACCGGGTAGCATTGGCATTTGGCGCTAACGCACTCACCTGCATTTGCTGCTTACCGTGTAGTTTTAATGATTTCCAACTCACGCCTTCATCTTCAATAGTAAAGTCGTTTGCATCGTACCAAGTAAATTTATACTGCAGTCTTAAATCAGTAGACACTTTACTTAAAATCAGTGCGGAGCCTTGCAGTAAATCAGCTTGAGTGCGGACTCTGACTTGCTCAATACCAACTTCTCGGGAAAATGAATTATTGTCGACTCGAACAACACCATTAGATCCTGCTGATAATCCAGCGGTGTGATTTGCACAACCAGTCATCAACAAAAATAAGGTTACTATTACGATTGAAATCTTCATCATTTATCCTTTTAACACTGTGAATGTGAATCCCATAGGTATTAAAGCGCTTCACTCATCTTATTATTGATCTAACAAGAAGTGCGCTCTTGCTGTCGCAATAAGCTGTTTTCTGTTTGTTTGCCAACAATTAATACTCACATTTGCAACTCTGCGACCTTGGCGAGTAATTTTACACTCTGCAAACGTATCTTGATGCAAACCTGCTCGTAAATAATCAATTGAAAAATCGATTATTTTTGGCACTTTTTTAGCTTGCATAAACACCATTAGTTGCACGATGGCAGACATTTCCATAAAGCCAGCAATCACACCACCATGAATGGCAGGTAAAATAGGATTACCGATATTGTCGTCTTTAGCGGGTAATTTAAACACCATTTCATCACCAAAGCGATTAACACTCATGCCGATGAATTGTGTATAAGGCACTTTCGCCAGTAAATAACTGTAATCGTTTAAGTCTATTGCTCGTTTTACAATATCATGGACATTAATTTCTGCCGCCACAATATCAGTAAGACTTGCCTGAGTAGTTGCTTCTTTAGTAAGTGTAGTCCCATTCTCAGTCGCTAACTCATTGACCTTGATATCTGATTCCCCCATTAATGCCTGACGAAACTCTTCCCCCACCATTTCAGGGCTAATACGCATAAAGGAACCAACAGCATGAGCAATGGGATCATCAATACTGTCTTGATAAGCAATTGCACGAGTAAAAGCAACATTAGAGGATAAACGATAGCACTCTGCAAAAGCGAAAATAGGCTTATCTGGCTCTGCAGGTTTCATATAATCAACCCGCAAATCTAACGTGGGTGATATTTCTAATGATTGATATTTTTCTAAAATCGCACTGACCACTGCCGTACCAGACGCAGTATCAATTAACGTAGTGACGACACCACCATGAATAACACCAGTATCAGGATCGCCAATAATGTCCTGACTATATGGCAACTCTAACAGTACATGGTGCTCACTGGCTTCAAGAACCGAGATTTGTAAACGACGACAATGTGCTAACTGGCCAACAAAACGCGTGGCCACTTCAGTTAACGGGAAAAACTCACTGTTTATTTTCATTAATGGCTACTTAGTCTTTACGGCTTAACATTGGGCCAAGTGGCTTACCGCCCACCAAATGCATATGAATATGGTAGACCTCTTGGCCACCATGCTTATTACAATTCATAATTAACCGATACCCGTCTTCGGCGATACCAGCTTCTGCAGCTAGTTTGGCTGCAACAGTCATCATACGTCCGAGTGCAAGCTCATCTGACGCTTTAATGTCATTAGCTGTCGGAATTAAGTGATTTGGAATGATTAAAATATGCGTTGGCGCTTGAGGGGAAATATCACAAAATGCAGTGACCAACTCGTCTTGGAATAAAATATCCGCTGGGATTTCACGACGAATAATCTTACTAAAAATGGTTTCTTCGGCCATGTGTCATCATCCTTTTATTATGCGTTAGTTAACGTGGGTAATCGCAATGCTTGGCTAGATTATCTTATAGTATCAACTGCAGTGTTTGTCACTCCAGTCAAAACCATAAACAGTTGTTACTATTCATGTACAGATGGATTTGCACATTAGTAATGAATTTGGCAGCATTGGGTTTCTTCTCGTTCTTATTTCTTTTCAGCAACACCTACTTACTTGGAAATTGCTCATGCATTATCACATCATTGCTATCGATCCTAAAGCACATTTGTTTGAAGTCACTCAAACTATTCAAGATGCAAAACCACAACAGATATTGTCTTTACCTTCTTGGCTTCCAGGCAGTTATATGATCCGTGATTTTGCCAGAAATCTAATTGAAATAACCGCAGTGGATGAGCAAAACACGCCAATTGAAATCGAACAACTCGATAAGCAAACTTGGCAATGTAAAAACAGTCAGTCATTTATTAAAATTTCATATCAGGTTTATGCTTGGGATTTATCTGTGCGCTCTGCTCATTTAGACACAACCCATGGTTTTTTTAATGGCAGTAGCGTGTTTTTAAGTGCCAAAGGCTTAGAGCATACCAAGCACACACTAACGATAGCCAAACCAGCCCTTGATGAACTTAAAGACTGGAAACTTGCCACCAGCATGAAAAGAACCGCTGGTGAACAATACGGTTTCGGTGAGTTTTACGCAGATAATTATGATGATTTTATCGACCATCCCGTAGAAATGGGCCCACTTGCAATAGCCAGTTTCGAAGCCTGCGGTGTGCCCCATGATGTTGTGTTAAGTGGTAAACATGATGCTTCATTGCCTCGTTTATGCCAGGATTTAAAAGCCATATGCGAATATCAAATCAACTTATTTGGCGGTCAAGCTCCTTTTGATCGCTACGTATTTTTAACGACTGTTTTAGGTAATGGCTTTGGTGGATTAGAACATCGTGCAAGCACCGCATTAATGTGCTCAAGAAAAGATTTGCCAACAAACATGACCCATGAGGTCAACAAAGATTATCGCGTTTATCTATCGTTATGCAGTCATGAGTATTTTCATAGCTGGAACGTAAAACGTATAAAGCCTGCTGAGTTTACCCCATTTGATTTATCTAAAGAGGCTTATACTGAGCAATTATGGGCTTATGAGGGCATTACCTCATATTTCGATGATCTATTAACTTATCGCAGTGGTTGTGTCAGCCAGAACCAATATCTAACCATGTTAAGTGAAATTATGACACGGGTTTACCGTTCACAAGGTCGCTTTAAACAAACACTGTCATCCTCAAGCTTTAATGCATGGACCAAGTTTTATAAGCAAGATGAAAATGCCAACAATGCCATTGTTAGTTACTACACAAAAGGGGCTTTATTCGCTTTATACCTTGATTTAACTATTCGCATTGAAACCAAGGGAAAACACAGTTTAAACGATGTCATGTTGGCGCTTTGGCATGACTATGGAGCTAAAGGCATTGGCACTCAGGGTGATACACATCAGCGTATTATTGAGAAGCTACTAAACCGTAACTGTGATGATTTATTTGTTTATTTAAATAATACCCAAGATATTCCACTTGAACCTTTATTGAATAAAGTTGGTATCACCATGACGTTGCGTACCAGTGCCGGGGCTACTGATTTAGGTGGCGGTGAAACTAAAGGGCTTAATATTGCATTTGGCGCTAAAACCAAAGCAGAGGCATTCGGTCTCAAAGTACTAACCGTTACCAACGACAGCCCAGCGCATCAAGCAGGCTTAAGTGCTGGTGACTTACTCATTGCAGCCAATGACTTACAGGTTGATAGCCAATTTGAACAGCAATTACAATCTAAAGAATTGGACACAGAGTTAGCACTACATTGGTTTAGACGAGATGAGTTAATGCAAGGCACAATGCCAATTAAACTTGCTATAAAAGATACAATTAGTTTATCTATCAATGATGAGAAAAAACTCAAAATATGGCTATAAACCTTCGCTAGTTCAATAAAAAAGGTGCCCTATGGCACCTTTTTAGTGTTAGCTTAACGATTAAAAAATACGGGGTTTAACCACGTTTAATTCTTTCGCTTACTCGGGCTTCACTATGCGCTTCTAACCAATATTTTTGTAAGGTTTCATTTTGCATACCTGTTGCAGAATCACCTAAACTCCATGCGCCTTTCCAGATACCATCTGCAATTAAATGTACTACTGCACTTTCGATTGCTGATGCTACACATAAACTGACAGGTTCGTTAGACGTGTAACCCGCTTCTGCTTCCAGCAATTCTTGCGCATCGATAAATTTAAAAACCCCTGCGGTGATTTCTTTTGAAATAACCGATTTAGTTGTAGTCACACTACTTAATAATCTACCCGTTCGAATATCAACTGCTCTTAGGTTAACGGTAATGCTATCAACACGATATTGGCCTGATGCTCCTATACCCAAGTAGCGCGCACCTGCACCACCTGTTTTAATATTGGTATCATAAGCCACAATACCGCCTTCCATTAAAACTTGTGCACTATTCAGTTGAGGTAACTTGCTTGCATCGCCTTTGAGTCCTGCTCTAACAATTTTTCGCTCTGTTAACAGGTTTTGTAGCCCTTCACGTTCAACTGGAATAAACCACGAAGAATCATTAAGAGATTGAGCTAGAAAAGCGGTCCCCGATTGCGGTACAGCAGTCGAAAAGTTACTGGATGGAATCGGCTTATATTGCCCAGTTTGATCACGAAAATCATAAACTGCCGCAACCATCGCACCTTGTGGAAAAGGTAAGCTAATTAAATCGTAATAAGTTTCACTTTTCGGCATTAAACTGGTTGTTGCATCAATATTCTCGAACTCTTCATCCACTGATGAACAAGCTGATAGCATAACCACAAGAGCCGATATAATAATCTTGTTCATATTAGCCTCCGGTACCAGTATCAACGATACCGCCGACTTCAATGATGGTTGTTTCGCCTGTTAAAATATCCGTGATGTGAACAATCAATGCGCCATCTTCATTCACAACGTTTATTTCAAAGTCATCTGTTAACAAGTAGCCTTCGCCACCATTTGCGGCGTCATTAAATAACTGTGACATTAACCGAGACTCTAAAGAACTGGCTAAACGCTCTAATGCCGTGGGCGGCGTATATCCTGAACCAGAGCTGCTTTGATGATCATTTTGCGCTGCAGCATTTGCTAATAAGTATGAGCCGTTTAAATAACTACCACCAAAAGCGGGGTTAACAGGCTGATATATCAATTGAGTTGCTAAACACTCAACTGAAAATAATAATAAAATTGAGCTAAATAGTATTTTTTTCATTTTGGCGTTCCCTGCTTAGAATTCGTCAGGAGCAAGGTCAGGATCTAAAAGAGCCCCTAACACTGCTTGTTCATTTTGTTTTATTACCGCGGTATTCACTCTTTTAGCGGCATAATTAACTTGTTGTTCCAAATTTCGACTAATAGGCGAAATAAAAGTGACAAAGATTGTTTTTCGATTTTGTTGGATTAAAATTTTACTACCACTTCGCGCGGTAGCTTGCTCAATAACCGTAATTCCCGAATGCTTAGTCGCACCGCCAATATCCCGATAAGCACTCACAAATTCACGATAAAACTGATGCCCTATTCGTGTCATCGCTCTATTAAGGATCAAGCCCTCAATCAAGTCCGATTCACGTTTAGGTTTGGCATCACTGACAACGACTGTTTCGGTGTTTGATTTTTTTAAAGAGTTTTCTTGCGCAACAGACGCTTTAGATTCTGGGACAACTTCATCAGAAGCGGGTTTAATCTCAGGATTTGTTAACCCTGAGGTTTCAGATATCGCTTCCAATTTCTTATCTTCAGCCGCACTTACCTGGTTTGCAGTAAACACAAACGCACAAGCTAAACACAATAGAATCGGAAGCGTTATCTTCACACTCTCACCTCATGCATATGAGTTTGGGCCCACGCAATGGCTTGGCCACGGCTAGATACCCCAATTTTGCGAAATGCGCGGTATAAATGAGTTTTAATCGTTGATTCACTCACAAATAATTGGTTTGCGATATCAAGATTAGTGCTACCGGTCAATAAAGCTTGTAATACTTCTCTTTCTCGAATGGTAAGGTGTTCGCTTTCATCTTCATTCTCAAAGCCCATTAATGATTTATGTAAATCATTTGGAATAACACTTCTTCCTTTAAGGATCTCATTAAAGCCGCTACTAATTTCAGCTAAATCTGCATCGGTATAAAATGCGCCAGAAGTAGTTGCTGGATGAATTAAAAATTTAGCGTCAACCTGTTTAGGAAAATTGATAAAGACGGTTTTGACAACATAGTGCTCTCTCTCAATGAGCCTTTGTAATTGATAAGCTTGTTGTAAATCGATGGTGGCTAAATCAAAAACCACAAGAGAGATTTGCTGTTCAGACAGCTGCGAGCTCATCGTCGCAGGGGTTGCTTTCGCTAGTTTGACCAAGAACTCTTGTGGCCAACGACAATCAAGTAAATCAACAAGTAACCGCGAACGTGAAACAATCATCCAATTGATAACTTTAAACATCACTTACACTCCATGTGATTAAACAAACAAAGTAACTTACATCTGATACTGTACCTGTATCATTAAAGCCAGATTAGCAAGCTAATCTGGCTTTAACAATTAGCCTAAAGGGTGTTTAAAATCCCTTTTGTATACTTTAGTACTACATACCTTGAGTAACAGTTGCCATGTTGTTTGAACCCACTTGAGTCACAACTGCACTGTTGCCCATGTCAGTTTGAGTAACTAAGGTAGTATTCATGCTTCCATTGGCATAAACATCAGCAAAATGATCTGAACCTGTTTGCAAGATATCGATATCATTGCCAGAACCAAGCCATGACTCACCAATCGCTTCGTTCATATCACCTGTTTGTACGATATCGACCATTGAACCATTACTTGAACCGTCAGCATATGCACTGTTATCGTTACCAGTTTGAGTAATATTAACGGTATTATTGCTACCCCATGTTCCAGCACCATATCCTGTGCCATAGAAACTTGAAGAATTAGCGTTATCCGTTACAGAATTCCCATTACCAGTTTGAGTGATAGTAATAGTGTTATCTGCGTTATAACCAGTTTTTGCACCAGCATAGTTGTCTGCGCCAGTTTGGTAAACATTAATATCATTTGAAACACTAGAACCAGTTTGGCTAACTAAAGCCGTGTTAGAGTCACCACTTTGCATAACGATTGCAGTATCATCAGTACCCGCTTGATCAACTGTGGCAGAGTTCCCCATACCAGCTGCTGAACCACTTTGAGTAACTGTTGCAGAGTTACCAGAGTTACTTTGAGTTACATTTGCCATTTGATCATAATCAGATTGCGTTACAGTGGCAGTTTGACTAAATCCTGATTGAGCGACCATTGCTTGGCCATTCTCACCGTCCTGAGTTACAGTCGCTAAGCCACTATCACCCGTTTGATCAACATCTGCCATATTATTTAAATTAGATTGAGTAACATATGCTTGGTTGTCGTTACCCATTTGCATTACATTTGCATCGTTAGATAAACCAGTTTGAGTCGTATTTGCTATATTGTTGTCACCTTCTTGACTAACAGCAGCAACAGTATCATCAGAACTAGCTATATAACCAAAGTTCAATGTCGTTTGACTAACAACTGATTGGTTACCAGTACCATTTTGATCAATCGAAGCAACTGCACCATCTGAAGATTCTTGAATAATTGAAGCATTATTCAAAGGTCCACCTGCTTGAGTAATTGTGGCATCTGCATAATCAGACCAATGGTTATAAATGTCCGCAATATCACCTGAACCATTTTGATTAATTGTAGAGTTAGCTGCATCCCCATTATCCTGTAAAATATTAGCGTTATTGTTATCGCCATTTTGATTTACAAGTGAGGCCGCATTTGCACCATTATTGAAGCGCTGTTCGATAGCAGCTACGTTTTCATTACCAGTTGTGCTGATAATACCTGTCGCAGACTGTGTATCATCATGCTGAAAAATACTACCTTGGTTTAGATTACCTGTTTGAGTAATAGAGCCCATTGTTTCAGAAGTATCTTCTTGTGTTACTGACGCGGTATTCGTATCACCTGATTGAGTAATAAATGCATCATTATTTTCGCTGTTCAAAACTTGAGTAACAGTGGCACCATTGCCATTACCGGTTTGATCAACGGTTGCTTCATTATCAGAACTTGCATATGCACTGCTTGACGCTAAAATCGCAGCTGACACTAATATTGCTAATTTAGAATGTTTCATTATCGTATTTCCCTTTACTGTGTATTATTAATTAATTTAATCAAGGTTAATTACTGCAACATTGCTGAGTTACCTCAACGTGTTGCGAATTACCCCACTGGAGTACACCTACTGCATTCCCAGATCCGTACTGCTGGATCTCGATTGAATTCTCGTAACCACTTTGTTGTATTAAAGCTACGTTTCCTGTTCCTGTTTGCATCACATCTAAAAGTAGGTTTTCACCCTGCTGAGCAGATAAAACGACATTTCCAACACCGACTTGCAATATTTCAGCTTCTACATTGGCACCAAATTGCGATGCCAAGACATAATGTTGTGAACCTTGCTGGTCAATATTTATCGTATTTGTGAAACCGTTTTGAAATGTTCTAGATTGATTATCTACACCAGATTGATTTAAATTTAATGAGTTATCGCTACCATCCTGAACAGCTCGAGCAATATTGGTCCCACTTGCGAGTTCATCAAAATCACTTAAATCTGACTGACTGAAACTAGGAAAAGAAGCTAGACATACAGCAACAGATAACATCCCTGCTATTGTTTTAACGCGATGTAATTGTTCACGCTTGAATAAGTCCATGCTTCCTGCCCTTCACTTTGTAAAAGAGTTATTCCCTTTACATTTCCAGTGAATTTAGTATTACTCGATATAATGTGTTCTGAATCCACCCCGAGTATTAAAGGAACTTAGACCAATAGACTAAAATGTATCCTAACCCCCACTTTTGTACTATATGGAATTATCAAACTAAACAAGCTAAGACATTGATAAGTAATTAAAATATTAAAAAGCGCCATTAAAATGACATATAACGAAAGGTTGAGCTGCAAAGCAGGAATGGAAAACAAGATTAAGTATTGGACAAACAAGATTGACTAAAATGGATTACGAATTTGAGCAGAATAAACTTGATTTATACTCATCACACAAGTGATAAATACAGTGTCCAGATAAGCAAAATTACACTGACTGTTTGCCAAAACTTTACAGGGTTTCGCTCAATAAAAGGAATGGTTGTTCTAGGCTTAGCCTTTGCTGGCGTGGTTAAAGCATGAATAAATTCATTCGTATCAACAAAACGAAATGAAGGCTCTATAGACAAGGCTTTTTCTAATGCGGTATCCATCCACTCCGGAACCATAGGATTTGTTTTGAAAACAGGTACATAATTTAGCTTTAAGAAGTCGCTGCGCTGATGGCATTTTGCCAACTGACCTTTAAAAGGTTGCTCACCTGCTAACATTTCATACGCTATCACAGCAAATGAAAACAAGTCAGCACGCCCGTCAGCTTGATACCCTAAAATCACTTCAGGTGATGTGTAATCTGCAGTACCAAGAATTTGATCGCGTTTTAGCGGCGTTGTTATTTCGGCAATACCTTTAATATGGCAAGCGCCGAAATCAATTATTTTCACCACCCCTTCACGAGTAATAAAAATATTATCTGGCTTTAAATCTTGATGTAATGTTTCTTTACGATGAAACGCGCGAATGCCTGTTTCAATTTGTTTGAGTAATTGTAATACTTCTTCAACTGGACCTCGTTGATGTTGTGCCATCCAGTCAGCCAAACTTAAGCCTTCTAAATATTCTGTTAAATAATAGAGCGCCGACTTATTAAGGTGGTGATCAACGACTTTAACTACATGTTGACTATTGATTCGGTGGCCAATCCAGCTCTCAAGCATAAATCTCTCTATATATGCACCATCATCAATATAATTAACTGATGGAGTTTTCATACAACGTACTTCGCCTTGACTATTTTTGACAACATACACCTGGCTGCGCTGACTTTGGTGAATCACTTTTATAATTTCGTAATCATCTAAACGCATTCCTACTTCCATTGGAGGCGGAAAAGGACGGCTAGCGAGCTTGTGATAAACATCGTCTATCGCTTGAGTGGGTAATTGTGAAACTGAAATTAATTGAGCACTAAGGTTGTCTTTACTATCAAACTTGAAAGCTTTGTCAGTGAGTTGCTGACAGAAGTGCTCGCAAGCTTGATCTGAGATCGTGATATTATTTTCTTGAAATACAGCTAACATCTTTTTTAATTCATGATCAGTCAACACATCATGAACACCATCAGTTGTTAGTAAATATAAGTCACCAACCTCGACATTCAGCTGCTTATAATCAACCTCAAGGTTTACATCCATACCTAAAGCTCGGGTTAAATAGCTTGTATATTCATTTACTGATGTGCTGTGATCTCGGGTTATTTTAACTAATTCGCCTTGCCTGAATCGGTATATTCTAGAGTCTCCAGCATGCAACATGTGCGCAGAACAAGACTTAAATACCAAAGCACTAAAAGTGCAAACATAGCCTTTACGAGCATCTCTATAGTCTTGACCAAGACCATACAACCAACGGTTAAGTGCAGTTAATACTCGTGTACTTGACGTTAAAACACTCCAAGACTCGGGTGTTGAGTAGTAATCAGCGATGAAGTTAGATACGCTAATAGCCGATGCTTTCGCACCACCTTCAGCCGCACTCACCCCATCGCTGATAACACTCACAATACCTTTAGTGGTTAACATTAATCCGGTTGGAATTTTTATACCGATTGCGTCTTCATTTTCTGATTTTCGGCCTTTATCTGAATATTGCCCCGCATGCACTTCAAGAGCACCCGATATTGGTAATTGTTCTTGCTTATTGTTCGACAAAGTTAAACCAGTGTCTGATGATGACAATATAATGTCTTGTTCAACGTCGGTTTCTTTATCATGTCCTGTGTTAGTGACATGACTCAATGCTTGGTTTTTTAGATGTGATTGCATAAAACCCTTTAAACACCAACACCGTATCGCTCTAGTGATACGGTGTTAGTGATTGAGATAAATAAAAATCTAATTAACACTAATTAGTGTGACTTCACCTTTTTCATTCACCTCAGCCATATGACCTTTGGGCTCTGTCATAAAGAATAATGTGATGAAACCAATCACAGCGCTAATAGCAATAACGTAAAAGAATACAGAGGTTGAAACCATTGAGTAAACCGTTAAGAAAAACACCGCCCCAACATTACCATAAGCTCCTGTCATACCAGCAATTTGTCCAGTTAAACGACGCTTAATTAATGGCACGGCAGCAAATACTGCCCCTTCACCACCTTGAACAAAGAATGAACATGCCATAACCACAACAACAGCAAGCGGTAATGCCCAACTACCGTCTATTTGGCCTACCGCAAAGTATCCAACAGCCAAACCAGCGGTTAAAATGAGTAAGGTATTCTTACGTCCGAATTTATCACTTAACCAGCCACCACCAGGTCGAGACATTAGATTCATAAAGGCATAACTTGAAGCGACCATACCAGCTTGCGCCATGCCTAGGCCGAATGTTTCAGCAAAAAATAACGGCAGCATTGATACAACGGCTAACTCAGAACCAAAAGTGGTGAAATACAGCACATTTAATACGGCCACTTGTTTAAAAGGATACCGCTCAAACTCTGGCACCTCGTTAACAAAAATATCTTTGTTAACTTGATAAGTTTGATAAATGTCCACCAGTAATATAAGTACTAAACCAGCATAAATTAACTGGGTTGTTTGCTCTGCTAACATACTCACGCCAGCAGGCGACAATTTCCATGCTAACAAGGCTAACGTAGCGTACATAGGAAGCTTCATAAATATCAATAAAGCAAAATCCCCTTTACTGGTGACTTCTAATCCACCTGCTTTTTTGGGTTTAAAATAAGTCGACCCCTTTGGTGTATCGGTGACATTAAAATAGTAAACAAATGCAAAAATTAAGCTAATTAACCCTGTTAAGCCAATCGCGTATCGCCATCCGTCTTCGCCCCCAAAAAAGATGGCTAATCCAGGTAAAGTAAATGCTGCTGCAGCTGAACCAAAATTACCCCAGCCGCCATAAATGCCTTCTGCTGTACCTAACTCTTTCGCTGGAAACCACTCACTGACGATGCGAATACCAATCACAAAACCAGCACCAATAAAGCCAATTAAAAAGCGCGCTAATGCCAATTGTTCAAATGAATTAGCCACTGCAAACATAAAACAAGGTATAGAACAAACACCTAAAAGCACAGAATAAGTTAACCTTGGGCCATACTTATCTGTCACCATTCCAATGATAATCCGTGCAGGAATGGTTAATGCAACGTTCAAAATCAATAAGGTTTTAATCTGTGATTTAGTTAATCCCAAACTATCAGCAATAACACTTAACAAGGGTGCCGCATTAAACCAAACCACAAAGGTAATAAAAAATGCAATCCAGCTTAAATGCAGCGTTTTCATCTTCCCCGAAAACGACAATAAATTAAATTTCTCAGAACTCATACGACATGTCCCTATGACTTAGCCAAAACCAATACTTGGCCAGCTTCCTTTTTAATTTCGTAAGGTGAAGCAACGAGTGCTTCATCTTCTAAACACACACCTGTCTCTAGGCTGTAATGTTGCTTATATAATGGCGATGCAACACAAAGCACTCCTTCCATATCGCAAATTAACCCACGGGCAAGTAGACTTATCCCAGTTGCAGGATCAACATTATCAATAGCATATAAACCATGCTTACCTAAATCAAAAATGGCAACTGCTTTGCCAGCAACCCAAGCTGCTACACCTGTTCCTTGAGGCAAAGTTGACTCATTACATACCGTTACCCAACTCATACTAGTTCCTCCACAGCTTCTTGCTCATTTTGTTCAGCAGTAATATCTTTAATCGCAATATTGCCAGCGCCAGATGATGCTGTATCGACTGGGAATCGTTGTTCGCGCACACGATGATATAGATGAGTTTCTCCCTCAGGTTTAGCTTCTGGGTTAACAAACTCATTGAAGCGAGCCAAAAACTCCGGTTTTTCAAGACTTGTTTTCCATTCACATTGATAGGCATCAACAACTCGACTCATTTGAGCATCTAATTCACTAGCAATCCCTAAACTGTCTTCAATTACTACAGATTGTAGATACTCAAGACCACCTTCTAGTGACTCCATCCACACTGAAGTACGCTGTAACTTGTCTGCTGTTTTAATATAGAACATCAATACTCTATCGATATATTGTATTAGTGTAGGCGTATCTAAATCAGTGGCAAATAAGTCACCATGACGAGGTCGCATGCCGCCGTTACCAGCCACATATAAGTTCCAACCTTTATCAGTGGCTATCACACCTATATCTTTACTTTGCGCCTCTGCACACTCGCGAGTACACCCCGACACAGCAAACTTAATTTTGTGCGGACTACGTAACCCTTTGTAGCGATTTTCTAAATCAATGGCTGTTCCAACAGAATCTTGTACGCCATATCGACACCAAGTGCTACCCACACAAGATTTAACCGTACGAAGTGACTTACCGTAGGCATGACCAGTTTCAAAACCTGCTTCAATCAACTTCTGCCAAATGACTGGTAACTCTGATAATTTAGCACCGAACAAATCGATACGTTGTCCGCCAGTAATTTTGGTATATAAATCGTGCTCTTTGGCCACCGCACCAATCGCAATTAAGCCATCTGGAGTAATTTCACCACCTGCAATACGAGGCACCACTGAATAGGTGCCATCTTTTTGCAAGTTACCTAAATAAGCGTCATTAGTATCTTGTAATTGCACATGACTGCTGTCTTGGTTAAGCACATATTTGTTTTGTAGCGATGCAAAAATGGAAGCTGCAGCAGGTTTACAAAGATCACAACCAAATGTTGAAGCCTCACCTGTTGCTGAGCGTTTACCGTGCTTAGAAATTAACGTATCAAAATCTTCAATACCTTCTACCTGGCACAAGTGATATAGAGATTGTCTATCATGCTCAAAATGGTCGCAAATGCCGGTATTACACTCAACACCTTCTGCAATAAGCGCTTCATCCATGACTTGCTTCACAAGTGCAGAACAACCTCCACAACCTGAAGCTGCTCGGGTACAAGACTTGATTTCTGCAATTGTGTGATTGCCTTCTTTTACAGAACTCACAATGTCCGCTTTTGTGACTTGGTGACATGAACAGATAATTGATGTGTCTTTCAAATCTGCAGCTGACTCTTCACCTGTCATTAATAAATCAACGGCATTACCTTCAATTTCATCCTGAGATAAATAACAATCAAGCAAACGGTTATAGTCACTATTGTCGCCAACTAACACAGCTCCTTTTAAGAATTTACCCGTTTCATCTAACCAAAGCTTTTTATAAATGCCCGATTGGTTGTCCGATAATTCCACAAACTGGGCATTTTCAAAGCCACGGCTTTCACCGATTGCAGCAACGTCGACACCAAGTAATTTAAGCTTGGTACTCATGTCTGCACCAGTAAAGGCAGTTGATGATGTTGCCGTATCAGTTAAGCTAGCCACGAGACTTGCTACTGCTACACGTGCCATTTGATATCCAGGTGCCACTAAACCAAAAATGCGGTTTTGCCATAATGCACATTCACCAATAGCGTAAACATCTACTGCTGAAGTCAAACAATTATCGTCGATTGTGATACCGCCACGTTCTCCCATTTGCAATCCACTTGAACGAGCAAGCGCATCTTGAGGACGGATACCCGCAGAGAAAACAATCATGTCAGTTTCAAGAAAACTGTCATCATTAAAAGTCATACGATGCATCGCTGACTCGCCATCAATAATAGCGGTAGTGGCTTTTGAGGTATGAACGGTAACCCCTAGATCATTGATTTTACTCTTTAATAAATCACCCGCTTTATCATTTAACTGAACAGGCATTAATTGTGGAGCAAATTCAACGACATGAGTCTGCACACCAAGTGCCATCAAAGCATTAGCAGCTTCAAGGCCTAGCAGGCCACCACCGACGACGACGCCCACTTTAGATTGACTAGCCGCAGCTTCAATATCTTGCAAATCTTCAATGGTACGGTAAACAACACAACGTTCTCTGTCATTACCATTAATGGGTGGTACAAAAGGATAAGAGCCTGTGGCTAACACTAAGCTGTCATAATGACTCGTGACACCATCTTCGGTGGTAATGCTTTTAGATTGTGTATCTAATTCAGTTATTCGGCTATCAAGATGCAGCTTGATACCCCAATCTAGATAATCTTGCGCACTTGTTAACATCAGCTCATCAGCGCTGCCTGTTTCAAAGTATTTAGATAGTTGCACCCTGTCATAAGCTGGGCGTGGTTCTTCACCAAAAACCTCAACATCAAACTGCTTTTGAAGCCCTTGACTGCATAATTGCTCGATAAAATGGTGCCCGACCATACCGTTACCGATCACAACCAACTTAGGTTTTTTGTTGACCGTTGTCGGTGAATTCGACGTTCCTGTAGAATTAGCCATCGTTGGCTCCTTTTTTATTTTTGAAATCAAAAAACAAAAAGGCGCCGATCTCCGCAAGCAGAGATGGCGCCATTGCCTTTATTCCAATTTTTAAATTAAAACTTTATATACTTTGTTATTCTCATTGACTCTAAAACGGATGATAGTAAAGACGCCATTGCCTGCTATATCGTTTATCACGTTTTAAGTCATTCGAGCGTTAACGAATGCGTTTGAGTTAATTTCGGTATTATTCATTTATGATTATGTGTTGCATTGACTATGCCAATTACAATGTAAATA
Source organism: Shewanella sp. UCD-FRSSP16_17 (assembly GCF_001675935.1). Classification (NCBI taxonomy): domain Bacteria; kingdom Pseudomonadati; phylum Pseudomonadota; class Gammaproteobacteria; order Alteromonadales; family Shewanellaceae; genus Shewanella; species Shewanella sp. UCD-FRSSP16_17. The sequence goes on from NZ_LZFV01000001.1 coordinate 938,527, forward strand.
TAAGTACATAAAAACAAAGGATTATATTTACAAAAGACTTACCAACACTAGGCTTTGCTGTTCGCACCATGGGCACACGCACCAATTTGATGCACACGCTTTGCTTCAAGTTGTTGCGCCGCTAAAATGATTTCATTGGCCATTTCAGCAAAACTGATCGACTTGTCCATTGCTTGTTTCTGAATCATTTTATGTGCTTGAGCCTCTGTCACTCCCTGACGTTGTAATAATGATTTAGCCCTTGATACACGTTTTAAGTCAGTGCACTTTTCATCTAACTCTTTGACTTTCTCAAGCATAGTTGAAGCACTATTAARGCGAATTTTAGCCAAGCCAACTAATGACTTTAATCGTTTAGGTGTCAGTTTTTCTGGTACAAATGTCACTCGCCCACACTGTAATAAACTCTTTAATAATTCTTCATCCCATGCGTACGCATTAACAATAATTGGCAGTGCCGTTACCATTAATAAACGCTCAATGAATACCTGTTGCAGTGGCGTCAAAGACTCAGTAAAAAACACCAAACAAAGAGCATTGCCTTTTATAATTTGGCGCTCTAACTGACTCAAAGAACTTGCTTCCATACACGGGTCGATACTACTCAACTCCGACATACAATCGATAAACACGTTTTCATTGGTAAATGAAGGATCACGATATACTAAGTTAACCACGACTAAGTCCTCACTTCACGCTGCTTACTTTGATACTCTCTTGATGAAGAGTGATCGTATGCAGTTTCACAAATAGGATTAAAATCTGAATTACCAGAGATAAATTCTTGTTGAATATCATTTTGTTGTTCGTCAGCCCAGTCAACTTGATTACTACACGTTAACTGTTGATTATTAATGCTATTTTCAGACGTATCAAATTGGTGAGCATTATGAATAGATAGCTTATTTAATTGAGTGACATTATTTCTACATAACCAACTTTTACTTGCGTATGTTAAGGCTGTGTCAATTGCTAAATTCGGTGTTGATAGCATTTTCACTAATGCGACAGTCGCAGTAATACTGGCCATAGCTTGTTGTAATTGCCCATCAGTAAGTTCGCTTTCAGCAATATCTTCACCGTGCCAAAGTTGTGCAAGCAAATAAGCTGGCAAGTCCGACTGCCCTACTTTAGCGCCAACAAATGCTTCAAGCTGAGTAGGAAGATCAACATGGTTCAATTCAAGTGTTTGCTTATCGCCACTTGCACCAAATCTAAGCAATTTTACACTTGTACTCACTCTTGGATTGATTTCTGTTTCACCTTGTAACCCCTTAAAAATCGCAATGTCGGCGTGTTGCTTTGCTAAAGTATCGCCAGCTTGCTGCTCTGCTAGTAACATTGCGACTTGTTGGTGCTGCTCATCTAAACCTGGGTGAAAATAACTACGTAAACTGAATGGTGCATTGGTAGGATTGATACAGCGAACTGACATTTGAATTAAACTACGTAGGCCTAACTCCTGGTGCAAGCGGCGACAATCATTGAGCACAGGAACGATATCGGCAGAATTGACATAAATAATCCCTGTTTTTGCTAAATTAACTTTAGCTTGCTCTGCAGTAAAACACCGTGGAATGTCTAACGCCGAAATAAAAGACTCTACATGTCTTCGGTGAGGAAGAGACTGGCTGTCACCATGTAAAATAATCGTTTGGCCTTTGCGCGCGATGGTTTTAGCGGCTAATAATAACCATGGTAATTGCTCTCGCTTTCCAGCATATACTGGCCAATCTATGTCCGCATTAAGGTCTTGCCATTCTTTGCCAACAAGCTGTTTTAGCCCAGAAGCAACGCCTGCAAGCTCTTCAACTGACTCTCCTCTGACTCGCATTAGCATCATTGCAGCTGCCATTTGAGCAGATGATAGCTCCCCATTAGCGAAAGCCCTAATGAGATGAGATGCTTCGGCAAAGTTTAAACTTCGGCTACCTTTCACGCCTTTGCCTAATGCTTTAACCAGCTTGCGGTTATCAAAGTCATCAGCATCAAGCTGTGTTTTTGAATGTTGTTCAACCATTGACGACCTCGGCCATTGATGTCGCACTGACATCAGCAAGTAAAGCAGCTAGCTCTTGCCCAACAGCAACCACTTCACCAATAATAATCAGTGTCGGGCCAGAGTCTTTAATTGTTTCAGCTTGTTCTGCCATCGTTGAGACATTGGCGTAAGTCACTAATTGATTGGGTCTGCCGCCATTTGTGATAAAAGCAACGGGTAAATCAGCTGGCGCATCAACAGCGAGTAGCCCAGATGAAATAGCCTTGGCCTGCTCTTTACCCATATAAAATACCAGTGTCGACTCAGCTGCGAGTAATGCTTTCCAATGTGTTGGGGCTTGGTCAAACTTAGTTCCCGTCACTAAAGTCACTGAACGTGCGGTTCCTCGAAAAGTAAGCGGGATACCTGTATTCGATGCGCAACCTAATGCCGCTGTTACTCCCGGTGTAAATCGGCTTATCAGGCCATTTTTTGCTAAAAATAGCGACTCTTCAGCACCGCGACCAAAGATATGCGGATCGCCCCCTTTTAGACGAACAACTTTTTTTCCTTGAAAGGCTAATTTGGCCAACAAGGAGTTAATATCATCTTGCTTATAACTAGGTTGGCCACAACGTTTTCCGACAAAGTGTCGTTCACAATCAACTGAAACGAGAGATAAAATATCACTGCTTACTAGGCTGTCGTAAACTAATGCGTCAGCTTGAGAAATAATTCTAGCGGCTTTAATGGTCAACAAATCAAGTTGGCCACAACCTGCGCCAACAATCTCAACCTCACCAGCAACTAACTCGCTGCTAGTAACTTTAGAAGGATTACTCCCAGCAACACTATGGTTCACTAATTGACTGATTGAATGACTCATCACGCCACCTCCTCTTGAGTTGATTTAGATTGTTTTTTATTTTTTACTGCCACAGTCTCTATAGCCATATCTTCAAGACCAAGTAGCCAAATATCACTTGCACATTGCACCACTTCACTATGGCAACTGCCGCATTGCTTGCCACAACCCAATTCTGACTGTGTCTGTTCAAGCGCTTGTTCAAAATCACCTTGGCTCAATATCGCTTCATTACCACTTGTTCGATGAGCAAACACCAAATTATCTAACGCTTGCAGCATCGAATCCTGAATTTTGGCCTCTGTGACACCAGTACATGCACAAATAAGCGGACTGTTACCAGCTTTAATCAGTTGATGTAATCGGTTCATTAGCCCTGTATCTACTGTTTCACCGATAAGAAGATGCATCGGCTCAAGGGCGACTTCAACTTGCTGCTTACTTAGCAATTTAAGCGACACTAATTGGCCCTGATTCATATTGCACTGCACATGAATAACTTGCTTATTCAGTAAGCTCACCGTCCATTTTAAAGAGTAACTAGTAGACTGAAAATTAAAGCCTTTTTCCGCATCATCAAAAGCGATGTGATAACACTCACCCGCTGACAAACTTTGCTGAACATTCCAACATGTGCCGGTAAATAACGGGTCATGCTCGCCAAAGATAATCCCTTGTAATGCCAGCTCTACTTTAGTAACGGTTGTTGCTTGGCATTTAAAGCCAGGTTGCTTCGATATTGGGTCTAACTGACTATTTAGTGTTTGATTCACTCCTTTACCAAGGGAGAACTGCGAAGACCAATGCATTGACATGAAAGCCATATCGGGAGATTGATTGTCGTCGGCAACAACCCTTGCCGTAGCTTGAACACTCGATGTACTCTGTTCGCAACTTACTTGAGCACGTTCAGCATCAGGCGTTGCAAAACACACTAAATCACCATCATTTAACTCAAGCTGTTGAATTTTGATTGGATGTAACGCGACAAATGGTTCAGGAATACTCGCCCTAAGGCTGGCAATGTGGCCAGTGCGAGTCATGGTATGCCACTGATCTCGATTGCGGCCACTATTGAGCAATACTTGATGTTGACCGACACTCAACTCTGACTTGAGCGGCTGTGTTGCAATAAACTGCGCTTTAGTAGAAGGCGTTGAAAATAGCCCACCTTGATATAATCGACGCTCAGTTTGTCCAAGCATTGCGGCACTTGTTACTGGCCATTGAGTTGGCGCTAATCCGTCGTATTCAGCATCAGTTAATTCACTCATGCCAGAGATATCAAATTGTTTTTCAGGAAATTGTGCTTTTACTGCTTTTGAAAGCTGAGCAAACTCTTTAAACACAGCCGCACTATTTGAGAATGTAAATGCTGCGCTATACCCCATGCGTTTTGCAACTTCAGCAAGTGCCCACCAATCAGGTTTTGCATTGCCTTTAACGGGTATAAAGCCACGTTGACGAGTGATAACACGTTCGCTGTTAGTGACAGTGCCACACTTTTCTGACCAACCTAAAGCAGGTAATAATATGTCGGCTTGTTTTGCGGTTGCGGCATCTTGGGTGATATCTGATACCACCACAAATGGGCAAGCATCAAGTGCCTGCTGTACTTTTGCAGTGTTCGGTAATGAAACTAACGGGTTTGTTCCCATGATCCATACGGCTTTAATTTTGCCATCAGCCATCGCATCAAATAATTCAACTGCAGTTAACCCTTTATCTTTAGCAATGGATTCGGTTTGCCATACATCTGCTAATAACTGTCGTTCAGGAGCAGAGAATCCCATATGGCAAGCAAGCTGTGTGGCAAGTCCACCGACTTCTCGCCCGCCCATCGCATTAGGCTGACCAGTTAAAGAAAAGAAACCACAGCCAACTTTACCAATATGACCAAGCGCGAGATGGCAATTGATGATTGCATTCGTCGAATCGGTACCTGAAGTAGACTGATTCACTCCCTGACAACTGGCAGTAATGACTTTCTCATGGGCAATAAATAACTGATAAAATTGGGTTAATTCGCTTACCGTTAAGCCTAAAGACGATGCAAGCTGGTCAGTTTTAACAAGATCAGTTTGTGAAGATAGGGTGTGAAGTACATCATCAAAACCTTCTGTGTGCTCATCAATGTACGTCTTATCTTGAGCCTCATTTTCAGAAATAAATTGCAATAAACCATTAAACAACAGACTGTCAGTGCCAGGCGTAATTTGTAAATGAAAATCTGCTTGAGCCGAAGTGGCCGTTTTAGCTGGGTCAACCACAATGATTTTTGTACCAGATTGCTCGCGCGCTTTAATCATTCGTTGAAATAAAACAGGGTGAGTCCAAGCGCTATTCGCCCCAACTAACACAATAACATCCGCTTGCTCAAAATCGTCATAACAGCCCGGCACAACATCTTCACCAAAGGCACGCATATGCCCACTCACTGCAGATGACATACATAAACGTGAATTGGTATCTACATTGGCTGTACCAATAAAGCCTTTAGCAAGCTTGTTTGCAACGTAATAGTCTTCAGTTAGCAACTGACCTGATAAATAAAAAGCCACAGAGTCTGGCCCGAACTCAGCAATTGTCTTTGTAAAAGTGTCTGCAATTGTTGTTAACGCCACATCCCAGTCAATTGGCTTACCTGACTTACGTTTGGGATAACGCAGTGTATTAGGCTGAACCAAGCTTTCTAGTAACCGTTCGCCTTTAGCACATAACTGTCCTTTATTAGCTGGATGTTGCAGATCACCCTCAAGGTTATACATGGGTGCACTTGCTTTTGAGTTTTTCTGCTCATCGTTAACATGCGGCGTTACCTCTGCAAGAGGCGAAACACTAACACCACAGCCTACTCCACAATAAGCACAACTTGTTTGGATACTAGACCGGATATGAGACATGCAACTTCCTTTTACTGACAAAATTCTATGTCAATAACATCGCAAAAGTTGTGCCAATAGCCAAAGTGATGATTTTAAAGATGTTTTAAATTTGAGGGTAAGGTTTCAATCAAAAACTGTTCTAGATAAGTGCATTATTTTGCACCAATTAAGCGCAAACCATTGAAAACACAGCAATTTAAATACCTCTTTAGGGGTAGTTTAATTATAAGTCACTGAACATGCAGTGGGTTTTTGATATACAAATATCAGTCAATTTAAGGCGCTTGAATCAAAGCAAAAAAAAGCACCGTCATTAACGGTGCTTTATTCATCAGTTGTTACACAGTTCAACTAGCTCAATTACTGAGCAGAACGACCATCATCATGACAACTATCACAAGTTGGTACGTCACCCACATTCATATCATGTGGCGCGTGACAATCGGCACACATTAACATGCCGTCATGCGGTGCATGATTATCATCCATTTCAGCTAATGTGCCATGACAGCTTTGACACTGTTCAAACTCATACTCACCATCAGCAGATGGTTCACCATCAGCGTGACAGCTTTCACAGCCACCCATTTCGGCATGGAAATCAGCTAAGTTTTCATCTGACGCAAACGCGTTTGTTGACAATGTCAGTACAGCTAAAGCTGCTGCAAACAAAGCCACAAGAATTTTATTGCTCACTATAATACCCTCCATTTGTGATAATAAAGAAAACGATCATCAATTAGCTTTCTTAGTTATCGGTTATCAGCACGACATTTTGACTCAATATTTTGGCTCAATACTTTGACTCTACAATAAACTTAGCTAACACTGCTTAATTTAGCAACAGTAAATACAACTACCCAAGCCTAACATTGAACCTTCTCCCTTAACATGCGTCACGCGATGTAACCACAAGATTAAAGTGGTCATCATTCTACTCGCACAATTTCAAAAAGAAAGTATTAAAAAAGGAGCCCTTGGGCTCCTTTTCGCAATCTTATTAATGTATTAGCTGTTTTTAAGTGCGCTAATGCGTTTGTCTAACGGCGGGTGACTCATTAAGAATTCAGCCATTGAACGCTTACCATTAATACCTAATGCAGCCATTTGTGCTGGCATTGCACCTGTTTCTGGCCCTGTTTTTAAACGCTCTAATGCAGCAATCATTTTATGCTTACCTGCAAGTTTAGCTGCGCCTTCGTCGGCTTTAAATTCACGAATACGTGAGAAGTAAGCCACAATCATTGACGCTAAAATACCGAATAGCATGTCCATGACAAAAACTACGGCCATGTACGCAAACATACCTAAACCTTCACCATCTTCGCTGTTATTAGCAACGACGTTGTTAACAATGCCAGCAACAACACGAGCGGCAAAAATAACGAAGGTATTAACAACACCTTGAATTAAGGTCAATGTCACCATGTCGCCATTGGCAACGTGGCTAACTTCGTGCGCTAATACGCCTTCAATTTCGTCTTGAGTCATACCATAAAGTAGACCAGAACTCACCGCGACCAATGCATTGTCTTTACTTGGACCTGTGGCAAAAGCATTCATTTCTGGTGATTGGTAAATCGCCACTTCTGGCATTTTGATACCCGCTTGCTCAGCTTGACGGGCAACGGTTTCAACTAACCAACGTTCAGTGTTATCACGTGGTGTTGTAATGACTTCACACCCCATGGTCTTTTTAGCCATCCACTTAGAAATCGCTAAACTGATGAATGCACCACCAAAACCGAACATGGCAGCAAAAATTAATAACCCGCTCATGCTTGAGGTACTCACCCCAAGTAACGACATCACAATCGAAGCAACTAGCAAAATTGCTAAGTTGGTGCCAATCAATAACATAATACGTAACATTACAACTCCTATCTGGCACTAACGCCGCTTAAAACTTTCTAATAACGTACAACCATGTCTTCATGCATGATTGTTTAAATCTTTTGCCAATTCTACTTTTTACATTGAGTGTATGGCGATAGCTCAATGCATAATGACATAATATGTCCTATTAGGTTATTTTCAAGGTGTCATCGAAAAAAATGACATAAAATGACAAGTTCTTGAAAATATCACATCAAGCCTAATCTCAGCTGAATGGTCTTCGTTAAATTATGACTTAATCGCTATCAGAGATAAGAAGAGCGCAAAGTCTAGGTAGATAAGATTAATCCAAGCTTAAATTTATCCTCCATTAATCATTTTCCATCCACTTAGGTTATGGTTTGTAATTAATCTTTGTTAATATCCAATAAATATAAGAATAACTAGCGATTAATTAAACAGTTAAGGAAATCGAAATGGCCGTAAATGCATTAATGCTCAGCAGTTCACGTGAAGGCAATACTCCCTATTTAGCCCATGCCATTGAGTTCATCAAACCGCTTACTACTCACGCAAAAAAATGGGTGTTTATTCCCTACGCAGGCGTGAGTGTCGATTATGATAAATACCTTGCAATGGTCACCGAAGGTTTAGCCCCACTGAATATTGAAGTCAGTAGCATTCATCAATACAGTGACCCAAAACAAGCGATAAAAGATGCAGATGGAATTTTAGTTGGCGGCGGTAATACTTTCCAATTATTAAACGAGTTATACCGTTACGATTTGGTGCATTTATTAAATGAGCAAGTGAGCAATGGTAAGCCATATATCGGCTGGAGTGCTGGCTCAAATATTACAGGGCTGAGTATTCGCACCACAAATGATATGCCAATTGTAGAGCCTGCTTCATTTACTGGCTTAAAACTGTTGCCATTTCAACTAAACCCGCACTACACCAACTATCAAGCACCTGGTCATAACGGTGAAACTCGAGCGCAGCGATTACTTGAATTTACGATTGTCGATCCTATTACGCCAGTTATTGGTATTCAGGAAGGTACAGCCCTTTGGCGTCAAGGTGATACTCTCTCACTTGTCGGTGAAAAAGACGCATATTTATTCCATGGTAAAGAACAAGAGGTCGTCATTCCTGTTGGCAGTGATTTAAGCCATTACTTGGATTAATCCCTCATTAATACTGGGTAGGTTCTGCATAAAACCTTGCGATTGAATCATACCTAACCAAAAAAGCCTTAAATTCATATTGAATCTAAGGCTTTTTAACGCTTTTAACCGCTAAGTTAACTCAGCGATTTAGAAAGTATAATTGACTTTAAGACTGAAATAACGGCCCGGTTGCGTGTAATTATCTTCTGTCACACCTAAATTAGACATTAAAAATTTAGATTGGCCAGCCACATCAGCGTAATCAATGTACTCAGTGTCAAATACGTTGAATACCCCGCCACGTAATGTCCAATTATCACTTAGCATGACATTAGCCGTGATATCAAATACTGCGTAACCAGCTGTATTGTAAACTTCGTTAAAGCCCATATCTGGCATGCCCGGAATTGGAGGGAAGATATCTAAGTCAGTTGTTCTGTCCATGTTATCAGCAAAACGAACCGTCAACCCAAAATCCACTTCCTTATTAGCAAGGTAAGTGTAGTAATTCATCCCAACATTACCTTTGAGCGGACTAACTGAATTTAAATAATCACCGTTTTGATCTTCACCATGGGTATAAGCAATGTTACCCCATAGTTCAATTTCATTTGTAAACCAGTGGCTAAATGACGCTTCAGCACCGTATAAAGTCACTTCATCGTAGTTGATATATTGATACTCAAGTGACTGAGGTAGTGCGCAGCCGAAAATACCGCCACACCCAACAAATTCCCAATCAATATAGTCTTTGGCTTGAGTGTAGAATGTGGTCAATTCGTAACGTGTATCACCATGATGACCACGAACCCCTATCTCAACAGTATGGCTTGATTCTGACTCTAAATCGTAGTTTGCTTGAATCAATACAGGGAATGGCATTTTGCCATCTTTAACCTCAAGCTCACCCCATTTTTGATCAGGTGTTGGCATTTTATAACCGTACGCATACTGAGCGTATACGTTGACGTTATCGGTCATATGGTACACAAGACCTAACTTAGGTGACCAAAAGCCATCGCTCATCTCTTCAAAATCTGCAGGATCACGACCAGCATCTTCAGCTTGTTGTTGATCAGGTGTATTGCTGAAGTAATCGTAACGCAAACCTAAAATGGCATTTAACTTACCATCGTAAAAAGTAATATCATCTTGAATGAAAGCACCAACTCGTAAGCTTTTAGTATCTGCAAATGAGAAGGTATCCGTATCAGATGGCGACCAGCTACCATTGTCATCAATCACTTGATAATCACGAGGGCGGCTCATTTCTGATTGTTCAACATCGAGGCCATAAATAATATTGTGATCGTGACCCGTTAGCGATAATGATTTAGCAAACGTACTTGCAAATCCAACACGGTACTCATCAAATTGGTAATCTCTTTTCTCGGTAATGTCACGAATACCGCCTTGGGCGCCATCATAATAATCACGTTTTTCAGTTTGATCAGTTTTACCGTAATACAAAACAAAATCGACACTATCGTGGATACCACGGTCTTTAGTCGAACGAAGACGCAAAGAGGTATTTAACGCCTGTGTTTGACGGTCGTAGTCAATTGAACTTAAGTTATCTAAGCTGTTTTCCCAGCGATCTAATTGCTGGTTCATGTAATCCACGGTTAACTGTAAGTTAGTGTCATCATTGAAGTGATATTTGCTTTTTACGATAAAGCTATCAGTGACAAGATCACTATCAGGCAAAGTACCATCGTAGTTTTGCTGCTCTTCACCTTCACGGCGTTGATACGTTACTAAGTTATCAAAATTTCCTGCAGAAAATGCACTAGTAAAACCCGCAGTGTACTCATCATTCATACCTGTGTAACCAGCATTCGCCGAGAAGTAGTAATCTTCACCACGTAAATAGTCATCAGCATCTTTAGTGGTCATCACAAGAACACCACCTAATGCATCTGAGCCATACATCGTTGATGCAGCTGCTTTTAATACTTCAACTTGTTTTAAGCCTTCGACTTCTGTCAGGCCACGACCTGTACCTTCAGCACCTGGGCCTAATGGTGATGCGTATTGATTATTTACACGAACACCATCTTTAACCATCATCACACGGTTTCCGCCGATACCGCGAATAGTCACTGAGCTAGGTTTGCCTGCACCACCTTTAACATCAACAGCGGCTTCATTTTTGAACAGCGTTGCGAAATCTGAACTCATGTTGCGGGCAATAGCTTCTTCATCAATTACAACAACTGAGCCAGCAACTTGATCTAATGTTTGCTCAACACGTGAGCCAGAGATAACAATCACTTCATGGAAGTTAGAGATAGATTGTTTAATGTCTTCTTTAGATACAACTTCATCGGTATCTGCCATAACCTGAGGGGATAATGCAGCAGCAATTGCAGCACTAATTAATTTAACTGAAAGTGGTTTCATCAACGCTATCCTTAATTAAAACTTAATAGGAATTAATCTCATCTCGAATTGCGCAGGAGTCTACCATGAAGTATTTTTCACATAGCGATCTCGATCCCAATATCCATTTATCGTGAATAAACTCATTGAGAATTTTCGCTTATGTTTCATTGATGTAAAAACTTTTCAGAATAATATTTACCAATATGAGTCAAAGCTAATTTAAAAAATAACATTTGTCACTTTTTGCATCTAACATCAGTCGTCAAAGCAACACCATCTAAGTTAAGCTTTGGGTTTACATGCCTTTAATAGCCATGAATGTTGACTCAATAATGGTGATTGAAGAGGACTAAAGTCACTTTCAGTAAAATATGGAGTGAAATATGGAATGAGTACGTTGGCTCGCCAATATAATAGCGAAAGTATGACTCTGTATTTACTAGCATAAAACAGGTTTAGACAATGCTTACCTAAACCTGCTTTAGCAAGCATTAATCAGCGTTTTCTTGGTCAGTGATCTGGGCTAACTCTTCTTGAGTTAATACTCCTCCGCCAAGCGAGCGGTAAAGCGTAATCAGCGATAATAAGCGATCACGCTTAACTTGGCTTAAGGTTAACTCAGCACTAAATAAACTGCGCTGTGCATCCATCAAGTCCAAAGAACTTGAAACTCCATTTCGATAACGCAAAGTGGCTAAGCGAGTGTACTCTTTTGACGCTTCAACCAATTCTTGCTGTGCTTCAATCGCTAACTCTGAACGGCGAAAACTATTCATAGCGTCATTGACCTCAAAGTAAGCTTTGAGCACTGTGCTTCGATAATTTAAGTGTGCTTGATTAAATGCTTCTTGTGAGATGTCATATTGCGCAGCGATACGACCGGCATTAAATATAGGCGCAGTAATGCCACCAAGTAATGACCAAGTAACACCTTGGCTATCAAATATACTGCTAAGATCATCGGTTTCAGTGCCATAACTGCCTGTTATAGTAAATTGTGGAAAAAAGGCAGTTTTCGCCACGCCGACATTCGCATTAGCGGCAATAAGTTCTTGCTCTGCCGCCTTGACATCTGGTCGCTGAGATAACATTTGAGATGGCACCCCCACAGTAAAGCTGGTCGGGAACAACTGGCGATAAGCTGTAATCTCCTGCTGAGTTTTAAGCACTAAAGGATAGTCAAACTCACCCAAGAGTATTTTTAATTGGTTAGCTTTTGCTTTACGCTCGAAATCTAAGTCAGGTAAAGTGACTTTGGCACTTTGATACTCAACTTCAGCCTGACGAACCTGTAAACCTGAAATCACACCATTTTGTTTACGAAGTCTTGCTAGATCGCGCTCTTTTAAGCGTATTTCAACGGTATTGAGAGAAATTAAATATCGCTGTTCAATATCCAACCATTCATAGTATCGAGATGCGACATCACTAATCAGGCTAATAACCGCTAAATTTAACGCTTCTTGCGCAGATAGGAAGTTTGCATATTCAGCTTCACTGCGACGACGGTTCGCTCCCCAAACATCTAGCTCCCACGATACCGTGCCATCTAAAGTAAACTCGTTACCATGTTCAGGATCGGTATTGGTAATCGCACTATCAATAGAGCGCTCTGCATCTGCATTAATGCCAAAAGCTGGATATAARGCTGAGTCTGTTACCGTGACTTCTCTTCGTGCAGCAATTAATCTTGAGCGTACAGTTTCTAAGTCTAGATTCTGCGCAAGCGCATGACTGATAAGCACTTGTAAATCTTCATCAAGATAAAACGCTTTCCAATTAGCAAGCCCCAAATTTTCTTGAGACTCTTGTGCTAAATCATCATGATACTGAGCTGGGACTTCAATTTCAGGCCGCTGGTAGTCAGGCCCCATAGCGCAACTGGATAACAGTAACGTTACACTCGCCCCAAAAAGGATAGACAGATAACTTTTTCCTTTGACTCTAATCCCATCAACATCACCTTGTGTCGGGGCAGATAAGCTGGAAAATTTAAGCATGGTTGCCCTCCTCATTCGTGTCCGTATTTTGCACTTTTTGCACAGGATTTGACTTGGTTTCATTTGAGACTTTAGATTTAAACCAACCCACTGTCGTCACGAAAAATAACGGCACCATGACAATACCTATGGTTGTCGCAAACACCATCCCACATAAAATTGGAATAGAAATGCTTTGCCTACTCACAGCTCCTGGGCCAACAGACAGAACCAAAGGTAATACCCCTAGAATAAATGCCATTGAGGTCATTAAGATTGGTCTAAAGCGCATATTGGCAGCCTCTAACGCTGCATCAATTCGACTTTTGCCCTCTTTATGTAATTGATTCGCAAATTCCACAATTAAGATTGAGTTTTTAGCTGCCATACCAATCAAGGCGATAAAGGCCACTTGGAAAAACAAGTTACTTTCCATACCACTCACTAAGGTGCCCAGTGCCGCTCCCAACATTGCAATGGGGGCAATTAGCAGTACAGCAATCGGGATTGTCCAGCTTTCATACAGTGCTGCTAAAAACAAAAAGACAAATAACATGGCCAAGGCGACCGCAATACTCGTTTGATTTGCAGATTGTACTTCTTGGAACGTAATACCAGTCCATTCATAACTAAACTCATTTGGCAGCATTGGTTTTGCTACTCGTTCAATCGCTTTAATCACATCGCCCGAGGCATATCCTTGTGCAGGCGTAGCATTAATCGAGACACTACTGAATAAGTTATAATGGGTCACTGCAGCAGGTCCAACTGAGTACTCATATTTGGCTAACACACCAATGGGCACCATAGCGCCAGATGCCGAGCGTACATAGTAATCTTTAATTTGCTCTGGAAACTGACGATATTGCTCTTCTGCCTGAACCTTCACTCGGTAGACTCTGCCAAATAAATTAAAGTCATTTACGGTAGATGAATCAGTAAATGTTTTAATCGTACTGTAGATATCTGCCACATTCACGCCAATGGCCATCGCTTTTGCTTCATCAACAGTTAAATGCAGTTGTGGGATTGCACTTTGTAGTGACAAACTAGCTTTAGCGATTTCTGGTTGAAGTTTTAATGCTTCTATCAGTTCATCTGCTGTTTCAGTTAACCCTTTAAAATTGGTACCAGATGTATCTTGCAGCTCCATTTCAACTCCTGAGCCGTTACCTAAGCCCGGAACAGCAGAAGGAAGATAAATATTAAAGTCCGCCTCTAAGATATCTTGAAGTGAACCTTGAATGTCTTTCATCACTTTTTGGACTGTAGCATCTGACTCTGCTCTTTCTGCCCAAGGTTTAAGAATAATTTCAAATTGTCCATTCGCCTGATTTGAGCCTGAACGTTTATTTTCCCCTGCTAGCGTAAATGAATATGCCACCGCGGGATGAGCTAAAACATGAGATTCAGCTTTTTTAAGAACAGCTTGAGAGCGATTAACTGTTGCACCGTCAGGCAATGACATATCAATGAAAAAGCGCCCTTGATCTTCATCAGGCATAAAGCTTGACGGTAAAGACGTCATAATGAAATAAACCCCGCCAACCATCAATGCAAACAGTAAATAACTGCGTTTAGCATGCTTGGTTGTCAACGCCACCAGCGATACGTATTTGGTGGTACTCATATCTAGTTTATCGTTCATCCACTTGAAAAAACCAGAGCTCGGCTTATCGCCAGGTTTTAACAATAACGCACATAATGCAGGTGACAGTGTTAAGGCAACCACTGTAGAAATCAGTACTGCGACCGTAATCGCAACCGCAAACTCGCGATACATGATCCCTGTGATTCCAGATAAAAATGAAACAGGCACAAAAACGGCAGCCAGCACAAGACTCGTAGCCACCAGCGCCCCTGATAATTCCTTCATCGCAACGCGAGTCGCTTCAACCGATGATAGGCCCTTCTCATTCATTAACCGCTCAACATTTTCAACCACCACAATGGCATCATCCACCACAATACCGATGGCCAGTACCAGCGCTAATAAACTCACCGTATTTATCGTAAAACCAAAAGCTAACATTGCTGCCAATGTGCCAATCAAGGACACAGGTACAGCAATCGCAGGAATTAAAGTGGCTCGCACATTTTGTAAGAATAAAAACACCACTAAGATAACCAGAATAAGCGCTTCTACTAGGGTTTTAACCACTTCATCAATTGAGTTTTCAATAAAGACAGACGCATCAAAAAAGACTTCCCAATTCATACCTTGAGGGAATTTTTCGGCCAGTTTCGCCATTTCTTTTTTAACGTTTTTAGTGACCTCTAGCGCATTGGCTCCTGGTAATAAATACACTTGTAAAATGGTCGCGTTAGCGCCATTTAATTGAGATTGTAATGTATAAGCAGAGGAGCCAAGTTCAATATCGGCAATATCCCGCAATCGAACGATAGAGCCATCATTATTAGCTCTTACTATGATTTCTTTAAACTGAGGAACGCTACTCATACGGCCCGCAGCGGTAATAGGTAATGTCATACTCAGCGCATCACTATTAGGCTGAGAACCAATAGTGCCAGCTGGCGACTCTTTGTTTTGCGCTTTTATTGCACTAATAACATCAGCAGTCGTTAACCCATAGCCTGCCATAGTGTCAGGTCGTAACCACACCCGCATTGAATAACTGCGCGAACCAGTATTACGAACACGACCGACACCTGGAATACGTTTTAATGCAGACTCAATGTTAATTGTGCCGTAGTTACTGAGGTAAATTTCGTCAAAGCGTTCATCAGTTGAGGTTAACGCAAGCTTTAATAATTCAACAGAGGCTTCTTTTGACACTGAAACGCCTTCCGTTTGCACATCAATTGGCAAACTACCTGTAGCTTGTTGAGTCGAATTTTGAACATCAACAGCTGCCAAGTCAGGATTGGTTCCAACATCAAAAGTTATTGTGACATTGGCACTTCCTGAATTAGTACTTTTTGAACTCATATAAATCATGTTAGGTAAGCCATTGAGTTCTTGCTCAAGTGGCGTGGCAACAGATTCTGCAGCGGTAGTAGACGTTGCACCGGGGTAAGATGCCGATACTTTCACCTGAGGCGGCGTAATATAAGGGTATTGGTCAATAGGCAATTGAAACATGGAAATAAGGCCAAGCAACACAATAACGATTGATATTACGCATGCATAAACGGGGCGATTAACAAAAAACTGAGCCATTATTTTTGCTCCTGTTCTTGTTCCAATATCTGTTGCTGAAGCGCTTGCTCTTTTTCAATTGCATCTTCTTTTTTTAGATATTGTTCTGCAGTTAACGGCTCTGCGAGTTGGCCATGTCGAACACGATGCATGCCTTCGACAATGACTAATTCACCCGCTTTTAAGCCACTCTTAACCACTACACCTAGTTGGCTTTGGTGTTCAATCACAATGAATCTGCGTTCGACTTTATTATTTGGTAATACCACCATGACATACACGCCTCCTTGCTCAACTTGCGTTGCTTTTTGAGGGATCACGATGGCATCTTTCATTTCATTCAACTTGATGCGCACATTGGTGTATTGGCCGGGTAGAAGCTCTCTATTGGGGTTTGGTAACTCTGCTCGCACTTCAAAAGTGCCCGTTTCAGGGTTTACTGATGGGTCAGTAAAGCGAACATTACCTAAGTATCGATATTCACTGTCATCAGGCAAGGTGATAGTGACAAAACCTTCAACCGCTTTACCTTCTGCTTCTGCTTCTTGTTGCTCAGAATAACTGGTCATGCGTCGGCGAGCATTGAGGTAATCTAATGCTGACATATTAAAAGTCACATAGATTGGATCAACTTGTTTAACACGGGTCAATAAAGACTGGCCATTACTGCCAACCAATGCCCCGATATCAACTTCGGAGCGGCTCACTAATCCTGAAATTGGTGAGGTGATTTGGGTATAACTTAACTCAAGCTCAGCTTCTTCAAGCTCTGCTTTACTTGCTGCAAGACTTGAACGAGCCTGAGACAATATCGAAATCGCATTATCAAAATCTAATTGGCTAGCAGCATCTTGCTCATACAAAGGCTTTAAACGTTCAACATCTCGTTGTGACTTATCTAAAACAGACTGCTGAGACTCCACATTCGCTTTTAAACGGTTTACCACAGCCAAATAAGGTCGATTATCAATACTGTAAAGTAAGTCGCCTTCTTTAATGGCGCTCCCTTCAATAAAGCTTTTATCCTGCACAAAACCATCGACACGCGCCCTAACCTCAACATCGAGTGATGCCTTGGTTACACCGACATAATTACCGAATAAAGGCACCGTTGCCGTATCCACTTGTTCAACCACAACCAATTTGGGTGTGATAACAGGTTCTGGGGTTTCACAACCCATTAATAAGGTTACTGCTGCGAATAAAGAAAATGTCGCACGAGTTGCAGAGTTAAATTTTGCCATATCTATAACCTAAACCTTTTGTAGTGAACCGACGCTTCATTGTTTAAATTTTGTTAGTAAGATATTACTACATGTGATTGGGAAATGTTTGAAAAATCGGAGTTTTATTTAGAATTAAACATAGCAGAAAAATAGTCATCGTTTTTACTTATTGCGCTAATACCTCTGTTAAATAAAATAGAAGCGAGTCTCATTAATGACTTCGCTTTATATTAGTTAGAACCAATTAACGCTTAAGTCATATATCATCGCCAAAATTCAACCTTCTTTATTAACAGAAACAATCACGCAAACTCTTGCTCAATTGAAAAGATATCGTTGAATTTTAGACAGGCCAAACTATCAAGTCATATTGTCGAGTAACACGCGAGCGCTCACATTGGATTTAAACATCATTTTCGTGGCTTTCACGTCACGATATAAACGCTCGTGCGCTGACAGTGAAAAGGTATCTTCTCGAGTCGTATATTGGCGAATCCAATCAATTAACATTGGCAAATTAGCATCTTGTGCTTGTTTGTCGGGATATTTGTGCGGCTCCCATGGACGTCGCTTTGCATTATCAACACATTCACTAACTGGCAGGTTTAGAAAAATAGCTTCTTCAGCAACAGGTGCGACTAATGCTAATAAGTCAGCATAGCAGCCTTCAATCACCCAATTTGTATTCTTGTCTAAAAATGATTGAATATGAAGCTGAGATTGTTCGAGGGGTAATCGAGTGGGTGGATGAGATGCTTGCCACGCAATTGTGTCTAAATCTAAGTGAGAAAGCTGGTGACGCTTTGCTAAGGCACAAGCCAACGTCGATTTACCTGAGCCTGAATTACCGAAAATAATAACTTTGTTCATATCTCACCCTAGAAACGGTTCAATCACATTGACGTAAAACAAAAATTAAGTGGCGTTTTTACTACCTCATTCAATAAACTCATTCAATAAACTGATGAATTAACCTGACTTTATAAACTTACAATAAATTAGTGAGTGTAATAAATTTTGCTGCCTGTGCTGCACTTGGCTGACTTAAATGAGGAATATAGCCCAGAAATGGAGCCGACATTATTTGCTGTAAACTGGCTAAATTTTCTTGCTGATTAGACATGTTAGGATCGACTTGATTCGCAACCCAACCCGCTATCTTTAACCCATCAGCCACCACAGCTTCTTGAGTTAACAATGCATGGTTCAAACAGCCTAATTTCATCCCAACCACCAAAATAACACCTAACTCGTTGTTAGAGTGTAATCGCTTAACTGAGTCTGACAAGAACTCACCATTGCCAAGGGGTAATCGCCAACCACCCGCACCTTCAATCAAGCTAAAGTCTGCACTCAATAGCGCCGCCAAAGGTAATGACTCCACAACCCCTTGCGCGGTTAACTTGACCCCTTGCGCGTTTGCTGCAATGTGTGGCGCGATGGCAGGTTCAAATGAAACAGGATTAATCTGCGAATATTCAAGTTTAATACTGGACTGAGCGATTAACGCTAATGCGTCGCTATTTCTTAGCCCTTGGGACGTTTGTTCACAACCTGAAGCTATCGGTTTTACACCTATGGTTGAGCCATTAGCGGCATGCAGCAATGCTGAAGAAACTAATGTTTTACCACTATCAGTATCTGTACCTGTGACAAAATAGAGCATCGCAATTCGCCTTATTTTTTAATCAAATGTAAGTAGGTAATTTGGTATGTCAGTGGAATACCTTGCTCAACTCTCAGTGATTCCGCTTTCTCAGTCAGTGCAAGCCAGTCTTGGCGGCCTCGTAAACTCACTGAGCCTTGCTTTTCTTTAGACTGAGTTTGCTGATGTGACTTAACTGACGCCCCAACTCCTTTGATGGAATACAATAAAGTGCGTAAGTCTGTAAAATATAAACTCTCACTGCAATGCTCAGCGTTTTCAATCTGCCAGTGGTGCTTATTTGCTTGAGCGACGATGTCATCAAAATGAGAAAAATCATTGTGCCCCAGCCCCAATTTGCTTAATTCAGGTAAACTGCCCGCAGACACAATACTAATTAAGCAATGAGCACCTGGCTTTAATATACGATAAAACTCACTTAGCACTGCGGGTAAGTCTTCACACCACTGCAATACTAAGTTTGAATACAAACCATTAAATTGATTGGCACTAAGCGGTAATGCTGCAGCATCGGCACATAGCGTATGGTAATCAGGAAAATCTTGCTTCACCATAGCTAGCATTTCCGATGACAAGTCAACCGCCATTACCTGCTTGATTTGATTTTGCTGTGGATTAACTAAAGTAAAATCAGTACCAGGACCACAGCCGATATCAACAATATCTCCAGATAAAATTTGGTGTTTCAGTAATTTTTCTGCTGTTCTTCTTTGCAACACATCATGCTGTTTATAACATTTGGCCGCTTGAGAAAACTTTTCAGCTACTGGATTTTTAAAAGTCATCGATACTCTCAGATAGGAGATAACTGCAAATTGGCAGTGTATAAAATATAATTTTAATTGTGTGGATGGATTAATCTAGATAATGCCATGACCAACTGATTTATCTGTGTTTTTGTGTGCTGTGTATTAAGTGTAATTCGAAGCCTTGCTTGACCTTTTGGCACGGTGGGCGGTCTAATCGCACCAACAAGTAACCCTACCGCCCTCAATTGCTCCGCAACCATAACAGTCTGCTCACTGCTGCCGATAATAACGGGTTGAATAGCGGTTTCAGACTCTGTTAAATCGATTTTTTCTTGCGCGCAAGCCTGTTTAAAATAGTGAATATTGTCTTGAAGCGAATTAAGCCGATGAGGTGAACTTTGGGTGAGTTTCACTGCCGCGAGCGCTAAGTGTGCATTAGCAGGCGATAGTGCTGTTGAATATATATAGTGACGAGATTGAGCAACCATGTAATCAATCACAGCTTGACTGCCTAATATCGCAGCACCTTGACAACCTAATGCTTTACCGAAAGTCACAACTTGTATATCACAATATTGGCTAACGGAGCTGGCAGCCAATACCCCAAAACCATGCGCATCATCAACAACTAACCACGTATTATACTGTTGGCACAAGCCTTTTAACTCAGCTAACGGCGCTTTGTCACCGTCCATACTAAACACACTTTCAGTCAGTAATATTGATTCGGGATGACGAGTTAACAACTGCTCAGCATGCTGTAAATCATTATGCTTAAAGCGTTTAAGGCTTGCACCTGAATCCTTTACGCCGTCAATCATTGAAGCGTGGATTAACTTATCCGCTATGACGACATCATTGCCATCGACAAGTGTTTTAAGTAATGCTTGATTTGCACTGAATCCAGAGCAAAACAATAACCCAGCTTCATGTCCTGTGACCTCACACAAGTGTTTCTCTAAATCATGATGCGCTTGACTGTAACCTGAAACTAAAGGTGATGCCTTACTGCCCACGCCATAACGATTTGCACCTTGATTTAAAGCGGAAATCATTTCAGCACTAGTGGCTAAACCTAAATAGTCATTGTGACTAAAGTCAATAATATGTGAAGAAACGCCTGTCTGATTACGCTTTCTAAGCAAGCCATCTTGATCCAGCTGTTGCATGCGCTGATTGATCTTATCGAGTAACGGATGACTTGCCATAAATACAGCCTGCTTTTATAACGAACAATTCTCTTGAAAATTCTTAAATCGCACCAGCGTCAAAGAACTGCTTAGTCGCCTTATCTTTTTTAGCATTGGCCTTAGCTAATAAAGCGCTATCAGATTCTATATTGGCAGAGGGGCCTTGTTCAGGATGAAGACCTAAACGCTTAAATAACGTCATGTCATCATTTTCTTCTGGATTCGGTGTGGTTAATAACTTGCAACCATAGAATATCGAATTGGCGCCTGCAAAAAAGCACATAGATTGCAGTTCATCAGTCATGTTTTCACGACCTGCCGATAAGCGAACTCGTGATTTAGGCATAATGATCCTAGCCACAGCGATGGTGCGTACAAACTCAAGTGGATCGAGATCATCAATTTTTTCAAACGGAGTTCCAGCTACCTTAACTAACATATTAATTGGCACTGAATCAGGGTGCTGCTCAAGATTCGCTAACTGTTGTAAAAGCCCTGCACGGTCAGTCGCTTTCTCGCCCATGCCAACAATCCCGCCAGAACACACTTTCATGCCTGAAGCACGTACATTAGATAAAGTATCAATACGGTTTTGGTAAGTACGCGTGGTAATAACATCACCATAGTATTCTGGCGATGTATCTAGGTTATGGTTGTAGTAATCAAGACCCGCATCAGCAAGTTCATCTGACTGCTCTTTTGACAACATACCAAGTGTCATGCAGGTTTCCATGCCTAATGCTTTTACATCCTTAACCATTTGCGTTAAATAAGGCATGTCACGTTCTCGTGGGTTTCGCCAAGCTGCGCCCATACAAAAACGAGAAGCGCCAGCGGCTTTAGCACTTTTAGCCTCAGTCAACACCTTTTCAATCTCTAATAAACGCTCTTTTTCAAGACCCGTATCATAACGAGCACTTTGAGGGCAATATTTACAATCTTCTGGGCATGCGCCGGTTTTTATCGATAATAAACGACTAATTTGTACTTCGTTAGGATCAAAAGTTTCACGATGAATACTGTGTGCTTTGAACAGTAAATCATTCATAGGTAAAGCAAATAATGCTTCAATTTCTGCTTTGCTCCAATCGTGACGGATCGCTGACGATGACATGGTTAATCCTTTTTATTCATTTTATATTCGCTTGTTGTTGGGTTAGGATACCTTGAGCATGTAAACTGTCAATGCTATCAAGCAACACAACTTGACTAACGGTTAAAATATGAACAACCCATTACAACAATCTCCAGCTAATATTGATTTCGAATTTGATAAAAAGCATATATGGCACCCTTATACTTCTATGCATAACGCGGCAAAAGTAACCGGTGTGGTTAGTGCTGAGGGATGTGAGTTAACCCTAAGCGATGGCCAAGTTGTTATTGATGGCACCAGTTCTTGGTGGGCTTGTATCCATGGCTATAATCGTCCTGAAATTATTGAAGCCATGCAGTATCAATTAACCACATTAAGCCATGTGATGTTTGGCGGTATTACCCACGCACCTGCAGTTAACTTGTGTAAACGCCTTGTGGATATGACGAGCCCTAATCTGACTAAAGTATTTTTAGCTGATTCAGGATCAATTGCAGTTGAAGTTGCGATGAAAATGGCAATGCAATATTGGCAAGGTAAAAACCAATTCAAAAAACAACGAATATTAACGGTTAAACGCGGCTATCACGGCGACACGTTTGCCGCGATGAGCGTATGCGATCCAGATAACGGTATGCACACCATGTTTGGTGACGCAGTCACCGAGCAATTGTTTGCCCCAGCGCCGACGTCTTCTTTTGGAGAAACTTTAGCAGATAATGATACTGCTGCACTCGAAGCCATATTACAGCAACATCACCACAATATTGCTGCACTGATTATTGAGCCTATTATGCAGGCAGCGGGTGGGATGCACTTTTATTCTGCTGAGTATTTAAAAGCAATTCGACAACTTTGTGATCAATACAATGTACTTTTAATCCTGGATGAAATAGCCACAGGTTTCGGCAGAATTGGAAAGTTATTCGCATATGAATATGCCGAAATCGAAGCTGATATTTTATGCTTAGGCAAGGCGTTGACAGGGGGGTACATCAGTTTAGCTGCGACAATTTGCAGCGATGAAGTCGCTAATGGCGTTAGTGACTCCCCTGCCGGTGTTTTTATGCATGGTCCAACTTTTATGGGTAATCCACTCGCTTGCTCTGCTGCAGATGCCAGCTTAAAAATATTACAAACGGGTCAATGGCAACATCAAGTGGATGCCATCGAAAAGCAAATGAAGCAAGAACTAGCCGAAGCAATTGAATTTGAACATGTCATAGATGTACGAGTACTTGGCTCAGTTGGCGTAATAGAAATGAACAGTGCCATTAACACCGGGGCACTACAGCAAGCATTTATTAAGCTTGGCGTATGGATAAGACCTTTTGGTCATGTACTGTATATCACTCCGCCATACACGATTAGCTCGGAGCAATTAACCACATTGACCCAAGCTTTGAAAACCATCGCTAAAAACATCACATTAGAGCAAGCTACAGCTGATACATTCAGTAATGGCTAATTATTTATCTGTGCAGCAACTCGCTGCACTTAATCATATTTTAACTGCTATAACCACTATCGTTAGACTTTTAAATTGATTAGAGCCAGAAATATATAAAGTCGCCAGACCTAGAAACAATTTCTAGTTTGGCTACTTAGCCTCTGCAATCATGCGCCGCATACCATAAAAGCGACTCATTAAGCTGATTGATACTAACTCCATGTTTGAGTTATGACTTCATAATCAGTGTTACCCTGTAAATTTTTCGAATACAATTAGCAAATACGATTAACATGTGCATATTGCAAGACACCACACCAACCAATATTACCAAAAAACATTACCAAGTAGACTTACCAATTAAGACTCATCTGTAGAAAAAACCAAAAAAGTTACATTGTTTTAATATAATCAAATCAACAATCTGATGATTAATTCAGCACTAATCGCTACTTTTAGCGACTAACACCTAACCAATCAACTTAAAATCTGACATAAACAAGCAGCCAACACTTTTATCCCAATTTAGCTGTCATTGAACACCGCCACCAATCATTACCAGATTGGTAATAACATGTTGCATTAATTGGTAACGTGTTATATAAATGTTTCTGTTGTTTAAAATAACAACAATTGGTCATACCAAAAAAGGTAAGACCAAAGGGAATAATTTTCGGGGGAATTATGAAGCTCAACAAAATAAGTGCAATGTTTAGTGCGACTAAAAATAAATCAACTAATATAACGATTTTTGGTGCGACACTAACAGCTCTACTGTCTATGCCGACCTTCGCTGCTGATGCTGAAACTCAAAATGCAGAAACAGACGAAATTGAAGTCATTGCAGTTAAAGGGATATTTGGCAGTTTAAAAGCAGCTAATTTACTAAAGCGAGCCGATGATCGTATTGTCGATGCTATTGTTGCAGAAGACATTGGTAAATTACCTGATAATAACATTGCAGAAGCCCTGCAACGAATTACAGGTGTTTCTATTGGAACTGACTTCGGGGTGGGTGAGTCAGTAACAATTCGAGGCGTATCTGAAAACTTGATACTACTTAATGGTCGCTCTACTGCAGGTGCTGGTCGTGGCGGTATTGGATTGGATGACTTTCCTTCAAGCTTTTTGAAAACAGTTGAAGTCATTAAATCACCTACACCTGACATGATTGAGGGTGCTTTAGGTGGTACGGTAAACATGCAAACTATTCGTCCATTAGAGCTGTCAGAACCGCTTGTGGCAATTACGCTTGATGGCGAATATTCAGATAAAACAGAAAATACTGCACCAAATTTTTCAGCTGGTATTGGTAATAACTGGGATTTAGGTGATGCAGGTACATTTGGTGCTTCAGCTAACCTTGCTTATTTAGACCGTGAACTACGCCGTGATGAATATTTCAACAAAGTTGATTTGCTCGATAACATCGATATTAACGGTGACGGCGTTGTTGATGACTCAGGTGGACCTAATGGCAAATACTTACGTAGAACGCAAAGCACGTTAGAGCAAAAAACAGAAGAACGTGAACGTACAGCTTATGGTATTTCACTACAATGGGAACCTGTTAGTGCTGAAGCCAACATTTATCTTGATTTGAATGCAACTAAACTTGATGGTGGCCAATCTGCATACTCTATCTTAGATGTGGGTGGTAGCTCTGTAGCAAGAAGTGATTCTTACTATGACGCTAACGGTCAGCTACATAATTACGATTTAGATGGTGTCCTTGTAATTCCAAAAACTTGGAGTGACTTTACAACATCAGATACCACCTCTCATGCCCTCGGTGGTGAGTGGTTTATCACTGATAACATTGAATTATCTGCTGAATACTCAATATCAAAATCTAAAGAAAAACAAACAGCAAATGAATTTAACTTACGACCAATTGAGCGTACAGATCCTACCCTTGATCTTGTAACACATACCAGTACAGGTAGTTCGTTTACGGGCAGTGGCATTCCTGGTTACACATATGCTGATTCAGGTATGTTAACTAACCCTGATAACTTAGTATTTCGTGAATTCTTCCATAAAACACTTGAAACTGACAATGAAGAACAAGCATTACGCTTTGACTTCAAAATCTCTGACATTGGTGTAGATTGGGTATCAGCGGTAAAAGCTGGTGTGCGCTTTACTGACCGAGATTATAGTGCCAACCGCTATGACCTAAAACCTATCAACGGCAACACTACCCTTAAAGATTCTTATAAAAAAGCAACCAATGCTGACGGACTCTATAGCCCTATTTGGATTGATAATCCTGTACTGGCTGACAGCATGAAAATCGTTAACATGAGTAATTCATTTGACCAAACAGGTGTAAATGGTCAAAACGATTTAATGACTTACAATGTTTATGATGCTGATTTACTACAGAACACTGAAGCCACTTACGCATTAGTTCAACAAATGCTGCAAGGTACTTCTTATGCCATGAACGGCTCATTAGCTGACAATATGGTAGAAGATAATGGTGCATATAAAGAAATTAACGAGAAAACCAGCGCTATCTATGCTCAATTCCATTTGGATTTTGATGATTTAACTGCTGTATTTGGTGGTCGTTATATTCAAACAGAATTAGAGTCTAGCGTTGTTGCTTCTGTTGATGCCAATGGCAACAAAATTCTTGATACTGGCGAAAACGATTATTCAGATTTTCTCCCTAGCTTGAATGTGACCTATACCCTTACAGATGAAACCTTAATGCGCTTTGCTGCTGCAAAAGTTATGCGTCGTGCAGACTTTGATGAGCTAAGCCCAGCATTATCAATTGATAACTCATTAGTGACGGGTACTCAAGGTTCTTACCAACTAGAACCATACCGTGTGACTCAATATGACTTATCTGTTGAACACTATTTTGGTGATGGTGGCATTGTTTCAGCTGCACTTTTCTATAAAGACGTCAATTCATTTACACAAACAGACAGCAGCTGTTTAGCTGACCCAAGTACTGTAGATGGCCAAAACACGACTGAATGGGGCAACGTTTGTTTACTGGATACTGCAGGTCAAAGCCAAGGTGACGTAAACTTTGCGACCGAGGCACAAGGTTTAGCCTACGTTGACTCAGAAA
Organism: Shewanella sp. UCD-FRSSP16_17; assembly: GCF_001675935.1. Lineage (NCBI taxonomy): Bacteria > Pseudomonadati > Pseudomonadota > Gammaproteobacteria > Alteromonadales > Shewanellaceae > Shewanella > Shewanella sp. UCD-FRSSP16_17. Next base: position 965,255 of record NZ_LZFV01000001.1, read on the forward strand.
AAGCTGCGGGCAGAACAGGTATTGTTGTTGATACTGACGTTAATGGTGGCAGCGGTGAAGTAAAAGGGGTTGAGCTAGCTTATCAACAACAGTTTACCTTCTTACCAGGTTTCTGGTCTGGGTTTGGTGTCAATGCCAACTATACCTATGCTGATAGTGAGCAACCTGACGGCAACCCGCTGCTAAATATTTCTGAAAATACAGCTAACGGTCAAGTGTACTGGGAAAATGACGACCTTCAATTCCGTCTAGCATATAACTGGCGAGATCGTTACTTATATTCTCAAGCAGAGAAACGCGTTCAAACAGTTGGTGCATTAGGTTATAACGTATTTAACCAAAATGACCCATCAGCAGATAACTTTGATGCGACTGTGGGTAACAACTACCGTGAAGCTCGAGGTCAATTCGACTTCTCTGCAAGTTGGGATATCAATGAACACTTCACTGTTGTTGGTAATGTTGTGAATTTAACTGGGGAACCAATTGAATACACTACAGAGCTAGATTCGGTATGGAAGTACAGTGAATCAGATCGTCGCTATACTGTTGGAGTTCGCGCTAGATTCTAATAAGCCACACTTAATAAGAGCCTTCCGCTACGGGTAGGCTCTTTCTTCAACAATCACCTTTCCATTAATGACAATAAATTTAGCGAAATTACATAACAACACAACTTAGCTTCACAGGTTAACTTACCAATTTAACTTTTGGTAAACCAAAACCCAACAAATTGGTTGACAATAAATTTATTATTAACTAATATTGGTAATAAGCTCGATTTAGATAATATTTACAAATACTTAATAGAATAGAGCATGTAAAACAATTAATTGCATATTCAAAAATGGACAGTTAATCCATGCAGCTAATTGACTAGCACTATTAAGCGTTGAGCAATCTTTGTTACTCAGATAAACATATATAAAAATTTTAGGAGTTAGATATGACAAAGCCAATCATTGGTTTCATCGGCCTTGGTCTTATGGGCGGCAACATGGTTGAGAACCTACAAAAGAGAGGTTATCAAGTCAATGTAATGGATCTAAGCGCTGAAGCTGTTGCACGTGTTATTGACCGTGGCAATGCAACTGCTTTTACATCAGCAAAAGAGTTAGCTGCTGCCAGTGATGTTGTTCAGTTTTGTTTAACGACATCAGCAGTGGTAGAAAAAATTGTATACGGCGATGATGGCGTATTAGAAGGTATTAAACCTGGCTCTGTGCTAGTTGACTTTGGTACATCTATCCCCTCTTCGACTAAAAAAATTGGTGCTGCACTTGCTGAAAAAGGTGTCGGCATGATTGATGCGCCTTTAGGCAGAACACCTGCACATGCTAAAGACGGCCTACTTAACATTATGGCTGCTGGTGACATGGATACTTTTAATAAAGTGAAACCATTACTAGAAGAGCAAGGCGAAAATGTATTCCACCTAGGCGCTTTAGGTGCAGGACATACAACTAAATTAATTAATAACTTCATGGGTATGACAACGGTAGCAACCATGTCGCAAGCATTTGCGGTGGCAAAACTTGCAGGTGTTGATGGACAGCAGTTATTTGACATCATGTCAGCAGGTCCTTCTAACTCGCCGTTCATGCAATTCTGTAAGTTCTATGCTGTCGACGGTGAAGAAAAACTTGGCTTCTCAGTTGCAAATGCCAATAAAGACTTAGGTTATTTCCTTGCAATGTGCGAAGACTTAGGGACTAAATCTCTTATTGCTCAGGGCACTTCTACTAGCTTACAAGAAGCGGTAGATGCAGGTTTAGGTCAAAATGATGTTCCTGTCATTTTTGATTATTTCAGTAAGTTAGAAAAATAATATCGGCATCGATATTCCTAAAAGATTGATTGTTTTATTAGATACACCGTTTAACTGAGTTTTAAAAGCCCCTTATCTAGTTTGATACGGGGCTTTATTTTTCTAGTCGCATGTTCTCAAAATCAATGTAATTAATCTTGCATACCGACAAAGCCTGGCTGTTGTTCAACATTACTCAACCACTGCCTTATATTCTCAAAGGGCGTTATATCAAAGCCACCTTCATGGGCGACATGGGTATAAGCAAATAAGGCGATATCGGCTAAACTGAATTGTTCTCCTAAGATAAAGGCTTTGTTGGCTAACTGTTCATCTAGTAATCTCAACACTTGTCTACCCTTAACATGTAAAGCATCATATTCAGCTTGCCGCTCAATCGGCATGTTCTGATAAAGGCGAATAAAGCGAGCAACGGCTATACAAGGTTCGTGGGTGTATTGCTCAAAGAAAAGCCATTGATACATTAATGCTTTATCAAACTCATCAGTCGGTATCAGCCCAGACCCTTCAGCTAAATACCCTATAATGGCATTTGACTCTGCCAGCACCCTTCCATCATCAAGCTCAATAATAGGCAGCTTCCCTTGAGGTGATTTTTTCAAAAATGTTGCCGTTTTAGTTTCACCAGCCATTATATCGATATCTCGCCAACGATAAGCTTGATTTAGTAACCTTAACGTTAACTTTACCTTGTAACAATTTCCCGACTTTACGTCACCATATACAGTTATCATCTTCATCCTTGCTTTGGTTAAATCTCTCACTATTTCATCRTCTATTTTACTAGGCTTGAAATCAACGCTCTTAATGCAGCAGGTTTCACCATTTTAGCCATGTAGTGATAGCCACGCTTTTGTACATCATCAATGAGATCTTTATTGGTATTAGCAGTGATTAAAATACCCGGCAAATGCTCACCGTATCGAGAGCGAATTCCATCCATTGCATCCACACCGTTTTGATCATTATCTAAATGATAATCAGCTAAAACGATATCTGGAGCTACCCCTTTGAGGCCTAATTTAATGCGTGCATCAGCCAAATCCGTGGCACAAACAACATCACATTTCCAACGAGTCAGTAAACTTTCAAGTCCCGCTAAAATGGCTTCTTCATTATCAATACATAGCACTTTCACCCCTGCTAGAGGCTGAGTTGGCGTCGGTACCGGTTTCACGACCTTCTCTGTCACCGTTTTGCCCAACGGCACCATTATAGAAAATACCGATCCTTGTCCTAACTTTGATGTCACTAAGATTTGATGGTCCAGCACTTTACTGATTCTGTCAGCAATAGCTAAGCCGAGCCCTAGTCCACTAACGTTGCGACTACTTGGATGATTTAAACGTTTAAACTCTTTAAAGATTTCTTGCGTTTCATGTTCATCAATACCGCAACCAGTATCAAGAACTTGAATTTCAATAAAATCACCACGATGACGACAACCAAGTAATACTCTTCCGCCTTTTGCATAGCGATAGGCATTGGTTAAAAAGTTTTGTAACACCCGTCTTAATAGGGATAAATCAGAATTAATCGTTGCATTACACGGCATCATATTAAATTTGATTTGATTGTCAGCAGACATGGCTTCAAATTCAACGGCTAAGCCATTTAGTAATTCTCCAAGAGAAAAATCTCGACGATTCACCTCTACCATATCTGAATCTAATTTAGAAATATCCAGCAAGTCAGTTAATAATTCGCCAGCGGTGCGAAGTGAATTATTAATATGAGAAAGCGTGGTTTTTCCTTCCAAATCCAAATTCGGATATTGTGCAAGCGATGCTGTAAACAAACGAGCAGCATTTAAAGGCTGCATTAAATCATGCCCAACAGCGGCTAAAAAACGACTTTTAGAGGCATTCGCCATTTCTTCCTGGGCTTTTGCTTCAAGGAGTTCACTATTGAGCATCGCGAGCTCATAAGTACGCTCTTGTACTCGAGATTCTAATGTTTCATTCGCTTCTAATAAGGCTTTCTCTTGCTTGCGATATTGGGTAATGTCGGTAAAGGTCATCACAAAACCGCCATCAGGCATTGGGTTGCCCTGAATTTTGATCACTTTCCCGTCTTTTCGCTGCCGCTCAGATGTGTGCTCAGTACCATTACGCATATGTTGCACGCGTATATCGACTTGCAACTCTATGTCTCCCTCACCACAGTAGCCTCTGGCAGCATTAAAACGGATCACCTCGCTAATTGGCATGCCCTGTTGTAAAAAACCTTCAGGGTAATCGTACAGCTCAGCATATTTAAAGTTCCAAGCAACTAAATTCAAATCTTTATCGACCACACTCATGCCTTCATAAGCGTGCTCAATTGCGCCTCTAAGCATATCTTGGCTTAAAATAATCTTAGATGATGCTTCATCTACCAAACTGAATACTTCATCAAGGGCTAAGTCACGACCTTGTAATACTGAATCCATTACCAAAGAGGCACTAGAGGCACCTAATACCCCAGCAAGCATATGCTCTGTGTGTGACACTAAAGATTGGTCAGCCATTTTATGCCATGAATCACTACGCACAGCATCTGGGGAGAACTTACTAAAGCTTTCATATGCTCTAGTTGGGCTGACAAATCGACTGGCGAGAATTAACAAGTCTTGCTGGGAAATGGCAGTGTGTTTTCTGTTAGCGTCTTTTTTGTTTGAATCAGATTGAAGTGAGCCCGGATTGATAAAATGGCTAGCTTGAATACGCTCAGCGACACCCGCTCTAAACCATAATGAGCCTAATATATAACAAATAATATTAGCTAATAGGGCAATAAGCGTATCGTCAACCTCTGGGCTAATTGAGGCTAATAAGCCTGTTTCTTGCCCTAAACCAACACTGCCTTCAAATAAGATATAACACCATAAAGAAAACCCAACCGCTAAGCCTAAGAATACCCCAGAGCGATTACCGTACTTCCAATACAATCCACCGAGCAAAGCTGGTGCAAGCTGAGCGAAAGCACCGAATGACAATTGTCCTAAATGAGATAATGACTCACTATTACCGAACAATAAGTAACTTAAATAGCCTAATGAAAGAATAATAACGATGGCAAGACGGCGAGCATTAAGTAAAAAACGAGCAAATTGATTAAAATTAGTTCCACTCACTTTATTTGTGCGTAGCATGAACGGAACAATCCACTCATTACTGATCATAATACTTATCGTTACCACAGCAACAATTACCATACCCGTTGCCGCAGATAATGTACCTAACAACGCAATCACCGCCAGTACCGGTTGATCTAGTGCTAAAGGAAGATTAATCACGTAAGTGTCGGCGGCCACACTGTCGCCGAGCAATAATGTGCCAGCTAAGGCTAATGGCGCCACAAACAAGCCAAACATGGCGAGATATAATGGGAATATCCAACGTGCTTTTTTAAGTACAGACTCTTCAGCACATTCCACCACCATGACATGGAATTGCCTTGGCATACATAAAAATGCGGCAACACCCACAAACATCTCAGGCAAGAAAGAAGTAATATTTAATGAGCCATGTTTAATAATGTCTTTTTCTGCCGCCTGTTGCCAAATATCACCAAACCCATCAAAAAAGCCAAAAGTAATCACAAAGCCAACAATTAAAAAAGCAGCTAGCTTCACTAATGACTCGAAAGCAATAGCGACCATCATTCCAGGGTTATGCTCTGTTGCATCAAGCTTTCGTGTACCAAATAAGATAGCAAAGATTGCTAAAATAAATGTCATGACCATGGGGACGCTGACATCATTTAATGGCATGTTTTCAGGTTGAAATAAATTCAAGCTAAAGACCATCGCTTTTAACTGCAAAGCGATATAAGGCATGATCCCAAATAAAGCAATAAGTGTCACAATTGCAGCAAGGGTTTGAGATTTTCCATAGCGAGCGGCAATAAAATCTGCAACAGAAGTGATATTTTGCGCTTTTGATATGGCGACTATCTTACGAAGCATGCCAAAGCCTAAAGTAAAAACCAAAATAGGCCCTAAATAAATCGGTAAAAAAGACCACAAATCATTAGCAGACTGCCCCACCGTGCCTAAAAAACTCCACGACGAACAGTAAACCGCTAGACTTAAGCCGTATATCCACACTTGCACCTTTTTGGTGATTTTACTAAACCAGCGTTCAGCTCCCCACGCTAAGATAAACAGCAAGGAAACATAGCAAATTGCAATTACAGCAACGACTAAGGTCAAATTCATAGCATTCTCTTTAATTATTTTTATGCTTAATATTTGTGCAATAAAACCGTTTCACGAATATGTCATGCTAACATGCGCAACAGGTTAAATATTAAGGATATTTTAAAACTAGACCAAGGTCTAATAGTGTTAACCTCACCTTGCAGACAATACTCTCGTAACGCTAATTTTGACAAAGGGAAGCCCTATGAGCTCGCAGTCTCTCTATAAAGTACCAGCAGATTTCGCCAACAATGCACTGGTAGATAACGATAAATATAAAAAAATGTACCAAGAATCAGTGGTAAATCCAGAAGGATTTTGGAGAGAACATGGTAAGCGTATCGATTGGATTAAGCCTTACACCAAAATCAAAAAGACCTCTTTTGATGATCATAACCTGTCTATCAATTGGTTTTATGATGGCACATTAAACGCCTCTGCAAACTGTTTAGATCGCCATCTTGAAAAAAATGGCGATAGAGTTGCCATTATATGGGAAGGCGATGATGCAAATGAGCAGCGTAAAATTACTTACCGTGAGTTACATACTGATGTGTGTAAATTTGCCAATGCACTTCGCAGCCAAGGCGTTTGTAAAGGCGATGTCGTCACGATTTATATGCCAATGGTGCCAGAAGCTGCTGTAGCCATGTTAGCTTGTGCTCGCATTGGTGCTATTCACTCAGTGGTATTTGGAGGTTTCTCTCCAGACTCCATTGCATCTCGTGTTATTGATGGCAACTCAAAAGTATTGATTACTGCCGACGAAGGTATTCGTGGTGGTCGTAAAATTCCTCTTAAACGTAGTATTGATGATGCACTGAATAATCCAGATGTTGATTGCGTAGAAAAAGTTATCGTACTCAACCGCACAGGCGGAGATATCGATTGGGTTGAAGGTCGTGATATTTGGTGGAGCGATGTAATGGCAACAGCTTCAGAGCATTGCCAAGCCGAAGAAATGGGCGCTGAAGACCCGCTTTTCCTGCTTTATACATCAGGCTCAACTGGTAACCCTAAAGGTGTGCTGCACACAACCGGTGGTTACATGGTTTATGCATCAATGACACACGAATATGTATTTGATTACAAAGAAGGCGAGGTTTATTGGTGTACTGCCGATGTCGGTTGGATTACTGGCCATTCCTATATGGTTTATGGCCCACTGGCTAATGGTGCAACGATTCTTATTCATGAAGGTGTACCTAATTCTCCAGGTCCATCGCGTTTAGGTGAAATGATTGATCGCCATAAAGTGAATATTCTTTATACCGCACCGACATTAATCCGTGCACTGATGGCTGAAGGCAAAGAGCAATTTGACGGCTTTGATGGCAGTTCGCTTCGTGTAATGGGCTCAGTAGGTGAACCTATCAACCCTGAAGCTTGGCGCTGGTATCACGAAGTCATTGGCCATGAGTCTTGCCCAATTGTTGATACTTGGTGGCAGACAGAAACTGGCGGTATCTTAATTAGCCCACTTCCTGGAGCAACCGATGCTAAACCAGGCTCTGCGACTCGCCCATTCTTTGGTGTGCAGCCAGCCCTAGTTGATAACATGGGTAATATTTTAGATGGTGCAGTTGAAGGTAATTTGGTCATTCTCGATTCTTGGCCAGGCCAAATGCGCACGGTTTATGGCGATCATGACCGTTTTGCATTAACGTATTTTAAAACTTTCCGAGGCATGTACTTTACTGGTGATGGTGCCCGTCGTGACGAAGACGGTTATTACTGGATCACGGGTCGTGTGGATGACGTTATTAACGTATCCGGTCATCGTTTAGGTACCGCCGAAGTTGAAAGTGCCCTTGTTTCACATGAGCTAGTTGCTGAGGCCGCAGTAGTTGGTTACCCCCATGACATCAAAGGTCAAGGTATCTACGCTTATGTGACCTTAACTAAAGGTATTGAAGAAACGGAAGAACTTCGTCAAAACTTACGACAATGGGTTCGTAAAGAAATCGGCGCGTTAGCTACCCCAGATTTGATTCAATGGGCTGGTGGTTTACCTAAGACTCGCTCTGGCAAAATCATGCGCCGTTTCTTGCGTAAGATTGCAGCAAACGAGGTAACAAACTTAGGTGATTCTTCAACACTTGCAGATCCTGCGGTAATCGATACCTTGATAGAATCACGCTTGAATAAAGCGGAATAATATCCTACATCAATTAACTGTCCTACCCACCTTGAGAAATCCTAACCAGATTCTCGTTGCCCCCTCAATTGAGGGGGCTTTTTTATATCAATTTTTTATACCGCCTAAATTAAGGGCTTTATTTCATGCTAGAGTAACCATTTATATCACTAGCAATGTATGCTCCGTGAATGCGATGAATTTCATTATTACTTTGAACATTATTCAATAACGATAAAAACCTATGACAGCTGTAATATCCCTTCGTGATTACCAACAAGATTCTGTTGATGCCGCTATAAAACACTTTAAGCAAAGTAATGACTCCGCTGTATTAGTATTACCAACAGGTGCTGGTAAAAGTATCGTGATAGCAGAACTTGCAAGAATAGCTAGAGGCAATGTTTTGATATTGACTCATGTTAAAGAGCTAGTCGCTCAAAATGCAGAAAAAGTGGGATTACTGACTCAAAATGCCAGTATCTATTCAGCTGGATTAAACCAAAAAAAAGCGGTAGGTAAAACGGTTGTGGCTAGCGTTCAATCAGCTGCTAGGGCACCTGAAAAATTTAACCAAACTTTCTCTTTGGTTATTATTGATGAATGTCATCGTGTTAGTAACGATGAAAATAGTCAGTATTGGCAGTTATTGAATCATCTGAAAAAAAATAACCCGCAACTAAAATTACTAGGCTTAACGGCAACACCATACAGATTAGGACTAGGCTGGATATTTCGCCATCATTATCACGGTAAAGTCGGCAACACAGAAAAACCTATTTTTGAACAATGTATTTTTGAATTGCCCATGCGGCCACTCATTAAACGTGGGTATTTAACAGCACCTAAGATATTCGATGGCTTAAGCGCACAATATGATTTTAGCCAGGTAACCCCTTCAGAGACAGGCGAATATCCACAAAAAGAAGTCGATGATTTATTAGATCATCAAGGCCGAGCTACCACAGCAATAATTAAGCAGGTTGTGCAACTAGCAGAACACCGTAAAGGCGTGCTCATATTTGCGGCAACAGTGCGTCATGCAAAAGAAATAATGAAGTTACTCGATGATAGTGCAGCTTTAATTACCGCTGACACCCCTCATACAGTGCGTGATGATATTATTTCACGGTTTAAGCAGCAAAGTCTTAAATACATTGTCAACGTAGCGGTACTTACTACAGGCTTTGATGCTCCCCATGTAGATTTAATTGCTATCTTAAGGCCTACGGCCTCTGTGAGCTTATTTCAGCAAATGATTGGCAGAGGCTTACGCTTAGCAAAAGACAAAGAGGATTGCCTAGTCATTGATTATGCGGCTAATGGATATGATCTTTATTTTCCTGAAGTTGGCCAAGTCAAACCCAACAGTAAATCTGTCCCAGTACAAGTACACTGCCCCGTTTGCCAGTTTGCTAATACTTTTTGGGGTATTGTCGATGCCGACGGTGATATTGTTGAACACTTCGGACGACGCTGCCAAGGGTTAGTCGATACAAAACAGGATACACATCAGCAATGTGATTTCAGGTTTCGCTCTAAATCCTGCCCTGATTGTGGCGCTGAAAATGATATTGCAGCGCGCATTTGCCAAACATGCCAGTCAACACTCATTGATCCAGATAAACGATTGAAACAAGTTTTATCCTCTCAACATCATCATTTATTCAAATGCCAAGAGATGCATCTCATCGAAGATGATAAAAAGCTGATAGTGAAATATTTCGATATTGACGCTAATGAATTTAAAGAAAGCTTTAGAATGGAAACACCTGCTCAGCGGCGCGCCTTATATGCAATTTTTATTGCTCCACACTCGCGCACGCCTGGGATGAAACATCCACAATTCTCAACACCTCAACAAGTTGTTGAACACCAGAAACATTTTAAAACGCCTGATTTGCTGTTACTAAAAAAACAAAAGCATAAATGGGAATTAGTGGAAAAGTTTTTTGATTATAAAGGACGATTTAAAACCATTAATGAAAACAGTTTTGTTTGAATTGAATGAAATTATCAATTCGATAAAACTTATGGTATAAATCGTCAAATCAAAAAAAGGAGTCACTATGTTTGTTGTAATTTTTGGCCGTCCAGGCTGCCCTTATTGTGTTCGTGCTGTTGAACTATCAGAAAAATTAACTGAACAGCGTGACGGATTTAAGTTCAAGTATGTCGACATTCACGCTGAAGGCATTTCAAAAGCTGATTTAGAGAAAACGGTCGGCAAGCCTGTTGAAACAGTGCCGCAAATCTTTGTCGATGAAGTGCATGTTGGTGGTTACACTGAATTTGAACAATATGTACGTTCAAACAACTTATTGGGCTAATTAGATTAATAAATCAATTATGCACAAATGAAAAAAGGGTTAATTCAATGAATTAACCCTTTTTTGATGTCGTAATGCTACCTTAGAAAATCATTAGCTTTTAAAGCACGTATTTAGCAGAGAACAAAATACGGCTTAGGTCACCATCACTTCCATTTTCACGTTCGTTTTTCGCGTACATATACTCAACACCAAAGGTCAAAGGCTTGGTTGGTGAATACAATAAGTTAATATAACTTGAGTAAGACTCAGCATTTACTAAGCTACTCGATAGCATGGTATCGTTATCAGCTTTAAATGCTGACACAGTGACACTCGTACGCCACTTGTCATTCCACCAATGGCGGTAAGCGGCATAGCCACCGTAAGAGCTTATCGCTTGTATTTCGCCGTTAGCATCAAGATTACCAGCATTGGCATAATTCAACGCCATATAACGCCCTAGGCCTTCACCGTAGGTTGCTGAGAATTTAAAGTCATCGTTTCCGACCGGGATAATACCGGCAATACTCGCACCGTAACCCATTTCAGTTGAATCTACCGCCTGCCCATCAACATTTTCTTCAACATTCAATTGACGTAAAATACCAGCCACAGAAATAGCAGTCCCGCCTTCTGTCTTAAAGTTATAACGAGCAACAACATCTGGCACAATGCCACTACCACTGGTGAGTCGTGTTGCCGTACCAAATTTATTTACAGTCGTTTCCGGGTTTTCGACTGCTATTTGAAATCCACCATTTGTATAGCGAATCATCGCTTGTCTAACAAAAGGTGTACCTTCGGCTGCACCAACAAAATCTAAGTTTTCAGGCAATGCGCCAGGATTTTGGAACGTTGTCCATGTTTGACCGACTGTCCAGTTATCATAACTAATAAAAGCTTGTCGAATACGTGGTGAATAACTGTTAGATACACGTTCATTACCGTCAGTATGAGTCATGAAATCTAATTCAATAAAACCTGTTAACTTATGACCATCAAAATCTGAAACCGTTTTAAAATTAAAACGAGTCTCTCGCGCCTGAAAATCGACAACTTGTTTACCATTACCCTCTTCGCCATAAATAGTACCAGGCACATAAAATTGACGAGATAAACTTCCTGAATCGGGTGCGCCATTACCATAGTCACTGAACATCACATCAGCTTTTACGTAGCCCCCAAACTGCATATCAGTATCTGCATAACTAACATTACTTAATGCCAGCATTGAACAACCGATTAATAAACCATATTTTGCTTGTTTCATCATGCTCTCCCTGTTCTTATCATCTAAAGCAATATGACCCACTTAACAAACAAGCAACATTAGCAATAGGTCTATTAGACAAAAGTAGATGAGAGAAAGCTAAAATGATTAGCAGGTTTGCAATTAAATGGTAGATAACATTAGCAATTTGAATACGTTAAGACTGCCCAGTAAAATTAATAGCTAAGCAGTATTCTTGTGAACAAAAGAATACTTATTCATGAGGCGATAAAGTTGACAAAAAGTACAACATCAACATACAAGAGTTGAGTTTATAGTAAGGCTGAATAAATTAAAAAAGCTTGAATATGAATAGATTAAAAACGGTAGGACAATAGAAGAACTGAATTAAAGCCGAACAGGCAATCTCACTTTCAGAAAAGTGGTGGGTCGTGAAGGATTCGAACCTTCGACCAATTGGTTAAAAGCCAACTGCTCTACCAACTGAGCTAACGACCCATCTAGTTTTCATTAAAACTTATGTCTTAATTGGAGAGAAAGCCAACTGCCTAATCTTGTTAACAAGAGGACAAACAACTGAGCTAACGACCCGTCTAGTTTTACGTAACGATTCATTACGTCTAAATTTATGCCTAACTGGCAACACTTTTAGAAAAGTGGTGGGTCGTGAAGGATTCGAACCTTCGACCAATTGGTTAAAAGCCAACTGCTCTACCAACTGAGCTAACGACCCATCTAGTTTTACGTAACGATTCATTACGTCTAAATTTATGCCTAACTGGCAACACTTTTAGAAAAGTGGTGGGTCGTGAAGGATTCGAACCTTCGACCAATTGGTTAAAAGCCAACTGCTCTACCAACTGAGCTAACGACCCATCTGTATTTCATTAAAACCTATGTTTTAATTGGAGAGAAAGCCAACTGCCTGATTAAACTAAACAACTGAGCTAAAGACCCATCTAGATTTTGCTTCTAAATCTATGCCTGACTGGCAACACTTTTAGAAAAGTGGTGGGTCGTGAAGGATTCGAACCTTCGACCAATTGGTTAAAAGCCAACTGCTCTACCAACTGAGCTAACGACCCATCTGTATTTCATTAAAACCTATGTTTTAATTGGAGAGAAAGCCAACTGCCTAATTAAACTAAACAACTGAGCTAACAACCCATCTGGTTTCACGTAACGATTCATTACGTCTGAATTAAAGCCTGACTGGCAATCTCACTTTCAGAAAAGTGGTGGGTCGTGAAGGATTCGAACCTTCGACCAATTGGTTAAAAGCCAACTGCTCTACCAACTGAGCTAACGACCCATTTCTGTTTCTTAGATTAAGTGAAGACTATAAATAGAGTTCAATCAATCTGTCATCTAACTAAGTTAATCTAACCTGTTTAATGACCTCAGAACGTCGCTCCGTTCTGAGGGCGCCTATAATACCTTTTTCATCTTCGCATGCAAGTGCAATTTATGGTTTTTTTGCCGTTTGCACTAAAAATAAACTAAGAGGCTGTTTTTTAGTTAAATTAGGCTTACAAAGCCGACAATTGTTGTTGGGCAAGTCTTGCTGAGGCACTATTAGCGTATTCTTTCAACACTCGGTTATAGAATGTCTTCGCTGTCGCACTGTCACCTTCTTTTTCAGCGATCATGCCTAACTTAACTAAACTATCACCACGTTTATTAGAGTTAGGATATTTATTGACCACGGTATTAAATGCAACTTTAGCTTCAGCAAAAGTACCTTTATTGAATAACAACTGGCCTAACCAATAGTTGGCATTGGCAGCATATGTGGAATCTGGGTATTGTTTAATGAAGTCACTAAAGGCCGGAATGGCTTCATCGTACTTACGCTCTTTCAATACAAGGTTCACGGCTTGCTCATAGCTTGCAGTTTCCCCTAGAGTAGACTGAGTGCCAGCAGATGTAGCAGTATCAGCGACAGAGACAGTGGTCGACGCCGCACTCGCTGATAAATTAGCAATTTCTTCATAAAGCTGGCGTTGGCGCTGCAACATTTGACTAATTTGATAATCTTGCTGTTCAGTAATACCACGTAACTCAAGAACTTCACGTTGTAATGCATCTAAACGTTGTTGCGCTTCAAATTCAGATTGTTGTTTTGCTTTAATAATACGTTCTAAACGAGATAGTCGATCATCATTTGACCCGCCTGCAATATCTTGAACAGGTGCAGGGGCAGCGTTAGCACCTGCAGCTACAAACATCGCAGCAACTAAAACAGCATGTTTCATCAATAAACTCCTAAACTGGCCGGCATAGCCGGCCTTCCGTTATCGCTTTTACTCTTCGCGATTAATAAACTAAAACACCGCGGCGGTTTTTTGCAAAACCACTTTCACTGCGTGAAAAATCTAATGGCTTTTCTTCACCATAACTAACAACACTCATTTGGCTAGCTTGAACACCCATACCTTGTAAGTATTTAGCAATAGCTTTAGCACGACGTTCACCTAACGCAATATTGTATTCAGGCGTGCCACGCTCATCAGCATGACCTTCAATTAATACACGTACATTTGGGTGCTCAACTAAATAGTTTCCGTGAGCTTGAATAATTGCAGCATTTTCACTTTGTACTTCACTACGGTCAAAATCAAAATAAATAATATTTTGAGCACGTAATTCTTCTTGCTCAATACGTTGCTGCTCTTCTGGAGTTAAGATTGGCGCTGCGCCACCTGTTTCAACACCACCAGAACCATATTCACCGCCAGTGGTTGTAGTAGTAGAACCACTAGTTGAACCACTTGCGTCAGTTTCAGATTCTGAAGTTGTGCTACATGCACCTAATGCCATTACAGGTACAACAACTAACATAGCTTTAAACAACTTATTCAGATTCATGGGTAATCCTTAATTAAAATTTATAGAAATGGAGACCAGGCTGGCGATTTCACTTCACCTTGGCCTGCTGGTAGTCTTGCTTTAAAACGTCCATCCATAGATACCGCTGCTAATACTTGCTTACCGCGATAGGTTGTACCATAGATAACCATGGTTCCATTAGGTGCAATACTTGGTGACTCATCAAGTTGAGTTGAAGTAAGCACTTGCATAAAGCGAGTTTGAAGATCCATTCTCGCAATATTAAATTTACCATTAGTACGATTTACAAAAATCATACTACGTCCATCAGGAGTGATAGTACCGCCGAGGTTCCACTCACCTTCAAACGTTACACGTGAGATTTTTCCAGTACTCAATTTAACTTGATAAATTTGAGGTCTGCCGCCACGTTCTGAAGTAAAAATCAATGACTCTCCATCAGGCATCCAAGATGCTTCTGTATCAATAGCGTAGTGATTTGTCACACGTTTAAGTGCCTTTGTCGCTATATCAATCACGTAAATTTCAGGTTGTCCATCTTTTGATAATGTAACAGCTAACTTTTTACCATCAGGCGAAAAGCTTGGTGCACCATTAATACCTTTATGGGAGCTCACCTTAATACGTTCTTGAGTATAGATATCTTGAACAAATATTTCTGCTTTACGATTCTCAAAACTCACATAAGCGAGACGACGTCCGTCAGGAGACCAAGTCGGTGACATTAACGGTTCAGGCGAACGCAATAACATTTGCTCGTTATATCCGTCATAATCAGCGATCATCAAGTGATACGGTGATTTCTCACCCTGTTTCACAACCACATAAGCAATACGACTTAAGAAGGCACCACGTATTCCAGTTAGCTTTTCATACACGATGTCACTGATGCGATGACCATACTGTCTAAATTGCGACTCACTGATTACCGTTTCACGGCTTTCCAATAATAAGTCACTTGCAGGTACTGGACCTTTGTCTGACTGCAATTGCGCTTTGACTAAGTCGATTAAGTCAAAACTCACTAAGTACTGATTAGTACCATAAGGTTTAATCGAACCGACTAAGAGTGCATCTGAAGCCGTTTGCTCCCAACCTGTTGCAATAAATTCGTTAACAGTACTGATATTCGCTTGCGGTAGACTGCGAGCATCCAATGGGCTAAATGTACCACTACGAGCTAAATCACTTGTAACAACATCACTAATTTGTGTTGGCGCTGGCCCTGTTCCTTGCCATACAAAAGGCATGACCGCAATGGGCCTTGCGGCATCAACACCTTCAGTAATAACAATATCTAGCGCAGCATTTGCCGTGGTACTGGTTAAAAATACAAAAACTGTTAACCATTTTGCCAAAATCTTCATGTGACTCCTTTAATTAAATTCCGGTGATACGGTTAAATTAATTTCTTTCATTTTATTGTAAACATCTTCTTCAGAAGAAACGGGTAAACGCCCCGCTTTATTAATTGCAGCTTTCGCAGCACGGCAAACGACTTGATCGCCACTTAACGTTTGGCTTGCCGTCACAAACCCATCTTTTGCGAGTCGAATAAGTACTTGGCAACTTTTACCACGCATTGACTCATCAACCACCAAATTGCGTTGAATCGTTGATTTAATCATTGCTGTATATTTATTGACTTCTGACGTAATTTGCTTTGAACGTGTTGCCGATAAAGCGACTTGCTCAGCTGCCATTGCTTCAGCCATTTCACGTTCTTGACGAGCACGTTCTGCCTCTTCAGCTTTGCGTTTCCGTTCAGCTTCTTCTTTACGTTTACGTTCTTCTTCACGCTTTTTCGCTGCCGCTGCTTCTTCAGCTTTACGTTTTTCAGCGGCTTTTTTCTCCGCAGCTTTACGCTCAGCTTCTTTTTGCTTTCTTAATTCAGCTGCTTTTTCAGCTTTTGCTTTTTCTTCAGCTTCTTTTAGTTTTGCAGCCTTAGCTGCATTATTCGCTTTTAATGTCTCTTGTTCTTTTATTCTGCGTTGGTTCTCAAGCTGCTTTATTCGCTCCTGCTCTTTTCTAACTTCTTCCTTCGCTTTGCGGGCTTGCCTATCTAACTCTTCTTGACGCTCACGCTCTTTACGTTGCGTTTCAATTCGCTGTTTTTTGAGTTTTTCAGCATGCTCATTAATACGTTGTTGATCAACGACAACTGCTTGCACAACTGGCTCAGATGATTGCGCTTGAGGCAGGTGCTTTGGCTTGTCTTCAAAACTGATACCAAGAGCTAACGCAACAATAACACCAATATGAATGCCAGCTGAAATAGTAATAGGTAAGGTTAATTCTGATTTTACAGCCACTGAATTACTCCTTAGGTGAATCAGTCATTAGGCCAACAGCAGGCACACCTGCGCCCTGTAGACTGACCATTAACTGAATCACATTTTCATAAGGAATTCTTCTATCAGCCTTAACAACGACTGGCCTTTCTGGCTCTAGCTGGATCATCGCACCAACTTGGATAGAGATCTCATCCAAAGACAGCGGATCATCACTTGAACCACTCCCCACATTTAAGAAGTACTCACCAAACTCATCGATAGAAGCAACGATTGGTGGTTTACTTTCTGCAGGTAAAGGTTCAGCTTCGCCTTGTGGCAATTCTACTTTTACGCCTTGCGACACGATAGGCGCTGTGACCATAAAGATGATCAGCAACACCAGCATGACGTCAATATAAGGAACAACATTGATTTCGGCGACCGGACGACGGCGCTTACGTTGATACATTACACCGCTTCCTTCTCACTGTAGGCTTGGCGTTGCAATATGTTAGAGAACTCTTCCATAAAGTTTACATGCGCCATTTCTAGTTTTTCAACTTGTGTCGAAAAGCGGTTATAACCAATTACGGCAGGGATCGCTGCAAATAAACCCATTGCAGTTGCAATTAATGCTTCAGCAATACCTGGTGCGACCATAGCTAAGGTTGCGTTTTCAACTGCACCTAAGGCAATAAACGAATTCATAATGCCCCATACCGTTCCAAATAAACCAATATATGGGCTGGTTGAGCCAATGGTAGCTAATAAAGGTAGATGGGTTTCTAGTCTTTCAACTTCACGAGATAAACTCACACGCATCGCTCTAGATGTACCATCCATGACGGCTTCCGGTGACTTACTATTTGCTTGACTCAAACGAGAATACTCTTTAAATCCTGCAACGAATAACGCTTCCAGTCCCGAAACCCCTTCACTTCGCGCAGATAATTCTTTGTAGAGTTTATTTAAATCCACACCTGACCAAAATGTGTCTTCAAACTTAATTGATTTAGCACGAGCTGAGTTTAATAACTTCCTGCGCTGAATAATAACAGCCCATGATGCTATTGATAGACAAAGTAAGGTCAGCATTACCAGTTTGACGAGGACACTTGCCTCTAAAAAAAGACCTATAAAAGAAATTTCAGCTTGCACGATTAAACTCCTGCACAATATTTAATGGGATAGCTCTTGGGCGCATACGAGATAGCGCGATACAAGCAACAATAATGGTTCCTTCACAATAACAGTCACCGTTATCGTCAAGCAAACGCTGCTTAAATACCAAAGAGGCTTTTTTTAATTCTATGACCTTTGATTCAACAAATAAGTTCTGTTCAAACCTAGCTGCAATTCGAAAATCTAACTCAGCATGCTTAACCACAAAAGCAATATCATCAGCTAAAAGTGTGCTTTGTACTACTCCCATCGATTTAAGCCATTCAGTTCTTGCTCGTTCAAAGAAATTTAAATAATTAGAATGATACACAACGCCACCGGCATCCGTGTCTTCATAATAAATTGAAATTGGCCATGTAAACATAATTAGCGATTGTGAATTTTGCGTAATAAAAGATGGCTTACTATACCGAGTACCACCACGCTTGTGAATAAAAGGACACAGCTATAAAAGGTTTATTTTAAAGAGCGATGATTAATTTGCCATTAAACTTAGGGCTTTTGCAGCGATATGCCTAATAAATGAAGAATGTTTAATGTTAGCTATTGATTCATTTACAAACATTTAACTTTTAAGCGTTCCTCATTCGAGTTAACCATTGAAGGAGGTTCACTACATAAAGGGGATGTTTAACAAAGTAACTAGAGAACAAACATAAACGTTTTCCAGTGTGTTTATTAGTCAAATTTATAAGTCATTCATATAAAATCGTTAAGTCACAGTAAACAGCAAGAATGATTAATTTTCATTTTTAGAAAAAGTCATGAGTAATGAGTAATGAGAGTTTATCAATAGTGATGCGTAAATAATTTGATGGGTAATTAGTTAAAGAAGTCCTAAAAAGTCTATACACACATAGGTCATTCAATCGGTTATTTCTGCGATGACTTTCCCAAAAGAGCATTTGGATAAGAATATATAGTGCTAAAAGTTACTTATGCTGTTGTTTGTGGATATAGCGATAAAGGATACAAAGTCATACAGGTGGTTAATATCCGCACAAAAAGCGGGTTAATTATACAGGACGACCTCAACTTTGTTCCCTGTATAGCAAAAAATTATAAAAAGATTAACGAAGACATCAATTCTAGCTAGTCACTAAAGATACGATTTCCCTATCCCTTACCAAAGCACTAAAAACCCTATTAACAAGGGAATTCAGCAGTATTTCTTATTATTAAATTTTTTTGTATTGTTAGTAGAATTGTAAATTTAACATTTATACATCAATTGAAATAAGCACAAAAACAATTAAATATGCATAACGAATGAATATAAACGGCCATTTTAGGTATTCTGATTTAATTATTGTGATTAGTAAAAATTTAACGACATTGTAATGAATTAGAAATACTAATCTGAAGCTGTAATTTTTCTAGTTTGTCACCTTAGAGTAAACTCTCTAAAATTCATCTTGTTTTCAGGACATAGCTTATTTAGTTATTGAAAACCAAGAACTCCTAGTTGATGTACCCCAATACCTCAACTTATCCCTGGTTCTTATGCTTGACTTCCTTCCTTGAATTTGTGAATACAAATTGTTTGGCCCACTTATTTTAAGTGGGCTTTTTTTTACCTTAAATTTATCATCGACTTTATTCTAATGAGTCTCAGTTCATTAAAATGCAACTTACTTTGTGGTGCTGCCATCATGATGTTCAATCAATGGCTTAGAAAACTAAAAAGGCTTAACGCTGAGTTAAGCCTTGAAAGAGATTGGGGCTGCTAGAGTCGTGATAGGCAGAAATTGAAATTTAAATGCTCTTGGAAATTTTGATCACTACGCGGCGGTTACGTGCTCTTTCTTCAACAAGATCGTTAGATGCAACATGACGACGTTCACCATGACCCGTCTTATGAATACGACTTTCTTCAATGCCACTTGCAACAAGAAGATCTGCAACTGTGTCTGCACGACGCTGTGACACCCTTTGATTCACAGAGCGACCACCATAACTGTCAGTATAAGCATCAACAAACACTAACTCTACATCAGAATCATAGGATAAATACTCTTGAACACGTTTCAGCTGCTGTTTTGAAAAACGGGTTAAATTAGTTCCACCCTCTTCATAATTGAGCACGGTAAACGCTATATCATCAAAACCGTAAGGTAACAGCGTCGCTAAACAAGAACGAAACTGACGGTACTCACCACCAAAATTTGCCGAAGATAAGCCTACAGCGACTTTGTCAGATTGATTATACCAATCTGCGTAGTAAAAAGTCGGTTGCATGCCTTTACTTAATTCTGACAACATTGACCAAGCCGCTTTCTTTGGAACTTCGCCATTAAATTGTTTTTGATATTTAAGTTTAGTGATCGCTTTTTCATTTACGCCAGGACGCCACTGAGGTGCTTTACTAATTAACTCAGCATTAGTCACTTGATCGGGCTTGTTCCACATATCTAAGGTAAAATTAAGGTTTAAATCTTTACCTGCTTTGCTAGTAAAAATGGCTTTGCCATAATCAGGGATATCATGTTCTAAACGGCATTCAATTGGGCTGTTTTCACTAATGCGCCACATAGAGTTATCTAATGATGCAACATAATGCTGTAAGTCTGCTTGTGCAGAACTTACTAAACAAAAGCTTGATACTAGAATTGCCTTACGCCACATAAAAAACACCCTGTTTGCTAGTCACAATACTCTATCGGCATCGTTTTATGTTTCTTTAGCGTAGAATTTACTCATTCACACATGACACTGGCTCTCTCTTTTAGCATAATAGCCACCATATTAAAGAAAGAGGTTTTTAATGAGCGATATCTGCGACGCAAATAAATTCAAACACCGTTTTAGAGGCTACTTCCCTGTTGTTATTGATGTTGAAACAGCTGGATTTAATGCCGCCACTGATGCGTTGCTAGAAATAGCGGTTACCACCCTTAAAATGAATGATGATGGTTTTATCGAACTAGATAAAACACTTCACTTTCATATTGAACCATTTGAAGGCGCTAACCTAGAACCCGAAGCACTTGCTTTTAATGGCATTGATCCAACAAATCCATTGCGTGGAGCCGTTGAAGAGAAGCAAGCTTTTCTAGAAATATTTAAGCATGTCAAAAAAGCACAGAAAGCCGCTGATTGTCATCGCTGTATTATTGTGGCCCATAATGCTGCATTTGATATTGGCTTTGTTAATAAAGCCATAGAACGAAACGATTTAAAACGCTCACCTTTCCACCCGTTTGCCACTTTCGACACCGCCACGCTTGCAGGGCTCGCAATAGGTCATACTGTGTTGGCAAAGGCCTGTAAAATGGCAGGAATTGAATTTGACAATAAAGAGGCTCATTCAGCCTTGTACGATACAGAGCGCACTGCTGAGTTATTTTGCTACATCGTCAATAAATGGAAGACTTTAGGCGGCTGGCCAATGGTAAGCGAAGAGCACGAAGAAGAATCAATTAAAGAAACATCAGAAAGCTGATTGATATAAATAAAAAAAAGCTGCCGAGGCAGCTTTTTTTATGTCTAACAAACGAATATTAAAGCTTGTCAGAGTTATCTTTTAGGTAAGAAGCAACACCTTCAGTTGTTGCAGTCATGCCTTTGTCACCTTTTTCCCAACCAGCAGGACATACTTCACCGTGCTCTTCGTGGAATTGTAATGCGTCAATCATACGTAGCATTTCATCAACATTACGACCTAGTGGTAAGTCGTTAACCACTTGGTGACGAACTTGACCTTCTTTGTCAATTAGGAATGATGCACGGAAAGCAACACCAGCTTCTGGATGCTCAACGTCATATGCTTTACAGATTTCATGTTTTACGTCAGCTACTAATGTGTAGTTAACTTCACCGATACCGCCTTTTTCAACGGCAGTTTTTCTCCAAGCGTGATGAGAGAATTGAGAATCGATTGAAACACCGATAACTTCAACACCACGTTTAGTGAACTCTTCAATGCGGTGATCAAAAGCAATCAGCTCTGAAGGACAAACAAAAGTGAAGTCTAGCGGGTAAAAGAAAACAACTGCTGGCTTACCTTTAATCGCGGTAGATAGATTGAAACTATCAACGATTTCACCAGTACCAAGAACCGCTGCGGCAGTAAAATCTGGGGCCGGACGGCCTACTAATACGCTCATTTTAAATCTCCATCTATGGATTGAAAAAAATTAACACAATACCTGTTTAAAACTGATAAGCATTATACCCAAACAAATACAATATGCGAGATAGCTCACATACGTGTTAACGATTAACACGACGAATGTAGGATAATTGCGCTATACCTTACCGCTAATTGAATAAAGACATAAGCCTTTTAAGATGAAATATGGTTTACT
Source organism: Shewanella sp. UCD-FRSSP16_17 (assembly GCF_001675935.1). Classification (NCBI taxonomy): domain Bacteria; kingdom Pseudomonadati; phylum Pseudomonadota; class Gammaproteobacteria; order Alteromonadales; family Shewanellaceae; genus Shewanella; species Shewanella sp. UCD-FRSSP16_17. Next base: position 987,558 of record NZ_LZFV01000001.1, read on the forward strand.
TGATGAAAAATACTCCATATCAATCCTTTTTTATTCCTAAAAAAATTTTCAACATCCTTACACGCCTTGTTACATCAATGATAAACCCTACTTACAAGCATTCAGTTTTCGTAAACTCAACCGAGATAAACTGGACATGAGGTTTTATACAGACAAGAATGATTGCACTATGTCTATCTAAATAAAAATTAAATAAGAAAACTTAAATATGAATGCAGTCGTAATTGCTGTCACCTTAATGCTTGCATTAAGTCTCATGCGTGTGAATGTTGTTATTGCACTAACGGTTAGCGCCTTGGTAGCGGGTTTAGTTGGTGGACTTGATATTCACCAAACAATAGGAGCCTTTAATGATGGCTTAGGAGGCGGAGCGCAAATCGCCTTGAGTTATGCTTTGCTAGGGGCTTTTGCTGCTGCGTTATCGCATTCTGGTTTAACGACCCTTATTTCGCATAATATTATTAAAAAAGTAGGTAAAGAGCCAAACAGCACCAATACTTTGGTCGTTCGTTGGTTATTACTTGCCTCAATTTTATTAATGGCGATTAGCTCGCAAAATATTTTGCCGATTCATATTGCCTTTATCCCGATCCTTATCCCGCCGCTACTTCATGTGCTTAGTAAACTGCAAATTGATAGACGCCTTGTCGCTTGTATTATCACATTTGGTTTAGTGACGACCTATATGATTCTACCAATTGGTTTTGGTGGCATATTTTTAAATGACATACTATTAGCCAATTTAAACAATAATGGCCTAGAAGCCGTAAAAGAACAGATCCCTGCAGCTATGCTACTACCTGCACTTGGAATGATTGCTGGTTTATTGACTGCGGTATTCATCACTTATCGAAAACCAAGAATATACGAAGCAAAAGATATTACTGTTGAGCAAGAAGAAATCAGTATTAATAAGAAAACCATTTTAATATCGTTAGTAGCGATAGTTGCAACACTGGTTGTGCAACTTCAAACTGACTCAATGATTTTCGGTGCCTTAACAGGTTTTATCATTTTTCGTTTCTCTGGAATTATCAAACCTGACGTTAGACAAGACATGTTTAATCAAGGTGTGCTAATGATGGCCAACATTGGTTTTATTATGATTGCAGCTGCAGGTTTTGCTGCAGTTGTAAAATCAACGGGTGAAGTGAGTACTCTTGTTGCTTCGCTTGGTGACATTATTGGAGATAATAAAGCATTAGCTGCATTATTGATGTTAGTAGTAGGCTTGTTAATTACTATGGGTATTGGTTCTTCATTCTCAACCATCCCTATCATCGCCACGATTTATGTGCCACTAGCATTAACATTTGGATTTTCTGTAGCTGCAACTATTGCACTTGTAGGCACAGCTGCCGCATTGGGCGATGCGGGTTCACCAGCTTCAGACTCTACATTAGGCCCTACCGCTGGCTTAAATGCGGATGGTCAACACGATCATATTCGTGACAGTGTTATTCCGACCTTTATTCACTACAACATTCCCTTAATCGCCTTTGGCTGGATTGCTGCAATGGTATTGTAGTAGATAGAATATAAATACAAAAAAGGGAGCCAATGGCTCCCTTTTTACAACACATCAAATGACTCTTTGATTATTTAGTGCCGAAAATCTTATCTCCAGCATCACCTAAACCAGGTAAAATGTAACCTTGTTCATTCAAACAATCATCAATAGATGCAGTAAATAACTCAATATCTGGATGCGCAGCTTCTAATGCTTTAATCCCTTCTGGCGCAGCAACCAGTACAAGTGCTTTAATCGAAACACAACCACGTTTCTTAAGTAAATCGATAGTCGCAATCATCGAGCCGCCTGTTGCAAGCATCGGGTCAACAACAATCGCAACACGCTCATCTACATTACTAACAAGTTTATCAAAGTAAGGAACCGGCTCTAACGTCTCTTCATCGCGGTAAATCCCTACCACAGAGATTTTGGCACTGGGCATATGCTCTAGCACGCCGTCCATCATGCCAAGTCCAGCTCTTAGAATTGGTACAACCGTGACCTTTTTACCTTTAATTTGTTCTATCTCAACAGGGCCATTCCAACCATTAATCGTAACTGTTTCAGTTTCAAAATCCGCAGTAGCTTCGTAAGTTAATAAACTACCCACTTCCGTTGCTAGCTCACGAAAACGTTTAGTACTAATGTCAGCTTCGCGCATTAAACCCACTTTGTGACGAATTAACGGATGTTTTACTTCAACGACTTTCATTTTGCACTCCTAGTGATGAGATATTTTTTGCAAATTGTTCAAATCTTAGTTTATTTATCCTCGATATAAAACATAAAGTTTCATAATTGCAAACAATCTCACGCTAACCAGCTAAAACCATTACAGAAAACTGTTTTCATAAACGTATAAATCCAAATGATGACTTTCGACGGCATTCACAAGCTGATAGAATACCGCCGCATAAAATCCCATAAAACGATGTACCCTAGAGGATCCTCCGTGAGCACTCCTACACCACTTAGTTACAAAGACGCTGGCGTTGATATCGATGCTGGTAATGCATTAGTAGACAACATTAAAACTGCGGTTAAACGCACTCATCGTCCTGAAGTCATGGGCAATTTAGGCGGTTTTGGCGCTTTATGCGAACTACCGACTAAATACAAGCACCCTGTACTGGTTTCCGGCACTGATGGTGTTGGTACTAAATTACGTTTAGCGATTGATTATAAAAAGCATGACACTGTTGGTGTTGATTTAGTTGCTATGTGTGTCAATGATTTAATCGTATCTGGTGCAGAGCCTTTATTCTTCCTCGATTACTACGCTACAGGTAAGCTCGACGTTGAAACAGCGACTTCTGTTGTCAATGGTATTGCTGAAGGTTGTCATCAATCTGGTTGTGCGTTAATTGGTGGTGAAACGGCTGAAATGCCAGGCATGTACGAAGGCGAAGACTACGACTTAGCAGGTTTTTGTGTTGGTGTTGCTGAAAAAGAAGCAATCATCGATGGTACAAAAGTACAATCTGGCGATGCACTTATTGCGCTAGGTTCAACAGGGCCTCATTCAAATGGCTACTCGTTAATACGTAAAGTATTAGAAGTGAGCAAAGCCGATCCGCAGCAAGATCTAGCCGGTAAGCCACTTATCGAGCACTTATTAGAACCAACTAAAATCTATGTTAAGCCATTACTGAAATTGCTTGAGCAAACTGAAGTTCATGCAATGGCACACATTACTGGTGGTGGTTTCTGGGAAAATATCCCACGCGTATTGCCAGATGACTGCAAAGCCGTCGTTAAAGGTGACTCATGGCAATGGCCTGTCGTTTTTGACTGGCTAATGGAAAACGGCAACATTGAACAATTTGAAATGTACCGTACCTTTAACTGTGGTGTGGGTATGATTATCGCTCTTCCTGCAGAAAAAGTTGAATCAGCTTTAGCGTTACTTAAAGCTGAAGGCGAAAATGCTTGGTTAATCGGTGAAATTGCTAATCGTCAAGGTGACGAAGAGCAAGTGGAGATTAATTAAATGTCTGAATGCTGTCGCGTTCTTGTTCTTATTTCAGGCAATGGAAGTAACTTACAAGCCATCATTGATGGTTGTGATGATAACGTCAATGCTGAAGTCGTCGGTGTTATTAGTAATAAAGCCGATGCTTACGGTTTAGTTCGAGCTCACCATAGTGAGATTGATACTAGTTGCGTTATAGCCCGTAAAGATGAATCGCGTCAGCAATATGACTTGCGCTTGCAAACTGTTATTGAGCGCTATCAGCCTGACTTAATTGTACTTGCTGGTTTCATGCGGATCTTATCAGATGAGTTTGTTAGCCAGTATTTAGGTAAAATGATTAATATCCATCCTTCATTATTGCCTAAATATGCTGGTTTACATACGCATCAAAGAGCGATTGATGCGAAAGATACTGAGCACGGCGCGAGTGTTCACTTTGTGATACCAGAACTTGATGCTGGCCCTGTGATATTACAAGCTAAGGTACCTGTATATGATGAAGATACTGTTGAAACATTATCTAGTCGAGTACATGAACAAGAACATGCCATTTATCCGTTAGTCGTTAAATGGTTTAGCTTAAAGCGGTTAACAATGCATGATAACTGCGCTTTCCTTGATGGTGAGAAAATTGGCCTTCATGGATACGCGCCTGATTAACCCTGTATTTGCATCAAGATGCCATAAAAAAATCTCGCTATTGCGAGATTTTTTTATGGCAAATATCATTACCTCACAGGCAACTCCATTCCTGCGAACATCTCATCAATTAATTGCTGATCTCTCAATGCTACTGCTTTTTCAACAACATCTCGGGTCAAATGAGGCGCGAAGTTATACATAAAGTCATACATGTAGCTTCGTAAAAAACTCCCACGTCTAAAGCCTATTTTAGTCGTACTATGGGCAAATAGGTGTCTCGCATCAATAGCAACTAAATCTTTATCTATCACGGGATCAATCGCCATAGAAGCAATCACTCCGACGCCTAAGCCAAGCCTCACATAGGTTTTTAATACATCAGCACTGGTGGCACTGAATACGACTCTTGGCTCTAGTTCAGCTCGTTTAAACGACTTTTCAATCTCAGAGGCTTTATCGAAACCAAACACATAAGTGACTAAAGGAAACTCTGCTAAGTCTTCTATTGAAAGTGTTTTACGATTAGCCAAAGGATGATCACGCGTTACTACAATCGAACGATTCCAATGATAGCAAGGCAACATAATTAAATCTGAGTATAAATGCATTGCTTCGGTCGCAATGGCGAAATCCGCATCACCTCTTGCTGCCTGCTCACTGATCTGAGATGGCGTGCCTTGATGCATATGGAGATTAACTTTTGGGTAGCGCTTAATGAAAGGTTTAATCACTTGCGGCAACGCGTAACGGGCTTGAGTATCAGTTGTCGCAATGTTGAGCTCACCTTGATTCGGTTGTGTGTACTCTTCAGAAACCTTTTTGATACTCTCGACTTTTCCTAGGATATCATTTGAGATATCAATCACTAGCTGCCCAGCAGGTGTGACGTGAGTTAAATGTTTACCACTACGTCCGAATATCTGAATACCAAGTTCATCTTCTAACATACGAACTTGTTTGCTTATCCCAGGTTGCGAGGTATAAAGGTCTTCAGCTGTCGCTGATACATTTAAATTATGCTTCACCACTTCTGCGATATATCTTAATTGCTGTAACTTCATAATACGACCTTCACTCTGATCTGAGACTAAACAACATTGATACAAGCCAACACACTGTTATAGCTAAATGTTATAGTCCATCTAGTTTATTAATGCAAATAGTAATAACGAGATTGAGAATTTTGCATGTTCTCAGCCTGTAATGTTACCCTTGCTCACAGAGTCGACACATCTCGCAATTATCAACAGATTGAATGACTTTTTGTACGACACAAGCGATGACATGCGCTAAGATATAATCAATTAATTAAATAAAAGTGGTAACCAGCCACTCTGCTTTCAGACAATTGAACGGAAACCATATGACCTTTACTTTGGTATTGATCCTTCTAGGCGCACTATTTATCCTCATTATCGGGATTAGCGTCATTCAGCAACAAAAAGAACGCGCTGAAGCTGAACGAAGAATGGAGCTTAAACGCCAACGTGCCATTATTGATGAAACAGAAACCGTATTATCAAATACTGGGCTCGCTTCTTTTCCTAGCAGTGTAATCCTTGTGCTCTATAAGCGTATTAATGAAGCCTTAGAAGTCTCGCTAACACATTTGGAAAATCAGCCGCAGCAACTTGACTATCAGCGTCGTCTATCTGATATTCAAGCTCAAATAACCACATTAAGTGCTAGCCCTTCTCAAGCGCTGGCAATTGAAAATTTCCGTCTGCCTGATAATGACAAACAAATTTTAGAATTGGTGCAGATGCTGAAAAAATTAAAAGCGATTGTGAGAGCTGAAAATAACAAAGGGAAACTTGAACCTCAGGTATTTACTGATGCAGAGAACCGAATAGACAGCTATCAGCTTCGCATTAATGTCGAATCAATGCTATCAAGAGCAAGAGCTTCTAATTCTCTAAAGCAATTTGGCTCTTCAAAACAAATGGTTTCTAAAGCGCTCGCAACCCTACAAGCGATTAAAGCCAAAACACCAAACGACCCATTTATTAGTCGTAAAGTGGATGAAGCAAAAGAGCTATTAGAAGAAATAAATTCGCAGCAAAAACAAGTCACTCCAGAAACGGTCAATACACCTAAGAATGACGAAGATGATATTGATATGTTATTCCAGCCAAAGAAAAAATGGTAAGTAGTTGGTGAGCTAACAAAGCAGTTGGTGAGATAACAAATCCGCCGCCCTTATTTAAAGCCTCGCCAGAGGCTTTTTTTATATCTGCGTGTAATTAATACTAACCACTACGTTAATATAGAGTGACTCACAACATACCCTATTACCAAGCCTACCTCCCACCTCATTTAAAACTAACCCTAGTTGACTTAAAAGCGTTGGAATAACTGACTTTCAAGGCTTTAATATGCTCCTAAGCGGGAACAAATCTCCTTGATCTAAGGTATTCATTTTATATTTAACCATAAGCTGTGATTGCTGCTCACATAAAAAATGGAACCCGAAGGTTCCATTTATATAAAAGTGATTGAAACAAGCTTAGCGATTAACGCCTTAGCTATGAAGCTTTTTTCTTGACTGCTTTTTTAGTTGGCTTTTTCTTGGTAGATTCACTCACCCACTTGCCACCGATAAACTTAGATGTCCATCCAGTCGCTTTGCCATCCACTTCAGTAGCAACGTATTGCTCTTTCGTTTTGCGGCTAAACTTAACGGCAGCTTTATTACCGTCATCATCAGTGACTGGCGCATCAGCCAAAAACTGATACTTAGGCCAAAGTTGTTCACGATAGCGAACCAACTCTTCAACTAATGGCGCACGTGTTTCCCGAGATTTAGGAAATGTACTTGCCGCAAGGAAAATACCAGCAGCACCATCACGTAAAACAAAGTGCGCATCTGATTTAGTACATTTTAAATCAGGTAAGAAGATTGGATCTTCTTTTGGTGGTGCCGCTTCACCACTTTTCAGCAGTTTACGGGTATTCTTACACTCGGTATTTGTACAACCAAAATACTTACCAAATCGGCCGTTTTTAAGTTCCATATCATTGCCGCATTTATCGCACTCAATGATCGGCCCTTCATAGCCTTTAATTTTGAATTGTCCCGCTTCGATTTCATAACCGTCACACGTTGGGTTATTACCACAGACATGCAATTTACGGCCTTCGTCAATTAAATAGCTGTCCATCGCTGTGCCACATTTACCACAGCGATGTTTAGCGCGTAATGCATCCGTTTCAGCATCTTCATTATCGCTAACGGCTTCTTCACCAGGTGTTAAATTCATGGTGGTCTTACAGCGCTCTTTTGGCGGTAAAGCATAGCCTGAACAACCTAGGAATACACCTGTTGTACCAGTGCGAATTCCCATAGGACGACCACAAGTTGGACACTTAATATCTTCAGCAAGTACCATCTCATTAAGGCGCATTCCGCCTTCTTCAGGATCGAGTTCAGCTTGTTTAAGCTGTTTAGTTAATTCAGCATAAAACCCATCAAGCACTTTTTTCCACTCTAACTTACCTTGGGCAACATCATCGAGCGTTTGCTCCATGCTGGCGGTAAAATCAAAGTTCATGATGTCACTGAAGCTTTCGACTAAACGGTCACTAACAATTTCACCCATTTTTTCAGCAAAGAAGCGACGGTTTTCAACTTTAACGTAACCACGATCTTGAATGGTAGAAATAATCGTCGCATAAGTCGATGGTCGACCAATGCCACGTTTTTCAAGTTCTTTTACTAATGATGCTTCACTAAAGCGTGCAGGCGGCTTTGTGAAGTGTTGTTTAGGTAATAAGTCCTTAAGGTCTAATACATCCCCTTTAGCAACTACTGGTAACGTATTATCTTCCTCGTTCTTTTTACCCATTGGCGGTTGCACTTTTGTCCAACCATCAAATCTCAATGTACGACCACTGGCTTTTAATTCGTAATCACCCGCAGTGACCGTTAAACGAGTTGCATCATATTTAGCTGGAGTCATCTGACATGCTACGAATTGGCGCCAAATAAGCTCATAAAGACGCTGAGCGTCTCTTTCCATATCTGTTAAGGATGCGGACTGAACTATCACATTAGACGGTCTGATAGCCTCATGCGCCTCTTGAGCGCCTTCTTTACTACCATAACGAATAGGTTGTTCAGGTAAATACTTGTTGCCGTAATCATTGGCAATCATATCTCGTACACCATCAACCGCTTCTTTACTCAAGTTCGTTGAGTCGGTACGCATATAAGTAATATGACCAGCTTCATATAATCGCTGTGCCATCATCATGGTCTTTTTAACACCAAAACCAAGACGAGTACTCGCGGCTTGCTGTAATGTCGACGTTATATACGGCGCAGATGGTTTGCTTGATGTGGCTTTGTCATCACGGCCAGTAACAACAAACTTAGCACCTTTTAGCGCATCCAAAGCAACTTGCGCTTGCGCTTCATTGATTGGACTAAAAGCGGCCGACTGGAATTTAGCCACTTGCATTTTAAGCTTCTGAGCTTGAGATGTCGCTAAATCCGCATGTACATCCCAAAACTCTTCAGGAACAAATGCTTTAATCTCGCCTTCACGTTCAACGACTAATCGAACAGCTACCGATTGAACTCGACCAGCTGACAAACCACGAGCCACTTTTTTCCAAAGTAGCGGGGAGACCATAAAGCCTACAACACGATCGAGGAAACGACGTGCTTGTTGGGCATTAACCATATTGGTGTCAAGAGCAGAAGGTTCACTGAATGCATCTTGAATCGCTGATTTAGTAATCTCGTTAAAAACAACACGTTGGTAACGAGATTCATCGCCACCAATGATTTCTTGTAAGTGCCATGCAATCGCCTCTCCCTCTCTATCCAAATCGGTTGCGAGATAGATATGGTCAGCTTTTTCTGCAAGGGCTTTTAATTCTTTAACGACTTTTTCTTTGCCAGGCAAAATTTGATATTTGGCGTCCCAGCCTTTTTCAGGGTTAATCCCCATACGAGCCACTAGCGCACGTTTATCACGTTGCTGCTTATATTTGGCTTTTTCTTCAGGCGACATTTTCCTGACTTCAGCTGGCGTTTTAGTTGCCACTTTGCTGTCAGGCGATGATGATGTAGGCAAATCACGGATGTGACCTACACTCGATTTAACGATAAATTCTTTACCAAGGTATTTATTAATAGTCTTGGCTTTGGCCGGCGATTCGACAATAACTAGCGATTTACCCATAGTTTTATTTGCGCCAAAAAGTCTCTGATAGATATAAATTGGTTCCATATATAGAGTGTTGAGACGAATGTTTCAAGTAAATAACTCTAATATGTGTCCAGCGAGCCATTTTTTAATCAATTATAAAAAAGGAGAAAAAATAATATTGCGTTAATAAAAAGTAATATTTCATTATTTAGGGTCTAGCAAGTAAAACTTGTGCATGTTTAGTCACTTTTTCATTTTTTGAGACAATTGTCACTGCTTGTTAACCCCTATTTCATCAGTATACTGGCAATATTCTTGCTGTAGCTATCAGCAAATCACGCGATAATTACAATAATAAATATTTTAAGGATAATAAATGAAGCACTACGAAGCGAACTTTGACGGACTAGTCGGACCAACGCACAACTATGCAGGTTTATCTTTTGGTAATGTAGCCTCTTATAGTAACGCAGCGCAAGCATCAGATCCTAAGGCAGCGGCAAAACAAGGCTTATTAAAAGCTAAATCATTAGCTGATTTAGGTATGGTGCAAGGTGTTTTAGCACCTCAAGAACGTCCTGATATCTATTCGCTTCGACGCATGGGATTCTCTGGCTCTGATGCAGAAGTGCTAAATCAAGCAGCTAAGCAAGCACCTGCATTACTCAACGCATGTTGCAGTGCATCTTCTATGTGGACAGCAAACGCCGCAACTGTTTCACCTAGTGCCGATACCCGAGACGGTAAAGTGCACTTCACTCCAGCAAATCTCGTTGATAAGCTTCATCGCAGCATTGAACCTGTTACAACTGGTAATATTCTAAAAGCAACTTTTAAAGATGAACGTTTTTTTAAGCATCATCAACATTTACCTGAGCACGCAAGCTTCGGTGACGAAGGAGCTGCAAACCATACTCGTCTGTGTAATGATTACGGTCATTCAGGGGTTGAGTTGTTTGTATATGGCCAAGAGTCAACCAAGCCTAATGCAGTAAAACCGGTTAAATTCCCAGCAAGACAAACACTTGAAGCATCACAAGCTGTAGCTCGCCTTCATCAACTAGATGAAGAAAGTTGTGTATTCATGCAGCAAAACCCTCACGTTATTGACCAAGGTGTTTTTCATAATGATGTGATTTCAGTAGGAAACCAAAATGTTCTTTTTTACCATGAACAAGCATTTTTAAATACTGATGTTAAGTTTGATGAAATACGTAAAAAAATGAATACTGATGTTCATTTCGTAAAAGTGGCAACAGAACAAGTTTCTATCAATGATGCTGTTAAAAGCTATTTATTTAATACGCAAATCATCACCTTACCCAATGGTGAAATGGCGATTATCGCGCCAACAAATTGTCAAGAAAACCCTGCTGTGCACGCGTATTTGAATGAGTTAGTCACCTTAGGAACCCCAATTAAGCAGGTCCAATATTATGACGTGAAGCAAAGCATGCAAAATGGTGGTGGGCCAGCCTGTTTAAGATTACGCGTAGCAATGAGTGAATTAGAAATATCTGCCGTCAATCAAAACACATTAATGAACGATGCATTATTTAATAAATTAAATAACTGGGTTGAGAAACATTATCGCGACCGTCTAGAAGTTAAAGACTTAGCTGACCCACAACTTATTATAGAATCTCGTACCGCATTAGATGAATTAACACAGATATTAAAACTTGGCAGTGTTTATCAGTTCCAAAAATAATTCATAGTTTGAATAACGCCATAAAAAATGCCGCTCAATGAGCGGCATTTTTTTAACTAGTGCTTGCTAAATAATATTGATTGGTATCGAGATAACCTCAGTAACAGTTCCTAAAGGTGTTTCAACTGTAACGCTGAATGTTCCGTTATTAGGCTCATCTTCACCTTTTAATGATACAGAGAACGAACGGCCACCATTATAGTTAGAGCTAGGCCAAGTATATTCGGTTGTACTTGTTACGGAACCAGCTGAAGCAGCAAACTTGACTGTTGAACCTGCTGGAAGCTGCTGGTTATGGATGTCTGACAAAGTAAAGTGAACACTTGCTGCACCTTTTCCTATTATTTGAATAGGGAAGCTAACTAATGAACCATCAGCATCATAATAAGCAGATACATGTTCTCTGATAACTTTAATAGGATTACCATCTTCGTCTTCACCCATTATTTCGTCTTCAATTTCGACTTCAGTAGGCAAAGTAGCGATAGCTTCACTGCCAGACATAACAATCACTATACTGCGTCTAACAAAAAGAGACTTAGAGTTACTGACACCATCTGCACAGCCGGCATGAACAGGATCTGAACATAATACGCCATTATATAAGCCATCAGCCGTATCAAAAAGAGTATTAACATTGAAGTCAATCAACTCTTCAAGCGCACCACCATCAAGGCCTTTCATTGCATCTTCAGCCTGTGGATTAAATACGGTATCTTCATTGTAATCATTAAATGCATCATCTAAATCAAATTTTTCACCAGTTACATCTGTACCAGTTAAAAACTCATTCATTTCGTCAGCATCAAAGCGACCATTACCATTTAAATCAGGAAAAGACTCTTCGCCAATAGCGGTCGCAGTAATTGTTGCGCGGCCGCCATAAGGTTGACCATAATAGTTTCCGTAAACAATATTGTCTTCTTCACAAGTCGCATCTTCTGACTTATCTGTCAATTTATAACACTTTAACTTTGCTTGAGGACTACGTATCTGTTCTCCCAAAGCATTAAAGAAACTATTTCCTTCAGGCCTTGGCAGCTGTGATGTCCAAGTTACTGAACAAGCTCCGTTTATAGTCTGACAAGCATCTTCTATTGAACCACCTTCCGTAGTAAATGAAACCGTCGTTCCATCTGGCACTGGGTTGTTAAAAGCATCTGCCATACGAGCTGTCACTTCTACTTCAGTTCCTTCATGATTCCAACCTTCTGCATTACGAATAGTTGAAGATAATGAAAAACTGTCTTGATCTGGTATCCCTGTTGAGATAATCAGTTGCTTAGACTGACTTGAAATAGCTGGAACAGCCCCGTTATCAACTGTAGCTGTTACACGAACAGAAGTAGATACTGAACCTGTAGTTACAACAGTCTGCACAATGCCTTCATTATTTGTAGTTGCAGTTATTGGGTCAATCGATATTCCACCCACAACAGTATTTAAAGAGAAATCTACTGCCTGGTTGGCAACGACATTACTGTTTTTGTCTAATACTTGGAATTTAACAACTGAAGACTCAATACCGCCAGTTCCAAGAATACCGATATTTTCAGGTTCTGCCGAAACGAATACGATACTACCAATATCCGATTGAAGAACATTAATCGTCGCAACAGCAGATAAGCTTATACCGCCTGCATTTGCGGTTACATTAATTTGATCTTCACCTACACAGCCTTGCGCAAGGTATGTTGACGTCGCCATACCGTTAGAGGAAGAAACTGGTGTACTTAATTGTGCTTGAGCAGGATTACTTGTAGCGCAAGTCGATGAAAAGTTAACATCAATAGGTTGATTAAAAGGATTTCCATCTTCATCTTGAATAAGAACACTAACTGTTGCTGTTCCACCTGCAGATAAATCAGTAGTACTAACTTCTGCAACACCTTCTTCAAATGGTGAGCCACTACCCATTTCTACATTTGTCGCACCGACAACAACGATGACTTCACCTTTTTCACCTGATGCTAAAGATGCAGTTACAGTACCTGCTCCCAATGAGCTTCCTGCATAAATGTCTACAGATGCTTTACCTTCTTCATTAGTGACAGCAGATGTAATTGGTAAATCGCCTATTTCAGAAGAAAAAGAAACAATTGTCGGCTTATTAATACCTGTTACAGTTGCCACTAATACACCAGGAACTAGAGTACTAATAGTATCGACTTCATCACCATTAGAATTAAATAACTGTAAGGTAACTAAAGCACCACCTCCTGCTTCACCACCGTCACCTACCATGGTAAATGCAGCACTATCAGACTCACCTGATTCAATTGTCGCAGATACTGAGCCCGAACCTGCAATCTCAGCAGAAAACAACTTAATTGTAGCAATACCATCAGCATTAGTAACAGCTGTAGCTGTTGTTACATCAAAGCTACCTAAATTTGCGTCGTTCAAAGCAAATGTAACTAATTCACCCTCGAGTGCACCAGTTAGTGAGTTTGAAACTAACGCAGTTATAGTCGCCCCTTCAATTGCTGAAATAACATTAGTAGACAAAGACAATTCAACAGTCGTGACATTTGCTCCTCCACCACCATTACCATCCCCTTTCATCGTTATCGCTAACGCATTAGAGTCCCCATCTGCTGTAGAAGCAACGACACTACCCGATCCTGCAATATTTGCTGAAAAAATGGAGATAGTAGCAACACCATCAGAGTTAGTTACAGCTGTCGCTGTTTCGTTACTAAATGTCCCTAAGTCTGTATTGTTTAATACAAAGCTGACCAATGTCCCAGAGACTGCGCCTTGAGTTGAACTTGTCACGGTTGCAGTTAAAACTGCACCAGTTGTTGCATCAACTTCAGCTCCATCTGCCACAGATGATGTTAATTCTACACTGATGACTTCAACTGGATCTGTTCCCCCGCCGCCATCATCTGAAATACTTCCCCCACCACTACAAGCAAAAAGAAAAATCGAACTTAAAAGCGCTAAAAATAGTCTTTGTGCTGACCTCATTGTCAGTCTCCCTGTTACATTAAAATCGTACTTATGATTTATAATAGTTACTTACTGGTCGATATTACATAAAAATATCGTAACTTTCTTGTTACTCTAATGTTTTCTTCGGCATTTTTCCTTAAAAACTTTAACTTTTATGCCGTTTCATATGATTTATTTTCCTGCTACGCTTTAAAAGATAAAAAATAATAATCATCAAAAAATTGATGATAAAGATTGAAGGAAGTGGTTTTGAATAAAAATAGTAAGCTTGGTTTAACAAGCAAAATACTTATCGGTATGGGTGCGGGTATTCTTCTCGGATTAATTTTGAGAAATTTATTTCCTGAAAGCTTATTCGTTAAGGATTATATTACCGAAGGCATTTTACATGTCGTTGGTACGATATTTATCTCCAGTTTAAAAATGTTAGTTGTCCCATTAGTGTTTGTATCACTAGTATGCGGAACCAGTTCATTAAGCGACCCTTCCAAACTGGGTCGTTTAGGTGGTAAAACTATCGCTTTTTATATGTTCACTACCGCTATTGCGCTGACAGTCGCTATAACGTTAGCGATTATTATCCATCCAGGTAATGCGTCCCTTGCATCCTCAGCAATGGAATTTAGCGCAAAAGATGCACCTAGCCTGTCTGAAGTTGTCATCAACATTGTGCCAACTAACCCAATTGAAGCCATGAGCCAAGGTAACATGCTGCAAATCATTATTTTTGCCGTTATCTTTGGTTTCGCAATTTCACATATTGGTGAACGCGGCGCTCGAGTATCAGCGTTATTTAATGACTTAAACGAAGTGATTATGCGCGTGGTAACTTTAATCATGCAGCTTGCGCCTTATGGTGTATTTGCCCTCATGGCGAAATTAAGTCTGACCTTAGGATTAGAAACCTTAGGCAGTGTTGTTCAATATTTCTTCTTAGTTATATTTGTACTGCTGGTTCAAGCATTAGTCGTTTACCCGACCTTATTAAAAACATTTACTGGTCTTAATCCGTTTATGTTTTTACGCAAGATGCGTGACGTGCAATTATTTGCATTCAGTACAGCGAGTTCCAATGCTACGCTACCTGTTACCATTGAAACCTGTGAACACCGTTTAGGTGCTGATAATAAAGTCGCTTCATTTACCTTGCCTTTGGGTGCAACCATCAACATGGATGGCACCGCGATTATGCAAGGTGTCGCGACGGTGTTTATTGCACAGGTATTTGGTATCGAATTAAGTTTAATGGATTATGTCACTGTGGTTGTAACGGCAACCTTAGCGTCTATTGGTACTGCTGGTGTTCCTGGTGTTGGTTTAATTATGCTTGCGATGGTACTGAACCAAGTTGGCTTACCAGTTGAAGGCATCGCGTTAATTATTGGTGTTGACCGTTTACTCGACATGATAAGAACTGCGGTAAACGTAACAGGTGATTCCGTAGCGACTGTAGTCATAGCGAAATCTGAAGGCGAATTCAGCGAAGAAACTTTCAATGATTCTCAAGCAGGTAAAGTTGGCTCTAGTTTTGAAGATCAAGTTAAAAACGCTTAATGAGTAATTTACTTTTGCTTTGACTTCATACAAAGTAAGCTTAATTTTGCATACGAAAAGGGTGCCTTAGAGGCGCCCTTTTTATTGTTTAAAAATAGAAACAAAACAATCAATACCAAATAACTCATATTTGACTCGTATATGGCTCGTACAATAGACACCTTGCCTTTTTTATCGTTAATCTATGACCATATAAACTATTTTCAGATAAAAATGCGTTCATATAAAACCTGGTTTAACAAATACTCAAATGGAATTTAAATGGATTTTGCTCTTCTCTCGACTCTCGCTGTTATACACAGCCTAGCTCTTATCAGCCCTGGACCAGACTTTGCTATCATAGTCAAAACAGCAACACAGCAACCACGACGTATTGCATTAATGTGTGCCTTTGGTATTAGCCTCGCCATACTAATACATAGTCTACTTTCACTATTAGGTATCAGCTTAATGATCCGTCAATCTGAGTTTGCCTATTTTGCAGTGCAAATTATTGGAGCCTGTTACCTTGCATGGATGGGATTTGGTGCTTTATCTTCTGCATTATCATCATTCAAAAAAAACACTAAAAACGAAGAAAAAAATTTCAGTGAACCATCATCTTTTGAGCATAAAACCCAAGACAAAGCCGCCAATCAACCTAATAATAACGATTTAGAACATTTAACATTTTCATCAGCTAAAGGATTCAAAATTGGGCTTTATACAAATTTGCTTAACCCTAAGGCTTTGATCTTTTTCATCACAATCTTTACTGTTCTAGTCACACCACAGGTTACACTAGCTACAAAAGTAGCTTCAGCAAGTCTATTATTCACGCTTTCCCTTTGTTGGTTTAGTTTTCTTGCTATCATTCTTACAAAACCGCAGATACAACATAAAATGGCTAAAGGCAGCCTGCTCATTGATGCTATAACAGGCATTATATTTATGGGTGTCTCAATCACTATTTTAACGAATTTAATCAATCAACTTATTGTCTGATAAACAATTACAGATTACAGTCAGTTAAGGTTAAGTATCGTCGGGCTAAGATACCACTATGCCTATCGCCTTGTACTTTTCTTAAGCGATCATTTAATGCAAAGAAATATTACGATTTCACCAAAGAGTATTTGTTATGAGAATTTTGGTAATAGAAGATGACCCAATTTTATCCCACCACTTAAATGTGCAATTATCTGAATTAGGTAATCAAGTACAAGTGGCACTGACTGCGAAAGAAGGGTTTTATCAAGCAACCAATTACCCTATTGATATCGCTATTGTTGATTTAGGCCTGCCTGATAAAGACGGTATGACACTCATATCAGATATCCGTAATGCCGATGTTAAAGCGCCTATTCTTATTCTAACGGCCCGAGTTAACTGGCAAGATAAGGTTGAAGGATTAAATGCAGGTGCAGATGATTACTTAGTCAAACCATTCCAAAAAGAAGAGTTAGTTGCTCGACTTGACGCATTGGTAAGACGGAGCGCTGGGTTTGTAAAACCGACCATAAGTAGTGGGCCACTACAATTAGATTTAGCAGCAAAACAAGTCACGCTAAATGCTGAGGTCATGGAAGTTACTGCATTTGAATATTTAATTCTTGAATACCTCATGCGTCACTGCCATGAAGTTGTAGCCAAGCAACGTTTACTTGATGTCGTTTACGGTGACAAAGAAGGCGACCCGAATACCATTGAAGTCATGGTCAGCCGTATACGAAAAAAACTTAATAAAGGCGGTATGGATAATCCAATCGCTACCATCCGCGGTCAAGGATATAAATTTAATCTACCATGCAGCTAAGGTTTAAGCCCAAAAAACGCCTACTCACGAGGATGTTTATTACCTCGTTAACTATCATCGCACTGGTAGGCTTTGGCCTTGCATGGTCAGTAACCATTCTTCATGCGCAAAACAGTTATAATAAAGAAACGGCTCAACTTATCGCTGAAATGCCGCAAATTGCAGCAGAGCTGCGTGAACACGACCTTATTCCAGCCAATAATAATTGGTTAATGGAAAACAATAAGCAAAAACGCTATATGATGGCCAGCTGTAGTCAAGACTTTGCAGACGTATGGACGTCATCACTCGCTACCGATGCTGGGTTAACCAATATATGTGAACGATTTGAATCTATTGTCGACTCCAATCCCCCTTACTTTCTAAACATGTCAGATAATCGTTCCTACTTTGCCTATTTACTGCCCGTTGAACTCAATCAAACCCAATACAATATGGTGGTATTAAAAGAAGCTGACACCGTAGAGAACGACTTTAAACGTTTTAAAAAGTTGACTTATTTGCGTCTTGGCGTCGTCATGTTACTTGCATTTATATTACTGATTAGTGCAGCCTATTGGGGAATGCGCCCACTGACGAGGCTCAAGAGTGAATTACAAGCAATTGGTGACGGCAACAAAAAGTCACTATCAGATGGTTACCCACAAGAATTAGAAGGGGTAACTCAAGCATTAAACCAACTATTATCGCAATCGAGTGCGCAACAAGAGCGTTACCAGAATGCCATGAATGACTTAGCCCATAGTTTAAAAACGCGCCTTGCCGCTGTTCATGCAATAACTGATGACGCGACGTTGTCAAAATCAGATGCCAGTGAAAAAATCATGCAGCAAGTGGGACAGATGGATCAGTTGGTAAAATATCAATTAAAACGCGCTTTAGTCGGTCGTCAAGGGCTTGTTCAAGAACAAACACCGGTTCAACCTATGGTTGAGCAATTGTCGCAAATGTTGTTCAAGATTTATCAAGAAAAAAACGTCAAATTTAGCAGTCACATCGATTCTGATATTAACTTTCCTATTAATAAAGGGGATTTAATGGAGCTGTGTGGCAACCTAATGGAAAATGCATTCAGGCTTTGTATTAGTGAAGTTATTGTTACTGCGACAATTGATAGTGAGGGGCATTCAATCCTTTGTGTTGAAGATGATGGACCTGGCGTTGATGAATCATTAAAAGCACGCATCATTCAACGAGGAGTGCGCGCCGATACCCAATCACCAGGTCAAGGCATCGGTTTAGCTGTGTGTAACGAAATTGTCAGTAGTTACCATGGTCTATTATCAATCACCGAAAGTGAGCTTGAAGGGGCTAAATTTACTATCAAAATCCCCCCTCAATAACAATAAACACTATTTACTGTTTAATGGTGCATAGAGCTGCTCTGCCCGATTAAACATAATCCAAGAGGTGGCGATATATTTATCACCACTGATTGGCTTATTACCTTTATGGGTGTGAGTGAAACCCGCCGGGGCAATAACCATGGTCCCTTTTTTAGGTTTAATGCTTTTCTGTTGGTAAAAAAACTCCGTCTCTCCGCCCTCTTCTACATCGTTTAAATAAAACATATAAAGTAGTACTCGATGTAAAGCTTCATATGAACCAGATTGCGGAAAATGCTCAGAATGCCAATGAGGGTAGCCCCCTAGCCCCATAGGATACTTTTGCAAATTTACATTACCACTTCGATACAAATACTTGGTTAACGCTTCTGCTCGAGGCGCACCTAAAGCATCAAAATTGTTGGGTTGTAAAGTCACTGCTTGACCATGCTCATCAGCGACAGCCACAGATACCGCGCCCATTAACGCCATCGAATATTGAGTAAAGTATGAAGCCGCATGCTTAAGCGTTAATTGTAAAATTTCATTTCTTAGCGGCGCTAAATCAGCATGAATGTCTAAGGTTAAATCTAAACTATGTTTTTTAGCCTTATCAACACCTTGACCAGTTTTACCTTCAATGACTCCTGGGTGCTGTTCAAAAGCGGCAATCAATCGATCGCATAAATCTTCATCTAACGCATTTGGTATGACTTCAATAAAATCCATATTAAATAAGCACTTTTTATATCTGTTTGGTAATATGCTGCCATGGAAACTGTCGATTAGCAAAAGGGATGAGTACAGATGGTTAGCTACATAATAACAAAAATAAATTTAGGTACCTGTTTTAACCTATGAAAAACACAGTAAAAGTTTCGATCGATGAAATCCAAGTCGGCAATTTTATTTGCTTGCCAGTATCTTGGAAGGATCACCCATTTCTATTTAGTCGTTTCAAGGTTAAAAGTCAGTCTCAAATCGATTTAATTAAAAGTTTAGGTATAGAAACCGTTTTATTCGTTCCCACTAAAAGCGACACTGAGTTACGTGATAAACCTACTAAAGATGCAGAAAAAGCACTCACAGATACTGCTTCTCTCGATAAGCTCAAGCTTGAAATGGATCAGTACAAACATGATCAAATTGAAACGCAAAAGAAGCTTAGAAGAGGACTTAAAAAGACTGAGCAACAGTTTGACCGTTCATTATCAATTATGCGTTCTAGTATCTCAAAACTCGGTAGTCGACCATTAAACGCTGTCAACGATGCTAAAGACATGGTGAGCTCGATGACCACTATGCTGCTTAATTCTGATGATTTAGTGTTACATCTTATGGGTGATGTCAAACCTGGCGATTTAATATATCACCATTCACTGAATGTCTCAGTGCTTTGCATGATGTTAGCAAAAAGCTTGAATTGGTCACGAGAAGAGATTGAGCAGATTGGCTTAGGTGCCCTATTTCATGATATTGGCAAACTTAAAATTCCTAGCAATGTACTGAATAAACAAGCTCCTTTAAATAAACCGGAACAAAACCTTATAAAGCAGCACCCTTTAATGAGTCTCAACTTCCTTAAAATTGCCGATACTTTTCCTGAAGAAGCTAACCCCATGATAGCCAATCATCATGAGTTTCTAGACGGTTCTGGCTACCCCAAAGGACTTAAAGGAGATGAGTTAGATAAATACTCCCAACTTATCACGGTAGTCAATGAGTATGATGATTTGTGTAACGGCACTAAGACTACAAAAGCGAAAACGCCTTATGCTTCTTTAGGTTATATTTATAAAAACTATAAAGATAAGCTCAATCAAGAATATGTCGGCACCTTAATCAAAACCATTGGTATTTACCCACCTGGTAGTGTTGTAGAGCTTTCAAGCGGTCAATTTGGCATGGTGATGTCTGTAAATATAAATAAGATTTTATACCCTCAAATCATGCTATACGACGCACTCGTTCCAAAAGAACAAGCACCAATCATTGACTTAGAACGCGAAGAAATCAGTATTGCACGATGTTTGCCGATATCTGCATTACCCGAAAATATTCTAAAATATTTAAGCCCAAGAGAGCGCATAAGCTATGGTATTGGCCAAGGGTAATCCTTATTTAAACAAGCATAAAAATCTATTTAACAGATACAAAAAAGCCATTAATAACTTAACGTTACTAATGGCTTTTAATATTAACAAAGGACTTAAATAGGTTTTATAACCAGCCTTTTCGCTTGAAGAATAAATATGTACCACCGGCACTGGCTAACATCAATCCTATCGCCATTGGGTAACCGAAACGCCAATCTAACTCTGGCATATTAACAAAGTTCATTCCGTAACTACTTGCAATTACCGTTGGTGGTAAAAACACCACGGCGGCAACCGAGAATATTTTAATAATCTTGGTTTGTTGAATGCCACTGAAGCCCATGGCTGCGTCGAGCAAAAAATTCAACTTATCAAAGATGAATTGGCTATGAGGCATTAACGACTCAATATCCGACAACATCTCACGAATATCCTTGATATTTTCTTCAGATAAATGATCGCGGTAGTAACGTTGGATATATCGTAATGAACGCTGAGTATCGAGCAAACTTAGACGGATTTTACCGTTTGAGTCTTCTTGCAGCGTGATCATTTTGAATACTTCATCTAACTCTTCATCATCAAACACTTTTTCGCTTACATCATCAAGAACAGAGTAAACGTCTTCAATTAAATCAGACAGGTAATCCACTTTTAGATGGAATAGCTCTAGCATTAATCCTTGAGGCGTGGTGGCATCCAAACGGCCAAGACGTAAATAGTTGCGTAATAAACGGATCAAACCGACATCATCTTCACGAATAGTCAGTAAGAAATCCTTTCTCAAGTTAAACGATACGTTAATCGCTCGCACATCCGAGCCAACACGTTGCGGGAATAACGAATTAATATGCAATCCATCTTTACTTTGGAAAAAACGAGCCGAGGCTTCAATTTCGTTGATGTCTTCTTCGTCGGGAACTTCCTCGACCGAAAACCGACTCAACCATTCCCTTTCATCATCATTGGGTTTGAACATGTCTAACCATAATGTTTGTTCGGGTATACTGTCTTGAACATTCAGTTCGTGAACAGTTAACTTGCGATTTTTATAAACATAGGCAGTAATCATGTATCCCCCACATAGTTAGATTTTCATAACTATCAATATTAGGTTTAAATTTGTCGGCTAGTGTACTTAAATAAATTCAAATTTAAATCTTTAAATGTATTTATGCCTAAATTAGCTCTTATATGTACCGAAATCGTTAAATGCATATAATAAATGCAAAAAAAAACGCCCATATGGGCGCTTTAATTGAATATTGTTTCTTTATTCACCTTTAAGACGGCGATCTAACTGATCTTTCAAGTTAGCAGGAACACCCTTAATAAGAATGGTGTCAGAAATAGGATCGTAGATAACTCTCTCACCTAAATGGCCGCCATCAAAGCTCAATGTAACGCCACCACCAGTACCCGAAAACTTCTTTAAGGTGCGTAAACTGGCTTTATCGGCAGGAAACTCCTCATCTAACTCGTAAGCGCCGCCACAAGCAAAATCGTAAAACGAATCCATACCAGAATCGGCCAATTCATCAGCCAAATTTTTTACTTCGATATCCGCGCCTTCATCGGCACGCTCACTGCAGTAATCAAACACTTTATCACGACATTGTTGACGCTCATCTTTAGTCAATTCACTACTGGCGACAAAGTCTTCAACAGCGTGCATTAATGTTTTATTCTGCGCCTTAGTATTTACGCCTTCAACACAGCCCATGAAATCCAAGAAAAAGTCTGCCACTTTACGGCCCGCACGGCCACGTACAAACGAAATATATTTACGTGAATCTTTATCTGCTTGCCATTCTGTTAAATCAATTCGAGCTGCCAACTGAACATTCGTTAAATCAAGATGGTTGTTTTGCGATAATTCCATATCATCTAACACCGTCATTGACGATTTTGCGTTTAACAATGCCACGAATAAATAATCACTTGTCATGCTGGTATAGCAAGACATCAACAAAAAGCCGCCTTGACTAAAGTCATATTTCGCAAGTTCTTCCTGAAGTAACTTACTTGCAGCACTACTAAACTCAACAAATCCTAGTTCGCCGCTTCGATATTCATTTAATGCGTCAGAAAAAGCAGGGTTGGCTTCACCATCTTCACCGTGTGTGCCAAAAAAGCCAAAGCCTTTACCAGCTTTACCCGTATAGGTTTGATGCAACTCTTCTAGCATCGCTTCTACAGCGCTGCTATTTAGTAGAGGTTGTGGTCTTAAACGACAACTGAGTTGACCCTGACTGTCTTGGGAAATTTCGTGGATAATTGCTTGTTCGATATTGATGCTCATAAGCCCTAACTGAATCTGTAATATATGGAAGCGAAATAGCGCTGAATATCATAACAGACACGTTAAAAAAGTCTCAAAAAATATTACGAAAAGTGCCAATAGCTTCAAGTGCCAATTTTAGTTAACTCAACCGCTATATTTATTTCAATTTGTACTTAACAAGGCCATTAAATTGCTAAATTTCGACGCTATTTTCACCACAATAAACTACAGCAAGATAATATGAAATCCGATATAATAGGCGGCTAATTCATTACTTTTTGAACTTTTCTGATTATGGCTATCCAATCTAAATATACCAACACCCAAGTTGAAGCGTTAATTACTGAGTTATTAGCAGTACTCAACAAGCATCAAGCACCGACTGATTTAAGTCTGATGGTATTAGGTAATTGTGTTTCACATTTACTAGAGAACAAAGTACCTAGCGAATCTCGTCAACAGGTTGCTGAACAATTTGCAAAAGCATTGGCGCAATCAGTAAAGGCTGACTAAGCCATATTAAAAGGTATTTTAATTTATCAAGGATATGTTAGCTTTGAAGCATATCTTTGATAAAGATAGGATTAGGAAAACAACTCCGCATGGTTGAGCGCAAAAAACAAATGACTCGCGATAAAGTATCGCGCCTCGTTAATTGGGGTCACTGGTTTGCCTTCTTTAATGGCTTTTTAGCTATGATAGTCGGTGCCCGTTACCTCAGTAGTGTGGGTTACCCTGAAACCTTTATTGGTTGGGGCTATCTTGCCGTTAGCACCATTGGTCACTTCAGTTTTTTAGCTTTCATTGTTTATGTAGTCTTTCTTTTTCCTGTCACGTTACTATTACCTTATTCTAAAATTTTACGAGGCTACGCCGCCCTCGTCGCGAGCCTAGGCTTATGTATCTTATTGTATGACACAATTGTCTATGACGATTATGGTATTCATCTAAGCCCCTTCGCATTTGATTTAGCTTGGACAGATCTGAATGCATTATTAAAAAGTACCTCCTATATAGTGACTCCCATCTCGATTATATTAATCGAGCTAACAGCAGCTAACTTCATATGGAAACGCATCGAAAAGCTGGAGAAGAAACAGCTTGGTAATAAAGCGATTGCTTTTGTCGGTATTTGCTTTATCAGTAGCCATTTAGTTCATATTTGGGCTGATGCATCTGACGTAACACAAATTACCCGTTTTGATGATACGTACCCTTTATCATACCCAGCCACTGCACGGTCATTCATGGAAAGCCATGGTATTGAAGGCACCAATATAGAAGATAATCGCTACCAAACTAAGTCACGTAAACTGAGTTACCCTGTTAAGCCATTACAATGTAAAACGCCATTAATCCAAGAGCAGCAACCTAATGTATTGATAGTCTCTGTCGATGGTTTACGTGCAGATATGGTGAATGAACAAACCATGCCGTTTCTGACGCAATATCAGACTGATAACAAACAATTCATTGACCATTTTAGTGGTGGGAATCAGTTTAAGACGGGAATTTTTTCAATACTGTATGGCCTTCAGGGCAACTATGGTGACAGAAAAGAGTTTTATCATACTGCACCTGTTATGACACAAACCCTTGCCAAAGCAGGTTATCAGCAAGCTATTTTCTTACCGCAAGATAATGCTAATCCGTTTATCGGACGCGCTATTTTTGATGAGCTAACACCGTTTATCAACCATAGCGATGAAGGCAGTGCTAAAACAGATAGTAAAAATGTGGCCCAGTTCGTCAATTGGCAAGCATCGCAGCAGTCACATTGGTTTTCAATTGTGAACCTCACGGCTCCAAAACATTATGACACGCCTATTGGTTTTTTAGGTATCGAAACCGTTAAGCCTCACATAATGTTGAAACCTGCAGAAAAAGTACTTTATAACCAATACCGACAGTCATTGTATTTTATCGACCAGCAACTCAATCAACTAATTGATAGCGTTGATAAAGATACGGTCGTGATGATTACAGGTACCCATGGCCAAGTGTTTAGTAGTAATCCATCTGAGGTTAACCAGAATTTATCCCCTGGCAACGTAAAAGTACCTTTTGTTATGCATTGGCCAAAAGCCGCTGCAGACACAGTCACATACCGCACCAGTCATTACGGCATAGTGCCGACTATTATGAGCCAAATCTTACATTGTAATAATCCATCTACAGATTACAGTTCTGGCTACAGCTTATTGCAGCCAAGTGAACAAAGCTGGGTCTATATTGGAGATAGTCGTACATTTGCCATCTATCAAGATGCTGAAATCACAGTTTTAGATCGTCACGGTAAATATCAAATATATGATATTAATTATGACAAACGACTTAAGCGCAAGTTGAGCGCACCTGAGTTAATTCAAGTCATGCGTGAAGGCCGCCGGCTATATAATCAATAACTCGTGATAAAAATACGCTATAAATTGAGTGATTAAGAGATGACTTAACAAAAGGTTAATTGACTATATATCAGTCAATTAACCTTTTTTATTTAAAAATAAGTTGCGCCTAAAATGACGAGTTGTTAGTTTATTTACGCATCAGAAGTAAAGTCATCGGGATATGGCCTAGTCCGGTAAGGCGCTTGTCTGGGGGACAAGAGATCACAGGTTCAAATCCTGTTATCCCGACCAATTTTCACACTTAATACCATTCATAGTAAGTCTTCATATTAATAAAATATTGACGACCCACACGCTGTTTTTCTCGTTAGCTCTGACTAAGAAGATTGCTGTTTTTTGAACTGTATCACCCACGCTGCGATATTATGTGACCACTTCGACAGAACAACCTAAATTGATTGCGATATATTGCGTCAGCAAAAATCAAAATAGTTAGGAGAACAGAACCATGTGGTGGCGAATTATATTCATTTCATTAGCGTATGTATTACTTGCAGCGCATTTTCTTCGATTTGGACAAATGCCACTTGCAATCACTTGCGTCATGCTACCTTGGTTATTATTGCTTAAGAACAATATTATTACCCGAGTCATTCAATTAGGCTTAATCGTAGCGACTGTGATGGTTTGGGGCGTATCAACTTACCAATATATTGATATGCGAATAACAATGCATGAACCTTGGTATACACTCGCCATTATCATGGGTTCAGTTATCGCCTTTAGCCTTTTTGCAAGTTACTGTTTCAATGGGCTGGTTAACCCACCCAGAGCCAAGAACTGTTTATTTCGCTAAAGTCCGCACAAGTCACATTCAAGCTTAATCTGACTATGATTATTTAAATAACCAGCTTGGCACAAAAGGTTTAAACTACACCGCGCCTATAGCGCCAATAGCAAACAGGGATTGCTATATAAAACAACACCGGCAATGCCGGTGTTGTATCTTTAAAAATCAGTTGGCTACATTAGTTAATAAACCACCCATTAAACCGTTGATATAACTAACGTTTTAACAGCCATATTTTAATCTGACGTCTTCTTAGCCACAATAAAGCCGCAAAGAGAACGAAATAAATACTCGGCTCGATGATTTCTGATTTTACAGACCAATAGAAGTGTATTGGCGCTAAAATCGCGACAACATAAATCCAATTGTGTAATTGCTGCCAACCTTTTCCCATTTTACGTTTTATTGCTTGAAACGAGGTCAAAGCTAAAAGCGCTACAATAATCAACGCCACCGCGCCGACTAAAATATACGGCCTTTTAACCACTTCTTGTAACAAATAACCCCATGCAAAAAGTAAATCAAGGCTAATAAAAGCAGCAATATGTAAGCTCGCATATACAAAAACATACAAGCCAATTAATCGCCGAGTTTGCAGTAACACCCCTTGCTTCAAAAATTTAGCTAATGGTGAAACTACTAAGGTAATGATTAACGAATTAATTGCACCCATCCCAGTAAAATGGATGATGTATTGCACTGGATCGCCACCAGCATTGTCAGTCATAACTAATAAAACTAAATACACTATTGGAGATAAAAAGCTCACATGCAGTAAGCCTTTTATCCAAAATAAACCTTTAGGTGTTAACCGCTTCAATAGAACTTCCTTAAATCTAAATCTTTATATAAGTCAGCCACCTGTTCTGCGTAGCCATTAAACATTTGCGTCGGAATCCGTTTTGCAGAGAATAAACCGCCTTCACCAATGCTGCGCTCTGTCGCTTGTGACCATCTAGGGTGATCAACCTGTGGATTCACGTTGGCATAAAAGCCATATTCATGGGGTGCTAGTTGGTTCCAACTGGTAGGAGGCTGCTTATCTGTTACTCGAATTTTCACTACAGACTTAATGCTTTTAAACCCGTATTTCCAAGGTAGAACTAAACGAACTGGAGCACCATTTTGTGGCGGTAAAGTTTTTCCATATAAACCAACAGCAAGGAATGGTAACTCGTTCATTGCTTCTGCAATGGTTAAACCTTCTACATATGGGTAGTGGATCCCACCTCCCATTAGGCGATTTTTCTGACCGGGCATTTGAACTGGGTCAAATAAAGTTTCAAATGCAACATGCGTTGCCTTATTTGACACTCCAGCCATGGTCAATAGTTCAGCTAACGAAAAACCAACCCAAGGCACCACCATTGACCAAGCTTCTACACAACGAAGACGGTAAATGCGCTCTTCTAAATCAAACTTGGTCGTCAGGTCATTTAAGTCAAGTGTTAATGGTTTATCCACTAAACCTTCAATTCGCAGCTCCCAAGGATTGACCTGAAAACCTTGTGCATTTTCAAATGGGTCCTGTTTACTGGTACCGAATTCGTAAAAGTTATTATGGCGAGTAATTTTATCTTCTGGCGTCAGTATGTCGCTGATTTGAAATTGGCTTGGCTTGCTGTAATCAAGCCCTTGAACAGCAAAAGCAGGTTTATCTTCGCTGCCGAATAAGTCAAATAATCCAGCTTGAACCTGCCCAGGTAGACTTGCTCCTAACGCGCCTAAACCAAGTGCTTTTACAATGTTGCGTCTATCAGCAAATACGCGCTCTGGTGTTACTTGATTTTCTTTTAATGCCCAACTTGGCGTGTTGGCAATGCCTTTTGTAAACCCTTTTTTTGCGACCATAACGCCTCCTAAAGCAAACCTATTCTACAAAGTCATTCTACTGTTAAACTATTAGACATGCTTATACGGCAATTAATTTCAACTAGTTTACAGTTTTTAAGCTATTGAGTTTATTAATTAAGCGCTTAAGTATGAAATCACTCGATGTTGGCTTGCGCCATGTGCACTGCCATGAGAATCTTAAGCATTCATTTTTAAGCTGGCCGTATTCATGACGCTTCCTACCTCTTTATCCATTGCTGAAATCATCGCCCTCTGTGCTGTCGCCTTTTTAGGGTTATTAATTGGTGCGCTACTTAACCAACGTTTGACCCGCCAACGATGGGAGCAACATCGAGACAAACTCCAAGCTGAAATGGCGCAGTTTGAATCAGATATGGCGATAAAACAGCAATTACTTCAACAACAAATCGACGACAAAGAACTCGCGCTGCATAGCGCTAGAGAAAAAGCAGAACTTTTAATTGCTCAACTTTCAAAACTTGAAGCCCAAGCTGAAAGGTTACCACTTCTAGAGCAGCAGCTTAGCGACGGCCAACGTAAGTTTATGGAGACTCAACTGGCTCTGTCTAAATCAAATGCGATGCAACAAAGCATCCAATCACAAGCTAACACTGAAAAAGCGGCGCTCAATGACAAAATAGCTTTACTAGAAAGTGCAGAAGAACGATTAAAGTTACAATTTGAAAACCTTGCTAACCGCATATTTGAAGAAAGAAGTGAAAACTTCAAACAACAGAATGTGACACAAATTGATGGGGTTTTAGGGCCGCTAAAACAACAGTTAGAAGGATTTAGGCAGCAAATCCGAGAGTCATATACTCAAGAGCAAACTGAGCGAAGTGCGTTAAAGCACCAACTCGATCACCTCAAAGATCTTAATCTTAAAATGAGCCAAGACGCGATTAATTTAACTAAGGCTTTAAAAGGCGATAATAAGCAGCAAGGCAATTGGGGGGAAGTCATATTAGAGCGTGTTCTGCAAGAAAGTGGCTTACGTGAAGGACACGAGTACGACACTCAGCAAGACTTAAAAGATGATGGCGGAAAGCGATTTAAACCGGATGTTATCGTTCACCTGCCTGAACAAAAAGATGTCGTTATTGATGCAAAAATGTCATTAGTAGCCTATGAACGTTTCTTTAATAGCGAGGATGAATTAGTACAGCAACAGGCAATTAAAGAGCTTGCGCTATCAGTTCGCCAACATATAAAAGGTTTAAGTCAAAAGGATTACCACAAGCTGCATGGCTTAAAAAGCCTCGACTATGTGTTGATGTTTATTCCAATTGAGCCTGCGTTTTTACTGGCGTTAGAGTCAGATCCGAGTTTAGTCAGCTTTGCACTCGATCATAATATTATGCTGGTCAGCCCAACTAATTTACTCGTCGCACTTCGAACGATTAACAATATTTGGCGTTATGAATATCAGAATCAAAATGCCCAGGCTATCGCTTCGCAAGCCGCGAAAATATATGACAAATTATGTGGCTATGTAGAAGACATGGATAAACTTGGCCGCGCATTAGACACTGCAGATAAAACTTATCAGCAAGCCATGAGTAAGTTGTCACAAGGTAAAGGTAACCTAATTAGACAAGCTCACGTAATGCAAAAATTAGGTGTTGAAACCAGTAAAAATCTTGACCCGCAATTAATTAATAAAGCGTTAGATGAGTCAAAAGAGTAGCGAGTAATTGAATAAATGAGCAGCACTTTATAACAGCAGCTCACAGCGACTCAAAAGTGAATATTATCATGCAGGTTTATAATGATGAGCTAGTATTTAAAGGCTCATCATCGTTACTAATATAACCTTTAAGCATGATATAAATACCATGTACAAACATGCTCTAATATCCGATGAGTAGATGAAGTCATTGAGTAAGAAAAGTTTAATTAAAATACGTTCGTAACAATTGGTTTCGCAACAATGTCGTACTGGGACGGAGGTTCTCATTATTATGCGTAACAGTGTGTTTTTTTTAGTTAGTGTATTTATTTGTCTGTTAATGGCAGGGCTTAGCTTGCCGGTTTCGGCTGCAAAAACAACTTATACCACTGAGCAACAACTTTATCTTGATGCCCGTAAAGCACTCGATAAAAAACAAATGAAAACCTACCAGGTGCTGCGGAAAAAACTTGGTGAATATCCATTAAATGTCTATCTTGACTACCATGAAACTGGAAGTGACATCCTGTCGCTAAACGGCGAAGATGCCCATATCGCTATTGAGAAATATAAGAAAACGCCCCTCTATAACACCCTACGCTACCGTTATCTAAAAAATGCA
This sequence comes from Shewanella sp. UCD-FRSSP16_17, assembly GCF_001675935.1. Classification (NCBI taxonomy): domain Bacteria; kingdom Pseudomonadati; phylum Pseudomonadota; class Gammaproteobacteria; order Alteromonadales; family Shewanellaceae; genus Shewanella; species Shewanella sp. UCD-FRSSP16_17. The sequence continues at coordinate 1,017,910 of NZ_LZFV01000001.1, forward strand.
GGGAAACGAAAGCAATGGCAGAATTTTTTAACCATTTCTCCAAACACGCCTAACGATATTGCATTGCAATGCTATTACTATCGAGCGCAACTTTCTCAAGGCAATAAAAAATCCGCCTTGGATGGTGCTGAGCGCATGTGGCTTTATGGCCGTTCACGACCAAAAGAGTGTGACGTCCTCTTTAGTGAATGGACTAAAGCAGGAAAACGGACTCAGGCATTAATTTGGTCAAGAATGCTATTGAGCTTCAACGAAAATCAATATGGTTTAACGCAATACCTTGCCAGAAAAATAACCAAAAACAAGAAAAAAGCTGACTTACTGATTTCAGTTTATCGAGATCCCAATAGCTTACGCTATACAAAAAAGTTTTCATCAAACTCACCTATCGTTGGTGATATTGTCAATGTAGGCCTTAGAAAGCTTGCTCGAAAAGATCTCAAGCAAGCCGTAAAACTGTATAACAAATATGATAAAGCTAATCGCTTTACTGCCATCAAGGGTCAGCAACTTAACCGATACATCGTAAGAAGAGCACTAATCCGTAAAGAGGCTGATTTACTTGAACACATTGATGCCAGTTTGCCCATATTAGATTCAGATGATCTATTCCAAATACGTTTACGATGGGCCATCAGTGAACAAGATAATGACAGCATAAAACGTTACCTTGCCTTACTCAGTGATGATGTGATTGATGACAGCCGTTGGCAATATTGGTCTGCCAGAATGGCATCTATTGATACAAACAACACCCCCAAAAAAAACACCACAATAGAACAACTCAGCAAAGCTCGTAATTTTTATGGTTTCCATGCGGCGCAATCAATCAACTCACCGCTTGCGATGAACGATGATAAGTTACAGTCCAATCCTAAGCTTGCCGCTAAAATCAATGATGACCCAGCAATGGCCAGAATAGTTGAACTCATTGCAATTGATAAAACCCGAGATGCTCGAGGTGAATGGGTAAGCATGTTACGACGACATGACAATGCCATGCGAGCTGAATATGGTTTATATGCCTTACAGCAAGGTTGGTTTGATTATAGTGTCGAGGCCAGTATTCAAGCGAAACAATGGAACAGCTTGCAACTTAGGTTCCCTAATGCAGCACAAGACTCATTTGAAAAAGCCAGTAAACTGTACCAAGTCGATATTGATGAGATACGTGCCATAGCCAGGCGTGAAAGTGCATTTTACCCTTATGCGACATCCGGTGTAGGAGCAAGAGGATTAATGCAACTCATGCCTGCAACTGCAAAAGAAACCGCTCGTAAAAACAAACTCAGTTTTAAGAACAAAATTCAGCTTTATCAAGTTGATTATAATGTGCAGTTAGGGAGTGCCTATTACAGCCAATTACTAAAACAGTTTGACCAAAATCGAGTACTAGCCACTGCCGCATACAATGCAGGACCGCATCGAGTGACTCGGTGGCTTAAAGAATCCAATGGGACGCTGGATGTTATGAGCTTTATTGAAACGATTCCATTTAAAGAAACTCGAGAGTATGTTCAGGCTGTTTTAAGTTACCGAATGATTTATCAGCATAATAAAAACATTAACGCCAGTATGTTTAGTGAACAAGAAATGGCATTTGCATACTAAATTACACTTTTTCAGTCTTAAAACTTGTTAAATCCTTTCCTTATATTTAACGACAAGGTAACGTAATCAATTCGATGTATTTGTTACTGGCAGTATAATGTTACTGCCAATTAACTAATGGAGTAATGCGTGCCTGCGTCAAAACTACAACAATTATTATCGCAATTAGAAACGGTATTATTAGGAAAACCTCAGCAAATAAAATTGGCCGTCGCCTGTATACTTGCAAAAGGTCACTTACTCATTGAAGATTTACCTGGCATGGGCAAAACCAGTTTGTCTCAAGCGCTTGCGACCTCACTTGGTATGAGCTATCAACGAATTCAATTTACCAGTGATATGTTACCTGCTGATATCCTTGGTGTTTCTATCTATCAGCAACAAACACAAGAATTTCAGTTTCATCCTGGGCCAATCTTCAATCAAATGCTATTAGCTGATGAAATCAACCGAGCAAGCCCTAAAACACAAAGTGCTTTACTTGAGGCGATGGCTGAAAGGCAAATTACTTTAGATGGCGCAACCCATGCCCTTCCCCAACCCTTTTTTGTTATCGCAACGCAAAATCCCATTGAGCAATCAGGAACATTCCCGTTACCAGAGTCGCAATTAGATCGCTTCATGATGCGCATTTCAATTGGCTACCCAAATGAACAAGCTGAACTTGAAATGTTAAAAAGTGATACGGCCAAAAACACCGCTACCACTATGCCGCAATGTTTTACGCCGGATGAACTCATTACTCTTCAATCACTCGTGCAAAAAGTCAGTGCATCGGATGCTGTACTTAAATATTTAATTCATTTAGCACAATATTCTCGAGAACAAGCAGACGGAAATGGCCTATCACCCCGTGCCAGCATCGCTTTACTTGATGCAGCCAAAGCGTGGGCATTTATGCATCAAAGAAACTACGTGGTACCGGAAGATATTCAAGCAGTATTTCATTGTGTAGCCGAGCATCGAATTCGTAATAATAACCCAATACAAGGCCAAGCTATCTCAGATCAAATATTGGCTAACGTTAATCCAATTAGTTAGTGATAATGAACAAGAACATCGGTAATACTGCTCATTATCAAACTCCGCCCAAGTGGTATTCTCGCTTTATTCCTAAAATGATAAAGCAGCGTTGGGCGCGTTGGTTAACACGTCGAATCCCACCCAACCAACAAGTGACGTTAAGCCATAAAAGCATTTTTATCCTACCGAGTGCCTTTGGTATCGCATGGTTTATGTTAATCGTCGTACTTTATTTATTCGGCACCAATTATCAAAACAACCTAGTCATTGGCTTAAGCTTATTACTCGCAAGTGTGCTGCATACGTGTATCATTTACAGTTATAAAAACCTGGCAGGGTTAACATTAACAGCTCCTATGCCGCCAGAGAGTATCGCGTACACCAGTTTGGCATTTCCGGTTGTACTTTCGAGTAAACAAAAAAAGGATTTAAGCCACACAAACCACCAGCAAATTTGTTTAAACTTTGCTCAGCAGCGCCATATTCGTATTGGTGATGTCGGTGAATCCTTCAACGCAACGGTCGGATATTCGCCTCAAAATAGAGGACCATTCAATCCAGGTCGTATTCAAGTTTCTTCTAACTTCCCATTGGGTTTATTTCGCGCTTGGTCCTATGTTGATTTAAACATCGAGCAGCTCATTTTCGCAGAGCCATTGCAAACAACCGTTTCGCTTACCAGTTTAGATGATGACAATAATACCGAGTTTGAACACGGTAAATTACAACCAGGGGTTGATGATTACAAAGGGTTGAAAACTTATGTTGAAGGTGAACCCTTAAAGCAAGTGGCATGGAAACAATGGGCGCAAGGGCGTGGTATGCTCAGTAAAGAGTTCGCTCAGCCAGAAGGTAAACCCGTATGGTTAAGCCTAGCTGACACACAAGGTGATGACCTTGAACATAAGCTCAGTAAATTAGCTTGGCAGGTCAATGCGTTATCACAAGCCAATCAAGTATTTGGTTTAGCATTAGATAATCAAATCATCGAACAAGACAGCGGCGAGTCACACCGAAAACAATGCCAGCAATTGATAGCAAGTTATGGTTATCGAGATATTACCCGCTCAACACAAGGTGAACTCGATGAAAATTAGCGATGATTTTAATGAGAATATTAGCCGTAACACCTTATTTTGGCTGTTACTGACTAATGCCTTGGTATTATCACCACTATACCAAGACGCCACACTGTGGAGCATTGGTATTTGCTGTATATGCTTTGTTTGGCGCATCGGCATTTATTTTGGCAAAGTCGCGGCCCCGCCTAAATTGCTGGTCACCAGTCTAGCTATTGGCGCAGCGATAACATTAGGTTTAGTGTCAAAAGAAATCGGTATGCTCAATGCACTCGTTAATTTATTGATACTTGGTTACGCCTTAAAATACATCGAGATGCGCCAAATACGTGATGTGAAAGTAGTTGTTTTAGTCGGGTATTTTCTTATTGCTTTCGCTTTATTAGAGCGTCAAAGCATGCTTGATACGGTGCACTTACTCTTTGTTTCGCTAATCAATACCTGTGTACTTATCAGTGTTTATCAACATGCGACTCGTAAAATAAACTTCAGCCTTGGCGCTAAAGTGTTACTCCAAAGCCTTCCTTTGGCTATCTTGCTTTTTATTGTTTTTCCTCGCCTTGGCCCTCTTTGGTTAGCGCCCAGCATGAAAAATGCGACAACTGGCTTATCTGATGAAGTGTCATTGGGCGATATCAGTAAACTGACGCGCTCACCTGATTTGGCATTTAGAGTGGGTTTTGACAACGAAGCATCCAATGCCAGCAAGATCCAACTTATCCCTAATGAGGCGTTATATTGGCGTGCCCTTGTAATGGAGAATTACGATGGTAAAACGTGGAAACAAGCAAACTTGCGTAAAAATACGCAGCAGCGAGCTTACCGCGAGCGCAACCAAAGAGCGATGCCAGCTCAAGTCGATCAATCCAATTCGCTTAATTATCAAGTGATCACTGAGCCGACTTATCAGAAATGGTTATTTGGCTTAGATCAGGCATTTTCAGAAACGGATCACGTTGTTGAAATGGATGACTTTCGCTTATATTCCGTCAGGAATATTGACCAACGTTTCAGTTACCGCGTGACATCTTATCCTTTGAGTATGCTTGAGCCTGTGCTAACACCACTGACCAAACGGATAAATCTATCACTGCCGAAAGAAACCAACCCTCAGACTCAAGCTTTAGCTCAGCAGTTCGTAAAAGATTACCCTGAACCACTGCCTCGAATTAACGCTATGATGCAGTATTTTAATCAACAGTCTTATTTTTATACCTTGAGTCCACCGCCTCTGGGCAACAATCAAGTGGATGATTTTTTATTTAAAAACAAAGCAGGATTTTGTTCTCACTACGCATCTGCGTTAGTGTTTATGGCTCGCTCCAGCGGAATACCTGCACGTATGGTGGCAGGTTACCAAGGTGGTGAATACAACCCCAAAGCCGGTTATTACAGTATTTATCAATATATGGCACATGCTTGGACTGAAGTATGGATTGAAGGCAGAGGTTGGATAAGGTTAGACCCGACTGCGATGATTGCACCTGAGCGGATCTTGGATGGGTTCGATGCCATGTTTACAGGTCAAGACAGTTACCTTCAAGATAGTCTTTTTACCAGCTTGCGAGTAAAAGAAATACCTTGGTTAAATGACATTCGTCTACAGTTAGCCAGCTTAGACTTTTACTGGAGTGTTTGGGTTTTAGGTTTCGATGAGGAACGTCAACAGCAAGTGCTAAGTGAACTACTAGGTGAGGTCAATACCAGTAAAATCATTATCTTAATGATTGTGAGCTTTAGTATCATCGCACTGGTTATTGCGTATTATGCAGGCGTATTTGCATTAAAGCCTAAACAAGATCCATTAATTAAACGCTATAGCCATATTTGCTCAAAATTTGCTGACAAGGGCTACCCAAGAGAAACAATGCCTCCACAAGCATTTGCAAACTTTATTCATCAAGCTATTCATCAAGAGCAACCACAACTAGCTGCTGACTTTAATAAAATGACCGAACACTTTATCGCACTGCAATATCAAGTATTAAATGATAAGCAAGCCCAGCAACATCAGAAATTGTTTAAACGCTACTTTCGTAAAGTAAAAATTGGATTATAAGTGAGTTGGCAGATTAGAGCATCAAACAACATCTACCAAGATAAACTTATATTTAATAATTTAGCTTTACATTTTTGACCTGAATTTAGAAATTTAAAATTCAGGCCAAATTAAGATGCAATAGGTCACTTATGACATTTTTAGAATAAAAGTATTTTTACACCATCCAAGAAATCATTTGCATAGGTTGTAGATCTTTACTCACATCACCGGAGCTATTATCAGCTGAGTCCAAAACAACACCAACAATTGGTGCACCTTCATTAAGGTTTAACTGCTTTAAATCTACCCAAAATAAACCTAGTTGAGATGAAGACTCCATATAGTACTTTTTATTACTATGATCAGCTAATGAACGCCACAAGGTCGCAGAAATATTGGGATGGTCAGGATCTTCCATGCCTAGCGGTACCCCTATAGAGCGCATAATTGACATTGCAGCAGCTATAGCGCTTTTTCCATCTTCAAACTTTGGAGTACTTTTCAGGAAATAATCTACTCTTACGAAACGGTCAGCAGCATTAATTGTTCCAGGGATCATTCGATTACCGCCAACCGTTTTCCAATATTTGTTAATTGCTAATTGCTCTTCAAACGTAGGAGAGTTGGTCATCACGGTATATTTAGGATGATGATGAATCGTCAACTCACCATCTATGTACTCAAAAATTGCAGAATCACCGCTTTCGTCTGTCAGAGAAATATGTGCCGTAGCTGGGCGACCATTTGCAAGTAATGGTGCGTATATTACAAAAGCTGGCTCATGCATCGCTAAAACCGCTTCATCAACAGTAGCAAAATTGTCAAGAAAATATTGGGCCCAAGCTCCAACCGAAATAACAGGCTTTTCAGTTTTGGTGTAATCACCATAATCTGCTTCAGTGAAATAAAGTGCGTTCACAGCTAAACCAGCTTCATTTAAACCGTCTGAGGAAGATGAATCATACATTGCAGTAAACACTGAACCGTATTTCGATGTCCAAGATAGCGCGTTCGCAACATCTCCACCCGTTTGTGCTGTTCCTCTAGGCATTGCTATCACAGCAAACTTTGATTTAGGATCATTCCAGTCCATACCACGCCCAGTAATGAATTTACCTGATTTAGTTTGATAAATAATACGAGTACACATTCTTAATCTCCCACATGATAATTACATGAAATAAAAATACTTCACCATAAAACTAAGATTAATATATGCCACTAATTTCCTATCAACCAATGCAATATGACGTATCAAACCCTCACTTAACAGCTATTAGTCACGTCGTCTTATAAACGTTTAATCTAGTGACTAACTCCTGTTGACTTTTCAAGGTTGTATTAGCTTTGATTTGATAGCCATTTATATGAGAGAGACATTACGGTGTCGTTATTCTACATAGAAAGTCGATAACACAGTAAAATAGCCAAGAAAAAATCAACAAACACTAATAAACGTCATAATTTAAAAACTTAAACTTCGATATATAAGTTACTCCATAACTGATACATAAGTATAAAAATGAATTAACTGCCATATTTAATTAAGTGAAAGTTGATGTAGGTCCTCGTTTTCATAAACTGGTAGCCCATATAATCCATTAGTATAGGAAAATACAGTTTAAACCACATACTAATGACATCAAGAACAAAGATATTAGTGTAATTATTTAGCTTTTAAATATCCGCAGCTATAAAAGCCTTTCAAACCTAATAACAACCTCTTAGAATGGTTTTTATCATCAGCTTTCGAGTCAGTTATGCTTAGATTAATTCAATCAAATCAGATGGAAGTGTTATCGGAACAACTTTCTAAAATGTTGGCAATTCCACTTGATTCAACGCATTTACTGGCCAGTGAACATATCTTGGTACAAAGCCCAGGTATGTCGACTTGGTTAAGGCTTGAAGTCGCTAAATACAATGGCATTGCTGCAGCGCTTTCATTCCCATTGCCTTCAAGTTTTACTTGGCAATTATGCCACGAACTCTTACCGGATGTTCCAAAAGACAATGCTTTTACTAAAGCAGCAATGACGTGGAAGTTAATGGACTTGTTACCCAAGTTATTAACGGATGAAGATTTTGCGCCATTAAAAGCTTACCTTGAGCAGCAAGCGAGTACATTAGTCGAACCCACTACGACTAGCAATGAACTCTCACCTTTATATGCTCAACATCAACAACATTTTGATGCGATGAAACTATACCAATTATGTGGTCGAATAGCCGATATATTCGATCAATATTTAGTATACCGTCCACACTGGATACTTGGCTGGGAGCAAAATGAGCATCCTTTGTCTCTTGAAGATAATCAGTTATGGCAACCTAAACTATGGCGAGCATTAATTGAATACAACCAACATCAAGTTAATGCCAGTTTGTATCACAGAGCTAACTTGCATCAAGATTTAATTACAGCACTGCAAAACCCAAATACGGTAATCGAATCTCTACCTGAACGTTTATTTGTATTTGGTATTTCATCTATGCCTCCGCAAACGTTAGAAGTGCTATATCACCTTGCAGAACGTATTGAAGTTATTATGTTCTCACTCAGCCCTTGCCAGCATTACTGGGGGGATATTGTTGACCCGAAAGCCCGTGCTCGCATGGCGCTTCAGTATGCCAATAAAAAGCAGCTAGGCGAGCAATGGGAAGAAAAACTTGAAGTCGGTAACCCTATCTTAGCGAACAACGGAAAAATGGGCCGTGAGCTATTAGATTTAATGCTCGCGCTACCTGCAGAGCACACTGATTTTAGTTATGATTGTTATGTTGAACCCAGCCAATCCACCGATGAGTTAAGCCTACTACATGGTTTGCAATATGATATTTTGCAAATGGAAACCTTAGGTGAGCCATTAGGGCCAGATGCGCATTTTTATCAAAACACCGAAGCTCGAAGAACATTGCACTCAAGCGACGATTCCATCACATTGCGCAGCTGTCATAGTCCATTGCGAGAAGTTGAAACGCTGCACGACCACCTTTTACATTTATTATCAAATGATGCCGACTTATTATCAAAAGACATTGTGATCATGATGCCAGATGTGGCCGCTTACGCCCCCTACATCGACGCTGTTTTTGGCACAGGAAACAGTCAGCAACAACATGGCAATCGCTATATTCCTTATGCCATAGCTGACCGAGGTGCTGCGCAAGAATCTCCATTAATCAATAGTTTTTTAAACTTACTCAATATTAATCAAAGCCGCTTTGGCTTAACTGAGATTGTTAGCATTCTTGAAGTGCCAGCCATTTTACGTAAATTTCAACTCGACGATGACGGATTACAGCTTATTAGGCGCTGGTTAGATGATGCTAACGTTCGCTGGGGGCGTGATGAACACACCCGCGTTCAACAGGGCGTGCCAGGCTTTAATCAAAACTCTTGGGCTTTTGGTATTACACGGTTAATTCAAGGCTACGCGTTTAATGATGAGTCCTCCATTTATCATGACACTTTGCTGGTTAAAGGGGTTGAAGGACAGTCAGCGCAAACGTTAGGGTTTTTACTCAACTTTTTAGAAGCCATTGACGAATACCAACTTCAACTTGCAACCCCTTGCCCTACGCTTGAGCGTATTGAGCAACTCTATCAACTGCTGGAAGTATTCTTTGAAGCTGATGATGACGAACGTGAACAAGTACAAACCATTCGCGAAGCACTCACCGCCTTAAAAGATGAGTTAGAAGCTGCAGGCCATCAAGGTTCGCTCGATATTGAAGTATTAAAGCAATGGTTTAATCAGCGTCTTAACGAATCTCGTGTGGGTCAGCGTTATCTAGCGGGCAGCGTTAACTTCTGCACCCTTATGCCAATGCGCTCCATTCCATTTAAAGTCGTTTGTTTACTTGGTATGAACGATGGGGTTTACCCACGAGTTCAACACCCTGTTGGCTTTGACTTAATGGCGCATAACGGCGCAATGAAAGGTGACCGCTCTCGTCGTTTAGATGACAGATACCTATTTTTAGAAGCCTTATTATCAGCTCGACAACAGCTTTATATTAGTTACATTGGCCATTCTGAACGTGATAACGCTGAGCGTATTCCGTCAATGTTAGTCTCTGAATTAATTGAATATTATCAGCTTTGTTATTTTGCGGATTATCGTTTACTCACGAATAATAAACAGCGCAGAGATATCAATAACGATGACGCTAACCTCGCCATTATTGAACATCTAATTATTCAGCAGCCATTACAGCCTTTCGACGCTAAGTTATTTTCCCCAAGCGAACAGCTCACGACAAATAGCTCGCCAGCATTAATGCAAAGTTATAATCATCAATGGTGTCCGCCACAACATGATCCCTGCGCAGAAAGTCAACGCCCTTTTATTGCAGCTAAACAAACCATCGATATTGATTGGCAGCTTGAAGAAGCAATGCCTGCCCAAGTAACAGTGGACGTACCTAATGCAGATATTGGCCGACACACACTTGAGCTTTCAGCCTTGCTTCGGTTTTATCGTAGCCCAGCACAATTTTTTTTAAATCGCAGCTTAAAAGTAGATTTCAATCTTCGTATTCAAGCTGATGATAATGATGAGCCGTTTAATTTAGATTCACTCGAGCGATATAAACTGCAATCGTCCCTGCTAGACAGTGCGATTAGTCACCAGTTAGAGCACGCAGATATGGAATTTATCGCCCAATTAAAAGCCAGCGGCGAGCTTCCGATGCGTCCTTTTGATGACTTGTTGCTTAACCAATATCAGCGAGATATCGCTCCATTAATTGGTCGAATTCAATTTTTAACCGCAGAGCAAGAAAACACGCGAGAAGTTGATGTTGATTTGTGCTTTAACCACATGCCGTTGAATCAACAGCAAAACATTCAAGTCAATGTCGTCGGTCGTATCGATAATATTTATCCTAAAGGTCAAATTAATTACCGACCTGGCACAGCCCATGGTCGTGACTTTTTACGAGTGTACTTACGTCATCTTTGTATCAACGCTTCTGGCATTGAAAAAAACAGTTACCTATTAGATATCGGTCATTTTCATGCCTTTACTGCCATAAAGCAGGCTCAAGCCCACACACTGCTACAGCAATTTGTGCAAGGTTACCTTAATGGTCAAAACAAACCATTATGCTTTATGCCTCGCACCGCCCTTGCCTACGTTGAAGCCGAAGGCGAGCATGCTGACAAGTTATTAGCAGCTCAAAGCCAATGGATAGATGAGCAAACTGAATTTGGCGAAGGCAACGATCCCCATAACAAACGATTATTTCATTTTCCAGATGACTTTACCGAAGTTGAGTTTGGCCACACAGCGATGCAATTATTGAGTCCTATGCTGAGTGTGTATCACAAAGGGACATTAGCAGAGTTAGATGAATACATTAGCGAGATCACCAGTGTTAACACAGAGGGTAGCCACTAATGACCAACGTCACTAAGCTTGACCCGCTCACTTTACCTTTTGCAGGCAGTAGTTTAATCGAAGCCAGTGCTGGTACGGGTAAGACCTACACAATATCGGGTTTGTACTTACGCTTGCTATTAGGTGATAGAGACAAAGCGCCATTAACTTGTGAACAAATTTTGGTGGTGACTTTTACCAATGCGGCAACAGAAGAACTTCGTGACCGAATTCGTAAGCGTATTCAAGTGGCGTTTAAATGCTTTCTTGGTCTTGAAACCGACGATGCTTTCGTCAATGCCCTTTATCAACAAATGCCTGTCGATGAACATTCAATGGCATTAAGGCGATTAGATTTAGCCTTAAAATCATTAGATGAAGCAGCCATTTTTACCATTCATGGTTTCTGTCAGCGCATTCTATCGGATATGGCATTCGAGTCATCTTTACTGTTTGAGTCTGAATTTACTCTGGATGACAGTGAATTTTTACATCATGCCGTTCGAGATTTCTGGCGTGAGGCCTGTTACCCACTACCGCCAATATTAGCCCAAGTCATTGCAAATGAGTTTGGTAGCCCTGATGAACTAGCGAAGCAATTACGGCAATTATTAGGTGCAACCCAAGCCAATACTTCTCTTGTTACTAAAGACTTTAACAAGCTCACCGCAGAGCTAAGTCAAAGCTTATCTCGTTTTAAAATGCGCTGGAAAGCTGATAGTGAAGCAGAACTTGAATTACTACATAGCTTGCCTTTAAACGGCGCAAGGTTTGGTAAAAAAGCCGATGATTACCCCAAGCTTGCAGCCATGTTTGATAAACTAACTCATTGGGCTAGTGCTGAGCACGCGAGTTTGCCGCCAATTAAAGAACTTGAAATGCTGGCATTATCAGGACTTAAACTCAATAAAGGCGGCGAAATACCCACACCTTCTGAAGCACCATTATTGGATCATATCGAGCGCTTATTCGACTTAATTAACCAAATTAAACCGGCTTTTTTAGTTAAAGCCAAAGAGGGTATTAAGTTACGATTTGCTATGCAAAAAGCGCAGCGCAACTTAATGACACCAGATGACTTACTGATGACTTTAGCTGGGGCGCTTCATTCTGTAGCCACTAACGAAACTAACTCTGAAATTAACTTAGAAACTAGCTCAGAAGCTAATTCAGAAAATGACCCAGAATCTGACGACATGGCGTTGGCATCAAATACACAAACTGCACAGCAATTAGCAAAAGCGATTTCAACACGCTTTCCTGTCGCATTAATTGATGAATTCCAAGATACTGACCCGCTTCAATTTGCGATATTTTCAGCGATTTATCAGCAACAGACTCAACTAGAAAAACTGAGTTTACTCATGATTGGCGATCCTAAGCAGGCCATTTATGCTTTTCGTGGTGCCGATATTCATACCTATATTAGTGCAAGAAAACAAACTCAATCGCATTACAACCTTGAAACGAATTATCGCTCATCAACCGCTTTGGTTAATGGGGTGAATCAATTATTTAGCCAGCACGATGATCCTTTTATCAGCGATGCGATTCCTTATGATGTCGTTAACACGCCAAAAAGCGCCGATACAAAAATACTTACTGAAGCGAGTAATGACCGCTCAGCCCTTCGGATAAAGTTATTATCTGAAAATGAAAGCGGGTTAAACAAAACTACCGCTAGAAAACAACTCGCTGGTGATGCAGCCAGTGAAATTAAACGACTGCTCACTGAGTCTCAAGCAGGACAATGCCATCATAATGGTAAAGCACTCGTGGCTAAAGATATTGCTGTATTAGTGAGAGACAGAAATGAAGCGGCCGTAATGAAACAGGCATTAAGTCAGCGTAATATTGGCGCAGTTTTTTTAAGTCGTGATAGTGTTTTTAAAACCCAAGAAGCTTTTGAACTCGCTATCATTCTGCGAGCCCTTGCCACGCCAAAAGATGAACGCTGTTTGCGAGCCGCAATGGCGACTGAACTCATGGGTTATAACGCCTTGCAAATTCATCAGTTCAATCAAGATGAAGAGCAGCGACAAACCTTATTAGACACCTTTGCACAATGGCACCAATTATGGTCTAGGCATGGGATCATGCCTGCACTGTTATCTTTGGCTAATGAAACTCAGCTTATTCGACGCTTTTTGTCTCAAAGTCATAGTCATAGTCATAGTCATTCAAAAATTGACAACAAAATTGAGTCTGAGAATGATATCAGTCAACTTCATGAGAGTGGTGAGCGACGCTTAACCGATTTTCGTCATCTCTCTGAGCTATTGCAGCAAAAAGCCACTGAACTTGATGGCAGTAGCGCACTGATTAATTGGTTTGAGCAACAATTAATTGAAGCTCAAGGCAGTGATGAGCAACAGTTAAGATTAGAAAGCGAGCAGAATCTTGTTCAAATTGTCACGATTCATAAGAGCAAAGGCCTTGAGTACCCTGTTTGTTTTGTACCTTTTATCAGTTTAGCCCGTGACAATCGCAGAAAGCCGACACCAATGCTGTATCACCAAGATGATCAACTCATTTGGGATGTAGAAGGCACCAAAGAAGGTTGGGAGCAATACAAACAAGAAAACCTCGCTGAAGATTTACGCTTGTTATACGTCGCCCTAACCCGCCCTGTGTATGTATGCTATCTCTATATAGCCAATCACAGCCGTATGTTAAAAGCAGGCATTAGTAGCCAATTATTTGAGACTGCAATCGGTTATTTACTTGGCATCACCAGCAAAGATTGCGATTTTGAACAGCTAGAACAGCAAGCACAAAAATTACTGCATCTGGAGTCGGATGATGAACTATACCGCTGTGCAATCAGTATCACTGAAATTAATCAAATCGATGAGTCCGTATTTGTTGACAGCCAAACGTCTTTAGAAGCCTTAGCTGCCAATACACTCAATCGAGGTTACGATACGCCTTGGCGTGTCGGAAGCTATTCAGGTTTAGTAAAACACTTAGCTCATGAGAAAGTGTCACCTGGCGCTGACGATGAAGATTTCAGCCAAGAGCTACAAGTTGCATTTGAACCCAGTAATGACATCAACCCATTTGATACTGAAGCAGAAGTTAATGCCATTAATCGCTTCACCTTTGAGCGTGGCGCCAATGCGGGTAGCTTTATGCATTTAGTAATGGAATTATTTGACTTCACCAAAGCCGATATTGAACTTGCTCCTGCACTAGAAAAAGCCATGGAGCAATACGGTTTTGATAAAGAGACATGGACGAATACCTTAACCGAATGGTACCAGCAAATACTGCATACTCCATTACTCACCGGCTTTATCGACAATGATCAACAACTGCTGAACTCAGATGGAAATATCATTAGCTTAAGTGAGCTAACGCCAAAACAAACATTGGTTGAAATGGAGTTTTATCTACCAATTACTCGTCTTAAAGCCCAAGGGTTAAATACAATATTATCTCAATTTGGCTACGATGCTGGCTTTGAGTTTGATGAATTACAAGGCATGCTTAAAGGCTTTATTGATTTAACTTTCGAGTACCAGGGACGTTTTTATATTGCCGATTACAAATCGAATCATTTAGGTGAAAATTTTAGTGATTACGATACTCATGCAATGGCAAAAGCCATCAGCAGTCATCGTTATAATCTGCAATATATTTTGTACACCTTAGCGCTGCACCGTTACTTAGCATTAAGGCTTCCGCAGTATGATTACAATACACATATTGGCGGTTGCTTCTATCTATTTTTACGTGGAATGACACCACATGAGCCTCAAACTGGCGTCTTTTTTGATAAGCCTTCTCAAGCGCTTATAGACGCATTAGACAGGTTATTTCAACAAGGTGATGACGCCTACTTGGAGTCGCTAAAATGAATTCAATACTCCAATTACAAGCCCCCATTCAACAATTACTGAAACACTGGCAACAACAGGGTCTTATAACGCCTCTTGACCGACATTTTGCGTTAGAAATGGTAAAAATGCAGCGTAGCTATGTTGATGCCAGTCATAGACAGCAAGATGAAGCCTTTTTACTGTTTATATGCGCCTTATTAAGCCAGCAACTGTCTAGCCAACACAGTTGTTTAGTGATCAGTGATATCAACCTCGAAAACCCGTTATGTGAACAACTGGCTTTATGCCAAATAAAAATTAATCATGGGCAGTTAGAGGATGAAATCAAACAACTAAGTTGTGTTGGTGAGCCCGAAGATAATTTGCCATTAATCATTGAATATGGACGCCTGTATCTAAACAAATACTATCATTTCGAGGCTGAAGTTGCTCAACGGCTTAATCAAATGACAGCTATCAACTTAGTGGCCAATACTGAGTTACTGCCAGCCTACCTGGATGATTTGTTTGATGAGCAAGTAAATAATAAACAGAACAACACGAATGAACCTATCATCAATTGGCAAAAAGTGGCTACAGCAACCGCATTAACTAAATCTTTAGCGGTAATTACTGGCGGGCCTGGAACCGGTAAAACCACCACAGTCACCAAACTATTATTATTGCTATTAACTCAGTCTTCATTAACCATCAAGTTAGTGGCGCCAACAGGCAAAGCTGCCGCGAGATTAAGTGAATCAATTAAAGCGTCAAAAACAAGGCTAGCAAGTCAGGTAGAACAGACTGGTAAACAAGAGCTTAAAGATGCGCTAACACGTATCCCTGAAGAAGCAGCGACTTTGCACCGGTTATTAGGCGTGATTCCGAATTCTCACACCTTTCGCCATAATAAAGCCAATCCATTGCGATTAGATTTATTAGTCGTAGATGAAGCGTCCATGGTGGACTTACCCATGATGCATAAATTGCTCAGTGCATTACCACTCAATGCACGGCTAATTTTATTGGGCGATCAAGATCAATTAGCCTCTGTTGAAGCTGGCGCAGTCCTTGCTGATATCTGTTCTGGCCTTCAACAGCATCAAGTAAATGCAAACACTGCGACTCAGCCTTGGCAAATGCGTTACTCTGCCGAGCAAGCTCAGTTGCTTGAAAAACTGACCCATCAACCCACCAGCCAATTCGTTCACCCCCAACCTATGATTGGTGACAACCTTTGTATGTTAATGCACAGCCACAGGTTTAAAGGCGATGCAGGTATTGGTTTATTAGCGAGTGCTGTTAATTATGTCGATATTGCGGGTATTCGCCGAGAATGGCAGCATGGTCACCAAGAGCTCACTTGGATTGAACATCAGGCTCAAGCTACAACTCAGGGACATTCACCTGTAGCAAGCACGAGTAAAACCCAAGCAAATACGCAAAGTCTGCAACTGCTACAGGTATCTGTTGCAGCTTATGGTCAGTACTTGCAAATGATCCTTGATAACCAATATGCCTATACGCAACTTGAATCTAGCTCAGCGGCGTTGGGAAACTTACATAGCCCAACAGCCATTATCGACAGTTTTAACCAATACCGCATTTTATGTGCGATGCGTTCAGGCGAGTTTGGCGTAGATGGGATGAACCTTGCGATGACCAATGTGCTTAAAGAAAATCAATGGATCAAGCCAAGCCAAGAGTTTTACTTAGGTCGCCCAATCATCATTCAAAGTAATGATTACAACTTAGGCTTATTTAACGGTGATATCGGGCTTATTTTACAAGACGAGCAAAAACCAGAACGCTTAATGGCTTATTTTGTTAAAGCCGACGGTAGCTTATTAAAAGTACAGCCAGCTCGCTTACCTAACCACGACACCTGCTTTGCGATGACCGTACATAAAAGCCAAGGCAGTGAGTTTGAACAAGTGGCTTTTGTATTACCGCAAAAGCCCAGCAACGCTCAATGGCAATTGCTTACAAAAGAACTTGTTTACACCGCAATCACTCGTGCTAAAGAACACTTTATTTGTTTAGGCTCGCCTTATGTTTTTGAAAAAGCATGTCAGCAAGTCACTTCAAGGGCATCAGGTTTAGCAATAAGATTATGGGGCACTCATTAATACTGAGTCGTTAATATCGAAATAGTTAATATCGAGATAGTTAATCACGAATAGCCTCATTTAAACCCATTTAGCAGCCTATATCGCATCACAGGCTGCTTGTTAATTAGATTGTGGCTACCTTGTCTCGTTTGTGGTTTTAGTTGCTGCATTTATTGAATAGTATCGACCTATTACCACTGCCAGAATGCCACCTAACACCACTAAAGATGAAATCATTAGACGATAAGTTATCGGCTCTGCCACAAATATCACCCCGCCTATCGCAGCAATTATCGGCACTGATAATTGGATCACTGCAGCTTGGGTAGCACTTAACCCCTTTAGCGCAATATACCAAATACTGTAACCTATCGCTGAAGTTAACCCACCAGCTATGGCAGCCAATATTATCCCCTGATAAGTTAAATTTAAGCTATCAAAGGCCACGATGATTAGCACTAAAACCAAAGGTAATGTACGAGCAAAGTTATAAGCTGTATCCATAATTGGCGCTTGAGAATGTCGCCCTTTAAGGGTGTAAACTCCCCATGCAACACCTGACAGAGTCATCAAAATAAAGCCATTAAATGACGGTGAACTGACGTCAGGTAACACAAGATAAATTAATCCTGAAAACGCCATCAAAATACCAACCCACTCGGCAAGATATAAACGTGTACCAACTAAAAGCGATATGGCTATCATCGTTAATTGCACTGAACCAAAAAGGATTAGGGCGCCAGTGCCAGTATCCACAGAGATGTACGCATACGAAAAGGTCACTGCATAAATGAATAACATAATACTGGCAAACCAACTGCCCGAAACAGGTTTAACGACCTTTTTAACGACCTTTGACAGATTAATTGATTGCCCATGACTGAGTGATTTAACACTAACAATAATTAACAGCACTAAAGCCCCAGTAATCAATCTTACCGCGGTAAAGCTTGCTGCATCTATCGCCTCTTCAGCTAGGGCCAGTCGACTTAAAACAGAGTTAGCCGCAAAGGCAATGATTGCTAGCACGGTTAACAAACAAGTCTTTAAAAGAGAATCGGCAGCTTTAGACGTCGATGAGCGTAAAGTTGACTGAGAAATAGCAAACACCTTAAATCGTAAGTTATTTTGTTCGATATTAGTTATATAGACACGATTCTATCTTTAAAATTATATCGTTAAGATTATCAGCATTAGTATTCGCTATTTTTCCTTTATGGTAAAAGCACTAAAAAGCATTATTTAGATAACATTACAGCAGAATCAATACTGTCCATTTAAACTTTGATGCTCAAGTACTCATGCTCAAAGAGGCTATGACAGTCACGACAAGTAATGAGCCAAATAAAACACGAATGATTCGAGCATGCTTTGGATGAGTAAATACAGGTTTCAATAAACTTCCGCACATTAGCCACAGGCTATCAACTACAATGGCCACGACCAGACAAACGATACCTGTTATCAGGTAGCTTAATTCAATAAAAGAATGAGGTAGCAAAAACTGAGAAAATATCGCAAGAAATGCAGCATAAGCTTTAGGGTTAAGTAGATTTAATACAAAACCATCTCGGAAATTGGGTGCCTTTTGTAAAGTGTCATCGGACTGAATTGGCGCTGTAGCAATCTTAAAGGCGATATAGCACATATAGCCTGCGGCAATGATCTGACAAACAATTCCGATAGTTGGGTAATGAATTAACAGTACAGATAAACCCAATATCGACCCAGTTATCGCAAAAGTGAGTCCAACTAATATACCCAGTAAAAATGGTAAACCTTGCTTAAGTCCATAGGTAGCACCTGTGGCAGCAAGTGCGATAGGCACAGGACCTGGCGAACCTAACAATAAGCCTGTGACGATAAGAAGCGTTAACAATGACTCCAATGACATAATTTCCTTATTATTTTTAGATACTTAACTTAACAAGCTGGTTACTGCAGCTTATTTTCCCAAATGGTTGATGCTAATTAGCCTACATAAGTAAAAGTACTGCTGATAACAGATGGACATTAAAAAGGCTTACAACAGATACCGTTATAAGCCTTTTATTGAGTATGAAGTCCACCATAGAGCCAAAAAGCGTGGCGCTAAAAACTATCACCTGGTATGCGTACCCAACCTTCCATTAACACCCGTGCACTTCGGCTCATACTGGCTTTATCAACTTGCCAGTTCCCATTATCTACACTGGCCTGCGCACCAACTTTTAGTGTGCCTGATGGGTGACCGAAGACCACTGACGTTGGCGGTTTCCCGCCAGCCGCTAAATTAACCAATGTACCTTCCACTGCCGCCGCGGTACCGATTGCAACAGCAGCGGTGCCCATCATCGCATGGTGCAACTTCCCCATAGATAATGCCCTTACCTGCAGATCAATATCGGCTGCACTGATCGCTTTTCCGCTAGACGACGTGTAATCGCTAGGTGGAGATACAAAGGCTATTTTAGGCGTATGTTGTCTTGCTTGAGCCTCATCTATATGGTCAATCAAGCCCATTTTTACTGCGCCATGGGCACGAAGCATTTCGAAAAAATCGAGCGCCCCTTCATCATTGTTTATCGCATCTTGTAGCTCATTGCCGACATAACCGATATCAGCAGCATTAACAAAAATGGTAGGAATACCAGCATTGATCATCGTTGCCTTAATGGATGAATTAGCAGATGAGATTCCTTTAGCGCTAAACTCAGCAATTGATTGTGGCAAAACTAATTCATCAACGACATTCCCAGTTGGAAACATTGCTGCATCTGCATCAGCTGGGGCAAGAAAGTCCACCAAAACTTCAGCAGCCGGAAACGTCACACCGTCAAGTTCAAAGTCGCCAGTCTCTTGAACTTCACCGTTAACCATAGGTACATGGGCGATAATGGTTTTGCTGATATTAGCCTGCCATATTCTCACCACGGCAATACCGTTTTGAGGTATACGACTCTTATCAACCAAACCATTAGAAATGGCGAATGATCCAACGGCTGCGGTTAAGTTTCCGCAGTTACCGCTCCAATCAACAAAGGGTTTATCAATGGCAATTTGGCCAAATAAGTAATCAACATCATGATCAGCTTGCTCGCTCTTAGACAAGATAACCGTTTTACTGGTACTGGATGTTGCGCCCCCCATACCATCAGTTTGCTTGCCGTAAGGGTCTGGACTGCCGATGACTCGCAGTAATAAGTTATCGCGAGCTTGACCTGCAACTTGAGCCACTTGGGGTAAATCAGTAAGGTTAAAGAAAACACCTTTACTGGTCCCCCCGCGCATATAAGTTGCTGGAATTTTAATTTGTGCAATAGTAGACATCTTTTATCCTAAGATGAATTAGCTGAAATAAAGCAAACGTTAATCAGTTAATGCTTTAATCAGCTAATGTTAAAGCTATATGTCAACATTAAGAAGTAGCGACATGTTAGCTCAAAGCGTTAATGAGTTGCCTCTAAGAAGTCCTTGGCAAAGCGTTGTAATATCCCGCCCGCCTCGTAAATAGACACTTCTTCAGCCGTATCTAAACGACACTTCACAGCAACAGTCACTTGCTCACCATTGGCACGTGTGATGATGAGTTCAAGCGCAGCGCCAGGAGTTCGCTCACCAACAACATCATAGGTTTCAGTGCCATCAATGTGATAAGTATGACGATTGTCACCTTGGGTGAATTCAAGTGGTAATACACCCATGCCCACTAAGTTAGTGCGATGAATACGCTCAAACCCTTCAGCAACAATAACTTCAACTCCAGCAAGGCGCACACCTTTTGCCGCCCAGTCACGACTAGACCCTTGGCCGTAATCAGCGCCTGCAATAATAATCAACGGCTGTTTACGATCCATATAGGTTTCAATTGCTTCCCACATGCGAGACTCTTGTCCTTCAGGTTCAATACGAGCCAGTGAGCCCTGCTTAACCACTGACTTGCCATCTTTGCCTATTGTCGTCACCATTTCGTTAAATAGTTTAGGGTTAGCAAAGGTGGCACGCTGTGCAGTAAGGTGATCCCCTCGATGCGTTGCATAAGAGTTAAAGTCAACTTCAGGTAAACCCATTTTAGCAAGGTATGCACCTGCAGCACTGTCGAGCATAATGGCATTTGAAGGGGATAAATGGTCAGTTGTGATATTATCGCCAAGTACAGCTAATGGTCGCATTCCTTTCATGGTGCGCTCACCAGCTAATGCCCCTTCCCAATAGGGAGGACGACGAATATAAGTACTTTGTGGGCGCCAATCATATTGCGGATCAATTTTTGCTGAGCCTGTGCCATATTCAACTTTGACATCAAACATTGGCTCATAGACTTGACGGAACTGTTCAGGTTTAACACTTTTAGCGATAACCGCATCAATTTCAGCATCTGAAGGCCATAAATCTTTCAGGCGAATATCATTACCTTCGCTGTCTTTTCCTAGCACATCTTTCTCAATATCAAACCGGATTGTCCCAGCGATAGCATAAGCGACAACGAGCGGCGGCGATGCCAAAAACGCTTGTTTTGCATAGGGGTGAATACGGCCATCAAAGTTGCGGTTACCAGATAATACGGCTGTTGCGTATAGATCTCGGTCAATCACTTCTTGCTGGATAACAGGGTCAAGTGCGCCACTCATGCCGTTACAAGTTGTACAAGCAAAACCCACAATACCAAAACCAAGCGCTTCAAGTTCTGGCAACAAATTGGCATCTTCAAGGTAGAGTTGCACCGCTTTCGAGCCTGGAGCTAATGATGTTTTCACCCAAGGTTTACGCGTTAGCCCTTTCGCATTGGCGTTGCGAGCAAGTAAGCCTGCTGCAATCACATTACGAGGGTTAGACGTATTAGTACAGCTGGTAATTGCTGCAATAATACAGGCCCCATCAGGCATTAAACCCGCTTCATTTTCGACTTCGCCACTGATACCTTTTGCTGCAAGATCTGTCGTTGAGACTCGGCGGTGCGGATTTGAAGGCCCAGCGATATTACGCCCGACTGTCGAAATATCAAATTTCAGAACCCGTTCATATTCAGCATGTTTAAGTGAATCAGCCCATAAGCCATTGGCTTTTGCATATGTTTCAACCAGTTCAACTTGCTCTGCGTCACGACCGGTTAATCTAAGATAGTCGAGCGTTTTATCGTCGATATAGAACATCGCGGCTGTCGCGCCAAACTCAGGCGTCATGTTTGAAATAGTCGCGCGATCGCCTAGTGTGAGATTTTCAGCGCCTTCACCATAAAACTCAAGGTAAGTAGAGACCACTTTTTGTTCACGTAAAAACTCAGTAATTGCCAGCACAATATCAGTTGCGGTAATACCGGGTTGGCGCTCGCCAATAAGCTCGACGCCCACAATATCAGGAAGGCGCATATAAGATGGACGACCCAGCATCACGCTTTCAGCTTCTAAGCCACCGACACCAATAGCAATAACACCTAATGCATCAACATGCGGTGTATGACTATCAGTCCCAACAAGTGTATCCGGAAAAGCAACGCCTTCACGGGATTGCACAACTGGTGACATTTTTTCAAGGTTAATTTGATGCATAATGCCGTTACCTGGCTGAATAACATCAATATTTTCAAAAGCCGTTTTGGTCCAGTTAATAAAGTGGAATCGATCGTCATTACGTCGATCTTCAATAGCACGATTTTTCTCAAAAGCATCTTTTTCAAAACCTGCATGCTCGACAGCTAAAGAGTGATCCACAATAAGCTGCGTTGGCACAACAGGGTTTACTTTGGATGGGTCTCCCCCCTTTTCAGCAATCGCATCGCGTAGTCCTGCTAAATCCACTAATGCAGTTTGACCTAAAATATCATGACAAACTACACGCGCAGGATACCAAGGAAAATCTAAATCGCGCTTGCGTTCAATAATTTGTTTAAGTGAATCTGTTAAAGTTTCAGGAGAGCAACGTCTAACTAAATTTTCAGCATAAACGCGTGATGAGTAAGGTAGTTTTGCAAAAGCACCAGGGGAAATAGCATCTACCGCAGCTTGAGTATCAAAATAATCTAGTTGGGTGCCTGCAAGGTTTTTTCTATATAAGGTATTCATGTTAGCTTCCATGATCCACGCACTATGGCGTTAGCTGGAACAAAGTAAAAAGGTTAACGTGTCGCATAAATCAAAAGTGCTGACAAAGGACAACACGTTAACCTTCCACCATTATCTTTGTGCAATCGGTGTTACAGTGCGAGGTTCTGAACCAGTATAATCAGCACTTGGGCGAATAATACGGTTATTTGAACGTTGCTCCATCACATGTGCAGCCCAGCCTGTTAGGCGTGAACAAACAAAGATTGGCGTGAATAACTTCGTTGGGATCCCCATGAAGTGATAAGCTGAAGCGTGGAAGAAATCTGCATTACAAAAAAGCTTTTTGGTGTCCCACATGAACTCTTCACAGGCAACAGAAATATCATATAAGCTAGTATCACCAAATTCATGGGCTAACTTTTCTGACCACGCTTTAATGATGACATTACGTGGATCCGACGTGCGGTAAATCGCATGGCCAAAGCCCATAATTTTTTCTTTACGTTCAAGCATGCCAGCCATTTGTGTTTTAGCATCTTCTGGCGAAGTGAACTTTTGGATCATATCCATTGCAGCTTCATTTGCTCCACCATGCAGTGGACCACGTAAAGTACCAATTGCACCTGTGATACACGAGAACATATCTGATAATGTTGACGCACAAACACGTGCTGTGAAAGTTGATGCATTAAACTCATGCTCTGCATAAAGAATTAACGACACGTCCATCACTTTACGGTGCTGCTCCGAAGGTGTCTCGCCACGTAATAACTTTAAGAAGTGACCGCCAATTGAATCTTCATCAGTGACACAGTCAATCTCAACGCCTTCATGGCTGAATTTGTACCAATAGCACATGATTGCAGGAAAGGCTGCTAACAAGCGATTTGCAGCAGTGTTTTGTTGGCTAAAGTCAGCTTCCGGTTCAAGATTACCAAGGAATGAACAGCCTGTACGCATAACATCCATTGGGTGTGCATCGGCTGGAATACGCTGCAATACTTCTTTTAACGCCTGTGGTAAATCACGCTGCTCCATTAACGCCGCTTTGTAACTTGCTAATTGATCTACCGTAGGTAATTCACCGTTAAAAAGTAAATATGCGACTTCCTCAAAAGTAGCATTTTCAGATAAATCAGCAACATCGTAACCGCAATAAGTTAACCCTGAACCCGATTTACCTACGGTGCATAATGCTGTTTCACCTGCGCTTTGACCACGAAGTCCTGCGCCACTTAATTTCTTGTCTACCATAATGATGTCCTATTCTTTTATGTTTTTAATTGTTATCTGTAGGGGCTAAGCCGCTTTATCTAATTTATCTATTTACCAGAAACTTACTTTGTCCCAAAACAAGATTTGTATATTTTTTAAGCAAACCTTGCGTTCTGACAGGTCAAGATAAACGCGTAAAATTACTTGTTTTTACCTTCAGCAAATAAGCTATCTAACTTTTGCTCGTAATCGTGATAACCCAAGTAATCGTATAAATCCATACGAGTCTGCATCGTGTCGACAACCGCTTTCTGATCGCCATCAGTCAAAATAGTGCTATAAACTGTTTCAGCTGCTTTATTCATCGCTCTGAATGCACTTAATGGGTAAAGCACCATGTCTGCGCCCCATTCGCCTAATTGCTCTTTATTCCACAGTTCTGTTTGGCCAAACTCAGTAATATTGGCCAAAATAGGCACATCTAGTGCTTCAGAAAAAGCACGATAATGCGCTTCGGTCTTAACCGCTTCAGCAAAAATACCGTCCGCGCCTGCTGCTACATAAGCCTTTGCGCGTTCAATCGCCGCCTCTAATCCCTCTTGGGCGAACGAGTCTGTGCGTGCCATGATGAAAAAATCTGGGTCGGTTCTAGCATCGACTGCCGCCTTGATTCGGTCGACCATTTCTTCAGTTGATACAATCTCTTTATTTGGACGATGACCACAGCGCTTTTGAGCCACTTGGTCTTCCATATGCACGGCTGCGGCGCCGGCTTTCTCCATATCACGGATAGTTTTCGCAATATTAAATGCGCCACCCCATCCCGTATCGATGTCGACCATTAAAGGTAAATCACACGCGGAGGTGATTCGTTGTACGTCAACTATCACATCATTTAATGATGTCATGCCTAAATCCGGTAAACCGTATGATGCATTAGCAACCCCGCCACCAGATAGGTAAATAGCTTGATGACCAATTTGTTTTGCCATCATGGCAGCATAAGCATTAATGGTACCGACGATTTGTAATGGTTTATTGTCAACTAAAGCTTGACGGAACTTTTTACCTGCACTCATGATTTCCCTCTCTATTGTTATTGTTTGTACTTGGGCTGTCTTAGCCCACAAATATTGATACTTTCTAGCGATTGTTTTACTTGTCGTTATCGAGCTTATTTTCGATATTGGCTTTTGAATACATAATGTGTCGGCGCATCAGCATTTCAGCTAATTCTTCATCACGGTTCGCAATGGCTTTAACGATATGTTTATGCTCATCAAATGCTGTTGTCACCCGTGGCCCAGCCATGCCTAATTGCACTCGATACATACGAATAAGGTGGTACATACCATCAATCAGTACTGAAATAAGATGCTTGTTTTTGCTACCTAGAATGATGCGATAGTGGAAATCCACGTCTCCCGCTTCTTGATAGTAAGACTCGCCTGATTGAACTTCGTCGAAATGATGATTTAGTAAACCATTCAAGTCGGCAATTTCTGCGTCAGTCATGTTTTTTGCGGCAAGTCTTGCAGCCATTCCTTCAAGCGATTCACGTACTTGATACAGTTCAAGTAATCCTTCTGGCGACAATGCAACAACTCGAGCCCCTACATTGGCTTTTCGTTCAACCAAATGACATGACTCTAAGCGATTAATCGCTTCACGAATGACAGCTCGGCTTACTTGATAGTTTGTCGACAATTCCGTTTCACTCAGCTTTGAGCCTGCAGCAATTTCACCTTCAACAATATCCTTTCTTAATTCAAAAAAAGTTTTGTCCGCTGCGGTAATGGGGTGTTCGTTGAAAAATGTCATCGTTACTCTACTGTCAAATTATGACCAATTGTCGACAATATAGTCTTATTAGATTGTAAACTCAATATAAAACCCACACATTGTCGACAAAGGTCTAACGTAAACGTCAATTAATCAGTACATTTTGTTGTTAGACAAAGTTACTTCAAACAGAATGGGAAAGCATGTTGTCATTTATTAACAATATAAGCACAATAGGAATACAGTCGAGGGCGATAGTTAATTACAATAATATCAAGGCTTAATATGGAAACTAATGCTGCAACACCTAAGGTTAACCCTGCGGAGAAAAAAGGCTTTTTAAACAGCATTAATCATTTTCGCGGGATTGCGATTATTTTTATTGTGATGGCACATTGTTACCGCCCCGCAGGTTGGCAATTAGAGACTTTAGCGGATAAAGCATGCTTCAACTTGATGATGAATGGCACAGTCTTTTTTGTCTTTATCTCAGGCTTTTTGTTTCATCACGTGTTTTACCATCGCTGGGACTATAAAAAATACATGAAGAGCAAGACCAAGTTTGTATTTGTTCCTTATCTACTTTTATCTTTACCTTGGATTATTTGGCACATAACTGCAGGAACAGATCCTGCTTTGCATGTTTTATATGCCGATATAGACAAACCTGCCGTAGCAGCAAGTTGGTACGTTATAACAGGCAGAACGTTAACTGCTTATTGGTATATCCCTATGGGAATGATGCTATTTGCGCTTTCACCTTGGGTGATGCATTTGATTAAACGTCAGCATTTGTTAATCGTCGCGATTCCCCTCTTTATTATTGCGATGATTATTCATCGACCCGAATCGAACCTTAATGCAATTCAGTCGTTGTTTTACTTTTTACCTGTATATCTGTTTGGTGTTTGGGGATCGGCACACCGAGATAAGCTATTTCCGTTTATCGATAAATACTGGTTAGTGATGTTGGTATTAGCCATCTTGCTTGCTGTCGGTCAAGCCTACTGGTTTGGCGCTGGGGTATTAAATAAAGCCGCGTTTGAGTTCACTGTGCCGGACTTAATGTTGCCGCAAAAAATACTACTTACCTTAGTCATTTTGGCGATTTTAAATAAATTTGAACATATCAGTATTAAGCCACTGCAAAAACTCGCCGAAGTCAGTTTTGCGATTTACTTTATTCACCCTTGGCTCACAACACCTTGGTGGATGATTTACGAAAGTCCCGACTTATTTGGTTTTAATGGACAAGGAAACATTCTCACAACCTTGATTGTGACCATGGGCGTTATCTTCATTTCTTATTTTATTGCTGTTGCCCTTAAAAAGGTGCTCAGCAAAAAAAGTCGTTACTTAATTGGTTGGTAATACTATATAAACCGACAATAATCGCTTAAAAACATAAAGCCTTATTCACAGTAATAAGGCTTTTTTATGTAAATTTGCTTAACGTATTAGTTTGATTAAAAATTAATAATGCTTATTGATGAATAGATAAGCAGTTACCACAAACCTTTCTTGCGTTGAACCTTGCCAGTTCATTATCATGAACCTATTAAACTGGTAACGACTTTTTTCTTCACGAGGCATTATGACGACTTTTAACGTTCTCCTTATTTGCGGTGGTGGCAGCGCTGAACATGATGTATCTGTGTTATCGGCTAACTTTTTTGAATCGTCATTATTGCAATCTAATAAAATCAATCTGTTAAGAGTTGAGTTAGATAGCAAGGGTCATTATTTTGATAGTGAAGGTCATAGTTGTGAATTAACTAATCGGCGTGAAGTACGATTTGATAATGATGTCAAAGCGCCATGGGTAGTGGATTACGTCATTCCTTGTATTCATGGTTTCCCTGGTGAAACAGGCGATATTCAATCTTATTTTAACTTAATTCAATTACCTTACTTTGGTTGTGAGTCAGAAGCATCGAGTAATTGTTTTAATAAAATCACCGCCAAAATGTGGTTTAGTGCACTGGGCATCCCGAACACGCCTTACATTTTTTTGAATGACTATAATCAATCAGCTATTGAGCAAACCCAAGCAGCACTATCTAAATGGGGCTCAGTGTTTGTAAAAGCAGCTTCCCAAGGCTCATCTGTTGGGTGTTACAAAGTCGATAGCCAAGAGCAAATAGCACAAGTGTTAAAAGATGCATTTAGTTTTGCACCTTCAGTTGTGGTTGAAAAAACCATCATAGCGCGTGAGTTAGAAGTCGCAGTATATGAATATCAAGGTAACGTCATCGCCACGTTACCAGGCGAAATTATTTGCGCCGACAATACTTTTTATACTTTCGATGAAAAATACAATGCTTCAAGCAAAGCTCGAACTGATGTAGTTGCAGGAAATTTATCACAACAAAATATCGATAAGATCAGAGAATACGCCTTAAAAGCATTTACAGGTATGAAGTTACGTCATTTGTCGAGAATTGACTTCTTCTTAACGGATGACGGTGAAATTTTATTAAATGAAATTAATACCTTCCCTGGTTCTACACCCATCTCAATGTTTCCAAAAATGATGCAAAATCATGGTGAAAACTTTACCGACTATCTCGTTGGCAATATTGAAACACAGTTAACATCTCTTAATACCATTCGTTAATTTGATTAACTGTTACCGGGACATATTAATCGAAATAATATTGGAGAATGTTTGCTGTTGGCCAGCATTTTCCAATTCATCACGCCATGGGTTCTCTTGAACTTTCACCATGTAAAAATGTTCTCTATAGGTATCAGTCACAAAGGCGATGCCATGCTGCATTAACTCATAATGTATATCGTGAACAAACACCAAAGAAAAATTTTGTCTCCCAGTTAATTGATTAATATCTTCACGGGTTAAACTCACCCCAGTTTCCAACTGCTCAAATTGTAATTTAAGCCAATTAGCAAAGTCTTTAGAACTTACCATCGACATAGTCACCTCCAAACAAAGCCCAAATATATTTCAGCGGATATCTCATCCGTTGAGAGCTAGCTGAATAGTCAAAGTATAGTTTGTTATGGAAATGTTGTTTTGAAAGCAGACAATTTATAGACTAAAAGGACATGAGAGTAATACTTTAGTGCTCAATCATTTCAAGTTCAGTGACACTACGCTTAATGGGTTAATGCCGAAATGTTCAACCAATTCATCCGATATCCCATTGTTATTTATTAATAATAGGCCTTTAAAAATTTTGATTTATGTAATTACTGGTCATATATCTGCGTCAATTATCACATTATTGTCAAATTAATGACTAAAAGGGTTGATTTAAACGTACTGTAATAAGATTATTGAGGTTGCTACTTTAGTAGTAAAATTTTCACATTCAAAGCATATTATTAAACATAAGATTACATTAATAGGAATAAACAAATGCTCAAACAACTCTGTGTGATTATGTTGTTGGCTCTAGCAGGATGCAGCTCTAATAACCATTTCAGTGATATCGCAACTTCTAATGTCGCTGGACAATACTTCAACGATGATGGTTTCGGCAACCAAACTAACCTGATTTTACATGAGAATGGTCGCTACGAATCTACTATAGAAGGAGTGGCTGGAGTTACAAGTTATTCACAAGGAACTTGGTCAAACATAGGTAATAAGATTTCTTTTTCACCAGAAAGTAATTCAGATAAATTAAAGTTATCCATACAACCTATGGAAGTTGTTGAGCAAAACCATGAGCTATTACTAGTACCTGTTAGAAAAGTTAACCTTCATCAGCAATTAATGGCAAACTTTGGAAAATCTACTTATACATATAATCGCTAAAACTTTAAAATATTGTATTAGCCTACCTACAAGGAAGCACCGTAGGCTTCATTAATCCTCACCATAAAACCATCTTGATACATTGAATTCAGAGCCTCAACTAATGCATCATGCTTTGACTCTTCTAATTCTCGATTACACGCCATAGCTCTCAGTGCAGTATAAAAAATCAATTCAGGCTCACCCAATTGCACTTTAGATTGATCCATAATGGTTTTGGCACTAATGATTTCAGATGCCCAAAGTTGAATCCTATCTCTTTGTAGCTTTTTAATATTGAGATTATCATCGTTGGTCAGTTGTACTTGATATTCAAAAGACGTTAAGTATTCTCCAATCCCACTTCCTAAAAAGGTGCCAATTGAATAGGATTTTGCATCTTGTAAGGTAATTAATGGTAAGGATTTATCCTTGGCACTAAACAAACCGTAACGTGAAATTAATATTGGTCCTACCCAGCGAAACTCACTCTCTCTTTGCTGGGTTCTATCAATGGGTAACACACAAACACCTTGGCTGCGTGACGTCATGGTCAATCCTCTTTTCAAAGGATTAAAAATAATCTTATAGTCAATATCTGCCCGAGAGAATAATTCATCAATGATTTCTATAATCATACCTTTATGAGTAGTATCGGTTTGCTCTGCATAAGGTAAGTGTTGATAGGTATAAATGGTAATCTCTTCTGCCTCGACCCATTTAGGAAAACAGAACAATAATGAAAGTAAAACCCATGTTTTTCTACCAAACATTGATTGCCTCCTCAAACGGTAAGGTTTTACCTTTTACTGACGTTTCCTTGACTGGTTTCGGGGAGCCTGGTTGATTTAGCCAGAAAGAAGGTGAAACTTTAGGGTTCACTTTAGGACCACATGTCATCTTGCTTGATTGGAGCTTAATAAGATGCTCATCAATTTTTTCAGCTAAGTTATTCATGCCTTGGGCAACACTGACTTCGCCCGTCAAAATGTGGCTTACGGCTTGCCACCAGTAACCTGCCATCCCAGGATAATCAGGTACATTGGTTCCCGTAGGAGTCCACACATTGCGTGCTTGACTACGATAAAACTCAACGAGCCCGCCTAAATACTTTGCCTTATCAGTCATATAATCAGAATCAATATCCGATTGACGGATTGGTGTTGACCCAACAATTGTTTTTCTTAATGATACCGTTTTAGATACAACAAATTGCGCATATAACCACGCCGCAAGTTGTTGCTCTTTTGGTGTATGATTTAAAAATGTCCAAGCTCCGGTATCTTGATAGCCAGACTTCATACCTTGTTGCCAATACTGCCCTACCGGTGATGGTGCAACTCGCCATTTGGGCGTGCCATCTTGATTCATCACAGGTAAACCAGCTTGGGTGAAATCAGATACAAATGCGGTGTACCAAAATATTTGTTGAGCAATATTGCCTTTTGCCGCCCAATCTCCAGATTCTGAAAACGTCAATTGCTGCGCTTCAGGTGGTGCATACTCTATTAACCAATCTTTGTATTTTTCGACCGCATAAATAGCTGCTGGGCTATTTAGGGCGCCACCTCGTTCAATACTTGCACCAACTGGATGGCAATCTTCAACTCTGATCCCCCACTCATCCACAGGTAATCCATTAGGCAGGCCTTTATCACCCACCCCTGCCATAGAAAGCCACGCATCCGACATACGCCAACCTAGAGATGGATCTGATTTACCGTAATCCATGTGGCCATAAACCTTCACTCCATCAATAGAATGAATATCATGGGTAAAAAAATGAGCAATATCTTCATAGGCCTGCCAATTTTGTGGAACACCCAATTTATAACCGTATTTGGATTCGAATAATGCTTGATAAGTTGGATCTGCAAACCAGTCACTGCGGTACCAATATAAGTTGGCAAACTGCTGATCTGGTAATTGATAAATTTTACCATCAGGGCCTGTGGTAAATGCCAGCCCTATGAAATCATTCAGTGCAAGAGTCGGCAGAGTATACTTCGCAGCGTGATCGTTCATTAATTCAGTGACAGACTTAATATTTTGCTGTCGGAAATGACTACCAATTAAGTCACTGTCACTGATATAGGCATCATACAAACGCTGACCAGTCATTAGCTGAGCTGATAGCTTCTTAATCACGTCATCTTCATTAGTTAACTCATGGATGACATGAATACCCGTAATGTCATAAAACGCTTTTGCTAATACGTTAGATTCATATTGATGAGTTTTAATACGTTCTGAGATGACACGTATTGTCTTGCCCTTAAACGGCGCAGCAGTATCTCTAAACCACAATAATTCTCGTTTTTGCTGTTCGATTGATAATGTTGATGGTTGAAACTCAGATTCGAGCCAAGTGAGAGATTTAAAGTTCAGCGTGTCATTTGCAACATGACTACTGGCAGTATTGCTTGTTAGCTCAGATAAGTCAGTCTGAAGTACAACAGGGGTAACAGGTTTTTCTTCTGTCCCCTCAATTAACGCTAATAGGTTTACTTGAGACTCAGCATACAAAGGGGTAATTGACATCAGAGCTAATAAACCCAACAGGCTAATTAACCATTTAAAGGAGGATCGAGAAATGTTTCTTTGCATGCTTCCTCTTCAGTTATTGATGTCAAAAATAGAAGGTGTGATTAACTACAACTACGACTGCAATTACAACTGAATCATTAATATATTTAATATACGTTAACCAAATAAAAAGGCCAGCATATGCTGACCTTTATTAGTGAATTTAATGATTTATTCAAATCAAATAATCATTAAAACCCTTCAACTCCAGCCATGTCAGGCAATTGGTGAGCAATCCCTTTATGACAATCAATACAGGTTTTTTCACCACTGGCTAATGACGTCGAATGCATTGCTGACGCACGCTTAGACTGACGAGTAAAGTCCATATAATCAAAGTTATGACAGTTACGACACTCTAGTGAATCGTTAGCTTTTAAACGATCCCATTCATGCTCAGCTAGCTCTCTTCGCTTAGCTTCAAATTTTTCCCGAGTGTTTATCGTACCAAAAACTTTACCCCAAACTTCCTTAGAAGCCTGCATTTTACGGGCAATTTTATCCGTCCAGTTATGAGGGACGTGACAGTCAGGGCACGTCGCACGTACACCACTACGGTTAGTGAAATGAATGGTTGTTTTCAACTCTTCATAGACGTTATTTTCCATTTCATGGCAGCTAATACAGAAAGCTTCAGTATTTGATACCGATAACGCCGTATTAAAACCACCCCAGAAAATAACACCAGCAACGAAGCCACCAAGAGTCAGAAAACCAAGACTATAGTGAACACTTGGACGGCGAATAACCTTCCAAATCACTTTAAGATTTTCTAGTAGTTTTGCAATCATACTTGCTCCTAGTGCTCGTTCTTAGCAGCGTTTTTCATTAAATGTTTTACATCAATGAAATCATTTTCTACCAATAACTTGGCATCTAATTGCGATACATGACACTGGGTACAGTAGTAACGACGAGGCGATAAAGATGCCAAGAAGTTATTTTCTCTATCCATGTAATGCGTCACACTCACCATAGGTGCTTGGGAATGTCCTGTGCTATTCCTAGCATGACATTGCATACATTTGTTGACCTTCAAATCAATCTGGTAACCGTCAATACGATGTGGAATGATCGGAGGTTGCATTGGGTAATTACGCACCTGCTTAACATCAGAGTTAATCACCTTCTGCATAGCAGGAGGTGTTGGCTCAACATCAATTGGGGCAAGGCGCAAAGTAGCAACTTTATCTTCTGGTATTGGTGCAGTTTCAGCTAATGAGCTAAAAGAAAGACCCAACAAGACAATTACTGATAAAACGTTACGTGTTTTCATGGTCATTCTCCTTAAGCTTTGACAATCTTAACCGCACATTTCTTAAAGTCTGTTTGCTTTGACAATGGATCTGTCGCATCAAGCGTTACTTTATTAATGAGCTGGCTAGCATCAAACCAAGGAACAAACACTAAGCCCATTGGTGGCTTATTACGACCTCTGGTTTCAACACGAGTCTTAATTTCACCACGGCGAGAAATCACTTTAACTTCATCACCTCGACGTAACCCACGCTTCTTAGCATCATCAGGATGCATAAAACACACTGCATCAGGGAAGGCTTTGTAAAGTTCAGGGACACGCTGAGTCATAGAGCCTGAATGCCAATGCTCTAAAACACGACCGGTCGATAGCCAAATATCAAACTCTTCATCTGGCATCTCTGGTGCGGGCTCATAAGGTAATGCAAAGATAATAGCTTTGCCATCAGGCTTACCATAAAACTCGAACCCTTTACCTGCCTTAACATAGGGATCCGCACCTTCACGATAACGCCATTTGGTTTCTTTGCCGTCAACAACAGGCCAACGTAAACCATGCTCTTCGTGATAACGATCAAAGTCAGCTAAATCATGTCCATGACCACGACCAAATTCAGCGTATTCTTCAAACAAGCCTTTTTGAACATAGAAACCAAAATGTTTTGCTTCATTGTTCATGTATTTAGGATCGGTATCGCTTAATGGGAACTTCTCAACATTGCCATTTTGGAACAAGACTTCGAACAATGTTTTACCCTTATATTGAGGGTTAGCAGCAAGTACGTCATTTGACCATACTTCATCAGTCGTAAAGCGTTTTGAGAACTCCATTAACTGCCATAAGTCAGACATCGACTCACCCGGTGCTTGTACCATTTGATGCCAAAACTGAGTACGTCGTTCAGCGTTACCGTAAGCACCTTCTTTTTCAACCCACATCGCTGAAGGTAATATCAAATCAGCTGCTTGGGTTGTCACAGTTGGATAAGCATCCGATACAACGATGAAGTTTTCAGGATTACGATAACCTGGTAGCCCTTCCTCGTTCATGTTGGCTGCAGCCTGCATGTTGTTGTTCACTTGCACCCAGTAGCAATTTAAATCACCATCTTTAAGACGACGATTTTGCTCAACTGCGTGATAGCCAGGTTTAGGCGGAATAATCCCGCTTGGAATATTCCAAATGTCTTCAGCAAGTTTACGATGCTTAGGATTTGTGACCACCATGTCAGCAGGTAAACGATGTGAGAAAGTACCCACTTCACGTGCAGTACCACACGCAGAAGGTTGACCAGTCAACGAGAAAGGACTGTTACCTGGGGTTGAAATTTTTCCGACCAGTAAGTGAATGTTGTAGATTAAGTTATTACACCACACACCACGAGTATGTTGGTTAAAGCCCATGGTCCAGAATGATGTAACCTTCTTTTTAGGGTCGGCATACAGCTCGGCAAGCTCAATCAACTTGTGCTCTGGCACACCGGATAGCTTACTGACACTTTCAACATCATAATCTGCAACAAACTTAGCAAACTCTGCAAAATCAATTGGAGTTGAATCACCTGCAGTATCGACGTTTTTAGCTTTCTTTTGCAGTGGATGAGATGCACGTAGACCATAACCAATATCCGTTTCACCTTTACGGAAATTAACGTGTTTATTGATAAAGTCTTGGTTCACTTTGCCGTTTTGAATAATGTAATTAGCAACAAAGTTAAGAATGGCCAAATCGGTTTGCGGAGTAAACACAATAGGCAAATCAGCTAAATCAAATGATCTATGCTCAAAGGTAGATAGAACAGCAACTTTCACATGGGGAGCGCTTAGACGTCTATCTGTCACACGAGTCCAGAGAATAGGATGCATCTCAGCCATGTTTGAGCCCCATAATACGAATGCATCAGCCGCTTCCATATCATCGTAGCAGCCCATTGGCTCATCAATACCAAAGGTACGCATGAAACCACCTACAGCAGATGCCATACAGTGGCGCGCGTTAGGGTCGATGTTATTTGAACCAAAGCCCGCTTTCATCAGTTTAACTGCAGCATAACCTTCCCAAACAGTCCACTGACCTGAACCGAACATACCAACAGCAGTAGGCCCTTTAGCTTTAATGGTTTTTTTCCATTTTTCAGCCATGGTATCGAAAGCGGTATCCCAGCTTACTGGTGTGAACTCGCCATTCTTATCATATTGACCATTTGTCATACGCAGCATTGGCGTCTGCAGACGATCGCGGCCATACATAATTTTCGATAAAAAATAACCTTTAATACAGTTTAAACCACGGTTAACTTCACTTTTAGCATCACCATGAGTAGCAACCACCTTACCGTCTCTAGTAGCAACAATGACTGAACAGCCCGTACCACAAAAACGACATGGCGCTTTATTCCACTCTAACTTTGTTTGCTCAGAACTCGTTATTAAATTACTTGCTGTCGCAGGTAAAGCCATTCCAGCAACGCCAGCAGCGGCAATCGCGGCATTGGCTTTCATAAACTCACGTCTGTTCATACTCATTCTTCACCCTCTTCTAGCTCTTCGCTTTGGTGATAAACCATAGTGGCACTTAACACACCAGGGATTGCGTTAATGGTCGAGATATCATCCATTAAAGAACGCTGAGTCGGTCCTTCAATTACCACGACAATTTTCATCTCATTGTTTACTGACAATTCAGCATTTTCCATCGCCATAATTTTTTGGCGAACTTCAGCCATTTGCTCTGGTTGAACTTGCACAATCAAACTGGTTACATGGATTTCTTTTTTGCTCATTAGCACTCATTCTCTATTATTTTTTGTTATTAATTAAAGACTAACCGGCACCTGGCGGGCCTGAAAGGATTTGACTAAACCAAATGGTAAAGCCAAGTGCACTGACTAAAAGTGCCGATAAAATAGGCGCTAAAAAAACCGTTAGGAAAATAAAGATTTTCAACTCTAAGCTTTTTTCGCTTTGTGGATCTGTACTCATGGAGCCTCCAGCAGAGGTTTCAAATGAAAGATATGTAACCTAGTTGTTACTGATCATGATTCGGAAGAATTTTATCTTTAATCAATGACTAAACTATATACTCACAAATTGGTAAAACGAATTTAAGTTGATCTAGATCATAAAATTCACCAAACATTGACCTGCATAGGTTTATATTGACCAAAATAATTAAACGGAAAGATGATGTTAGCGTTGTTAAATGCCAGTTTACGTTTTACACATTGTTTAGCACTTTAGTATATATAGCTGCTACACATAAAGTTATCAACTTGTTAATAGTATTTCGATGTAATTAAAATGACAGGTGAAAGGCATTCAGATAATGATATTTACATCACGTAAAAAGATTTGAAGGTGCTTTAATCAGCATAAATGAATACAAAAGAATCAATGACAACTGAATGAATATTCAATTGTCATTAATCAAAGTCCGTTTACACTAATTTATAGCGTAAAACTTTAAGGGATTTTTGCTCATCAATATCAGCAAAAATAGTCGGGTTATCTAGACGCTCGATAAATTGTAATGAAGGCGCCGTTTCAGATACTTGCTCCATTAAAAAATCGCATCCTAATTCAGGCGCATTCAAACAAAGCAATACTTCGCCGTTTTTGGCTAGCAGTTCAGGTAAACGGCGTAAAAGCCTTACATAATCTTTAGTTGCTACAAAACTGCCTTTTTGATTACTTGGCGGATCTGCAATAATTAAATCATAAGGGCCTAATTTAGTCAGTTTTCCCCACGATCTAAAAATGTCATGACCTAAGTAACGTGCCCCCGAATCAAAACCATTCAATAAATGATTCTGTTTACCAATACTTAAAGCACCTTTACTCATGTCCATATTAACAACGTCAGTCGCTCCCCCCTGTAAAGCCACAACAGAAAAAGCACAAGTATATGCAAATAAATTCAATACTTTTTTATCTTTACTTTGTGTCTTTACCCAGCGTCGTCCGTTAGCCATATCAAGGAAGATTCCGTGATTTTGGCCTCTTAATAAATGCACTAAAAATTGAGCACCATTTTCAGTGACAACATGTTTTTCTGGCACTTTACCTGCGACAACTTCCGTTATCGTTTGGCCAGCGTTGCGATATTGAAATACTAAATTAAACGCAAGATCACTATGATATTTCTGCCATACCAGAGTAATACACTCAATTAGCTCATTACGGTCAGTTTCATTTAACTCTTTAAAGCTAGTTAACAATAAAACAGGGTTAAACCAATCTAAGCATAAGTGCTCTAGACCTTCAAAACGGCCACCTCTGCCGTGAAAAATACGGCATAACTCATCGCTAAGTTGCACTTGTGCTAACGCTTGAGTAAGCGGAAAGTCTTCTACTGAATTTATCTTCATTATCACTATTAATTTCTTTTACTGTATTTAGATGCAACACGTATTATTCGCATACGCATTGCCTTTAAAGTCCGGTCTCTACCTAAAAAGTAAGGCTTTATGCTTTATCAATTGGCTCGGATGTAAGCTTATCTGATGAGTCAATATCAATTTGCGGCGGATTATCTTCGTCTGAATCAACATCGGATAATAAAATAGCAAACCATTTGCCACTTTCACTCGACTCAAGTGCGATTTTTACAATCATGGTCAGTGGAACGGACAGCAACATACCGACTGAGCCTAATAGCCACCCCCAGAATATCAATGACAAGAAAACCACTAAAGTTGATAAGCCTAAACCACGCCCCATAAAGCGAGGTTCAACCACATTACCCATAATGGTATTCGTGCCCAAATATAGTAAAGCTGTCATCCCAGCAGCACCTGGGCCGATTTGGATAAAGGCGAGTAACACTGCAGGAATAGCAGCAATGATTGAGCCGATATTTGGAATGTAATTTAATAGAAAAGCCAGCACTGCCCACAATAACGCGTAATCAACGCCGATAATGCTTAAACCAATACCAACAATAATACCGGTGCCAATACTGACTAAGGTTTTGATGACCATATACTGATTAACTGAATGCAGGAACTTATCAATCTGTTTTAAGCGCATATCTGGATCATCAACCGCTAAATGAAACTTCTTCGGTAATGACTGTGCTTCAAACAACATAAAGATAACGGTCAAAATAATTAAGAATAAGTTAGCCATAACATTACCAAGCCCTGACAGCATATTCGTTGTCATGCTTAATGCCATACCTGGATCAAAATACTCCAGCACTTTATCTTTTGAAATATTGATATTTAACGCATTAAGTTTTTCAAGTACCCATGAAAACTGCTCAATAAGTTGTTGACGGTACATCGGCATTTGATTTGAGAATTCATTTATCGAACTGCCGACTAAGCTGGCTAACCACAACCCCATTAATACAATAAATATCATTAATAAAATGACCGAAAGCCATTTAGGCACTTTATATTGCGTCATAAAGTTGATTGCTGGATTACAAATTACCGCTAAAAATGCCGACAGTACAAACGGAACCACAATAGGACTAGCTGTTTTTATGCCTGCTAAAATGACCACGAGGCAAGCCATAACAGCAAAGCCGCGCAATGCCATTGATGAAGAGTTACCGCCACTCATAATGTAAATCCTTTCTATTGTCAGTATTGATGGTGAAGTTGGATCATCAGTTTGCTGCGCTACAAAAACGACTAAACATGAAAATAATGCTTAGTTCCATCTCGTTCAAAATCAATAACACAGCTTAATTGAATAAGGTTTAACCAGTAAACTGGCTTAATTATAATTACTTAGCATTATACTCATTATGCTTTATCAGGATATGAATAAATGAAAGCTAATTAATCCAATGGATAAAAATAGATTATCAAACTCAAGCTGTACCAAAGCTAAATATTCAATGAAAATATGTTTGATCTAGGAGCTTGATAAAGTCGTAAATATCTATGAGGTCTGCTTTTTTTGCGCTAAATTAACTATAGCCTGAATAACAGATTAGTTAACTATCAATGTAAATCTACACGACAAGTAATGGTGAGTATATGAACATATTAATGACTGGAGCAACAGGGTTTGTTGGGCAACAATTAGTGAAACTATTGAGCCAAAGTTCTGAATCCCATCAGCTCACCATTATTACCCGAAACAGTCAAAATGCTAAAAACATATTAGGCAACAACCACCAATACCTCAATAACCTAGACAGCCTTCAACATCTAAATGAATTTGATTGTGTCATTAATCTTGCCGGTGAGCCCATTGTCGGTAAGCGTTGGAGCCACCAGCAAAAACAACAAATTTGTAATAGTCGCTGGAATATTACCGCTAAACTAAGTCATCTCATTAAACAAAGTGATACGCCACCAGAATGTTTCATTAGTGCATCAGCGATTGGCTATTATGGCAGGCAAGGTTCAACGGCTGTTGATGAGCATAGCAAAGCTCACGACGAGTTTAGCCACCAAGTGTGCAATGAATGGGAACATTTAGCCTTACAAGCACAATCTGAATCAACTCGAGTTTGTGTCCTTAGAATAGGTATCGTCTTGGGCAAAAACGGTGGGGCCTTAGCCAAAATGCTACCGCCATTTAAACTTGGGCTGGGGGGGCCAATTGGTAAAGGAGTACATGGTGTAAGCTGGATCCATATCGATGACTTAACTGCACTGATATGGCATTTCATGTCGACGAAATCAGCCAAAGGGGTGTTTAATGCCACTGCACCAAACCCTATAAGCCATAAACAATTTGCACACTCTATCGGCCAGAGTTTAGGCAGACCCGCAATAATCCCAACACCGGTTTTGGCTTTAAGATTGGCCATGGGTGAAATGGCAGACTTAATTGTTGAAGGCCAATTTGTGATACCTAAAAGGACATTAGAAAGTGGTTTTCATTATCAGTACCCTGATATTAACCCTGCTTTAGATTCCATCCTTAAAACATAATCCTTGTAAAACAGTTATGCTTTAGCTTTTTACCAAGGTTTTAATTCTATTAATAAACCAGTCATACCTTTTGGGTTGTGGTCGGTGTTTTTTGCGGATCATAAATAAAGGCTCTTTTACGACCTTTGGTAAATTAGCCACGGTAATATTACCTTGCTCATAAACACTGTTTACTGCAAATTCAGGTAATACAGTAAACCCTAGCCCTTTTGTTATAGGCATCAATATTTGATTTAACTGATTAACATAACTGGTTAACGGTATATCATCTGCTGAATAATCATCAAAATTACAGCTCATCACTTGCTGTAAATAATGCTTAGCATCTGGATGTGAAACCAAGCCTAATGATAATAACGTCTCAAAAGATAAGTCATCGGCATCAACAGACTTAGGTAACACCATGAGCAACTTCTCAAACCCAACTGGCGTGACTTCAAGCTCTGGATTTGACACAAATTGAGTAACGATGCCAATTTCTATGTCATTGTTTAGCACTTGTTCAACAATGCGTTTATTCGGCGCAGCTTCAATGGAAACATGTAGTTGAGGATGTAATAACTGGTAATCAATAAAGTCTGGATAAAGCCACATGGCTAGTGAGCCTGAACAAGCAAACCTGCACTCCCCGATAAATGCTGAATCAAGCTGTATATCACTTAATAATTGCTCTTGTTGCTTTAATAGCTGTTCACCATATTTCTGCAATTGCATTCCGGCATCGGTGAGTTCGAAACGTTTACCAAAACGTTGGATCAACTGCGTATTAAGTTGATTTTCTAACTTCTGAATATGCTGACTAACACCAGGTTGAGTCATAAACAATTTGTCAGCAGTTTGTGTAAAGTGACCTGTTTCGGCTAACTTTAAAAACGTTGTTAACCATTTTTGATTTATCATGATGATTCCATTAAACATTACCGGCATTGTCTATTGCCTTAAGCTATTAAGATACCATAATCATTAAAAAAGGAGAGCATCAGCTCTCCTTAAAATTAACGTGCATAAGAATAAAAGGGACATCAGCCCGCTTTTAGTAAATCACTGCACGAGCGATTCAATAGCTGCCTACAACGCCACATACCTAAAGTGGCAACCACAGCTGCACCGGATAAAGGTGCAATTGCCCACCAAGGCCAGTGCATGTATACAACTAATTCAAAAACTTGTGTTTTAAGCATATAAAGGGTGAATTCAGCAACAATCACCGCCAATATACCCGCTATTGCGCCCAATAAGGCAAACTCCAAACCGGTTGCAGAGCGCAGTAACCATCCAGATGCACCAAATGTTCTTAACACCGCTAATTCACGCTGTCTAGTGGCCATTCCCGCTTCTGTTTGCGCGATTAGCACCAAGGCACTTGCCAATAATACTAACGCAAGCACTAAAGATAAGGATAGCGACACTTGCTCAATGATTTGACGTAACTGCCCCACCATAGCCCCGACATCAATCACTGATATCGTAGGGAATTGCTGGATTAATTGCAGCACGACTCCATTCGCCGTTAATTCACTGCCATTCGCTTGCAAATCTTCATCATTAAGATGAAAACTTGCCATAGAAGTATAAGAAAACGGCTCTAAGGCTTTAGGCCTGAAAATCATAAAGAAATTTGGCTGTAAAGTTTCCCATTGCACTTGCCTAAAACTGGCGACCTTAACACTAAACTCTTGATTATCAATCGTATAAGTCATAGTGTCACCAAGGGATAAACCTAGGCGTTCAGCAACTTCGGCCTCAACTGACACCTCATCATCAGCTTGGTTAAACGTCCCTTCAATGATTTCATTATTAGGCGGAAGTGTTTCACGATACGTCAGGTTCAGTTCACGTGAAATCCCAACACGTCCTTCAACTCCGTCTTTCTCTTCTTGACGAGAAATCAGTTCCTCATCGTTGATATGGGTTAAACGGCCACGGATCACAGGATAAATATCAGTTGCATTAATATTGTGCGTTGTTAAAAAATCATCCAATGGTTTAGTGTCTTCAGGAGCAATATTGACCAAAAAGTAATTAGGTGCATTTTCAGGCAACTGCTTTTGCCATTCATTTAACAAATCTTGTCTGAGAGCCAAAATTGTTAATAACAAAACAAGCGCACTACTAAAACCGACTAATTGAACCGCATTTTGTCTTGCTCGACGTCTAAGGCCTGCAAGTGCTAACTGAAACGGGTTGGTGGTTTTCATACCAACACTATGGCCTAAACGGATCATCACAAATCCAAGCACACTGAGTAACACACCTAAAAGTAATACCGCCAGCACTACGGTCATAGTTAACGCAATGCTTTTTGAATATAAATATCCCAGTAAGGCCATCGCACCAAGGCTCAATAGCAAGTGGAGCCACATGCCAAATTGTAACCCTTCTAATTGACGCTGAAGCACCCGTAAAGGTGGAATGGCTAATAGTCGCATTAATGGGTAGGCAGAGAACATAAATGCGCTGATCAATCCGGTACTCACGCCAAGTAACAAGGGTCTTGA
Organism: Shewanella sp. UCD-FRSSP16_17; assembly: GCF_001675935.1. NCBI lineage: Bacteria > Pseudomonadati > Pseudomonadota > Gammaproteobacteria > Alteromonadales > Shewanellaceae > Shewanella > Shewanella sp. UCD-FRSSP16_17. Next base: position 1,060,997 of record NZ_LZFV01000001.1, read on the forward strand.
ATAGGGGGGAGAGTAAGCAGCAATTTCAGCAGGCAAGAATTGATTGATGGCTAAATCTAACATTACGCCACCAATTAACCCTAATACGATCCCCACTACAGTAACCAGCAATAGATGGGCACCAAACAGCATTCGAATTTGCTTTGCAGATGCGCCAAACGTTTTTAGCATCGCAACAACGTCATAATGACGTTGGCAATAACGCTGTGCAGCAATACCAATAGCTGCACAGGCAAGCGCAATACCTAATAAACTCGCTAATAATAAAAATCGCTCAGCACGTTTAACGGCTGATGCAATAGGTGAATCCCCAGATTGCACATCAGTCCAGCGCTGACTGTTATTCAGCAGTGGTTTAGCTTGGGTTTCAAATTGGGTTAACGCCGCGGCCTCACCAGAAAATTGGTATACATAACTGACACGGCTACCAGGTTGAATAATACCAGTAGCTTCAACATCATCTAAACGCATTAACAGCACTGGTGAAGAGGCAAAGGGATTAAAGCCAGCATCGGGTAATCGGCTGATTTCGGCAGATAAATTAAGTTCAGTATTACCCAGCTCCAGTGTGGTCGGATAGCCCAATAAGCCACCTAATCTATTTTCATACCATGCTTCACCAGTCTTTGGCAGTCCTTGGGTAACGCCTGATGATAATTCTATTTCTCCACGCAATGGATACCCGTCACCCACCGCTTTAATTGTCACCAGTTGAAAATTATCACCCGAATACACCATCGAGTTGAATTTCATGTTTGTCACATGTTGAATATTCAGTGATTCAGCCATGTTGAGCACTTGCTCAGACAGAGGCACAGGAGAATCAATAATACGATCTGCAGCAATAAAATTAGCCGCTTCACCATTAATAGCGACTTGTAAACGCTCACTGACTCTTGCTAAACCGCTCACCGATAACACGGCCAAGGTTATCGCCAATACAATGAGTACTAGTTGCCCTTGCATCAATTCTCGTTTAAATAAGCGCCAAGCTAATTGTAATTCCATTAGCTAACCTCCTCAGAAATCTCGTCAGCATGATTAACATGGCTCCCAGAGGTATCTGACTCAGCATTTGGTTCTGATAAATGACCGCTTTCCATCACTAATTGTCGCTTACAACGCTTGGCTAACTCCAAATCATGAGTCACTAGTACCAGCGTGGTATCACTTTCTTGGTTTAAGGCAAATAACATGTCTGCGATTTTGTCGCCATTAGCACTATCCAGGTTTCCTGTCGGCTCATCTGCAAATAATACTTTGGGCTCACAAATAAACGCACGAGCGATCGCTACACGTTGTTGCTCACCGCCAGATAATTGTTTTGGTAAATGTGTCAAACGATGAGAAAGCCCTACCCGCTCGAGCATCTGCTCGGCTTTTTCACGAGCTTGAGTCACGCCAGCAAGTTCTGCTGGTAGCATGACATTTTCTAACGCTGTGAGTGTGTCGACTAACATGAAAGACTGGAAAATAAAGCTGACTTTTTGTTTTCTAAGTGCCGCTTTTTGTTCTTCGTTTAATCCCGACAACGCCTGTCCATCAAGGAGTATTTCTCCAGATGTAGGTGTATCAAGCGCTGCAAGCAAACCTAATAAGGTTGATTTCCCTGAACCTGATGGGCCGAGAATCGCAATACTGTCACCTTGCTTGACATCCATATTAATGCCATTGAGGATAGTAAGCTCTCCCTCTTGGGTCACCACTGTTTTTTTGAGGTTAGTAACGTTAATGGCACTGGAATTATTTGCAAAAGTAGTCGACATACGATCCTTCTTATTTTTATCGGCTAAACGCCTGCGTTCTGCGGCGTTAATGGTTGTTGTTTCAACAATGTTTATTTCAACTTCTAGCTATGCTGCCACGATTTTAATCTTAGGTGATAGTCTAAGCGCAGGTTATGGCATGTCGGAAGATCAAGGTTGGGTACAATTGTTACGTAAACAATACCCTGAACATGACATTATTAACGGCTCAGTTAGCGGAGAAACCACCGCAGGCGGTTTGCGTAGACTCCCAAGCTTACTGGACTCTAGCGCATTTGACCTTGTTGTCGTAGAGCTTGGAGGCAATGATGGCCTTCGAGGTTTCCCTCCAAATAAACTGAAATCAAATCTTACAAAAATCATTGAGTTGTCTCAAGATAACGGGGCAAAGGTTTTATTAACAGAGATTATGGTGCCACCTAATTACGGTCCAAGATATACCAGCATGTTCAATGATGTCTATCATCAATTAGCTGATGAATTCGATATCGAATTAGTGCCTTTTTTCATGTTAGAAATAGCACCAAACCCTGACTTAATGCAACGTGATGGCATTCATCCAAATGTTGAAGCTCAACCTCGAATTACGCAATGGATGCAACCCTGGATCATTAATGCACTTAAAAAGTAACAAAGGTTAAAATATTTCATTCAAAATCACTTAAAAAGTCTAAAAAAGTAATTTTATTTTAAGCTTTAATGATTAAACTGGATGTTAAATGGATTTGTTTAAAACGTTATAAATACCAATGATGCAAAGCACTTACTTTGCTTGTCATCCAAATTGGTAACACCCTATGGCTAAAAGGAAACATTATGTCCGTCAGTCGTCAAAAGAAAGTGTATTTACCGACCGCCACCCGTAAAAATCAATATATTACTGTTGGCTTTACCCTAACTGATGAATTATTAGCGTCATATAGTGATTTAACTAATTGCTATCAAGAGTTTAGTAAATTGGTTTTTCAAGTCGCTGATAAATATGAACTGTTTAATGTTCATGTGGTTGCAAGCGATAAACTCCCTATGGTGCGTTTTCACAGTGAGGCTTATTGCTTAACAACAGAAGAGCAATTACGCTTTTTCTACAACCCTGCACATCATGAAGCAAATCGTCTTCATACTTTGCCTGGTTACCGAGCTAAAAAGCTAAAAGTGGTTTTTCTTGCAACAGGTACCGAATTACGTAGTCATTCAGCTGAGTTCCACGCTAAAGTTCAGCAATTTTTAGCTGAGATCAAGCCGCTATTACCAGTTCAAGGTGTACCAACAAAAATACGAGACCACCAGCACATCTCTTATGATTTTTTTGCCAAAGCAAAAGGCTTAAAAGAATCCTATGCTTACAAACTACGTGCTGTAGATAGTCGCTATAAACGCCGTGAGTGTAACCTACCTGAGTCGGTTAGCGCGCTTAACTACGTCACGGTCAGCTTACCAATGGGACGTCGAATCAAAAAGCAATTAGCAGCAGAAAATGCGACTAGCTTTGGTGAAAAATATCAACGTGTTGCTGACCACTTCATCAAAGCAACCAGCGATAATAAATTAAACCGTGTTGCCATGGTCGCTAATGGTAAAGTGCCTCTCGTCAGAAACAGTAAATACGAGCAGCTAAACAGCACTACAGAATTCCAAATGGTTGGCTTTGACCCAAGTAATGCAGCACCAGACCCTATTTGCCATTGGGATGACACTAAGCTTGCCGAAGCTATCCGCTTTGTTATTGTCGCAGCTAAAGAAGACCAAAAAGATGAAGGCTATGGCCGCTTTATGAATCAAGTTCAAGATGCGATTCGTCAGTTCACCAATCAATTTGATATGGATAAAGAACACATTGATGTGATTGTTCGCTTCCATCAGCATTTAAGTTATAAAGCGTAATATCGGCAACCTTAATTGCTGATTGCTGCTATCTAACTTAAAAGTAAGCTAATTAGTAAATTATTTAAAACGACAGCATTGGCTGTCGTTTTTGTTGAATAATCCATTTTCACAACAAGTCATTCATAGAACCAAAAAACATATGTTATAAAAATGTGGCCAGATCTCACATTGATTAACAAATAACAAACAAGGCATGTTGGAGTCATACGAATCTAATCGTATCCACTCCATCGGCGGAACAGATAGGAGTAGGAAGACATAATAAAAAGCAGGAGATGCTATGTTCAACAAGAAAATGCCTTGGCTGGTACCTACCCTTGTAGCAACAGCCGTTACGCTAAACCTAAGTGGTTGCGGTTCAGATGATGATGAACCAACCGTTACCGAAACCCCACCCGTAGTTCAGCCTCCAGCAGAAACAGGCCCCACTTTCCCAGAAGGGGCAATAATGGTTGAAGCAGGTGATAATCTCACCATCAGTATTCAAGAAGCCTTAATTAATGCCCAGAGTAACGATGTCATTGTCCTTCCAAAAGGTAATTTTAAAATAGAATCAACATTATTGTTTGATGGTGATGTCGACGGCGATGGCAGTTTTGCTAAAAACATTACCATCATGGGCTATGGGCAAGACGAAACCGTTTTAGATTTTTCAGAAGCCAATTCGGGTGATGGCATATTCGTTCAAAATGCCGTCAACATCATTATTCAAGACTTATCAGTAAATGAAGCAAAAAATAACGGTATTAAACTCAAAAATACCAACGGCATAATTTTACGTCGCCTTGCAACAGTATGGGAAGGTGAGTTAGATGAGGGAAATGGTGCTTATGGCCTTTACCCTGTTGAGTGTGAAAACATTTTAATCGAAGACACTTATGTACGAGGTAGTGCCGATGCCGGTATTTATGTCGGGCAATCACAGTACATCGTTGTCCGTCGAAACATAGCAAAAGAAAACGTTGCCGGTATTGAAATTGAAAACTCAAAATATGCTGATGTTTATGACAATGAAGCTATGGGCAACACAGGCGGTATTTTAGTATTTGATCTACCAATTAATAACCACCGCTATGGGTCAAGTGTTCGTATTTTTAACAACAAAGTATACGATAATAATACCTTAAACTTTGCTAATGCATCCTCTAATCCAGCTGGTGTTCATATCGTACCACCCGGCACAGGGGTGATTGTGTTGTCCACCGATGATGTCGAAATTTTCAATAACGAAATCACTAACCACGACACTGTTGGTCTCACCATTTCAAGCTTTTTCATTGCCGAGCCCGATATCAGTACCTTTGTCGGAAATTACGGTCAACCGGGCCAAGCCATTGATGATGGTTGGCGCCCTACTCCTCGAAATATTTCAATCCATGACAATGTCATCACAGATTATGGCCAAAAACCAAAAGGTTATTTAATTGAAGACATTATCAAAGCTTATGTACTAACCCATGGCGCATTACCGGGTATTTTATATGATGGTTTGGGTGAAATGTTGTCAAATAATGGCACCGCTGCATACCTAGGGCTACAAGAAACGCCATTCAACCCTGATGGAAGCGATAATGTCTGTGCCCAAAATAATGGTGATGTCAGTTTAGGACGGTTATTTGCCAATAGTAATACAGACATGAACATCGCTGACGTCTTATATGAAAAAACACAAACTGACTTAATGAATTGTGCCCAAATCAGTCTACCGGTTCACACTGTGACTTTCGGCGATGAAATATTTGGTTGTGGTGTGGATGATGATACTGAAGGCTGTGATGGCGGAAACTTAATCGGTGGAGGCGGCTCTATTGGCGAAGGTGAAGGTGGCCTTGAAGGCGATGGGGATCTGAGCCTATGTACTGCATCTGGTGATAACGTCAGCTGGGATGCTTTACTAAAAGCTAACTGCCCTAAGTTATCGGACTACAACTTATTTGCAGATATGACCAACCCAACAGCGTCGCCAAACTCGAACGGTTTACCGTACGATCTTAACACGCCTTTATTTACTGACCATGCCACTAAATATCGCTTTGTATATTTACCTGATGGCACCAAAGCCGATTACACAGAGAATGAGTCTTTTGACTTCCCTGTAGGGACAGTCATCAGTAAAACGTTTGCCTTACCGCAAAACACCAATAACCGCGGCTTTGCGAATGAAGACGTGATTGAAACCCGTTTGCTTATCCATCGCGAAACAGGTTGGAGCGCCCTACCTTATGTATGGAAAGCCGATAAATCTGATGCCATGTTGGCAAAAGCTGGTGCTATCCAAGGTAAGCAAGTCACGCATAATGGAGAAATGTTAAACTTTGATTATGTAGTACCAAGCATGAATCAATGTAAGCAATGCCACCAATTCAAACCTGATGCCGACAGTAATGCGGTGTTCATGCCTATTGGTCCAAAAGCTCGTCACTTAAATCGTGATTATACCTACAGTGATGGCGTCATGAACCAACTATCTAAATGGCAAGCAGCAGGAATATTACAAGGGGTACCTAACTTAGCCGATGTAGATAAAGTTCCAGAATATCAAGATGGCGATGAATTAAATATTGCATCAATGTCAGATACTGAACTCATGGCAGCAGCCAAAGGTTACTTAGATATTAACTGTGCGCATTGTCATCGCCCCGAAGGTAATGCATCTAATACAGGTCTTAAATTAGAGTATTGGAGAAGTTATGACGATGACGCAGGTTTCTCGCACGGCACGTGTAAGTCTCCTGTTGCCTATGGCGGTGGCAGTTTAGGCTATGATGTTGTGCCAGGTAAGCCTGAAGAGAGTATCTTGCACTTCCGTATGGAGACCAATGACCCAGGTGATAGAATGCCAGAAATTGGTCGTAGCTTGTCCCATGATGAAGGTGTGGCACTTATTAGCGAATGGATCAAGCGACTACCTGCTGCGTCTTGTTCTTAGACTAGCAGTAATCTATAGAGGATGAGCGAGTTTCATCCTCTTCTTTTCATCCGCAATTTATTAACCCACTGCATTAAACCAGCAACATTGAACCAGCAACATCCAATTCAAGCCACCGCTAACACTAGGATACTCTCGATGCCGCATTGTCCTTTATTCATTCAGAAAAAATTATTCATAAAGCTGTTAATCATAATGACCGCTTTCACATTAATTGCATGTGGCGGCTCAAACTCAAGTGACACAGATACCAGCTCAACAACCCCATCACTCCCAGATACAACACCAACGACTCCCGCTCAGCCAGATGATTCTAATGATGTGTGTTTGCAAACCAGTACTGAGGTCAATTGGGCGGCGTTAATGGCTAAAGACTGCCCTCAATTAAGTGATTACGGCTTGTTTACCGACCCCAGTATCCCCACTCAATCACCGACAGAACCTGGAATAGCATATCAATTATCAACGGAATTATTCTCCAATTATGCCAGTAAATACCGTTTCCTATTCGTACCTGACAACCTGCAATTAACTTACATGCCAGAGCAGGTTTTTGATTTGCCAATAGGCAGCGTGTTAGTTAAAACATTCGCTTTGCCTTTTGATACACAAGCAACAGGCGAAGATAACGAAAAGTTAATCGAAACAAGACTATTAATCCACCGAGAAACAGGCTGGACTGCCCTTGCTTACCAATGGCAGGCCAATGATAAAGCTGAATTAATTATTGCAGGCGCTAAAGTGGCACATACCCTCAATAATCAAGGTGAGTCCATTAGCTTTGACTACGCTATCCCCAGTAAAGTTGAGTGTAAAATTTGTCATCAAACAACACATATGGACACCAGTATTATTCGTCCTATCGGTCTTAAAGCTCACTTACTCAACCGAGAAATAGCAACACAAACGGGTATACAAAATCAATTAATCTTATGGGTTGAAAAAGAGTTACTCAGTAGTATGCCGGCACTCGACACAGTCGATAAGTCTTACCCTTTGCATGATAGTTCCGCCTCTTTAACAAATCGTGCCAAAGGTTATTTAGATATCAATTGTGCTCATTGTCATCACGAGGGCGGCTTTGCCAGTATTTCTGGTTTAAGACTGAATTATAGCGTCGACCATACTTCATTCGAATACGGTGTATGTAAGCAACCTCCAGGCTGGGATGGTGGGCCAAATGGTTTGGCTTACGATATTGTTCCCGGAAATGGAGAGCGCTCAATTGTTCATTATCGCCAGCGCTTAAATGCGCCAAAAGATAGGATGCCACCAATAGGAAGAGAAATCATTCATACCGAGGGAACAGAGTTAATCAAACGTTGGATAGATAGTATGTCGCCGACCATTGGGCTTTGTGAGTAAAACGGGATTACTCCATGTGTAACTGGTTAAGCCTTAAAAAATGTCCAGGAGGATAACCTAACCAATGCTTAAAACTCTGCCTAAAATGACTAACATCGCCATAACCAAGGGTTTCAGCAATATCTTCAATAGGCAGTTCATCAGCTAAAATAAGGTTAATTGCTGCTTGGCATCTCACTTGATCGACTAATTTTTGATAAGTCGTGCCAGCAGCGGATAGCTTTCGCCTTAGGCTTCGATCACTCATATGCATGGTTGATGCAAAGGGGTCTAATTTGGGGGGAGTCGGCATACAAGCTCGTATATGAGTTAACACCTCGTCAATGAAAGAAATACCATCAGGTACCGCTATTTGAGAAAGTTGATCAAATTGATAATCAAGCGGCGTTTTCAACACATCAAGATTGATCCCCCATTCAAAAAAATCACAATCAAACGTCATTTGGGCCCCAGTAATTTGGCTCAAAAAAACTGTGGCATGCGGCGCAGAGGCAAAATGAATTTCGTCAATATTTACTGACGCTTTAACGAGTTGCCTTGCAGCACCCAATAACGCACATACGCTATGTTGAAACTGAAAAGAAAATTTATCTGCAGAGACTTTACCCGTGTTAAGCCAGCGTACCCAAAGTGTTGAGTCTTCTACTCGTATAAGTGTATCGGCAAAACTGCCAGCAAGATCGGGATTTTTAATGACAAACGTTAAGCATTCACCCAAGGTAGTGAACTGGTCAAAGAAAGGAAGTAATACATCGAGCGTTGAAACTTGGTAACTTGCCCCTAGTCTAGCGCCGATTTCATGATCTGGGCTTAAAGTGCGTAATTGCTCCATCGCAAACTCAACTTGCCATACATAAACAAACTGCATAGCGCTGAGTTCCGATGGCCCTAAGCCCAGTTGCTGGTAAATTTCATTAGCAACACTCTCACCGAGGTGAGTTTCAATAAAGTTCAGTAAATTTCTCAATTCAAAAGCGGGATAACATTGGTCACCCACCATCATATTGGCTTTATATCCTGACTCTTGTTGCATTTATACCCTTGTTATTTAATTGTGCTTTCGCGTTCCATCAAACGATTAATAACACCATCAACCGATAATGACGCTCCATGTGCGATTTTATCAGCGAGCTTTTTCTTCATTTGATATTTAATTTTAATAACTTGATGCTCTTTAACTAAACTCAAAATAACGTCATCACTGGTAGAAATAGCATCAATTAATCCTAGCTCAATAGCTTGCTGACCATACCAATGCTCACCAGTTGCGACCTTAGCAATATCCATTTCGGGGCGATATTTGCTCACAAACTCTTTGAATAAAACATGGGTTTCTTCAAGCTCTTCTTGAAACTTCTCACGACCCTCATCTGTATTCTCACCAAACACAGTTAATGTGCGTTTAAAGTCACCTGCTGTATGCTGCTCATAGTCGATATCATGTTTTTTAAGTAAACGACTAAAGTTTGGTAATTGCGCAACAACGCCAATAGAACCAACGATAGCAAAAGGAGCGGCATAAACTTTATCTGCAACACATGCCATCATGTAACCACCACTGGCAGCCACTTTATCAATACAAATTGTCAGTGGAATATTGGCTTGTTTTAATCTATCTAGCTGACTTGATGCCAACCCATAGCCATGGACCATGCCACCGCCACTTTCGACATTCACTAATACTTGGTCATCTTTTTCTGCTATGGTTAAAATCGCAGTGACTTCCTCACGTAAAGCAGCAACTTCCCCAGCATCAATGCTGCCTTTAAAGTCGATAACAAACACCTTTGACGGCGTTGTTTCATCTTTTTCAGCCGCTTTTTCGTCAGCTTTTAATTGCTTTTCGTAAGCCTTGTATTGTTTTTTAGAGAGCAGTTCTTCCTTTAACTCTTTTTCTAGCTGTTTAAGCTCATCGGTCATGTTCGTTAACTTTAGCTCACCTTTGTCTGCTTTTTGTTTCATACTGCTAGCTAAAACAACAATGACAACTGCAAGGATGGCGACAACGATAGTGACGGCTTTAGCGAGAAACATGCCGTACTCAGATAAAAACTCCAAAATACACTCCATAAAGAAAAACGTTATTAGCGCTATCTTAGCAGGAACTTAAACCATGTAGACAATAAAAAACCCAGCTGGTGCTGGGTTTTTAATCAATTAACGATGAAATATCATTAATTAGCTACAAGGTACAAGCACATCAGGATTATCAACTAGAATCGTCGCAGCCCCTAAGCCTGCAGTCTTGGCAAAAGCAGCAACTTGAGATTGCATTTCAACTGTTGCTAGTGCAGCCATGCCATCGGTAACGCCATCAATTTCATCAGGGCTCACTAGCGAGCTGTGATGACCTTTAGCGAAACGAACAACACCAGAACCTGCATTAGTTGAACTGACACAACCTAGACCTAAACCAGAGATTAACGGCTCACTACCTGATAATGGGAAACCTTCAACCATATTAGGTAATACTTGATCAGGTAAGTTACCCGCACCATCTCCTGCGACTTCAATAAGGTGCACAGGTAATTGTGTATCAGCAAGTGCTGCTGCATGGTTTAATGGGTCTGCTGAGTCAACCGCCGTTTGTACTGCGAAAGCGAATGTTGGAATGAAGGCAGAGTAAACGGCTTGAACTAGTGCTTCATACTCAGGTGTACCAGGCTCATAGCCCGCTTCATTAGCTTCTTCAACTAACTCCATGAATGCTTCAGTACCTGTCACAGTATCAAATAATACTGGTCCAAAAGTAGCTGAACCAGCAAATGAACCTGCTAGACCACCTGCTGGTGCCACTAATGATGCCGCATTAATACCATAAGCATTAGGTAATTCAGTACCCGTTGTAGGGTCAACTAAACCAGTTGAAGCGTACGTTGATAACGTCGTACCTACAATGCCACCTAAGCTTAAGCCTTGAGCACTGATTTTACTGATATCAAATACTTGCTGGCCACCCGCTTGAGCAATTTCTGTATACATACCTGTTAACAGTAGACGTAAACTTAAATGATCAAGGGTTGCTTGACGGAAGTTATCACGCACAGTAAGCGTACTCGCCACATTGACAAAAACTAATGGGTTACCGTTGGCATACTGAGGACCAAACAACTCGCTCGTTGCCGAGATGTCATAAACGCCATTACCTGTTGCATCGTATGAGCGATCGCCATGAAGTGGCATATCAATCGCAATCGTCGCAACACCAGCTGCAGCATAAGTACCAGCGTACGCTAATGCCATTTGCTTAGTTCCACCAAGACCATGTAAAGCCATAACCGTTGGCCAACCATTCGTCGGTGCAGCAAAAGGTAATCCAGCTTGTGCACTAAATGCCGCCAATTTAGCCGCATTTGGTAAGGTGATCTGAACTGTAACGTCTTCATAGCCCATTATCGCTGGGATAGGGTTAAACTTGGTTAAATGTTTAGTTGGATCGGCATCAGTACCGTCGTCTAACTTCCAAATTTTACCTGCCATAAGCGCAGGATTTTGCAGCGCAGCAGCTGGATCAACGCCTTGAGCGACAGCTTGAGAACTAAAGTTAGCAACACTCATTGAGCCAGAATCAAGTGCTAATAATACTGAAACAGGACTATCACCATAAGCATGCCAACGACCATTTGGCGCTGTAGGTGCACCATCAACAATCGGAATTGTACAACTAGCAGAAGAACAATCACCGTAAATAGGCATACGAACTACTGCGGTATAAATTTCTGCTATGTCAGAAACGACATAAGCAAGGCCATCTTCAACCGTTAAACCTGCCGCTTGCGCCACAGTAACCACACCACCGAATCCGTTATCCATTGGCATTGGAGGCTGAACAAATGCAGGCTTGTATGGATCGCTTGAAGCCATTAACAATTTAGTTGTCTCGTAAACATCTGCAACAGACTGCGTAGTGAATAAACCTGAATAAGAAACAGTTTCAGCATCTACACCGTGTTCAGCAGCTAACCCTTTCTCGTAGCTATTCACTAAACCTTGAAGTAAAAGTTGCTCATCAGTTTCTAACGGCTTAGTGTCAATATCGAGTTTCAGTAATGTATAAGTACTCGATGGCTCAATAGAACGACCTGCAGAATCTTGAATAAGATCCGTCGTTGCATAAATATATGATTGATTAGGTTTTAAGGCTTTAAGCGGCACAATGGCAATTGTGTTACCTGAAGCTTGCGCGATGAAGTCAACGCCAAACTGAAGTTCTGCGCCAATCTTACATGCTGAAAGTGTTAACGCATCTGTACACTCTGGATCAGTTGATAATGCGCCACCAACAGTTGCTTCAAATAGGCGTACAGCGCCAGCTTGGAAAACTGAAGCTGCATCGATTGTTAACATCTCACCTGAATTATCAGTCGCAAGATCAACTGTGATTGAAATTGGAGATGTTGTAGACCAACCATCTAATGCACCTAAGGCAAGAGTTGGGTCAACATAGTCAATACCGTCTTCACCAGGAATCGCTAACGTACCATCTGTTGTACCGTTAAATAAAAGGTCATTTGGTAATGGCACTTCACCTGCTGCAGGATCAAATACCATTTGAGAGAATGGAATGAGTGGCTCGACAGAATCTTTTGCTTCATTTGTACTATCTTCACTACAGCCGCTGAGCCCAAGAGCAGATGCAATAGCAACACCCAATATGAGTCTTTTCATCTTTTTTCCCCAAATCTTGTTGTAATAATTTTAATTTCCCCAAAAATTGGTCACAATAGCGTAAACACATGACCATAAGGACATATTTTTGTCCTTAACTCATCTCAAGTTAACGTAAAATTATTGAGTTAGCTACATATTTGTTACATGCGAAAGTGCTACACGTTAACATTTATCAGTCATTTGTTTAAAACGAACGTTTATCTTTTGTTCGAATCTAGATTTGACGTGCTTTTGCGGCCGAAGGAAAAATTGAACCATGTTGGAATATCAAGCTAAAAAAGATTTACTAAAAAATAAAACAATTCTTGTTACTGGCGCTGGTGCTGGGATAGGTCGTGTTGCAGCAATTAATTTTGCAAAACATGGTGCTACTGTCATATTACTAGGTAAAACAGTCAAAAAATTAGAAGCCGTTTATGATGAAATAGAACAAGCTGGTTATCCAAAACCTGCCATCGTCCCTTTAGACTTAAAAGGAGCCACAGAGCAAAACTATAAAGATATGGCTGATACCATCGCTGAACAATTTGGTCACCTTGATGGCGTACTACATAATGCCAGCTTACTGGGCGCTTTAGGTCCGTTTGAGCACATTGACTTAGCGTCTCTTGAAGATGTGATGAAAATTAACGTTATATCCCAAGTGATTATGACTAAAGCATTACTGCCAATTATGCGCTCTGCCCCTTCTGCTTCATTGGTGTTTACTTCTAGTAGTGTTGGCCGTAAAGGACGAGCTTATTGGGGGCCATATGCTTTTTCAAAATTTGCCACTGAAGGCATGATGGAAGTTTTAGCACATGAGTGTGAAGGTACCAATGTTCGTGTTAATAGTATTAACCCTGGTGCAACTCGCACAGAAATGAGAGCAAAAGCTTATCCTGGGGAAGATCCATTAACCTTAAAAACAGCTCAAGACATCATGCCAGTATATTTATATTTAATGGGCGATGATGCAAAGGATGTTAATGGTCAGCAGCTTAACGCTCAATAAGTCAGCCCTTTCAGCGACAACAAACAAATTAAATTGGTTATAAATTAACGATAAAAAAAGGGAGCAAACGCTCCCTTTTACTTTTGTGCTTTTTTAAAGCGAGTTAAAAACTGATTTGTTTCGCATTTTGTTCCACCAGCTTGTCACCAATACCCGCTACTTGAGTCAATTGATTAAGATTACTGAACTTACCATTTTTAGCACGGTAATCGACAATGGCCTTTGCCTTAGATTCGCCAATCCCTTTCAACTGCTGTAATTCAGCCGCGCTGGCTTTATTGATATTAACCTTAGCCATTTTTGAACTAGTCTGCTTAACAGTGTCATGTTGAGCTGCAACCTGTTTAGCAGTGCTATCCACTTGCTTTGCATGTAAGGGGGATTGGTACATCACAGAAATTGCGCAGKCGCATACAACGCCCACTAAAAATGAGTGTTTCATGTTGAACTCCTTTAGTCCTATATTAAGTCGATCTGCTTCCTTAATTCCTTGATCGACACTGCAGCTACTTAAGTAACAACTAAATAACTGTCATAAAACTGTAGTCAAAATTCACAACAGGTCAAATTTTACTCAACTCAACCCTATTTTTGTACCGTTAACGTGGCTCTGATTCGACTTTGTCTTTCGAAGAGCTGAGAACCGAAGTCGAAAAACGCTTCAATTCACCCAGAAGCTGCTGATGTATCTGCCCGAGCTTAGGTCGGTTAGACTCTTTAAATTTAAGAGGACGACATAGGTTCATCGCCTGATAGCCCAATCTAGCGGTTAACAAGCCCCCCCCTAAACCTTGTGCAAGTCTTGCTGAGAGTTTTCCGGTCATTTCAACGGATAGTAGCTGTGTACCTAAATCCGTTACGACTTCTGTTGTACCCGCATACACAATATTGACGATGATACTTCTGATAAGTTTTATTCTGCTCCAGTAGCCAAGTTCGATACCGTAAATATCTGCGATTGCATTAATCATTCGTTGATTACGCCACAATATTATTGCCATATCCAAAACGGCAAGTGGGCTTGCAGCTAGCAACAGTGCAGATTCAGCAGCAAAACGGCTCACGACTTGTTTTGCTTGCTCATCACGCTCAATCACCACTAAGTCATCAAACAGCATGACCATTTCAGCGTCATTATGTTCCTGAGAATTTATCGCAAGGTATTGTTGCTTACCTTTAGAGTCAGGGTATTGCTGAATCAAGGGGTCGATGAACCCCTTAGCTTCACCTCTTTGCATACTTTGACCCAGACGCTCACCGACTTCTTGAGCATCTGCAACCCCTCGCAGTGCTGTCAGTTTTCGCCATTCCGACAGCGTAATGCTCAGAGCCCACGCACAAATAACGCCCGTAACAGACATATAAAACCCAAATAGCCATGGGCTTTGTGTAAGCGCATTATTCAAGCCTAAAATTGTTTGAACAATCACCATAGCTAACATGCCGACTAAAGAAAGCTTTGCAAGTAACGACCAGCGCTTGGGCGATGACTTAGCCTCAAGGATATCAATATCTTCTGCCAATTCCGTCAGTGCACTTTCACAGATAAACTCAACTTCTTCAAAGGATTGACTTGGCTTAACATCAGTTTGCCCTTCAACAGAATCAGTACTAAAAACCTGCTGCTTTTTTAATGGTGTGTTCGATTGCGTCTCGTTTGACTGGTTCATTATTGTAATTTGTCCCCAAGTAAAAACTGCAGCAAGTGATCTAAACGAATATGCTCAAAACGCGGGTCTGAGATTGATGACTGAGTAGTTTTAGGTGGATTAAATGACACAAAGTTAAACCCTTGCTGGTGCCAAAAATTATCATCTGGTAGGGTTTGTGGCACTTCACCTGGGAATATTGTTAGCAGCTTATTGTCTTGATCCAATCCCCTAACCACTTCTTGCTCGCCACTTGCTGTTGTGACCATGCCATGTTGTGTGGCTTTAATTGCACTAATCGCCATAGTTTCGACTTCGCAGCCCTCATAATTGGCAAAATGTTGGCTGTGTTTTAATAAGTCACCCAATAAGTTAAGCACATGACCTTGTTGATCACGTGTCACTCTATCCACTTTACTCGCAGCAAATAATAACTTATCAATTTTAGGGGAAAACAACCGCTTCAGCAGGCTTGATTGACCAAAATGAAAGCTTTCAACAATACTATTTAGCGCATTGCCCATATCTTTAAATTGAGCTTTACCACTGTTTAAGCCATTAAAACAATCCACCAACACTAATTGGCGATCGAAGCTAGCAAAATAATCACGATAAAATGGCTTTACAACAACGGATACATACTCTTGATATCGGTTTTTTAACACTTGGAAATAGCTGTTTTCTGGAGCAGATTCAAGTATCGCTAATTGATCCGAGCTTAAATTAATCAATGGGAAAAATGCCAGCAGCGGAGTGTCAGCAAACTCACCTGGCAGTAACATACGACCAGGCTGCGCAAGATAAAAACCATGTTGATGAACCAAATCAAGTAATAGTTTTTGATATAAATCAGAAATTTGCTTTAATTTATGCTCGTCAGCTGTCTCGGTGAGCGCTAGAGCATTGAGCGCAACTTCAAAATCTGCAAAATGTTCAGAATGTTGCAAACGACTCTTTACTTGAATTTGTGATTCTACCCATTGCGAATACGATTGCTTAAGCATAGGTAAATCGAGTAGCCACTCTCCAGGATAATCAACAATATCCACGTATAAGGTGGCGGTTTCGGTTAACTTAGCAAGTAACCCTTTTCTTGGGCGATATTTAATCGCTAACCTAAGCTCGGAGATATTTCTGGTTGATGCAGGCCACTGGGCTGGTGATTGCGTGAGCGCATTTATCGCTCCTTGATAATCAAAACTAGCAATCGCAAGATCAGGCTGCATTGCTCGCTTAATACCAATCAACCTATTTTCTCGAGACACTTGCCATAAAGGTAATGGGTTATTTTTAACATTACTGCCCGCATGCAACATCTGATTGACTAAGCCAGTAATAAACGCTGTTTTACCTGCACCAGATAATCCCGTGACAGCGAGACGTACATGCCTATCTGTGCTTCGGTGAACAATTTGCTGGGTCTTTTTAGAAATTTTACTGATAGAACGATCAATAAAGCTCATATTGTCTCTCAAAATTCAATGAAATAGCATTCATCAGCTGCAAGAAGTGGTTAAGAATTAATATAACATTAAGGTAAAAGCAGAAAAACTCAAGGGCGGTAAACCGCCCATTGGAATGATTAGTCGAGGCCAATAATGATGAACTTAATTACCAATATTTTAAAACACGCCTCACGACTAGATTAAACTAAAACAACCTTGATACAGCAAACTACAAGTTATTGATTTCTCTTTTTAAATCAAAATTATCAGAAGTCACATGGCGTTCTAGTCGTTGCAGTCTTATTTCTAAAGCATAAAACTGACTATTCACTTCATGTAAAGCTCGTTTAGCGGGTTCTCCAGCCTGCCAAACCTTCTTTTTCACTCCAATATCCTTGTGGTTTTTCGCATGTGTTGTGTCTTCTGGTTTAATGTCCAAAATCATCCATAGTGCTATGTATATGACGATTACCGGACCTCCGCCACCCAATAAGAATATTGAGATAGCCAACACACGCACCAACCAGGTTTCAAAGTTAAAGTAATCGGCAATCCCTGCACATACACCTGAAACCTTACCAGTTTTGGGAATACGGTATAAAGTACGACCGTTAGCTTTGCTCATCTTTTCCCCTCCATTCTGGTGCTTCTGTATCTAAAATAGCTTCCAATGTTTCGATTCGCTGGCCCATTTTATCTGCTTGGGCAATTAAATCATTTAGTTGAGTAAACTCCGCCTCAGTGAGCCCCTGGCTCACTTGTCGCTTACTGCGATAATGAAGAACCAACCAGATAGGTGCCACAATTACTAAAAAAATGATAATTGGGGCAATAAGAAGATCCATATCCATAACTCACCTCTGAAAAAAGTTTACTTGTCTGATTTAGTTTTTGATTTAGGCGCTGACTTTGCTTTAACTTTCGCTTTTAACGCTTCAAGCTCTTCATTAACAGAGTCTTCAGCTTCTAATGCTGCGAATTCATCAGCCAGATTACCTTTTTTACCTAGGTCATAAGCTTCTACTTGTGACTCTAAGCCTTCTACACGGCGCTCGTAGTTTTCAAACTTCGCCATCGCATCGTCAATTTTGCTTGAATCAAGCTGCTTTTTCACTTCTAGGCGTGAAGAGGCAGTTTGCTTGCGCATAATAATCGTTTTTTGACGCGCTCTTGCATCATTAAGCTTCTCTTGAAGTTGTTCAACTTCTTGCTTAAGACGGGCAATATGCTCTTCAACTACTTGAAGCTCCATTTCAAGTGTTTCTAGCATGGTCACTGTTTTTTGTTTCTCAACCAGTGCCGCTTTAGCAAGGTCTTCTCTATCTTTAGATAAAGCAAGTTCTGCTTTTGCTTGCCAGTCGATAACTTGTTCTTGTACTCGGCTGATACGGCGGAGTAATTCTTTCTTTTCTGCTAATACTTTTGCAGACGTTGAACGAACCTCTACCAGCGTGTCTTCCATTTCCTGAATAATCAGGCGTACCATTTTTTCTGGATCTTCTGCTTTATCTAATAAAGCGCTGATGTTTGAATTAATGATATCTGCAAAGCGTGAGAAGATTCCCATAATGTTTCCCTCAAATATTTTGTTAGTGTCGAAGTTTATTATTCACAACCTGTGCCAACTTTACAAAAACATTATATTTCAATGATATAACCAAAAAATTAACTTTTTCTTTATTTTAGTGCGTTAGCCAACTATTATGATTTTCACCACTTGTTAGCGTATTAGACTAAAAATTACAGTGACTAGACAATTTGAGCAAGACAATCTTATCGGACAATCTAATGCTTTGTTAGAAGTTTTAGAACACGTGTCTAAAGTTGCCCCACTTTCTAAACCCGTATTAATCATCGGTGAACGTGGTACAGGTAAAGAGTTAATTGCCGAGCGATTACATTACCTATCTGCGCGCTGGGATCAAGAGTTCATTAAACTAAACTGTTCTTCTTTAAGTGAATCTTTATTAGAGAGTGAGTTGTTTGGCCATGAATCTGGTGCTTTTACTGGGGCTAAAGGAAAACATGAAGGCCGATTTGAACGTGCGGATGATGGTACGTTATTTTTAGATGAGCTTGCTAATACCTCTGGTCTTATTCAAGAAAAGCTATTACGTGTAATTGAGTATGGTGAATTTGAACGTGTTGGTGGCAGTAAAACGGTACAAACCAATGTTCGTTTAATTTGTGCTGCAAATGAAGATTTACCAACCTTGGCAGAAAATGGTGAGTTTCGCGCAGATTTACTCGATAGACTGGCGTTTGACGTCATTACCTTACCTCCGCTTCGCTGTCGTACAGAAGATATTATGCCGTTAGCGGAATATTTTGCTGTCAGTATGGCAAGACAACTAGATTTAGACTTTTTTGGTGGTTTTAGTCCTGTGGCTATTGAACAACTAATGAGTCACCGATGGCCAGGTAATATTCGCGAGCTTAAAAACGTGGTCGAGCGAAGCGTTTATCGTCGTGGCTCAGAAGGGGATGAAATTGACCATATTATTTTAGACCCATTTGCTTCCCCTTACCGCCCGACAAAACGTGTTAGAACACGAGAACGTCAGCAAGAGCCTGTCGCTAAGCCAAATATGATTGATGATGCATCAACATCATCTGAACAAGATACTAATGTGGAGCCTAGTACTTCAAACAATAATGCTGCAGACAATAAAGTAACCTTCCCGATTAATTTTAAGGAACACACAGAAAACTACGAAGTTGAATTATTAAAAAGTGCTCTTTCTGAAAGCCAATTTAATCAAAAGAAAACAGCTGAGTTACTAGGCTTAAGCTATCATCAACTACGTGGGATATTAAAAAAATATAATCTGTTGGAGAAGGCTTAATATGATATTTGCTCCCAAGTTATTAACACTGCTAAAATAGACACTTATAGTCTAAATAAAATGATGAAAAAATGCGTGTAAATACAGAACGCTGGAATCCATTAGCATTTCTCTGTGTACTATCTTTTTTAGTCACAGCTTGTGGTGAGCTTAATGTTCCGTCAGGGATAGTTTATTGCTCAGAAGGAAATCCAGAAACATTTAACCCGCAACTAATTACATCAGGCACGACGATTGATGCAAGTTCACATCAGCTATATAACCGCCTAATTGAATACAACAATGACTCTTCTGATTACATCCCATCTCTTGCCACTGACTGGCGCGTATCAGAAGATGGTTTACGTTATCACTTCACTTTACGTGAAAACGTACAGTTTCAATATAATGAACTGTTTAACCCGTCTCGCAACATGAATGCGGATGATGTCATTTTCTCTTTTGAGCGAATCATCAATATTGAACATCCCTACCATCTCGTCAGTCGTACCGGTTATCCTTTTTTCCAAAGTATCGACTTTACCACCTTAGTGACTGACATTGAAAAAGTGAATGACCATGAAGTCATCTTTCACCTTGCCTATAAAGATGCCTCTTTTTTATCTAATCTTGCGACGGACTTTGCCGTAATTTTATCTGCTGAATATGCTGAGCAACAACTCGAGGCTGGCACCCCTGAAAATCTAGATTATTTTGCCATTGGAACTGGGCCGTTTTATTTAGCTGAATACGTCAAAAATGATTACATTCGCTTTAAACGCAATCAGTATTACTGGGGAAAAAATGCAGAAATAGATTTACTTGTATTTGATATTACTCCTAAAAGCGAAGCCAGATTAGCCAAAATTATTACTCAAGACTGCCAAGTCTCAGCCCTGCCTAAAGCCAATGAACTTAAAGTCATAAGCAAACATAAGCACCTAGAGGTCAGTACAAAACCGGGGCTTAATGTTGCATTTTGGGCATTTAACACCCAAAAGCCTCCTTTAGATGATGTCAGAGTTCGCCAGGCTTTAGCCCATGCTGTAGATAAACAGAATATCCTTAATGTGGTGTACCATGACACAGCTGTTGCCGCGACAGGTATTTTACCACCAGCATCATGGGCTTATTCAGAAATTGAAGATGCTAATGATTTTGACCCAGAAAAAGCCAAATATTTACTGGATGAAGCAGGAGTAACGGACTTAACATTTGATATTTGGGCGATGCCAGTGGTGCGGATTTACAATCCTAATGCGCTAAAAACAGCCGAGTTGATTCAAGCAGACCTTGCCAATATCGGTGTTAAAGTCAATATTGTCAGCTATGACTGGAGTGTATTTACCCAGAAGTTAATTTCCAGTGATTATGATTCCGTACTGATTGGCTGGAATGCCGATAATACTGACCCAGATAACTTTTTTACCCCTCTATTAAGTTGCAGCGCATTAGAATCGAACAATAACCGTTCTCGCTGGTGTTCTGCAGAACTAGATAATATATTAGCCAAAGCAAAAGAAACACGTGTGATGTCAGAGCGTAAACGGCTTTATAGACAAGCTGAAACGTTAATCACCAAGAATGTTCCTATGGTAAATCTTGCTCATGCACAAAAGCTACTGCTTAAGAATACCGACGTTGCGGTTAAAAATGTCAACCCATACGGCGGAATGTCTTTCTCCAATGTGCAGTTAATTAATGAGGAGAAAACTCGCTAATGTGGCGCTACCTACTCCGACGAATTAATCTATTTTTTGCCACTTCATTAGTCATGATGGCAGTGCTATTTTTTGCCACAGGTATGTTCCCTGTAGACAAAAGTTATGCATTAACAGGTATTCAAACCCCGACTGCCGAGCAACAAATTCAGGCCACTGAAGATTATAATCTCGATGGTAACCAACTGAGTCAATTTATTGCTTACCTAAGTCAGCGCTTAAGTGGTAATTTCGGTATATCTATCAACTCTCAACAAAGTGTCGCAGACGAATTGAGTGCCGTTTTGCCCGCCTCGTTTGAGCTGTCTATGTTTGCTGGAGTCATTGCGATCTGCTTTGGCGTCCCTTTAGGGGTATTGGCATCTTTAAGTAAAAGTAAGTCGATTCAACGTAGTATTTTAGCCGTAACACTTACAGGCTATTCAATTCCTGTGTTCTGGTTAGGTTTGACATTATCTCTATGGTTTGGGGTGCAGCTTGAGTGGTTACCCATTTCCGGGCAGATAAATTTATTATATGAAATAGAACCCGTTACTCGGATCATGTTGATTGATATTTTATTGTCAGATGAAAGCTATCGTATGTCTGCTTTTAAAGATGCACTTTTACATATCATATTACCTGCAGTGACGTTAGCAGTCTTACCCTTTACTGTCGTCATTCGCATTACTCGCCAAGCAATGATGACTGTTATGACTCAAACGTATATCCGCGCAGCTGAGGCTCGTGGGTTAAATACTTACCGTATTTTAATTAAGCACGCCCTTCCCAATGCGCTTATTCCTGTTCTGAAAGCCTTTGGGTTAATGCTCGGTTCATTTGCCAGCTATGGTATCGTTGTTGAAGTTATATTCTCATGGCCTGGTGTAGGTTCTTGGCTTATCAATGGTATTTACCAGCGTGATTACACAGTGATACAAGCTGGGATTTTATCGGTTTCGTTATTGATTATCTTTTTAAGTATTATGATCGAACTTGTGCATACCTCTATTAACCCAATTAATAGGAAAGAAATGTATGCCAATTAATCACCTCTATAAAGAGGAACAGATCACTTCCCCCTTAAGGGAGTTATGGCGTTCATTCGCAAGTAACCCCTTTGCTGTTGCAGGTTTGTGGGCTGTTATTTTCTTATTGATACTCGTCGTCCTTGGCCCTTTGCTGGCTCCTTTTCAGCCTGAGATGCAAAATCCAAATGCGATATTACTACCTCCGTCTTGGGATCCAACAGGCCATGTTTCTCATTTTCTGGGCACTGACGACTTAGGCAGGGACTTATTCAGCCGAATTTTACATGGCGTTCGACTGACTTTTGGTATGTCGCTTATCGTTGTTGTCTGCGCATTAGTCGTGGGTTTTATTATTGGCTCTTTGTCAGGCATGATGCGTGGATTAAAATCCAGTATCCTTGGCCATCTATTTGATGCACTACTGTCCATCCCATCACTCCTACTTGCAATCTTGGTGGTGGCAGTTACAGGCCCAGGTTTAAACAATGTTTTTTGGGCTGTTGGCATCGCATTAACACCACAGTTTGTAAGAGCTATTCACCAGGCGGTTCATGAAGAACTGCAAAAAGAGTACGTCACTGCTGCAAGATTGGATGGTGCGAGTTCACTGCAAATTTTCTGGTATGTCATTATGCCCAATGTATGGGAAGTGGTGATCATACAAACCACCATTGCGATATCGGTGGCGATTCTTGATATTGCTGCCTTAGGCTTTTTAAATCTTGGTGCACAAGCCCCAAGCTCTGAATGGGGCTCAATGATTTTTCAAGGGTTAAGCAGTTTGCTCATTGCACCTTGGACAATCACCATTCCAGGCCTTGCCATTTTGTTTACCGTTTTATCCATCAACTTAGTGGGTGACGGACTACGCTCGGCACTAGCGCCGATAAGAAACTAAGCTTATGCCATTACTCGATATCAGAAATCTCACCATTGAGCTTGATACGCCACAGGGCAAAGTCAAAGTCCTTGAAAAGGTCAGTTTAACCATTAACCCTGGTGAAATTCATGGTTTAGTTGGAGAGTCTGGCTCTGGCCGAAGCTTGTTAGCAAAAGCCGTACTCGGAGTACTTGGTCCGAACTGGAACATCATTGCAGATCGTATGATGTGGGATGGGCAAAACCTCATGGAAATGTCGACAAAACAGCGCCGCAACCTAATGGGCTCTGATATGACGATGATATTTCAAGACCCATCAGGTAGCTTAGATCCGGTGAAAACCATTGGCAGTCAATTAATCGAGTCGTTAACCCCCAATAAAGCGGTGCCCTTTTGGCGACGTGCTAAAGACACGCGATTAACGGCGCAAAAGTGGCTGCATAAAGTGGGGATAAAACACCCTAAACGTATTATGAAAAGCTACCCTTGGGAGCTATCGGAAGGTGAATGCCAAAAAGTCATGATTGCAATGGCTGTCGCAAATCATCCACGTTTGTTAATTGCCGACGAACCTACAAACTCGATGGAGCTTAGTACTCAAGCGCAAATATTCCGTTTATTGTCCCAGCTTAACCAATTGCAAAACGTTTCAATTCTACTGGTTAGCCATGAATTAGAAACGCTAGTTAAATGGTGTGATCGCATCAGTATTTTGTATAGTGGTCAAATTATGGAAACGGGGCCGGTAGCTGAGTTAGTTACCTCCCCTTATCATCCATATACAAAGGCTTTATTCAAAAACTTGCCTGAACATACTGGCAAGTTAAAACACAAATCATATTTACCTTCTATGCCTGGTTCATCCCCTTCATTGCAGCACTTACCTGCCGGTTGTCGGCTCGGACCTAGGTGTCCAGATGCTGAGCGCCAATGTGTAATACAGCCGAGTCTTACTCACGAAAAAGACCGCTATTATGCCTGCCACTTTCCATACAAGAATGAGATAGAAGATGACAACGCCATTACTTAAAGTAACCGAACTAAGTAAGCGCTATTTTACGGGCTACAAGCGCTTTAAAGCTCAGTACAACCATGCGCTGTCCCCTGTCTCATTTGAATTAGAACGAGGCCAAACACTCGCCATTGTTGGTGAGGTCAGCTCAGGCAAGAGCACCTTGGCTCGTATGTTAGTTGGAGCAGAATCACGTTCTGGCGGAACCATAGAGTTTGAAGGCGAAGCGTTAGAAGCTAAAAACCTAAAACAGCGTTGTAGATTGATTCGAATGATTTTTCAAGACCCTAATACATCACTCAACCCGAGGTTGACCATTGGTGAGCTACTTGAAGAACCACTTAGATTTAATACGGCAATGCCAAGAGCAGAACGAATCGCTCAGGTCGTCGATACGTTACGAAAAGTCGGTTTATTGCCAGAGCACGCCAGTTTTTACCCTCATATGGTATCGGAAGGACAAAAACAGCGGGTTGCAGTTGCTAGGGCATTAATGCTTAATCCTAAAATTATTATTGCTGATGAAGCATTAACCTCACTCGATTTATCGGTGCGTTCGCAAATTTTAAACCTGCTGTTAAAGCTACAAAAAGAGATGGGGTTATCTTATATTTTCGTGACTCACAACCTCAATGTCGTCCGACACTTTAGCGACAAGGTGATGGTGCTCAATAAAGGGGTATTGATTGAAAAAAATACCACTGCAGAATTATTTGAAAACCCGCAAGAAGAATACACTCGAAGACTCATTGCTGAGCAAGCTCAGTTAACCGCAAAGCGATAAACTGCTCCAACCACTGAGTTATTTTGGCTTTTTTACTAAAAATAAGTGCCATTTCGATGGCTAACTATTTATCCTAAGGCCAATGTTAAAGGAAAAAGAAAAATTATGATTATTAAACCAAAAACACGCGGCTTTATTTGCACCACAACTCACCCACTAGGATGTGAAGCAAACGTCAAAGAACAAATTGAACTAACCAAAGCCAAAGGTAAAATTGCCAACGGCCCTAAAAAAGTATTAGTTGTTGGTTCTTCAAGTGGTTATGGCTTATCATCACGTATTGCCTCAGCTTTTGGTAGTGACGCAGCCACCATCGGTGTATTCTTTGAAAAACCAAGCACCGAAACGAAACCAGGTACAGCTGGTTGGTATAATTCAGCTTATTTCGATAAATTTGCTAAAGCTGAAGGCCTGTATTCAAAAAGCATTAACTGTGATGCGTTCAGTCACGAAGCTAAGCAAAAAGTCATTGAGCTTATCAAACAAGACTTAGGCCAAATTGATATGGTCGTTTATTCACTGGCATCACCAGTTCGTAAACTACCTGATACTGGCGAAGTCATCCGTTCAAGCCTTAAACCAATTGGTGAGACTTATACAGCAACGGCTGTAGACACCAATAAAAACACCATTATTGAAACATCTGTAGAGCCAGCTACTGAGCAAGAAATTGCCGACACCGTTACGGTAATGGGTGGAGAAGACTGGGAATTATGGATGAATGCACTTAGCGAAGCTGGTGTATTAACCGATAATTGTAAAACAGTTGCTTACAGCTATATCGGCACTGAAATCACATGGCCTATATACTGGCACGGTGCATTGGGTAAAGCCAAAATGGATTTAGATAGAGCTGCACATGCACTGAATACAAAGTTATCTGCGACTGGCGGTTCTGCTAATGTTGCAGTACTTAAAAGTGTCGTGACTCAAGCAAGTTCTGCAATTCCTGTCATGCCGCTTTATATTGCCATGGTCTTTAAAAAGATGCGTGAAGAAGGTGTGCATGAAGGCTGTATGGATCAAATTTATCGCATGTTTAGCGAACGCTTATTCCGTGAAGACGGGCAAGCTGCAGCAACAGATGACAGTAATCGCTTACGTCTTGATGATTGGGAATTACGCGAAGAGATTCAAAAACATTGCCGCGACTTATGGGCTGATGTAACCACTGAAAATTTAGCTGAATTAACAGATTATAACGAATATAAAGAAGAGTTCTTGAAACTGTTCGGCTTCGGTATAGACGGTATTGATTATGATGCAGACGTAAACCCTAACGTAACGTTTGATGTCATCAGCTTATAATTTAACGTCGAGAGAATGTTAAATACCAGCAGGGGTTAACCTAATGCTGACAATTAAAAAATCAGCCTCAAATGAGGCTGATTTTTTTAAAATAACTGGCTAATAAACATCACTAGTTTAACGAGCACACACCCACCCGCTCCCATCATAAATAAATACATATAGAAAAAACCAACGCCCCCCATTGAAGGATCGTTATGAGCTTCTATCGACACTTTAGATACAGCAAATATAAAACAAAAGTTGAGTAGTAAACTGATAATAAAATAGTCACCGAATACAGGACTAAACCCACCTAATGCCGCAAAAGGCATGATCAACAAATCTGAAAATTCAGTTTCATTGGTTTTATACACTTCTAACGCTCGACTCAAGGTCCAAATGATGACCCCGATAAACATGCATAGCGAAACACCTAGTGCGCTAAATACGCTATCTAGAGACAATAAAGGCGTTGCGACTTCCGAAGAGTTTGAAGTATCTGAAGCACCAGAAAAAAAACTTATTATTGTGTATCCGATACCAAAGTTACAAAACCAAGCTGTACCAAAAACAAGCAGACTTTTTACTTCTACAGCGTTACCTGCCGTTTTACGTATGATTTGACTTAGTGCGATACCTAACAGCGCCACAACAGTTAATATGGCAAACGCATAACCAAATTGCTCAAAATAAAAGAATGAAAAACTGGGAGGAATGGTAATAAAGGATTGATGAAACTCATTATCAGACTTTGATTTTTCGCTTGGTTTGTAGACAGTGTAATAAATAATGAAAGGTTGCAAAGCCATCAATAGCATTGCTAAATAGTTAATATCCATATCGTACTTCATTCCATTTAATCGATTATAATCTTATCAAGGTAGTCAATTACCTTAAAATTATTATACTCATTTACACCTACTTGTATAACGCAGTTAACTTAAAAACAAACAAATCACAAAACACTTTCTGAAACAATAATAGAAGTCATTAGCCGATGACACTCAAGTTTACGCTCTTAAATAAAAAGGCCAAGCTGATGAGACTTGGCCTTGTGGGGATTTAGGGATGATGAATCTAGTTAATTGCTATTTCTTTTCAAGTGCGTGTTTAGCTGCATTTTCGCCAGCTTTACGTCCAAATACCACAGTTTCAGCAATAGCGTTACCGCCTAAACGGTTATGGCCGTGTAAACCACCAGTCACCTCACCAGCAGCAAATAAACCATCCATTTTCCAGCTTTGCAAGTTAAGCACGTTTGCATCAGTATCGACCGCAACGCCCCCCATAGTGTGATGGATGCCAGGTGCAACTTTAACAGCGTAAAATGGTGCTTTAGTTAAGTTAATTGGCATATCTTCACGACCAAAAGCCTCGTCTTTACCACTCGCTTGATACTTGTTGTAATCAGCTGCTGTTTTAGGTAAATCTTTCATACCTGTTATTTTCGCAAGTTCTTCAATGGTATTGGCTTTACTTAGCATTCCTAAATGCTCGTAACCACGCACCATTTTCTTTTTCTCAACTAACTGCTCGTCAAATACCAACCAAGCATACTGATCTTTTTGCTTCAAAATCGCATCAGATGCACGGTCGCGAGTTGTTAATTCACTGATAAAGCGTTGTCCATCAGTATTCACCATAATAGCGCCCACACCACGTACGGTTTCTGAGATAAGAATACGGCTATCTTTACCAATGGTAGGATGCGCCTGAACCCAGTCAATGTCAGTCATCGATGCGCCAATTTCTTTAGCCAGTAATACACCGTCACCCGTCGCGGTCACGTTGTTTGAGCTGGTCATGTCTTTCATGGTTGGACGATAGTAAGCCACCATTTGTTTGTTCATACCGTAACCACCTGTTGCTAACACAACAGAATCCGCAGCGACCATGTTATAACCAGAATGACGGCCATGCACTACCACACCAGCGACTGATTTATCGTCATTTAACACAATTTTTTCTATACGAGAGTTCACACGTACAGGAATATCACGCTCTTTTGCTGCAACGCGTAAAGTATCAATAATATGTGGGCCAACAGATGCACCACCTGAAGGACGATGAGTACGTTCAACACGTGCGCCTCCAGAACGTTTTAAGTCATCCATATTTGCACCTAAAGACTCGAGCCAAGCAACGGCACCAGCAGACTCTTCAGCTAAGATTTGTACCAGTTTAGGGTCGTTTTTATAGCGACCACCTTTCATTGCATCTTCTGCATACCAATCAACAGAATCTTCGATGCCTTTCGCTTTTTGTTGAGGAGTACCGACAGCATTGATACCACCAGCTGCTAACATTGAGTTCCCCCCTGTATAAGGTGCTTTTTCAAACAATACGACATTCGCGCCTGCCATTTTGGCTGAAATTGCAGCGTTAAATCCAGCAGAACCACCGCCAACAACAATCACATCAACCGTTTCTACTGGGCCTTTATCAATGGCTTTTTGGATTTTGTCTTGGTTCCAATCGCCATCCCACTTTTTCTTCTCTTTAGCATCGGCAAATGGCATTTCCATTTCAAAGTTATGGCAGTTATTACAAGTTAGTTCAGGTTTAGCGTGCCCAGTGTGACAAGACGTACAGTTAATGTCGCCAAGATGAGATGCATGAGGATCAAACTCTAACTTGTCATTGACTAAATCAGCATAGCTACCATGGCAGTCCTGACATTGTGCATTTTCATGAGTCTGGCTATCCGTCATTGATTTCTTAATGTCTTTCATTTTTCCAGTGACGTGACAAGTTTGACAATCACCCATTTCAGTATGAAAAGAGGCTAAATCATTTTTTGCAATTGCACTACCAGACGTAAGCATCATCACTGCTACTGCCGAAGCTAAGTATTTAAGTTTCATGTGTCGTTCCTTTATGAGTTTTTTATATCTCGCTTTTTGTTGCAGCAAGATTACTCACTAAGAGGTAGCAAAACTTCGATCTTCATCAAATTTAATATTTGGTTAAGTTTTTATGAAAACCTGTTCAGTTCTCCTTAAACCGCAACAAAAAATAAACAGCTGTGACCCACGTTCAAATAAATAAAATTTGAAATCTCTACGATATTAATCAGCAAATTTAGCAAGCCAAAGTCCGAAAATCTTTTTAATTATTTATACAAATAGAAAAACAGATTAGGCACTTAACAAGAATCACATAATAAAAATTTAATTCACTAATTAACTAAGTCATAACGTTTAAAAAATAAGACTTATATAAAATTTATTTATAGAACATGGGATTGAACATGAAAAAATCGACATTATCACTCGCACTATTAACAATGTTATCTGCAAGCTCATCAGCAGCACTGGCTGATTCTCCACAATTTTATGGCCGTTTAGAAATGGCACTGACAGAATCGGATAACGGTGCAACAACGCAGAATGGAAAATCTGGCACTGTGCTTGAAAATAATTTTTCTAGATTAGGCGTTCATGGCAGTGAAACAATTGCTAATGATATTGAGTTACTTTATCGCGTCGAGTTACAAGTTAACGCAGCAACAAATGAAGGTAATGATGACTTATTCAAACCAAGAAATACCTATTTAGGTTTAAAAACAAATCTAGGTACAGTGTTAGTTGGTCGAAACGATACGGTCATGAAAACCTCCAAAGGCACTGCAGAAGCATTTGCACTAACCAACGCAGCATATAACCGTATGATTGCAGGCCAAGTTCGTAAAGCTGATGGAATAACTTATTACTCACCAAAAGTCGCCGATTTAATTACTTTTAATGCAACTTATTTAATGGATGATAATTATGCTGAATATGATGAAAACGGTGCTCGGACTGATTATAACGAGCAACAGTATGCAATAAGTCTTATCGCAGGTGACAAGAAACTCAAAAAGCAGGCTTATTACCTCGCAGCAGCATATAACACTATTGGCGGCGTAGACGCTTATCGAGGCGTGGCGCAGGTTAAATTTGGCAACGTGAAATTAGGTGGATTATTCCAAAATACTCAAAGCCAAGCTTACAGTTATAAAGAAGGTAACTCTTACTTCCTTAGTGCCATTTATAATCTCAATGGCGTTAATCTAAAAGCTGAAATTGGCAAAGATGAAGCTGGTTTCGGTAAGTATTTTAAAAATAGTGCGGCTTCTTCAAGTGAATATAACCGTGCTACTGATGTCGATATTAGTTCGTTTGTAATTGGTGCAGACTACCGCTTCGCGAAGTCAACAATGGTATTTGCTCATTACGCTAAATATGAAGGTGAATATCGGGTTGAAAATACAGGTCCCGTTATTGATTTAGAAGACGACAATATTTTCACAGTCGGTATTAGATACGACTTTTAATGACTTTTAGCAGCGCTGGAACCTCTCCCTTTTCTAGCGCTGCATTTTAAGTTAAAAGTTTTTACGAAAACTTGAGCGAGGTTACAAAAAAGACATGCTAATGTCTGATTTTAGGATGGTTTTTAAATACTCAGTTATAATCACTTATATCATTTAAAGACGGTGCATAATTGATGAAAATCACCCTCAAACAATTAACCATTTTTAAAGCTATTCATAGTAATGGACAGATCTCGAAAGCAGCACAAATGCTACATATGTCTGTCCCTGCGGTGAGCATGGCGTTAAAAGAGCTTGAAAGCTCTCTTGGGACTCGATTATTTGAGCGTAGCAGTAACGGACTGACTATTAATGATAATGGTGAGGTCATTTTGCCCTATGCCAATGAGATGCTGTCTAAAGGGACGCAGTTAGAACAAATGTTTGCAGAACGTAATGCAGTCGGTGGCACAATTAAAGTCGGCAGTAGTAAAACCGCCGGTAACTATATTTTATCTCGTAAAATTCCGCAGTTTAAAAAGCTACATCCTTTGGTTGATATAAAACTGGTTATTAATAACAGTTTAACGATTGAAAAAATGGTCTCAGAAAAAGAGCTAGATTTAGGATTTGTAGATGCCAAACCTGGCCTTAATAACCTTCAGTATGACCAATGGATTAAAGATAAAATTTGCCTAGTAACAAGTTGTGATAATCCTATTATTAATGAAAATATCACGGCAGAGTTGCTATCAGAACAATTATGGATTCTGGATGAAACCATGTCAGTATCGAGATTACGTAATACACAACTACTAAAAAGCGCTAGAATCAACATTCAGCACGAATTATCAATGAATACGATGGGAGCGATAAAACGCGCGATAGGTACAGGTATTGGCGTCAGCGTCTTGCCATATCTGGCTGTTAAAGAAGAAATAAAGCGTGGTGAAATTGTTGAATTACAATTAGCGAATTGGGATTTTCAACGTAAGTATTGGTCAACATACCGCAACGAAGAACCCCTAACTGCTTTATTGGAAGAGTTTATTAGATTCTGTAACCAATAAGCCTCACTTTTAAAGGTTGCCAGCACGATAATGATCACTCAAGACCCCGTTATTTTTGGCTTATTGGCAACCATTATTGGCTTGGTATTTTTTACCAGTACTTCGTCACATCCTGTATGGCGTCAAGTATATCGATTTATCCCTGTGATGGTGATGTGTTATGTCCTCCCTTCACTACTTAATACCCTCAATATTGTTGATGCTAGCCACAGTCAACTCAACTCCATTTCATCTAATTATCTTATGCCAGCTTGTTTAGCCTTGTTGATAATAAGTGTCGACATTAAAGCAATTTTATTGCTTGGGCCTAAGATTGTTATCTTGTTTTTATTAGGCAGCTTTGGCGTCATTATTGGCGGTCCATTAACCTTATTGTTGTTTTCTTATATCGCCCCTGAGAGTATTAATTGGGTTGGTGCAGATGCGGCTTGGCGCGGTATGGCAACACTTGCTGGAAACTGGGTAGGCGGAACAGCTAATCAACTGGCGATGAAAGAAGTGTACGAAGTCGATGATAATCTATTCGCCATTATGATTTCTGTCAATGTGGTTTACTCAGCAATATGGATGTCATTTTTATTAATTTGTGCCAATCACGCTAAAGCCATTGATAAAACGATAGGTGCTGATGCCAGTCAATTTAATCAACTAGTCAATGTCACTGAAAACGCTTCAAAGACTAAACTGCAACTCCCAAGTTTACATAGCTATATGCAAATTTTTTGTGTTGCTTTTGGTGTAACTGGACTCGCACATTTTGGGGCAGATATACTCGCCCCATTTTTCGCTGAACATTATCCTGCAACTGAAAAATACAGTTTTACCTCTAGCTTTTTTTGGGTTGTTATTTTAGTGACCACTGTGAGCGTCATATTATCTCATACTCGAATCCGTCATCTAGAAGATCTAGGCGCCTCTAAAATATCCACTGTGATGCTTTACTTTCTGATAGCCAATATGGGACTACAAATGGATTTAACCATGATTGATGACTTCCCAATCTATTTTGCTATCGGGTTCATATGGTTAACCATCCATGCACTGGTGGTCATTATTGCGGGGGTATTGATGAAAGCTCCGGTTGCTTATATGGCGATGGCAAGCCAATGCTGTATCGGTGGAGCAGCCTCTTCACCTGTGGTTGCAATGGCATTTCATCGTTCGCTAGCACCCGTTGCCATCATGTTTTCAGTATTTGGCTATGCTTGGGCAACATACATGGCGTGGATTTGTGCCGAAATGATGAGAATCACGGCACATTAAATTCATCTGAATAGCAGTTAATCAAGACCTAAATAAACTCGTGTGGCCTGTTTTGAAGGCTCTGTGATATTAAGTTGTTCAAATATCAACGGCACATTTTTTAATCGTTGATTTGTTGAACTCAACCATGCTCCATAAAGATACTTTAATTTACGCTCTAGCTCTTTATCAGACCCGACATGCATAAAAGAAGCATACTTTCCTTCAGGTATGCAAGAGTAATAAAAATACTCAGAGTCATTGATAGCAGGCTCTATGCGTTGCTTCTCTAGTGTGTTGATACTCACTGCAATATCAATATGCAATTGCTCTGTTAATTTCGGTTTGCTTTGATATACAAAATTGAATGTTCTACTGCTTGTAGGAGACAGTTTATTGGCTTGACGAAATGCTCTCATCGCCTGAATAGTTTGCGGTAAATACTGTGCTTCAGCCTGATGGCTAATCATTGCGAGATCAATCTTATCAAGTTTACAGTTGTCGATATTCACATCAGCAGCAGTTAAATCATTATGCCCTTCAGATAAGGTTTTTAGCGGTTGCTGCTTTTGAAAAAATTGCCCCCAATCAGGCTGACGTTGAAAAGCTTGTGGTGATTGACCAATGGCTTGTGTAAAGTCTGTAATAAAGGCTGTTTCACTTTGATAGCCCACAGACACAGCGACCTCTTTAATTGAAATTGATTTATCAAAGCCTAATTGTTGTCCTGCCTCTAGGTTTCTAAGTAAAGCAATATAATCTGTTACTGATGTATGAAACAAACTTAAAAAAATAAAATTAAAATGGTATTCAGGTACTTTGGCAATATCAGACAATACAGATAATGAAAGCGGCTTTGATAGGTTTTCATCAATGTGAGTTAACACCGCTTCAAACCTTTGGTTAATTGATTCCATTAACTTAAATTGACCTCTTTAGGTTATGTTTTCCATCACTGAATTACAGTATTACAAAATTATTTATTGGATCTGTTGCCAATTCAAAAAGCCAACGTCTGCCAATGCAAGTAATTGTTTATCTTCGTCTGTGTCACCATAGGCATAAACAGTATCGAAGGAGTCTAAATTAAATTCAGCACTGACACGCCTTGCTTTTTCAGCGCCTGAACAGTCTCCGTTTTTGTACGTACCCGTCAAACGTTGGCCTTTGGTGTTCAGGGTTGCACAAATCAATTGAAATTGATGTTTATCGCACCAAGGGGTTAAATATGTATCCAGTGAAGCTGAAACAATAACGATGATATCACCTTGAGCCCTATGCCACTGGAGACGCTTATTAGCTTGTGTCATAACAAGTTGATCAAGAGTTTGTGCATAGTCCTTTCCCTGCGTGTAAACCGCTTTTTTATTGCGCCCACAAAAAGCAAAAAAACTGACAATAGAACGCGTTGTTGAGCCACCGATTAATTTACATTTATACAATACAATCACTGGCAACAGTAGTATTGTGCATACTATGCGACGCCATTTAGGCACACTAAAATGGATAAAAGGCGTATAGGTATCTTTTTCGGTGATCGTGCCATCAAAATCAAATAGCGCAATGTTCATGAGCATCCTTCTCATCTAGTTGTAAAATAAATACATACCAAAAATAATTGAATAAAAACCAAAAAAAAGCCAAGGATAACCTTGGCTTTTTAATGTTAATACCCGGTTTTATTCAGCAACTGGGTACTCAATTTTTGCTTTTGATTTAAGCGCGGCAATGACAGAGCGGTAATCCGCTTCACTGTATTGCGGAGCTAAACGTTGCTTAATTGAATCAATAACATTGCTATCAATCCCCTCAGCTTCGTTCACTTTATCCACTGCAATGACCGCAAAGCCATTTGCTAACGCTGCGGTATCAAACGATACACCGCTTGCTTCAGGAGCAGGCATTTGGAACGCTTTAGTCGTAATCGCTTGATCGATATCTTGATTGAATCTGGCTAATTGCGCTTTAGTCGCAACAGTCAAATCAGTGATTTCTTCGCCAGCTTTAAGTTTAGCAAGATACTCATTGGCTTTTTCACTCGCCTGAAGGTTCGCTTTATCTTGAACCAAGCGCGCTTCGATACCAGCTTTAACATCAGCTAGTGGTAAAGTACCCGCATCTTGATGCTTTAATAAACGAATAACAACCACATGATTAGGAGCAAGTTCAATCACTTCACTGTTCATGCCACTGGTAATCACTTCGTCAGAAAATGCAGTGCGAACTAAATCAGGGCTACTTAGGTTAGCCGGAGCATTGTCACGAGAGAACAAGCCTGTAGACTGAACTGTCGTACCGAGTGCTTTAGCTGTTTCATCTAACGTATCTGGCACTTCGTAGCTAGTATCAGCAAGAATGCTTTGTAAGCTATAGAACTCATCAACTGCTTTTTTGTTTTGTAAATCAGTAACAATCTTATCTTGAACTTCTTCAAACGGTGCAGCTGCGCCAGATTGAATATCAAGTAATTTAACGATGTGGTAGCCGAATTCACTCTTAACAATTTGTGAGTATTCACCTTGGTTAAGTGCAAACAGCGCTTCATCGAATGCTGGATCCATCACACCTTGCTCGAACCAATCAAGTTGGCCGCCTTGCTCCGCACTAAACTGATCATCTGAATCAGTTTTAGCAACTTCTGCAAAGTCTTCACCAGCTTGTAATTTAGCTAAGCTTGCTTCAGCCTTTGCTTCATCAGCACTATCGTCGCCAGAAGCGAATAAGATATGGGCAGCTAAACGTTTTTCAGCTGTTTGATACTGTTGTTTGTTTTCTTCGTAGTATGTACGTGCTTCATCGACAGACGTATCCATCCCTTTAGCAAGTTCAGCAGCGTTTAACTCAACGTATTCTAAGCTGACTTTTTCTTGATCCATAAATTGCATCAAGTTGCTGTCATAGTAGCTCTTGATCTCTTCATCCGTCACACTAGCAGTTGCTAAATAAGGAGAAGAATCAACGACTAAGTAACGTATATCACGGGTTTGACCTTGGATTTCTGCAAGTTGCTTAGCTTCACCATCCAACACGAACTCACTGCCCACTAACGAAGTCAATAACTGACGACGAGTCATATCGGTACGCATCATGTCACGGAAGCTATTAGTTTGATAACCAAGCTGACGTAATACTGCTAAGTAGCGCTCGTTATCAAACACACCATCGGTTTGGAATGCTGGTTCGTTAACAATCGCTTGTTTAATTTGTTCATCAGAAACACGAAGACCTAAATCTTCAGCTGCTTGAGTCATTAACTTATCAGCGATCAGGCGGTCTAATACGTTCTGCTTGATACCGTTCATGTACGTATCATCAGCAGATAATGCATCAAACATTTCGCCAAGCTGTTGCTCTAAACGGCCACGTTCATTTTGATAAGCTTGTTCTAGTTCATTTGCGGTAATATCGTCGCCATTAACAACGGCAGCAGCTACATCAGTTGATGTGCCTAGGTAACTACTTACACCAGCAAATGCGAACGAAAGGATCACTAACACTAAAATACTTTTAGCGACAACGCCTTGTGAGCCTTCACGAATTTTTTCTAACATCTGAATTCTCGCTTGTTGCGATTAAAAAAATAAAAAGGCGCACCACTTGGGGATGCGCCTTCTTGTAATTTATATGGAGTTATCAGACGCTACCTCGGGTATGACCCAATTCCTCCGATTATTAAAATTAACATTGTTATTCTTAATAATCTTTTCGTAAAAAGCACTGCCAAAACAGTGCTTTTTAACTATGCCTTACAAAAGGCAACGATATTAACTATTCTTAGTTAACAGCGTCTTTTAGAGCTTTACCCGCTTTGAAAGCTGGGATGTTAGCCGCAGCAATCTTAATTTCTGCACCAGTTTGTGGGTTACGGCCAGTACGCTCAGCACGCTGACGTACTTCAAAAGTACCAAAACCAACTAGAGAAATTTTATCGCCTTCTTTAAGTGCTTCAGTAACAGCACCAATGAAAGAATCTAATGCACGGCCTGCGCCAGCTTTAGAAATGTCAGCACCAGAAGCGATTTTCTCGATTAGTTCAGATTTGTTCATGTCATCCCCTTGAATGTTTATTTTCGCGCCGCAACCAAATCCGTCTTTAGAGCGGTCTGCGGAGGCTTTTTTGTTATAAGTTTGATACCACACCAAACTTAGTTGGAAAACCAAAAAAAATGTACTTGGATACAGCTCAAAGTCAGTTGCGCCAAGGGTTTGGTGCTAACTGACTCTCCACTTATCTAGGCTACCACAGCTTTACAGATTGTTAAGCCCCTTTTTTCATTTTTTTTAGGTTCAAAGCAACTTTTTTTGCTAATTAGCTACTTTTTAACCACTTCAAAGCCTTTTACTGGCTTTTCTAAGGCCAATTCAAGTACTTCATCGACCCATCTGACTGGGTGAATCTTAAGATCGGCAATGACATTGGCTGGAATTTCTTCCAAATCACGCTCATTTTCTTTAGGAATAAGTACAACTTTTATGCCGCCACGATGTGCCGCAAGTAACTTTTCCTTCAAACCACCGATAGGTAGAACTTCCCCTCTTAGGGTAATTTCACCAGTCATGGCCACATCACTCTTAACCGGATTACCCGTTAAGCTTGATACCAACGCTGTACACATTGCAGCACCTGCAGATGGTCCATCTTTAGGCGTTGCCCCTTCAGGAACATGCACGTGAATATCACGTTTTTCGTAAAAGTCACTGTTAATGCCTAATTGTTCAGCGCGAGCACGAACAACTGTCATGGCAGCTTGAATAGACTCCTGCATGACATCACCAAGTGAGCCAGTATAAGCAAGTTTGCCTTTACCTGACACCGACGTCGCTTCAATAGTCAGTAAATCGCCACCAACTTGCGTCCAAGCTAAACCTGTCACTTGACCAATTTGATTATTAGACTCAGCTTTACCGTAATCAAAGCGCTGCACACCGAGGAATGATTTCAAGTTATCTTGATTCACTTCGACGGTTTTAACTGATTTATCTAAAAGAATCATCTTAACGACTTTACGGCACACTTTTGATAGCTCGCGCTCTAGTGAACGGACACCAGCTTCTCTAGTGTAGTAACGGATCATGCCAATAATGGCGCTATCATCGATATTAATTTCTTTTGGTTTTAACCCGTTTCGCTCGATTTGCTTAGTCAATAAATGCTTTTTAGCGATATTCAATTTTTCATCTTCGGTATAACCCGATAAACGAATCACTTCCATACGGTCTAATAACGGCCCTGGAATATCCATTGAATTCGATGTTGCCACAAACATCACGTCAGATAAGTCGTAATCAACTTCTAAGTAATGGTCATTAAACGCTGCGTTTTGCTCAGGGTCTAGTACTTCAAGTAGCGCTGATGATGGGTCACCGCGCATATCTGAGCTCATCTTATCGATTTCATCTAATAAGAATAATGGGTTTTTAACACCCACTTTGGCCATTTTTTGGATCACTTTACCTGGCATAGAACCAATATAAGTTCGACGATGACCACGAATTTCAGCTTCATCGCGTACGCCACCTAAGGCAACGCGAACATATTTACGTCCTGTTGCTTTAGCAATTGATTGGCCTAATGACGTTTTACCAACACCTGGAGGCCCTACTAAGCAAAGGATTGGTCCTTTTAATTGTTTAACTCGACTTTGCACAGCAAGGTATTCAAGAATTCGTTCTTTTACTTTCTCTAACCCGTGATGATCGGTATCTAAAATGGCTTCAGCTTTTGACAAGTCACGTTTGATTTTTGAACGCTGACTCCAAGGTACAGACGTCATCCAGTCTACGTAACTTCTTACCACTGTCGCTTCTGCTGACATTGGCGACATCATTTTTAACTTATTAAGCTCAGCTTCCGCTTTTTCTTTTGCTTCAGCCGGCATTTTGGCTTCTTCAATCTTGCGGCCTAAAACTTCAAACTCATCTTGACCTTCATCAAGATCGCCAAGTTCTTTTTGAATGGCTTTCATTTGCTCATTCAAGTAATACTCACGTTGGCTTTTTTCCATCTGCTTTTTAACACGACCACGAATGCGTTTCTCAACTTGAAGTAAGTCGATCTCGCCTTCCATCATTGCCATTAAATATTCAAGACGTTCGCCAACATTGATCATTTCAAGCACTGATTGTTTGTCTTCAAGCTTTAGCGGCATATGAGCTGCCATAGTATCAGCAAGACGGGCAGCTTCTTCAATACCAGTTAAAGATGTCAGTACTTCTGGTGGAATTTTTTTATTTAGCTTGATGTAGCCTTCAAATTGGCTAATAGCACTTCGAACCAGTACTTCTTCTTCTTTATCAGCTAACTCTTCAGACGCTAACATTGTCACGTTTGCGACAAAGAATTCATCTTCTTGTGTGTACTCAGTGACTTTGGCACGCTGACCACCTTCAACTAGCACTTTAACCGTGCCGTCAGGTAATTTTAATAACTGTAAAATAGATGCAACGGTACCAATTTCAAAAATATCGTCTTTTGCTGGCTCGTCTAAATCAGCTTCCCGCTGGGCGACCAGTAATATTTGCTTATCTTGTTCCATCGCTGATTCAAGGCATCGAATAGATTTCTCTCGTCCGACGAATAGCGGAATTACCATATGGGGATAAACCACTACATCTCGAAGTGGCAGCACGGGGAGTTCGATATGCGCTTCACGCTCTTGGGTCATAGTTCGATTCCGTTTGATGAATGGATTATATAATCAGTATATTGGGATGTTTCTAAGAGTTTCAATGGGCAATACGAAAAAAGGAGCCCAATGGACTCCTTATTTTTCAACTATTAGCAAAAGCGACGAATTATTGCTCGCCACCAGCAACTTGGTTGTCAGCATTTTCGTAAATCAAGATGGGGGCAGACTCGCCTTTGACGACAGATTCATCGACAACAGCTTTAATTACGCCCTCAACTGAAGGAATATCATACATAGTATCAAGTAAGATATCTTCAATGATTGAACGAAGGCCACGAGCACCGGTTTTACGCGTCATCGCTTTATGAGCAATGGCTTTTAAAGCATCTTCACGGAACTCAAGTTCAACCTCTTCCATCTCAAACAATGCACCATATTGTTTTGTTAGTGCATTTTTAGGTTGAGAAAGAATCTGTACTAGCGCTGCTTCATCTAATTCAGTTAGCGTAGCAACAACAGGTAAACGGCCAATAAACTCAGGGATTAAGCCAAACTTAATCAAGTCCTCAGGCTCAACTTTGCCTAACGTCTGAGAAATAGTGACTTTATCAGCTTCACCCTTAACTTCAGCGCCAAATCCAATACCTGTTCCAGTTAGCCCACGTTGTTCAATAACTTTTTCAAGCCCAGCAAATGCACCACCACAAATAAATAGGATTTTAGACGTATCTACTTGCAAAAACTCCTGCTGTGGATGTTTACGTCCACCTTGTGGAGGCACAGAAGCAACAGTACCTTCAATTAGCTTAAGCAAAGCTTGCTGAACACCTTCACCAGATACATCACGGGTGATTGATGGGTTGTCAGATTTGCGGCTGATTTTATCGATTTCATCGATATAGACGATACCGCGCTCCGCTTTCTCAACGTCATAATCACACTTTTGCAGTAGCTTCTGAATGATGTTTTCAACATCTTCACCTACGTAACCCGCTTCAGTTAGTGTCGTTGCATCAGCCATAGTAAATGGCACATCTAATGAACGAGCTAACGTCTCAGCTAGCAGTGTTTTACCACTACCCGTTGGTCCAATAAGCAAGATATTACTTTTACCTAGTTCAACACCTTCAATCGGCGTGCCATTGCGTAAACGTTTATAATGGTTATAAACAGCAACTGACAGCACCTTTTTAGCTTGGTTCTGACCAATAACGTAATCATCTAAGTGCTCACGCAATTCGTGTGGTGTTGGCAACTTGTCTTGATCACGCTTTGGCGAGATCTCTTTAATTTCTTCACGAATGATGTCATTACATAACTCAACACATTCATCACAAACATATACCGAAGGTCCAGCGATTAGCTTTCTTACTTCATGTTGGCTTTTTCCGCAAAAAGAGCAGTACAGTAGTTTGCCACTGTCACCGGTACTTTTGTTATCGCCCATTACCCTACCTCTGTTGCAGCCTGTTCACTGTCTTTAGATATACTCTCTGTGCATTATTTGTACTACACAGAAACAGTTAAATATTTTTTATACGCTATTCATCACAGAATAGCGTACTCAGGCTTAAAAATCAGCTACGCTTTTCAAAAACTGAATCAACTAAACCATAATCAGCAGCTTCTTGTGCACTCATGAAGTTATCACGGTCTGTATCACGCTCAATAACATCTAATGGTTGCCCAGTGTGTTCAGCTAACATTTCATTTAATTTATTCTTAATGCCTAAGATTTCTTGAGCATGAATTGCAATGTCAGACGCTTGGCCTTGGAAACCACCCAAAGGCTGGTGAATCATGACTCGAGAATTCGGCAAACAATGACGCTTACCTTTTGCGCCACCCGCTAATAAGAATGCGCCCATGCTGCAAGCTTGACCAATACATACAGTGCTTACGTTCGGTTTAATGAACTGCATTGTGTCGTAAATTGCCATACCAGCAGTGACAGAACCACCTGGCGAGTTAATGTAGATTGAAATATCTTTATCTGGGCTTTCTGATTCTAGGAACAGTAACTGCGCCACGATCAGGTTAGCCATGTGTTCTTCAACCTGACCAACCAAGAAAATTACTCGCTCTTTTAATAAACGAGAGTAAATATCATATGAACGCTCACCTTTAGCAGTTTGTTCAACAACCATAGGTACAAGAGCATTGAGTACAGATTCTGGCGCTTTATGCATTTTATATTTCCCTAAAATAAAAATGGCTCGTATGAGGAACCTCATACGAGCCATTATAAATGGCGAACCGCCAATCAAGTCAAGCGATGGTTACGCTTTACCTGTTGCCTTGTTCATAAATTCTTCAAATTCGACGTCTTTAGTCGTCACTTTTGCAGATTTTAGTAAAACTTCAACAGCTTGCTCTTCAAGCGCTACGTTGCGCATGTTTTGCATAAGCTCTTTGTTGCCATTGTAGTATTCAACCACTTCACTTGGATCTTCATAAGCTGAAGCCATTGAAGCAATAAGACCTTGAACACGTTCGTCTTCAGCTTGAAGCTCGTTAGTTTTGATAACTTCGCCAAGAAGTAAACCAATTTTAACGCGACGCTCAGCTTGCTCTGTGAATAAATCAGCAGGAAGCTCAGGCATGTTCTCAGTTTGGCCACCAAAGCGTTGCATAGCTTGTTGACGAAGAACGTTAACTTCACCGTCTACTAGTGCTTTAGGGATAGTGATTTCGTTAGCTGATAATAAGCCTTCGATAACTTGCTCTTTCACATTTGCTTTTAGCGCTTGCTCAAGTTCACGAGTCATGTTTTTACGGATTTCAGCTTTAAGTGCGTCTAAACCACCTTCAGCGATACCGAATAAAGAAGCGAATTCATCGTTAACTTCTGGTAATTCTGCAGACTGAACTTCAGTAAGTGTAATAACGAACTTAGCTGCTTTACCTTTTAAGTTTTCAGCATGGTAGTCTTCAGGGAAAGTCACTTCGATTTCGAATTCATCACCTGCTTTATGACCGATAACACCAGTTTCGAAACCAGGGATCATACGGTTGCTACCAAGTTCTAATTCGAAGTCGTCAGCTTTTCCGCCTTCAAACTCTTCACCATCAACAGAACCAACAAAGTTCATTTTAACTTTGTTGCCTTCTTCTGCAGCAGTTTCAACTACAGCAAATGTAGCGTGTTGCTTGCGAAGTGTTTCAATCATAGTGTCAACGTCAGCGTCATTAACTTCAGCTTGTGGTTGTTCAACTTCAATTGCGTCTAGACCCGTTAATGCTACTTCTGGGTAGATTTCAAACGTTGCAACGAACTCAAAGTTTTCGCCTTCAGTTTTACCTGGAGCAAAAACTGGCGCGCCTGCTGGGTTTAACTTTTCAGCCATGATAGCTTCGATAAAGTTGCGTTGCATAACTTCACCAGTGACATCTTGACGAATAGCAGCGCCGTAGCGTTGCTTGATGACAGAAACTGGTACTTTACCTGGACGGAAACCAGAAATCTTTGCACGCTTCGCTTCACGTATTAAATTGTCTTTAACTAATTTCTCAATTTGTTCAGCAGGAACAGAAATTGTTAGGCGACGTTCTAGGCCTTGAGTTGTTTCAACAGAAACTTGCATTGTTTTACCTCGAAATATGTCTGACGTCCTTTGTAATAGTCGAAAGCTCAACTATTAAATATTCGTTTCTTGATTATTAATGTTTACTAATAAAAGCATGATACAGCAGCTTTTCAGCGCTATTACCTGTAGTAATTCGTATTAGATATTTATCAAGACGCGACATTATAGCGACCGATTACAATAGAGTCGAGCCTGAAAATGCGGTTATATGGGGATTTTAGACATAAAAAAAGCGACCTAAGGTCGCTTTCTCTACAATCGTGCATTTTTAATGCAGAATTTGGGGTGACTGATGGGGCTCGAACCCACGACAACCGGAATCACAATCCGGGGCTCTACCAACTGAGCTACAATCACCATAATTTGGTACGCCACTCAGGATTCGAACCTGAGACCCACGCCTTAGAAGGGCGTTGCTCTATCCAGCTGAGCTAGTGGCGCTTGGCTTACATACTTATTCTGTATACCTGCTAGATAAATAGTAAACTGATTTGGTTTTCAGTTTAACTTTCCCAGCTTATTCATAAAGCGTTAACTTTACAAATAGAAATTTGGTCGGTGATAGAGGATTCGAACCTCTGACCCTCTGCTCCCAAAGCAGATGCGCTACCGGGCTGCGCTAATCACCGAGAAGTCTTGCCAATCAAGGTTTATGCATTAACTTAATGCCTTAACTGCGAGAACGGAGCGCATATTAACGAGTCACTTTACTATCGTCAACGATTTTTTTTACAAACTTGTTCAGCTGCTGTTTTTACACACAAAAAATTCTGTTTTCAATAAATGACTAAGTCAATAATCATGACAGAACTATGGCTGACTGATAGAATACGCGTCGTTAAAATTCATATATCATCGCGCCATATAAAGGAAACTATACCCCCATGACTGCCCAAAATATTGATGGCAAAGCGATCGCACAATCTATTCGTAGCACGTTAAAAGAAAAAGTGCTGGAACGCAAAACTGCTGGCAAGCGTATTCCTGGCCTCGCGGTTATCCTAGTCGGCGCTGATGCAGCGTCTCAAGTTTATGTAGGTAGTAAACGCCGCGCTTGTGAAGAAGTTGGCTTCGAATCTTACTCATATGACCTTGAAACCAGTACAACTGAAGCTGAACTATTAGCCTTAATCGATCAATGTAATGAAGATCCTAAAAT
Organism: Shewanella sp. UCD-FRSSP16_17; assembly: GCF_001675935.1. Classification (NCBI taxonomy): domain Bacteria; kingdom Pseudomonadati; phylum Pseudomonadota; class Gammaproteobacteria; order Alteromonadales; family Shewanellaceae; genus Shewanella; species Shewanella sp. UCD-FRSSP16_17. Next base: position 1,105,206 of record NZ_LZFV01000001.1, read on the forward strand.
TGATGGAATTTTGGTACAACTTCCCTTACCCGCTCATATTGAAGATTCAAAAGTGATTGAGCGTATCAGACCTGATAAAGACGTTGATGGATTTCACCCTTATAATGTTGGCCGCTTAGCACAACGTATTCCTGTATTACGTTCATGTACGCCAAAAGGCATCATTACCTTAATAAAATCTACGGGCGTAGATACCTATGGCTTGGATGCAACCATTGTTGGCGCTTCAAACATTGTTGGCCGCCCTATGACACTTGAATTACTCCTAGCGGGTTGCACTACAACAACTTGTCATCGTTTTACAAAAAATCTAGAACAAAAAGTACGTCAAGCTGATTTACTGGTTGTCGCGGTAGGAAAGCCAGGCTTTATTCCAGGAGAATGGATTAAGCCTGGTGCAATAGTTATTGATGTAGGGATTAACCGACTTGAAGATGGTCGTTTAGTTGGTGACGTTGAGTTTGATGTTGCAGCAGAAAAAGCTGCGTTCATTACACCGGTACCTGGCGGTGTTGGCCCAATGACAATCGCAAGTCTACTTGAAAATACGCTTTATGCTGCCGAGCAGTATCACGATTAACTGTAAATGCTTAATAATTAAGCTTGCTTTGTTTTGACCCAAAGCCTACTGATAATAAGCCTATAAACAAAAAAGCCTGCTAAAAATAGCAGGCTTTTTTATCACAAGGACTTAACTACGACTTCTTTCGCCAAGTTGTGCCTTCTTCACCATCTTCAAGTACGACGTTTAATGCATTTAGTCTATCGCGAGCAGCGTCAGCAGCTGGCCAGTCTTTCTCTGCACGGGCGCGATTACGCTCAACTATCAGCGCTTCTATCTCTGCCACTTCATCATCGCTACCGTCACCTTGGAAGAATGCATCAACATCACGGTTGATAATACCCAACACATCTGTCAGTGACTTAAGGCTCACACCCAATGCACTTGCCTGAGCCATATCCACCAATTTCAAGCGGTTAATTTCACGCACCATATCAAAAATTACAGAGTAAGCTTCTGGTGTATTAAAGTCATCGTCCATTGCGACAGTAAATTTATTAATAAATTCTGTAGCTGGTGCAGCCTCAACCGTAAGGTCAAGCCCTTTAAGTGAAGTATAAATACGTTCAAGAGCCGATTTAGCTTGTTTTAAATTGTCTTCTGAATAGTTCAATTGACTACGGTAATGGCCTGACAATAAGAAATAACGCACTGTTTCAGGATCATAATGGGCTAATACATCACGAATAGTGAAAAAATTACCTAATGACTTGGACATTTTTTCTTTATCAACCATGACCATTCCAGTATGCATCCAGTAATTCACGTATTGTGAACCGTGGGCACAGCAAGACTGAGCAATCTCATTTTCATGGTGTGGGAACTGCAAGTCACTGCCACCGCCATGGATGTCAAAATGCTCGCCTAAATGCTTACTGTTCATCGCAGAACATTCGATATGCCATCCAGGACGACCTGGTCCCCATGGCGACTCCCAAGTTGGCTCTCCTGGCTTGGACATTTTCCACAATACGAAATCCATAGGATCACGCTTTGTATCTTCAACTTCTACTCGTGCGCCAGCTTGTAATTGCTCAAGATTTTGGCCTGATAAACGTCCATACTCAGGAAATGAAGAAACGCTAAATAGTACATCGCCACTTTCAGATACGTAAGCATGATCTTTAGCAATCAGCTTTTGAACCATCTCGATGATTTCTTCGATATGTAACGTTGCTCTTGGCTCAAAATCAGGTCGCATCATGTTCAATGCATCAAAATCATTATGCATTTCACCAATTAATCGCTCAGTTAACGAATCACAACTTTCATTGTTTTCAGCGGCACGCTTAATAATCTTGTCATCAACATCGGTGATATTACGCAGGTAATTCACTTCGTAGCCGCGGTAACGTAAATAACGAACGATCATATCGAAAGAAACAAAAGTACGACCATGGCCAATATGACATAAATCGTAGATGGTGATACCACATACATACATGTCAATTTTTCCAGGGTTAATCGGCTTAAATTCTTGCTTATCACGACTCATACTATTGTAAATTTTCAACATCGATGGTTCTCTTTTACTCGTTTTGATACCAATATAATTGGGATAAAGTCTATCATGAGCAATACTGTTTTGAATACTGCACTTTAAGCCTCACGTTAGATAAGTTAGAATCCCGCAACAATTTTTATCAAGGTATTTTAATATGATCACTTTACACACCAATATGGGCGACATTAAAGTTGCACTAAATACAGAAAAAGCGCCTTTAACTTCTGAAAACTTCATGCAGTACGTTAAAGATGGTTTTTATGATGGGACGATTTTTCACCGTGTAATTGATGGTTTCATGGTTCAAGGTGGTGGATTTACCGAAGACATGGTTCAGAAAACGCCTAAAGCAGCGATTAAGAACGAAGCGAATAACGGTTTATCAAACAAGATTGGTACTCTTGCTATGGCTCGTACTTCAGATCCTCATTCTGCTACAGCGCAATTCTTTATCAACGTCAGTGACAACACTTTCTTAGATTTCAAAGCAGAAACAGGCCAAGGCTGGGGTTACTGTGTGTTTGCTGAAGTTGTTGAAGGTTTAGACATCGTTGAAAAAATTAAAGGTGTCAGCACTGGCAACCGTGGCATGCATCAAGACGTGCCATTAGAAGCCGTGGTAATCAACAGTGTAAGCGTAGCTGAATAAACGCGAGTGCATACTGTATTTATGGGCGATTTGCATTTAAGTGCAGATCGTCCTGATATTTCCAAAGCCTTCATTGAATATCTCAACTCAGACCTTTCTGAGGTTGAAGCTTTATATATTATCGGTGATTTATTTGAAGTATGGACCAGTGATGATATTGCTGAGCAGTATACCGATGAAATAGCAACACATATAAAATCAGTCTCAACCAAACTGCCTGTTTACTTCATCCATGGCAATCGTGATTTTATGATAGGTAATGAATTTGCCAGTCGCTCTGGGATGATTTTATTGCCAGAAATTAACATACTTAATTTATATGGTATTCAAACCGTGGTTCTTCACGGCGATAGTCTATGTACATTAGATAAAGCCTATCAACGTTTTCGACGCTTTCGTAATTCTACTATTGTAAAGTGGATTTATCGTCACCTTCCTAAATCGACTAGACAAAAAATTGCTGCAAACATAAGACAAAAAAGTCAAAACAGTAACCAACAAAAAACCTACGAGATTATGGATGTTGAACCATCAGCGGTTAGTGAATTATTGACTAAAACCAATACAACTCGCATGATCCACGGCCATACTCACAGACCTGCAATTCATGAACTCGACAATCATAAACAGCGTATCGTCGTCGGCGACTGGTACGAACAAGGCAGTATTCTTATCATAAAAAAAGACAGTGCGATGTTACAACAACTGCCTTTTACAACTCAGCGATAGTCAATACAGGCCTTAATTCGGCTCAATTCAAGATATTTAAGATTAATGCGTTAATTCGAGACTAGATTATGTGGTACACCACTATGAAACTTGAAGTCTTCATCATTCGATTGAATAAGCTCTGCTTCAACATTTGCAAAATATGCTACTCGTTCATTGATATCAGTTTTACTTATAGTTTGCGCTAAAGATAAATAGTCCTGATAATGACGGGCTTCTGAACGTAACAAAGAAATATAAAACCTTTCCAAATCTGCATCTAAATAGGGTGCGATTTTAGCGAAACGTTCGCAAGAACGCGCTTCAATAAATGCCCCTATGATTAATTTATCAACGAGCGCGTCAGGTTCAAAAGTTTTCACATGCTTCATCATTCCTTTCGCATATCGCCCAGCTTCTAATAATTCATAGGGAATGTTTTTCGCATCCATGAGTTCTAACACTTGATAGAAGTGATGTAATTCCTCCTTAATCAGCAGCACCATTTTATCCACTAAATCTTGGCCATAGTCACAATCAGCTCTGACCGTAACTTGCTTTGAAATATTACTTTTACCTTTAAGTGTCTCTAAGGACCCTTGCTTTTTATAAGCAAATTCTTCGTAAGGCTTGATCCACGAACTAAGCTGGGTTGCGCTGTCTTTATCTACGGCGTATTTTCGAATTAAAAACATAGCACTTTGAGCGGCTTTTAATTCACATAGTAAGTGGTCTCTTAAAAGCAAATACAAGTTTTCAGGCTTTTTGGCTTCATCTACCCATGACTGTGGTGTCTCACATTTTAAAAACGCCTTAATTGGCTCAAGTAATTGCTGCATGAATGATTTAAGTAGTCGACTGGATTTGCAGCTATTTTACCTCTAATAACAAGATTTCTACAGATAAAAGCGTATTAGAGCTTGACGAATGGATGCTTATGTTCAATAAATAGTCTATACATCTTCGTAACAATAGTTGCTAAAGTTGTATTTCGATTGCCTTTAATGGATAAACTTCTATAGGGATGAAGTTATTATTGGCTTAAATCACTCAAAAAGCAGAGTCATTTAAGCTGGTATGTGTGGGACTGATTAAGGCGATTGATATATGGGGCTATGATCAGTTCGTCTGAAGTTTGGCGAGCTATGTATGAATGCTAAACAAGGATAATAACAATGATATTAAATCACTTAATGGGGCTATACACTCATCCAAAGGAAGAGTGGAAGACAATTGAACGCAATCACGAAGCTGTAAAAAGCAGTCTAAGTCATATTTTACTTATCGCTTTAATTCCTTCTGTATGTAGCTATATTGCTACTGCCTACATTGGCTGGCATCCAGCTAATGGTGAACCTTTATTTTTAACACCGCAAAGCGCAATGTTCATGTCTGTCGGTATGTATTTTGGCTTAATCGGTGGCGTGCTTGCACTTGCCTACCTATCTTATTGGATGGCAAAAACATTCGATGCCACGCCAACCTTTACTCAAGCTTTAGAGCTGGCCGCCTACACTGCAACACCTTTATTTATGGTGGGCATTTCAGTACTTTATCCAGTGCTATGGTTTATTATGCTCGTTGGCCTAGCAGGCTTAGCTTACTCTGTTTATCTGCTATATGCCGGAGTCCCGATCATAATGAATATCCCTGAAGAAAAAGGCTTTATTTACGCAAGCTCAGTAGTGACTGCGGGCTTGGTATTATTAGTTGGTCTAATGGGTAGTAGTGTTATTCTTTGGAGCATGGGTTTCGGCCCAATGATGCAATAGTCACAAATCGACTATAATTAAAGGCGCATTGGCGCCTTTTTTATTGTGTGGATAAAACATTAGTTTATTCGCTTGAGAATGCGTCGCTCTTAATTGCCATGTAATAGACGATCAATTTGTATCTATAGCGGCACAATAAGCCGTATCGTTAAGGGAACACATGACTAAAAATACTTACCAAAAAATTCTGTTTGTCGCACTGTTGTTGTTTGGACTTTTCGCCATTAATTATTGGGTAAAATCCTCAACCGATGAAGGAAAGGTTCAATCTGAAATTAAGCCAACAACTTCAAATTCAAAACCTGTTGCTGAAACGACATCGGTTCAATCAAAATCGGTGCAATCAAAATCGAATCAAGCAGCCAAAGATATTAGCTTAAATTCATTAGATGAACTGATTAGCCTCTTTGACTCACTTAATTACAATACCGAAAGCTGGAAAGCGGGTGTACGAGAAGTCCCTCGCCTAACCTTTGAGCGAGTCAGTGAGAAGTGGCAGCAAACGTCCAATGAAATTCCAGTGCAGATGAAAAAGATGGTATTTTTTAGATTAATGGCGCCACTGATTTTAATCAGTAATGAGAATATTCTTAACGAACGACAAACTGTCGAACAAGCTTCACTTGATGATAAATCACTCATCGATATCGCAGTTAAATATAAGGTAATCAGTGACAAAGACAGTGCACTAACCGAAGAACAAAGACAGAAATTATTAAAGCGCGTCGATATCATGCCGCCATCGCTTGTATTAGCTCAAGCAGCAGAAGAAAGTGGTTGGGCAACATCCCGGTTTACCGTTGAAGGTAATGCCTTTTTCGGACAGTGGGATTTTAGTGGTAACGGAATGATCCCTAAGCAACAACGAAAAGAGTTAGGAAACTATGGTCTAGCAAGGTTTGATACACCGCAAGCTTCTGTAGAAGGATATATGCTAAATATTAACACTAACGCAGCCTATATTAAGCTTAGAGAGCTTAGACGAGATTTAAGAGCCGATGAACAACCTATTACAGGAATACAATTGGCTTCTACGCTAGATAAATATTCAGAACGCGGGCAAGCTTACATTGACGGCATACAGCAGATGATTCGTTATAATAAATTAGATCAAGTTGATGAAGCCTACTTGAGCAATGACAGACCATTACACTTGATTTCATCCAATCAATAATACCCTTTAGATTTAATTAACGAGTAAAAACAAAAAAGCCAAGGTCAACACCTTGGCTTTTAAATATGACAACATGTCATTTTATCATTTATGCAAAAGAGTCACGTAAAGGCACTGTTAAATTGAAAACTAAATGCTCAGCTGTTGAATCTTTGTTATCTGCACAGAAGTAACCTTCTCGCTCAAATTGATAAGCCTTCTCAACTTCAGCATTTACAAGACCTGCTTCAACAACACCATTTACGACAACTAAAGATTCAGGGTTAATCACCTCATCTACAGTATCAAATGCTGCAGGCGTTGCTTCAGTAAATAATCTATTGTAAAGACGGAACTCTGCTTGCTTAGCCGTTGAAGCTTCAACCCAATGAATCACGCCTTTTACTTTACGACCATCGCTAGGATTTTTACCTAATGTCTCATTGTCGTAAGTACAGTAAACAGTAGTCACATTACCGTCTTCATCTTGATCAAAACGTTCAGCTTTAATCACATAAGCGTTACGTAAACGAACTTCCTTACCTAACACTAAACGCTTGAAATGCTTATTTGCAGACTCACGGAAATCTTCAGCATCAATAAACAATTCTTTACCAAATGCCAATTCACGAGTACCCATCTCAGGCTTATTCGGGTGCATAGGGGCATTGATTGTTTCTGGTGAATCCGAAGGATAATTTTCAATTATCACTTTAATTGGCTTTAATACAGCCATTGCTCGTGGTGCATGCTCATTTAACTCTTCACGAATACAGGCATCAAGCACCCCACCTTCAATCAAGTTTTCTTGTTTTGTTACGCCAATACGCTGACAAAACTCACGAATAGATGCAGGAGTATAGCCACGACGACGAAGTCCAGCAATCGTTGGCATTCTAGGGTCATCCCAACCATTCACTAAGTTTCTTTCAACCAAGTCATTTAATTTACGCTTCGACATCAAGGTATATTCAAGGTTTAGTCTTGAAAATTCATATTGACGCGTGCGGTTTGGTTGATTGAAATCATCTAAATGATCCAATACCCAATCATATAGACGTCGGTTATCTTGAAACTCTAATGTACATAAAGAGTGAGTGATATTTTCGATAGCATCTGAGATACAATGCGTAAAATCGTACATTGGATAAATGCACCATTTGTCAGCAGTTTGATGATGATGTGCAAAACGGATCCGATAGATAACGGGATCACGCATACACATAAATGGTGAAGCCATATCGATTTTAGCACGTAAAGCGCACTCACCTTCTTTGAATTCACCTAAGCGCATTTTTTCAAACAGCGCTAAGTTTTCTTCAACACTGGTATCACGGTAAGGACTATTTTTACCAGGCTCTTTTAACGTACCACGGTACTCACGTGTTTCTTCTGCATTCAAAAAACACACATAGGCAAGCCCTTTATTAATTAACTCCAACGCATATTGATGAAGTTGATCAAAATAGTTAGATGAATAACGAATTTCACCCGCCCAATCGAACCCTAACCAGCGTACGTCATCCTGAATTGAGTGAACGTAGTCGATATCTTCTTTTTCTGGGTTCGTATCATCAAAGCGCAAATTACATTGACCCTGATAATCTTTTGCAATACCAAAATTTAAACAAATAGACTTTGCGTGCCCAATATGTAAAAAACCATTTGGCTCCGGCGGGAAACGTGTATGCACGCTATCGTGCTTTCCGCTTTTTAAGTCTTCATCAATGATATTACGAATGAAGTTACTTGGACGTACTTCGTTGTCCACTTGACTCATAGAGTTCCTCTTAGTGCACGGTGGTTAAATTTTCAGACCTTCGATGATCCTACAGTTTTACGTGAGTTACAATGCCTGTTTGATAAAAATAATCATCAGAAAACAAAAAACCAGCATTTACTAAAATGCTGGTTTTGATTTGCACATTATTTATGCTTATTCGGTAATGACTCGCACATCAGGAATAATCTGTTGATTTTTCTTACCCTGCTTTTTAAGCCAGAAATAAAACCCAACCAATGCAATACTGAAGAATGAAATCCAGCCAATTGATTGAACAGGGTGCTTGGCTATATTTGCACCTTGATATACAACAGTGGCACTGCCATATGCTAAACCAAAGGTCCATAGCGCTGCAAAACGCGCCCATTTAGAACCGAACTCATTGACTAATGCTCCCATTGCTGCAACACATGGTGTGTAAAGCAAAACAAATAACAAGTAAGCAAAAGCAGCTACCTTAGTGCTAAAACCCGCTTGTAGTGCACTGAAGGTTGAACGATCAACCCCCTGCTCTTCTGCAGCTTCATCGATATTTTCTACATTACCTACATCAATCGACAATGGATCTTCTGGTGCAATGCCGAATAAGTTTTCAGGAATGGTATCCCATGCTTCTGAGAAGCTTTCAGATAGACTTGCAAGCTCTTCATCACCTTCTGTTGGATCTGAATATAAACTATTAAGCGTTCCAACAACGGCTTCTTTAGCAAAGATACCTGTAATAATACCTACTGTTGCCGGCCAGTTATCTTGCTCTACTCCCATAGGAGAGAAAAACGGCGTGACTTTTTGGCTCAGAACACTCAATACCGATTCTTTACTGTCTTCATGACCGAAACTACCATCGGTACCAATGGCATTCACAAAGTTCAGTAGTGTTACAACAATAACAATCGTCTTACCTGCGCCTAGGATAAAGCTTTTTGTACGTTTGGTTGTACGTGAAAAAACCGCTTTCGCCTTTGGCATTTCATAACTTGGTAATTCCATCACCACAGCACTACTGGTACCTGGCAACACTGTACTACGCAGTAATAAGCCGGTACCAACTGCGGCTAAAATACCAATGATGTAAAGTAAAAATACAAGATTTTGACCCGAGTCTGGAAAAAATGCTGCAGCAAATAAGGCGTATACAGGCAAACGAGCACCACAAGACATAAATGGTGCCATCATGCCTGTGACAATTCTTTCTCGCTCACTGCCTAGTGTACGTGTCGCCATAATGGCAGGAACGGAACAACCAAACCCTACAATCATTGGAACAAACGCTTTTCCAGGCAGTCCAATACGACGCATTAAACCATCAACGACAAAAGCAGCTCTAGACATATAACCAGATGCTTCAAGTACTGACAATGCGAGGAACAATGCGGCAATAACAGGAATAAAGGTGGCCACAGTTTGTATACCTTGACCAATACCGCCAGCCAAGATAGTTACTAACCATAAAGGTGAGCCAAAAGATTCTAATAAGGCGCCAAATTGGTCGACAAATACTGCACCAGCAGTAATATCAAAGAAATCAATAAAGGCGCTACCCACGTTGATACTAAACATGAACATTAAGTACATCACCAGCAAAAAGACTGGCACACCAAGCACTGGGTGAAGAATGATTTTATCTAGTTTGTCGCTTGCACTTTCATGCTCACCGACACTCACTGATGCATCAAATACTTTTTGAACAAAATCAAACCTTGTCGTGGCAACAAGTACCTCAATGTCGGTACCTGACTGCTCAGCGATTTGAGTACAGTTGTTTACTACATCTTTAAGGCTAGTACTATCACATTGTCCACAGCCATTGCCATTACCCAGCATGGCTAGTGCACGACCACGGCTCAAGTTTTCAGCATGTTGTTGTAACGTTTTAACACCGGACTCAATGGACTCATCGTAATCTAGTACCAGCGGAGATTCAGTGACCTCACCTTTTAATAAACTCAGCACTTGATCTTGAACTTGCTTTATATCTGATTCGTCTCTAGAGCAAACGGCAACAACAGGGCAACCTAACTCTTGGCTCATTCGTTCGATATCCGCTTCAATACCAAGCTTTTTAGCTGCATCGATTTTGTTTAACACCACAACCATAGGAAGACCAAGTTCTCTTAATTGCACAGTTAAATACAAATGGCGTTCAATGTTAGTTGCATCAACAAGGTTAATAATCCCGTCAACTCTTTGATCTGCTAAATATTGTTGAGCAATTTGCTCATCAAGGGAGCAATCACAACTATTGCCAGCTGGCAGCAAATCATAAATACCTGGTAAGTCAGTAAGATGAACATTGGTATTATCTAACGTGAAATAGCCTGTTTTCTTTTCAACTGTAACACCTGACCAGTTACCAACTTGCTGATTCGCGCCTGTTAATGCATTAAATAAAGTTGATTTACCTGCATTTGGATTACCTACAGTGACGCAATGAAATTCTTTAGTCATGTGCTACTACCACCTCAATGATATCTGCTAAATCGCGACGCATGCATAAACGGCTACCGCGTAACTCTAACTCTACACCACTCCCCATTGGTGCTCGGCGTAACATTGTGAACGCTGTATGAGGTGTAATCCCCATAGATAACAACTTCCGCTTTACTGTTTGAGGTAAAGAAAGTTGACCGATTTCAGCGATCTTAGCCGTATCCCCAGGATTGAGTTCACTGAGCTTCATTAGACATCCACCTTGCGTGCAAAATTTTATAATTGATTAATTTTATATTAGACATTTACGCAATACCTTTACCTAGATCATGTTTTATAAGTGGAAACGAGAATAGTTTTCAATTGTATTGGTAATTATGTGATAAAAGCCCGAGTTTAAGAAGTGATTTTATGGCTTATTTATGTATGGCTTAAAACTCGCAATTTATTTCATTTAAACTTGATTGTTTAAATCCTAATATCAGATTGAAGCAATCCAAACAGGTATTCATCTATTTGCCTGTCACCAATCTTATGGTTCTGTCTTAATAACCCTTCTTGGATAAATCCACACTTGCGCATTACCTGAGCCGATCCAATGTTATCGACAGCACAATAACCGATAAACTTTTGAATATTGAATTCGTGTATTCCCCAATCGATAACCGCTTTTAAACTTTCAGTGCCGTAACCTAAACCTTGTTGGTTTGGACTTATTAAGTAGCCTACTTCAGCACGATTCATCGCGTCGGACTCTTTATAAAAACCGGTTAAGCCTACAAACGTCTTATCTTGTATTGTTTCAATGATTAAGGTTAACCAATCACCTGAATCGTATGACCATGGTTCCAACCGTTGCTTAAAAGTCGACTCAATATCCGCAGTAGAGGTAACAGGCCGAATATGTGTTAACACAGTTTGATCAGAATTAATTGCTAGCACATTTGACCAGTCGTTTTGCTGAATTGTTCTAATGACTAACCTATCTGTATATAATGCAATCATTTATCAATTCCATTGATTAAATTTATTGAGTAACAAATAATAAAAAAGGCAGCCAAAGCTGCCTTCGACGATTAAGAGTTAAATTAACCGCGGCTTGTTACTTCAAGAAGGTGATACCCAAATTGTGTTTTCACTGGTCCTTGAACTTCGTTTAATGGCGCACTAAAAACAACCTCGTCAAATTCACGAACCATCATTCCTGGCCCAAAAGAACCTAACTCTCCACCTTGTGCTCCAGATGGGCATGAAGAATTTGCTTTTGCAATTTCAGCGAAATCGGCACCCGCTAGAATTTCTTGTTTCAATTGCTCACATTGCTCTTCTGAGCTAACTAAAAGGTGTCGTGCAGTTGCCTGTACCATGATGTACTCCTACTAATTGTAGATAAAATTGCTAAAAATATAGGGAGCAAAACTCCCTATATATATTCAACTAACAAGCTAACAGTTATTCGTTATTTTGCCAATTCAGATTCGACCCAACGTGCAATCTTTTTCTCCATCACAGCCATAGGCAATGAACCAGTGGTTAAGATTTGATCATGAAAACCTTTAAGGTCAAACTTGTCACCTAATTCTGACTCTGCATCGGCTCGTAATTTTAATATCGTAAGCTGACCGATCTTATACGAAAGTGCTTGTCCGGGAATCGCCATATAGCGCTCAACTTCAGCAACAATATCTGATTCAGCCATTGGAGAGTTATCTTTCATATACTGAATAGCTTGCTCACGACTCCAGCCTTTTGAATGTAAGCCTGTATCAACTACAAGACGCATCGCTCTTAGCATTTCATCAGATAATTTACCAAAATATTGATATGGGTCTTTGAATAACCCCATTTCTATACCTAAGTACTCAGCGTATAACGCCCAACCTTCTTCAAATGCCGTATAGCCCTGAAAGCGTTGAAATTCAGGGATTCCCGTTAATTCTTGCTTAATCGCAATTTGGAAATGATGTCCAGGAGCTGCTTCATGCAGTGATAAAGTCGTCATACCCCATTTAGGTTGAGCCTTCAAATTATAAGTATTGATATAAAACACACCTGGACGAGAACCATCAACCGCAGGCGACTGATATGAAGCACCTGCTGCTGATTTTTCTCTAAAGCTTTCAACAGGTTTAACAATGTAGTCAGCTTTTGGCATGACATTAAAGTACTTAGGCAGCTCTTTATTAATACTGTCTTTTAATGCCATGTACCCATCAATTAAACCTTGTCTATCTTCAAAGAAATATTCAGGTTCGCTTGATAGCGATGCAAAAAATGCTGTTAAATCGCCTTCAAAACCAACTTGCTCTCGCACTTTATCCATTTCAGATAAAATTCGACTTACCTCAGAAAGACCAATTTGATGGATTTCGTCAACAGGCATGGTCGTTGTTGTGTGACGATTAGCTAATGTCTGATACCATTCCTTACCATTCGGTAATCCCCACCAACCGTCAGATGCGCGAGCATGCGGTAAATAGGTATCTTTAAAATAATCTCTTAATTGGGTCAGTGACGGTAGAAGCTCATCTTGGATAAGGGCAGTATATTCCTTGGTTAACGCAGCTTTATCTTGTTCACTGAAGTTTTCAGGTAAAGATGAAATTGGCGTGTAAAACAAACTATCGCTGGCAGTTTCAACTAATTGAGCATCAAGTTGTGGAATTATTCTTTCAACAAGCACTTTAGGCAGTACAACTTTGCTCTTAATACCTTCATCCATTCTTACTTGAGCTAACTTAACCCAATTGATGAAGCCAGATAAGCGGCCTAACCAGTTTTGATAATCTTCTACTGTTTTAAAAGGTTGCGCACTTTCACCACTACCCAATTGCACCATGCTAATCACAGTGCTATAGAACTGATTCATCGGCATGAAATGTTCGGGATAACTTTCAGCAACAAGATCCATATGCCTATCATAAATAAACATATCGAAGCTGAGTTGCAGATTTTTAGGTAACTTATCAGCATCTATTGCTTTGGCTTGTTTTAAATATTTTGAATTCAGCTCATGACGCTGTTTTAAATATTCTTCTGTTAACGCGCCACCAAATTGGTCATTGTAATCATTAACACCAACATAGGTTGCGTAGATAGGCTCTAAAGCAAGTACATCATTAAAATAATTGTCAGCCATTGCTTTGTAAATATATTCAGCTGATTGCTCTGTAACCGCTTTGGCAGCAGTTTCTGTTGTCACAGCATTAGCAGGAGTAGAGGTTACTTCGGGTTCACTGCAAGCTTGCAACAACATAAGTGATGAAACTGATACGGCGAGTAGCGTTTTTTGCATAATAATTTCCCTATGGATGGTAATAAACGTATTACCAAAAAATGATCCGATACTTTGTAGTTATTATGTGTAATTTATCTAAATTTAGTGAATTTCTCTAACGATAAATTGTAACTTAGAATAACAAGTTACCTAAGGTATAAACCATAAATTAAAAGTAAAAAAAAAGCCCCATAAGGGGCTTTTCGATATCAACAAACTTACAAAGTAATGTTATTGATACGTGCTTTTTCTTTGATATAAGAAATATAGCTATTTGCGCTACGTTTTGTCTTGCTGTGTTTAGCAGCTCGATTGGCACGTTTATAAGCAGATTTATATTGCTTTAGGCTTAAGTGAGCTAACGTTAGCTCAAGTTCAGCATCACCTGGCTCATCTAAACCAGCTGCAAGTGCTTTTTCAAACACTGGAATTGCAGCTTTAGGCTGTTCAGCGATAGCTAAGATTTTACCTTGTTTAAGGTACAACTCAGCATCTCCAGTTAACTCAGCAGCTTGACCATATAGTTTAGCTGCTTGCTTGAACTCTTTAGCGTTATGATAGAAACCAGCTAAGATTTTAATAGACTTTTCAGACTCTTTAATCAAACCAGACTTCATATGCTTTTCATAAATTTTAGCAGCATTATAAGGCGCACCATTTTGCGACATAAGTTGAGCTAAACGAGTGATGTTACCATCAGTCTCAAGAAAACCATTTTTATAAGCTAAATCATAAGTTGCTAAAGATTTAGTATAATCTTCAGTCATCAAATAGAACTGAGCAAGCTGAACCCATAGACGTTTATCGTCTTGGAATAAAGGCACCATAATCTCTAGTACTTTTACAGCCTCTTTATACTTCTTTTGGTTGAAGTATGAAGTCAATTTCATTTGATAAAGGCCTTTATCAGGTTTTTCCATCAAGGAAAGACCTTTGTCAGCCACTTCAAGTACTTTATCCCACTGCTTAAGTTCACTGTAAGCAATACCAACACGGCGGTATACTATTGGGTCAACTTTACAAGTGAAATCCATCCACTTGTAGTAGTAAGGAATCGCTTCCTTAAACTGTTTTTCTTGAAGTAATAAATCAGCATACAAACGTAATGTTGCAGCGTGATCTGTACCACCAAGAATATCAGCATCTACAGCAGTCTTTAAGTACTTAATAGCGGTACTCATTTGACCTTTTTCAGCATAGAAAGAGCCAATCATGCGACCAATATAAGCTTTGTCGAAATCATTTTTTGTATTGACTTCGAGTAAGATCTCAATGGCTTCGTCAAGTTGACCTTCTGTATATCTTTCAAATGCTCTTTGAACTTTTTTACCAGCACTTGCACCAACAGCTCTTGATTGACGCTCTTCGATTGGACATTTTTCAGCAGCTTGCGCGGTTGAAACAGCCAATAAAGAAGTACTACATAAAGTCAGCATTAATGCACTAGCTATTGTATTTACTTTACGCATTATCTACCTCCTTTATCTAGAGTGAAGTCAAGTTGAACTGTCATGCCAGGAACCTTCATCGCCTTACCATCAATGATTTTAGGCTTGTATTTCCATTTCTTCAGAGCTCTAACTGCTTCTCTGTCGAAAATACGCTTAGGTTCTGCTTTTATAACTTTAACGTCTTCGATTCCGCCTAGTTCGTTAATAGTAAACGAAAGTTGTACATAACCTTCTTTACCATCACGAGCAGCAGCAATTGGGTACTGAGGATCAATACGTACAATTGGTGTTGCGTCGCCGTCACGCGTCATCATATTACCGAGTTTAAAGCCTGTGCTCGCACCACCAGCCACTACACCACTCATGTTAAATGCCATATTCGTATCAATATCTGATGACGTATCTGGCGGAGTAGTTTCCGGCTTAGGCGGTTGCTCAGGTGGCGCTGGCGGCTTAGGTTTGACCCTTGGCTTATCCTGAACTTTCGTATCCTGCTTCTCCATACTGATCTCAATAATAGGAGAATCAGTTTTGGTGTCGGCGCGCTTAGCGCCGCCACCGACCAAGAAGGCCATGAAGATAAACAAGGCGAAAGTAACAGCAGCACCTAAAATGAGTGATACTATTGCTCTCAGCATATTAGTCTTTCCCCGCTGAAATCGAAATTTTATCGATACCCGCTTTCTTAACGTTGTCCATTACTTTAACAACAAGGCCATGTTCGGCTTCTTGGTCTGCTTCGATTAATACCGCCGCTTCAGGTGCTTCAGCTAACATACGCTCAACGTTTGCTGTTACACGCTCAATGTCAACCTGACGGTTTTCCATTTTGATAACGCCAGTCTTACTAACACCAATAAAGATGTTCGCAGATTTTTGTTGTGTCGCCGTAGAAGCTTCAGGTTTCTTGTAATCAAGGCCTGATGGCTTAATGAACGAAGTCGTCACAATAAAGAAGATAAGCATAATGAATACGATGTCGAGCATCGGAGTCATATCTACTTGTGCTTCTTCTTCTACATTTAAATGCTTTTTACGTGCCATTTTAAATACTCTCTCTAGTGGTGCGGCAAGCTATCTTTAAGCTTTTCAAGACTGATTTTCATTTTTGCATCTAATCGAGTGCTAAAAAATACACCAGATAATGCTGCAACCATTCCTGCCATCGTTGGCATGGTTGCCATTGAAATACCAGCCGCCATCATACGAGCGTTACTCGTACCATGAACTGCCATCACATCGAACACTGCTATCATACCGGTTACGGTTCCTAGTAGACCTATCATAGGACAGATTGCTACTAAGGTTTTGATCATCAGCATACGAGCATTCATATCTTGTTTTGCTTGGGACATCCAAGCTTCACGGATACGGTGCGCATACCAAGAGGTAGAATCCTCTCGATTATTCCATAAGTCGATAATGCCTTTATGCTCTTTTGGTGCTACCCAATTGACGTACCAAAAGCGCTCGAGCATCAATACCCACATTAAGAATAAAACACCTGCAACCAACCAGAGGATATCTCCTCCGGTGGCCATGAAGCCCCTGACAGAGTCCCAAACATCCATCAGGATTAGCATCATTAGTCAGCCCTCTTCTCAGCATGTACTGCGATAATACCAGCACTTTGCTCTTCAAGAACTTGAACAACTGTTTTACTACGAGCTACAACGATTGCATGCATAAGCATCAATGGAAGTGCAGCAACTAGACCTTGAACGGTTGTCATCAATGCCATAGAAATACC
The DNA here is from genome assembly GCF_001675935.1 of Shewanella sp. UCD-FRSSP16_17. Taxonomy (NCBI): domain Bacteria; kingdom Pseudomonadati; phylum Pseudomonadota; class Gammaproteobacteria; order Alteromonadales; family Shewanellaceae; genus Shewanella; species Shewanella sp. UCD-FRSSP16_17. Next base: position 1,122,245 of record NZ_LZFV01000001.1, read on the forward strand.
ACCAGCCATTAAGCGTGGGTCACCTGTACCGAACAATTGAATTGTTTGGAAGGTTGCAATCATACCAGTTACTGTACCTAGTAGACCCATCATTGGAGCGATAGCTGCCAGTACTTTAATGATTGAAATACGAGCTTCTAAAGCTGGTGTTTCTTTCAGAATAGCTTCGTCAAGCTTAAGTTCAAGTGTTTCAACATCAACATCTTTGTTTTCTTGGTAAACTTTAAGTACACGACCTAACGCGTTGTTACCAGGATTATCGATGTTCTTACGTTGTGCTTTAACTTGTGAACCTACGATGTAAAGCGTTACTAGACGTTCGATAGAAATCAACGCACCAAGAACAAGAATACCGATAATGATGTAACCAATTGGTCCACCAGCTTCAATACGCTCTTCAATAGTCGCTTTTTGTGTGAACACGCTTAGTAGAACACCACGAGCCGGGTCAACGAATAATTTTTCGTAACCAGAAGTTGCGCTAGTGAATGATTTAACACTAGAAACTTGTGCACTACCAGGTTGTTGAGATAGTTCTTGAATCAAGCCTAAATCAGCGTTGTAAACAACATATTGGCCATCAGCAAGTAAGTTGTATGCACCAACACGAGTAACTGTTGTTGTATGAACGTTACCGTCCAAACCTGTTACTTCAGCGTCGAAATTAACAACTTTGCCAGATTCAACCATTTCAAAAAGTTGTGCTTCCCAGAATTGCTCTAACTCGTCAATTTTTGGAAGTTCTTTACGAGCACCTAGTTCAGCAATAAATGCGTCACGGCCTGGGAACTGAGCAGTAATGTTAGAAGCAACTAACTTACCTGCGAAATCACCAGCTTCACCTTTAACTACACCGAACATTTCACCTAAGTCACCAGAAGCAATTTTACGATCTTCTTCTAACTGAGCGATTTTACGTTCGTTGTCAGTGAAAGCTTGAGCTAAATCTTTACCACGTTGAACTTCAGCAGCTAAAGCCGCTTTTTCACGCTTTAAAAGAGCGGCTTTATCGCCACGCTCATTTAAAAATTCAGCTTCACGCTTTTTGTTAGTCTTATTCGCGTTAGCACGATCTGTTTGTACTTGTTTTAATAATTGGTCAATCGTCTTTGGTGCATCAGCAGCACTAACCATTCCTGAAGTTAGAGACAAAGTTGCAGCAACGATTGCTGTAGTAATAAACTTTTTCATTATTGCGCAGCCTCCGCAGCAGGGATTGGTAAGGCGAATAGATCAGGAGCACCTTGTCCACGAGCCTGTTTAATTGCTTTGCTTAAGTTACGAAGATAGCTATCTTCTAACTTATCCCAGCTTTTAGATTCTTCGTTATACATCCAAGCCGACTTTTGATCTTGGCTTTGCGCATATAAGCTAACACGGCCAAAGTTTAAGAAATCTACTAAGACTTCTTTGCCATCTAGCTCTAATTGACCTGTTTCAGCAATTAACTTTGAACCGTATTCACGTTCAATGTTATATGCGTCAAGAATTAGACGATATTTTTCAGCTAGTGTTACTTCAGCGCTGTTAAGAGTATCTTTTAAGCGTTGAACACGAGCTTCACGTGCGTCTTGATTGAATGGCAAGTCTAAAGCAATAAATTGCTCTAATGCTTCAACCATTTTAAACATTAAAGGAACAACACCTTGTCTAAGAGCATCAACACCGTCGATATCGTCTTGGATCAGTTTCATTGTTGCTTCTTGGTCTGCAACTAAGCCTGCAACGTAATCGTTGTAAGATTTTAGTGATTCACGTTCGTCAGCTACTGAGCCATACTCGAAAAGCATGTCTTGTGCTTGATCAAAATATTTATCTACTTTGTTTTGAGATGCAGCTGCATCAGCATGAATTTTGCTATCAGCTTTTTGTACATCGCTTAGAGGATCTGCAATCACGAAGTTGCTGCTAGCTAATGCAAGCGCGCCAACAAGTGCAGTAGCGATTTTTGTTCTATTGCTTACCTTGGACATAGTTCCCAACCAATTTATAGTGATTTAGAAAGCTTAACTAATGAGTAACAACTAGGATTATATTGTTAATCCTGACTGATACTGCTAAGTCTATCTTTCTCTTGTGATTGTTAGTTTTTTCTTCCCTATTCTATACCTGCTAAGGCATAGACCCGCTCGCATCATTTCACAAAATGTTGACCTGTGTCAACATTTGAGAACATCAAAAACTACTGGAAAGACGTGTTAAACGCTCTTGATTAGTCGAACGTTGTATTTTTAAGCAAAGTGAGACTGAAATAGAGTTGGAATCTTGGTGACTAGCTTGAATTTTATCAATTATTAAGTCATTTAATTTATAAGGTAAATAACTAAGTTCATCTAAAATAGAATAAAACTAATATAAATATAAAAACAAAAAATCCCAATACAAGTTCGTATTAGGATTTTTGTCAAAAAAATGATTGATCATATATTAGTATGAGCTTGTGTTTGCCCTTTTCTCCATGCTTCTCGTAAATCTTGTTCACTCTCTTTTCTAAGTTCGTCTGATAACTCGCGCGTCATACAAGTTTTTCTTTTCAAATTACTCCCTGTTTTCGCTACATATTCACATACTAAGTCTTCATCATTGTAACTGACGGTATCATCAGTATTCTGTGCTGCGCAGCCAGATAATAAAATCAACAAGATTAAAGCTGTAAATTTATCCATGTTTTACTCCATTAAATTGAAAAAAGACATGGTTTTTTCAAACCATGTCTATCAGATTTACTTACTAAATTTATTTAAAAACTAATTTTAGAACTTAACGCCAACACCTAAGTACAAGTGTCTACCTGTTGTAGCATATGTACGTGGGTCAGTATTGTCATTGAAACCAGTCGCCGCATATGGTGGGTCTTGGTCAAATACGTTGCTGACTCCAATAGTAGTACTTACGTTATCAAAGTAATAAGTAAAGCGTGCATCATGTACCGTTTGGCTATCAACTGTACGAGAATCACTTAAATCATCAAGATCTGTAGAACCATCATTGTTAGCATCAAATGGCTCTAATGCTTCACCAATGTAACGGATCTTCCAGTTAGCTGACCAGTTATCTTGTGCTAAGTTAATGTTGAAGTTAGTTTTCCACTCAGGGAAGTTACCATCACCACTTGTACGACGGAACCAACCAGCGTTTTCAATCGTTGAACCATCAGCTTGAGTGATTTCGTAAGTGTCATAGTATGTAGTATCTAGAACGAAGCTTAAATCACCGATACCAGTTTCAATACTGTATTGAGCATTGAAATCATAACCTGATGAATGTACTCCACCCACGTTAATGTTACGATTATCAATATCACTTGAGTTACCATATAAACCTGGGAATTCAGGTCCATAACGAGTAATTAAGTCACAGTAAGTACCTTCTTCAGCACATTTATCTAAAATTAACTGTTCACCAATTGTAGAAATTGCGTTATCTAAATCGATATCCCAGTAATCAAGCGTAAATGATAAATTATCAACAAAACTTGGGCTCCAAACAGCACCGATAGTTACAGTATCTGCCTCTTCAGGTGTTAAATCTTCATTACCACCTAGAGTTGAAGATAATTGGTCACCAATAGGCTCAAAACCGCCTGCTGGAACGCCATCAGCGATACAGAAAGGAGTCGGATTTGTAGCACACTTATCTGAAACTAAAGGACTGTTATCAGAGTTACCAGCGAACAACTCACTCGTAGATGGTGCACGGAATGCTGTAGAAACAGTACCACGGAACATTAATCCATCAATTGGAAGCCAACGAAGACCAAGTTTATAGTTAGTTGTGTCACCAAATGTACTGTAATCAGAATAACGGATTGCACCGTCAATTTCTAAGCTTTCAGCACCAACTACACCAGATAGTAATGGGAAGTTCATTTCTGCATAAAGCTCATCAACTTCGTAGCTACCTTGAGTTTTTTGGCGGCTTGAACCACTAGTAATACCAAGTGCAATTAATGCATCTGGTAAATCTGCGCCTTCCTCTTCACGGTGCTCAGCACCAAATACCATACCTACTGGACCAGCAGGAAGCTCAAATGCATCACCAAATACACTAGCACTTAACACTGTTTGTTCATTAGAACCTAAGTCATGTGCTTCGAACGTAATATAATCAAGCATTTCTTGAGATACTTGAGTATCTGTACCTGGAATACCAAATGTATTTAAAGAAACACAATCAGCGATAGGAGCATCAGCAGTACCACAAACAATATCGCCATTTGCATCCATAAACGATGGACCTACAGCTAAGCTAACTTTTTCAAAGTTAACACCACCTGCACCGGCTGTGCTAGATGAGTTTTGACCGTAAACGTAAGACACTTCATAACCCCAAGTGTCAGCAAACTCACCAGCGATACCAAATACACCACGTACAGTATCAACTTCGAATGTTGAATCACGTCCACCAGTTTCAACCATACGACGACGCCAATCAGCAATATCAACTGTCTCGCCATTGTCATTCTTAGGACCTAACTGTTGGTTCCAATAGTTGTCAGCAGAGTAAGTTGCATCTGTCCAACCGAAGAATGCAAGAGGTGCTAATGGTAATGGAGCAAGTTTAGTTTTAGATGAACGACGGTTAAATGAGACTTCTGAGAAGAAACGCACAGAATCATTAAAGCGATATTCAGCAGATGCATACATACCGTAACGCTCTTGAGGCGTTAAGTGATAGTTTGCAGGTGCATAGTTATAAGTATCTTTATCCCAATCCCAGCAATCATACCCTGTAGGGTTTGTGAAATCAGAAGGATTAGATTGACCAGGGCCATTAGCTGCGCCATGAGTAAATGAATTACAAGTTGCGTCATCAATGCCATTGTTTACGCCGTTATAACGACCCCATGGTGGCGCAGAAGAACCGCCTTTATCTAACTCGCCAGTGGCTGGGTTTAAGTCATATTCAAAAGCTGACCAATCACGGTCACCAGACATTTGCTCTGTTTGCTCTGTGTAATATGCACTTACTACCGCATTTGCTTTGTCACTACTTACACCAACTGTGAAATCTACAGTTTTAGTTTCGCCATCCCAGTTCTCAGTAGAACCGTCATAAGAAACGTTAGCTTCGAAACCTTCAAAATCATTACGAGTGATGATGTTTACAACACCAGCAATTGCATCAGAACCATAAACAGCTGAAGCACCGTCTTTTAACACTTCAACACGTTTAATGATTGCAACAGGAATAGTACTTAAGTCAGCAGATGCGTTAGCACCAGTACCTGAGTTAACCATACGACGGCCGTTAACAAGTACCAATGTTCTTGCGCTACCTAAACCACGTAAAGAAACACGTACTGCACCAGAACCACCGTTGTTAATAGCAGTGTTAGTTGCTGCACCAGCAACTGCAGGAATTTCTTGTAAGATATCACCGATGTTAGAAATACCTGATTCAACAAGATCTTCACGCGTAATAACTTGGACAGGGTTAGCACCTTCCATGTCAACACGTTTGATTCGTGAACCGGTAACTTCGATGCGTTCAACTTTTTCACCTTCTTCAGCAGCAAATGCTACTGGAGTGGTGAATGCCGCCGCAGCCGCACCGCTAATCATTGCTAGACGCACTGATTTAGCTAATAAATTCTTATGCATTGTCAATCTCCCTGGACTTATATCTTTCTTATTTTCCAAACTCGGTAAAACCAAGCTGGTGAATGTGTGCGAATTACACCGCTACTACATTTCAAGAGCAATAAAATCACAAATGAAACATTAATTCAACATATGTTTCATTAACATAACGAGAGTTTCCTTGATAATGGTAGTTAATCTGTCCATTTTAGTGGACAGTATCAGATGATATAACTACCGCAAAACCATAAGACATTGATAGGTAACAGTTTTATTTATTACCAATCAGAACTAAGCTTATTAACATTTTGTTTTCAAATGAACGATATTTAAACAGCTTCATTTCATTGCAAATGGTGAAATACATACTTATTGGTACAAAGTTTTAACATTTAACTTCATCTTTTTTATTCTAAACAAAAAAAAAGCACCCTTTCGGGTGCTTTTTATCAGTGATTAAACTACTAAAGCGTATATCTGATACCGAAACCGATACCATCATCATCTGATAATTTCATAGCAGCTTCTTCACTACCACTGAAGTCACTACTATCAATACGACCTTCAATATAAATTACAGTGTTGGCATCCCAGATGTAATGCAAACCAGCAACCGTGAATTGACGTTTGAAAGTATCACCGTTGTATTCCGCTTTATATTCGTCACCAGCATCTAAGATGTTGTATGAAAGAAATGCACGGATGTTGTTATCAAAGCGGTATGATACTAACGTCTCAACACCATATGCTTCAGAAATTAAGCGACCTAAATTGTCAGTATCGTGGAATTCTTGTTTACTGTAGTTTGCAGCAGCATATAAGCCTTCAGCATCCCAGCCACCGCCATATGTCAAACCAAAGCCATAAATGATGTCAGTTTCTTCGATTTTTTCGTTTTCGATAGTTTCACCTTTGAACTCACCAACGTTCACACCGGCAGTCACAACAAAATTATCGGTAGCTTGGTAAGTAAGGGCTAAGCCATAAGTGTTGTTATATTCGATTGTCGCAACAGTTTGTTGAGCACTGATCAACGGAGCCACAGGCTCGTCACCAATACTTCCATCTGATAATACGTCAAACTCATCTTGTTTTAACTGAGCTTGAACTGCAAAGCTGAAGTCACCAAATGCATTACGGTATTGAACCGTTTTATCACCACGACCAGTACCGTTTACAGAACCATCACCTTTGTTATATGTGTAAGTACCAGAAGCATCACCATCCCAAACAAAACCGTAGTTAGTGTTATAAACGACGTCGTACCAAGCACCCCATTGCTTACCAATCGTCAGCGTACCGTATGTATCATGGTTTACACCTACATAGCCTAAACGGTTCGATAAGAAGTCACCATTCTCATAAGAAAGTTGGTCATTGTTATAAATAATTTCACTGTCACCAAATGGATTTACGCCCCACTCTAGTTTAGCAAACGCATTCCAACCATCGCCCATTTGGCGATCAAAACCAAAGTTAATGCGTGATGCACCATTGACTACTTCTGTAGTGTCTTGACCGTGATAAACACGTGCATCAATGAAGCCACCAATTTCTACTGAGTTCTTGTCATCTTTATAGATTTCAATTGCTGAAGCTGTTGGTACGAACATCACTGCTGCTAGTGTCGAAGCGATTAAAGTCTTTTTCATCGAGCTAAACCTTCCCATTTTAAATTCATCATTGTTGCTGGTAACAGTCCATTTTGTTTGTATTATCCTTTCAACAAAGGCTAGCATGCTGAAATATCACGAAACAAAGAAATGAGCGCAATTTCCGTATGAATATACTAAATACACACATCAAACAGTACAATCAACTACCAAACTATTCAAAAATAGTAACGAATAACCACAAACGCAATATCAAATAACACTAAATTAACATTATCTGATGACTACTAAGACTATCAAACCCTTCCCCTAATAAGGCTAAAACTGGCTCTGCTATCGGCTTTATCTGTTTTTCGATGTAATAGTCATAATCTATTGACTCATTTACAGCAGTAATAGGCTGAGCTCCATTCAATGTCATTCGGTACTCAATTAATGCTCCTCTTCTACCTTTATTCTTATCACCTGTGATCTGGCAAAGCCTAATGGCAGCTTTAACGTGTGGTGAGGATTTAGCGGTATATTCTTCTACATGACGTTTCAATCGTTTTCTAAATATCAACTCATTATCGAATTGCCCCAAAGCCAATTGCTCAAGTTGCTCGTATAGATAAGATTTAACGTCACCATTAGAAAACAATAAAAAATACAAATGGTATTGGATCCTTCTCGCTAACGGGCTCCAATCGCTTCTTACTTGCTCCATTCCTTTGAATGTAAGAGAGAGTTGCCCTTCGGCATCCTTTGATGCGCCGACGTAACGCTTTTTACTGCCAGCTTCTGACCCTCTTAAGGTCGGCATAACAAACTGACTAAAATGACTTTCGAATTCTAGCTCCAAATGACTAGTTAAAGCGTATTCATCCAGACAACGCTGTTGCCACTTAACTGTCATATCATGTGCTAGTTGCTCTCCTAGTTTGTTGATATCTTTTACTTGATGCTTTTCACCCAACCACACAAATGTTGAGTCTGTATCACCATAAATAACCTTATAACCCAATTCTTCAATCCAAACTTTCGTTTGTTTCATAATTTGATGGCCACGCATTGTGATAGAACTTGCCAGTTTAGCGTCATGAAAAACGCACCCTTTTGAGCCTAAAACGCCATATAAAGAGTTCATGATAATTTTAATTGCTTGAGAAAGAGGTTTATCATTATCTTGTTTTGCTTTTTCTCTTTGCAGAGAAAGACTAGCAATAAGACCAGGTAAAATTGCATTATGACGATTAAACTTAGCTTCCAAAAAGCCGTCAACATCATCTTCTAAAGGGTTAAATTTTGCTTCAACAAGACTTTTAGGGTCAATTAAGAAGGTACGTATTATTGAAGGGTACAAACTTTTAAAATCGAGGACTAATACATCTTTATAAAAGCCTGGAATGGAGTCCATAACATAGCCACCTGGAGATTCTAAACCATTGCTGGCTGCTCTCGCTGGTGCAACAAATCCACTTCTATGAAGATGCGGTAAGTACAAGTTATTAAATGCAGCGACCGAGGCACCTACTCGCCCAAACTCAAGACCCGTTAATTTTGCTCTTTCTAATGCAAAAGCCAGTAATTGAGTCTTTTTAAAGATATCCCACACTAACCTACAATCAGTTAAGTTATAAAAAGCTAATGCTTGTTTGTTGTGCTCAAAAAGGTGACATATTTCTTGCCCACGATTTTCAACATGATCAATGGCTTTGCCTTCGTTTAATAAGTGCTGAGAAACATGCTCTAGTGAATAACGCTCGAATTGATAAAAAGCCGCTTTTATCCAATCAATACCATCAAGTACAACCCGTCCAGGCAGCGATAGTGTCTCAGGACGATACTTATCTTCCACCTTCCAAGTCAGCGCTTGTTCATCGCGACCGATTAATAATGCTATTTGATGTATTTGACAACGCTTATACAGTAGCGCCAAATCAAAGGTCACCACCGCCCAGCCAATAATGACATCAGGGTCATACTCTTTGAACCAAGTTATCAGAGCTTTAATTAATGAGACTTCATCACTCACCCAGAGAATGTCATCATCGCTTAATTTGTCGCTATCAAACTTTTTGTTATCTATTGATTCAGACTCTCCTACCATGATGACTTTCTGATAAAGGTCGGTTTGCTCATCTAGCGCTGAATGTGAACCATATAAACCAACAGAATACAGTTCACCAGTTGGGCTGCATTCAAAATCTAAAGACACCATTGAGACAGGCACATTAACTTCTGTTCTTCTGGCTTTGCTTGCTAAGTAAGTGTGAGTCCTTGGATGGTTATCAGTGTTATACGGCAGCTGTGATAAAGGAGCACTAATGGCAAATTCAGCTTGTAATGCTATAAATCTTTCTATTAAAAAACGTTGTTCAGGTCTAATATCTGCTTCATAAATTTCAATACCAGCGTCATTAGCAATGCGCAGCACCTGTTTTAACATCGTTGTTGATTTTACATAAACACAAGAAACATCTTCGTAATTAAAACTTTTTAGGCTTACCGGCTCAATTCTTATACCAGTACTAAAATGACTTAAAATGAACTCAGAATCTATCTGCTTACAAAAGCAAATAACATCAGACTGCTCCACCTCAATGATTGCTGGACCATCAGCTGTTTTTATAAAATACTGCAATAGTAATCGGCCATGTCGATAAATGGCGTGTCGGGTGAGTACGAGCCCTTTTAGGGTGTTTTTTTGCAATTGAGTGTCCATGGATTAACAAGATTACTTTACATATTGAGTGTGATTAACTGAATAAGGTCATAGCCATAGATATTCATAACATCTAAGATCGAGCCCTTCATTATCCGATTTGAATCCTGTCGCTAAAAGTCTTCGCTTAGCTTTTAGCTAGATTATATATTTCGAACAACTAAAATCACTGTTATTATGTACAGCATATAACAGCTAATACAGAATTAGTAAGTAAAGATTGCTAATGGACCCTACATGCTAACGGATCATATCAAAACCCAGATCCGCACTATCTATAAAGATATTGCGACTGCGATGCCAAATTTTCGTTCTCGCAGAGAGCAAAACTTTATGGTGGCAGAAATATCAAAAACCCTAGCTGGTGACTATGATAAACAACGACGCATTATGGTTTGTGAAGCAGGAACCGGTATTGGTAAATCCCTTTCTTATATTCTCGGTACGATTCCATTAGCTTTGGCAAGTAAGAAAAAGGTCTGTATCGCGACAGCAACAGTAGCCTTGCAGGAGCAGTTATTGCATAAGGATTTACCTTTCTTTTTGCAACAATCTGGCGTTGATTTTAAATTCGGTTTAGTTAAAGGCCGCCAGCGTTACGTATGTTTAGCTAAACTCGCTGCCATGATAGGTCCTGAAGACACATCTCAGATGGCAATGTGGCAAACTAAACCAGATCAAAGTCAAATAAATCTCCTCAAAGCCCTACATCAAGATTTTAACGACAATAAGTGGAACGGCGAGATTGATACATTAAAAAAGCCTATTCCTGACTTTTTATGGCAGCAAATTTGCTGTGATAAGCACAGTTGTCATCGCCAAATGTCGAGCCATCATCACTGCCCTTTTCATAAAGCTCGTGAAGATGTCGAGACCTGGGATGTACTTATTGTTAATCACAGTTTGCTGTTTGCCGATCTAGAGTTAGGCGGTGGCGTGATTTTGCCAGAACCTGAAGACATGTTTTATGTCATCGATGAGGCTCATCACTTGCCGACGGTAGCAAGAGATTTTTCAAGTGCTCAAGCAACATTGAGGGGGGCAAGTGATTGGCTTGAAAAAGCGTCAAAGACCTGCTCCAAACTTCAAAATCAACTTAAAACCACACATATTATTGCCCCTGTGCAAGCAATGCTCGATCACATTGACGATTTAGTGACTCAGCTTAATCAAGTTGCCCATTTTTGCGACACACAGCCTAAACTTTTTGCCAACCCAGAAACGCGTTTACGATTCGAAAATGGCAAGCTTCCAGAGTCTTTACTAATACAAGCAGAAAACTTAGCAACTACATCAAATCTTGCAGTAAAACAATTTACCAAGATCCAAAGTGTACTGAATGAAGCTATCAAAGATGGTGAACTACCAAAGCATCAATCAGAAGCTGCTTTATCAGAGGCCGGCTTTATACTGCAAAGATTAGAAAACCTCGCAAAACTCTGGAAAATGCTAGCAAAAGAGGATTCCAAAAAAGGGGCGCCAATGGCTCGCTGGGCAGAACTCATTACCGGTAAGCAACAAGATTACCTATTTTGTGCCTCTCCAATTGAGGTCGGTTTTATGCTTGAGCATATGCTCTGGCAAAAAGCGGCAGGCGTTATATTGTGTAGCGCAACATTAAGAGCCTTAAATAATTTCAATCATTTCGCTCACCAAGTCGGGTTGTCCCTAAATGATGGTAGTCGTTTTTTAGCCTTGTTATCACCCTTTGATTATCAAAATAATGCGACATTGTTTATTCCACAAATGGAAAATGAGCCCACTGAAGATGCTTTTACAGATGAACTAGCAGAACAAGTTATCGCACTCGTAGAAGATGAAATGGCGACATTAGTACTGTTTGCCTCATATTGGCAAATGGAAAAAGTAACAGATAAGGTCAATGGTAAAATAGCCAAAGACCAGCTGTTTGTGCAAGGAACCATGCCAAGGCAACAAATTTTAGAGCAACACAAGCTCCGCTGTGACCAAGGTAAGCCAAGTATTATTTTCGGTACAGGAAGTTTTTCAGAAGGGTTAGATTTACCCGGTGATTACCTTACCAATCTGATTATTACCAAATTACCCTTTGCAGTGCCAACTTCACCAGTTGAACAAGCGCATGCAGAATACATTAAGAGTAAAGGTGGTAATCCATTTTTACAGCTCACCATTCCAGATGCATCACGCAAATTGATTCAAAGTTGTGGTAGATTACTCCGTAAAGAAGATGATTATGGTCGCGTCACCATTTTAGATAGGCGTCTTATTACTAAGCGTTATGGTAAATCATTACTTGATGCCCTTCCGCCATTTCGTAAAGTTATAGAATAGGTATTTATTTGGAATTTCTGTTAGATCCTAGCCATTGGGCGTTTTTGGCTGTTATTGGATTAGTCGCTGGCTTTATTGATGCCGTAGTAGGAGGTGGTGGATTGTTATCAATTCCTGCACTACTGACTATGGGCATTCCGCCTCATTTAGCCTTAGGCACAAATAAGCTGGCAGCATGTTTCGGCTCATTGACCGCTGGATATACTTATTATAAGCAGCAGCTCATCAAACTTAGATTTTGGCGAACCGCCTTTATTACCACTTTTATAGGTGCTGTATTAGGCAGCATTTTAGTTTATTTAATCGACGCCGCTTGGCTCGAAAAAATTCTTCCATTGGTTATCATCAGCATCGCGTTTTATACCTTACTCAGCCCAAAAGCAATGGGAGATAATATCTCTGTTGCGCCCACCCAATCGCCGTGTAAAACGAAACAAGCAGCTCAAGGGACTCTACTAGGTTGCTACGATGGTTTTGCTGGTCCTGGCATTGGTGCCTTTTGGACAGTTAGCAGTATCAGGCTGCACAAGCTACCTTTATTAAACAGTTGCGCCCTTGCTAGGGTCATGACGTTTGTCAGTAATGTCACTGCACTCATTATTTTTGCCCTTTTAGGTGAAGTTGACTGGATACTGGGTCTATGGATGGGAGTGTGTATGATGGCGGGCTCATTCATTGGCGCCAAATCAGCAATACGATTCGGAATTCCCTTTGTCAAACCACTCTTTATTATCGTCGTACTAGCAATTGCAGCTAATCTTGCTTGGACAGCATGGTTATGAGAAATACAAATCAACTAATTCATCAATTAAAGCAGCAGCTCAATACACTTGAACGAGATGCGTTAAATCATGACCAGCAATTGCCTTCACAACAGAAGAAAATGCTGCAAGACATTGAAAGATTTAATTCGCAATTATTTATTCAGCAAGGTGCTCAGCTCACACCCTGTATCCAACAACTTAAAAAAGATATTGTTCAATTAGAAAAGCAACTTTCTCTAAAATTAGACATCAAAATTATCGAGTTAAGTTGCCAAAGAATACAAGACCGCTTTACTGCATTACGTCGAGCTTTAGTGACGACCAATATTAATGTAAAAACAGCTGAACAAAAACGTGCCAACAACCGTGCTAGGTATGCGAAGAAGCAACAGCAGCAACATGCCGACAGTGGATTTGCATGGATAGCTAACAATGTGATGAAAAATAGCCACCAGATTTACCAAGAGCTTAATAAACATTTGAATTGGGCTACAACTTTTGAACAAAAAATTGCAGAAATGGAAACTAAGCTTGCAAACTGTCACAGTGCTGACAAAATCACGATACAAAATGAAATCCTTTCTCTGCACCGCAGATTAGGAAAGTGCCGTCAAGCAATTAGCTATATTGAAGATAGGATTCAAATGTTTGAACGACCGCATCGAAATACAAATCGTTAAGGAGCAACAATGAAATTTACACTGCCGCTGAGTGCGACATTACTGGCTTTTGTCACTTCAACTTCTGTTATTGCAGCAAATCTCTCCATTCCTATGTCTTTTGAATATCTTGCTTTAGACGGCAAAGAAATTGATACCAATATGTTCTCGCATAAAACTAACCTTGAGTTAGATAACGGCCAGCACAAAATTGCAATTCGTTATCATGATATGGTTGATGATGATTTCAGTGATAGCCAAAGTTTTATTAAATCTTCACCATTTATTATCGATATCAAGGTTGATGGCGATTACGAGTATCAGTTAAAGCCTATCGACGGCGACTATGTCAAAAAGCCTAAAGCCTTTGCCAAAGACCCTCAAGTCGTTATTTCTCGAAAAGATAACGGTGCAGTATCGTATACAGTAACTCAAACAGATTATAAAGAGAGTAGTTTTATTTCCAATTTGTTCAACGGTAATCAAGGCGAAGATATTGATACCTTGTCTGCTTCAGCAACGGATAGTAATACAAAATCTTTACCTGTCGCTAAAGTTGCACCTAGTGCGACTGTTGCAGCAACAGCACCTGCTGTAGCGGCTAGTGCAAATGAAGTTAACACGACTAAAACAAGCAGTGCAAAAGTTAACGCCAATAGCCAAACAGGAACACATCCTGAGCAAATGCTTCAATATTGGTGGCTTCAAGCTGATGAAGAAACTCGTAAAGAATTTATGAGCTGGGCGATTAAACAGCTATAATTTTTCTTCATCCCCACCGCGCTTTCGGTTTTACATTTGGGCATACCACTTGTTTATCACACCAGCTACTCTAAGCTGGTGTTACCGAGTGCGCACCGTTTTCCAACCACGAAATATCAATTATTGCAGCAATATTTAATTTCAAGCGGTATAGCCAATACAAAAGACTTTCACTCTCCTACTAAAATTTGCATAGACCAACTAAAACAAGTTCATGATCCCGATTATGTAGATGGCTTTTTAGCTAACACACTCGATACAAAACAAATGAGGCGGATTGGTTTCCCTTGGAGTGAATCATTAGTAGACAGAACCTTACATGCAGTTAATGGCACTGTACTTTGCGCGAAATTGGCAATCGAAAATGGCGTCGCTTTACACTTAAGTGGTGGTTACCATCATGCCCACCAAGATTTCGGTAGTGGCTTCTGTATTTTCAACGATTTGATATTAGCCGCATCGACTATGATCAATTCAGGTAAAGCCAGTAAAGTGTTAATCATTGACTGTGATGTACACCAAGGAGACGGCACTGCCACATTAGCCAGTAATAATACTAATATTGTTACTTGCTCATTTCATTGCCTTAAAAACTTCCCTGCGCGAAAAGCAAAATCAGATCACGATGTTGAATTTCACAAATATACCAGTGATGATCAATTTATCGAGACAATAACAGAAGTTGTTCCCTACCTTATTAATATCCATCAACCAGATTTAATCCTTTATGATGCAGGCGTAGATATCCACATTAACGATGATCTAGGCTATCTCAACATTTCAACCGCTGGAATTTTAGCTAGAGATACAATAATTTTATCTACAGCAAAAAAGGCTCAAATCCCAATCGCGGCAGTTATCGGTGGTGGTTATAGCCGCGATGAAACTGAATTAACCCAACGCCATAGCCAACTTTTTATTGCAGCCAACTCAATCTAGTTGCAAACTGATATAAAAGTAGCGCCATCGGAGTAAATTATGCAGGTTGATATTCGCAATTATTATGAAGTCTTATTAATGGAAATATTAAGAGATGAAGGGTTAATGGAGGAACTGCCAGAAGAATACCTTGCCGACTTATGCTGCGTGACGTTAAATCAGTTGCCTGTTCGCTATATCAGACATCTAGTCGATACGTATTTTTTTGAAGATTATAATGAACTTCAAAATATGAAAAAAGAAATACAGGCCGCATTAGAGAAGTCTAGAGAATTTTTAAAATCGAACTTAAAAAGACGTTTAGCCGAAGAAGAGGCTGAAGCAAAAGCTAAAGTTGCAGCCTTACCAAGCCTAGAAAACACATAATTGATGTTAATAAATACAAATATTAAAAACCGATTACAAACTGACTAGTAAAAGATAAAACGTAATAAAGAAAGATAATAAAGAGAGGATTTGGAGGTTCCCCTAGAGCCACACCTCGGCACATGAGTCACCTGCTGCGGTTGCTCCCTTCCGGGCCTGGCCGAGTTCACAAGTTATCATTGCGAGGGGACCCTAAGGTCACCATAGATTTCACATTAAACGCTTCTTTTAATGTGAACGGCAGGATTATCCCCTAAGCCCCTGCCATGATCAAGCGAAATTATGGCTCATTTGATATGAACATGACTGTTTGCACAATCATTGCCCAATTTGCACATAATTTATCACAACTAAGGTAAATGCATGTTTATGCAATAACTTTAAATTTCAATACTAAATTCATTTCAAAAGTCTATTGATTTGGCCGCTCATTATTAATCGCGCAACAAATACGAGATCTACATCACAATTTCCTTAAAAAGCTTGTAGTTGACCATTAAAATCAGCCAAAAATCACCTGATTATGCATACATTTTTTAACTAAAAGACCTATTATTAGTAATGGCAATTTTAGATGTAAGTAATGTATGTGATGGTACATTGAATAATGGATTTATTCGTTATGCTTACTGAAATTGAATATTCCTAACAGCTTAATAAAACACTGAAAAACTACAATATTGCAACGGATGAGCAATAACACTCCCGCCGGCATAACATTTTCAATATGCCAACTTGCAAATTGCAGATTTCAAAATACCTCTTTAGGCATACTAAGATCTTAATCACAGTGATTATAGAACTAAGTGAATAAAATAAAGAGGCTTATTAAAAGCTTGGATAATATCCATACACTTGATTTTATGATGAAGAATCAAGTACGAATAAAAATCTCTTGCAGGGAACAATGATGAAAAAATTCAATTTCAATACTACTGCTAAAGCGGTATTTAGTGCTGGCTTAATAGCCTTCGCTTTATCCGGTTGTGGCAGTGACGGTACCGACGGTAGTGATGGTGAAGACGGTGTTGTAGGCAAACCAGTTGGTTCTGTTTCAGCGTTAACGAGTACAATTACCACAGCAAGCGTTGATGAAAATCAATTTCTAACTGTTGATTTTAAATTAGCTGATGCAAACGGTGTTGCTCTTACAGGCCTAACACTTGCTGATATCGCCACGATATCTTTCGGACGAGTTGGTTCTGCAAATGAACCAGGTGAAGACGAAATTGTTAATCCAAGTGTCGATAGACAAATTTGGTTAAGTTACTTCAATAAAGACAAAGGCGATGGTTACTTCACAGGCTCTAGCTACTTTGACGGTAGTAAAAGTGAATGTGAAGATTGCTTCGTTGACAATAAAGATGGTAGCTATTCAATTACAATTGATAAAGCAATCGACACTCTAGATAAATACGACTACATGGCAGACGCAACCAACGGCGTTTACATGTCTATCAAAACAACCAACAACGAATCACAAACGTTAGTTAACAATAGTTTCTTCTATTGGGTACCTGCAACTGATGTAGAAGTTGAAAAACCACTACAAATTCTTGCAAATTCAGATTGTCAAACCTGTCACCGTGCTGATCAAGCTGGTGAATTATCAATGCATGGCAGTAAACATAATACAGAAGAAGCATGTTCTTTCTGTCACACTGATTACAACAGCTATAGCAAACAGGATACCGATAGCGAAGGTAATGCAATTGGTGAAGCGTATGAATACGATGGTTCAATCAAAGGTATGGTTCACAGTATCCATACTGAAGCTAACTTCTCTGACGCGGGTGTTTACCCACAAATGACATCAAACTGTTTAACTTGTCATAATCCAAATGAAGAGTTTAACTTAACTGATAGCTGGAAAGCTGATGTTGATACCACTGCATGTTGGAGCTGTCATAGCCCGAGCCCTGCAGCTGAAGCTGCCGGTGTTCCTGCTTCACATCAACAAGGCAATAACTGTTTAACTTGTCATAAAGACGGCGAACGCGCTCGTGGAGCAAATGAAGCCCATTACGCGTTAAACAGTAATTTCTTAGCAACAACACTCAAAGTTGAATTCAACTCTATGACTGTTGCCGATGATGAATCAGAAATTAAAGTAAACTTCACAGTGAAAAATGGTGAAGAATTAGTTGCGATTAACCAAATTGATCCTCGCCCATACCAATATGGTGGATTCAACAGTGCTATCGTCATTAATGGTGTATTAACTGATGACTTCTTAGTGAACTACCAAAAAGTAGGTTACGACACCTTTGTTGAAGAAGCGGATGGTTCTATTACCTCTACGGTCAGTGCTGATAGCTTTGATATCGCAACATTGATTGATGCAGGTTCAACTATCGTACTAAGCAGTCAACTTCATGTTTGTTCTCACAGAGGCGTCATCGAGTACTGTAACGAAGAAGATTTAGATGCTGGTGATCAGAGTGCTCCTTACGTAACCTCTGACACTTACTACTTCAACTTAGATGGTACAGTTGTTGAAGAATCACCACGTATGCAACATGCAGAAATGGCAGATTGTCAGCAATGTCACACGACTGAAATCACTCACCGTTATACCAATGACATTGATGGCTGTGCTTCTTGTCATAATGGTACCCGTGCAACATCAGGTGGTGAATCTTCTAACCTAGCATTTAAAGTTCACTCGAAGCATTACGTTTATGACTCAAGCGGTTCGTTATTCTTCAAGAAAACTGAATGTCAGGCATGTCATGGTGAAGATGGATTCTCTATCCAAAACATCACTGCTGAATCTACACCAGTTGCATTTGGTAAAGATGACAATGGATTGCTCGTTGTATCTCCACAAACTGCAGCTTGTGTTAGTTGTCACGTACCTCCATATGGTTTAAGCGAATCAACTATCCAACACGTTGAAACTAATGGCGGTGTTGTCGGTACGATTGATTCATTAGGTGTTCCAGAAGCTGACTATGATGCATTGAATGTGGTTGAAACATGTTCAACTTGTCATAACGATGGACAAATCCTTGAAGCACACTCTAATTGGGGTGGACAGTAAAGGTTAATTAGCAAAATAAAGAGTCGCCAATGTGCGGCTCTTTTTGCTTTTTACTGATTTAAAGCGAGTTAGAACGACAAATATTATACCTCTTTATAAATAGACCGATCTGCTTCACAGTATCAGTCTAGATTTAAAGATTTTTATCTTGTTGTGGATTAACCTTGTAAGTGATGAATTTAAAACCCAAAAAGCTGAATTGACTCAAAAGACTATGTATCTAGGCACTAAATAAGCCAAGTCAAATTTAAGCAATGTCTTAATACGCAGGGACAAATGATGAACAAAAAAAATTCAAAAATAGCACTAATGCTTGTAGCAAGTGCAGTCAGCGTAGCCTTAACAGGCTGTGGCAGTGACGGTGATGATGGTAAAGATGGCAACCCTGGTCTTCCTGGTGGAACACCAGCAGAAGCAATTGAACAGCTTAATTTAGAAGTGCTGTCAGTGACTTATGCCGACAATATCCCTACAGTTAAAGTTTATGCGACTAATGAAGATGATGAAGCAGTAGTCGGATTAAAAGACTTTTCAATTGAAAATGCAGCTCAGCTTATCCCTGCAGGCGCTAGCGGCGCAGGAAACAGCGCGAACTGGCAGAAGCTTGGCTCAACCTCTACTTTTGTTGATAACAAAAATGGTAGCTACGACTTCACTTTCGAAAGCTTCGATACAGATACATTCAATTCAGAATTAACTCAACGTTTTAATGTTGTTGCTGAAGCTTCAACGTTATTAGACGGTGTTACAGAAGTACCGGTCAGTGAAATTGTTGCTGATTTCGACGGTGAAGGTTACGAAGCGCTATACACTAAAAATATCGTGTCTCACGAAGCGTGTGCAGCATGTCACGCTGAAGGCGAAAAGATTTATCACAAAGCCACTACGGTTGAAACGTGTATTACTTGTCATACCCAAGAATGGGCAGACGGACGCGGTAAACCTGAAGTTGCTTTCGCTCATTTAGTACATAACGTACATAACTCAAACAAAGTATGGGGTAAGAACGATTACACTGCTGAAACAGCACACGCTATCGTTCAAGATAACTGCCAAACATGTCACATTGAATCAGAAGAGTTAACTGAATGGGGTAACTGGACACGTATTCCAACAATGGAAACATGTACAAGTTGTCACACGAACATTGACTTCAAAGCAGGTGAAGGTCATTCACAACAGTCTGATAACTCAAACTGTATCGCATGTCATAACGCTAGCTGGACAGAAGAGATTCACACTGGCGATTTCGTACAGAAAAAAGCCTTCATTGATATGTACGGCATGACATCTTCATTAATCGTTAATTCAGACAAAACAGCCACACTGTCTGTCACGATTACTGACGCTGCGGGTACTGCAATTGATGCATCAACTCTCGTAAGCAAAATCCAACGTATTGAGACTATCACTAACGTGGGTCCAAACTTCCCAATCATGGGTTACAACGCAAGCCCAGGAAACGGACAAGCAAAAGTCGCTTACGACTTGGTTAGAAATGGTGAATTAGGTGAAAATGTTTCTGTAGAAGCAGGTGCATTACAATACACCCTACCTGCCCTTCCGTTTGATGAGTACTCACCTGCTGGCATCCAAGATACTGACACTGCATTTACTTTCGTTGGTTTAGAAATGTGTAACGACGGTACTGAGGCGGTTGATTGTGGTGAAGATATTGCTACAACAAGTATGAAAGCAGACTTAGTATTTGGCACTTTCTCAGGCGAAGCTCCAAGCATGCGTCATACTGATTCAGTCGCTTTTAATACCTGTGAAAACTGTCACGGTGAAACATTTGAAATTCACAAAGGTTACCATGCAGGTTTTGTTATGACTGAACAATTAGGTCGTGAAAATGCTGAAGGTGAAGTTGTAGTTGGCGTTGATGGTTGTGTGACTTGTCATACTCCTGATGGCACATACGCTTCAGGTGGTAATCAAGGTGCACTTGAAATGAAACTTCATAGTGTTCATGGCGAGGAAGGTATCATCAGTGATTGTGCGCAATGTCATAATGACTTCAATCTTGATGCATTCAAACAGAAAGGTGCATTAGCCACTTCAGCTGGCGAATACACAACGCCAATCACAGCCACTTGTGCTTCTTGTCATGGCTTCGATGAAATTAAAGCTCACGCAGAAGGCCAAGGCGCTGTTGTAAATGGTTCTTACGATGATGCCAATGCTTCAGCTCAACTTGAGTTCTGTATGGGATGTCATAAGCCAACTATCTTCGATCACACTGCGGTGAACATGTAATTGTAATATCAGGGAGAAGCTCGCTTCTCCCTTTTACAACTATAAATACATCTACATCATGGATAGATTGGGAAGCCTTACTATGAAAATTAAAATGAAATTAAACTCTTTAATCCCAACCTTTATGGCAATTGCACTGCTATCTCTTGGGATGTCTCATTCGGCCTATGCGTCGAAATGGGATGCCAAAATGACACCTGAAGAAGTCGAAGCTGTATTAGACAAAAAGTTCGAAGAAGGGAGTTACTCACCAAAAGGGGCTGACTCTTGCTTAATGTGTCATAGACGCTCTGAAAAAGTGATGGACCTATTTAAAGGCGTTCACGGTGCAATTGACTCTTCAAAAAGCCCAATGGCAGGTCTTCAATGTGAAGCATGTCACGGCCCAATGGGTAAACATAACCGTGGCGGTAATGAACCTGTTATTGCATTTGGCCCAGACTCAACGTTATCTCCTGAAAAACAAAACAGTGTTTGTATGGGTTGTCATTTAGATGACGAACGTATGTCTTGGAATACCAGCCATCACGACAATGCTGATGTTGCTTGTGCATCTTGTCACAGTGTTCACACTGCTAACGACCCTATTCTGGATAAAAAGACAGAAATGGAAGTGTGTACTAGTTGTCATACCAAGCAAAAAACTGACATGAACAAACGCTCTAGTCATCCAATGAAATGGAATCAAATGACATGTAGTGATTGTCATAATCCACATGGCAGCATGGCTGATTCAGACTTGGTTAAACCAAGTGTGAACGAGACCTGTTACTCATGTCACGCTGAAAAACGCGGCCCTAAACTATGGGAACATGCTCCAGTGACAGAAAATTGTGTCACTTGTCATAATCCACATGGCAGCGTAAACGAAGGAATGCTAAAAACTCGTGCTCCACAACTATGTCAGCAATGTCATGCCAGCGATGGCCATGCTAGCAATGCATATTTAGGGAACACAGGTATGGGTTCTAATGTTGGTGATAATGCCTTTACTGGTGGCCGCAGTTGCTTAAATTGTCATAGCCAAGTACATGGTTCAAACCACCCTTCTGGCAAATTACTTCAGCGTTAAGGATGTACGACTATGAAATTTAAACTGAATATTATCACCTTAGCGTTAGTTGCCAATGCTGGATTTGCAATGGCAGCAGATGGTTACGGTGTCGGCAATGCCAATACAGATAAAGTTAAATTTGATAAATGGGTCTGTAAAGGTTGTGCTGTAGAAACGGGTGTTACTGGTAGTGTTGGCGTTGGCGTTGGTTATAACAGTGAAGATGATATTCACTCAGCTAATGCTTTTGGTAGTGACAATGAAATCGCGCCTAAATTAGATGCTGATGTAAATTACATCGGAGAATCGGGTTATAGAGCGAAAGTTGAAGCTACAGATCTTGGCTTAGATAATGGCCGTTTGGATGTAAATATTGGTAAATTAGGCCAGTACAACTTCAACCTAAATTACCGCTCATTAGCCACTTACAGCTCAAACACTGTTATGTCTCCGTATCAAGGTATTGGCGGTTCAGACCTCACATTACCAGATAACTGGGTCACTGCAGGTTCAACTGACGGTATGTCAGAGCTATATAGTAGCCTTAACCCATTCGAGCTTTCACTGAAACGCGAACGTGCAGGCCTTGGTTTTGAATATCAAACTGAATCAATGTTAACCACTTACGTTAATTATCAACGTGAAGAAAAAACCGGCACTAAGACAGCTTCAGGTAGCTTCTTCAATCAGTCAATGATGATTGCAGAGCCTGTTGACTACACAACTGATACCATCAATGCTGGTATCAAATTTAGCGGTAAAAACTGGTTCACAAGCTTAAACTACGATGGCTCTATCTTTAAAAATGATAATGCTGAATTAAGCTACGATAATGCGTTTAATCCGACTTTTGGTGCTCAGACTCGTGGCTATATGGCACTTGATCCTGATAACGAATCACATATCGTGTCGCTGCTAGGTCAATACACTGAAAATGGTACTGCTGTTAGCGGTCGCTTGATGTTCGGTCAAATGAGCCAAGATCAAGACGTGGTAACGTCTGGTTATGGCTATAGTGTGCCAACTGAATCTGTTGATGCTAAAGTTGATTTAACCGGGATGACATTAAAAGCAGTCAGCCGCGTTAACCGCTCTGTTCGAGTATCGGGTAGTTACGACTACTCTGACCGTGAAAACAACACGAATATTGAAGAGTGGACTCAAATCAGCATTAATGATGTTAACGGCCAAGTCGCTTATAACACCCCTTATGATCAAACAACTCACCGTGCAAAAATTGGTGCTGACTATCGCATTAACCGTGGTATGAAGTTAGACGGTGGTGTTGATTATAAACGTGATGAGCGCAGTTACTCAGAGCGTGAAGTCACTGAAGAAAGCACTATTTGGGCTCGTTACCGCTTAAACAGTTTTGAAAACTGGGACATGTGGGTAAAAGGTAGTTTCGGAAGTCGAGATGGCTCTGATTACCAAGCTTCTGAATGGACCTCTTCAGAAAATAACGACTTACTACGTAAATATTATTTAGCAGATCGTGATCGTAGCATGGTTGAAGCTCGTGTTAGCCATACACCAATCGATGCATTAACAATTGATTTAGGTGTTCGTTACGCATTAGATGACTACACTGATACCGAGATTGGGTTAACTGAGTCAAAAGACACCAGTTACGACGTTAATGTAAACTACATGTTTAACAAAGACGTTATGCTAAATGCATTCTATAACCATMAGGTTATTGAGTCACAACAATCTGGCAGTAGCACGTTCTCTGGCCCTACTTGGCAAGCTGACATCGAAGACACCGTTGACGTTGTTGGTGCTAACCTAAGTTACAACAACTTAATGGATAGCCGTCTACGTTTAGGTCTAGATTACACTTACTCAGAATCAGACAGTAATACTCAAGTACGCCAAGGTGTGACTGGAGACTACGGTGATTACTTTGCAAAAGTGCATAACGTTAATTTATATGGTCAATACCAAGCTACTGAGAAAATGGCTTTACGTCTTGATTATAAAATTGAAAAGTACCTAGATAATGATGCAGCAAATGATATCGCTCCTGATAACATTTGGAATGTCATGACCTTTGGAAGCAACAGTCACGATTACACTGCTCACATGATTATGTTAAGCGTCAACTACAAGTTGTAAGCGATAACACGATTAAAAAAAGCCTGCTATTTAGCAGGCTTTTTTGTTTTATCTATTTACTTTTGTGCTCACATTCTCATTTAACGATAAATAACTCACGATTGCTAAATTAACAAAAGCTATTCTACTCATTGTTGATTAAAATCTGAGGAATGAGAACATATAGACACATTACCATGCTTAAAAAGTCCCTAATCATTTCGAGTTTGCCATTATTGTTATTGTCTGCACCAGCGTTTGCATCCACAACAACCATGGCCAACAACAGCTTATTGGTATTTATCGCACTTATGGCTTTTGTGACCATTAATGCCGTTGTGCAAACCTGCTGCTACTTTTCTGGCCAATATGTCCAGTCCAGCTTTAGCCATAAACATGTAACCGTCTCGGTTATTATTCCTCTCATTGCATTGATAGGTTTTATTAATCAATATCAGAGTTTTGCGCAGTTTATTCTCTACTTTGGCGTTGTATTACTATCGATTGGTGCTGCTTTAATACCTTTACCATTAACCAACAAACGCCCTCCTTCACGCTTTTCTGCATTGATTCTGCTTAGCGGTGCCATCATCATTTTGCCTTTAAGTATTATTGTGGCGCCGATTAGTCTATTTTCAATCGCGCTTTGCCACATTGCTTTGAAACAATCGCAAACACCACCTATTGCCAAATTTGCGACATTATTGACATTAATTACCAGTTACGGTTTATTGATTTACTGGTTATTTCAATTCGTTAATCAAATCGCAGCCTAATCCAATTTGTGAGTAACCCATGTATGTAATTGACAGTGCTATCGCCAATAAAATTGTAAACAGAACCATGAAAATCATTGGCCATAATATCAATGTGATGAATGCTCAAGGGGTTATTCTAGGATCGGGGACAAATGAGCGAATTGGCGCTGTCCATGAAGGTGCGTTATTGGCAATAAGCCAAAATCGTAATGTAGAAATTAATCAAGAGATTGCCCCAAGTTTACATGGGGTTAAATCAGGGCTAAATCTTCCCCTACATTATCAAGGGCAAATTGTCGGCGTGATAGGCATTACCGGCAACCCATCAGAGTTAGCTCAGTATGGCGAACTACTGAAAATGACAGCAGAAATGATTGTCGAACAAGCCAATCTACAAGATCAACTACAGTGGCAAAATAGACAAAAAGAAGAATTCATTTTGCAACTCATTCGCGCCGAAGAAAAGGACGTTGATCAGTTAACTCACTGGGGACATCAACTTAGTATTGACGTAAAAGAAGAGCGTGTTGTCGCCATTATCGAAATTGAATCTGTAAACCAGCAGCAGGTTCATAATAACCAAGCACTAAAGCAAATGGTGCATTTACTGCAGTATCCCGACAGAAATAACTTGATTGCAATGACTTCACTCAATCAATTAGTCATTTTGAAGCCTGCCTTTTTAGATGGTCGCCAATGGGATCCAGCGCTCGAAAGCCATCGTATCGATAAGTTATTGCAACGTATCCCCGCCAACATGGAGCTAAAGCTCAACATTGCTTTAGGGCATTTCTTCGGTGGTGTAGAAGGAATAGCAAAATCCTATCGAACCGCGAAAGAAACCCTTGCCATTGGCAAAAGTCTTAACCCAGAGAAAAATAAATACTTATATGAAGATTACGCACTGCAAGTCATCTTTACCGGACTGAAACAACATTGGCGTGGTGACGCCCTAGCAGCACCTTATTTAAAACTCGTCCATGCAGACAAAAATGGCGTATTACAAAAAACCTTAGCGGTTTACATTCAACATATTGGCGATCATAAACGTTGTGCTGAAGTGCTGTTTATTCATCGCAACACATTGAGATATAGACTGGATAAAATTCAGCAAATAACTGGAACAAACTTACAAGAATTTCAGCATTTGCTTAATCTATATCTTGGGCAAATCATGTTTCAGGCCTAAACCATGATAGTTTTCTTCAGCTGAAACAATCAAAAGTCATCAAAATAACCGATCACAGCTCACAACCTGTGCACCTGCACAAACAAATACCCTGTATGCATATTAATTCTGTGAAATAGCACAAAGCAAATAGATATCATTTTTTCAATAATACGCCTACAAAAACAACATATCTTAATACCCTAAATAGAGTAGTTATCAATGAGCATGATCTTGATATTAATTGGCGTAATTGCATTTATTGTTATTGCGACATCTAAATTTAAATTACACCCTTTTTTAACACTAATTTTAGCTTCTTTTTTAGCAGCCTTTGCTTATGGTTTGCCAAGTGCAGACATTGCTAAAACTATCACCACAGGCTTTGGTGGCATATTAGGCTATATTGGCCTCGTTATCGTGCTAGGTACTATTATCGGTACTATTCTTGAAAAAAGCGGCGCTGCCATCACCATGGCTGACGTAGTCATTAAAGTGCTTGGAAAACGCTTTCCAACATTAACCATGTCCATTATTGGTTATATTGTCTCGATCCCAGTATTTTGTGATTCAGGTTTTGTCATTTTAAATTCATTAAAACAATCTATGGCAAACCGCATGAAGGTATCGAGTGTATCAATGAGCGTAGCTTTAGCTACAGGTTTATACGCAACCCATACTTTTGTGCCACCTACACCAGGTCCTATCGCTGCAGCCGGTAACCTCGGGCTAGAAAACCAGCTCGGGCTTGTGATTGCTGTCGGGGTGTTTATTGCCGCTATTGCCGCACTTGCCGGAACATTATGGGCAAACCGCTTCGCAAACGAGCAACCCGATGGCGAAGGTGCAGAAGAGCTTAATGACAAATTAGAAGATTATGAAGCGCTAAAAAGCAGTTATGGCGAACTGCCAAGCCCAGCTAAAGCCTTTGCACCAATCTTTGTGCCGATACTGCTGATTTGCTTAGGTTCAATAGCCAACTTCCCGTCGGCACCATTAGGTAAAGAGAGCTTATTTGATATTTTAATGTTCTTGGGCCAACCCGTTAATGCACTTATGATTGGTTTGTTGTTAGCCATTCCGCTACTAAAAAGCACTGATAAAGTGAAAGAGTTCAGCGAACGTATTAGCCAAGGCTTAGTCGTAGCCGCTCCTATTTTGTTAATTACTGGTGCAGGCGGTGCTTTCGGCGCCGTTCTTAAAGCCACTGAAATTGGTACATACCTTGGCAGTAGCTTATCGGCACTTGGTGTCGGTATTTTCATGCCATTCATTGTCGCTGCAGCACTTAAATCAGCACAAGGCTCATCGACTGTTGCCTTGGTTGCTACTTCAGCGCTTGTCGCTCCGTTATTAGGCGATATTGGCTTAGCGAGTGATATGGGACGAGTACTCACAGTGATGGCGATTGGTGCAGGTGCAATGACAGTGTCACATGCTAACGACAGCTTTTTCTGGGTTGTTACGCAATTTAGCCGCATGAGTGTTAAACAAGCTTATCGAGCACAAACAATGGCAACTCTAGTACAAGGTCTTACCGCAATGACCCTAGTGTACCTACTCAGCCTCGTTCTTCTATAAATACCCTTTCGTCCCGCTCAGCTCTTTGCTGAGTGGGGCTTTCTAAACCCTAAGAGAATTGTTATGAAAATAGTCATTGCCCCTGACTCATTCAAAGAGAGCCTTAGTGCATTAGGTGTTGCTAATGCAATAGAGGAAGGATTTAAACGAATTTTCCCTGATGCAGAATATTGTAAAGTACCAATGGCCGATGGCGGCGAAGGTACTGTACAAGCAATGGTTGACGCAACTAACGGGCAATTAGTGACTCTTCAGGTTACAGGGCCAGATGGTCAACCGGTATCAGCGCATTACGGTATCTTAGGTGCTGAGAATTCAGTGGAGGGGAGCGATAATCTCGCTCCCCAAAAACTGACAGCAGTCATCGAAATGGCAGAGGCTTCAGGGTTGCATCATATTAAACGCGATCACAGAAATCCGATGCTTACCACCAGCTACGGCACAGGTGAGTTGATCCGAGACGCGCTTGATCGTGGCATACGCCATATAATATTGGGACTAGGTGGCAGTGCGACCAATGACGGTGGTGCAGGTATGGCGCAAGCACTTGGTTTTACCTTACTCACCAGCCAAGGTAATGCTATAACTTACGGCGCAGCAGGTTTAACCCAATTGGCAAGTATTAATACTGATGAGGTTCACCCGCTTTTGAGCAATTGCCAAATCGATGTGGCGTGTGATGTTGACAACCCGTTATGTGGCCCTAACGGCGCCTCGGCAATATTTGGCCCGCAAAAAGGGGCGACGCCTCAAATGGTAACAGAACTCGACAATGCCCTGAGACATTTTGCATCCATCGTTAACAACACCAGCCAGTTATCCTTAGTTAACGATATAGACTTATTTCCTGGTGCTGGGGCTGCTGGCGGAATGGGATTTGGGGTAATGGCATTACTTGACGCTAAATTACAACCTGGGGTTGATATTGTCGTACAAGCCGTCAAATTAGCTGAAAAAATGGATAAGGCAAATCTTGTTATCACAGGTGAAGGCAGAATGGATAGTCAAACCCTCAGTGGTAAAACACCTATGGGCGTGATGCAACAGGCGATAAAACAAGATATCCCCGTGATTGGTATTGCTGGGTGTTTAGGTCAAGGTGCTGAGGATATTCTGGCTCAGGGCATGACAGCAATATTTCCAATCATTCCTTCGTTATCCCCACTGGATGATATTTTAGCCAATGCCCATAATAACTTGGTAAACACTGCTCAAAATATCGCCGCAAGCTTGAAACTATCAATATAAAAACGACCGTTTGAAGCAAAAACTTGCTGCCAAATAATCCTTGCAGTAAAGTTAGCCCTCATAATCGCCATGAAATCACCTTCAAAAAGAGTGATTCATGGCTGAAAAATAAAAATGATGGCACGATTAAATGACCACTAAGAACGACCGCAAAGCCCAAGCATCTGAAGATAGTCTATTACGTATTTTTACCGTACCAGAAGATGCAGAATCAACGTTAAGTATCATTGAACAAAAGCTCTCTGAAGATTTAGCGGGATTCTTGGGTAAAAGCATTGCTGCTTTAGAGAAACCTTTATCACTGATTGAACAAGACTTCAGGACATTTCAGATCCCTGATGCCCCACGCTTTGTTTCTGATTATACTGATGAAATCATGCAAAACTTGGTCGCTCACTCAGTACATACCTCTGCCCCGAGCTTTATCGGTCATATGACATCGGCATTGCCATATTTTGTACTGCCACTGTCTAAAATGATGGTTGGCCTGAATCAAAACTTGGTCAAAATTGAAACTTCAAAAGCTTTCACCCCGCTTGAACGCCAAGTCTTGGGAATGATGCACCACCTTATATTTGGCCAAAATGATTCGTTTTATGAACAATGGATGCATAGTGCAAACTACTCTTTAGGCGCCTTTTGTTCTGGTGGAACYGTTGCCAATATCACCGCTCTGTGGATTGCACGCAACCAATTATTGAAAGCAGATGGACATTTTAAAGGAATAAACCGTGAAGGTTTACCCAAGGCCTTAAAATATTATGGTTTTGAGGACATCGCCATACTGGTATCTGAACGCGGCCATTACTCCATTGGAAAAACCGCTGATTTGTTAGGGATCGGTCGTGATAATATCATCAGTATTCCAACCACAGCTGACAATAAAGTTGATGTTACAAAAATGCGTCAAACAGCCAAACAGCTGGCCAGTGACAATATAAAAGTCATGGCAATTGTTGGCGTAGCGGGTACTACTGAAACAGGTAATATTGATCCCTTAGCTGAGCTTGCTGAGTTAGCACGAGAACTTGATTGTCACTTTCATGTGGACGCGGCGTGGGGCGGCGCAAGTTTATTATCAAACAAATATCGCTATTTGCTTGATGGTATAGAACAAGCTGACTCTGTCACAATCGATGCCCATAAACAAATGTACGTCCCTATGGGCGCGGGTATGGTGTTATTTAAAGACCCGGAACTTGCCAATGCCATTGCCCATCACGCTGAATATATTTTACGTGTCGGCTCTAAGGACTTAGGGAGTCAAACCCTTGAAGGCTCAAGACCTGGTATGGCTATGTTAGTCCATGCCTGCTTGCAAATTATTGGCGGTGACGGCTATGAAATTTTAATCAATAACAGCCTTGAAAAAGCCCGCTACTTTGCTGACTGTATTGTCGAACACAGAGACTTTGAGCTTATTACTTACCCTGAATTGTGCATTTTAACCTATCGATTTGTACCGCACTCAGTACAACAAGCTATTGATGATGCCGTTGAACGGGGTGACGTTAAGTTTGTCACAACATGTAATGAACTTCTCGATGGCTTAACCCAATTCATTCAAAAGCATCAACGTGAACAAGGTAAATCATTCGTGTCACGTACACGGATAAAACCAGCCAAATATCTGCGTAAAGACACCACAGTATTTAGAGTTGTTTTAGCTAATCCGCTTACCACTGAAACCATATTAAAAGACGTGTTAGCGGAACAAAGCGATATTGCACAGCTTGATAAGCAGTATCTGCCACGCTTGCTAGAATTGTGTAAAGTGACCTAAATAAGATAGGTTACACTCCATTCGTCTTCATAAAAAACCAGCCAAACGGCTGGTTTTTTAAACGCTAAACATTAACGCCGCAATACCTTAAGTGTAGCCTTCTTCAACCTCTATTGGCCGCACAATATAATCACTCGCTTTTAAACCAAACCATTGTGGTAACGTTACTCCTAATGCCACAGATGAACAGGTTCCACAAACGATCCCGACGAATAATGCAACAGAGAAGCCTTGCAAACTGTCGCCAGCTAAAAGCCAAAGGCTTGATACAGTGACTAATGTTGTCCCCGATGTGACTAAAGTTCTTGAAAACGTTGCTTTAACAGCGTCATCAATAATAGGAGCCGTCTTAGATTCTGGGCGCATTCTCATCAACTCCCTCACTCTATCAGCAATAATGATTGAGTCATTCAATGAGTAACCAAGCACCGCCAATAAGGCCGCCAATACCGTTAAGTTAAACTCCAATTGAAATAGAGAGAACACGCCTAATACGATAACAATATCCGTGATCAACGCCATTAAAGCACCTGATGCCAATCGCCAATCAAACCGCATACTCAAATACACCATAATTAATAATAAGCATGCAATGACCGCTAAGCCGCCCTGTTCAACCATTTCTTGTCCAACTTGTGGGCCAACAACACTGTTGCTGTATACTTGCACGGAATCACTGACTGGTAACAGCTGTTGCGTAATACTGAGATCGGGTAATTCATCATGGTTATATCGGATTGTCCACTGACCTGCTTGCGCGCCTTGAGTCACTTGCACATCTTGTTTAAGCACTTTATCTAAATGCGCTTTTAACTCACTACTTGCCACGGTTTGGTCAATCGCGACTTCAGCCACTACTCCACCAGTAAAATCGAGCCCCCAGTTAAACCCTTTAACGCCCATAATCGTCATTGAAACGACTAATAATATTAAAGATATCCCTGTCATAAAGCATCGTAATTGGGTCAATATTGATGTCGGTGCCGTTAAGGACAATCTCTCAATTAATTTTTTCATTATATTTTAACCATACGACGCTGATCGCGTCCCCAAATAAGATTAATGATGACTCTAGATAAAAAGATCCCAGTGAACATACTGGTTAGAAGACCTAATCCCAATGTAAGTGCAAAACCTTGAATAGGACCATTACCAATCGAATAGAGTGCGATAGCAACAATCATAGTGGTTAAATTAGCATCCCAAATGGAAGAGAAAGCGCTATCAAAGCCTGTGTTTATAGATTGAGCAAAACTGTAACCTTGTTTCATTTTGTCTCTAACACGCTCAAAAATAAGCACATTGGTATCAACGGCCATACCTACAGTAAGTACTAACCCTGCGATACCTGGCATAGTGAGTACTGCGCCAGGAATTAAAGCAATTAACCCCACTAACATGACTAAGTTAATGCACAATGCTGAATTAGCAACCCAACCTAAACGGCGATACCATAATGCGATAAACGTCAGTGTTAATCCCAAACCTAATGCTAAAGCAGCAAAGCCGTTCTTAACATTTTCAGCTCCAAGAGTTGGTCCTATGGTACGTTCTTCAACAATGGTGACAGGTGCAGTTAGCGAGCCTGCACTTAACAACAAGGCAAGTTGCTGCGCCTCAGCAAGATTTCCACTACCTGTGATCTGAAAACGACTACCTAACTGCGCTTGAATCGTTGCAACACTAATGACCTCACTGTTTTTAATGCTAGTACCATCTCGACCTTGTGTGTACTCGTTATAAACTGTTGCCATAGGCTGGCCAATGTTTGCCCGAGWATGATGGGACATTTTTCTCCCCCCTGCAGAATCGAGCACTAAATTCACTTCTGCCAGTCCCATCTCACCAATGCTAGCCCTTGCATCAATAATATGCTCACCACCAAAGATAGCGTTTCTATTGAGGTAAACAGGCTTACCATTTTCATCATCAATAACTAATGCACCGGGTGAGCGTTCACTGACTAAGCTATGAAATGATAATGATGCCGTTGCGCCAATAACATCCTTAGCTGCAGCTGGGTCTTGTACGCCAGGTAATTCAATCCTTATTCTTGATTGACCTTGTCTTTGTACCGATGCTTCAGTAATCCCTAAATGTTCAATTCGACTGCGCATAATTTGTAAATTTTGTAGCACTGTAGATGCACGTAACGCATCTCTTTCTTCTTCGGTTTGACTCAATATTAATTGATTATTACTGACTGCTCTTTGCCATTGCGGAAACTCTTCACGAGCAACTGAAATCGCCTCTTGTAAGCTTTCTGGCGACCTAAAACTTAAATAAACGCTATCATCGAAATGGCGACCTGTTGAGCCTCTGACTTTAGCGCGAAACTCATCCATAACCACCTGCCGGTGGGCGTGATAAACAGGCTCCATATCCACATCAAGTAAGAATTGCACTCCACCACGTAAATCCAAACCTAACTTGATTGGCGCAAAGCCTAAGTTGGTTAGCCAATCTGGCGCTGAAGGTTCCATCGCTAGTGCAATAACTTCACCCTCAATGAGGTGCTGCTCCATAACATCTTTTGCTTTAGCTTGTTGATTATCATCTTGTAATACAATAATCGTTTGTCCATTCGTTTGATGGATAGCAGTTGTTGCTATATCGGCCTGAGTGAGATATTTCGACACAGCGAGAACATCAATAGTTTGGTTAGGGTGCTTAATATGTACTGAAGCCTGTTCGCCGTACCATGAAGGTAAAGCGCTTAAAAATAAAATCACTATGCTGACGCTCAGCACGATATATTTCCAAATCGCATTACGATTTAGAGGTTGATGTTGTTTTTTGTTCACAATAAATTCTCTGACAATACAAAACACAAGGCACTGTTCGAGCTTATTGATAACGCATGGCATTCCTTAAAGGAGCTTCGCGGTTCAATAATCAAAAGCGCACGGTAAAGTTCCGATAAATATCGGATTTCAAGCCAAAGAAATTAAGCTAGACGTTGATGATTATGGCTATACAGACTATTGCCATCTTTCCAACCGGAAACACGGGATATTGCGGAGCTCAGCTGGCTGGTCCAGTGATTAACAAACTTGGGAGTTGAGATTGGAGCTATATAGCGATTAAAAATCATCGGTTCAAAAAAAGCGATGAGAAGGGAGTAATTGGGTTTTTCGCCGATACCTGCGCGGTTATCATGACTCACGACTCGGCGAAAATCATTGAGAAAATCAAAGCGCTCAATGTCACTGATAAGTGGCAAATCTTTTACAGGCTCAATGTGAGTTTGATTAAAGCTGGTTTCAAGCTCTGTGGGTAAAGCGACATCATTCACAATGGGATTAATATGGCTAACTTGATAACTTATTGAAGGCCCAGAAACGTGTGAAGCTGGGTTTCCCTCGGCAGCAATCATCGTGGAGAATAAACTCAACGATAAAAATAACACTATAAATGCTAAGCCACGGGTTATCACGATACTATTCCTTAATGATGTAGAGCGATTATAGGCAATCACTTACAAGTTAACACTCAATTTTTAGAGTAATAAGACTCCCCCTCAGAAAAAGAAGAAATAAACTATAAAAATCATATAATTAAATAAAGTTAATAATAATTAATAACAAGCGACTCATTCTACAAATAGTTTTATCCAGTTAACCTTGTTCTATCTTATCCCCATGACTTGGTGGCGTTGAGGTCACCGTGAATACCAACTCACTATTATGTTGATTACTTAATTGGTGGGCTTTACCAGCACCGACATGAACCCCTTGCAACGGATTAACAGTCAATACTTCACCTTCCACTTCTATCGTTGCTATACCCGATAAAACGAAAAAAAACTGCTCTGATTTCTGGTGAAAGTGCCGAGATTCAAAGCTACCTGGTGGCACACGCTCTTGGATAACACTTAATTGCTTTGATTTCACCAGATGCCAACCATCACAATTATTTCCCCATATATAATGCTCTGCTGATTGCTGACTTATAACTGACAAACTTGCTCCTAGATAAGTTAGATAGTTCCTTAACGGTTTGAATAGTTACCCTAATCAATCAAGATACAAAATCCAACACATATGTGGCCATTTATAAAAAACGCAAAGTCCGTTAATTCCAAATTTTGAAAGCAAAAAGCCCGCTACAAAATAGCGGGGTTCTCTAAATATGGCTAAGAGATAGGGATTTGAACCTGAGGTATCCCCACAAATAATATAGCGGAATCAGTAAGATAAAAAATAAGGGAACATTCATGACGTTTGGTGATCAAATCTTTTGCCAAAAACAAATGAAGGTTAAACGCCATGAATGCTCTTTCTATTGTGAACAAAGTCATATCGCTTGTCAGCTATAAAATGCATAAAACACGTCAAAATGCAGTAATTGCCTGCGTGAATAGCTTGCTCAATGGGAACGTTGCGACCGTCACGAGTATCGGTCGAGGAATTAATACCAGAGCCTACGAAAAACATCGAATTAAACGCG